>JADZGB010000031.1 GCA_020854105.1 Burkholderiales bacterium | reverse complement strand
TCTTCACGCTGAACCTGAGATTCCCCGGGCAGTACTTCGACAAGGAAACCAATCTGCACTACAACTATTTCCGGGACTACGATCCGCAGACCGGAAGGTATGTGGAGAGTGATCCGATTGGGTTGGAGGGGGGATCAATACGTACGCGTACGCAAATCAGAATCCGACGAGCTATATCGATCCGGATGGCAAGCAATCTGTCCCGATGCCCTCACCGGTTCCGCCGCCTAGCATGCCTTTCCCATGGAAGCCAAAGCCCCGGCATCCCGACCCGTTTGATCTTACGCCGAGAAATCCTGGTTGGAGATGGCCGTCGCTACCTGACTGGCTTACCAGGCCTTTCGCAAGCGAGTCATCTGAGGTAGCGCGTGAACGTTGCGAGGCCGCGTGCGATAAGGATTATGATCTTGACCAGAAGCAGTGTGAGGTATGGTGGAAGACGACCGGTCGAATCGCCGATGTTTATAGGGCTTGCATGGACCGAGCGCGTGCAAACTACATCAAGTGCTACCAAGATTGTGCAAGCGAGTGTAAGTGAAGGAGGTCAGCATGGCTATCGACTCGACGACCCGAGAACTAATTGATGATTGCTTGTCGAGAATTGCGAACGGCGATGCTAGCGCAGCTCTTGATCTTGCTTCCACCTTCATGTCCCACGCCGATTCGAAAGATATCGGGCTGAATCTGGCGGTGGTAGAGGCTCTAGTTTCCTTGGCGAAGACTCAGGGTTCCTCGGATGCCGTAATATTCTTACAAGATCAGTGGCCCGACATGCAAAGCATTCTAAAGAAGCGCTGGCAGCGCGCGGGATTTGTCTGATACGACAAGAAATTTACCCGTGCGCGCAGGGTGTTGGTGGGGTCGGGACTTGCGTACGCAAACCAGAATCCGCTCAGCCATATCGATCCGGATCCGCAGATGAGCGGCATTCTCGAGAAGCGACTTGCACGCTCCTCGTGATGGAGTGTCGAGTCAACACCCACAGCAACGTCACGCAATTGGTGGTGAGCGGCGTCGCCTACCCCCTTCGGCGCGGTCAAGGGCTTTCTGTTCGGCAACGCCACGCCCTACACTCGCACCTTCGATCTAAAAAGCGGCCACAGCGATAGTGCGTAGGTCGGCATGAACATCGGCCGTCATGCCTCACCAGCGCTGCCCGCCATGCTGTCGATCGGCACCGGCGCCGACTCCACCGGGAGGTGTCTCCATGATCTTCCGCTCGAAAATCGATACCTGGCTGTCGTGCGTTCTCGTGATCGCCGCAGCGATCGCGCTGTGGGCGGCGGCGGCAACCGTGCGGCAGGGCTCCGGCACGGGTTTGCCGGTGTCCATCGTCGTTGTCCTGATCGGCGCAGTTCTTCCCATGTGGATCCTCCTCGGCACGGTGTATTCGATCGAGAGCGGGACCCTGCGCATCAGGAGCGGCCCGTTCTCCTGGCGCATTCCCGTTGCGTCCATCACGAGCGTCGAACCGAGCAGGTCGCCGGTCTCGAGTCCGGCGCTGTCTCTCGAGCGGCTGCGGGTGGAGTACGGAGCAGGGAAGTCGATACTGGTCTCGCCTGCGGATCGGCAGGCCTTCATCGCCGCAATAGAGCACGCGAAGCGTGCGATGTAGCACTACGGAAAGAACTGGGAGGCTGCGGGGTCAGCAGTCCTTCGCCGCACTCGCCACCACCTCGCACACCCGATCCTGCTGGGCATCGGTGAGCATCGGGAACATCGGCAGCGACAGCACCTCTGCCGCTGCCGCGTCCGAATGCGGCAGCGAGACGGGCGTGCCGCGCGCGGCGTACACGTCCTGGCGGTGCAGCGGGATCGGATAGTAGATCATCGCGCCGATCTTCCCGGCTTCCAGCGCCACCCTGATCGCGTCGCGCTTCGGATGGCGCAGGGTGTACTGGTGATAGACGTGCGTGCCCTGGCCGTGCTCGTGCGGGGTGATCACGCCGCTGCCGGCCAGTCGACGGTTGTAACCGTGCGCCTTCTCGCGGCGCAGCGTATTGAGCTGGTCGATGTGCGCGAATTTCACGCGCAGGACCGCCGCCTGCATCTCGTCGAGCCGGCAGTTGTAGCCGATCACGTGGTGGTGGTAGCGCGCGCGGCTGCCATGGTTGCGCAGCACGCGGATCTCCTCGGCCAGGCGCGCGTCCTGGGTCACTACCATGCCGCCGTCGCCGTACGCCCCTAGGTTCTTGCTCGGGTAGAAGGAGAAGCAGCCGGCCACGCCCCAGCTCGCGCAGCGCTTTCCCGCGAAGTCGGCGCCGATCGACTGCGCGCAGTCCTCGACCAGGGCGATGCCTGTCCTGTCGCACAGCGCCTTCAGCCGCGGCAGCTCCGCGCACTGGCCGAACAGATGCACCGCGATCAGCGCCCTGGTGCGCGGCGTGATGGCGCGCTCGGCCGCGTCGACGTCGATGTTGAACGTCCGCGGATCGACGTCCACGAACACTGGCGTGGCACCGGTGTAGTCCACCGGCTCGCTGGTGCCGATGAAGGTGAAGGACGGCACGATCACCTCGTCGCCGGGACCGATGCCCAGCGCGCGCAGCACCAGGTGGATGGCGTCTGTGCCGTTGGCCACGCCGATGCCGTGTCCGACGCCGCAGTACTGCGCGATCTCGCGCTCCAGCGCGGTGGCCTGCGGCCCGAGCACGAACTGGCCGGCCTGCAGAACGCCCAGCAGCGACTGCGTCAACTGCGGTTCGAACAGCGCGTACTCGGCCTTCAGGTCGAGCATCGGGATCGGTTCGGAAGCGCTCACAGGCCGTTCTCCCGTGTGCCGGTGACGGCGTTCAGCGTCACGTTCATCTGATTGCAGATCTTCAGGGCCACCTCCAGCGCGCGGCGGCCGTCCTCGCCCGAGACCGCCGGCTCGCCGCCTTCGCGCACCGTCTGCACGAAGGCGGTGATCTCCGCGAGCAGCGGATCGGCTTTCTGAAACTGCTGCTCGCCGGGCAGGATGCGCGGCATGCCGTCCGCCCCCACGCCGTCGCCGAGCTTGTGCACGCTGCGCACGTGGAACTTCTCGCAGTCGATCGACAGGTACTGGTCGGGCTGGAAGATGCGCAGCTTGCGCACCGACTGCTGGCTCACCCGGCTGGAGGAGACGTTGGCCACGCAGCCGTTCTCGAACTCGATGCGTGCATTGGCGATGTCCACCGCGTCGGTCAGCACCGCGAAGCCGCTCGAGCGCACGTCGCTGATCTCGCTGCGCACAAGGCTCAGGATCAGGTCGATGTCGTGGATCATCAGGTCCAGCACCACGTTGACGTCGGTGCCGCGCGGCTTGAACACCGCCAGGCGTTCGGATTCGATGAACAGCGGCCGGCTGATCTGCTCGCGCACCGCCAGGATCGCCGGGTTGAAGCGCTCCAGGTGCCCCACCTGGAACACGCGTGCCTGGTCGCGCGCGAGCCGTACCAGTTCATGCGCTTCCTCGACCGTGCGCGTGACCGGCTTCTCCACCAGGATGTGCACCCCTGCCTCCAGGCAGGCGCGCGCCACCTCGAAGTGCCCTTCGGTCGGCACCACGATGGAGGCGGCGTCGATGCGCCCGAGCAGGTCGCGAAAGTCGGTGTGCGCGCTGCTGCCAGTGCGCTGCGCCACGTCGCGTGCGCGCGCCGCATCCGTGTCCGCCACGCCGACCAGCTCCACGCCGTCGAGCGCGGCGTACTTCTGGGCGTGGAAGTTGCCGAGGTAGCCGGCGCCGATCACGGCGGCGCGCAGGGGAGGGGGCATGGAACGGTCTCGTGTCCGGGGTGCGGGCAGAATGCGGGCAGGCGAGCAGGCTCGCGTGCAGGCGCGTAGCATAACCGAAGGCACGCCGCCGCAGTTCACGGAGGAAGCAGCATGAGCGAGCACGACACGTCCGGGGAATCGATCCGACAGGCCGCCAGCGAATCGGTCGCCTCGGGAGAGGCCATCCGCGAGCGGGTGCGCGAACTGACGCTGCAGGCGCTGCAGGCGCGCCGCCTCGACCTGCACGGGATGCGCGAGGTGATGCGGGCGATGACCGAGGGCATCAGCCTCGGCGCGCAGCGGCGCGGCGGCGACGTGCGCGAGGCGCTGTCCGAGGCCTTCGCCGGGATGGATCAGGCGGTGAGCAAGGCGGCGCACGCCTCCAGCCTGGCGCTCAAGGAGATGTCGGCACGCGGGCGGGAGTTCACCGACACCGAGCTCAGGCAGGGCCTGGAGCGCATGCGCTCGATGGAAGGCGATCTGCTGTCCGCGGTGCGCGACATCTCGCAGGCCACTGGCGGGGCGGTGAAGTCGGAGTGGGAGAGCCTCTCGGCGCATTTGCAGAACGCCGGCACCGACACCGGCCGCGTGGTGTCCCAGACGGCGCGGGAGTTCTCGGCGCGTGTGACCAGCGCAATGAGCGAAGGCGCGGTGGCGGGAATGGAAGCCGCGCGCCTGTTCGGGGAACGCTTCACCGCGATGGCCAGCGGCATTCTGGCCGGAATGTCGGAAGCCCTGCGCAAGGAGCGCCAGGACAAGTCCTGAGCGCCGCTTCGGTGTAAGTCGGGATCGGGCGCCGACAGGGGAGGCCTTCGCCAAGCCTCTGGATCCCGGCCGGGCATGACGGATAATGCGGCCCATGCTCAGTGATGCCCTGCACGCGATGCGCGACCTGCCCCGGTTGCACGACATCGCCTCCGTCCTCATCCGCCACGGCTTCGGCGACCTCGTGGGTCGGGCCGGCATCACCGGCGCACTGGAGCGCGCCGGACAGGTCCTGCGCAAGGGCCCGGGAGAACCGGTCCTCAAGCTCAGCGCGGCCGCTCGGGCGCGCATGGCGCTGGTCGAACTCGGTCCCTCCTTCGTCAAGCTCGGTCAGGTCCTGGCGACCCGCGTGGATCTGCTGCCGCCGGAATGGATCGCCGAGTTCGAGCGCCTGCAGAGCGAGGTGCCGCCGGTGCCGTTCGCCACTCTGCTGCCCCAGCTAGAGGAGGCATTGGGTGCCTCGCCGCTGACCCTGTTTCGCGATGTCGAACCGACACCGCTCGGCGCGGCCTCCATCGCGCAGGTGCACGGTGCGCGGCTGCAGGACGGCACGCCGGTGGTGCTCAAGGTGATGCGCCCGGGCATTCGGCCCAAGATCGAGGCCGATCTGCGCATCCTGGGCAATATCGCGGCGCTGGTCGAGTCGGAGATGCCGGAGGCGCGGCGCTTCCAGCCGGTACGCATGGTGGCGGAGTTCGGCCGCTCCATCCAGCGCGAACTGGACCTGGCGCTGGAGGCGCGCGCCCAGCAGCGCTTCGCGGAGAACTTCGCCGATGACCCCAACGTGGTTATCCCGCGCATCTACTGGGATTACACGCGCCAGAGCGTCAACGTGCAGGACCGCATCGAGGGCATCCCGGGAACCGATCTCGCGGCCGTCGAGGCGGCCGGCCTGGATCGCCGGCTGCTCGCGCGCCGCGGCGCCGACGCCGTGCTCAGCATGATCCTGGAGCACGGCTATTTCCATGCGGATCCGCATCCAGGCAACGTCTTCTACCTGCCGGGCAACCGCCTGGCGATCATCGACTTCGGCATGGTCGGCCGGCTCGGCTCCGAGCGGCGGCGCCAGATCGTGGACATGCTGTTCGGACTCACGCGACGCAACGAGGGCGACGTGGTGGAGGTGCTGCTGGAGTGGGTGCGCGACGGCGAGGTGGACGAGACGCGCCTGGCCAGCGACGTCGCCGACCTGATCTTCGACTACGACAGCGTGGCGCTCAAGGACGTCCGGCTGGCGGCATTGCTGCAGGAGATCGCCGCCATCGTACGCCGCCACTCGATCGTGCTGCCGTCCGACCTGGCCATGCTGTTCAAGGCCCTCATTTCTCTGGAGGGCCTGGGCCGGCGGCTCGATCCCGAGTTCCAGCTGGTCTCGCACATGACGCCCTTCCTGCAGCGCCTGGTGGCGCAGCGCTACCGACCGCGCGCGCTGCTGCAGAGCGCGCGCCGGCATATGCTCGAGCTGGCCTCGATCGCCGGCCGCGCCCCGCGCGACGCCCGCCACCTGCTCAAGGCCCTGCGGCGCGGGCATTTCAAGCTGGAGATGGACCTGAAGCGGCTCGACCGCTTCGGCCACCAGCTCGACCGCAGCGCCAACCGCCTGACCGTGGGCATCGTCACGGCGGCGCTGATCGTCGGCTCCTCTATCGTGATGACAGTGCAGGGCGGGCCGACGCTGTTCGGCCTGCCGCTGTTCGGTTTCCTCGGCTTCACGCTTGCCTTCCTCGGCGGGGCCTGGCTGCTGTTCTCGATCTGGCGCTCGGGCCGGGGCTGAGGCCGTTCTGCCGGATGGATTCCGGGAGACCCGGGCGCTTCGGTATAATCCCGTGTTTTTCCAAGCATTCGCGAGGGAGAGATGCCGATCTACGAATACCGCTGCCGGGTCTGCGGCTTTGAGAAGGAGTATCTGCAGAAGCTGAGCGATCCCGCGATCACCGATTGCCCGTCCTGTGGCAAGGCGGAGATGGTCAAGCTGGTATCCGCCGCCGGGTTCCAGCTCAAGGGAAGCGGCTGGTACGTCACTGACTTCAAGCACGGATCGAAACCCGCCGGCGGCACCGGCAAATCCCAGGGCGCGGACGAGGCCAAGCCGGAGAGCAAGGGCGAATCCGGATCGGGCACCGGGGAGGCTGCCCCAGCCTGCGGTACCGGCGCCTGCGGGGCCTGCCAGTAGCGGCCGCGCAGTCGCCTCGTCAACACTGCCCGGCGCGCGCACGTCCATGAAGAAGTACTTCGTCACCGGGTTGCTGATCTGGCTTCCGCTGGCGATCACCTGGTGGGTCCTCAGTCTGATCGTGAGTACCATGGATCAGACCCTGCTGCTGCTGCCCGAGGCGTGGCAGCCGCGCAGCCTGTTCGGCCTGCACGTGCCGGGCATGGGGGTGCTGCTCTCGATGACGGTGGTGCTAATCACCGGGCTGCTGGCCGCCAACATCATCGGCCAGCGCATGCTGGGCCTGTGGGAAGCGAGCCTGACGCGCATCCCGGTGGTGAAGTCGATCTACCACAGCGTCAAACAGGTTTCCGACACGCTGCTGTCGAGCAGCGGCCAGGCCTTCCGCAAGGCAGTGCTGATCGAGTATCCGCGCAGCGGCATGCACACCATCGCCTTCGTCACCGGTACGCCGGGCGGCGACGTGGCCAACCACCTGCGCGAGGGCTACGTGAGCGTGTACGTGCCCACCACGCCGAACCCGACCTCGGGCTTCTTCGTGATGCTGCCGCGCGAGCAGGTGATCGAACTGGACATGTCGGTCGATGCCGCGCTCAGGTACGTCGTGTCGATGGGCGTCGCTGCGCCGGCGACCCCGGTCGTGGCGCGCCGTTCCCCGGCTGCGCTGCCCTGATGCAAACACCGCCGCTGCCCGGATGGGCGGCGGCCTCCGAAATTCCTTGAACAGACAGGACCAAATGCGCACCGAGTACTGCGGACTGATCGACACACGTTTCCTTGGCCAAACCGTCACGCTGTTCGGCTGGGTGCATCGGCGCCGCGACCACGGCGGCGTCATCTTCATCGACGTGCGCGACCGCGAGGGCCTGGTGCAGGTGGTGATCGATCCCGACACGCCGCAGACCTTCGCGACCGCCGATCGCGTGCGCGGCGAGTACGTCGTGCGCGTGAGCGGACGGGTGCGCGAGCGACCTGCCGGGACGGTCAATCCGAATCTGGTGAGCGGCGCGGTGGAGGTGCTGGCCAAGGACATCGAGATCCTGAATGCTTCGCTCACGCCGCCGTTCCAGCTCGACGAGGAGACGCTGGGCGAGAACGTGCGTCTGGAACACCGCGTCATCGACCTGCGCCGCCCGGAGATGCAGCGCAACCTGCGTCTGCGCTATCGCGTGGCGATGGCCGTGCGCCGCTACCTGGACGCTCACGGCTTCATCGACGTCGAGACGCCCATGCTGACCCGGTCCACGCCCGAGGGCGCGCGCGACTTCCTCGTGCCCAGCCGCATGCACGCGGGTCAGTTCTACGCGCTGCCGCAGTCGCCGCAGCTGTTCAAGCAGCTGCTGATGATCGCCGGCTTCGACCGCTACTACCAGATCACCAAGTGCTTCCGCGACGAGGACCTGCGGGCCGACCGCCAGCCCGAGTTCACCCAGATCGACGTCGAGGTCTCCTTCCTCGGCGTGGGTGAGATCACCGCCCTGATGGAGCAGATGATCGTGTCGGTGTTCAGGGAGGCGATGGCGATCGACCTGCCCACGCCGTTCCCGCGCATGCCGTTTGCGGAGGCGATGTCGCGCTACGGCTCGGACAAGCCCGACCTGCGCGTCTCGCTGGAACTGACCGAACTGACCGACGTCATGAGGGACGTGGAGTTCAAGGTGTTCAGCAGCGCCGCCACCATGGCCGGGGGCAGGGTGGCCGCGCTCAGGGTGCCGGGCGGCGGCGGACTCACGCGCGGCGAGATCGACGGATACACGCAATTCGTGACCATCTACGGTGCCAAGGGGCTCGCCTACATCAAGGTCAACGATGCGGGCAAGGGCCGGGAAGGGCTGCAGTCGCCTATCGTGAAGAATCTGTCCGACGCCGCGCTCGCGCACGTGCTGGAACGCACCGGTGCGCGCGACGGCGATCTGATCTTCTTCGGCGCCGACAAGGCCAAGGTGGTCAACGAGTCGCTGGGGGCACTGCGCGCGAAGATCGGTCACGAGAAGGGCTTCGCCTCGAGCGGCTGGAAGCCGCTGTGGGTGCTCGATTTCCCGATGTTCGAATGGAACGACGAAGAGAAGCGCTGGGATTCCCTGCACCACCCGTTCACCTCGCCGATGGACGGCCACGAGGACTTCCTCGACGGCAATCCCGGCAAGGCGCTGTCGAAGGCCTACGACATGGTTCTCAACGGCTGGGAGATCGGCGGGGGCTCGGTGCGTATTCACCGCCAGGACGTGCAGTCCAAGGTGTTCAGCGCACTGAACATCCAGGAAGACGAAGCAAGGGCGAAGTTCGGCTTCCTGCTCGATGCGCTCCAGTACGGCGCGCCGCCCCACGGGGGTATCGCGTTCGGCCTCGACCGGATCGTCACGCTGATGAGCGGCGCCACCTCGATCCGCGACGTCATCGCGTTCCCCAAGACGCAGCGCGGCCAGTGTCTGCTGACCCGGGCGCCCAGTGACGTGGACGAGAAGCAGCTGCGCGAACTGCACATCCGGGTGCGTACCCCAGAGAAGCCATGAAGGGCTCTGGCCACAGTGGACACAAAGAACACGGAGAACTCAGAGAACGGGACTGCAACGGAAACTCCGTGCCATCCGTGACATCTGTGGCGTAACGCATTTCATGGCGACCCGCTACAAGATCCCGCGCTCGGTACTGATCGTGATCCACACGCCCGATCTACGGGTGCTCCTGCTGGAGCGTGCCGACCGTCCCGGTTTCTGGCAGTCGGTCACGGGCAGCCAGGACGAAGGCGAGACCCTCGAACAGACGGCCGTGCGCGAGGTCTGCGAGGAGACGGGACTGGACGCGAGGCAGCACGATCTGCGGGACTGGCGGCTGCGCAACGAGTACGAGATCTTCCCGCAGTGGCGGGGGCGTTACGCGCCGGGCGTGACGCACAATGTGGAGCACGTGTTCGGATTGCGGCTGCCCGAGGCTTTGCCGGTCCGTATTGCGCCGCGCGAACATCTGGCATCCCAATGGCTGCCATGGGAGGATGCGGCGGAGCGCTGCTTCTCCTGGAGCAATGCGGAGGCGATCCGGCGATTGCCCGCCATGACACGATCAGGGGTATGAAGTCAGACAACGAGCAGGCCGCCAACCCGCATGCGGGCGAATCGGCCGACGAAGGCGTGCAGGCGCGACGCAAGGGCCAGCAGTCGCTGCACGTGCTGACCTACAACATTCACAAGGGATTTCCCCAGTTCAACCGGCGTCTTTCCCTGCATGATCTGCGCGAACGGCTGCAGGCGGTCGAGCCGGACCTCGTGTTCCTGCAGGAAGTGGTCGGATTCCACGCCCGCCATGCCGAGCGGCTCGCCAACTGGCCCACGTCGCCCCAGTACGAGTTCCTGGCCGATCAGGTGTGGGACGACTTCGCCTACGGCCGCAATGCCGTGGTCGACGACTCCCATCACGGCAATGCCATCCTCTCGAAGTTTCCGATATCGCGCTGGGACAACGAGGACGTGTCGGCGCACCAGCTCGAGCGCCGCGGACTGCTCCATTGCGAGATCGGAATCCCCGGCTGGACCCAGCCGCTGCACACGATCAACGTGCATCTGGGGCTGTTCCGCGCCTGGCGCGAACGCCAGCTGGGCGCGCTGGTGAACCGCATCGACCGGCTGGTGCCGCACGATGCGCCGCTCATCATCGCCGGCGACTTCAACGACTGGACCCGGCGCGCGAGTCACATGCTCGAGCGCTCGCTGAACCTGTCGGAGGTGTTCGAATCATCCGGGCGCGGTCCGGCGCGCAGCTTCCCCGCGATGCTGCCGATGCTGCACCTGGACCGCATCTACGTGCGCGGCTTCCGCGTCAAGATCGCGCACGTGCATCGCGGCATGCACTGGGCGCGCATCTCGGACCACGCCCCTCTGTCGGCCCTGCTCACGCGCGCAGGCCAGGATCGCGCCGGCGCCTGAGCCCTCAGGCCTGCGGACGAATCGTCCCCTGCGCGCGCGTGAGTGCGCCCGCCCGCTCCAGTTCCAGCAGCAGCGCATCGAACAGCTGCTCGGGCGGCTGCTTCAGGAAGCGCTCGTTGTACTCGCGATAGATCGGCGCGGCATTCACCACAGCCCGGGCATCTGCTTCGGTCATTTCCCCGCGTTCGAGGACGGCGAACGACAGCATGGTCTTCAGCGTGCTTCGCGCAAGGCGCCGCGGGTCGGCTTCGAGCGCATCCAGGCGCGCGTGGCAGGCGCTCAGCGCCGCGCGCACGTCGTTGAACGGGGTTCCATGGCCGGGGACGACGAGCCGGACATCGAGGGTCGCGATCAATTCGAGCGTGCGTCGAGCCGCCGCCAGGCCGCCGGGCGGATCGGCCAGCACGACGCCCAATCCCCGCTCCCACAGCGCGTCGCCGGAGATGAGGATGCCTTCCTCCCGGCAGAAGAACATCAGTGCGCCGTCATCGTGGCCCGCCGCTGCCAGTGCCTGCCAATCCAGTCCACCCCATCGCATCGTGGTGCCGCAGCCGATGGTGGCATCGAAGGCGAAGCGCTCCGCGCGCTGGCCTGCGTAATCCAGCCACAGGGCGCGCGTGTCCCAGTCCCGCACGCGTGCGGCCTCGCCCTCGGGGATCAGCACGCGGCAGCGGTACTCGCGCTGCAGGGCTGCATTGCCGCCCATGTGGTCGCTGTGACAGTGCGTATTCGCCAGCAGATGCAGCGTGCGTCCAGCGAGCCGGCGCGAGACCTCGCGCCGTGTCGTTGCCAGGCCGCTCAGGTGGCCGCTGTCGATCAGAACGTTCTGCTCGTGCAGGAACAGCACATGATTGGCGTTGAGCCAGTCGCGTACGATCACCTGCATCCCGGCTGGCAGGCCGGTTGCGCTCGTCATGACGGCCACGCGCGCGTGGCGCGCACGCTCATGCCTTGCAGGCGCTCAGGCCCTTCCAGTCGAATTCGATGCCGTGTCCCGGGCGCTCGGGTGCGACGGCGAAGCCGTCGCGTATCTCGAGCGGATGCGCGATGTAGCGGTCCAGCCCGAATCCATGCGCCTCGAGGTAGGAGCGGTTCGGCGCCGCCGCCAGGCAGTGCACGGTCACGTCATGGGCGCCGTGAGAGGTGACCGGCAGGTTGAATGCCTCGGCGAGCTTCGCGACCTTCATGAAGCCGCTGATACCGCCGCACACGGTGACGTCCGGTTCCGGGAAGGTGACCGCACCCGCGGCGATCATCTGCCTGAACTCGTAGAGCGTGTGCAGGTTCTCGCCGGTGGCGACCGGGACACCGCCCTCGCGCACCACGCGGGCGTGGCCCTCGACGTCGTCCGGGATCGTGGGTTCCTCGAGCCAGTAGATGTTCGCCGGCTGCAAGGCACGCGCCGCGCGCACCGCCTCGTCGGGCGTCCAGCGCATGTTCGCGTCCACCATCAGCGGGAAATCCTCGCCCAGGTGTTCGCGCATGGCCTTCACCCGCGCCACGTCCTCGGACAGCCTGGGCCGGCCGACCTTCATCTTGATGGCACGGAAGCCCTTGCGCAGGTTGTCGTCCGTCTGCGCCAGCAGTTTCTCGAGGGGGAAGTACAGATCGATGCCGCCGACGTAGCATGGCACGCGCGCGTCGTTGCCGCCCAGCAGGGTCCACAGCGGTACGCCGAGCTTGCGCGCCTTGAGATCCCACAGGGCGATGTCCACCGCGGCGATGGCCATCGACGCGGCACCGCCGCGTCCGCCGTAGTGCGTGCTCCACCACATCTTCTGCCATAGCGCTTCGATCAGGTCGGCGCGCTGCCCCTGGAGGCGCGCTGCCAGGTCGCGAACGATGGTGGCGTGAATGGCAGCGCCGTTGCAGCCGACCGTGTAGCTGTAGCCCACTCCCTCCGCGCCATCGGCATCGCGCACCCGCGCGGTAATCAGTTCGAAGTGCGTCATGTCGCCGTGGGTGCTGTCCGACAGCGTGACGGGAAGGGCGATGCGGTAGTGGTCGGCCTGGATCTGTGCAATGGTGCTCATGATGCGCTCGTGTCTGCTGAATCGTGGTTCGATGCCGGCGGGATGCCTCGGGCAGCCTTTGCCTCACTGCGGCTCCCGGCCCGGCGTGCCTGATGTGCCGAGCCTCGGAAGCCGGGCGGGCTCACCGCGTCCGGGTACGCGTGCCTCGCCCGGAATCTCCAGGGGCTGTTCGCCGCCTTCGATGATCTTGATCGACTTGACGAAGTGGCGCGTCTCGCCGAAGCAGCTGGTCGGCAGCAGGATGTGCTCTTCGTAGTACAGGGATACGCGCCGGCCCATCGCTGCGTTGATCTTCGCCGCGGTCTCGTCGTTCCACACGGTGAAGAAGAACTTCTCGGGTACGGAGCCGGGGAGGGACACCATGGCCATCTCGCCCTCCCAGGTCTTGCACAGATAGCCTTTTCTGGAAAGCTTCTGGACCCATCCTGCACGCTCGCCATTGGAATAGCTCCAGCTGAACATCGCCCAGATCCAGACGGCGGCCGCGAGCCCCGCGATGGCCACCAGCCCCACGAGCCACCATAAGAATGCCGCGCCAGTCTGCCTGCCGGAACCGATCTCTCGCACGTCTCCCCCCGTTGGATGGGCGCAGCCGCATTATAGGAGGACATGGTGCCGTCACGTCCGGGCGCTTGGCACGAGGATAGAATGAAGGGGCCATGCCGCCTGCTGCCGTGCGCCTGATTCGCGTCCTCCTGTTGACATGCCTGAGCCTGATTGGGGCCGGTGCACGCGCCGACTACCTGTCGGGGCGCGCCGCCGAGGCTCGTGGCGACCGCCAGCGCGCGATCGTCGAATACGTTGCCGCCGCGGACAGCGATGCACGGGCGGCCCGGGCCCTCGCCCGGCTGCACGAGCGGGGCACGGGCGAAGGGGATGCCGGGCATGCGCTGCGCTGGCTGCGACGGGCTGGCGAGCTGGGCGATGCCGAGACCCAGTTCCAGCTCGGACTGCGCTACCTCCACGGAACCGGTGCGGCCAAGCGGGAGCCGCGCGAAGCCGCCCTGTGGTTCGAGCGGGCGGCCGGCAGCGGCCACCCACAGGCGCAGTTCGAACTCGGGCGTCTGCTCGCTTCCGGTCCTGCGCCCCAGCCCGAGCGGGCGCGGACCCTGATCGAGCAGGCCGCACAGGGCGGTGTCCGCGAGGCGCGGCGCTGGCTGGGACAGGATCTGCCCGCATTTGCAGAACCCGACGCCGATCCCTACCTCGGGCAGGAAGACGCCCGGGACCGGCATCGCGCACGCGGCCGCGGCCTGCCGGACTACTGGGACGAGAACCCGCCACGCGTCACGCTGCACTGGAGCATTCACCAGGGTTACGGCAACTGGGGCTGGTCGGTGTGGGATCCGTACCCGTGGTATCCCTGGGGCGGATCGCCCTGGGCCTGGTATCCGTTCGGGTGTGCCGGGTATTGGTGCGGTCCGCACGGACACCGGCACGGCGGGGTGCGCTTCGGATTCAGCGCTGGCAACTAGAGGCGCCGCCCCCACCTACTCCCGATGACTTCCCGGCACCGACATCGCGGCGCGCACGCCGAGGCCGCCAGCTCCCGCGGCAACGCCCGCAACGACTGGGCAGTGATCCGCTCGCTGCTGCCCTACCTGTGGGAGTTCAAGTGGCGCGTCGCGCTCGCGCTGTCCTTCCTGGTGTCCGCCAAGCTCGCCAACGTCGGCGTCCCGCTCGTGATGAAGCGGATCGTGGACTCGCTCGACAGCCGGCAGGCCGTGCTCGTGCTCCCGCTCTCGCTGCTGGTGATCTACGGCTTGCTGCGGCTGTCCACCACGCTGTTCGCGGAGTTGCGCGACCTGGTGTTCGTGCGCGTTGCCAAGCGCGCGATCCGGCGCGCCGCGCTGCAGGTGTTCCGCCACCTGCACTCGCTGTCTTTGCGCTTCCACCTCGACCGCCAGACCGGCGGGCTCACACGCGACATCGAACGCGGCACCCGTGGCATCTCCATCCTGCTCAACTACATGCTGTTCTCGATCATCCCGGTGATCCTCGAGTTCAGTCTGGTGGCGCTGGTGCTGCTCGCGCGTTTCGACTGGCGCTTCGCGGCAGTGACCTTCACCGCGGTGGCCATCTACATCGTCTTCACCATCACCGTCACCGAGTGGCGCATGGATTTCCGCCGG
The DNA here is from genome assembly GCA_020854105.1 of Burkholderiales bacterium. Classification (GTDB taxonomy): domain Bacteria; phylum Pseudomonadota; class Gammaproteobacteria; order Burkholderiales; family SHXO01; genus SHXO01. Next base: position 408,285 of record JADZGB010000031.1, on the reverse strand, counting down.
CGCGCCAACGAACTGGACTCGAAGGCGAACACGCGCGCGATCGACAGCCTGCTCAACTACGAGACGGTCAAGTACTTCAACAACGAGGAGTGGGAGGCGCGCCGCTACGACGACAACCTGCGCAAGTTCGAGAGCGCCGAGGTCAAGAACGAGGCTTCGCTGGGGGTTCTCAATATCGGCCAGAGCCTGATCATCGCAGTCGCGCTCACCTTGCTGATGATCCTCGTCGCCCAGGGGGTGGTGAAGCGCGAACTGACTCTGGGCGATCTGGTGCTGGTGAACGGGTTGCTCATCCAGCTCTACATTCCCCTGAATTTCCTCGGAATGGTCTACCGGGAGGTGAAGCAGTCGCTCACCGACATGGACCGCATGTTCCGCCTGCTCGACGTCAATCGGGAGGTGGAGGATCGCGCCGGCGCCCAGGCGCTGCCGCCGGGAGAGGCGAGCGTGCGTTTCGAGCACGTGAGCTTCAGCTACGATCCGCGCCGGCAGATCCTGTTCGACGTGAGCTTCGACATCCCGGCCGGCAAGACCGTGGCCGTGGTCGGGCACAGCGGTTCGGGCAAGTCCACGCTCGCGCGCCTGCTGTTCCGCTTCTACGACGTGGACACGGGACGCATCCTGATCGACGGGCGCGACGTGCGCGATCTGCAGCAGCACAGCGTGCGCGCGGCGATCGCCATCGTTCCGCAGGACACCGTGCTGTTCAACGACAGCATCCTGTACAACATCGCCTACGGCGACCCGGACAAGCCGCGCGAGGCGGCAATCGCGGCGGCGCAGTCGGCGCACATCCACCAGTTCATCGAAAGCCTGCCGCAGGGCTACGACTCGCCGGTGGGCGAGCGCGGTCTCAAGCTCTCCGGAGGGGAGAAGCAGCGCGTGGCGATCGCGCGCGCGATCCTCAAGAATCCGCGCATCTTCGTGTTCGACGAGGCGACCTCCGCGCTCGATTCGAAATCGGAGAAGGCGATCCAGGCGGAACTGGATCGCATCGCGCGCGGGCGCACGACCTTGATCATCGCCCACCGCCTGTCCACGATCGTCGATGCGGACGAGATCCTGGTGATGGATCACGGCCGCATCATCGAGCGCGGGACGCATTACGATCTGCTGGCCCGCGGCGGTGCGTACGCGCAGATGTGGGCCCTGCAGCAGCGCGAGCGCGGGGCAGCGGCCGAGGCCGAGGCGGCCGGCGAGGTGTAGGAGTTCCCCGCGATGCCGCTCGCCGGCGCACGAGGCCGGGCAGATCGCTGGCACGATCGTCGCGCCGCCCCGCGAGCGCCCTCGCCTGTTATCCTCCGCCATCGCTCGCCGACCCAGACTCCTGGAGCACGCATGTCCCGTTCGTCCGGTCTTCTTCCATTCGCCCTTATGTGCGCGTTCGCCGCGCCGGCCTCGGGCGAAGGGCTCAGCGCGGCCCAGCTCGTCAAGGAGGTCGAGAACTGCTCCCTGAAGCTGACCGGAGAGGCCCCACCGATCGATTCGAAGGCCCAGGCCATGATCGTCAAGGTCGGGGAGGCCGTCCTTGCCAAGGGGGTGAGCGCCCACCTGTTCTACTTTGCCCCCGGACGGGACGGCAGCCGCGACGACTTCGGCCTGATCCTCGACGCGACGCCCGCGCAGGTGCAGAAGGCGCTTCCCCGCCTCGCCAAGCCTCGGGAAGTGAACGGCTACCGGCGCGACCTGGAGCCGATCGGCGATCCGGACGGCAGCGGAAAGGGCCAGGAGAAGACGCTTCTCGTGTGCCGCGCAATCGGCGGCTGAGACCCTGACCGGTTCGGGCGAGGTTGCGTTGACGTTCGTCGGGCGCTCTTACAGTCCCCGGTCCCGGCCTCGAGCCTGGCGCGCAACATTGTTAGTCAGAACATTAACATTGTTGCCTTAGCGCCTGATCTTTGATAGTTTTCACTCCGTTGGCGCCGGCGTGGAATAGTCTCTGCTTTTAAGTTCCCCGGGCATCCGTCGTTATGTGCCACTTCGGCGGCGGGTCCAGCGCGCGCAGAGGATGGCGCGGGACGGTGTCAGGGACGATCAGTCAGAAGATTCACGAGGTTGTGATGCGCTGCAGGCTATTTCTCGCTCTCGCTTCGCTGGTGCCCGCGCTTGCCGCGGCCCAGGTATCCGACCCGGTGATCATCACCGGTGCGCCGGTGGCCGACAGTGCCTCTGTCGAACAGCGTCAGCAGCAGCTCGATTTCGTGGCGTCTCCGTCCACCGTTTCCGGAGACGATCTGGATCTCGTGGCCGCCTCCGCGGTGGTGATCGACCAGGAGGACGGTAGCCTTCTCTACGCCAAGAATACCCAGGCGGTCATGCCGATCGCCTCGATCACGAAGCTCATGACCGCGATGGTCGTGCTCGATGCCGGCCTGCCGCTGGACGAGTCCATCACCATCACCAGCGAAGACGTGGATCGTCTCAAGGGCACGTCCTCCCGGCTGCGCCCCGGACTTCGCCTGTCCCGTCGCGAGATGCTGCGCCTCGCGCTGATGTCATCGGAGAACCGGGCGGCCTCGGCACTGTCGCGCCACTACCCGGGCGGCGCGCGCGCCTTCATCGGCGCCATGAACCAGAAGGCGCGCCAGCTGGAGATGCAGGACACGCACTTCGTGGACGCGACCGGTCTGAATCCGAACAACGTGTCCACCGCACTCGACCTCGCGCGCATGGTCAACGCCAGCTACAACTACAGCCTGATCCGCGACTTCACCACGACCGAATCGGTCCGGCTCGCCGTGCACGATCGTCGCCGCGCGCGGGCGATGGCGTTCCAGAACTCCAATGCGCTGGTGCGCAGCGGTACCTGGGACATCGGCCTGTCCAAGACCGGCTACATCAGCGAGGCGGGCCGTTGCCTGGTGATGCAGGCGCGAATCGCCGCCAAGCCGGTCATCATCGTCCTGCTCGATTCGCTCGGGAAGGTCACCCGGATCGCCGATGCCAACCGGATCAAGCAGTGGGTGGAGACGCTGGACCTGACGCCGGCCGCGGCCTCTCCGCGTGCGCGCATGATGTAGCGCGCGCCGGCGCCTGCATCCCGAACGGGCCCCGCCACGCGCGGGGCCTCGTGTTTTCGGGGCCCGCACGCGCGATCACCGGCGGGTCGACGCCCGCGTGCTATGATGCGCCGCCGTTCCGGCCCCCGTTCCGTCCCTCATTCTCCGTCTGATCATGCGCGTCGGTCTGTTCGTCACTTGTCTCGTCGATCTCATGCGTCCGCGCATCGGATTCGCCGCCCTCGAACTCCTGGAAAGCGCGGGTTGCGAAGTGGTGGTGCCCGCCAGCCAGACCTGCTGCGGGCAGCCCGGCTACAATTCGGGAGACCGCGCCTCGGCGCAGGCTCTGGCGCGCAAGGTCCTCGGCGAGTTCAAGGACTGCGATTACGTCGTGATCCCTTCGGGGTCGTGCAGCGGCATGATCAAGGCGCACTACCCAGAGCTGCTGTCCGACGTGCCGCAGGCGCGCGCCGACGTGGAGTGGCTGATCGCACGTACCTGGGAGCTGACCGACTTCCTCGTCAACGTGCTCAGGATCGAGCAGGTGCCCGGAACGTTCCAGGGCACCGTCACCTACCACGATTCGTGCTCGGGCCTGCGCGAAATGGGCGTGAAATCGCAACCGCGTGCACTGCTCGCCAAGGTTCCCGGCCTGGTGCTCGAGGAGATGAGCACGCCCGAGCAGTGCTGCGGCTTCGGCGGCACCTTCTCGGTGAAGTTCGGCGACATCTCCGCACGGATCTGCGACCAGAAGTGCGACGACGTGCAGTCCACCGGGACGGACGCGGTGGTGCTCGGCGATCTTGGCTGCATGCTCAACATCGAGGGGCGCATGCGCCGGCGGGGTGACGTGCGTACCAGGGTCCTGCACGTGGCAGAGGTGCTGGCCGGCACGACGGGCGAGGAGGGCTGAGATGGAACTGCGCGCCCGCAGCTTCAGGCAACGCGCCGCCGAGTCGCTGGCCAACCCTCATCTGCGCAAGGCGCTGTCCAACCTGCGCTCGCGCATGGTGGTGGGACGTGTGGCCTCGGTCGGCGAACTGGACAACTTCGAGGACATACGCGAAGCCGCCAGGCAGGTGCGCGACAACGCTCTCGAGCACCTGGACTTCCTGCTGGAGGAGTTCGAGCGCAATGCCAGCGCGCGCGGAGCCCGGGTGCACTGGGCCGAGACCTCGGAGGACATGAACCGCATCGTGCTCGAGATCGCCAGGGCCGCCGGTGTGCGCAAGGCGATCAAGTCCAAGTCCATGCTGGGGGAGGAGTCGGGCCTGAACAAGTACCTGCAGGCGGGCGGCGTGGAGGTGCGCGAAACCGACCTGGGCGAGTACATCATCGAGCAGTCCGGCGACACGCCCTCTCACATCATCGCGCCGGCGATCCATCGCACCAAGGACGAGGTCGCCGATCTGTTCGAGCAGCGGCACGGGCGTGCGCGCAAGACCGACATCTCGGAACTGACGCGCGAGGCGCGCGAGATGCTGCGTCCGCACTTCCTCACTGCCGACATGGGCATCACCGGCGCGAACTTCCTCGTCGCCGAGACCGGCACCACCATGATCGTCACCAACGAGGGCAATGGCCGCATGAGCACCACCATGCCGCGTGTGCACGTCGCCATCGCCGGAATCGAGAAGGTGTTGCCCACGCTGGAGGACGTGTCCTTCATCCTGCGCCTGCTCACGCGCTCGGCCACCGCGCAGTCGATCAGCAACTACCTCAGCTTCACCACCGGACCGAAGCAGGCCGGCGACACCGACGGTCCGGAGGAATTCCACATCGTCATCGTCGACTCGGGGCGCACGCGCGTGCTCGGATCCGAGCTGCGCGAGGCGCTGCGCTGCATCCGCTGCGGCGCCTGCATGAACCACTGCCCGGTCTACCAGAACGTGGGCGGTCACCCCTACGGCTGGGTCTATCCCGGTCCGATCGGTTCGGTCCTCACGCCCGCGTACGCAGGCGTGGAGAACGCGCTCGATCTGCCCCACGCTGCCACGATGTGCAACCAATGCGGCGTGGTCTGTCCGGTGAAGATTCCGCTGCCCGATCTGATGCGCAAGCTGCGCGAGCGCCAGTTCGAGCGCGACCTGCGGCCCTGGTCGGAGCGCACCGGCCTGAAGCTGTGGGCGTGGGCCGCGACCCGGCCGGCCGTCTATGCTGCGTTGACGCGGATCGCGGCGCGCGTCGGCCGCGCCATGGGTGGACGCGACGGCGCGATCCGCAGCCTCCCCGGCGGTGCAGGGGCGTGGACCGCGCAGCGGGACATGCCGGCTCCGGCGGGAAGGACCTTCCGCGAACTGTACGCCGCACGCAAGCGCGGATGAATCCCGGAGAGCCCGTGATGAGTGCACGAGACAACATCCTCGCCCGGATCCGTACCGCACTGGGCCGCAACGAACCGCTGGACGCGCAGCAGAGCGCGGACATGCGTACCAAGCTGCGCATGCATCCGCGCGGACCGCAGCCGGACATGTCCTGGGATCTGCTGGAGCGTTTCCGGGAACGCTGCACGATCCTGTCGACCACCGTCGATGAAGCGGTCAACCTGGGCGAGGTGCCGGCGGCCGTGGCGCGCTACCTGTCCGAACGCCAGCTGCCCGTCGCGGGCGCCTGCTGGCCCGAGTTCGGTGCACTGCCCTGGTCCCCGGCAGGCCTGGGCATCGAAGCGCGCGCGGTCACCGGTGACGACAGGCTCGGTATCACCGGCACCTTCTGCGCGGTGGCCGAGACCGGGACGCTGATGCTGCTGTCCGGACCGGACACGCATCCTGCCACCAGCCTGCTGCCCGAGACCCACATCGCCATCGTGCCGGTATCACGCCTGGTGCGCAGCATGGAGGACGGCTGGGATCTGCTGCGGCGCGAGAAGGAGCGGCTGCCGCGCCAGGTGGCCTTCGTCTCCGGCCCCTCGCGCACCGCCGACATCGAACTCACCCTCGTGCTCGGCATCCACGGTCCGACACGGGTACACGTCGTCCTCGTGGGCGACTGACGGCAGCAGCCTGCGCCGCTGCACACGATACGATCCTGGTTCGCGCTTGGTCCGTAACGGCGCTCCTGTCCTCGGGCACGCTGCAGCCCACGCACGGCGACCCGCACTGCCGTCAATCCCTGCGTCTCGCCCTGGGCGCTGCAACTGCCACGGGCCGCAAACAGGCGGTGGCTCAGCTGCTGCCGGGCGTCGGCTCGAACGCTGCGGAGGCGGCGAGGTAGCGCACCAGGATCTCCTGCTCGGTGCGCGTGCGCTGATCGCTCGGACAGGGAAAGCGCAGGGCGAGCACGATCTTGCCCGCGTCCGGAAGGCGCACCGTGACGCGCGGCTCGGCGGAGGGCATGACGATGAATTGCTCGCCTTCCAGTGCGCGCAGCGCGCGTCCGGTGGGAGCGATGTACTCCGAGCACACCTCGCGGGCGACGCTCTCCAGCGTGGCCTTGGCGCGTTCGACCTCCGCCGGGGCCGCGAGCGGCACTGCCAGGATGCCGAGCTGGTAGTTCCCCAGGCTGGAGAAATTGCGAACCGGATGCAGCACGAAGAAGCTGTTGGGGAACTGCACCAGGCGACCCGTGAACTGGTGCTCCTCGCTCATCTCCAGCATGGTGGTGGACAGCAGCGTCTGGTCGATCACCTCGCCGCGTACGCCGTTGATCTCGATCACGTCGCCGAAGCGGAACGTGCCGGTCGTGGTCCGGTGCACGTAGCCCAGAATCGACGTGAACAACTCCTTGCCGGCCAGCACCAGCGCGACGCTCAAAGCGGCGAGGGACAGGGCCGCGGCACGCAGTTCGGCCCGCCACACGAACAGGAGCGCGAGCAGGGCGAGCAGCAGCGAGAAGTTGCGCCAGAACACGGAGCCACGCAACTTGGTTTCGCGTGACAGCCACGACCGCGAGCGCAGCACCGTCGAGATCGCCACGTTGGCCACGATCACGGCGACGACGATGACCACCGTGGCGAGCAGCTCTGCCCCTACGGGTGGAAGGATCGAGTCGTGCATGGGCGCTCTCGCGTGTGGTCGTTCATGCGCCGAAGGATAGCGCATGCGTGAACCGGTACGCGGTACTACGTCTCCGATGCGATCGATGCGCAGATCTCGGTGCCCGTGCTGGCCGTGCGAGCAGCGGCCATGTCGGAGCCCGGTCCCGGAATTGCCCTATTCCCGGACCGACCCAGACAGGAGATTGCGCATGGCGACCAAATCCACCACCAACGACCAGCCGCCGCGTCTCGAGAAGGACCAGGGTTCCGAGCTGGTGCCGCAGCTGCCCAAGGACGAGCACGAGGAGGAACTGATCGACGAGGCGCTGACCGAGACCTTCCCGGCGAGCGACCCCATCTCCATTCCCACTTCCGAGAACGAACACGCCAACAAGTAGAAGGCGCAATAGCGCCGCACCGGGCGCGCATCCGTGCGCCCGTCCCTCTCCCTGATGAACGCTGCGCCGGTGCGGTCATCGCCGAACCGGCTCCTGCTATGATCCATGCTGGCCGCGTTTGCCCGGGCAGGCCCACCCGCCAGCCACTGTCGACATGCTTGCGTTCATCGTCCTTCTGCCATGGCTGGCAGTGCCCGCGTTCGTGCTTTCGGCGCGCGGTCCACGCAGCCTCGCGCCCTGGCTGGCCGCCTGCGCCGACGCACTCGCCCTCGGTGTACTGCTCGCTCTCGCGCCCCGGGTGTTCGATGGCGAGGTGCTGTCGTGGAGCATGCCCTGGGTACCGCAGATCGGGCTGGCGTTCTCGCTGCGCCTCGACGGGCTGTCGTTCCTGTTCACGCTGCTGATCCTCGCGATCGGCATGCTGGTCATTCTCTACGCGCGCTACTACCTGTCGAACGAAGCGCGCCTGGACCGATTCTTCGCGCTGCTCATGCTGTTCACCGGCGCGATGCTCGGCATCGTGCTGAGCGAGAACCTCCTGCTGTTGTTCGTGTTCTGGGAACTCACCGGCCTGAGTTCATTCCTGCTCATCGGATACTGGTCGAACAAGGCCGGCGCGCGCGACGGCGCGCGCATCGCCCTGGCCGTCACCGGCAGCGGGGGGCTCGCGCTGCTCGCGGGCGTGCTCCTGCTCGGCCATGTCGCCGGAAGCTTCGAGCTGTCCCGGGTCCTCGCTGCCGGAGCGCAGGTGCAGGCGAGTCCGTACTACAGCGTCATCCTGGTGCTGATCCTGCTCGGCGCGTTCACCAAGTCGGCGCAGGTGCCGTTCCATTTCTGGCTACCGGGCGCGATGGCGGCGCCCACGCCAGTGTCGGCCTATCTGCATTCGGCCACCATGGTGAAGGCCGGCATCTTCCTGCTCGCGCGCCTGTATCCGGTGCTCGCCGGCTCGGACATCTGGTTCTACGCGCTGACCGTAGTGGGACTGGTAACTCTGGTGTTCGCGGCCTACCAGGCGATGTTCCGGCACGACCTGAAGGGCCTGCTTGCCTATTCGACGGTGAGCCACCTCGGTCTGATCACGCTGCTGCTGGGCATCGGCACGCCGCTGTCCGCCGTGGCGGCGCTGTTCCACGTGATCAACCACGCCACCTTCAAGGCCTCGCTGTTCATGGCGGCTGGCATCATCGACCACGAGTGCGGCACACGCGACATGCGCCGCATCAACGGATTGTGGCGCTACATGCCGTACACCGGGCTGCTGGCGATGGTGGCCGCTGCGGCGATGGCGGGTGTACCCCTGGTGAACGGCTTCCTCTCCAAGGAGATGTTCTTCGGCGAGGCGCTGGCCCTCGAGCGTGGCGGCGGCCTGCAATGGATCCTTCCGCTGGCGGCGGTGATGGGCGGGGTGTTCAGCGTGGCTTATTCGCTGCGCTTCATCCACGACGTGTTCTTCCTCGCCCGCCCGCTGCATACGCCGCGCATCCCGCACGAACCGCCGCGCTGGCTGCGCATCCCCGTCGAGATCCTGGTGGCCGTGTGCCTGCTGGTGGGACTGTTCCCCGGCGCGATCGTGCAGAGCCTGCTCACGGTGTCCGCGCAGGCGTTGCTCGGCACGGCCCCCCCGGGATTCAGCCTGGCGTTGTGGCACGGCGTGAACGAACCGCTGGTCATGAGCATGATCGCGCTGTCCGGCGGAGTGCTGCTGTACTTCCTCGTCCAGTACGGTCTGGACCTGCACAGCCACGTACAGAGCCGCAACCTCGCCAAGCGGATCTTCGACCGCGCCGTTCTGGCGCTGGCCGGGCTGGCCGATGCCGGCGCGCGCAACGCCTACCGCGGTGGCATGACCACTGGCGTATCCTTGACCATTCTCACCGCGCTCTTCGTCGGCCTGTTCCCGTTCTTCACCTCCACTGCGGGGCCCGGTACCGCGCACACGCATCCGTCCGATGCCATGGCGCTGGCGGCGTTCGCCCTGATGTGCGCGGCCTCCATCGGCACGATGTTCGCCCACCGCCGGCGCGTCGAGGCGATCGTTCTGCTGTCGGTCGTCGGCCTCGGCGTCACGCTCTGCTTCGTGCATTTCTCGGCGCCGGATCTCGCGCTCACGCAACTGGCGGTCGAGACGGTCTCCATCCTGCTGCTGCTGCTGGCCCTGAACCACCTTCCGCAGGAGGCGCCGCCGGAGGCCGCGGTGGACCACACGGTGCGCCACTTCCTGCTCGCCGGCGTGGTCGGAGCAGGCGTTGGCTGGCTGACCTGGGCCATGCTCACGCGTCCCCTCGAATCCATTTCGGGCTACTTCCTGCGCAACAGCGTGCCGCAGGGCGGCGGCACCAACGTCGTCAACGTGATACTTGTGGACTTCCGCGCCTTCGATACCTACGGCGAGATCACCGTCATCGCGATCGCGGCCCTGGGCGTGGCGTCCATGCTGGCGGCGCTCGAGCTGCCGCGACGCGAAACGGATGCACGCGGCCGTGCATGGTCGCGCGAGACGCGCTTCCTGCCGCTCGATCTGCTGGTGCGTCTCCTGCTGCCGCTCGCCCTGCTGGTGTCCCTGCACCTGTTCGTCCGCGGTCATAACCAGCCCGGCGGCGGATTCGTCGCGGGCCTGGTGGCTGCCGTGGCGCTCGTCCTGCTCTATGTGGGCAGGGGCACGGCGTGGAGCAGCGCCCGCATCGGGCGCGACTTCGCCGCGACGGCGATGGCCGGATTGCTCGTCGCGCTCGGCACGGGTGCCGCTGCGATGCTGCTCGGCGCGCCCTTTCTCACCAGTTCGCATGGCCATGTGCAGCTGCCGCTGGTTGGAACGGTTCCGTTGGCAAGCGCCATGCTGTTCGATCTGGGCGTCTTCCTGACAGTGCTCGGCAGCACGCTGCTGATCCTGACGCGTCTCGGCCTGCGCGGCGCCGGCGCGTTGGCGAAGCAGCCATGAGCATGGAGCTTCTCACCGCCGTGGGCGTGGGCGTCTTGGCCATGGCCGGCGTGTATCTGCTGCTGCGCGCGCGCATGTTCTCGGTGTTGCTCGGGCTGACGCTGCTGTCCTACGCGATCAACGTGTTCGTGTTCGCGTCCGGACGCCTGCGTGTGGGCATGCCCCCCATCGTCGGTTCCCACGGCGACTACGCCGATCCGCTGGCGCAGGCGCTGGTGCTGACCGCGATCGTCATCGGCTTCGCCATGACGGCGTTCGTGGTGGTGCTGGCCATCGCGGCCCATGTGCGGCTCGGCCACGACCGGGTGGAGCCGGATGCGGAAGAGATGGACCGGTGATCGCGCACCTGGTGGTCGCCCCGGTGCTGCTCCCCGCTTTCGCGGCAGCCGTGCTGGTCCTGGTGCGTCCGGTGCGCCTCCAGCGGGCGCTGTCGCTCGCGGCGTGCGCGGGCGTTTTGGCGGTGGCGCTGCTGCTGTTCGCCCAGGCGGACCGGGGCCTGCACGTCGTGTACGCGCTGGGAAACTGGCGTCCTCCCTTCGGCATCGTCCTGGTACTCGATCGGCTGTCGGCGCTGATGCTGCTTCTCACTGCGCTGCTCGCGCTGCCGGTGTCTCTGGCGATGAGCGATGCCGAGGACGAGCGCGGCCCCTACCTGCACTCGCTGCTGCAGTTCCAGCTCATGGGACTCAACGGCGCGTTCCTGACCGGGGATCTGTTCAATCTGTTCGTGTTCTTCGAGATACTGCTGATCGCCTCCTACTGCCTGCTCCTGCACGGACAGGGTGCCGCGCAGTTGCGCGCGGCACTGCATTACGTGGTGGTGAACCTGGTCGGCTCGTCGCTGTTCCTGATCGCCGTGGCACTGCTGTATGCCATGACGGGTACGCTGAACATGGCCGATCTCGCGGTCAGGATGCCGCAGCTGCAGGACAGCGAGCGGGTGCTGGCCCACTCGGCTGCCCTGATGCTGCTCGCCGTGTTCGCCCTCAAGGCCGCGCTCTTCCCGCTGTTCCTGTGGCTGGCGCCGGCCTATTCGAACGCCGCGGCACCGGTTGCTGCGCTGTTCGCCGTCATGACCAAGGTCGGAATCTACGCGATCGTGCGTGTCTGTCCCCTGGTATTCGGGGCAGCGGCGGGAGAGAGCGCCCTCGATCTGCGCCTGTGGCTGCTGCCCCCGGCGCTCGCCACCATGGCGTGCGGCGCACTCGCCATGCTTGCCAGCCGCCGCCTCGGCGGCATGGCGGCGCAGCTGACCCTGCTGTCGGTTGGCACCACGCTCGCGGTCGCGGCACTCGCCAGCCAGGCCGCGTTGAGCGCCGCGCTCTACTATCTTGCGCACAGCACGCTGGCGGGCGCGCTACTGTTCCTGGTGTGCGGGCTGGTGCGGGCGCAGCGCGGTGATCTGGGCGATCTGCTGCGCCGCGGCGCGCGCATGCCCAATGCGCAGTCGACGGCCCTGCTGTTCCTCGCCAGCGCACTGGCCGTCACCGGCATTCCGCCGCTGTCCGGATTCATCGCCAAGGCGATGCTGATGCAGGCAAGCACCGGCGATGCGGCGATGCCGTGGATCTGGACGTTCCTCCTGGTGACCAGCTTCATCGCCATCCTGACGCTCATGCGCGGTGGCATCGTGCTGTTCTGGATGGTCCGATCGACGCCAGGAGCCCACGCCCCGGTGTGCGGGCGGCTCGCGGCAGCAACGATCAGTCTACTGATCCTAGCGGTGCTGTTGTCCGTCTTCTCTGCACCGGTGAAGCGCTTCACCGATGCGACCGCCGTGCAGATCATCGATACCGAGGCCTACGTTCGCGCGGTGCTCGCCGTCGGAGGGCGCCCGTGAGGCCGGGTGCGGCGGCGCTCTCGCTCGTGCAACTGACCCTCTTCTGGCTGCTTCTTGCCAACACGCTCGATGCCGGACAGATCGTTCTCGGCCTCGTCCTCTCGGCCGCAGTCCTGTGGCTCACCCGGCCGTTCGCGGAGTCCAGGCTGCGCATCCGGCGTCCGGCCGTGGCAGCCAAGCTCGCGGGCCTGTTCCTCTACGACATCGTGGTCGCCAATCTGGCCGTGGCGCGCGCCGTGCTCTCGCCCGGCCTGCCGATCCAGCCCCGCTTCCTGCGCGTGCCGCTGGAGCTGACCGATCCGGGGGCCGCCGCGCTCCTGGCTGGCATGGTCACGCTCACGCCCGGCACGGTGTCGGTCGACCTCGACCTCGACGCACGCACGCTCACCGTGCACGCGCTGCTCGGGCAGGACGAGGCTGCCACGGTCGACTCCATCAAGCGCCGCTACGAGGCGCGCATCCGGGAGATCTTCCAATGCTGAGCGCCGTCCTCGACATCACCCTGGTCACGCTCGCCGTGTCGCTCGCACTGTGCTTCGTCCGGCTCGCGGCCGGTCCGGATCTGCCGGACCGGATCCTCGCCCTGGACACGCTCTACATCAACACGATCGCCTTTCTGGTGATCTTCGGCATGCGCATCGACAACGCGGTGTACTTCGAAGCGGCGCTGCTGATCGCCATGTTCGGTTTCGTCGGAACGATCGCGCTGGCAAAGTACCTGCTGCGCGGCAACATCATGGAGTAGGAGGACGTCATGCTGGAGTGGCTCGTGTCCATCGCGCTGCTGATCGGTGCCTTCTTCGTGCTGGTCGGGTCCATCGGCCTGTTGCGCCTGCCCGACTTCTACTGCCGGCTGCATGCGCCGACCAAGGCCACGACCCTTGGACTGGCCGGAATGCTGACCGCCTCGGTCGTGCAGCTCGCGCTCTCCGGCCGTGGCAGCATGCACGAGATCCTCGTGCTGCTGTTCCTGTTCGTCAGCGCGCCGGTGAGCGCGTACATGCTGGTCAAGGCAGCCATGCACCTGAAGTTGCGCCCGCGTGACGCGGACGGCCCTCCCGGCGCCGACTAGGAACGCAGCGGTGTCGCGCTCGCTCCCACCCGGTAACCGGGCATGGATTACGCCGGCTGCGGCTGCGGCTGCGGCTGCGCTGCCGGTCGATGCGCTGGCGGCGGCCGGCCTGGCAGGCCGCACCGGCAGCGATGCGCAGCGCGGCCTTCCTGCTGGCGCTGGTGCTGTGCGCCTCGATGATGCCGGTCGAGGAACTACCTGCAGCGACTGCGCTGAGCACCCTGGGCCTGGGGTTCGTCTCGGGCCGTGTTCGACAACATCCCGCTGACCGAGCTGGCCATCAAGCAGGGCGGCTATGACTGGGGGATGCTGGCCTACGCGGTGGGCTATGGCGGGTCCATGCTGTGGTTCGGCTCCTCTGCCGGCGTGGCGATCTCCGGCCTGCTTCCGCAGGCCCGATCGATCACCGGCTGGCTGCGGCACGGCTGGCACATCGCCCTGGGCTACGTGGCCGGCTTCCTCGTGGCGCTCGCCCTCGTGGGCTGGCATCCCGGCTGAGCGGGAGATTGCGCGGCCTGCCCGGATCTGCTCCAAGTAATTGGCGCGACGGCGCTTTCCGGGCAGGAACGGCAGTCGCCCTTGCCGAGCGCTTCCCTCTCAAGGTACTCTCTCGTCAATCGCGGGCCGGGGACGCCCGCGTCGCTATTTCGAGCCGCAAAGGTTCGAAAAGCCGATCCCGAAGAGATACCGAAAGCATGAAGAAGAAGGTGCTCGTCACGCGGGAAGTGTTCGACGAGACGCTGGCCTGCCTCGCCCAGCATTTCGACCTCACCTCCAACCAGGCCAACGAGCGTTGGTCCGCGGACGACCTCGCCCGGCGTCTTCAAGGCAAGGACGGCGTGCTGGTGACCACGGGCGACCGGGTGGATGAGGCGCTGCTTTCCCGATGTCCGCAGCTGAAGGTGGTCTCCACCGTCAGCGTGGGCTTCAATCACATCGACGTGGATGCCTGCACCCGGCACGGCGTCATGGCGACCAACACGCCGGACGTTCTCACGCAGAGCGTGGCCGACATGTCCGTCTGCCTCACGCTCGCCACGCTGCGCCGGCTCGGCGAGGGCGAGCGCCGCTTGCGCGCGCGGCAGTGGCAGGGCACGCACCTGAAGCAGTTCCTGGGCCACGACCTGCACCACGCCACGGTCTGCATAGCGGGGTTCGGCCGCATCGGCCAGGCCATCGCCAGGCGCCTGCGCGGCTTCGACTGCACCATCCTCTACCACGCGCGCAGCCGAGCGGATGCCGCCCTGGAACAGGCTGTCGGCGCCGTCCACGTGACGAAGGACGAGTTGCTCGCGCGTGCCGACATCGTCATCCTGATCCTGCCGTACACGCCCCAGACACACCACTTCATCGGCCGTGCCGAGCTGCAGAAGATGAAGCGCTCGGCGGTTCTCGTCAACATGGCGCGCGGCGGCATCGTGGACGACGGCGCACTGGCGCAGGCGCTGCGGGACGGCACGATCTGGGGCGCGGGACTGGACGTGTACGAGAACGAGCCCGATGTGAACGAGGGGCTGTTCGGCCTCGACAACGTGGTGCTGTCGCCGCATATTGCCAGCGCGACGGAACCCACCCGGCAGAACATGGCAATGACGGCGGCGCGCAATTGCGTGGCGGCCCTGACCACGGGAGCGCCTCCGAACCTGCTCAATCCGCAGGTCGGGGCTCGGGTGCCAGGGATGGCCGGGCAGCCGGCAGACTGACAGGCAGACAGGGAGCGGGGGTTCCTCGGCGGTCCGTGCCGCGGTGGCAGGGCGCGGGCTCGAGGCTGGGACGATGATGATGGATGACCTATACCGGTTGACTCTGGTCGATGCAGTGCGGCGCATGGCCTCGGGCGAACTGTCCAGCGAGCGCTACACGCGCAGCCTGCTGCTGCGCATCCGCCAGGTGGACGGCGCCATCGATGCCTGGGCCTGCCTCGACTCCGATGCTGCCATCGCCCGCGCACGCGAATGCGACGCGCGCATCCGCGCCGGGCGCCTGCCCGGCGGCCTGCAGGGCGTGCCGGTCGGCGTCAAGGATCTGGTCTACACGCGCGACATGGTCACGTCGATGGGCTCGCCCATCTATGCGAAGTACATCCCTGCGACGAATGGCGAGGTGGTGGATCGGCTGACCACGGCCGGCGCCTTCGTCATGGGCAAGACGGTGACCACCGAGTTTGCCTTCATGGTGCCCTCGAAGACGCGCAATCCCTGGAACCGCGCGCACACGCCGGGCGGATCCTCCAGCGGTTCGGCCGCGGCGGTGGCAGCCGGCATGGTGCCGGTCGCCATCGGCACCCAGACCAACGGTTCCATCATCCGCCCTGCGGCCTATTGCGGCGTCGTCGGCTACAAGCCCGGCAAGGCGGTGCTTTCCACGGACGGCATCCTGCCCTTCAGCACCAGCCTGGACCAGCCGGGCGTGTTCGCACGCAGCGTGGATGACGCCGGGCTGCTGGTGGCGCATCTGGCGCATTCGCGCTGGACGATCAGCCCACAGATCTCCGCGCTCAAGCACGCGCCGCGGCTGCTCGCGACGCGCACGCCCGTGTGGCATCTGGCGGGCGAGGACCAGCGCAACCGCTTCTCCACCGACGTTGCGGTGCTGCGCGAGGCGGGGGCGGTGGTGGACGAGATCGAGCTGCCGTCGAGCTTCAACGACGCGCACAAGGTGCACCGCGCGATCATGCTGTACGAGGCGGCTTGCGCCTCACGCACCGTACGCCAGCATCACGGGTCAGGCCTGAGCGAGTTCCTGCGCAAGGCGCTGGAGGAGGGCGATCGCATCTCCACCTCCGAATACGAGCGCGCCATCAAGAAGCAGGAGGCGCTGCAGCGCGACTTCTCGCGCTTCACCGACGACTACGACGCCGTGGTCACGCCGCCCGCGACCGGCGAGGCGCCCGCGTCGCTGGACACCACCGGTGATCCCGGTTTCTGCACCATCTGGTCCCTGCTGGGCGTGCCCGCCATCGTCATTCCCACTGGCCTGGGCAGCAGCGGCATGCCGCTCGGCCTGCAGATCATCGGCAATCAGGGTGAATCCAATCACCTGCTGGCCACCTCCATGTGGTGCGAGCGCCAGCTGCCCTTCCGCAACCTGCTCGCGCGCGAGCAGTTCTGACCGGCGCTGCCGCCGTCGCCGCGCGCCGGGATCAGGACACGTCGCGCCGGGATCAGGACGCCGCGCCGGGCAGGTCGCCTTCCGGAATGGGCGGCATGTACTCGCGCAGTTCCAACTCTCCCCGCGCCCAGCGGTGGGCCAGCGGCACGTCCGACTGGACCCCCTCCTGCCAGTGCAGGATCCGGTAGCTGCGATAGCCCTGAGTCTCGGCCAGCCGCTCGGCGTGGCGGTGCAGGAGCATGACTGCCTCGCCGTCGCCGCCGGTGGTGAAGTTCTTCTTGCGCAGCGCCAGGCGCCAGCGGTTGTCCGCCAGCTTCGTTTCCACGACCTCCCAGTTCGGCGCCAGCGGGTCGACGACCACGTAGGCGGCCGCGGCTGCCGCCGCGATGCCGAGTGCGTTGGCGTAGCTGATGCTGTGCGTGGCCGTCAGTTCGATGGCCTTGTCGGGAATGATCGGGCTGCACGCGGTGCAGGCGAGGCAGAGCAGGGTGGCAACGAGGCGCATCGGATATCCGGGGCTGGCCGATGCCCTGATTATCGGCCTGCGCTCCCGGCGGTTGAGTGAACCGGATGCCCGGTCCGCGCGCGAACGCGGGCCGGGACGAGGGCCGGCAGCTGTCAGGGACGACGGTGCACGCCAGCCAGACCGGCTCCGATTGCGAGCGTGGCGAGCAGCGCCAGTGTGGCGGGCTCGGGTACCTCGGCGATCACCCCCGGTGCGCCGTTCGCTCTGGTCATGGCGGCAGCGGCGAACAGCCTGCCTGAGGTCGAGGCGAGGAAGTGACCGATCTCGAGGTCCAGGGCCGAATCGTCGTAGGTGAACAGCATCTTGGACTGCAGCGATCCTTCGGCATCGAACATAGGCCGTCCCGTCGCTCCGGCGAACGCCGGCGCCCAGCGCAGATAGACAAGGCCCTTCTCTGTTTCGGCTGGATCCCCGCGTGCGCCACGCGTTCGCCGGGATGACGGAATGGGTCCGCCGGAATGACGCGTGCGTCGGCCGCGCATGCGAACGCGTCGATGTGACGGGAGTTCTCCGCCGAGCCCGGGAAACGTTCAGCCGTTGCCCCAGTCTAGTGGCAGGTTTCCCGCCTTCCTTCAACGAACCAGCGGACATCTCCCAAGGCCATGGTGCAGACCACCGGCACGCCATTCCTGCACTTCGTATTCGGCGCGATCGTTACCGTCCAAGAATGAACCCAGCCGCAGGCGCTAGGAATGAACTTAGTGCCGTTCCCGGGTCAAACCATGGGAGGGCGCGTAATCGCGCGCCACGCCAGGGGAGCACGGCATACGGATGAAACGGTACGAACGCAACAGTCCCGAAGCGTTGTCGCGCATCGTCGCGATGATGATGATCACGGATGCCACGCTGGACGATCGCGAACTCGAGGTGCTCGAGCGGCTGCACGTGCTCGACATCGTGGGCATCTCGCGCGAAGGGTTCTCCCGGGTGGTGCAGGACTACTGCGCCGCGCTCATCGACGAGGGCAGCGCACGCGGCAGGATCAATCTGGTGGACAGGCAGCGCATCGACTGGGTGATCGATCCGGTGGACGATCCTCGCAAGCGCATCGATGTCTGCGGGATCGTGCTCAACATCGCCAAGGCAGACGGCCGTCTGCACGACAGCGAGCTGGCGGTGTTCGGCTACATGCTGGAGCGCTGGGGCATGACGCTGGAGTCGCTCGGGCGCGAACTGGCCTCGCAGTGACCGGGGAAGCGCGCAGCCTCAATCGGACGATTCTGGCAGCGGCCCGCTCACCTCGAACACCTCGCGCAGATAGTTCACGTACGACGGATCGTAGTCCATCGTCTTCTCCGGCGTATCGCTGATCTTGGCCACCGGCTGCCCGTTGCAGCGGGTCATCTTGATGACCACCTGCAGCGGCGTGTAGCCGAGATCGTTGGTGAGGTTCGTGCCCATTCCGAATGCCGGCCGGCAGCGCGTGTGGAAGCGCTCGTAGAGCTGGATGCACAGCGGGATGTTCAGGCTGTCGCTGAACACGAAGGACTTGTTGTGCGCGTCCACGCGCATGAGCGCGTAGTGCGCGAGCAGCTTCTCGCCCCACTCGAACGGGTCGCCCGAGTCGTGGCGCACGCCGTCGAACAGCTTGACGAAGAACAGGTCGAAGTCACGCAGGAAGGCGTCCACGCCGCATATGTCGGTGAGTGCGATGCCCAGGTCGCCGCGGTACTCCTTGGCCCAGGTGTCGAACGCGAACTTCTGCGAGTCGCGCAGCCGCGGCCCCACCGCCTGGCAGGCCTGCAGGTACTCGTGCGCCATCGTCCCCAATGGCAGCAGGTCGTATTCGCGAGCCAGCATGACGTTGCTGGTACCGACGAAGCGATCGTGCATGCGATCCCGGAGAACCTGGATGACCCTGCGGTGCCATTCCCGGGAGAAGCGCCGGCGCGTGCCGAAATCCGAGATCTTGA
This sequence comes from Burkholderiales bacterium, assembly GCA_020854105.1. GTDB lineage: Bacteria > Pseudomonadota > Gammaproteobacteria > Burkholderiales > SHXO01 > SHXO01. The sequence goes on along the minus strand of JADZGB010000031.1, from coordinate 389,509 downwards.
AGGCAGGGTCCGGATGCGCGTTGACCGCCGCGATCTTGTCGGCGAGCCGCCGCAGCCCCTCGTCGAGGTTCGGCTGCGGCTGCGTATGCACGAAGAAGCTCTCGCTCACGATCGCCAGAACCGGCACCTCGAACAGGATGGTGTGCAGCCAGGGTCCGCGAATGGTGATATCCACGCCCCCGTTGACCTGCGGCGCTTCGCGTACGTCGATGAAGCCCTCGTCGAGCTGGAACAGGCGAAGCAGATCGACGAAGTCTCCCTTCATGAAGCGCAGCCCCCGCAGGTAGTCCAGTTCATCCTTGCGGAAGCGCACCGAGCAAAGGTGGCGAATCTCTTCGCGGATGCGCGGCAGCATGGGAGTGAGATCGACCCCGCGGCTGCGGCACTTGAAGCGGTACTCGGCCATGGCTCCCGGGAAGTGGTGGAGCACGACCTGCATCATCGTGAACTTGTACAGGTCGGTGTCGAGCAGGGACTGGATGATCATCGTTTGTCAGGGGTTGTCCGAAGACGGATTTTCGCTGAAATCGGGACGTGCGGCCGGAGGCGCCGTCCGGGCGCCTCGTGCGCGGCCGCTGCTGGCCTGCCGCCCTCCCCGGTTGCTCCCAGGGGTTGTTCCCCTGACAACGCCCGGCGCGCCCGCGCACGCGCCGCGCCGGCGCGAGCCCTCGGAACGCAGCAGCGGCTGCGCCGGTCCGTCGTGGCCCTACGCTAGAATATGACCGGGGTGCCCCACGCACCGTTGCCCGCCTTGAATCAGTCCGTCCCACCTTCCGTTTCCGATGCCGCGCCGGCCGAACTGCGCCGCCTGCACGGGCTCGTGGACGAATGCATGCTGCGCGAGCGCCATCGGCTGCGCAGCGCATTGGCGCGCGTGTCGGAGGCGGCACGCCGCGGCCAGGGCGATCCGGAAGATCTGAGCCGGCTGGCCGGACAGATCGAGCGCTCGGCCGAGCACTGCCGTGCGCGGCGCGCGGCACTGCCCCGCGTCGTCTATCCACCCGAACTCCCGGTGAGCGAACGGCGCGAAGAGATCGCCGCGGCGATCGCCGCGCACCAGGTGGTGATCGTGGCGGGCGAGACCGGCTCCGGCAAGACCACCCAGTTGCCCAAGATCTGCATGGAACTGGGCCGCGGCGTGGCAGGCATGATCGCGCACACGCAGCCGCGCCGCATCGCCGCGCGCACGGTGGCCGCGCGTGTGGCCCACGAACTGGGTGGGCCGCTCGGACAGCAGGTCGGCTTCCGCGTGCGCTTCAGCGACCGCGTGAGCCAGGACAACTTCCTGCGGGTGATGACCGACGGCATCCTGCTCGCCGAGACGCAGACCGACCGCTTCCTCGACGCCTACGACACCATCATCATCGACGAGGCGCACGAGCGCAGCCTCAACATCGATTTCCTGCTCGGCTATGTCAAGCGCCTGCTACCGCGGCGGCCGGAGCTCAAGTTGATCGTCACCTCGGCCACCATCGACGCACAGCGCTTCTCCGAGCACTTCGACGGCGCGCCGGTGATCGAGGTGTCCGGGCGCATGTATCCGGTGGAGGTGCGCTATCGGCCGCCGGAGGCGCAGGACGAGGACGAGCAGGACATCGACCTGCCCGATGCCATCGCCGACACCATCGACGAACTGGTGCGGCTGTCGGCGACCGGGGACGTGCTGGTGTTCCTGCCGGGAGAACGCGAGATCCGGGAGACGGCCGAGGTGCTGCGCAAGCGCCCGAGGCTGCACGCCGAGATCCTGCCGCTGTTCGCACGTCTGTCGGCGCAGGAGCAGGAGCGCGTGTTCCAGGCAACAGGCGCACGCCGCATCGTGCTCGCGACCAATGTGGCGGAGACCTCGCTCACGGTGCCCGGCATCAGGTACGTCGTCGATACCGGGCTGGCGCGGGTGAACCGCTACAGCTACCGGAACAAGCACGAGATGCTGCAGATCGAGAAGATCTCGCGCGCCTCCGCCGACCAGCGCGCGGGCCGCTGCGGCCGGGTGATGAGCGGGGTGTGCGTGCGCCTGTACAGCGAGGAGGATTTCCAGGCGCGTGCGCCCTTCACCGACCCCGAGATCCTGCGCTCCTCGCTGGCCTCGGTCATCCTGCGAATGAAGGCGCTCAGGCTGGGCGAGGTGGAAGACTTCCCCTTCGTCGAGGTGCCGTCCTCGCGCGCCATCGCCGACGGCTACAGCCTGCTGCAGGAGCTGGGCGCGGTGGACGAGCAGCGGCGCCTCACGCCGGTCGGCGCGAAACTCGCCGAGCTCCCCATCGATCCCGGCCTGGGTCGCATGATCGTCGCCGCGCGCGACGAGAACTGCCTGAGCGAGATGCTGGTGATCGCCGCCGGACTTGCGATCCAGGACCCGCGCGACCGGCCGATGGAAAAGGCGGAGGCGGCCGACACCGCGCACGCGCAGTTCGCCGATGAGCGCTCCGAGTTCCTCGGCCTGCTGGAGATGTGGAGATTTTTCGACGATGCACTCGCGCACGGGAAGTCCAACCGCAAGCTCGCCCAGCTGTGCCACGACAACTTCCTGTCCTACGTGCGCCTGCGCGAGTGGCGCGACCTGCACGGCCAGCTCCATGCGCAGGTGGCGGAGGCCGGCTGGCGCTTCAACCAGGCGCCGGCCACCTACGATCAGCTGCATCGCGCGATCCTGTCCGGCCTGCTCGGCAACGTCGGCGCGAAGTCCGACGAAGTCGGCGTCTACCTCGGCGCGCGCGGCATCAGGTTCGCGATCTTTCCGGGCTCGCCGCTGAGGAAGAAGGGGCCACCCTGGCTGATGGCGGCGGAACTGACCGAGACCACGCGGTTGTACGCGCGCACGGTCGCGGCGATCGATGCGCAGTGGCTGGAGCGCGTGGGCGCGCACCTGATCAAGCGCACGCATCACGATCCGCACTGGGAGAAGGCCGGCGCACAGGCCTACGCCTACGAGCGCCTCACCCTGTACGGGCTGGTAGTGGTGTCCCGCCGCAAGATCGCCTACGGGCCGGTCGACCCCGCCGGCGCGCGCGATATCTTCCTGCGCGAGGGCCTGGTGCACGCGCAGCTCGCCACGCAGGGGAAGTTCCTCGCCTACAACGAGGACCTCAAGCGCGAGATCGAGGAACTGGAGCACAAGTCGCGCCGCCACGACGTGCTGGTGGACGAGCAGCGGGTATTCGAGTTCTACGACGCACGCGTGCCGCGCGACGTCTGGAGCGGGCAGCAGTTCGAGCGCTGGCGGCGGGAGGCCGAGAGAGCCGACCCGAGGCTGCTGTTCCTCACCCGCGAGCAGCTGATGCGCCACGGCGCCGACGAGGTGACCGAGGCACGCTTCCCCGAGGCGCTGGAAATCGGCGGGGTGGTGTACGCGCTGTCCTACAGGTTCGAGCCCGGCCATCCGCTCGACGGCGTGACGATCACGGTCCCTCTGCACCTGCTCAACCAGCTCGACGAGCAGCGCTGCGAATGGCTGGTGCCGGGACTGCTGCGCGACAGGATCGGTCACCTCCTGCGCGGCCTGCCGAAGAACCTGCGCCGCAATTTCGTGCCGGTGCCGCAGTACGTGACGACACTGCTGGAGAGGCTGCGCGTGGGCGAGGGCGGCCTCAACGCCGCGCTCGGGCAAGCGATCCGGGACATCAGCCGTGTCGACGTGCCGCCCGAGTCCTGGGACGTGGGCGACCTGCCGCCGTTCCTGCGCATGAACCACCAGGTGGTCGACGACGACGATGGTCGCGAACTGGCCATGGGGCGCGACCTCGCCGCCCTGCGCGCGCAGTTCGGCGTGAAGGCGCGCAAGCAGTTCAGCGAGAGCGCGCGCAACGCCTTCGAGCGGCAGGGCATCACCACCTGGGACTTCGGGGCGCTGCCCGAGCAGATCGAGTTCACCCGCGGCGGGCAGCAGCTGATCGGCTATCCGGCCATCGTGGACGAGGGCAACGGCGTCGCGCTGGTGGTTCTGGACACCGAGCACGAGGCTGAAACGGCAACCCGCCGCGGCTTGCGCCGGCTGTTCCAGCTGTCCATTCCCGAGCAGGTGAAGCACCTCGCGCGCAGCCTGCCCGGCTTTCAGGACATGGCACTGCGCTATGCGCTGCTCCTGGAGCTGGAGGGTGGCAAGGCCGCAGACAAGGGGACGGTATCGGACCGGCTGCGGCAGGAACTGACCAATGCCATCTGCGACCGCGCGTTCTTCGTGGAGGAGGAGCCGGTTCGCGACTCCATCGCATTCCAGGCGCGCAGCGCCAAGGCCAGAACCCGGCTCGCCGACGTCGCGAGCGAGGTGTGCCGGGTCATGAACGAGATCCTGATCGAGTACCAGGCAATGCGACCGCGCATCAACCGGCCCGGCGTGCCGGTGTGGCAGCGTGTCATGGGAGACATCCGGGCCCAGCTAGAGGAGCTGTTCCGGCCGGGTTTCGTGGTGAGCACCCCGCTGCCGCGCCTGAAGCACCTGCCGCGCTACCTGCGCGCGATCCACGTGCGCCTGGACAAGTTCGCGCTCGACCCGGCCAGGGACGCGCAGTGGATGCGGCAGATCCAGAGCTGGTGGCAGGCCTACCAGAGGCGGCTGCAGGCCGATCGCGCCCGGGGCGTGCACGATGCCCGGCTGGAGGAGTTCCGCTGGATGCTGGAGGAGTTGCGCGTGTCGCTCTGGGCGCAGCAGCTGAAGACGCCTTACCCGATCTCGTTCAAGCGCCTGGAGCGCAGCTGGGCCGAGCTGGCCAGCCGCTGAGGCTGGCCGGCCGCGGTGTTCCGCCACGACGTTGTTCCGCTATGCTGGCGAGCGCGGCCGGGCTCGTCTAAACTCGCACGAGAGGCCATGACGAGGCCCGCGCCAGGAGGAACTCATGAAGACGGTCGCGCAGTTGCTCGAAGGAAAGCGGCATGGGGTTCTGTCGATTTCCCCGGACGCCAACGTGTATGACGCGCTCAAGCTCATGGCCGAGCGCGAGGTCGGTGCGCTGGTGGTATTGCAGGGCGAGCGGCTCGAAGGAATCTTTTCCGAGCGCGACTATGCGCGCAAGGTGATTCTGCACGGGAAGACCTCGCGCGAGACGCTGGTGAGGGAGATCATGACCTCGCGCGTGGTCTGTGTCGTGCCGGAACAGACGGTGGACCAGTGCATGGCGCTGATGACCGACAAGCGCGTCCGTCACCTGCCCGTGCTCGACCAGAATCGCGTCGTGGGCGTCGTGTCGATCGGGGACGTGGTCAAGGAAGTCATTTCGGAGCAGCGCTTCGTCATCGAGCAATTGGAGCTCTACATCCACTCCTGATCCGCGACCGTGGCCGTCCCGCGTCCTGCCTGTGTAGCCTTCCTCGTGCGCCCGCTGCCCGCGCTGGCTGCGCTCGCCGCGGTCCTGTCCCTTGGCGCGTGCGCGACGCCCGAGAAGATGACCGCCGAGGCGGTCCAGTGCGGGACGCGCGAGGTCAGCATCATCCCCAGCCGGTTCTCGCGCATGGGTTCCCGGACGGCATGGTGCGCCAGCTGCCGCGGGACCGTGTACCGCTGTGCCACCAACGCGCAGCGCACGCGCACCGAGTGTGTGCCCAGCCGGGAGGGAGACGGCTGCGGCGGATGACAGGGCGAGCATGACCGATACACCGCCCCGCCCGCGCGCGCCCCGTATCGCCTTCTTCCCGCTTGGAGACCGTGCACTGGTGATCGAGCTCGGCGGCCGCGTGAGCGAATCCGGCGCTGCCCTGGCGCGCCGTCTCGCCGACGCCATCGAGGCAGCGCGCATCCCCGGCGTGCGCGAGGCGGTCTCGGCCTTTTCCTCGGTCAGTGTGCACTACGATCCGGCACGCATGAAGGCCGCGGCCGCACCCGATCAGGCCGGGATCGGGCCGTATCAACTGTTGCAGACCCATCTGCAGGTGGTGTGCGAAAACCTCGGCGAGGAGGAAGCTGCACCGGGCGTGCTGGTCGAGGTGCCGGTCTGCTACGGCGGCGACTACGGCGAGGATCTCGGGTACCTGGCGCTCGCGCACGAGCTGGCCCCCGCGAAGGTGGTGGAATTGCACACGCGCCCGGTCTACTACGTGGGCATGCTGGGCTTCATGCCCGGCTTCCCCTACCTGGTCGGACTCGACCAGCGGCTGGTGACGCCGCGGCGCGCCACCCCTCGCCCGAGCGTGCCGCGCGGCAGCGTCGCCATCGGCGGTCAGCACACTGGCATCTACCCGCTCGACAGCCCCGGCGGTTGGCACGTGATCGGGCGCACGCCTCTGGCGCTGTTCGACCAGACGCGTGATCCGCCGAGCCTGTTCCAGGCCGGTGACCGCGTGCGTTTCGTGTCAGTCACCCCCGAGCGCTACGAGCAGCTGCTCGCTGGCGCAGCCTGAGGGCCGCGCATGGCGTTGAAGGTGTTGCGCGCCGGCATCCTGTCCACCATCCAGGATCTCGGGCGCTGGGGATACCAGCGGTTCGGGGTGCCCGTGAGCGGTGTCATGGACGAGCACTCGCACCGCCTGGCCAACATCCTGGTGGGCAACGACGAGGGTGCCGCCACGCTGGAAATGACGCTGGTCGGGCCGGGCTTCACGCTCAGCGCCGACACCCTGCTCGCGGTGTGCGGCGCGGATTTCGAGGCGCGCGTCAATGGCGAGGCGCTGCCCAAGGCCAGGCCGGTGCTGGTACGGGCCGGCAGCGCGCTCGACTTCGGTCCGTGCCGGCGCGGGTGCCGCGCCTACCTCGCGGTGGCGGGTGGATTCGGCGTCGATCTCGTCCTCGGTAGTCGCAGCACCTTCCTGCGCGGCGCGCTGGGTGGCTGGCAGGGCCGCGCGCTGCGCCGGGGCGACCTGCTGCCGACACGCGATGCCGATCTGGCTCTCTATCCCTCGCTGCTGCGCAAGCTGCGTGAGACGCGTGCCGCCATGGCCCATCCGTCATGGGCAGCGACGGAGCGGGTGGAGGCCCTGATGCCTGGGCCGCACCTGGTGCGCTTCGTACGCGGACGCCACTGGAACCGGTATCCGGAGGAGGCGCGCGAAACCTTCCTCAGCAGCGAGTACAGAGTGGGCAGTAATTCGGACCGCCAGGCCTACCGCCTGATGGGGCCGTCGATGATCGCCAGCGAGGCATCCGACGTGGTCTCTGCCGGAGTGACCTTCGGCACCATCCAGGTGCCGCCGGACGGCGAGCCGATCGTGCTCATGGCCAGCCGCCAGACCACCGGCGGCTATCCCCGGCTGGGGGAGGTCATCGCCGCCGACCTGCCGCTGCTGGCACAGATGCCGGCCGGGGCGCGCCTTCGCTTCCAGGCGGTCGAGCTGGCGGCCGCTCAGGCCCTGTTGCTCGAGCGCGAGCGCGAACTGGCGCGCATGCACGAGGCGCTGGCGATGCGAGCGTGCACCTGACTCGGCTCTGGGCCGCACTCACGTGGGAACCAGGAACAACAGGACCCACAACATGAGGCCGGCGGCATAAGGTATGACGGGCCACGGGTTCATCCCCTGGTCGAGCATGCGGCGCGCCCGCCTGGCCTCCCAGGAGCGATTCACGTGCTGTCGCGTGGTGACTGCGTTACGGGAAGATGCACGCGCACCAGGGTGCCGCGCCCCGGCTCGCTCTCGACGGCTGAGAATCCGCCCAGCAGACGGGCGCGCTCGGCCATGCCGAGCAGACCGAGTCCGTGCTCGGGCTGCATGCCCACGTCGAATCCGCAGCCATCGTCCTGGATCTCCATCGTCACGCCGCCCTGGTCCAGGAACAGCACGCAGCGCACGCTGCTCGCGCTGGCGTGGCGCACGATATTGGTCAACGCTTCCTGGGCGATCCGGTACAGACCGGTAGCCTGCTCGGAGCTGAGCGGCAGGTCCGGTTCGAGGTGTTGCGTGACCTCGATGTCCGCCTGGGCGGCGATCTGGCGCATCTGCGCATGCAGCGCAGCCGCCAGGCCCAGGTTGTCCAGCAGGGCGGGACGCAGCTCGGTGGCCAGCCGGCGCACGCTCACCAGAGTCTCATCGATGAAGCGCCCCATCTCCACCGCGCGTTCGGCTACCGGGCCGGCGCCGTGGCCGTTCTCTGCCAGGCGCCGACGCAGCCAGCCCAGGTCCATCTTCAGCCGCGTGAGCGCCTGACCCAGCTCGTCGTGGATCTCGCGCGATATGCGTGCACGCTCCTGCTCGACGGCCTCGGTGAGTTGCTGGGCAAACACGCTCAGGCGCAGGCGCGACTCCTCCAGCAGCGACTCCGCACGCTTGCGATCGCCGATGTCCTGCACCATGCATACGACGTATCCGCAGCGCTCCGCCTCGCCCGGAACCAGTGCCAGCGTCATTTCCCCCCAGAACGGCTCGCCGTTGCGCAGCCGGAACCGGCACTGCACCAGGCGACTGGTTCCGCCCCGCGACGGGTGCTGCACCTGGTCGAGAAACGCACGCGCGTGCGTGTCCGCCAGGATGCGCGCGAAGTCCATCCCGACCAGGTCCTGGCGGTCGTACCCGAGCATGCTGGCCATGCGCTCGTTGGAGCGGGTGATCGCTCCTTCCAGCGCCACGTGCAGGATGCCGATGGCCGGCTGCTCGAAGGTCGCCCGGTAGCGCTCGCGTTCGTCGGCGAGCTGGGCTTCCAGGCGTTTTCGCGCGGTGAAATCCTCGAAAAAGATCGCCAGGCCACCGTCGGTCGGATAGAGGTGGTTGCGGTACCACCGGAACTGCGGCGCGTAGTACTGGTCCACCTGCACCGGCTCGCGCTGCTGCACGCAGCGCATGCAGGCGTCGTGGAACGGCAGGCGCCGGATCTCGGGGAACAGCGCCCAGATGTTGTGCCCGATCAACTCCTCGCGGCCGCGTCCCAGGAGACGTGCCGCAGCGTCGTTCACGTACGTGTAGTTCCAGTTCCGGTCGAGCGTGACGAAGCCGTCCCGGATGGAGGAGATGATGTCCTGGAGCCGGCGCCGAACGTCGCTGCCTTCGGATCCAAGGCCGTGGCGGGGCAGCGCCGCCTGCGTGGGGGGCACGTCAGCAGCCGGCGGCTGGAGCCGGTTTGCGCGTTGCAGTGGCGGGTCGGCCTGTTCCGGCACACGCTGCGCCTGCGCAGCATGTCTGCGCTGCGCACGGTCCCGCCTGTCGCGGGCGTACAGCACGCCGAGCGCGAGCACGACAAGGACGCCGGCCGCCACCGCCCAGCCGATGCGCTGCATGAGGCTGCGTGTGTGCGCCTGCGTCGCCGCGATGCTGGCATTCAGTTCCCGGCGCTGGACCTGTTCCAGTTCACTGAACAGGCCATCCAGCTGCGCGTGCAGCGTGCCACCCGAGGCGCCAAGGACGGATAAGCCGTTCGCGTGCGCAGCCGGTCGAGGCCCGGTCTCCCACTGCCCATGCCGCCGGGCGAGGAGGGTGTCGATGCGGCCGAGCAGTTCGCGCGGTCCCGGGCTTTGCGCGTAGGCAACCTGCAAGGCCTGCAGCTGCGCGCTCGCTCGCTCGCACTTGTCCTCGTACGGGTCGAGGGAATCGGCGCCCGGTCCGGTGAGGTACTTCGCGTGCACCAGCTCGGCCTCCGCCAGCGTCCGGCGCAGGCCGAGCAGGCGATCGACGCGCAGCTGCAGCGCATGGCGCTGCTCGAGCGCACTGGCGACGTTGCCCAGCTCGCGCCGGGCGCCCAGGCCCAACCCTGCCAGCACGCAGGCAACCAGGAAGAGGCCGATCAGCCGGCGGTCAGAGAGGAATCGCGGAAACATGGCGCGCACGAGCTTGGCAAAAGCCGCCACGGGAGGCAACATCATGGCGGGACGGGACCCCACGAAAATCGGTGACGTGGACAGGCGGATCGATCTCAACAGCGACCTCGGAGAGGGCTTCGGCGCCTGGCGCATGGGCGATGACGATGCCATCCTGGAGCAGGTCAGTTCGGCCAACATCGCCTGCGGCTTCCACGCGGGCGATCCCTCGGTCATGCGCAGGACCGTGCGCCTGGCGACACAGCGTGGCGTCGCCATTGGCGCGCACCCTTCGCTGCCCGACCTGCAGGGCTTCGGGCGGCGAGAGATGCGCGTGACGCCGGAAGAGGTCTACGATTTCGTTCTCTACCAGGTGGGCGCGCTGCAGGCCTTCTGTCGCGCCTGCGGTACGGTCCTCTCGCACGTCAAGCCGCACGGCGCGCTGTACAACATGGCCGCAAGCGACGAGGCGCTCGCGCGAGCGATCGCGCACGCGGTACGCGACTTCGATCCGGATCTGGTGTTGTTCGGATTGGCGGGCAGTGCGCTGGTGCGGGCAGGATGCGAAGCGGGCCTGCCGGTCGCGCACGAGGTATTCGCGGATCGCACCTATCAGGCGGATGGCAGTCTGACGCCTCGCACGCGCGCCGACGCGCTGCTGGACGATCCGGCACTGGCGTGGAAGCAGGTGCGCAGCATGGTGTTCGAGGGCGCGGTGACGGCGATCGGCGGTACGCGGATCTCGATTCGAGCGGACACCTTGTGCCTGCACGGGGACGGAGCCGCGGCTGTGGAGCTGGCGCGAAGCCTGCGCCGTGCGCTGCAGGCAGAGGGCGTGCAGGTCACGCCGGTGGGCCGCACGCGCTGACGGCGTGCGCCGGGACGCCGCAGCGCGACCGACAGGGCGGCGCCGGCTTCGACGATCCGGTCGGACTAGCTTCATGCGTGCCTGGACAGCCGACAGGCGGCACCCCTTGTCCGCCCACGGGTGGGAAGAGATGCTACCAGAGCCGCGCGCGGCCATCGAGGCGCACCGGGTCCCCTGGCGCACCGGGTCCCCTGGCGCACCGGGTTCCCAGTGGTCTGCGGTACGGCAGGCCGGCGCCGACCCGGATTGCCCGGATCGGTGTCGCATCAAGTTTTTCAGCCGCCCACCGTAATCAGGTGGGTATCGCCCACTCGGGGCAGGGATCGCACCTGCGCATGCCGCGTCAGATTGCAGGCGAGCCAGACATGCCTGCCCGTTCATCCACGTGAATGCCGATTCCCGTTTCGCCGAACTGAAGACCACAGGCAAGCTGCCGTCCCCGTCGGGTGTCGCGATGGCGGTGATCGAACTGTGCCGCCGCGACAATGTCGGCGTGGAGGAGATCGGCCGCGCGGTACGGGCCGATCCGGCGCTGTCGGGCCGTCTCATCAAGTTCGCCAACTCTGCCCTGCACGGCAACCGGCGTCCGGTGGTATCGGTTCCCGATGCCGTGCGCATGGTCGGCATCACGACTGTCCGCCAGCTCGTGCTCGGCTTCTCGCTGCTGGGCCAGTACCGCGACGGCGTCTGCGAGGTGTTCGACTACCAGGCGTTCTGGTCGCGTTCGCTGGCCATGGCGATTGCCGCCGATGCACTGGCGCAGGGCATGCGCTGCGCCTCGCCCGAGGAGAGCTTCACCTGCGGGCTGCTCGCCAGCATCGGGCGGCTGGCGCTCGCCACGCTCTATCCCAGGGAGGTGGACGAACTGCTGTCGATGCGGCCGGTGCCCGACGCCGCCCGCTTGGCTGGGCTCGAACGCGAGCGCTTCGCCACCGATCACAATGAATTGTGCGCGGCACTGCTCGAGGACTGGCACCTTCCCCGGGTGTTCATCGAAGCCGTGTACCAGCACGAGTCGGGTGAGGCCGCCACTTTGCCGGCGGGCTCGCGTGCGCGCCTGCTGTGCGACCTGCTCGGTCTGGCGGCAGGCATCGCCGACTTCTGCCTGGCGGAGGACACAGGCCGCAGGCAGGCCGTGCCTGCCCTGATTCTCGCTGCAGCCAAGCTCGGCCTCGAGGAAGAGGCATTGACCTCGCTCACCGCGCAGTTGGTATCCGAGTGGAAGGAGTGGGGCAAGATCCTGGAAGTGCCCACCCGCGATGTGCCGCCGCTCGAACAGGTCATCGAGGAGGCAGCAGAGCCGCCCGGGCCTGCTGCGGACCTGGTCGCGCCCGCCGGAGGCGAGGCCCTCACCATCCTCGCGGTGGACGATGACCGCCCCACGCTGCTGGTGCTCGAGCATCTGCTGCGCGGACTCGGCTACAAGGTGCTGACCGCCCATGATGGCAAGTCGGCGCTGGCCACTGCGCTGAGTGCGCGCCCGCAGATCATCATCTCCGACTGGATCATGCCAGGCATGGACGGCATCAACCTGTGCAAGGCGTTGCGCCAGAGCGAGGAGGGCCGGCAGATGTACTTCATCGTGCTCTCAGCCCTCGAGCAGGACGACCAGTTGGTGGAAGCCTTCGAATCGGGGGTGGACGACTACCTGACCAAGCCGTTCACGCCGCGCGTGCTGGCGGCGCGCCTGCGCGCCGGCCTGCGCGTGGTGCGTCTGCAGGAAGAATCACAGCGCGACAACGAGAACATGCGCCGCTTCGCCGCTGAACTGGCGGTGGCGAACCGGCGCCTGCAGCAGGCGGCGCTTACCGATTCGCTCACCGGTCTGCCGAACCGGCGCTACGGGCTGGAGCGTCTGGAACAGGAATGGGCGGCGACCTCGCGCAATCATCGCCCGCTCGCCTGCCTCATGGTCGACGTGGACAGCTTCAAGGAAGTAAACGACAGCTACGGTCACGATCTGGGCGATGCGCTGCTGCGCCACCTGGGTGCCATCATGCGCAGGGAAGTCCGTGCCGAGGACACCGTGTGCCGGATGGGCGGCGAGGAATTCCTGATCGTGCTGTCCGATGCCAGCCTGTCCACCGCGATGGTCCTCGCCGAGCGCGTGCGCCGATCCGTCGCGCAGTCCGCCTTCACCAGCGGCCAGCTGACCTGCAAGGTGACGGTGAGTGTCGGCGTGGCGCTGCGCGAACCCGGCATGCAGCGCATCGAGGAACTTGTCAAGGTCGCGGACAACGCCTTGTATGCCGCCAAGGACGGGGGGCGCAACCGGGTTGTCGGACCGCGGCGTGCGCCGCTCGCGAGTCACCCGGGCGCAGCCGCGGGGGAGGTTCGCGCCCGCGGCTGACGTGCCGTCAGCGCACCACGAATACACTACGAGCACACCAAGCGAAAGCGGCGCCACCCGGGCGCCGCTTTCCTTCAGTTCATGCCGAACCGCTTACGCGGCCTTCCTGCGTGTGGCCGCGGCCGGTGCGGCCGCGCTCGCGAGACCGGCCTCCGCGGCAGCGGTCATCTGCCTGGCGGCCTTCATTGCAGTCTCGTACCAGGTGTTTCCGGACTGGATGGCAGACCTGAGCGCCTTGACCGCGCTTTCGGATCCGGCCGGGGCTGCCTTGGTTGCCGTGTCCAGCGCCAGGACCACGTTCCTGTTGACCTCGGCGACGTGCCGCTCCAGCAGCGCCGTCAGTTCACCCTGCGCCGCCGAGATGATCTCGTAAATGGACCTGGCATAGGCGGAAGTCCTGTCCCAGGCCGGTTGCGCGGGGGAATTGGCCAGGGCGGCGAACTGCGCCGGCTCCTTCACCGCGGCCCACTGGCGCAGGGCAAGGCTGCCCTCCGCGCAGGCCGTCCGGGCCGATTCGAGCTGCAGTTCGGTGAGTCTGCCCAGCGCGTCCACCGCCACCTCTGCGCCCCTGATCGCTGCGTCCAGCTGGGACTTCCCCAGTGCTGCCACCTGATCGTTGATCTGAACCATTGCCTGCCTCCGTATGTCGTTCGAGGATCGGAAGAAACCACTATTGCTGCACTGCACAAAGCAAGTATAGGGCCTAATCCCCGAGAGTCAAGCGTTATTTGCTGCAATGCAGCATGCGCTCCGTCATTGAAAGGAAGTACGGTCATTGCGCGGCGCTCGGCCGACCCGGCTGAGATCCCAGTGGGCCAGTGCCCAGTCGAGTACGGTGCGCACGTCGGCATGCGACGAAGCCGGTATCTCCTGACCAAGGAAGCGCAGCGCGTCGGCCAGCAATTCCCCAGCCCGCGCTGCATCGGCTGCCGGCGCCAGCGTCTGCTTCGACAGTTTCTCGCCCGCTGCATCCACCACCACCGGCAGATGTGCGTACGTCGGCACCGGGTGTCCGAGTGCTTCTAGCACCAGGATTTGGCGCGCGCTGGACTCGAGCAGATCGGCGCCACGCACGATGTCGGTCATCGCCATCTCGGCATCGTCCACCGCCGAGGCTAGCTGGAACGACCAGACGCCGTCCGCGCGCAGCAGCACGAAGTCGCCCGACGCCCGCTCGAGGTCGCGCTGCTGCCGGCCGAGCACACGGTCCACGAATTCGACCTGCGCGCCGGCGGTGCGCAGACGCCACGTGCGCACCGCTGCGCCCGGTGGCATGCCGTTTCGGCAGGTTCCCGGATAGACCGGCCCATCGGTCCCCATGACAGCCCGCTGCGCGATCTGCCTGCGGCTGCAGGTGCAGGGGTAGACCAGGCCGCTGCGCTGCAACTGCTCGAAGGCCGCGCGATACGCCTCGCCGCGCGTGCTCTGATACACGGGCGCTCCGTCCCAGTGCAGCGCGAACGCCTCCAGGCAGCGCAGGATGTCCTCTGCCGCACCGGGCGCCACCCGTGGCGGGTCCAGGTCGTCGATGCGAAGCTGCCATTCGCCCGCGCGGGTGCGCGCTTCCAGCCAGCTGCCTGCCGCGGCAACGATGGAGCCGAAGTGCAACGGACCGGAGGGTGTTGGTGCGAACCGGCCGCGATAGCTCATGCGCGCGTGCCGGGGCGCGGCGCACGCACGTACAGGGCGCAGCTTGCGAACAGTATCCACGCCAGCAGCAGTTCGGCCAGCGCATAGTGCCGCGACGGCGTGGCGTCGCTCCAGGCCCGTACCGCGCCCTCGGCCACGTAGAACAGCGCGAGCAGCAGAGTCCACTTGCAGGTCATCACGTGGCCGCGCAGGATGCCGAACAGGGGCAGCAGCAGCGGCACAGCCTTGAGCACCAGCCAGGATCCGCCCGGGCGCAGCGGCGCGAGGAAGGTCTCCCACAGCAGGCACAGCGCGATCAGGGCGAGCAGGCTGGCGATCGCGCCCCAGTGCGCGATGCGCAGTGCGTCCCCGCCTGCGCTCATTCGCGGCTATGTGCCCGTTGCCCGAGTGCGACCAGCGCGTTGCGCACCTGGCGGGGATTGCCGATGGACGCGTCGAATTCGAAGCGCAGCAGTTCGGTCGACAGCATGCCGCTGCGATGGCGGCACATCAGGTGGCGCGCTTCGTTGCCTCGACTCATCGTGCGTGCGCCAAGGTCATGCGCGGGCCTGCTTCAGCGAGACGGCCGCGAGGCGGCGCCCGAGCGCCGTGCACAGCCGCTGCTCCTCGGCGCTGAGGGCGCGCTCCCCGGCCGCGCCGGCCACGTGGCTGGCGCCGTAAGGGGTGCCACCGCCGTGCGTCGTGTTCAGGTCGGCCTCGGTGTAGGGCAGGCCCATCAGGATCATGCCGTGATGCAGCAGTGGCAGCATCATGGACAGCAGGGTCGACTCCTGTCCGCCGTGCATGCTCGCGGTCGAGGTGAACAGCGCAGCCGGCTTGCCCTCCAGCGCGCCGCGCAGCCACAGTCCCGAGGTGGAATCGATGAAGTGCTTGAGCGGCGCGGCCATGTTGCCGAAGCGCGTCGGGCTGCCCAGTGCCAGGCCGATGCACTCCTCGAGGTCCTGCAGCGCCACGTATGGCGGTCCGTCAACGGGTATGTCGGGCTGCGTCGCCTCGCACACCGTCGACACCGCGGGCACGGTGCGGATGCGCGCGCGTGTGCCGGGTACCGAATCGACGCCTCGCGCCACCAGCTGCGCCATCCGCTTCACCGCCCCGGTGCGGCTGTAGTAGAGGACGAGGACGTCCCACACCTCAGCGCACCAGCGCCTTGGCGAACGCAGTCACGCCGTCCGCCTCGACCATCTGCGTCGTGCCTGTGCGGCGCGAAACGTACTCGACCTGGCCCTGCCTGAGTCCGCGCTCGCCGATGGTGATCCGATGCGGGATGCCGATCAGTTCCAGGTCGGCGAACATCACGCCCGGGCGCTCATCGCGGTCATCGAGCAGCACGTCGATGCCGGCAGCGGCCAGTTCCTGGTGCAGGCGATCGGCGAGCGCCTTCACTTCGGGGCTCTTGCGATAGCCCACGGGTGCGATGGCAATCTCGAACGGTGCGATCGGCATGGGCCAGACGATGCCGCGTTCGTCGTGGTTCTGTTCGATGGCTGCGGCGACGATGCGCGACACGCCGATGCCGTAGCAGCCCATCTCCATCGGCCTGCTCTGTCCCGCCTCGTCCAGGAAGGTGGCGCCGAGCGCCTCCGAGTACTTGGTACGCAACTGGAAGATGTGACCGACCTCGATGCCGCGGCAGATGCCCAGAACGCCCTTGCCGTCTGGACTGGGATCACCCTCCACCACGTCGCGCAGGTCGGCCGTCTCGGCCGGCTCCGGCAGGTCGCGTCCGAAGTTCACGCCGGTCAGGTGGTAGTCGGTCTCGTTCGCGCCGCAGGCGAAGTCGTTCATCGCCATCACCGCCCGGTCGGCCAGCACCAGCAGGCCATGGTTGCCGACTGGCCCGATCGAGCCGGGGTCGGCCCCCAGGCGGGCGCGCACCTCGACCTCGGTGGCGAAGCGGAATCCTTCGTTGAGCAGGAACTTCCTGTCCGCCTTCACCGCGTTGAGCATGTGATCGCCGCGCAGCAGGATGAACACCTCGCGGCCGTCTCCGGTCACCACCATCAGCGTCTTGACGATGCGCTTCGCCGGCAGCTTCAGAAAGGCCGAGACCTCCTCGATGTTGTGCTGACCCGGCGTGGCCACTCTGCTCATCGGCTGGCTGGCCGGCGCTCGCGCCGTCGCGGGTGCGAGCGCCTCGGCCAATTCGACGTTGGCCGCGTAATCGGAATCCACGCCATAGGCGATGACATCCTCGCCCGAATCGGCCAGCACGTGGAATTCGTGCGAGCCGGTGCCGCCGATGGCGCCGGTATCGGCAGCGACGGCGCGGTATTCCAGTTCCAGTCGGTCGAAGATGCGCGAGTAGGTCTCGAACATGTTGCGGTACTCGCGTTCGAGGCTGGCGAAGTCGGCGTGGAACGAATACCCGTCCTTCATGATGAATTCGCGTGCGCGCATGACGCCGAAGCGGGGCCGGATCTCGTCGCGGAACTTGGTCTGGATCTGGTAGAAGTGCACCGGCAGCTGGCGGTAGCTGCGGATCTCGCGTCGGGCGATGTCGGTGATGACCTCCTCGTGCGTGGGGCCGAAGCAGAAGTCGCGCTCGTGGCGGTCCTTGATCTTGAGCATCTGCGGGCCGAACCTGTCCCAGCGCCCCGATTCCTGCCACAGCTCGGCAGGCTGCACGGCAGGCAGGAAAAGCTCCAGCGCTCCGGCGCGGTTCATCTCCTCTCGCACGATCTGCTCGATCTTGCGCAGCACGCGCAGGCCGAGCGGCATCCAGCTGTAGAGTCCGCTGCCGAGCCTGCTGATCAGGCCGGCGCGCAGCATCAGCTTGTGGCTGACGAGTTCGGCTTCGTTCGGGGCTTCCTTCAGCGTGGAAAGGAAGAAGGCTGAGGTGCGCATGGAATGCAAGGGGCTCCGCAGGCAAAGCCGCTATTCTACAATCGCGTCCCCGACATCTACCGACCAGGAATCCCATGGGTCTGTTGCGGCGCCTGCGCCCTGCCGACGAGGGCGTGCACATCAGCGAGGAGGACGGCATCCGCTATCTGCACCTGGGCAGCGATACCATCCAGAGCGGCATGCGCATGAGCGATCCCACCGAGCTGGTGCTCTCGTATACGCGCAGCATGCTGGCGTTCCTGCTGTTCATGCCGCGGCCTTCCGCACGCCTGGTCAACATCGGGCTGGGCGGCGGATCGCTCGCGAAGTGGATCCATCTTCATCTGCGCGACACGCAGCAACTGGTGGTGGAGATCAACCCCCGCGTCATCGCCTGCGCACGCATGTACTTCCATCTGCCGCCGGACGATGCACGCCTGAAGGTGCTGGAAGGCGACGGTGCGGCATGGGTCGCCTCCCATCCCGGCTGTTGCGACGCCATCCTGGTGGACGGCTACGACGGCCGCGCGCAGGCCACGGAGCTGTCCAGCGACGCCTTCTACGCCGCCGCCGCCGCGGCCCTGAATCCCGGCGGTATCCTGGTGGTGAACCTGTGGGGCAACGATCGGCGCTTCGACTCGAACCTGCAGCGCATCCAGCGTCATTTCGACGGCCGCGTGTGCTGCGTGCCGGCGGCGCAGCGCGGCAACGTGGTGGTGCTGGCCTTCCGCGATCAGCCGCTCGCCACGCGCTGGCAGGATCTGAAGGCGCGGGCCGATGCGCTGCAGACGCTCTACGGCATCGAGTTCCCCGACATCGTGGGGAGCATGAAGACGCTCAATCCCTACACCGCCATGCGGCTGATGATCTGATCGCCGCGTGATGCAGCGCACCCAAACGCGCGATTGCCTTGGCCGTCGTCTTTGTGAAAGAATCCTCCAGGTGGTTTCCCTCAAGGCGATGGAGAATGATCGATCGAGACGGGTATCGCCCGAACGTCGGGATCATCCTCGTCAACACCCGCAACGAGGTGTTCTGGGGCAAGCGCGTGAAGGAGCACGCGTGGCAGTTCCCGCAGGGCGGGATCAAGCCGGGCGAATCCCCGGAACAGGCGATGTTGCGCGAACTCACCGAGGAAGTCGGACTCGAGGCGCGGCACGTGAAGATCCTCGGGCGCACGCGCCACTGGCTGCGCTATGACGTGCCCTCGTCGTGGCTGCGCCGCGATTGCCGCGTGCAGTACCGGGGGCAGAAGCAGATCTGGTATCTGCTGCGCATGCTGGGCCGGGATTGCGAAGTCTGCCTGCGCCGCAGCGATCGGCCGGAATTCGACGCCTGGCGCTGGAACGAGTACTGGATTCCGCTCGACAGCGTGATCGAGTTCAAGCGCAACGTGTATCTGCAGGCCCTCACGGAATTGTCGCGTTTCATCCCGTCGGTGGCGGCACGCCGTCCCGAGGTGGCCGAATACACTCCGATCCAGCAGCCGCCCGCGCCCGCGAGCGAGGATTCCCTGCGGGTCGGCTGAGCGCCGCCGCCTACGCCGCTTCGGGCAGATCCGGTCCTAGCACGTCGCGCCTGCCGGGCAGCAGCACGCAGAACAGCATGCCCTCCTCCTGCCAGTAGGTCGCGGCATCGCGCAACACGCCCATCAGCATCTCGTAATCCTCGGGAGAATGTCCGGCGAGCGTCTCCAGTCCGTCTACGGTCATGACCACGCCGGGACCCTTGCTCACGGCTTCCATGTCCATCAGGCAGTCGGCCAGCGCATCCCAGTTGGCGCCGAACCAGTCGGGCAGGCGCAGATCGCGCGCGAAGGCCTGCAGCACGCCGAGCTTGTCGCCTACGCCGGCGCAGTGCACGTCGAAGCCCTGCAGGCCGCGCTTGTGGCGCAGTTCCGACACACGTGCGACCGGGATCTCCGGCGAGAGGATGAATACGCCCGAATCTGCCGCGTCGAGCAGGCGGGCGAGGGAAACGGTAGTCATCGAATGATCCGTCTGAAACTGCGGTAGTGATCGGCAGTGTAGTAGCGCTCGCCGCGCTCGCCGGCGACAATGCGGCGCGCGCCGCGGTCCGGTGAGGCGGGCGTGCGCACGGTGTACTCGCGATAGTAGCCATGCGGCTGGATGGGCAACAGGCGTTCGCGGTTCCCGAACACGCTGCCGTCCCTGCGATACGGAAACGGTCCGCCGCGCTCGATCAGCCGCAGCGTCGTGCGCGCCTCGGACGGCAGCTGACCGACCGTGACGCCGGGGAGCATGTCGCGATCGGCCTCGCGTGCCTGCAGCGCCGCACACCCGAGCAGCAGCAGGATGATGGCACCGCGCAGCAGCCCCGGCAGGCCGGATCCCATGCCCTTCATGTCACGTGTCGACGTGAAGCACGATCTTGCCGACGTGACTCCCCGACTCCATCATCGCGTGCGCGCTGGCGGCCTGCTCCAGCGGGAAGACCTGATGGATCACCGGGTGGATGCGGCCCTGCTCGAGCAGGGGCCAGACCTTCTCGCGCAGCGCGGCCGCGATCTGCGCCTTGTACTCGATGCTGCGCGGGCGCAGGGTCGAGCCGGTGATGGTCAGGCGCCGGTAGAGCACGTCAGCCATGTCCAGCGAGATCCTGCTGCCGCCCAGGAAGGCGATGATCGACAGGCGTCCGTCGGTGGCCAGGCACTTCAGTTCGCGCTGGATGTAGTCCCCGCCGACCATGTCGAGAATCACGTCCACCCCCTTGCCGCCCGTGAGTTCCTTCACCACCTGCACGAAGTCCTCGGTGCGGTAGTCGATGGCGCGCTCGGCACCGAGCCGCTCGCATGCCGCGCACTTCTCCGCGCTTCCGGCGGTGGCGAACACACGGTTGCCGAAGGCGCGCGCCATCTGGATCGCGCTGACACCGATCCCGCTCGCACCGCCCTGCACCAGCAGCGTCTCGCCCGGCTCGAGGCCTGCGCGCTCGAACACGTTGATCCACACGGTGAAGAAGGTCTCCGGCAGGGACGCCGCCTGTGCCAGATCGAGGCCGGCCGGCACGGGCAGGCAATGCGCGGCCGGGGTCGCGCAGTATTGCGCGTACCCGCCGCCCGGCGTGAGGGCGCACACGGCGTCCCCGGGCTTCCAGGCGCTGACGCCGTCGCCGACCGCCGCGATGATCCCGGAGACCTCCAGGCCCGGCAGATCCGATGCCCCGGGCGGAGGCGCGTAGCTGCCGGCGCGCTGGAAGCAGTCGGGCCGGTTCACCCCGGCGGTGTGCACGCGGATCACCACTTCGCCCGGCCGGGGCTGCGGCGTCGGCCGCTGCGCGAGGCGCAGGACGTCGGGGCCGCCCGGCTGCGAGATCTCGATCGCACGCATGTGCGCAGGCAGTTCCTGCGGCATTCTTCAGCCTCCCGAAGCAAAGGGTGCAGTTATAGCGCATGCACGTACCGGCGTGTGCCGCATCCGGGGCTGTCCGCTGGCCGGCGGCATCGTTCAGTCGCCTGCCGGCTGGTCGATAGCACCGGTTATCCTTCACGTGATCCGACCGCCATGCCCATCTTCCGCCTGCCTCCTTCCTTCCTTCGCCCGCCAGCCCGGCTCCTGTGCGTCCTCGTCGCCGTGGTCGCGGGCTGCGCCGGGCCACGGCCCTCCGCGCCTCCCGCCGTGCCGGCCCCGCAGCCGGATCAGACGCAGGCGCCGCGCGCGGTCCAGGTCAACGGCCACGAGCAGAAGATCATCGAGGCGACCAACGCCTTCCGCGGCAGCCGGGGGCTGCCCGCGCTCACGCCATCGGTGAACCTGATCCGCATCGCGCAAGGCCACGCGCGCAACATGGCGCGCCAGGACCGCTACGGGGACAGCGACCGCGACGGACACGTGCTCGACGGGCGCAACGTGGAATACCGCATCCGCACCGGCGGCTACGATTTCGCACGCGTGGCGGAGAACGTCGGCTACCAGCTCAATCGCCGCGATCCGGCCGCGAGTATGATGAAGGGGTGGCGGGACTCCAACGGACATCGCCGCAACATGCTCCTGGAGGACATCACCCAGATCGGAACCGGGGCCGCGCAAGGCCGTTCCGGGCGCTGGTACTTCGTGCAGTTGTTCGGACGCCCGGGGCAGCCGGCCCGTCCGGTGAGGACATCGCAATGATTCCATCCGATCGCCTGCGCACCCGGTGTGCGGTGGTCGCCGCTGTCACCTTGCTGGCGCTGGGTGCCGCGGGCGGCGACACCGGGGCGTCCGAGACCGTGACGTCCGAGACCGTGACGTCCGACACCGGGGCGTCCGACACCGTGACGTCCGACACCGGGGCGTCCGAGACCGGGGCGTCCGAGAGCACGACCCTCGACGCCGTAATCATCGAAGCCGAGCCGCTGCTGGTCGAGCGCACCATCGAGGAACTGATGCAGAGCTTCCGCGAGGCGCTGCGCCGCGACCGCTTCGAGATGCCGTTCAGCGAACGCCCGCTTCCCGGCGGTGCACGGGAACTCAACACACGCTCCGGCCGATTCTGCGTGGTCCCTCTGCCGACCCAGTTCGCGTCGGACCTGGCCCGGGGCATCGACCTCGCACAGCGCTGCGCTGCGTACTGAGGCCGGATGGCCGCACCGCTGACGCGATGCGGCACATGTGCTCAAGATTGTCACACCGGGTCCGATAGTGGCGGGGAGACCTGTCTGCGTACGACCCCGATGTTCGCGACTCCGATCCGTCATGCCGCAGTGGACGGTGCAGCCGCCAGCGCCGCTTCCCGGGCGCTTGCATTGCCTGCCCGCTGCGCGCGCATGCCACTCGAGATGCTTCTGCTGGCCGTCCTGCTCGGCTGGCCTGGTCTCGCGCCCGCCCAGTCTCTGCGTGACGAGGAGCTGGACGGTCTGCTGCGCACCTTCGCCTCCTTCACCCGCTGGCCCGTCAGCGCCCTGCGCGCCGACCAGGAGCCGCTGCTGATCTGCCTGCAGGGCGGCGCGACGCTGCGCTCCCAGCAGCCGGTAGCGCCCCAGGGGGCCGGCATGACCGTGCGCCGCGTGGTCGCCAGCGACGACCTGCGCCGCTGCCATCTGCTCTTCGTTCCCGCCTCCGAGCAGCAGCGCCTGCGCGACAGCGTCTCGAGCGTGAGCGGAGCGCCGGTGCTCATCGTCTCGGATGCCGCGGGTGCACTGAAGGAGGGCGTGACCATCGAGGTGGCCGCGGGGATGGATCGTGTGCAGTTCGAGGTCAACCTCGGCGCCGCGCAGCGCAACCACCTGGTGATCAGCTCCAAGCTCCTGCGCGTGGCGCGCAGGGTGGTCCACACCGCGAGCAACCCGTGAGTGCCGTAAAGGGTCTCGCCACCCGACATGCGCGCCGCACGCGCCGCCTGTGGCGCATCGGCGTCGTGGTCGCGCTGGTGGTGGCCTGCGCCGGCCTGACGCTGTTCGAATTCTGGTCGCTGCGCCATTCGCTGCGCGCGCACATCGAGGTCCAGGCGCAGATCGTGGCCGACAACAGCGAGGCGGCGCTGGTGTTCCGCGACCGGGCCGTGGGCGCCGAAGTGCTGTCCGCGCTGCGCGCCTCGCCCAGCGTACGCCAGGCCATGATCCTCGATGCGAAGCGGCGCCGGTTCGCCGCCTTCGAGCGCGCTCCGGCCGAGGAGTCGCAGTCCATGCGCGGCCATCTGCTCGAACCGCATCAGAACGCCACCTCGCTCGCAGTGCTGCGCCCGGTCATGCGCGCCGGCAAGCCGATCGGCTGGGTATACGTGCTCGCCGGACTGGAGTCCGTTTACTGGCATCTGCTGGTGTACGCCGCGGTGGCCGTGGCCACGGCGCTGCTGGGCATGGCCGCAGCCTCGCTGCTGGTCTCGCGCCTGCGTCGCGCGGTGGAGCATGCCGAGGCGCGCCTGGACTATCTGGCCTACTACGATCCGGTCACCAACCTGCTCAATCGCCACGGCTTCAACGAGCGCATCGCGTTCTCGCTGTCGCGCGCGCAGCGCTTCGGCGGCCAGGTCGGCCTGCTCCTGCTCGATCTGGACAACTTCAAGGTCATCAACGACACCATGGGACACCAGGCCGGCGACGCGCTCCTGTCCGCCCTGGGCCAGCGCCTGCGTGAGTCGCTGCGCCAGGGTGACACGGTGTGCCGCCTGGGCGGGGACGAGTTCGCCGTCATCGTGGACAACGTCGGCACCGCCCAGGAGGTCGAGCTGGTCGCCGCGAAGATCGTCAGGACGCTCGAGATGCCGCTGATGGTCACGGGCCAGCAGGTCTACGTCACCGCCAGCTGCGGCGTGAGCCTGTATCCGGAGCACGGCGGCGATGCCCGGACGTTGGTGCGCACCGCCGACACCGCGATGTACTGCGCCAAGGAGTCGGGCAAGAACGCCTTCCGCGTGTTCCGGCCGGAGATGAACCAGCGCGCGTTCCGTCGCATGAGCCTGGAGAACAGCCTGCGCAAGGCGATGGAGAACGGCGATCTGCGCCTGCGCTACCAGCCTAAGGTGGACCTGCGCACGGGCCGCATCGTCGGCGCCGAGGCGCTCCTGCGCTGGGTGCATGCGGAGGACGGCAGCATCAGTCCCGCCGAATTCATTCCGGTGGCCGAAGAGTCAGGCCTGATCGTCCCGCTCGGGGCATGGGTTCTGCACACCGCCTGCCGCGAGGCCAGGCGCTGGGAGGAGGCGGGCCTGGGCCGGATCCCGGTCGCGGTGAACCTCTCGGCGCGCCAGTTCAAGGACCAGGGGCTGCTCGCCGCCGTGCTGCACGCCCTGGACGAGAGCGCTCTGGCGCCCGACCAGCTAGAGCTGGAACTCACCGAGAGCATGCTCATGGAGAACGTCGAGGCCAACATCGAACTGCTGCGCGAACTGCGCACGCGCGGCGTGCGGCTGGCCATCGACGACTTCGGCACGGGCTACTCGTCGATGGGATATCTGAAGCGCTTCCCGATCCGCTCGCTCAAGGTCGACCGCAGCTTCGTGCGCGACATTCCCCACGACCGCGACGACTGCGCGATCGCAGGCGCCATCGTCGCCCTTGCCCACCAGCTGGAGCTGGACGTGGTGGCGGAGGGCGTGGAGAACGTGGAGCAGTTGCGCTTCCTGGCGCAGCACGACTGCCACGTGCAGCAGGGCTTCTATTTCAGTCCGGCACTGGCCCCCGACGAGTTCGAGCGCTGGGTGCGCGAGCACCACGGTAGGTTCCGCTACGGCGCGCTGATCCCCTCTGCGCGCCAGTCGGGGCAGCGCTCAGGCGCCTGGAACAATGCGCTCGAGCGCCTGGCGTAACGCTGCGGGCAGCGGCACCGGACGCCGCGTGCCGCGATCGACGTAGACGTGGACGAAGTGGCCCCTGGCAGCGGTCAGGGCCTCGTCGTTGCGGAAGATGCCCACCTCGTAGCGCACGCTGCTGTTGCCCAGCCGCGCCACGCACAGGCCACCGGTCACCAGATCGGGAAATCGGACCGGCGAGAAGTACTGGCATCCGGTCTCCACCACCAGGCCGATGGTCGTGCTGTCGTCGATGTCGAGCACCCCCTGCTCGATCAGGTACTGGTTCACCACCGTATCGAAGAAGGAGTAGTACACGACGTTGTTCACGTGACCGTACACGTCGTTGTCCATCCAGCGCGTGGGAATGCGCTGGAAGTGCAGGTAGCGCTCGCGTGCTTCGGGTTCGGGTTTCGACATGATCCTCCGGATCGTTCTGGTTCGGATTCTACTTGCTGCGCCGGATCTGCTCCCAGTTCACTGCCAGCAGTCCGCCGAGGATGATCACGGCCATGCCGAGCAGCGATCCCGAGTCCGGAAACTCGCCGAAGGCGAAATAGGCGAGCAGCGTGGACCACATCAGCTGCGTGTAGACGAAGGGCGCGAGCGCCGCGGGCGACGCGTGCTCGACCGCGCGGATGAGCAGGAAGTGCCCGGTGCCACCCAGTACGCCGATGCCGATCATGAAGGCGAGTTGCAGCGCCGTGGGCGCCTGCCAGGTGAAGGGCAGCGGCAGGGCGCTCAGCAGCGCGCCCACCAGCGCCGTGAAGAACAGGGTGGTCAAGGCATTCTCGCGGCCGGCGATCTCGCGCGTGAGGACCTGGTAGAGCGCGAACAGCAGCGCGCACACCAGCGGGAAGATCGCGTGCCAGGTGAATACGCCGCCGCCGGGGCGCACGATGATCAGCACGCCGAGGAATCCGAAGCCGATCGCGGTCCACTGCCGGCGTCCGATGTGCTCGCGCAGCAGTGGCCCGGACAGCGCCGCGACCAGCACCGGGCCGACGAAGCTGATGGCCGCCGCCTCCGCCAGGGGCAGGTAGGTCAGCGACAGGTAGAAGAAGCCGGTGCTGCCCATCAGGAGAAGCCCGCGCAGCACCTGCAGGCCGGGCCGCTGCGTGCGCACCAGGTTCAGCCCCATGCGCGGAGCAAGCAGTGCGATCATGAACAGCATGTGCACGCCGTAGCGGGCGAAGATCAGCGGCGAGAGCGGATACGCCTCGCGCTTGAGCATGTGCTTGGCGAGCGTGTCCATCGACGAGAACATGAACACCGCAAGCATGATGAGCAGCATGCCGCGCAGCGGATGCGCGTGCGCGGGATGCCTCATGCGGGCTTGCGTGCCGGATTGCGTGCCAGGGCGTCGCGACCGGCGAAACGCGCCTGGGAGCCCAGCGCCTCCTCGATGCGCAGCGCCTCGTTCCACTTCGCCATCCGCTCGGAGCGTGCGAATGAGCCCACCTTGAGCTGGCCCGCGTCCCAGCCCACCGCGAGATGCACGATGGTGACGTCCTCGGTCTCGCCCGAGCGGGCCGACACGACGGTGCCGAAGCCGGCGCGCTTGCCCGCGCTCAATGCGGCCAGTGCCTCGGTCATCGTGCCGACCTGGTTGGGCTTGATCAGCACGGCGTTGCACGCGCCTTCCTGCGCGGCTGCGCGCACCAGCGCGGCATTGGTGACCAGGTAGTCGTCACCGATGATCTGCACGGTGTCGCCGACCGCGGCGGTGAACAGGCCCATTCCCGCCGTGTCGTCCTCGGCCAGTGGATCCTCGACGGAGACGACGGGGAAACGGCGGCACCATTCGACGAGCATGCCCGCCATCTCGACGCTGTCCAGTTCGCGCTCCTCCAGCGCGAGCCGGTAGCGGCCCTGTCTGCCGAACTCGGAAGCGGCGATGTCGAGCGAGATGCCGATCTGCTCGCCGGGACGGTAGCCGGCGCGCTCGATCGCGCGCACCAGCATCTCCAGCGCCTCCTCGTTGCTAGAGAACGCCGGCCAGAATCCGCCCTCGTCGGCCACGCCTTGCAGCAGGCCGTGCTCGCTCATCAGCGCGCCCGCCGCGCGATAGACCTCGGCCGTCATCGACAGCGCCTCGTCGAAGCTGCCGGCCGACAACGGCATCACCATCAGATCCTGGATGTCGATGCGCCGGCCCGCGTGTGCGCCGCCGCCGAAGATCTGGATTTCGGGCAGTGGCAGGCGCACCGGCTGACCCTCGGCCAGATGGCGCCACAGCGGCTCGCCGGCCGCGTGCGCAGCCGCGTGCGCGCATGCCATGGACACGGCCACGGTGGCGTTGCCCCCCAGGCGCGCCTTGTTGCCGCTGCCGTCGAGGGCACACAGCGCCTGGTCGATTTCCAGTTGCCGCGTGACGTCCATCCCGCACAGCCGGCGCGCGATCTCGCCGCTGACATGGGCCACCGCCCGGCTCACGTCCAGGCCGCCCAGACGCACGCCGCCGTCGCGCAGGTCGATGGCCTCGCGCGAGCCGCGCGAGGCGCCGGCCGGTGCGATGGCGCGGCCGACCGAGCCGCACGCGGTGTGCACTTCGGCTTCGATGGTTGGACGGCCGCGCGAGTCCCAGACGCGGCGGGCTTTCACGTTGACGATGCTGGTATCGGGCATGGTCTGCTCTTGAAGATCAGTAGTGGGAAATCAGGAGTGGGAGATCATTCGTCATGGCGTGGCCAGTGCGCGCTGTCCTCGCGCCAGGCCTGTGCGATCGCTGCGACGTTGGGTACCGGCTGCTGCAGGAAGCGCCGTGCCACCCGGCGCACGGCATCGCGCTGCCAGTCCTGCGTGACGTACTCGGCGGGCGACTTGCCGTCCACACGGGCGAGGAACAGCCCGGGCAGCAGCCGGGCCACGCGCGCTTGCAGCTCGGTGCCCGGTTCCCAGGTCGCGCCCTCCAGGTAGCCGGTGGCGAGCCGCGCGAAGCAGTCCAGGTAGCGCGCGGTCCACTGCGGACGCCACAGGCACTTGAGCAGCATGTGATTCAGGCAGAAGGCAGCGTCGAACGCCGGGTCGCCATACCAGGCGCATTCCGCGTCCAGGAAGACCGGTCCGTGCGGCCCGCACAGGATGTTCTTCGGACTCACGTCGCCGTGCACCAGGGCGAGCTGGCGTGCTCCGGTCTGGTGCGCGATGTCCTCCAATACCGGCGCGAGATCGGGATGGGTGCGGCCGGTCGCGATGAGATAGGGTTCGAGCCGGATCGGAAAGAAGATGTGGCCGGTGTCGAACCGGGCCCGCACCGCGGCGTCGTTCGCCGTTGCCGCGTGGATGCGCGCGACGTGCGCACCGACCTCGGCGGCGAAGGACGGATCGATGTGCCCGTCGCGCAGCCGCGCCTTCCAGACCGGGTGCGCAGCCTCGTCGAGGAAGGCCATGGCGAACATGCCGAGCTGCGCATCCTCGCCCAGCACGGCCGGCACCGCATCGGGCACCACCGCGGCCGCCGTGCGCATCCACGCCACTTCCCAGCGGTTGCGCTCGACCGGGGCCTGCCAGTCGGCCTGCACCTTCAGCTTGGGCAGGGCGCGCTTGACGCACACCGGCCCGCGCGCCAGATCGGCGCGCACGATGTCGGAGGAGACGCCGCCGGCCAGCGGCTCGATGTGCGGATGCTCCCCGGGGCTGGTCAGACCCATGCGTTGCAGCGCCGTCAGAAAGTCCGAAACGGCGGCGGGTTCCAGCGGCATGGATGAGCGGGGGCGGAGTATATTGTGCGCGCGCGGCGGGCACGGCCGCCGCGCTCAGGCAGGCGCCGACTTTAGCACAACGCTTCCGGTCCACTCTTCATTCCATTCCGCAGATCCGCATGCGCACCATCCTCGCCCTGGACCAGGGCACCACCAGTTCGCGCGCGCTGCTGTTCGACGAGGACGGCCGCATGATCGGCCTCGCGCAGCGCGAGACGCGCCAGTACTACCCGCAGCCCGGCTGGGTCGAGCAGGATCCGGAGGAGATCTTCCAGTCGCAGTTGCAGGTGGCGCGGGAGGCGCTCGCACGTGCCGGCGTGAGTGCCTCGCAGGTGGCGGCCATCGGCATCACCAACCAGCGCGAGACGACGCTGGTGTGGGAGCGCGCCACCGGGCAGCCGATCCACCGCGCGATCGTGTGGCAGGACCGCCGTACCGCTCCGTTGTGCGACACGTTGCGTGCGCAGGGCCTGGAGCCGTTGTTCAGCGCGCGCAGCGGTCTGCTGTTCGACCCGTACTTCTCGGGCACCAAGATCCGCTGGATCCTGGACAGCGTCGCGGGCGCGCGCGCAGCCGCCGAACGCGGCGAGCTCGCCTTCGGCACCGTCGACAGCTGGCTGATCTGGAACCTCACCGGCGGAGCCGCACACGTGAGCGACGCCAGCAATGCCTCGCGCAGCCTGCTCTACGACCTGGCGCGCGGCGACTGGGACGATGAGCTGCTCGGCCACATGCAGGTGCCGCGTTCCATGATGCCGGCGGTGGTCGCCTCCAGCGGTCCGATCGCCCAGACCGCGCCCGCCTTCTTCGGTGCGCCGCTGCCGGTGGCCGGCGTGGCCGGCGATCAGCAGGCGGCGCTGTTCGGGCAGCGCTGCACGCGCCCGGGAATGGTGAAGAACACCTACGGCACCGGCTGCTTCATGCTCATGCACACCGGCGTGCGCGCCGTGCCCTCGCACGCCCGCCTGCTGACGACGCTGGCATGGAGCCGCGGCGGCGTGCGTGAGTTCGCGCTCGAGGGCAGCGTGTTCGTGGCCGGGGCGGCGGTGCAGTGGCTGCGCGACGGCCTCGGCATCATCCGCAGCGCGGAACAGGTCGAGGCGCTGGCGGCATCCGTGCCGGACAATGGCGGCGTGTACGTGGTGCCGGCGTTCACCGGTCTGGGTGCGCCGCACTGGGACGCCTATGCGCGCGGCGCCATCGTCGGACTCACGCGCGGCTCCACCGCAGCCCACATCGCGCGTGCCACGCTGGAGGGCATCGCCTACCAGAACGTGGACATCCTGAACGCCATGCACGCCGACTCGGGCATCGCGCTGCGCGAACTGCGGGTGGACGGCGGCGCGGCCCGCAACGACCTGCTCATGCAGTTCCAGGCCGATGTACTGGGCGTGCCGGTGGTGCGGCCGCGCGTGCTCGAGTCCACTGCCTTCGGGGCGGCGGCGCTGGCGGGGCTGGGCGTGGGCCTGTGGGCGGGCGACGCCGAACTCGACCGCCACTGGAGTACCGAGCGCACGTTCGAACCTGCAATGAGCGCGGACCGGCGCGAGGCGCTTCTCGCCGGCTGGGCGCGCGCCCTGGAGCGTTCTAAAGACTGGGCAGGGGGCACCGTAAAGTCATGACATGGCGCGAATCGCGGTGTTCAACCAGAAAGGCGGCGTGGGCAAGACCACCACCTCGCTGAACCTCTCGGCGGCACTGACGCGCCGCGGCCGGCCGCCGCTGGCCATCGACCTGGATCCCCAGTCACACCTCTCGGCCATCACCGGCAACTCGGTCCACAGCGCCGATGACAGCATTCTCAGCTTCTTCCAGGACGCGCGTCCGCTGGCGGCGCTGGTGCGCGAAGGTCCGTGCGGCTGGGCCGTCATACCGGCCCACGTGGAACTGTCCAAGGTGGATGCACAGCAGGGCCGGGGACCGGGTGTCCTCGGCCGGCTCGGTGCCGGCATCGCTCGCGAGAATCTGAATACCGACCGGGCGGTGGTGATCGACTGCTGTCCGATCCTGGGTGTACTGAGCCTCAGCGCGCTGTTCGCCAGCGATCGGGTGCTGGTACCGGTGTCGGCCGACTGGCTCGCCGTGAAGGGCGTTATCCAGGCCGACAGGACGCTGCGCGCGCTCGAGGAGCACGTGTTCAAGCGCAAGCTGATGCGGCGTCTGGTGATCACCCGTTTCGACGGGCGCCGGCGCATGGCGCACGAGATCGTGGCGCATCTGACCGAGCTGTTCGGAGACGAGGTATGCCGGACCCGGATCTCGGAGAGCGTGAGCGTGGCCGAGAGTCCCGCGCTCAATGCCGACGTCTTCTCGCATGCCCCGCACAGCCGCGGCGCGCAGGACTACGACGCGCTGCTCGACGAACTGATGGAGACCGGGTTCCTGGACTGAGGCAGGCGGGGCTTCCAGGGAAGGAGGAGACCACGATCCAGGCAGGCCGCCCTGACCGCGCGACCGGGACGGCCCAGCGCTGCCGGGAAATCAGCCTGCCGGAGATCAGCGTTGCCGGGAGATCAGCGACAGGATGCCGTCCACGTCCATGGCCTGGTCGCGGGCGCCATGATGCACCGGTCGCGCTTCGAGAATTTCACAGTGCCGATAGATTTGCTGGAGCTTGCGCTCGGCTTCCTCCTGGTCGCGACCGGGAATGGTCAGATTTTCCACGACCATGCCGCCACGAGTGCGGATCTTGAACCCGTACTTGATCATCACCCGACGCTCCTGTCCCGTGCCCGCCAGCATTGTTCCGGTCTCCGTTGAGTGCTTTGCCGCCGCAGTGAGGGACTTAGCGGCATGTGCCCGAGGGACTTTAGAGAACGCGCGCCCGATGCACGAGCGCTGCGCGCATGTCTGATAGGATGCAGCCGCCCGTTGAACGATCCCACGACATGCCGTCCTCCTCCCGAGATGCCATCCGCGACGCGGTGCTGAAGGTGTGCGAACGCTTCGGCGACGCCTACTGGCTCGAGCACGACCGCAGCGGCGAGTATCCGCAGGATTTCAAGGACGCGATGGCCGAGGGCGGCTGGCTGGGCATCGCCATGCCGCGCGAACACGGCGGCGCGGGGCTGGGGGTGAGCGAAGCGGCGGTGATGATGCGGGCGGTGGCCGAGTCGGGCGCCGGGATGAGCGGTGCTTCCTGCGTGCACCACTACGTGTGGGGTCTGGCGCCGGTGGTGAAGTACGGCACCCCGGAACAGCAGGCGCGCATGCTGCCGCCCATGGTGCGCGGCGAACACGTGATGGCATTCGGCGTGACCGAGCCCGACGCCGGACTGGACACGACCAGCATATCGACCCGTGCAGTGCGTCACGGCGACCGCTACCTGGTGACGGGCCGCAAGGTGTGGACCACGCTCGCCCAGCGCGCGCATCGCATCATGCTGCTGGCGCGCACCACGCCGCGCGAGCAGTGCACGAAACCCACCGACGGTCTCACGCTGTTCTTCACCACGCTCGACCGCGGTCGCATCGAGGCGCGCGCGATCGACAAGATGGGGCGCAAGTGCATCGACTCCAACCAGCTGTTCATCGACGAACTGGAAGTGCCGGTCGGAGACCGCATCGGCGAGGAGGGCAAGGGCTTCCACTATGTCCTGCAGGGGTTCAACCCGGAGCGCATCCTCATCGCCGCCGAGGCGGTCGGGCTGGGCATGGCGGCCCTGAACCGCGCTGCGCGCTACGCGAAGGAGCGCGAAGTGTTCGGGCGGCCGATCGGCATGAACCAGGCGGTGCAGCACCCTCTGGCCGAGAGCTGGATGGAGCTGAGCGCCGCGGATCTCATGGTGATGCGCGCGGCCGGGCTCTACGACCGTGGCGAGCCGTGTGCCGCCGAAGCCAATGCGGCCAAGTACCTCGCCGGGGAGGCCGGCTTCCAGGCCTGCACGCGCGCGGTCATGGCGCACGGAGGCTACGGCTACGCCAGGGAGTATCACGTCGAGCGCTATCTGCGCGAGGTGCTGATCAACCGCCTGGCGCCGGTGAGCCCGGAGCTGATCAAGTGCTTCATCGCCGAGAAGGTGCTGGGGCTGCCCAAGTCGTATTGAGTTCACCCGCCACCGGCTTCCTGTCTCCATGAATCGCTCCGCCAGCAATGGCCCGCTCGCCGGCATCCGTGTCATCGACCTCACCAGCGTGATCATGGGTCCGTATGCCACCCACATCCTGGCCGACATGGGTGCGGACGTGATCAAGGTCGAAAGTCCAGAGGGCGACACCTTCCGCAACTATCGCCCGCTGCGTCACGCGGGCATGTCGGGGTCCTTCCTCAATCTGCACCGCAACAAGCGCGGCATCGTCCTCGACCTCAAGCGGGCACAGGCGCGCGAGGCGCTCGACCTGCTGGTCCGCGGCGCCGACGTGTTCGTGCACAACCTGCGCCCGCGCGCGGCGAACAAGCTGAGGCTGGACTACGAAGCCGTGCGCGCGCAGCGCGAGGACATCGTCTACTGCGGCGCGTACGGTTTCGGCGCCGACGGCCCGTACGGCGACAAGGCCGCCTACGACGATCTGATCCAGGCCGGCTCGGGCCTGGCCGGTCTGTACGCCTCGGTGCACGGCGAGCCGCAGTACTGTCCTACCGTGATCTGCGACAAGGTCGCCGGACAGGCGATCGCCAGCGCGATCCTCGGTGCACTGTTGCACCGCGCACGCGGCGGCGGCGGGCAGGCGATCGAAGTGCCGATGTTCGAGACCGCGATCGAGTTCATGCTGGTCGAGCACTACGGCGGCGGTGCCTTCGATCCGCCGCTCGGCCGCATCGGCTTCCAGCGCCTGCTCAGTCGCCAGCGCAAGCCCTATCGCACGGCGGACGGGCATGCCTGCATCCTGCCCTACTCCGATCAGAACTGGCGCGAGTTCTTCATGTTCGTGGGCCGGCATGATCTGCTTGCCGATGTGCGTTTCCGCAGCCTGCCCGAGCGCGTGCAGAACATCGACGCGCTGTACCGGGTGGTGGAGGAGGAGGCGGGCACGCGCACGACAGCGCAATGGGTCGAATTCTGCGATCGGGTGAGCATTCCCTGCATGCCGGTCATGGACCTGAACGAGCTGCAGGACGACCCGCACGTGCGCGCGGTCGGCCTGTTCGAGCGGGCCGATCATCCGAGCGAAGGGCCCTATCGTCCGGTGCGCAGCCCGGTACGCTTCAGCGCCACACCGTACCGGCTGCGCAGCCACGCACCCGCGCTGGGTGAGCACACACGGGAAGTGCTGGCGGAACTGGGATTGAGTAAGGCGAGGATCGAGGAGATCGTTGGTCTTGAAGCAGGCTGAACGTCGTACGATCGGCCGATGCCGGACGAGCGATCACTCCACGGGCAATGCGTCGGCGTGAATCCGGCCGGCGCTTGGCATGGCCGTCCAACGGCATCGGAGGTGGCTCGACGTGATCGGCTTCGGTCACTGCCCACAGGAGCATCGCGACATGCAGGAGCCCCTTCTCGTCGGTGCGCTGGGATCGGCCTGTTCCCGGCATGGTTCGCGCTCCGCGCTGATCGGGGAGGATGCCGCTCTGACCTACCGCGACCTTTGGGATCAGGCCAGCGGGCTGGCGCGAGAGCTCGCCGCGTCCGGGTCCGTGGAACACGCGCCCGTGGTGGTGCGGTGCTCGAACCATCCGACGGACTTCGTTGCATTCCTCGGGGTCTGGATGGCCGGTGGTCTGGCGGCTCCAGTGCATCGCAGCTCGCCTGCGGAGGTGGTACGGGCGATCCAGGCCAAAGCGCAGTGCACGCTGAGCGTCGATCTGCTGTCGCAGCAAGGCACGACTCAGCGATTGCCGGTGGATGCACGAGTGCAGGAAAGCCGCCGCCGCGTGCTGGCAGGAGGTGCGCTGGTCATCTTCACCTCCGGCTCAACAGGTCGGCCGAAGGGCGTGGTTCTGTCTCACCAGGCCTTCCACGCGAAGCTCGCGCAGAATCAGCGCTTGTTCCAGGCGGAGCCCGACACTACGGCGCTGCTGGTGTTGAATGACACCTTCAGCTTCGGCATCTGGGTCGCACTCATGACCTTGATGCAGGGCGGCAAGGTGGCAATGCTCGGCCGCTTCACCCCGCAGGCCCTCGTGCACGCGCTTTGCCAGGAGCATGTCAGCTTCCTCGGTGTGGTGCCGACGATGGTGCGGGCGACTTTCGGCACGCTGACCGCACCCGAGTTGGCCGAAGCCCGCTCGCGCATCGCAGCGACGGGGCGGCTGCGTCGCGTGGTGATCGGCGGTGAGCCTCTCGGTCGGCAGTTGTCTGCCGAGCTGCGCGAGTTCATCGCCCCAGCCGAGCTGTTCGACGTCTACGGATTGACGGAAACCTGCACCAGCGACTTCGTCCTGCAGCCCTCCGAATACGCCGCACACCCCGACAGCATCGGCAGACCGTTCCCCGGGATCCGATATCGCCTGATCGACAGCGAAGGCGAGGAATGCAGGCCTGGTTCGGTGGGTGAACTGCAACTGGCTACGCCCTACATCATGGCCGGTTATCTCGGCGACGAGGCGCTGACGGCGCAGGCTTTCAGCAACGGCTGGTTCCGGACGGGCGACCTCGCCAGCGTCGATGGCGAAGGCTTCGTCAGCATCGCCGGTCGCCTGAAGGAACTGATCGTTCGCGGTGCCAACAAGATCACGCCGCTCGAGGTGGAAATGGCGCTCCTCCAGGTCGACGGCGTCGCCAGCGCGATGGTGACCGGCATGCCCGACCCCATCCTGGGGGAGCGCATCCACGCCCTGCTCGTCGCGAGGCCCGGGGCACGACTGGACCTCCCGGCCATTCGACAGGCCCTCGCGATTCATCTCGAGAAGTTCAAGGCGCCCGATGTCTTCTACATCGGCGATACGCTGCCGACCGGCAGAACCGGGAAGCTGGACCGCGGGCTGCTGCAGCGGCTGGTATCGTCGGGAGCGGTGAAACCCCTGGCCGAGTAATCATTCGAGGACATCTCCATGGAAGTGATCAGCTACTCCGTCACCCGAACTGCCCAGACCGAGGGCGTCGGCCACGTCGAACTCCATCGTCCCGAG
The DNA here is from genome assembly GCA_020854105.1 of Burkholderiales bacterium. Classification (GTDB taxonomy): domain Bacteria; phylum Pseudomonadota; class Gammaproteobacteria; order Burkholderiales; family SHXO01; genus SHXO01. The sequence continues at coordinate 354,225 of JADZGB010000031.1, read as the reverse complement.
CGGCTCAATGCGCTGTCCAAGGACATGCTGCTGGAGATCGGCAGTGCCATGGACGCCTTCGAGCGCGACGAGTCGGTCCGTGTGATCGTGCTCAGCGGATCGGGCAAAGGCTTCTCGTCCGGATTCGACTTGAAGGACCAGATGCAACGCAATCCGAAGGGCCCGCAGGTCTGGAAGGAGATCCTGGACCTGGATTTCAATACCACCATGCGCTTCTGGCGTTGTCCGAAACCGACCGTAGCGGCGGTTCACGGCCCGTGTGTTGCCGGCGCCTTCGAGATGGCGCTGGCCTGCGACATCACGATCGCGGCAGAGGATGCCTTCTTCGGAGAACCCGAGTTGCGCTTCGGAGCCGGAATCGTGACGATGTTGCTGCCGTGGATGGCATCGCCGAAGCACGCAAAGCGCATCATCCTCAGCGGCCAGGACAGGGTTTCGGCCGCGCTGGCGATGCAGATGGGCCTGGTGAGCGAAGTCGTTCCCACGGGAGAGCACCTGTCCGCTGCCATGCGTGTCGCCCGCAACATCGCCAGGATGGACCCTGACCTGGTGCAGCAGACCAAGAAGGCCATCCAGCGGACCTACGACATCCAGGGCATGGAGTCCGCGCTGGCCGCTGCGCTGGACATCGATCACTCGATCGAATCGCACGGCTCGCCCGACAAGGCGCGCTTCATGGACCTCGCGAGAGCCGAAGGGCTGCAGGCCGCATTGGCGTGGCGCGCGCAGCGATTCGAAGCCGAGTGAGAGCCTTACCTTGCCAGCACGGGCGGTGTCAGTTCCCCGTAGAGCTGCTCGGCAGGCGCCAGTACCTGCACATCGAGGATGCTCAGCAGGTGCGCGATATCACGGTACTTCACCACCTGCCCGTGCACGGATTGACGGCGCAGGATGTGGTCGCTGACCGGGTACTCGCGCTGGTCGGCCTGGATGATCGGGATCACCGGCAGCGACGGGAACTGCGGCACGATCGCCTGCAGCTCGGCCGGCACGCTTTTCGGGTCCGACAGGTCGGCGATGACGAAGCGCGACACCGCGGCGAAGCGCACGATCGATTCGATGAGGTCCCGGTCGCCGGGCTTGTCGAAGTCGAACAGCAGCGGCACGTAGCGATGCGGCGGTGAGGAGACGGCGCGGCGGATGCCGTCGAGGATCGCCTTGCGCTCCGCGGTGAAGCGTCCCAGGATCAGCACGCTGCGCTGTGCGATGTCCGACAGGACGCGGCTCACCTCTTCGCCGTCGAGCTGGCGCGCGCGCTCGAGCACGGCATTCGCCGTCTGCAGGCGCTCGCTGCGCATGCTCGCCTGGCGCCTGCGCGTCGCCTCGCGTTGCGGACGCGGAAACAGCGGCGTTCCCTCCGCGGGCATGTAGGCCATGAAGCGTGCCCAGTCGCATTCGTAGTGCGAGTGTTCCGGCTCCATGGCGTACAGGCGCGCGTAGGTCAGGGCCTCGTCCAGGGTGAGGCCGACCGCGAGCGACTTGTACAGCTTCTCGGCGAAGTTGAGCGCGGCGATGTTGCTCACCATGCCCTGCACGCCGATCAGCGCCGGCAGCCCGGCACGCACGAAGTGGCGCGCGAACGGCCACAGGCCGCTGTTGCACGCGTTGAACACCGCCAGCCGCGTACCGCCGCGCACGAGCCTGGGGGCGAGCACGGGAGCCGACGCGACTCCGGCCGGCTCGCGCGTCTTCTCCAGCCGCACGCCGGTTCCTGCGCCGCGCAGCGCCGCCGTGTCGGCAAGCTGCACCAGTGCCGCGTGAGCGCCGTCGATGTCCACGTGTCCGGCATAGTGGAACACGTCGCACCCCGCGCTGACGGCCTGCTCGATCGCGGTGGTGTCGTCGCTGCGCGCGAACGCGAAGGAGAGCATCGAGCGCAGCAGGCGCATGGCCCTGCCCAGACTCTCGTACTCTGCCTGCACGCCCCAGCCATCGCTGCCGTCATCGAGGAAGGTGCCGAGGAACAGCCCGGTACGCGTGCGCTCGCTCGGCGGCGCGGCGAGCACCATCGACGGTGGTTCGCGCACCAGTGAGATGCGGCAGTCGGTGAGCAGGAAGCCGCCGCGCGCGGCCGCGGCATCGACGTCGCGCCGGTACAGCAGCTCCCACGGCAGGTCGATGAGGTCCTCGTCCAGGCACAGACGCAGGCGCAGGCCGAGCTCCGGAGACGGTCCGATGCGCTGCAGGCTCTCGCCGAACAGGCGCCACACCTCGTCCGGCAGCAACGCCTTGGCCAGCCGGCGTCCGAGCGCTGCGCCCTCGGCCAGCGAGGCCTCGATCGGCAGGCGGAAGTCCTCGGCATCGAACACGCCGATGCGCGTGGCCGCGGGCTGGCGCATGCTGCCCGCCGGCGTCGAGTGGGCGATGACCTGCAGGTAGGGGCCCTCGCGCCATGCACGGATGGCGAAGTCGAGGAAGCGCATCGGCGCAGGTGCTGGAACGTCCGATTGGCTCGCGGTTCCGGGCATGGCCGATGACACGGGTCGATGGCGGTGTGCGCGTCCAGTGCGGCGACGAGGGCGCTGTGCCGCCTCAGTACACCGACCGCCCCCCGGTGATGTCGAACAGCTGGCCGGTCGAGAACGAGCATTCCTCGGAACACAGCCACGCCACCATTGCCGCGATCTCGCTGGTGTAGACGAAGCGCCCCTTGGGTACCTGCTCGAGGAGGAATCTGACCTTCTCCGGCGTGAACTGCTGCAGGATGTCGGTATCGGCGACGGACGGGCAGAGCGCGTTCACGATGATCTCGGTGTCGGCCAGTTCCCGTCCCAGGGCCTTGGTCAGGCCGATGACCGCGGCCTTCGAGGCGCCGTAGGCGGAAAAATTGGGCGAGCCGTTCTTGCCGGCAATGGAGGCGATGTTGACGATGCGTCCGTAGTTGCGCTGCTTCATCACCGGGACGAGGTGCTTGCAGCACAGGAAGGTGCCCATGTAGTTCACCTCGAACACGCGGCGCACGATGGCGGCGTCGTACTCCCAGGTCTGGCAGATGGGTCCGCCGATGCCGGCGTTGTTGGCGAGCAGGTCGACGAAACCGAAGCGGGCCACGGCATCGGCGCTGGCCTCCTTCACCGAGGACTCGTCCGTGACGTCCACCACCCGCGCGGCGACCATGCCGTGCACGCCGAGCGCGCGCTCTGCGCGTTCGAGCGCCTCGGCGTCGATGTCCCAGAGCGCGACGGCCGCGCCCGACTGCAGCAGGCGCTCGGCGATGGCATAGCCGATGCCGCGCGCCGCGCCAGTGACCACCGCCACGTGTCCCGCTAGATCGATCCGGTTCATGCGTGCCTTCTCTTGCCTGCGGAAAGTCTGCAGTATGCTTGCGTGACGCGTCCTTTTACAAGGAGACCACCATGCCGCGGTTGATCGCAGTCCTGCTCCTCATGTGCCTTGCCGGCGCCGTGCGCGCCGCGAATGCCCCTCGCATCGAGTACCTCGCGCCGGAGGGATTGTTCAACGTCCCCAGCTTTTCGCAGGTCACCACCGCGAGCGGCGGCAAAATGGTGTTCGTGAGCGGCCAGGTGGCATGGGACAGGACCGGCAAGCCGGTCCCTGGCGACCTCGAGTCCCAGACGCGGCTGACCTACGAGAACCTGAAGCTTGCGCTGGCTGCAGCGGGCGCCACGTTCGAGGACGTCGTCAAGATGACCGTGTTCGTGAAGAACCTGGATACGGAGAAGTGGAAGACGATCTCGAAGGTGCGCGCGGAGTACCTGTCGACGCAGCGGCCGCCTGCCAGCACGATGATCGGCGTGCAGGGGATGGTGTACGAGGAGATGCTGATCGAGGTCGAGGCGATCGCGGTGGTGAAGGAGTAGGAGAAGGGCCTTTCGGGTCTTGCCGGGCACCGGCGTTGGCCGGTGTGACGAGGGTTCGTCATTCCGACGAACGCCGGAATCCAGGGGTGGCGTGGAACCCCTGGTCTGCCTTGCTGGTGTCGCCGAGATGACGGGGGGTTCGCCATCCCGGCGAATCCTGCCCCGGAATGCGTCGATCCGGGGGCCGAAACCCGGCGCAGACAGATTAAGGCGGCCTGCCGCCCGCGCTCAGAACTTCCCGAACGTCAGATAGGCCTGCTGGGGATCCATCCCCGACAGGATCGCGCTGCGCACCCTGTTCTCGGTGCGCACCGCCTCCTCGGTCCTGGCCACGGCTTCGTCGGCCAGCCGATTCGGTATCACGACCACGCCGTCTCGGTCGCCGATCAGAAAGTCCCCGCTGCAGAGGGTGACATCGCCGATGGTGATCGGCTCGCCGAAGCGGTCGGGCACCCACTTTCCGACGATGTCCTTCGGAGTGTTGAAGCTGCAGAACACGGGAAAGCCGAGCTGCAGGATGAAGTCGGTGTCGCGGCATCCGCCGTCCACCACGTAGCCGCGCACGCCGCGAAAGTGCAGGGTCTCCGCCGACAGCTCGCCCATCAGGGCGATGTCGTGCGTGTGCGGCTGACATACCAGCACCTTGCCCCGGGGCGCCTTCGACAGCAGCCCGGTCCACTGCACCAGGGTCTCGTGGGCCTCGCGCGTGGCGTCGACGTGGCCGCTCACCGTGAAGATCTCGCCGGTCAGCCTCTTCGTCGGGTCCAGGGGCTTGATGCCTGGCGGCAGCACGCAGGGGCCCGCTCCCATCGCGCGCAGCACGTCGTGCACCGCCGCGGCATAGCAGTCGGCCAGCCGTGCGGCGAGGTTCTCCGACCGGTCGCTCATCGCTCCTCCTTCCTGCTCGGTTGCCGCGCAGTGTAGCGCGGCCTGCATTCATATCAGTGGCCTGCGCCGCTGACCTCGCGCACCGCCTCCTCGGCTTCGTCGGCCATGCGGTTGCGCAGCGCCAGCAGTTCGTTCACCACCAGCGCGCCGACCACCACCGCGCCGCCGGCCAGCGCGACGGCACTGGGGCGCTCGCCGACCACCACCCAGGTCGACAGTGTGCCGAAGATCGTCTCGAGCACCGCGAGCAGGCCGATTTCGGCAGCCGAAAGATGGGGCGTTGCGCGGATCATCAGCAGCACGCCCATGCCGAGCTGTACCGTGCCCATGACCGCCAGCAGGCCAACGTCCCTTGCCGTCGGCTCCAGCGGCCAGGCGAAGGGCAGGGCCACCGCCATCGAGAACAGCCCCGACAGCACCAGGGTGGGCAGCATGTCCACCTGCGCGTGCGCACGGCGCAGGATCACCACGTTCACCGCGAAGGCGATCGGAATGACGAGTGCGATCAGATTCCCGAGCATGCCGCCGCGACCGAGGGAATCGACGAACATCACGCAGATGCCGGCAATGGCCAGCGACATCGTCGCCCAGGTGCGCAGCGCGATGCGCTCGTGCAGGAACAGCGCGCCGAGCAGCGCGGAGGTAAACGGCGCGATGCTCGACAGGACCAGCACGTTGCCGACCGTGGTGTGACCCAGCGCCAGGATGAAGCAGACGTACATCAATGCCCACAGCGCACCGGCGAGCACGCCCGGCAGGCCGACGGCACGCATGCGCTCGCGCACCTTGCCGCCGTACTGCCAGAGCAGCACTCCGGAGATGAACACGGTCATGAACAGCGAGCGCCAGAAGGTGATTTCCCAGCTGTCACGCAGATCCATGTTGCGCACCAGAATGCCGGCCGTGGACCAGCACAGCGTCGCACCGAGCATGAGCAGCACGCCGCGGCGGTGGCGGGCGCGCGCAGATCGATCAGTCATGGGGCTGGCGTGGACACGTGAGGTACATGCCGCGGTTCAGGCGGCCAGCGGCGCCGGCGCAGCGCTGCCCAGTTTCCCGGCCCACGGAGCGAGCGCGGGCATGATGGAGGGGTGCAGGCTGACGCCGTCCAGCAGTTGGACGGTGCGCCGCTGCAGCGCGCGTTCGCCCGGCAGGCGCACCCTGTCGAAGCCGGGACGCGGCGGCGTATCGCGACAGGCGGCGGCGAGGAACGCGGTCTGACGCACGAAGTCGTGGTAGCCGGCGAACGCCGCGGGATCGAAGATCTGCAGAAATACATTCGCGCTCCAGCCCAGTTGCGGGTCGGCGCGGCCGTCGCCGGCGAGACCTTGCGTGAGCATCTCGACCAGCAGTCCCAGAGCATAGCCCTTGTGGCCGGACTCGACTCCGCCCAGCGGCAGCAGCGCGCCGGGCGGATCGGTTCGCGCGGCTGCAGGATCGTCCGTCGGATTGCCCTCGTTGTCGATCATCCACTGGCCGGGAAACTTCCTGCCTTCCGCGCGTAGGCGCATGTTCATGCCGTTGGTGCTGATCGAGGTGGAGACGTCGATCAGCACCGGGTCGCCGCCGGTGGGCCACCCGGCCGCGATCGGATTGGGCGTGTACACGCCGCGCCGCCCGCCGTGCGGGGCGACGCCGCGATTGTTCGGATCGGAACTGGTCAGCACGATCGCCATGCCCTGATCGGTGACGCGCCCGAGATAGGCGGCCAGACAGGCGATGTGGTGACTGCGCCGGATCGCCACCGAGCAGCTGCCGAAATCCCTCGCGCGCGGAAGTGCCTCGTCGATGGCGGTGGCGACGAGCCAGGGCCCCGGCAGCCGGCGGCCGTCCCAGGTGAGCGCGGCTGGCTTGTCGTGCAGCACGACCTGCCGGCCCGTCTTCGTCATCGATCCGCGCTCGAGTTCCCCGAGATAGGGCGCGAGCAGGTGCAGACCGTGGGTATCGTGGCCGAGCAGGTCCCCTTCGAGCAGGATGTCGGCAACGATGCCAGCCTTGTCGTGATCGAGCCCGGCTCGCTCCAGAAGCGCAGTGGCGAAGTGCAGGAGGTCCTGCGCGGCGTAGCGTGAGGTCATGAACATTTCATGCCACAGAGAACACAGAGAAGGACCTGTATCGCCGCCAACCCGCTGCATGGCAGTTGCGGCAACGCTCTTCTCTCTGTGTCCTCTGTGGCGAGGTTTTACTGTCTAGAGCATCACGATCTGGCGCACGGTATGCCCGGAGGCCAGGTTGTCGAAACCCTCGTTGATCTGCTCGAGCCCGACGTGATCGCTCATGAGCATGTTCACCGGCAGCATGCCGTTGCGGTAGAGCTCGATGTAGCGCGGCATGTCGCGCGGCGGTACGCAGGAGCCGACGTAGCTGCCCTTGACCGTCCGCTCTTCTGCCGTCAGATTGACGTGCTGGAGTTGCCAGCGTGCGTCGGGATGCGGCAATCCTGCGGTCACTGTCGTGCCGCCGCGGCGGGTGATGCGGTAGGCCAGTTCCATTGCCTGCACCGAACCCGCCATCTCGAAGCCGAAATCGACGCCGCCGCCGGTCAGGTCCTTCACCTTCTGGATCGCATCGGCGTCCTTGGCGTTCACCGTGTCGGTGGCGCCGAGCTTCTTCGCCAGGACGAGCTTGTCGTCGTGGACGTCGATGGCGACGATGCGGCTCGCACCCGCCACCTTGGCCCCGAACAACGCATTCAGTCCCACGCCGCCCAGTCCCACCACGCCGACCCGGGCGCCGGGGAAGACCTGGGCGGTGTTGAGCGCCGCGCCCACGCCGGTCAGCACGGCGCAGCCGAACAGCGCCGCCTCGTCGAAGGGCAAGGTGGAATCGATCTTCACCACCGAGCCGCGGTTGACCACCGCGTACTCGGCGAAAGCGGACACGCCTACGTGGTGGTAGACGGGCTGGCCGTTCTGGCTCAGCCGGATCGCGCCGCCCAGCAGCGCGCCCGCACCGTTGGCCTTCTGCCCCGGTTCGCAGCGACCGGGATGGCCTTCCTGGCACGCGATGCACTCCCCGCAGCTTGGCGCGAACACCATCACCACGTGATCGCCCGGCTTCAGGTCGTGCACGCCCGGTCCGCACTCCACGACTTCGCCTGCCGCCTCGTGGCCCAGCACCATCGGCATCTGCCGGGGACGGTCGCCGTTGATGGTGGACAGATCCGAGTGGCACAGGCTTGCCGCGCGCACGCGCACCAGTACCTCGCGCTCACCGGGCGCATCGAGGTCGACCTCCTCGATCGAGAGGGGCTTGCTCTGTGCATACGGCTGCGGGAGGCCGATCTGACGGATGAGGGCGGCTTTGATCTTCATGTTCGCTCGCAATTCGTGATTCGCAGAGTGTCGTCATCCCGGCCTGCGCCGGGATCCGGGGTGATCGTGATTACCGCAGTGGTGGCGCGCCCATCGGCAATCACGAATCGCCTGTCACCGAGGCAGTGCGCCGCGGACGAGTTGCCTCAATACGTCGCGCGCCCCCCGGACAGATCGAACACGCCACCCGTGGTGAACGAGGTGTCCTCGGTACACAGCCAGCACACCATGGCGGCGATCTCCTCGACCAGGCCGAGGCGGCCCATGGGGATCTTCTGCAGCATGTAGTCGATGTGCGCCTGGGTCACCTGCTCGAGGATGGGAGTCTTCACCGCGGCCGGCGTCACGCAGTTCACCGTGATGTTCTGCTTGGCCAGTTCCTTGCCCAGCGACTTGGTGAAGCCGATCACCGCGGCCTTGGACGAACTGTACGAGGACGCCGTGGGATTGCCTTCCTTGCCCGCGATCGAGGCGATGTTGACGATGCGTCCGTAGCCGTTCTTCTGCATGTGCGGCACCACCTCGCGGCAGGTGTAGAACGTGCCGTGAATATTGATGTCGTGCACGCGGATCCACTCGTCGACGGGATACTCCCACACCATCGCGTTCTTGCCGGCCACGCCGGCAGAATTCACCAGCACGTCGATCCGGCCGAAGTGCGCGGCCGTGGCCCTGGCGGCGGTCTGCACCTGCTCGTAGCTGGAGATGTCGACCTGCGCCGTATGCACCTTCGCCTTGGCCGACAGTTCCCGGGCCACCTTCTCCAGTGCGGCCGCATCGCGATCCCACAGGCTGATGGATGCGCCCGAATCGGCCATGCGCCGGGCGATGGCCAGCCCGATGCCGGATACACCGCCGGTGACGATGCACACGCGGCCGTTGAGATCGAGTCTGTTCATTGCTTCTCCCGTGATTGCGATCTGGTGAACCCGTGATTCTAGATCAGCGCCGGGGCGGCGGGATTACAGCGCATGGCGCATTGCCCAGACGGCATACAGGGCGACGGCCAGGCCGGCGAGCACGACCCAGATCCAGGGGCCGCGCACGTCCTCGGCGGCGTGTCCGGGCGCCTGCTCGCCTGCCGCCGCCGGCGCCACGGTGGCGTTGAAGCGGGTGAAGAAGTCCTGGGCCATCTTCTTTGCCACGCCGTCGATCAGGCGCGAGCCGACCTGCGCGAGCTTGCCGCCGACCGTGGCCCTGGCCGTGTAGTCGAGCACCGTCTCGGCACCCTCGGGCCGCAGACGCACGTCGCTGCCGCCCTTGCCGAAGCCGGCTGCGCCGCCTGATCCCTCGAAGGACAGCGTGTACGACTGCGGGGGATTGACGTTGGAGAGCACGAGCTTGCCGTTGAAGCGCGCCTTGACCGGACCGACGGCTGCAGTCATGGCGATGCGGTACTCGTTGTCGGCTGTTCGCTCCACGCTGTCGCAGCCGGGGATGCAGGCCTTGAGGATCTCGGGGTCGTTGAGCGCGTCCCACACGCGTTGCTGCGGCAGCGCGATACGCTGCGAACCGGTCATTTCCATGCATTGACTCCAGGGAACTCGTGAGCGCCGGACAGCGCCTGCGCGAGCCCGGCGAGACTGTCGATATTGTGCGCCGGAAGCAGGGCATCGACGTGCGGGAGCATGGCGCGCATGCCGGCAGCGCGCGGCTGGAAGCCCTCGAAGCGCAGAAGTGGATTGAGCCACAGCAGCCGCCGGCACGAGCGGCGCAGACGCGCCATCTCCGCGTCCAGGATGGACTGCTGGTCGCGGTCCAGTCCGTCGGTGATCATCAGGACCGCTGCGTTCTGTCCCAGCACCCGGCGCGACCAGCGCAGGTTGAACTCGTGCAGTGTGGTGCCGATGCGCGTGCCGCCGGACCAGTCCTCTACCGCCAGCACGATGCCGGCCAGCGCGATGTCCACGTCGCGGTGACGCAGATGGCGGGTGACGTTGGTGAGCCGTGTCCCGAACAGGAAGGTGTGCACGCGGTCCCGGTCGCCGGTGATCGCGTGCAGGAAGTGCAGCAGCATGCGCGCGTAGCGGCTCATCGAGCCGGAGATGTCGCACAGGATCACCAGCGGCGGATGCCGGCGCTGGATCGCGCAGCGACGCAGCGGGATGAGGTCGGTCGCCCCGCGCACGCTCGCGCGCAGGGTGGCGCGCAGATCGACGCGATCGCCGCGCGCATCCGGATGCAGGCGGCGCGTACGCACCTGCGGAATCGGCAGACGCAGACCGGCGATCAGCCTCTTCGCCTGCGCCAGCTCGGATGCAGTCATGGTCTCGAAGTCGGCCTTGTACAGGCGCTCGCGCGCCGACGAGGTGAACGTCGCATCCTGCTCATCGTCGGGTTCGGGTGCCTGCTCGATGCGGGCGATCGCTGCCAGCGGGTCGACGATGCGGCTGGAAGGCTTCGGTGCATCCGGATCGCGATTCTCCACTGCGGACAGCTTCAGTGCCATCGCGCGCTCGAGCAGCCGAGGATTTCGCCAGAAGACGTCGAAGGCCTGATCGAACAGCTCGAACTGCTCGCGCCGGTCGAGGAAGAGGCTGGCCAGCGTCCAGTAGAAATCTTGCCGATCCGAGATACCCGTGACCTCCAGCGCGCGCAAGGCGTCGATGACGCGGTCGGGACCGACCGGAATGCCGGCGCCGCGCAGGATGCGGGCGAAGTGCATGACGTTGGCGGCGAGGTTCACGCTACGCCCTTCCGGCGAACGCCGCAGTGCAGGATGGAGGATGCCCCGTTCACGGGGTTCCGGCCCGGCGCCGGAACTGCGCCCCCTGCAGCGTGCGTGAGCGCATCGCGCACGCCCTACGCCGCCGATGTCTCGCCGCGCAGTTCGCTCAGCAGCCGCTGTGCCTCGCTGCCCTGCACGCGCGCGATGTCGTCCTGGTACTTGAGCAGGGCACCCAGCGTCGAGTCGATGGTCTCGGGATCCAGCGCGATGCGGTCCAGTTCCATCAGCGCACGAGACCAGTCCAGCGTCTCGGCCACGCCCGGCGCCTTGAACAGATCCATGCCACGCAGCTTCTGCACGAAGGCCACCACCTCGCGCGACAGTCGCTCGGCGGCGCCCGGTACCTTGCGCGCGAGGATCTCCAGTTCGCTGCGTGCGCTCGGATAATCCACCCAGTGGTACAGACAGCGCCGCTTCACCGCGTCATGGATCTCGCGCGTGCGGTTGGACGTCATCACCACGATCGGCGTGGCCCGCGCCTTGATCGTGCCGATCTCGGGAATTGTGGCCTGGAAGTCCGACAGGATTTCCAGCAGGTAGGCCTCGAACGGCTCGTCGGTGCGGTCGAGTTCGTCGATCAGCAGCACCGGCGCTGCCCCGGGCTCCCCCTGCAGCGCCTGCAGCAGCGGGCGCCGGATCAGGAAGCGCTCCGAGAACAGATCCTGCGCCAGCGCCTCGCGCGAGGCCGCGCCAGCTGCCTCGGCCAGCCGGATCTCGATCATCTGGCGCGGGTAGTTCCACTCGTACACCGCCGAGGCGACGTCGAGGCCCTCGTAGCACTGCAGCCGGATCAACTCGCGGCCGAGGGTACTGGCCAGGACCTTGGCGATCTCGGTCTTGCCCACACCGGCCTCGCCCTCGAGAAACAGCGGGCGTCCCATGCGCAGGGCCAGGAAGACCGTGGTGGCGAGCTTGCGCTCGGCGATGTAGCCGCCCGCGGCGAGCAGTGCGAGCGTGTCGTCGATGGAGGCGGGCAGTTCCGGGTTAAGAGGCACGAGAATCGATCAGCCAGGAGGGCAGTGAGTAAGAACCGTCGGCCGGAAACCGCCGTCATCCCGGCGAAGACCGGGGTGGATTTCCGCGGTCTGCTTTCTGGATCCCGGCTTTCGCCGGGATGACGACAATGCGGCTTTCGCCGGGACGACGACAATGCGGCTATCGCCAGGATGACAATAATGCAGCTATCGCCGGGATGACGATGGTCCCGGGTTTCGCCGGGCAGACGCCCCGTCCTACTGCCCCAGCGCCGCTGCTACCGCGCGCTTGGCCATGACAGCGACCAGATGCGCGCGATACTCCGCGCTGGCGTGCAGGTCGCTGTTGAGGCTGGTGTGGGAGATCTTCACGCTCGCCACCGCATCGGGCGCGAAGTTCGCCACCAGTGCCTTCTCCATCTCCGGCACCCGGAAGGCGCACGGGCCGGCGCCGGTCACGCCCACGCGCACGCCGCCGCCCGTCTGCGCGACCAACACGCCGACGATGGCATAGCGCGAGGCCGGGTTGGCGAACTTGGCGTAGCCGCACTTCTGCGGTATCGGGAAGGCAACCTGGGTGATGATCTCGCCCGGCTGGAGAGCGGTCTCGTACATGCCCTTGAAGAAATCGTCGGCGCCGATGCCGCGCTTGTTGGTGATGATGGTGGCACCGAGCCCGATCACCGCGGCGGGATAGTCGGCTGCGGGGTCGGCATTGGCGACCGAACCGCCCAGTGTGCCCATGTTGCGCACCATGCGGTCGCCGATGCTCGCGGCCAGCACCGCCAGCGCCGGCATCGACTGCCGCACGTCCTGCGAAGCGGCGACTTGCGCGTGCGTCGTCATGGCGCCGATCACGAGCTTCCCGCCTTCGGTCCGGACGCCGCGCATCTCGGCGATGCCGCCCAGATCGATGAGATCGCTCGGCGCGGCCAGGCGCATCTTCAGGGCCGCGATGAGGGTCTGTCCGCCCGCCAGCAGCTTCGCATCGACACCGGCGGAGAGCCTGGCGGCGGCATCGGCCACACTGGACGCCTTGTGGTAGTTGAATGCGTACATGTCGCTCCTCGATCGTCTCGTCGTCAGCCCATCGCCTTGGCGCCGGCTTCCACCGCCTTCACGATGCCGTGATAGCCGGTGCAGCGGCACAGGTTGCCGTCCAGTTCGGCGCGGATGGTCTGCTCGCTAGGATGGGGGTGGCGCTTCACCAGGTCGATGGCGCTCATCACCATGCCGGGGGTGCAGTAGCCGCACTGCAGACCGTGATGATCGCGGAAGGCGGCCTGCATCGGATGCAGCGAGCCGTCCGGCCCGGTGATGCCTTCGATGGTGGTGATCGTCGCGCCCTGCGCCTGCAGCGCGAGCATGTTGCAGCTCTTCACGGCATTGCCGTTCAGGTGGATCGTGCACGCGCCGCACTGCGCGGTGTCGCAGCCGATGTGGGTGCCGGTCAGCCGCAGCTGGTCGCGGATGAAGTCCACCAGCAGCGTGCGGGGCTCGGCCTCGGCACTGACCGGCTTGCCATTGACGGTCATCGAAAGCTTGACGGGCATGGTCGGGTCTCTCAGCGGATATTCCGGTCTAGTTTACCGTCCCCCGTCGGCCGGCACAAAGACGCTGCAGGCGAGGGTGCTGGGTGACCCCGCACCCTGGCGAGACACTGCTGGCGAGCAGGGCGGCGTGCTCCAGTGCCGTGCGCGCCCGCCGAGCTACGGTGGCCGAGCCATGTGCTCATGGCGACTCCCCTGGTTCGGACACGGACGCCCGTGCATGCCGGTCCCGGCGATGCATGCCCCAGCGCATCGCGGCGGCACCGCCGCCGCCGGCAATCGCGGCCATCGACCAGAACATGGCTGCGGCGCCCAGCACCGCTCCGAACGCGCCGAACACCAGCGGCAGGACCACCTGACTGCTGTTGATGATGGTCGAGCGCAGTCCCAGCGCCTCGCCGACGCGTCCGGGTGGCGATCGCGAATGCACCAGCGACATGATGTTCGGCTGCGCCGCCCCCAGGCCCAGGCCGAGCAGGAAGGCCACGATGAGCAGCGGGGCGAGGGAGGTGAAGAAGGGGAACAGTGCGAACACGAAGGCGGAACTGAACAGCGTGTAGATCAGCACCTGCCACTCCGAGAAGCGGCGGGTGAGCTGCGGCATGGCCAGGCGGATGACGAAGGTCGCGAGCGCGAAGCTGCTCATGACCAGGCCGATCTGCGAGGCCGACAGCCCGACCACCGACCCGTGCACCGGGATGACGAAGCTCTGCAGATCCCATGACATCGACACCAGCGCGGTGGTGATCATCACCCGCCGCAGCTCCGTGTGCCGCAGCAGCTCGAGCGGATGCATGGGTGCAGCGGGCTGCTCCTTTCCCTTGTGCGCCGAGAGCAGTTCGCGATTGGCGCGCAGCAGCCAGACCGCGCCGAGCATCACGACGATGAGCGCGCCGTAGGTCGCGCGGTGTCCGAGCACGTCGATCAGCGCGCCGCTCGCGAACGGGCCGACGAAGCCGGACACGGAGGCACCCAGGGCCAGCCAGGAGAACGCGGCCGCGCGGTTGTTCGGGTCCGCGCGCTCGCCGACCACCTTCTGGACGGCCAGCAGCGAGATGGTCGAGCCGGTGCCGACCAGGCAGGAACATACCAGCAGCGGCGCGACATCAGCAGTCGCGTAGGGAAACAGCGCAGGCAGCAGCAGGCCGCCGAGCATCAGCGACACCCCGGCAAGCAGGGGACGCCAGGGACCGACGGCATCCAGCCAGCGTCCGGCGTGCACCGCGACCAGCATCGGGATGAGCGAGAACAGCGCGACGATCACGCCCACGGTGAAGGTGGAGGCGTTGTTGGCGAGCGCGTACAGGGTACCGGTCAGGCGCGCGCCCACGAAGGCCACGTGGGCCAGGACGAAGATGCCGATGATGCGCAGCACGGCTAGCGACGGCATGGTTCTCGGGCACTGTCGCGGTCGAGCCGGCTGCGATTCGCGCCCGACATGATCGGCGCCCGCCCGGCCGAGCCGTGGTACGGCGGGTGCAGCAGATCCGATGTCGATGCAGCCATGCGCGTGTACTCCCGACTAGCGTTCGTACTGCCTGATCAGCGCGCGCGCCTCGTCGATGAGTCTCCTGCCGTTCGCGCCCTTGCCGTCGACTTCCTTCATCCAGAGCTCATCCACTTTCCCGGCAGTCTGGATCCATTTCGCCAGTTCCTCCCGGCCGAGCACGTTGACCACGTTGCCGCGGTCCAATGCGAGCTTGCGGTTGGGCTCGACCGCCGATTCGAATGCGTTCTGCCCGGCCCAGGCGGAGACGGCGATGCCGCTGTTGGCGTCGATGACTTGCTTCAACGCAGGCGGCAGCTGGTCGTACCTCGCCGGATTCATCGCCAGCACGAAGATCGAGTTGGAGAACCGGGGCGCGTCAGGCGGCGCCTCCAGGTGGTATCTGGCGATCTCGTGCAGCTTGATCGCGGGTACGCCCTCCCACGGCACCATCGCCCCGTCGATCACGCCCTTGGAGAGCGCCTCGGCAACCTGTGGCAGCGGCATCTGCACCGGTGTTGCGCCCAGCGCCGCGAGCATGCGCGCATTGATGCGCGTCGCCGCCCGGATCTTCAATCCGCGCAGGTCGGCCAGCGTCTTCACCTCCTTGCGGGCGAAGTGGAACACCGACCCGTCGTGCACGTGCATCAGGATCGGACGCACGCCCCGGAACTCGTCGAGCGCGTTCTTCTGCACGTAGGCCCACAGCGCCTGGCTGCCGGACCTCGAGTCGTGCACCATGAACGGCAGCTCGAACACCTCGGCCTTGGAGAAGCGGCCGGCGGCATAGGTCGGTATCGTCCAGACCAGGTCGGCGACGCCGTCGCGCGCCTGGTCGAACAGCTGCGACGGCGTCCCGCCCAGCTGCATGGCCGGAAAGATCCGGCACCCGAGCCGGTGGTTCGACTCCCTGGCGATCTTCTCGCACCACGGCTGGAGGAGCTTGACCTGCGGGTTCGCACCCGGCGGCACGAAGTGGTGCACCTTGAGGACGATCTGCTGCGCGTGCACCGTGCCGGCGAGCAGGAGCCCGGCATACAACGCGACGGCGCGAATCAGTCTGTTCGGCAATGCGTCTCCTCCACGTTCTCGCGTTCGGCTATCGGCCGAACTGCCCCACCAGCCACAGGCTCAGGCTCGGAAACAGGATCAGGAGCGTCATCCGGATCGCGTCCGAGATCAGGAATGGAACGACGCCCTTGTAGGTTTCCACCATCGGCACGTCCCTGGCAAGGCCGTTCATGACGTACACGTTCAGACCCACCGGCGGGAAGATCATGCCGATCTCGACCACCATCAGGATCAGGATACCGAACCAGAGCGCCTTGTCGGCGGGCGGCAGGCCGAAGAAGTCCAGTCCCATGATGACCGGGAACACGACCGGGATGGTGAGCATGATCATGGACAGTTCGTCCATCACGCAGCCCAGTGCCACGTAGAACAGCATGATGCCGGCGAGGACGGCCAGTGGCGGGATGCCGAGGCCGGACACCGCCTGCGCCAGTTCGCCGGGCAGCCGCGACAGCGCCAGGCTGGCATTCATCATGTCCGCACCGAGGAAGATCATGAAGAGCATTCCGGCGGTCTGCGCGGTAGAGAGCAGGCTCAGCCCGATCTTGTGCGGCGTGAGCGCGCCTCGCAGCAGCGCGATGAGGAAGGTCATCACCGCGCCGATGGAGGCGCCTTCGACGGGGGTGAACTGGCCGCCGTAGATGCCGCCGAACACGACCAGGAACACTGCCGCGATCGGCCAGACGCCCAGCAGGCTGCGTCCCAGTTCGCTGCGCCGGGTGCCGGCCTTCGGTGCGTGCTCGGGATACATGCGCACGGTGACCGCGATGGCCAGGATGTAGCCGAGGGCGGCGATGGCGCCGGGGATGTAGGCGGCGAGGAACAGCTTCGCGATGTTCTGTTCGGTCAGGATGGCGTAGATCATCAGCGTCACCGACGGAGGCAGCAGGATCCCCAGCGTGCCGCCCGCCGCGAGCGAGGCCGTGGCCAGGCGCCCCGAGTAGTCGAGTCGGCGCATCTCGGGCAGCGCGACCTGGGCGATGGTCGCGGTGGTGGCGACCGACGATCCGCTGATCGAACCGAATGCACCGCTAGCCAGGATGCCGGCCATCGCCATGCCGCCACGGAAGCGCCCCAGCAGGGCGTTGGCGAAATCGAACAGCGCCTTCGACAGGCCGCCGTGCATCGCGAATGCTCCCATGAGCAGGAATAGGGGGATGACGGACAGGTCGTACACCGAGAAGCGGCCAAACGCGGCGCCCTTCAGGTGATCGAGCAGCGGATCGCATCCGGACAGCAATCCGTAGCCGATCGCGCCGGGCGCGAACATCGCCACCGCGATTGGCACGCGCAGCGCCATCAGCGCCAGCATGCCCCCGAACAGGGCAATGCCGATCGACAGACTACTCACGCGGGTCTCCCCGTGAGGGTTGCGTCATCGTGGAGAAGCGCAGCGTGCACCAGGCGATGTAGAGGGACACCACCGCAGTGAGCAGCAGGCCGGGAACCATCAGCGCGTAGGGAATCCAGATCGGAATCGACATCAGCATCGACGTCTCGCCGTACTCGTGCGCGGCCATGGCCCCGGCCGCGGTGCGCCAGCCGATCAGTCCGGTCATCGCGGCGAGCAGAAGCGATCCGAGCGCGTCGAGGCGGCGCTTGTTCGGTGCCGAGGCGCGCGCGGTGAAGAAGTCCACCATGATGTTGGTGCCCTGCCACTGCGTGTACGGGAGGAAGCAGGCGAGCCCGATGGCGCAGGCGAGCTGTACCAGTTCGACGTCACCGAGGATCGGCGAGGACCAGAAGACGCGGCCGGCGACGCTGGCGAGCGTGACGAATGCGATGGCGATCAGCAGCAGGCCGCCGATCACCGCCGACGCCTGACAGAGCCGGCGCAACACCCGGCCGGTGAGGCCGGGGCGCAGGACGGCAGCACTCATCGCGCGGAGCCGTTCGAGCCGGAGCCGGCCTCACGCTCGGGCGGTCCTCCGCTTGACAGATTCGAGGCGCAACGGTGACGGTGATCCATGTCCACATGATGCCTGTTCGCGAGGCAGTCTGGGACGTGCCACGTGTCATGGAGAGCTTCTCTTTGGTCATTCGGGCGCAAGTCATCGTTCCGGCAAATGTCCCGCCTTCGTCATTGCGGCGAAATCTCCACCTTCGTCATTGCGTCGAACTCTCCACCTTCGTCATTCCGGCGAAAGCCGGAATTCAGGCCGTAGAACGGCCCCTTCGTTGTTCGCTGGGTCCCGGGATGCACCGGGACGACGCAGTGACGCGGCTGCCTTCGCCGGGACGGCCTCGCCTGCCTGCCGTAGAATTCCTCCATCCCAATCCCTCGACCGAATCCCAATAGAGGAAGCACCATGACCAAGTTCGGCATCGGCCAGGCCATCACGCGACGCGAAGATCAGCGGCTTCTCACCGGCACAGGGCAGTATCTCGACGATGTGTCCCTGCCCAACGAGGTTCACGTGGCCTTCGTGCGTTCGCCGCACGCGCATGCGCGCATCCTGGCGATGGACGTCTCGGCCGCGAAATCCGCGCCTGGCGTGCTGGCCGTGTACACCGGCGCGGAGATGAAGGCCGATGGCATCGGACACTTTCCCATCAACACGGCGCTGATGAATGCTGCCGGCAAACCGATGTCGGCGCCGCCGTACTATCCGCTCGCCGTGGACGAGGTGCGCTTCGTCGGCGAGGCGGTGGCAGCGGTGGTCGCCAGCACCCGCGAGCAGGCGCTCGACGCGGTGGAGCAGGTGACGGTGGACTACGACGAACTGCCGGTGGTGGTGACCATCGAGCAGGCAATGGCGGCGGACGCACCGCAGCTGTGGGCGGATGCGCTCGGCAACATCGCCGCGCAGACCGAGTTCGGCAAGAAGGACGCGACCGACGTGGCCTTCGCCTCGGCGAAGCACGTCACGAAGATCCGCTTCCACAACCAGCGCCTGGTGCCGGTGAGCATGGAGCCGCGCGGCAGCATCGGCGACTACGACCAGTCGAGCGGCCGCCTGCTGCTCACCACCAGCTGCCAGAACCCGGCCGGACTGCAGAAAACCCTGGCGGAGGCCATCTTCAAGGTGCCGGCCGAGCAGGTGCGTGTGCGTGTGGGCGACGTCGGCGGCGGCTTCGGTATGAAGACCATGCTCTACGCCGAGGACGCGGTGTGCGTGTACGCGGCACGCAAGCTCGGGCGGCCGGTGCACTGGCGTGCCACGCGCAGCGAGGATTTCCTCGCCAGCACGCATGGCCGCGACCAAACCAACGAAGCCGAGATGGCCTTCGACGCCGACGGCAGGATCCTCGGCTTCCGCGTGGACATCCTCGGCAACATCGGCGCCTACGCCTGCAGCCCCGGCGCGGTGATCGTGGTGGCGGTGGGACCGAAGGTCATCACCGGCGTGTATCACGTCCCGGCGCTGCACCTGAAGGCGCGTGCCTTCCTGACCAACACCAACATCGTGGGCGCCTATCGCGGTGCCGGCCGTCCGGAAGCCATCTTCCTCGTCGAACGCCTGATGGACCAGGCGGCAGCCGAGATGAAGATGGACCCGGCCGAACTGCGCCGGCGCAACCTGATCCAGCCGGAGCAGATGCCGTACACGACGCCGATGGGCGAGAAGTTCGACAGCGGCAGCTTCCCGCACATGCTCGAGCGCATCCTCGAGGCAGCCGACTGGAAGGGCTACGATAAGCGCAAGCAGGAGTCCGCCGCGGGCGGCAAGCTACGCGGCCGGGCGATTTCGACCTTCCTCGAGTGGACCGGCGTGGTGCACGAGGAAACCATCGACCTGCATGTCGATGCCGACGGCAAGGTGAAGGTGTACACCGCGATGCAGGCGATGGGGCAGGGCATCGAGACCAGCTACATCCAGATCCTGTCCGAGACGCTGGACATCGACCCGGAGCGCATCGAGATCGTGCAGGGTGACAGCGATGTCGCGCAGGGTCTGGGCAGCATGGGCAGCCGCTCGCTCTACATCGGCGGCTCGGCGATGCTGACGGCGTCGAAGGAGACGATCGAGAAGGGGCGGGAACTCGCCGGCAATGCGCTCGAGGCCGCGGCCGGCGACATCGAGTACGCCGATGGCCGCTTCAAGGTCGCCGGCACCGACCTGAGTGTCGGTCTGTTCGACCTGGCCGCCAGCCAGCCGGAGAAGCGCATCGCCATCAGGACGCTGCAGAAGGTCGGCGGACCGTCATGGCCGAACGGCGCCCACGTGTGCGAGCTGGAGGTGGATCCCGAGACCGGCGTCACGCAGATCGTCAAGTACACGACGATGGATGACGTCGGCCGCGTGATCAACCCGATGATCGTCGCCGGCCAGGTGCACGGCGGCATCGCCCAGGCCGTGGGCCAGGCGCTGCTGGAGAACACGGTCTACGACGCGGACAGCGGCCAGCTTCTGAGTGGCTCGCTGATGGACTACTGCCTGCCGCGCGCGGACGACCTGCCCAGCATCGCCACCTTCACCGACGAGACCACGCCCTGCAAGATCAATCCGCTGGGCGCGAAAGGCGTGGGTGAACTGGGCACGGTAGGCGGTACGCCGACGGTGATCAATGCGCTGATGGACGCCCTGCGTCCGCTCGGCGTGCAGAACATCGAGATGCCGGCCACGCCGGAACGGGTGTGGCGGGCGATGCGGGAGGCGCAGGCAGCGTAGCGCTGGGCGGACGTACGATCGGATCCGGATGAGGGCCGGCCGCAGGGCCGCTCTCGTCTCACTGATCCACCACGAAACCATCGAAGTGCGGCCGCATCGAGATCGGCTTGGTGAGCGGCGGCCTGATCCTCTGCGCGTCGGGCAGCAGGTTCATTCCCAGCCCGGGGCCGGCGGGGATGTCCACGAAGCCGTCCACCGGCCGCGGAACCGCGTCGACGATGTCGCTGCCGAGGTGCTCGGGGCGGGACTCGAAGATGCCTGCCTCGAAGCCGGTAGCGTATTCCTGGATGGCGAAGTTGGGGATCGCCGCGTCGAGCTGCAGGCAGGCCGCCAGCCCGATGGGCGACAGCGGATTGTGCGGGACCAGTTGCACGTGATGCGCTTCCGCGATGGCGGCCACCTTGCGCGCGCCGGTGATTCCGCCGCACAGGCACACGTCCACACGCGCGTACTCGACACCGCCGCGGGCCATCAGGGCCTGGAAGTCGTAGATGTTCGAGAAGCGCTCGCCGGTGGCGATCGGGATCCCGATCTTCTCCGCCACGCGTGCCATGCCATCCACGCCCTCGGGGCGGATCGGATCCTCGATGAACATCGGGTGCGTGTCCTCGATGCCGCGGGCGAACACGATTGCCTCGGCCGGCGTGAGCCGCCGGTGGACCTCGATCAGAAGATCGACGCGGTCCCCCACCACCTCGCGCATGCGGCGGGTGTTGTCGATGGCATCGCGCATCTTCCTGACGTGCGTCCTGAAGTAGACCTGGTCGTGGCCTTCGTCCAGGAACGGATTCAGGTGCCCGAAGGCGTTGAAGCCCGCCTCCATCTTCGCCTGGCACTCGACCAGCATCTTCTCGATGGTGCTCTCGTAGATGTGGCCGTAGATGCGGGCCTTGGTGCGGGCGGCACCGCCGAGCAGTTCGTGGATCGGTACGTTAAGCGCCTTGCCCTTGATGTCCCACAGCGCGATGTCGATCGCGGAGATCGCCGCGTTCTCCGCCAGCCCGGTGAAGTAGCTGAAGCGGTGCATCACGTTCCAGTGGTGCTCGATGGCGAACGCATCCTTGCCTTCGAGATACTCCGCGAAGCGCTGGATGCAGGCGGCTGCCGCCTGAATGTGACCCCACGTGCCGGCTTCGCCGAATCCGGTGATGCCGGCGTCGGTCTCCACCCGGGCGAACATGAACTGGCCGACGTGCAGGGCCTGGACTTTGGTGATCTTCATCTCGGTTACCCCCGTTTCGATGGCCGCAGCCGGTTGCACGGGCAGACCAGGCAATCATACTGGTCCGCCGCTCCGGACAGGCGGCGCCGCCATGCGTCTTTCGCATCGTGCTTCGACGCTCAGAACCCCAGGGTCAGCGCCACGTACATCGACCGCCCCATCCCCGGCACGGCGATGCCGTAGGGCGCACCGGCGCCGTTCAGGGACATGGTCGCACCCTGGCCGATGTAGGCGCCGCCGAGGGGGTGTGCGTAGAACTTGTCGAACACGTTGTCGATGCCCAGATCGATGCGCAAGTGCTTCACGGTGTAACGGGTCCGCAGATGGAGCAGTCCGTAGCCGCCGGTCTCGATCTCGTTGCGTACGTTGGACCCGTCCTTCTTCGCGCGCACGAGCACCAGCTCGGCGCTGCTCGTCCAGGCCGCGAGTCGATGCTCGACGATGAGGCGCGCGTTCAGCGGCATGATGTTGTAGAGCCCGTCGCCCGAGTCGGTGTCCTCGCCATCGACGTAGCTGACCACGGCCCGGCCGGTGAACGCGCCGATGCCCTGGATGCGCCCGAGCGGTGCGAAGCCGGACAGGTCGATTCCGTACAGCCGGGCATCCGTGTTGACCAGCTTGAGGTAATTGAACTGCGAAGGCAGGCAGACGTTCAGGCAGCGCGCGTCGATGTAGTCGTTGACGCGCGTGTAGTAGGCCATCGCCTTGAACTGCCACGCCTTGCGCTCGGCATCGTGCAGATCAGCGGCCACGCTGAACGTGTGGGCCACCTCCGGGTTCAGCGATATATCGCCGACGTAGCCGTTGCCGTCGTTGAGCCAGTTGTTCATGGTCATCGCCATGCCGTCGGTGGACCAGGTGTAACGTTCGTACAGACTGGGCGAGCGGGTCTTGCGCGCGTAACCTGCCTCGAACGCGTGCCTCGGGCCGGGCGTGAAGCGGGCGATGAAGGATAGGTCGATGTTGTGGTCGGTCACGTCGCGGTCCGCGGCATTGAATGCGGCGGCGTCGTTGCCGTACATCATCGGGTTGGCGTTGTAGCCCTGTACCTCGCCGGCGTCCATGCGCACGGTGCTGCTGCGAACGCCGGCGACGCTCGCCCACGCAGGCCGCCACTGCGCTTCCCACTCTGCATAGACATCGATCCGGTCGCGCTGGCCATCGTCGATGTTGCGGAACGTATTCGGTGACATCATCATCGAGTTGGCCACGGCCGGCCAGTAGTCGTCCAGGCGATAGCGCTGGTACTCGGTGCCGGCACGCAGGGTATCGCGCGGGTTGAGGCCGATCCTGGCATCCAGTGCCGCGCCGAAGGTGCGGCCGCGCGTGAACATCGGCATGCCGGCCACGTTGTGCGCCATGCCGTACCAGTACAGCTTGTCCTCGCCGAAGTCCATTTCGTGGTCGGTCGCCTCGTGGTAGACGCGCCCGTCGACAGTTCCCCAGCCGAACTCCTGCGAGTAGGCGGCGTTGAATCGCCTGCTCTCGTTGTCCATCATGTCCATGTGCTGACTGGGAAAGCCCTGGTCCGACACCTTCTGCACGGCAGCATCCAGGCTCAGCAGCCGCCCCTGTCCACGCACCGCGATTCCCAGCGCGTGACTGTGCAGCCGATAGGAGGACGATCCGACTTCGTCGCCTTCGATCGTGTGATCGTCGCCCACCGTCCATTGCGCGAGCGCATCGGGCTTGAAGTCACTGCCTGCCTCGTAGTTGTCCGACTCGGAGGCCGATCCGCGGTAGCCGAGGCTGACACGCCGCGATGCGAGCGTCGCGGAGGCGGAAACGCCACGCGCATTGCCGTTGGATCGATAGAAGGTCCCGAGTTCGCCGGTGACAAGGGGCTTTTCGGCGCTGTCGGCAAAGCGCGGCGGGGCCGAGCGCACTACGAGCGATCCTCCGATGCTGTCGCCGCCGACACTGACCGGGATGGCGCCAGTGTAGGCCTCGATGCTGTCGACGCTGTCCGGATCCAGGTAGGAGAGAGGCGGGTTCATGTGGTTGCCGCACGAGGAGATCAGGTCCATTCCGTCGATGCTGATGCGGTTCCTGTCGTCCGCCAGGCCCTGCATGACAGGCAGGCTGGAGATCCCGCCGGCGCCGGACAGGGAAACGCCCGGGATGTCCTGCAGGAGCCGGGCGGTATCGCGCGTGACCAGGGGCGGCGAGGTCAGGTCGTCCGCGCCGAGCCGGGTGGCGGATGGGTTCTCGCTCCGCACCCTGCTCGAGGAGACCACGACTTCCGGTGCAAGGGCGGACGCTTCCTCTGCGTGCAGCGGCGTACCGACCAACTGGGACAGCGCCAGTGCGCCCGACCCGATGCTCATCTTCAGTTTCAATGTGCTAATGCCTACTCGTTCTATCATGATCGTCGATCCATGGGCTGGTGGAGCGGCTGCCCGTGCGGACGGCGGCAGGCCCCGAGCGAGCGCGCGAACACGCGTTCTCCGGGGCGCATTTCGCGCCGGTACGGCAGGCAGGTGTCGATGGAGCCGCCCGGGCGGCTCGATGGGACGAAGCGTCGTCGCCAGGACGACGGCATCGCTGCGTCACGCGGTGTGGGGAGGTCCGCGCGGTCTGGAGAAGAGCCAGGACGGATCGCCCGGGAGAGACTCTCCCGGGAGTGCGATCAGGGGGAGGTGCAGCGCTGGCGCGTCGATCCGCTTCCCGGCGATGGTCGGGGCGCAGGGCGACTGGCTGCCGAGGCAGAACTTGCACGCGCTGGCATCGGCGGACGCGGGAGCAGAGCCGCCGGAATTCGCGCCTGCGCCGACACGCTTGATGCCGAAGGCGGTGCAGACCTCGACGACGGCTTCCCCACGCGCAACCGCGGCCATGCGCAGCAGGGGCGGCGCAACCGCGTTGCAGACCGCCAGAAGGAGGGCGATCCACACCACCATGTGCCGGTTGGACCGGCGAATACCGACGCGCACGATAGAGGGCCCGGTCGGCGCACGGCGCAAGCGAGGAACGATGCGCAGCGGCCGATGTCGATTCGCGCCGGATGATACATCATTGGCATGTACGGCTATGGAACCTGGATTCAGAACCTGCAGTTGACGAGGAGGATTCGATGCGGTTGAGGAACAAGGTCGCGCTGATCACCGGCGCCGCGTTCGGCATGGGGGAGGCGGCTGCGATGCTGTTCGCGCGCGAGGGTGCGAAGGTGGTCGTGGCGGACATCGACGACGCGCCGGGCAGCGCGGTGTCACGGGCGATCGTGGCCGCGGGCGGGGAGAGCGTCTTCGTGCACCTGGACGTGGGTGACGGGGCGCAATGGCAGGCGGCGATGGCGCAGACCCTCGATCGCTACGGCCGCCTCGACGTTCTGGTCAACAACGCCGGTGTCAGCGGTGCGCTGCAGGAGCGCATGAGCGTCGAGCACTTCGACCGCATCATGGCGGTGAATGCGCGCGGCACCTTTCTCGGCATGAAGTACGCCGCCATGCAGATGGAAAGCAGCGGCGGCGGATCCATCGTGAACCTGTCCTCCATCTCCGGAATGATCGGTCAGGAGTTCGTGCACATGGGCTACAACGGCGCGAAGGGTGCGATCCGCACCATGACGAAGTCGGCGGCCGTGCAGTACGGCCCCAGGGGCATCCGCGTGAATTCGGTGCACCCCGGGATGATGCCGCCCATGCGCACTTCCCAGACCGCCTCCGATCCGCAGATGCGCGCCAGGGTGCTTGGCGGCATTCCGCTGCGCCGTGCCGGCACCGCAGAGGAGGCGGCGTACGCGATCCTGTTCCTCGCTTGCGACGAGGCGTCGTACATTACGGGTGCAGAACTCGCCGTGGACGGCGGTTACCTGGCCCAGTAATCACGACACCGGGGACGACGATGAGATTGAAGAACAAGGCAGCCCTCGTCACCGGCGCAGCCTCGGGCATGGGCGCGAGCATCGCGCGGGTGTTCGCCAGTGAAGGGGCGAGTCTGGTGCTGACCGACGTGCTGGCGAGCGAGGGCGAAGCGGTTGCGACGTCGATCAGGACGGAGGGTGGCGAGGCGCTGTTCGTCCACCAGGACGTCACGCGGGAAGCAGACTGGCAGAGAGCCATCGCTGCCGTACTGGAGCGCTATGGCAGGCTGGACATCGTGGTGAACAACGCCGGCATCAGCGGTGGGCTGCCGGACCGGCTCGACGTCGCCGCCTTCGATCGCCTGATGGCGGTGAACGCGCGCGGCACCTTCCTCGGCATGAAATACGCGATCGAGTGCATGCAGGATGCCGGCGGAGGCTCGATCGTGAACGTCTCGTCGATCTCGGGCATCGTCGGTCAGGACTTCGTCCACATGGGCTACAACGGCGCGAAAGGCGCGATCCGGACCATGACCAAGTCCGCCGCCGTGCAATTCGGTCCAGCCGGCATCCGTGTCAATTCCGTACATCCCGGTATCATGCCGCCCATGCGCACGTCGCAGACCTCCGCCGATCCCGCCATCCGTGCGCGCGTGCTCGCGGGCGTGCCCCTGCGCCGGGCGGGCCGCGTCGAGGAGGTCGCCTGCGCGGTGCTGTTCCTGGCGAGTGACGAGGCCTCGTACATCACCGGCGCGGAACTGGTTGTCGACGGCGGCCTGATTGCCGTCTGAGGGTGGTGAACGCGCGGACAGGCATGGCCGCGTCATTCGAACTGGTGGAAGCGGTGCAGACCTCTGATGCCCAGCAGATCAATTGAATCGACTCTTGCGGCCGACGTGATCCGCGAGCCGCCTGCGGGGAGCGACGTCATCTTCGACGTCGATGTCGAGCGCGGCATGCTGCATTTCGTGCTGGCGAACATCGGCAGCGCGCCGGCGCACGCCGTGCGCGTGAAGCTGGGCGAGACGGTGCGCGACCTCGCCGGGCGGCGCGTGAACGACAACCCTCTCTACTCCTGCCTCGAGTTTCTCGCGCCGGGCCGCCGGATGCGGCTGCTGGTCGATTCGCTGGCCGGCTATGGCGAGCGGCGGCAGCCGATGAAACTCACTACGAAGCTGCAGTGGACCGACGACTCGGGACGTTCGTCGACCCGTACCATCGTGCACGATCTGCGGGCCTGGACGCAGCTGCGCGAAACCCTTTGACTCCCCCGAAGACCAACGAGGATCGACATGGCCGTCAACAATCCGCATCCCGCCTGCAACTTCCAGGTGGAGGCCGGTTTCAGTCGCATCGGTTTCGCGCGCGTGCAGCTTCCCGCACTGGAGCGCGAGATCATCCGCTATCGCGAGGGCACTGACCGGGAGGAGACCGTTCGGCTCGTCCCCGGGCTGCTGCACGTCGGGGAATGCGTGCTGGAGCGCGGTGTCGTGCCTCCGGACAACGAGTTCTTCCAGTGGCTCGGTGCCATGGGCAGCGGCAAGCCGGAACGGCGTGACGTGACGGTCAGGCTGCTGGATGCGGCGCACGCCCCGGTCATGGTGTGGAAGCTGCGCAACGCGTTTCCCTGCGGGCTCGAGTGGTCGCTGCTCGATGCCCGGAACAGCGAGGTGGTGATCGAGTCGCTGCGGCTGGCGGTCGAGGGGGTCGAGGTCGAGACTGTCTAGGGCAGGGGTCGGGCTGCTGTCGCAACCCGGGGACATCGGCGGTTGGACATCCTCGCCAGTCCGGGTTTACGCTTGCTGCCGCACGGCATGCAATTTGCCGAACAGCTCCGTACAGGTAGTTTTTGGAGCAATGAGTTCATGAAGCGAGAGACGCGAAACGGCGAGCCCGCTGGCGAGGGGAGCGACTGCGAGATGTCCTTCGTCGGTTACCTCGACGCCGTGAGGGCGGAACTGGCTGGGTTGTCGGCACTGGGCGAGGAGATGGTGATCCCGCTTTCGGGTGGGGATTCCGTCTCCGTCGCCGAATACGACAAGCGATTCGGCAAGTCGTCGACCTGCTATGTGCGTTCGAGCACCATGGCGATGCCCTGCCCGACGCCGATGCACATGGCGCACAGCGCGAAGCGACCCTGCCGCCGGCGCAGTTCGTAGGCAGCCGTCAGCACCAGCCGGGCACCGCTCATCCCCAATGGATGTCCGAGCGCGATCGCCCCGCCGTTGGGGTTGACGCGCCCGTCGTCGTCGGCCACGCCCAGGTCGCGCAGGGTCGCCAGCACCTGGCTGGCGAAGGCCTCGTTCAGTTCCAGCACGCTGAGGTCGTTCACGGTCAGGCCCAGACGCGCGAGCAGTTTCTTCGAGGCAGGGGCCGGTCCGAAGCCCATGATGCGTGGAGCGACGCCCGCGACGGCCGTCCCGCACACGCGGGCGATGGGCGTCAGGCCATGGCGCTTCACCGCTTCGCCGCTGGCGACGATGAGGGCGGCCGCGCCGTCGTTCACGCCGGAGGCGTTGCCCGCGGTCACGCTCAGCTCGGACCTGTTGATGCCCTTGAGCCTGGCCAGTGCCTCGAGCGTGGTATCCGGTCGCGGGTGTTCATCGGTGTCGAACATCACCGGATCGCCCTTGCGCTGAGGGATCGCGACGGGGACGGTCTCGTCCTTGAAGCTTCCGGCCGCGTGGGCCCGTGCCCAGCGCTGCTGGCTGCGCAGGGCGAAGGCGTCCTGGTGGGCGCGCGATACGCCGAACTCGAGCGCGACGTTGTCGGCGGTCTCCGGCATCGAATCGGTCCCGTACTGCTCCTTCATCAGCCTGTTGACGAAGCGCCAGCCGATGGTGGTGTCGAACACCTGGGCGGTGCGCGAGAAGGCGCCGTCGGCCTTGCCCATCACGAACGGGGCGCGCGTCATCGACTCCACCCCGCCCGCGATCATCAGTTGCGCCTCGCCGGCCTTGATGGCGCGCGCCGCGATATTGATCGCGTCCATCCCTGATCCGCACAGGCGGTTGATCGTGCAGCCCGGGACGGCCACCGGCAATCCGGCCAGCAGCGAGGCCATGCGTGCGACGTTGCGGTTGTCCTCGCCTGCCTGGTTGGCGCAGCCATACACGACATCGTCGACGCTCTCCCAGTCCAGGCCGGGATGGCGCTGCATCAGCGCCCTGATCGGCAGTGCGCCGAGATCATCGGTGCGGATCTGCGCAAGCGCGCCGCCGTAGCGGCCGATGGGGGTGCGCACGCCGTCGCAGACGAAGGCCTCGGTCATGATCGGTTCCTGCCTGGATTGCCGTGGATCGGCGCTAGTGTACGGGAGTCTTCGTGCGATCCCGAAAACGGCCTCGGGCCGCAGGCAGCCCTGCCTGGTGAAATCGTGCCGGCTGTCTCGCCAGGCCGGACCGCCAACGAAAAGCCCCGGACCTGCCGGGGCTCTCTCGTGCGGAAATCGTGCCGCTCAGATCTCGATCCCGTGCTTCTTCCACAACTCGCGGTTGAGTTCGTGTTGCTCCTGGTAGAACGACATCACCCAGTACAGGCAGCCGAGAATCACGCACAGAGGTGCGCCGAGCAGGATTGCGGTGGTCATCGGAAATACTTCTCCACTTTCTGGTATAGGACGTGGCGCTGAAGGCAACCGCGGGCAGAGCAGGGCTTTCGCCGTGGCCCGAAAAAGCCTCGCGCGCGAGGGATACTTCCCGCACACACGCCGCGCAATGGGACCCGGGACGAACAGGCAAGTTCGACGGGATCTGCATGATAGTGCGGATGACTCGATCCGGCCAGCATCCGGCGCCTGCCTGCGCCGGAATGACGAAGAATCCGTCGCCCCGGCGAACGCCGGGGCCCAGCACGGCAGCACCGGCTCCTGGCCGCCCCTGGATTCCGCTGGCGCCGGAATTGGCGGTCCCACCCGACGCATGCCGCCTGCGCCGGAATGAAGCGCGGGCGGCTTACGTGAGCACTTCGCGCACGTATGCGCCGATCGCCAGCGAGGCGGTCAACCCCGGCGACTCGATCCCGTACAGGTTCACCAGTCCCGCCACGCCGTGCTCGCGCGGCCCCTGGATCATGAAATCCGCGGCCGGCTGGTTCGGACCGCTGATCTTCGGCCGGATGCCGGTATACCCGGGCTGCAGGGCACCGTCCTGCAGATCGGGGTAGTACTGGCGAATCGCCTCGTAGAAGAGCGGCTCGCGAGCACTGTCGAAGCCGTAGTCGATGCGGTCGATCCAGTCGAGATCCGGGCCGAAGCGCGCCTGGCCGCCGAGATCGACAGTCACGTGTACGCCGAGATGCGCGGTCCCGGCCATCGGGTAGACCAGCCGCTTGAACGGTGAACGGCCGGACATCGTGTAGTAGTGGCCCTTGGCGAAGTACTGCGGCGGGATGGTGGCAGCGGGAATCCCGTCGATGCTGCGCGCGAGCTGCGGTGCGACCAGCCCCGCGCTGTTGACCAGGGTGTTGCAGCACAACTCCATGGGATCGCTGCCGCCGACGCGGATGAGGATGCCGCCGTCACCGGCCCTGCCACCCACCACCGGGCTGAGGAACACCACCGTACCGCCGGCCTGCTCGAGATCGCCCTGCAGCGCCAGCATGTAGCCGTGGCTGTCGATGATCCCGGTCGAGGGTGAATACACCGCGGCGACGGCGCGCACGGCCGGTTCCAGTTCACTCAGCTCCCGCAGCGAGATGCGCCGCAGATCGTGGACGCCGTTGGCGTGGGCCTTGTCGATGTAGCCGAGGACGGTCGCAATCTCCGCCTCGTTCGCCGCCACCAGCACCTTGCCGCAGTTCCCGTGCGCCACGCCATGCGCATGGCAGTAGGCGTACAGCCGATCCCTGCCGGCGACGCACAGGCGCGCCTTCAGCGAGCCCTTGGGATAGTAGATGCCGGCATGGATGACTTCGGAGTTGCGCGAGCTGGTGTGGTTGCCGATGCACGCCTCGGCCTCGAGCACGATCACCTCGCGTCCGGCGAGGGCAAGTTCGCGGGCAACCGCCAGGCCCACCACACCGGCCCCGATCACCACGCAATCGATTCGTTCTGTCATGGTCGTCGTTCTGCGCTTCGCAGCCGATGTTAACCTAAGCGCGATGGATGACCGCATCGCTGCAGGCGCTCCGGGCGGGTCGGCGCCGACCTGGGACCATGATTTCGCCCGCCGCTCGCCGCTGTTCGCTCCGCTCGAGGCACTGGCGCAAAGGCTTCCGGCGATCGGCTGGCCGAACACCGAGGTACTCGACCACGTCGCGGCCGAGACCGGCCGGCGCATCGTCAACGCGCGCGGCGAACGCGTGCGATTCGTGCCGGCGAGTCGTGCTGTCATGGCCGTCGAGTTCGAGTCTGCGACCTTCGAACGTGCCGAGGTGGGCGTACGCCCGATCGACTGGCACGACCTGCTCAACGCGCTCGCGTGGATGACCTTTCCGACGGCGAAGGCGGCGCTCAACGCCCGCCACGGCGAGGCGATCGCGGCCGAGCAGGGTGGGCCGCGCAGCAGCGTGCGTGACGCTCTCACTCACTTCGACGAGGATGGCGTGATCGTGCTCAGCGCCGATCCGGCGCTGTCGGCCCTGCTGCGCGAGTTTTCCTGGAAGGAACTGTTCTGGCGCCGCCGCGCACAGGTGCAGCGGTGCATGCGCTTTCTCGTGTTCGGGCACGCGCTGTACGAGAAGGCGTTGCGGCCTTTCGTCGGCATGACCGGCAAGGCGCTGCTGTTCGATGTGCCGGTGGAGCTGTGCGCCCAGCCGCTGGAGACGCAGCGCGCACACGCCGACCGTGTCGCCGCCCTGCACCTGCTCGACCCGGGCAGCATGCAGCGTCCGCGCGTTCTGCAGCCCCTGCCCGTACTCGGCGTGCCGGGCTGGTGGCCGGAGTCCGAGCGCGAGGACTTCTACGACGACAGCGGCTACTTCCGGCCCGGGCGGCAGTCCGGGGCCGATACCGGCTAGCGCGCAGACACGTGCACGGCCGGTCCGGCGGCGCGCGGCGCGTACACGAGGCTCCACGCCGCCATCGGGCGCCGCACCTCGGCCGTATCGAGCACCCCCGCATCGGCCAGGATCCGGTGCAGTCGCGGCAGGTGGTAGTGCGGCACCGCCGGGCAGAGGTGGTGCTCGATGTGGTAGTTCACGTGGTGTGGGAACAGGAACAGGCGTGCGACCGGGCCGGCCAGATTGGTGCGCGCCGCGGTCAGCGGCGAGGAGCGATCGCCGACGGCGCCATGCTCGAGGATCGCGCGCACGCGCAGGAGCACCTGCACGACGCTCACCAGCGGGAGCAGCCACAGCAGGGCGTACGCGAGCAGAGCGTGCGCGCCCCCGAGTGCGTAGAAGCCAAGCGGCAGCAGCGCCTGGACCGCGACCACGCCCCAGCGGTCGCGTCGCGCTGCCGCGCGCAGCGCGGGCGAGGTGTCGTCGAGCGGACGCAGGGCGGCGTCGGTGTCGGCGTCGATCGCCGGGTTGCCGAAGAAGTACAGAAAGGTCTTCCACGCGTTGAGACCTGCGATATCGCCGGCCAGCTTGCGCAGGAGATAGCCCCTGCCGCGCGGATAGCCGCCGTGCAGCGCGATGTCCGGATCCTGCCGGCCGTACAGGTCGTTGTGGTGGAGGCGGTGCACCACGCGATACGAGCACATCGAGATGCCGGAGACGCTGCCCAGTGCGCGTCCTGCCAGATCGGTCAGGAGGCGGTTGGAGAACAGCCGGTAGTGCGCGGCCTCGTGGGCGAGGACGAACATCGCGTGTTGCTGCGTGCCGATCAGCACGATCGCGGCAAGCACGACCGGCAGGTGCCACCGCAGCAGGGCCGCGCTCACGGCCAGCGTGGTCACCAGCAGGGTCTGCAGCAGCGCCGCAGCGGAGCGCCGGTCGTCCAGCATGGTGACAGCGCGCAACGTGTCCGGCGGCAGCAGGCGCGCGGGCGCGCGCCGCAGATCGTCGCGGAACTCCTCGCCGGTGCTTCCCGTCGCCTCGCTCATGCTTCTACGATACTCCTGCCGCTACACTTGCGTCCGACATGTCCAGCGCTCCCGACGTTCACGCCGCCCGCTCCATCCGCCTGCTCGCCCTGGCTGCGTTCGTCTCCGGCGCCAACCTGCGCATCGCCGACCCGCTCGTGCCCGTGCTGGCCGGCCATTTTTCGGCCAGCGTCAGCGCGGCTGGCGCGGTGGTGAGCGGATTCACGCTCGGCTACGCCCTGTTCCAGATCGTGCACGGACCGCTGGGGGACCGCATCGGCAAGCTGCGTGCGGTCACCATCGGGATGTTCATCGCCGCCGCCGCCTCTCTCGCCTGTGCTGCGGCAAGCGGTCTCGTCCACCTGTCGGTGGCGCGCTTCCTCACCGGCATGGGCGCAGCCGCGGTCATCCCCCTGTCGCTCGCGTTCATCGGAGACAACGTCGGATACGAGCGCAGGCAGCTGGTGCTGGGCCGCTTCATGGCCTCGACGCTCAGCGGGCAGATGCTGGGCCCGCTGATCGCCGGCGCACTGAGCGAGCTGCTGTCCTGGCGCATGGTGTTCGTGTCGATGGCGGCGTTGTTCGCTGTGGTGGGGCTGCTGCTCGTCCCGGGAGCGCGCGCGACGCAGGCCATCGTGTCCGGGCCGCGCACGCATCCGCTGCGGCAGTACCTGCAGCTCGCGCGCGACCCCTGGGTGCGGGTGGTGGTGTTCACGGTGGCCATCGAAGGATTCCTGTTCTATGGAACCTTCGCCTACCTGGGGGCGTACCTGGAGGCACGCTTCGGTCTGAACTATTTCCTCATCGGACTGGTGATCGCCGGCTTCAGCGTCGGCGGCATCGGCTACAGCGCGTCGGTGAAGTGGCTGGTGCCCCGGCTGCGCGAACGCGGTCTGACGCTTGGCGGCGGCGTTGCATTATTCGCGTGCTTTGCCGGCATCGCGCTCGCCCCCGGCTGGATCGCCGCGGTTCCCTTCTTCGTCGCCTCCGGGTTCGCCTTCTACATGCTGCACAACACGCTGCAGACGCGGGCGACGGAGATGGCGCCGAAGACGCGCGGGGCCGCGGTCTCGTTCTTCGCCTTCTGCCTGTTCGCGGGTCAGGCAGCCGGTGCGGCCGCCTTCGGTCAGGCGCTCGCGGCGCTCGGCTTCGTACCGGTCATCCTTGGTTCAGGCCTCGGGCTGCTGGTGCTGGCCTGGTGGTTCGGGGCGCGCCTCGCACGGCACAGGGCGCCGATGCAGGCCGTTTGACGCAGCATCGGGCTGCTTCTATACTTCGTTTATCTCTTAGACCAAGTCTAAACACGCCGTCGGCGACAGCACCCGGTTGCGACGCGTTCGAGAACGAGGCCCGGAGACGGGCATCCAGCGTCGGGACGGGTCCCCGACGTGGACGATTCCCCAACGACCTGAGGAGAACGTGCATGAAAGCGCTGAAGGGCAGCAAGACCGAAGACAATCTCAAGGCCGCCTTTGCCGGCGAGTCGCAGGCCAACCGTCGTTACCTGTACTTCGCGAACAAGGCCGACGTCGAAGGTCAGAACGACGTCGCATCGGTGTTCCGGTCCACGGCCGAGGGCGAGACTGGCCACGCGCACGGCCACCTCGAGTATCTCGAGCAGGTGGGCGATCCCGCCACTGGCCTGCCGATCGGCCGCACCCGCGACAACCTGAAGGCCTCGATCGCCGGCGAAACGCACGAGTACACCGACATGTACCCGGGCATGGCGAAGGCCGCGCGCGAAGAAGGTTTCGACGAGATCGCCGACTGGTTCGAGACGCTGGCCAAGGCCGAGCGTTCGCACGCCAACAAGTTCCAGAAGACGCTGGACGCGCTGGTCGACTGAGCGCGTCCCCGGCCTGCGGCTGCCGCGGGGCGACTCCCCGCGGCGCCGAGGGGCCTCCAGACGTATCCGGACCGGGACGGCCGTTCGCGCCGTCCCGGGTTCGCAACTTCCAGCGTTGTTCCCGACCATGCGTGAAGGCAGTCTTGAAGCGCCCACCCGGCATCCCATCGAGTGGAAGAAGCCGGAGTATTACGACGAAGCCGCCCTGTTCAAGGAACTCGAGCGTGTGTACGACATCTGCCATGGCTGCCGCCGCTGCGTCAGCCTGTGCACGTCGTTTCCGACGCTGTTCGACCTGGTCGACAACAGTCAGACCATGGAGGTCGACGGGGTCAGGAAGGAGGACTACTGGAAGGTCGTCGACCAGTGCTACCTGTGCGACCTGTGCTACATGACGAAGTGCCCCTACGTTCCGCCGCACCCCTGGAACGTGGACTTCCCGCACCTCATGCTGCGGGCCAAGGCGCTCAAGCACAGGAAAGGCGAGATCACCTTCCGCGACAAGCTGCTCTCGAGCACGGACGCGCTCGGCAAGCTCGCCTCCATTCCGGTCGTGGTGCAGATGGTGAACGCCGTCAACAAGACACCGGTCACGCGCAAACTCATGCAGGACACGCTCGGGATCCACGCCGATCGCGTGCTGCCCGAGTACACTTCGGCGAAATTCCGCAGCACGGCGCGCGCGAATGCGGGTTTCCCCGTCAAGGACGGTGCGAACACGCCCGGCAAGGTCGCCGTCTTCTCGACCTGCTACGTCAATTACAACGAACCGGGCATCGGCCAGGATCTGTTGCGCGTGCTCGAGCACAACGAGATTCCCGCGATCATCGTCGAGAAGGAGAACTGCTGCGGGATGCCGAAGCTGGAACTGG
This sequence comes from Burkholderiales bacterium, assembly GCA_020854105.1. Classification (GTDB taxonomy): domain Bacteria; phylum Pseudomonadota; class Gammaproteobacteria; order Burkholderiales; family SHXO01; genus SHXO01. The sequence continues at coordinate 319,073 of JADZGB010000031.1, read as the reverse complement.
GCGACCTGGAGGCAGTGGAGAAGCTCAAGAACGGCAACCTCCCGGTGCTCGCGAAACTCGCGCGCGAGGGTTACGCGATCCTCACTGCCATCCCGTCCTGCACGCTGATGTTCAAGCAGGAGATCCCGCTCCTGTTCCCGGATGACCCGGAGTGCAAGGCGGTGGCGGCCGCGATGTTCGACCCCTTCGAGTATCTCGCCCTGCGCCACCGCGACCGCCTGCTCAAGACCGAGTTCAGCAGGCCGCTGGGCAAGGTCAGCTACCACGTTCCGTGTCACCTGCGCGTACAGAACATGGGCCTGCGTACCCGGGAGATGCTCGAGCTCGTGCCGGGCACCGAGGTCAACACGGTCGAGCGCTGCTCGGGCCACGACGGCACCTGGGGCGTCAAGAAGGAATACTTCGACAACTCCATGAAGATCGGGCGACCCGTGTTCCGCGCCATGGGCAGCAACGAGCCGGATTACGTCAGTTCGGACTGCCCGATCGCGGGCCGCCACATCCTGCAGGGGATGGGAGACGGTGCAACGGCAGAGAAGGCGCATCCGATCAGCCTGTTGCGCATTGCGTACGGACTCTGACCGGACAGCCATGCAGATGAATACAGCAGAAAGGAATCACCCCATGCCGCACATCTCCCGCGACAGCCTGATGAGCCTCGAGGCCTACGCCAAGGTCCGCAAGGAGTTCCGAGCCAACATCATCGCCCACAAGAAGAACCGCACCGTGCACGTGGGCGAGCACGTCACCCTGCAGTTCGAGGACGAGATGACCATGCGCTACCAGGTGCAGGAGATGCTGCGCACGGAGCGGACCTTCGAGGAGGAAGGCATCCAGTCCGAACTGGATGCGTACAATCCGCTCATTCCGGATGGCAGCAACTGGAAGGCGACCATGATGATCGAGTACGCCGACGTGGACGAACGCCAGCAGGAACTGACACGCCTGATCGGCGTGGAGGACAGGGTATGGGTGCGGGTGGAGAACCATCCTCGCGTGTTCGCCATTGCGGACGAGGACATGGATCGCGAGAACGAAAGCAAGACCTCCTCGGTCCATTTCCTGAGGTTCGAAGTGGATGCAGGGATGAAGCAGGCGCTGCGCGACGGAGCTCGCCTCTCGGTCGGGGTGGACCATCCGCATTACCGGGCGGTGGTCGATCAGCTGGGCCCGTCGGTGCGACAGTCCCTCCTCGGGGATTTGTCCATGTAGTTTCCAACAGTCTTGATGCAGCGCACGAACGGGAGTAAAAGCTCAGGCTTCGGTATCCTTCCGCGGTGGCCGGACCACGATCAGCTCGGAGACCTCACACATGACTGCCGTCGTCGCACCGGGTCGGTTGATCGACCTCGTCGAACAGCGCATCAAGAAGGTCAGTGCGCCCGTCAACATCCGGTTGTGGAACGGGCGCTTCATCGAAGCACCACGGGCGACGTCCGTCACGCTGACCGTGAAGTCGCCGGGCGCATTGGCGAAGCTCGCCAGACCTGCACTGGGCAAGCTCGCCCGCTGCTACGTGGAGGGCGAGATCGACCTGGATGGATCGATGCGCGAGGTGATCCGCGCGGGCGAGGCGCTCGTGTCCGGCCAGAGTGCGATCTACGGGTCCGGGCACGCGGGCTGGAAGTGGTGGCGGCACGGCCGCGACGCCGACCGGCGCAACATCCAGAGCCACTACGACGTGGGCAACGATTTTTACGGCCTTTGGCTGGATCGCAACCGGGTCTATTCCTGTGGTTACTTCAAGTCCTTCGACGACACGCTCGACAAGGCGCAGGAGCAGAAGCTCGATCACATCTGCCGCAAGCTTCTGCTCCAGCCCGGTGACCGGCTGCTGGATATCGGATGCGGCTGGGGCGGCCTGATCCTGTGGGCGGTGCGCAACTATGGCGTCGACGCGCTTGGCATCACGCTGTCGCAGGCCCAGCATGCTTACGCGACGCAGCGCATCCGCGAGCTGGGCCTGCAGGACCGCTGTGAGGTGCGTCTGCTCGATTATCGGGATGTTCCCGAGGATCGACCCTTCGACAGGATCTCGAGCGTGGGCATGTTCGAGCACGTTGGCAGGCACAACCTGCCCGTCTACTTCGCCAAGATCCACCGGCTGCTCAAGCCCGGCGGACTCGTCATGAATCACGGCATCACCACCAACTCGCTGGACGGCGCACGACTGGGCGGGGGGATCGGCGAGTTCGTCGAGGACTATGTGTTCCCCGGCGGAGAATTGATGCACGTGAGCCACGTCGTGCAGGAGATGGGCCGGCAGGGCCTGGAGGCGTGGGACGCCGAATGCCTGCGGCAGCATTACGCACGCACGCTGTGGCACTGGGTGGACCGGCTCGAGGGCTCGAAGGAGGCGGCACGTGAGATGGTCGGCGAGAAGGCGCTAAGAGTGTGGCTGATCTACATGGCCGGCTCCGCGCACGCCTTCGCGCGCGGCTGGATCTCTATCTATCAACTTCTCGGCGTGAAGGCGCAGCGCGACGGCAGCCAGCCGCTGCCGCCCACCCGCGCCCACCTGTACTCATGAGCATGCATTCGACATACGTGAACCGGACGGCGGCCTGTGTCATTGCGCTCGGGCTCGGCCTGCTGATGGCGCTTCCTGCCGATGCCGTGCGGCGCCGCGAACTGGAGAATCCGATCACCAACGCGCCCGAGGAGCTGCCGTTCAGGGAACTCGATGTCCCGCCGCCCGCTTTCCCGCAGGACAAGGATCTGATCGAGTACACCGCCACCGGGCGCGCCACCAGCCGCTTCTTCATCGACGGGTCCACCCTGAGCGTGGGCGAGGACAGCGTGATCCGCTTCATCCTGGAAGTGCGATCGGCGAGCGGAGTTCGCAACCTGACCTACTCCGGCGTGCGCTGCGATACCATGCAATGGAAGGACTACGCCTACGCCAATCCGGACCGCAGCTGGCGCCGCGATGCCGGCGCGGCATGGGAGGAGGTGGAACCGAAGCGGCTCAACAACTACCGGGCGTCGCTGATCGATGGGTTCCTGTGCCTCGATGGGCTGAAGAAGGGCAGCAATCGGGGCAACGCCAAGACCATCGTGCGGCTGTTGAAGAACCCACCCGAGCCGGACAACCGCTCGCCCAGGATTTCGAGATAGGAGGAGGGCGGCGCCAGCGGTGAAGCGTCGCATCCTGTTCGGACTTGGTCTCCGAGATCGGGGGACTTCACAGCAGAACGAGATTGTCCCTGTGGATCAGCTCGGGCGCCTCGATGTAGCCCAGGCGCTGTTCGATCTCGTGCGACGGTGCCCGCAGGATGCGGCGCGTCTCGCTCGCACTGTAGTTGATCAGGCCGCGCGCGATCTCGCGCCCGTTCGGGTCCACGCAGCTCACTACTTCGCCGCGCCCGAAATCGCCCGTGACGTCGGTGACGCCGATCGGCAGGAGGCTCTTGCCGTCCTGCTGCAATGCGCGTGTCGCGCCCTCGTCCAGGATCACGCGGCCCCGAACCTGAAGATGATCGGCCATCCACTGCTTGCGCGCCGCCATGGTCGGTGTGGCGGCGAGCAACTGGGAGCCGATCGCCTCGCCCGCCATGAGCCGCAGCAGCACACGCGGCTCGCGCCCGGACGCGATGACCGTGTGGGCGCCGCTGCGTGCTGCCCGCTCCGCCGCCCGCACCTTGGTGATCATGCCGCCGCTGCCGACGTGGCTGCCGACGCCGCCAGCCATCTGCGCCAGCCGGGGATCTCCGGCACGCGCCTCCTGCACCAGTGTCGCCCCTGGATCCTTGCGTGGATCGGCGGTGAACAGCCCCGGCTGGTCGGTGAGAATCACCAGCGCGTCCGCTTCGACGAGGTTGGTCACCAGGGCGCCCAGCGTGTCGTTGTCGCCGAACTTGATCTCGTCGGTCGCGACACTGTCGTTCTCGTTGATGACGGGAATGACGTTCAGCTGGAGCAGGGTACGAAGGGTGCTGCGCGCATTCAGGTAGCGCCGGCGGTCGGCCAGATCCTCGTGCGTGAGCAGGATCTGCGCAGCATGCATCCCGTGTTCGCGAAAGCAGGTTTCGTACGCCTGCACCATGCCCATCTGGCCCACGGCCGCCGCGGCCTGCAGATCGTGCAGCTGCTTCGGCCGCCTGGGCCATCCCAGGCGCTGCATGCCTTCGGCGACGGCACCGCTCGAGACCAGCAGCACCTGGCGGCCGTTGCGCTTGAGTTCGGCGATCTGCTGCGCCCACTGCGCGAGGGCGGCATGATCCAGTCCGTGTCCCTGGTTGGTCACCAGACTGCTGCCGACCTTGACCACGATGCAGCGCGCCTGCGCGATGATCGATTTCATCGGTCGTCCTCGACGGTGCGTTCGTCGGCTCGTGCGTCGTCGCGCCCGGCATCCTCCGGCTGGGGGAGAATTTCGGACGGCGCAGGCTCGCCTGCGCCGATGAAATCGGAGATCGCGAAAACCAGTTCCCGGCAGCCCTTTCCGGACAATGCCGAGATGGCGAACACGCGGCCGGCTTCCGCCGGACCCGCTGCATCGAGTGCACGGAAGCGCTCGACGAAGTCGCGGATCTGCGCATCGCGCGTCTCCTCCGGCAGCAGATCGACCTTGTTGAGCACCAGCCAGCGCGGCTTGCGATGGAGCGATTCGTCGTACTTGCGCAGTTCCAGGGCGATGGCCGCCGCGTCGGCCACGGGATCCGACAGCGATTCGGGCGGGGCGATGTCGACCAGATGCAGGAGCAGGCGCGTGCGGGCCAGATGGCGCAGGAACTGATGGCCGAGGCCGGCCCCCTCCGAGGCGCCCTCGATCAGTCCGGGGATGTCGGCCACCACGAAACTGCGGTTTACGTCTACACGCACCACGCCAAGGTGCGGATGCAGCGTGGTGAACGGGTAGTCCGCGACCTTCGGGCGCGCGGCGGAGACCGCGCGGATGAAGGTGGACTTGCCGGCATTGGGCAGGCCCAGAAGGCCGACGTCGGCGAGTACCTTCAGTTCCAGGCGAAGGCGCAGCGATTGGCCCGGTTCTCCGAGCGTGAACTGGCGGGGAGCGCGGTTCGTGCTGGACTTGAAGTGCAGGTTGCCCAGTCCGCCCTTGCCGCCGCGCGCGATGATCACGCGCTCCCCGTGTTGGGTGAGATCGGCGATCTGCTGGTCGGTCTCGGCGTCGCGTATGAGCGTGCCCACCGGCATGGTGAGGGTGATGTCGTCGCCTGCTGCACCGTAGCAGTCGCTTCCCTGTCCCTTCTCGCCGTTCCTGGCGCGGTGGATACGGGCGAAGCGGTACTCCACCAGCGTATTGACGTTGCGATCGGCCACGGCGAAGACGCTGCCCCCGCGGCCCCCGTCCCCCCCGCTGGGCCCGCCCTTGGGAATGTACTTCTCGCGCCGGAACGCGGCTATGCCATCGCCGCCCTTGCCGGCGTGGACTTCGATGATGGCTTCATCGATGAATTTCATGGGGGCGTCCGGAACGGGACGAACTGATGGCAGGGTGCCACAAACCAAAAAGCCCTATCGGAGGGATAGGGCTTTTCGGCGATGAGGTGGTGCTGCCTCAGGCCGGCTCGATGATTACCGTCGGACGGTTATCCCGGCCCTTGGTGGCGAACTTCACGTGCCCGTCGATGAGCGCGAAGAGCGTGTGATCGCGGCCGATCCCGACGTTCTCACCGGGATGGAACTGGGTGCCGCGCTGGCGCACGATGATGCTGCCGGCCGAGACCAGTTGACCGCCGAAGCGCTTGACGCCCAGGCGCTTTGCATTGGAATCGCGCCCGTTGCGCGAACTGCCGCCTGCCTTCTTGTGTGCCATCGATTACTCTCCGTGTCTCAGGCGGAAATCCCGCTGATCTGGATCTCCGTGTAGTTCTGGCGATGCCCCTGCGTCTTGCGATAGTGCTTGCGCCGGCGCATCTTGAAGATGCGAATCTTCTCTCCACGGCCGTGGCCAAGGACGGTGGCCTTGACGGAAGCGCCGGGCAACATGGGCGATCCGGTGGTGACCTTGTCGCCGTCGGCAACCATGAGGACCTGGTCGAGCGTAATCTCGGCGCCGATCTCGGCCGGGAGCGATTCGACCCGGAGCTTCTCCCCGGCACTCACGCGGTACTGCTTGCCGCCGGTCTTGATCACTGCGTACATGGCTAAGTCCCTAGCGCTTCGCGAAAAACGGCGAAGTATACAGGGCACCAGTAGGGCGGTCAAACGAGCGCGCGGCGCGGCCGCACGGACCCGGGTGCAGGCGGTGTGGCGGCGATGGGAGTGGTATCCTTCGGAGCAGCCCGCCGCCCCGTTCCGAACATGACCCTCGACACCCTCCAGCCCGTTCAGAGCCTCATCGCGGAGGAGATGCGCGCGGTCGACGAAGTGATCCGCGGCCGGCTGCATTCGGATGTCGTGCTGGTGCGGCAGGTGGCGGAACACATCATCGGTTCGGGCGGCAAGCGCATGCGCCCGGCCCTGGTCATCCTGGCAGCGGGCGCATGTGGCTACAGCGGCAGCGCACACTACCAGCTGGCAGCGGTGGTCGAGTTCATCCACACCGCGACCCTGCTGCATGACGACGTGGTGGACGAGTCCGACCTGCGGCGCGGCAAGTCGACGGCGAACGCGCTGTTCGGCAATCCGGCCAGTGTGCTGGTCGGCGACTTCCTCTATTCACGCGCGTTCCAGATGATGGTGGACCTGCGCCACATGCGCGTCATGGAAGTGCTGGCCAACGCCACCAACACCATTGCCGAGGGCGAGGTTCTGCAGTTGCTCAACTGCAACGATCCCGACGTGGCCGAGGATGGCTACCTGCAGGTCATCCGATTCAAGACGGCCAAGCTGTTCGAGGCGGCCGGCCAGATCGGCGCCATCCTCAGTCACGCCAGCCCGGAGGTGGAGGACGGGCTCGCCCGCTACGGCATGCATCTGGGCACCGCGTTCCAGCTCATCGACGACGTGCTCGATTATTCCGGGGATCACGAACGCACCGGCAAGAACCTCGGCGACGATCTGGCAGAGGGCAAGCCGACGCTGCCGCTGATCCACGCCATGAAGCACGGTACGCCGGAGCAGACCGCGCTGATCCGTGCCGCCATCGAGCACGGCGGCCTCGCCGAATTCAAGCCGGTCCTGGGTGCGATCCACGAGACGGGCGCGCTGGACTATGCGCGACATCAGGCCGATGCCGAGAGCAAGCGCGCGATCGCCTCACTCGATGCGCTGCCGCGTTCGATTTATCGGGACTCTCTGATACAATTGGCGTCCTTTGCCGTGACCCGGTCCCACTGATCCGTTTCCCAGACGGAATCTTCCTGGTCTGGTCCTTTCCGCGAAGCGTCGGGGTGTAGCTCAGCCTGGTAGAGTACTGCGTTCGGGACGCAGGAGTCGGAGGTTCGAATCCTCTCACCCCGACCACATGATGCTTCGTGCAGTCAGATCCGCCTTGGTCCGCTGTCGGCCCTGCGGTATCATCAGCGCGCCTTCCGCCGCTCGTGCGTCCCCTTCTTCATCTTCTCGTTTCGGGCATCTTGCCTTTCGGGCTGCAAAAGTTCACTTTTGCGCCGTAAACCCATCCAGCGAAGCCGTGCATGGCCAAGTTCCTTCTCCTGCTCGCCCTTGCCATCGTCGTCTACCTGATTGTCAGTCGGGCGCGACGCCAGGGTGAGCAGCCCCGGGAGGAACGCCGGCCGGCACCGCCGCCCTCCATCCCGGAGGACATGGTCCGCTGCGCCATGTGCGGGGTGCACCTCCCGCGCAGCGAGGGGTTCGCATCCCGCGGCAGGTTCTACTGCAGCGACGAGCACCTTCGGCTGAGCGGCCAGAGGGAACGAAAGGACGAATAGTCGGAAGCCTTCGCCACCTCGTGCACGGCGGAGCGCATATCGGGCAAACGAGGCAGATGAAGGCACACGGGCAGTTCCACGGATGGGCGCAGACGGCAGCGTGTTGCCGTCGGGCGCATTCGATGGCGGCGAGGTGCGCATGAGCGCGACCGTCGAGGCGGGCGTCGAGCAGCGCGGGATCCATCTGCCCGCTCTAGCGACGGCAGCGCGGGCCAGTTCCTACTGGGGCTCGCTGTTCTACTTCAACGTCTACCGGGTCATCGTTGCGGCCGTCCTGCTGTTCTCGGCGGTGATTTTTCCCGATGCCGTGTTCGGGTCGCGCAACCCGGCCATGTTCTTCTATACGGGTGCGGTCTACATCCTGACCGCAGGCGTATTCTTCGTCGGCATCCGCTCGCGCCGCCCCGAGTTCAACACGCAGATCGCCGTGCAGGTCTGCGCCGACGTGCTGTTCGTGTCGCTGCTCACCTATGCCAGCGGCGGCGTGGCGAGCGGGCTGGGGCTGCTCCTGCTCGCCTCGCTGGCAGCAGCCGGCATCATCAGCCGCGGGCGGATGACCCTGTTCTTCGCGTCCCTTGCCAGCATCGCGGTGCTGCTCGAACACATCGTCGATACCGTCTATCGCGACGGGGCAGTCAACTCCTTCGTGCAGGCGGGCCTGCTCAGCGTGGGCTACTTCGCCACCGCCTGGCTGGCGCATTCGCTCGCGCGCTACACCCAGGCCAGCGAGCAGCTCGCGGCGCAGCGCGAGGTCGATCTGGCCAGCATGGCGCACGTCAACCAGCTGGTCATCCGCGACATGCAGGACGGCGTACTGGTGGTGGACGAACATGGCGCCATCCGCCAGATCAACCGGCGGGCAGTGGAGATCCTCGGTCCGATCCCACGCGCCTCCAGCGACTTCCTTCTGTCGGAGTACGCGCCTGCGCTGTACGAACGCCTCAACCGCTGGCGCCAGGATCCGGGGACAGGGGTAGATCCGCTGCGCACGGTGCTGACCAACAAGCTGGCGGGCGCGCGCTTCGTTTCCGTCGGCTCCAGTCGCAGCTGCGGCGCGGTGATTTTCCTCGAGGATCTGACCCGCATCCAGAACGAGGCCCAGCAGATGAAGCTGGCCGCGATGGGGCGGCTCACCGCCAACATCGCGCACGAGATCCGCAACCCGCTCTCGGCCATCAACCATGCCGCGGAACTGCTCCTGGAGGAGCAGCATTTGAGCGAGACCCAGAAGCGCCTGCTCACCATCGTGCACGACAATACCCAGCGCCTGGATCGTATGGTTCAGGACGTGCTGAAGCTCAACCGGCGTGACCGTGCTCACCGCGAGACTTTTCTGGTGGGTGACTTCCTGCGCACCTTCGTGTCGCAGTTCTGCCAGATAGAGAAGGTGCCCGAGGACGTCATCGCGCTGAAGATCGAGCACGATGGCTCGGTCACCTTCGACCGCAGTCACCTCAACCAGATCATGTGGAACCTGTGCCGCAACGCCTTGCGCTACTGCCAGCGCAACAGCGGAAGCATCCGGCTGATGCTCGGCGTGGGCCCCTTGCGCAACGCCCTGGAGCTGCACGTGCACGACGACGGCCCGGGCGTGCCGGAGGCGATCCGGCCGCACCTGTTCGAGCCTTTCTTCACCACCGCCGCGAGCGGCACGGGTCTCGGCCTGTATATCGCGCGGGAAATCTGCGATGCCAACAACGCGTCGCTGGAGTACGTGGAGCGCACTGGTGCGGGTGCGCACTTCTTGCTGGCAATCAGGGGAGCAAAGCTTTGAAGCGCATTGAGCGGAACGGAGCCACGGGGCGTACCTCTGCCCCGCAACGCTGCGTCCTCGTGGTCGACGACGAGGTCGACATCCTGGAGCTGATCGAACTGACCCTGCTGCGCATGGGTCTGGACGTGGATCGGGCGATGAGCGTCGCCGACGCCGGCGAGAAGCTGGCCAACGGACGCCACTACGACCTGTGCCTGACCGACATGCGCCTGCCCGACGGCACCGGGCTGGAGATCGTCGAGTCGATCCAGAAGGCCGAACTCGACCTGCCGGTTGCCGTGATCACCGCGCACGGCAACACCGAGAACGCGGTCGCGGCCCTGAAGGCCGGTGCATTCGACTACGTGTCCAAGCCGGTGAGCCTGGATCAGCTGCGCACCCTGGTGAAGTCGGCGTTGTCGCTGCCCAAGGTGGCCGATGGCAAGACCGCGGAGATGAGCCCCGGCGAGCGCGGGCTGCTCGGCACCTCGCCCGCCATCGTCAACGTGCGCGAGCTGATCGAGAAGCTTGCCCGCAGCGAGGCGCCGGTGCACATCACGGGCGAATCGGGCAGCGGCAAGGAGCTGGCCGCGCGTCTGATCCATCAGAAGAGCGCACGGCGCGACCGACCGTTCGTGCCGGTGAACTGCGGCGCCATCCCCGAGAATCTCATGGAGAGCGAGTTCTTCGGCTATCGCAAGGGCGCGTTCACGGGCGCAGACAGCGATCGCGACGGCTTCTTCCAGGCGGCGAACGGCGGCACCCTGTTCCTGGACGAGGTTGCCGATCTGCCCCTGCCCATGCAGGTGAAGCTGCTGCGCGCCATCCAGGAGAAGAAGGCGCGCAAGGTGGGCTCGACCCAGGAGGATGCCGTGGACGTGCGCATCATCAGCGCCACGCACCAGAATCTGGGCGATTGCGTCGAGTCGGGCAAGTTCCGCCATGACCTGTACTACCGGCTCAACGTGATCGAACTGCGCATGCCGGCGCTGCGCGACATGCGCGAGGACATCCCCGCCATCGCCAGTGCGGTACTGGACAAGCTCGCGGGGCAGGCGAAGGTGATGCGTCCGGAGATCGAGGACGGGGCCATGCGCGCGCTGGCACAGTACGATTTCCCGGGCAACGTGCGCGAGCTTGAGAACATCCTCGAGCGCGCCATGGCGCTGTGCGACGGCCAGACCATCGCCACCGCCGACCTGCAGCTCACCCCGCCCGACAGCGAGCGCGTGGAGCAGTCGGCCGAGGGCTCGGAGGGAAAGTGGCCGCTGCAGGAGTACCTCGACCGGGTGGAGAAGGAGGCGATCCTCGAGGCGCTCGAGAAGACGCGCTTCAACCGCACTGCCGCGGCCAAGCTGCTCGGCATCACCTTCCGGGCCATGCGCTATCGCATGGAGCGGCTGGGCATCAACTGATCCGGTCTCGCTATAATCGGGCGAGCCCGCAGCGAAGCGGGCGTGCCCGCCTGGAGACCGCTGCATGACGTTCCGCTTCCTCGTCCTGACCCTGGCGCTGGTCGCCAGCGCTCCCGCGCACGCCGTCAGCGCTTCCGCACTCGTCGGTACCTGGGAGGCTGCCCGCTCCGCCGAGGACGAGCGCCTCTACATCAAGCTGATGGAGAAGGGCAAGGCGCAGATCATCGCCGAGTACGATTTCCAGCTGCCCAACATGCCGGGCAAGCGCCGCGGCCGCTCCACCACGTTCGCGAAGTGGTCGGTGAAGGGCGACAACATCATGATCACGTATTCCAAGGTCACCGATCGCCTGCGCTACGACGCGGCCTTTCCCCTGGCCGAGATTGGGCGAGAGGGTGCGGCCGCAGCGCTCAAGCCGATCGGCAAGCCGGGCGCGGGCTCGCGCCTCCTGGCCACACTGTGGAAAGCCCCGCACGAGTACCGGCTCAAGGCGGCAGAGGGCAAGGGCAGCGCCGCGCCCGCGCCGGCACTCGCACAGTAGCGCCGCCGCGACGATTTCCGCGCCGCCATGACAGGCGTGCGACACATGGACTGGACCGGCGGCTGGTACGCAGGTGCGCGCCGCCTGCCCTCGCCGAACTTCGACGAACGCCCGCCCGGTACCGCCGTCGACCTGGTTGTCGTGCACAACATCAGCCTGCCGCCGCACCGCTTCGGCGGAGGCTTCGTTGCCGAGTTCTTCCTGAACCGCCTCGATTGCGCCGCGCATCCCTTCTTCACCACCCTGCAGGGCGTGCGCGTCTCGTCCCACTTCTATGTGGAGCGCGACGGCGGTCTGACCCAGTTCGTCTCCTGCGACGCGCGCGCCTGGCATGCAGGACAGTCCCGATGGAGGGGGCGCGAGCGCTGCAATGACTTCTCGGTGGGCATCGAGCTCGAGGGCTCCGATCTGCTGCCTTTCCGCGATGCGCAATACGCGGCCCTGGGTGCACTGCTGGCGGCGTTGCGCGCACGCTATCCGGCCGTTGCCGTGACCGGCCATGCGCACATCGCGCCGGGCCGAAAGACCGATCCCGGCCCGTTCTTCGACTGGGCGCGCGTACCCGGCGGACGCGCGCCGGCCTGATCGCGCTTATCGCCGGCGTGCGGCGCATGCGCATCTACAGCTCCGACCGCTTCGTCCTGCCGCTGCCGCCGGGCCATCGCTTCCCCATGCACAAGTACCGGCTGCTGCGTGAGCGCGTGGAGCAGGCGCGGCTGGCCGGCCCGGACGGGCTGCGGGAGCCGCCGGCAGCACGCGACGACGAGATCCTGCGCGCGCACGAGGCCCACTACCTGCGTCGCGTGGTGGCCGGTACGCTGAGCGCGCACGAGCAGCGGCGCATCGGATTCCCGTGGTCGGAGCAGATGGTGGAACGTTCGCGCCGTTCGGCCGGCGCCACGCTGGCTGCCGCACGCTGGGCGCTCGCGTCCAGGGGCGTCGGTGTGAATCTCGCCGGCGGTACTCATCACGCCTTCCGTGACCGTGGAGAGGGTTACTGCGTGTTCAACGACGCGGCGATCTGCGCGCTCGTGCTGCAGGCCGAAGGGGAGATCAGGCGTGCGCTGGTGGTGAACTGCGACGTGCACCAGGGCAACGGCACCGCCTCCATCCTCGCCACCGATCCGAGCGTGTTCACCTTCTCGATCCACGCTGCCAACAACTTTCCGTTCCGCAAGGAAGCGAGTGATCTCGACCTGGAATTGCCCGACGGCGCCGGGGATCGCGACTACCTGCCTATGCTCGAGCGCGGCATCTGCCATGCGCTGTCGGCTGCGCAGCCCGACCTGGTGATCTATCTGGCCGGTGCCGATGCGCACGAGGGTGACCGTCTGGGTCGACTCGCGCTCACCACCGCCGGACTGGAGGCGCGCGACCGGCTCGTTTTCGAGGCGTGTGCCGCCTGCGCCCTGCCGGTCGTGGTCGCGATGGCGGGTGGCTACGGGTGCGACATCGACGACACCGTGCAGGTCCACTTCAACACGGTACGCCTCGCGCGCGAGATCCTGGATCGGCGCTGAGCGATCCGGTGCGTCGCGCACGTCGCGGATGCGCGCCGGTCACTGTTGCATCCGTGCACTCGCGCGGAAAATGCCTTGACACTCATTCCTGCGCCACTAGAATTAGTGGCTACGCGATCACGAGAACACAATATCTAGTGGTTGCAGTTTCGAGTGGTTGCAGGCGTCCGACTAGGGGCGCCTGTGTCGGCAAACCAGCGCAAGGGGGATGGGGCAAGTGATGCAGCCGGCCACTGAGGCAGCGACCGCAACGGCGGTCAGCGTCAGGTCTATGGAAACAGCGGAAGTGCCGATGCGCGATCCGCGCTATGCGCAGTACAAGGTGATCCGCCGCAACGGCGCGGTCGTCGGATTCGAGCCTGGCAAGATCTCGATCGCGATGACCAAGGCATTCCTGGCGGTCAACGGCAGCCAGGGGGCGGCTTCCGCGCGCATCCGCGAGCAGGTCGCCGCACTCACCGAGGCGGTGGTGGCGGCCCTCATGCGCCGTCAGCCGCAGAGTGGCACCTTCCACATCGAGGACATCCAGGATCAGGTCGAGCTGGGCCTGATGCGCTCGGGCGAGCACGACGTCGCCCGCGCCTACGTTCTATATCGCGAGGAGCGCGCGCGGTTGCGCGCCCAGCAGAAGGCGGCGCAGGCCGAGAGCCGCCAGCACGCCATCACCGTGATCGATGGTGAGACCCGGCATCCGCTCGACCTGGGAAGGCTGCAGGCCCTGGTCCAGGATTGCTGCGAAGGCCTGACCGGAGCCGTGGATGCCGGCCTGATACTGCAGACCATCCTCAAGGATCTGTACGACGGTGTGTCGATGGACGAGGTACGCAAGTGCGCCATCCTGTCGGCGCGCGTGCTGATCGAGAAGGATCCTGCCTACAGCTACGTGACCGCCCGCCTGCTGCTGCACAGCATCCAGCACGAGATGCTGGGCGAGGAGGTCAGTCACGCCGGGATGTTCACCCGCTACGCGGACTACTTCCCCGGCTTCATCGAGCGCGGCGTCCAGGCCGGTCTGCTGGATTCCCGGCTGCGCTCCTTCGATCTGCAGGCGCTGGGGGCCGCGCTCGACGCCAGTCGAGACTTCAAGTTCGGCTACCTGGGCCTGCAGACCCTTTATGACCGCTATTTCATCCATGTCGAGGGCCGCCGCATCGAACTGCCGCAGGCATTCTTCATGCGGGTGGCGATGGGCTTGGCGCTCAACGAGCCGCAGCGCGAGGCGCGCGCCATCGAGTTCTACGGGGTGCTGTCGAGCTTCGACTTCATGAGTTCCACGCCGACGCTGTTCAACTCCGGCACGCACCGCTCCCAGCTGTCCAGCTGCTATCTGACCACCGTCTCCGACGACCTCGAGGGCATCTACGAGGCGATCAAGGACAACGCCCTGCTGTCGAAGTTTGCCGGAGGCCTGGGCAACGACTGGACGCCGGTACGCGCGCTCGGTTCCCACATCAAGGGGACGAACGGCAAGTCGCAGGGCGTGGTGCCCTTCCTCAAGGTGGTGAACGACACCGCGGTGGCGGTGAATCAGGGCGGCAAGCGCAAGGGGGCGGTCTGCTCCTACCTCGAGACCTGGCACCTGGACATCGAGGAGTTCCTGGAACTGCGCAAGAACACCGGCGACGACCGCCGCCGCACGCACGACATGAACACCGCCAGCTGGATCCCGGACCTGTTCATGAAGCGGGTCATGGAGAACGGCGAGTGGACCCTGTTCTCCCCCGCGGATGTGCCCGACCTGCACGAGCGCTACGGCCGCCAGTTCGAAAAGGCCTACCTCGAGTACGAACGCAAGGCAGCCAGCGGGCAGCTGAAGCTGTTCAAGAAGCTGCCTGCAGTCCAGCTTTGGCGCAAGATGCTGTCGATGCTGTTCGAGACCGGTCATCCCTGGATCACGTTCAAGGATCCGTGCAATCTGCGCTCGCCGCAGCAGCACGTGGGGGTGGTGCACAGCTCCAACCTGTGCACCGAGATCACCCTTAACACCTCGGACAGCGAAATCGCGGTCTGCAACCTGGGCTCCATCAACCTCGCCGCCCACATGAGGGACGGCAGACTCGACCACGCCCGGCTGAGCAGGACGGTACGGACCGCCATGCGCATGCTGGACAACGTGATCGACATCAACTACTACGCCGTCGACAAGGCTCGCAACTCGAACCTGAAGCACCGTCCGGTCGGCCTGGGGATCATGGGCTTCCAGGACTGCCTGCACATGATGCGCGTGCCCTACGCCTCGAAGGAGGCGGTAGCGTTCGCCGACACCTCGATGGAGGCGGTCGCCTACTACGCCTACTGGGCCTCGACCGAACTGGCCGAGGAGCGCGGGTCGTACTCCACCTTCGAGGGGTCGCTCTGGCAGCGCGGGATCCTGCCGCAGGACAGTCTGGCCCTGTTGCGCGAGGCGCGCGGGGGCTATGTCGAGGTCGACTCCGGCGCCACCATGGACTGGTCCGCCCTGCGCGCGCGTATACGCCAGCACGGGATGCGCAACTCCAACTGCCTGGCCATCGCGCCGACGGCGACCATCGCCAACATCATCGACGTCTCGGCCAGTATCGAGCCGACCTACCAGAATCTGTACGTGAAGTCGAACCTCTCGGGCGAGTTCACGGTCGTCAACGAGTACCTGGTCCAGGACCTGAAGGCCCTGAACATGTGGGACGAGGTGATGATCGCCGACCTGAAGTACTTCGATGGCAGCCTGGCCCGGATCGACCGCATTCCGGCTGACATCCGCACGCTCTACTCGACCGCCTTCGAGGTGGACCCTTCCTGGCTGGTGGAGGCGGCGAGCCGGCGGCAGAAGTGGATCGACCAGGCACAGTCGCTCAACCTGTACATGGCGGGCGCCTCGGGCAAGAAGCTCGACGAGGTTTACAAGCTGGCATGGGTGCGTGGTCTGAAGACGACCTACTACCTGCGCACGCTGGGGGCAACGCACGCGGAGAAGTCCACGGTCAACACCGGGCAGCTGAACGCGGTCCCGGCCGACGGGGGGATGATGGCAGCGAACATGAAGTCCACCGGTGCGGCAGAGCCAAAATTCTGCGCGATCGACGATCCGACATGCGAAGCGTGCCAGTGACGCCTCGATACACGCGCATGCGCGACACACCCAGCGTGCGCCAATTCAGCGGCATAAACATTGCTTAGCAGTCACGATCACAGGGACATGCACATGCTTTCTTTCGAGGACACGACATCGATTGCCGGAATGGGGCTGGGCCCGGCCGCCGCATTCCTGCCGCCGACCTCCGCCGTGTCGCATGACGACAAGACCGCGCAGAGCGAGAGCTTCCGTCGCATCAAGGTCGAGGACAAGCGGATCATCAACGGCAAGACCGACCTCAACCAGCTCGTCCCGTTCAAGTACAAGTGGGCCTGGGAGAAGTACCTCGCCTCCTGCGCGAACCACTGGATGCCGCAGGAGATCAACATGAGCCGCGACATCGCCCTGTGGAAGGACCCCAACGGTCTGACCGAGGACGAGCGCCGCATCATCCGCCGCAACCTGGGCTTCTTCGTCACTGCCGACAGCCTGGCCGCCAACAACATCGTGCTGGGTACCTACCGGCACGTCTCCGCCCCCGAGTGCCGCCAGTACCTGCTGCGCCAGGCGTTCGAGGAGGCAATCCATACCCACGCCTACCAGTACATCGTGGAGAGCCTGGGTCTGGACGAGGGTGAGGTCTTCAACGCCTATCACGAAATCACCTCGATCCGGGAGAAGGACGAGTTCCTGATTCCGTTCATCGACACGCTCACCGACCCGTCCTTCCGCACCGGCACGCTGGAGGCCGATCAGAAGCTGCTGAAGAGCCTGATCGTCTTCGCCTGCATCATGGAAGGCATGTTCTTCTACGTCGGCTTCGCTCAGATCCTGGCGCTGGGCCGGCAGAACAAGATGACCGGTGCCGCGGAGCAATACCAGTACATTCTCCGAGACGAATCGATGCACTGCAATTTCGGCATCGACGTGATCAATCAGATCAAGCTCGAGAACCCTCAGTTGTGGACCGCCGAGTTCAAGGACGAGATCCGCAGCCTCATGCGGCGCGGGGTCGAGCTCGAGTACCGCTACGCCGAGGACACCATGCCGCGCGGCGTGCTGGGCCTGAACGCCCCGATATTCAAGGAATACCTTCGTTTCGTCGCCAATCGGCGCTGCCAGCAGATCGGGTTGGATACGTTGTTCCCCGGCGCATCCAATCCGTTCCCCTGGATGTCGGAGATGATCGATCTCAAGAAGGAAAAGAACTTCTTCGAGACCCGCGTCACCGAATACCAGACAGGTGGGGCGCTGAGCTGGGATTGATGCATATAGACCAGGGATCGACCTTCTGCTCCCGCCAACGGGGGCTACGGACAAGCAGGGCCAGAGACGTTTTCGGCAGCCGCCGCGGAGACGCCCTGGCTCTTTTTTCGTTCCCGCTTCGCGGTGCGGGGAGCGAGCGTGCATGGAACTGCGAGGCCCGACCGGGCAGCCGTATCACCGGGTCGGGTGCGTGGTCGCGCCTTCGGGTGCGTTTGTCTTGTTGTCAACTTTCGTAAGGAGTAACGCAACATGGCTGTGAAGAAAGCTGCTGCCAAGAAGTCGGCCGCCAAGAAGAAGGCGCCGGCGAAGAAGTCTGCCGCGAAGAAGTCCACCGCGAAGAAGGCCGCTGCCAAGAAGCCGGCAGTGAAGCGCGTCGCCAAGAAGGCAGGTGCCAAGAAGGCAGGTGCCAAGAAGACAGGTGCCAAGAAGGCGGCTGCCAAGAAGAAGGCGCCGGCCCGCAAGGCCGCGAAGAAGTCTGCGGCCAAGAAGAGCGCGAAGAAGGTAGCGAAGAAGGTGGCGAAGAAGGCTGCTGCCAAGCGGCCGGCGAAGAAGGCCGCTGCCAAGAAGCCGGTGGCGAAGAAGGCTGCCAAGAAGAAGGCTGCCAAGAAGCCCGCGAAAAAGGCTGCGAAAAAGCCTGCCAAGAAGAAGGCTGCGCCCAAGAAAGCGGCAAAGAAGGTAGAAGCCGCTGCCCCGGCAGCCCCGAAGCCCGCTCCCGCGCCGGCAGCTTGGCCGTTCCCGGTATCTGGTAACCGGCCGAACTAAGCTCTAGCTCCAGGATGCTCGCGCGAGGTCTGCATCCGTGAAGGATCCCAGTCACCTCCGCGGGCTTTGTTTCTCGTGTGGACTCGGCAGATTGCCGAGGGCAACAGATGTGCTCCCGGCCTTCGGTCGGGTGCGATGCGATTACCATCTCCGTCTCTGCGGGCCCGGCGCTATAGTAAGAGCAGCGCAATCGGAGGAACGATGGAACGCAGAAAGGTTAGTTCGAGCCAGATCCGGTCGATTGGCTACGACGGCAGCTCCCAGCTCCTCGAGGTCGAGATGTCCGACGGGACCATCTGGCAGTACTCGCGTGTTCCTACCGAGGTGCATCGACGCCTCCTGGCAGCCCCCACGATCGCCAGTTACTACCGGGACAACATCGAGGAAGAGTACAGCCGCAAGCGGCTCGGATAATCCTGGGAGTGCCTAGCACTCCGGTTCGCCGGGCGCGGGCCGGGGATCGGCGTCGAAGCCGAAGCGTGCCGGCACGTCGCGCGACCGGATGCCGTGGAGCGCCACCCGGGTCCAGCCGAGGTCCAGCGTCGCGCGCACGTCCACGCCGTGCGCCATCCAACGATCCAGATCGTCATCGCCTGCGGCGGCGCCATCCGCGCGCAGCAGGCCCGGCAGGAGGCTGGCCAGGTCGCGGTCGCTGACCAGTCCGATGCCGCGCTCGAAGACGATCAACAGACAGCCGTCCTCGTCCAGAAATGCTTCGCCGCAGTCGCTGACCGCTTCGCCTGTGTGGTCGACCAGGGAGGTGCCGTCCGCGCCCGGTTCGGCATGCAGGATGTAAGGGGTATAGGCGAAGCGGACGAACACCCGCTGCGGCCCGTTCTGGAAGAACCAGCGGCCGTGGTCGTCACGCGCGTAGTTCCGGCCGATGAATGCGATCACCGCGGGGTTGCCGACCGCCTCGCCCTTGATCGTCCATTTGCCGCGCCGGTCGAGCGCCAACCATCCGTACACCGACGGTACCGACGGCCACTTGACCATGGCTTGGAGGACTGCGGAATCCATGCGGGCAAGTATAGGTGGTGTGCGGATCGGGCGGTTCGTGGATCGCGCGGCTTTGCGCCGGGCCGGGGGAGCGAGTAGCATCGAGCACTGTCCTGCATCGAGCGTGCGCCAATGTCGCTGGTCTTCTATTGCGGTTCCGGGTCGCCCTATGCCTGGCGTGTCTGGTTGGGACTGGAACACAAGGCGCTCGCCTACGAGTTGAGGATGTTGTCGTTCTCGGCAGAGGACCTGAAGACGCCCGAGTACGTCGCCGTGAACCCGCGCCGGAAGGTGCCCGCGATCGTGGACGACGACTTCTCCCTGTATGAATCGGCCGCCATTCTCGAATACCTCGACGAGCGGTACGCCGACCGCGGCGCACGGCTCTTCCCCGGCGATGTGCGCCGACGGGCCGTCGTACGGCGCATGGTCCAGGAAGTCGACCAGTATTTCGCGGCGCCGATGGAGCGCATCGTCGACCAGGTCCTGTTCACTCCCCAGGAGAACTGGAACCTCGAACGTATCGCGCGCGCCCGCGCGACACTGGCAGAGGAACTGGCGAACTGGGAGCAGACGATCCGTGCCGACTGGCTCGCGGGTGCAGAGGCATCGGCCGCCGACTTCAGTCTCTATCCGCTGGTTGCGCTGACGCAGCGCATGCAACGCCGCAAGCCCGACCTGGAGGTCGAGGCGATGCTGGGCCCGCGTGTACGTGCCTGGATGCGGCGGGTGGAGGCGCTGCCATACCTGCGCAAGACCTGGCCGCCGCACTGGAAGTAGCGGGGACAATGGCCGTTGCCGCAATGACCGATGCCCGGCCTGCGCGCTCCGTCGCCCCGGCATACGCCGGGCCCAGTCTCTTGCGCTGGATCCCGGTTTGCGCCGGGATGACGAGCATGTCGCCCCGACGTACGCTGGGGCCCAGCTCAGACGAGAAGGCCGTTCACGAAGCCGGGAACGCCGTGGCAGCGGTGGCGAGGCCGGACAACTCGATCAGGAGCGATAGAGTAATGAGAAGAACCGCGCTTTTCTGGGTACTGATGGCAACGATGTCCTCAGCGGCCGCGCAGGACGGTGCTGCCCTGTTCAGATCCAAGTGCACCGCCTGTCACGACGAGGCGAAGGTGATGGCGGGTGTGCGCAAGATCGAAGCGGCAGAGCGGCCCGAGCGCCTGGAACAGCGTCTTGCATCGCATTTTGCCCCCGACCCGGCTGCGCGCGAGAAGATCATCGAGTACCTGGTGAAGGCCGCCGGGCAGTAGGCTGCCTCCCGGGCTTCAGCTCGCGCGCGGGACCGGCGTCGCCTCCAGCGGCGCCGCGCCCTGCACGATCGCCAGCAGGCGATCGATGTTCGGATGCCTGCATGGATTGGCGCGCGCGTCCGGCGTGTGTTCCGCGTACAACGCCAGGCCCTCATGCGCGGCCGCCTGGTCGATCCGGCCGAATCGCTCCCGCAGGTGGTTGTACAGCGCGAGCGAACCCTGCTGTCCCGGCCGGTTCTCGATCGTCGCCACGAGTTCTCCCGCGGCGTCGCGCAGCTCCAGGCGGTCGATGGCGGTGATCGGAGCGAATGTCTTCAGGTTGTCGGCGAAGCTCGGCATGTGCGCGTGGACCAGGAGGTGCACGCAGGCGTGCGTGCGATTTTGGTTACCATTATGCCAAGCGTTCGACGCGGATGGACATTGGGTGGCACCCGGAGGGAGCGGCGCATGGCGCAGCAGACGCATTCAGGCAGTGATGCGCGACCGGACACGAAGATCCTGCTCGGCTGCATCGCGGATGACTTCACCGGCGCCACGGACTTGGCGAACACGCTGGTCAAGGCCGGCATGCGAACGGTGCAACTGCTCGGCGTGCCGCGCGCCGGCTTGTCGGTGCCCGAGGCCGACGCGGTGATCGTCGCGCTCAAGTCGCGCAGCAACCCGGCCGAGGAAGCCGTGCACATGTCGCTGGGCGCACTGCAGTGGCTGCAAGCAGCGGGCGCACGCCAGTTCTACTTCAAATACTGCTCCACCTTCGATTCCACCGACCTCGGCAACATCGGCCCCGTCGCTGACGCGCTTCTCGACGCGCTGGGTGCACGCTTCACCGTCTTCAACCCGGCCTTTCCCACCAACAGGCGCACGGTCTACAAGGGCTACCTGTTCGTCGGCGACGAGCTTCTGTCGGAATCGGGCATGCGCCATCACCCGCTCACTCCGATGACCGATCCGTCCCTGGTGCGCGTGCTTCAGCGGCAGACCCCGCACAAGGTCGAACTGGTCCCGTACGCGTCGTTGGCGAAGGGAGCGACTGCGGTGCGCGAGGCGTTCGAGGGCCTGCGCGAGTCGGGCGTGCGCCATGCCGTGCTCGACTCCATCACCGACGAGCACCTGTTCGCCCTCGGCGAGGCCTGCGCGGACCTGAAGCTGGTGACGGGCGGCTCCGGCATGGCGATGGGCCTGCCGGCGAACTTCGTGCGCGCCGGCCTGATGCGCACCGGCCGGAGCGCGCAGCTGCCGCGCGTGGCGGGTCCGACCGCAGTGCTCGCCGGCAGCTGTTCGGTCGCCACCCAGGGTCAGGTCGCGCAGATGAAGCGTGATCACGAAGCGTTCGAGCTCGACCCGCTGGCGATGGCCGCTGGAAGGGACGTGGCGGCCGAGGCGCTCGCGTGGGCCGGAAGCCGGCTGTCGGAGAGGCCGATTCTGATCTATTCGACCGCGGCTCCCGAGCAGGTGAGCGAAGTCCAGGCCAGGATCGGACGCGAACAGGCCGGCGAACTGGTCGAGCGCACCATGGGTCGTGTCGCACAGGGATTGGTCGAACGCGGCGTGCGGCGGATGGTGGTAGCCGGCGGCGAGACCTCCGGCGCGGTGGTGGGCGCCCTGGGTGTGGAAGGTCTCGCCATCGGTCCTGAGATCGATCCGGGCGTGCCGTGGACATTCGGCATCGGCGCTCCCACGCTGGCGCTGGCACTGAAGTCGGGTAACTTCGGCGGGCCGGATTTCTTCACGCGCGCGTTCGAGGTGCAGCCGTGAGCGCGGAGGGAGCATGAGAGAAGCGCGCCTGCGGGAGGACGTCTGCACCTTCGGCAGGTCGCTGTTCGAGCGCGGCCTGACGCCGGGGAGTTCCGGCAACATCAGCGTGCGCATCGAAGACGGCTGGCTGATGACCCCGACCAACGCCTGCCTGGGCCGCCTCGATCCGGCCACTCTGTCCAAGCTCGATCTGCAGGGCAATCTGGTATCGGGCGCGAAACCGACCAAGGAATCGTTCCTTCACACCTCGATGTATGCGCAACGCCCGGGCGCGGGTGCGATCGTGCATCTGCACTCGACGCACGCGGTCGCCGTGTCGGTGCTCGCCGATCTCGATCCTGACGAACCGATCCCGCCGATCACGGCGTACTACGTGATGAAGATCGGCAGGCTCGCACTGGTCCCGTACCATGCGCCCGGAGACGCGGCGCTCGCGGATGCCGTGCGCGAGGTCGCCGGTCGGCACCATGCAGTGCTGCTGGCAAACCACGGACCGGTGGTCGCCGGCAAGGATCTGGAGACGGCGGTGTACGCCACCGAGGAACTGGAGGAGACGGCCAAGCTCTACCTCATGTTGCGCGGGCAGCGACTCGCGCTGCTGCCCGCGTCCGAAGTCGCGGCATTGCGGGAGAAGTACCCATCCTGAACCGATCGCAGTACCACCTGAACAGGGAGAATCCATGCGTTTACACGCTTCGAAGACCGTCGTCGCGCTCGCCGTGTGCGCCAGCCTGAGCGCCTGCGCGATGTGGAAGAAGGACGAGGTCCAGCCCGGCAGCGGCAGTGGCGTGGCGGTGTACAACACCAATCAGCTGACCCCTGCGCAATACCAGGTGGTCAAGCACATCTGGGTCGATGACATGCGCAGCAACGTCCGGGTGCCGACCTTCGGCAGCTTGGATGAAGGAATCGCTGCCCTCAAGGACCAGGCAGCGGCCGCCGGCGGGGCCGGCCTGATCAACACGATGTGCATGGACGCCAGTGGATACGGGGCAGGAAGACTGCTGTGCTACGGTGATGCCATCCGCCTGAACTGAAATTGCCCGGCACACATCACGGAGGAGCGTTCATGAAGGCATGGAGATGGTGTCTCCTGGTTGCGGCATTCGCCGGCGCCGGCCCGGGGCTGGCGCAGCAGAAGCCAGAGGATGCGATCAGGTACCGGCAGTCGGCGCTGTTCCTGCTCGGGCAGCATTTCGGTCCGTTGGCCGCCATGGTCCAGGGCAAGATGCCCTACGACAGGGACGTCGCGACGCGCAACGCCGCACTGGCCGAGACAATGTCGAAACTGCCCTGGGATCGCTTCGGACCTGGCACCGACAAGGGCGACACCAAGGCCAAGCCCGGCATCTGGACCAATCAGGCGGACTTCAAGGCGAAGGCCGACAGGATGCAGGCGGAAGTCGCCAGGCTCGCGCAGGTCTCGAAGACCGGCGACTTCGATGCACTCAGGGTGCAAGTGGGTGAGACGGGGAAAGCCTGCAAGGCCTGTCACGACGAATACAGAAACAAGTGACACCGACATGGACCGATCGTCCGAGCGAGTCAACCCACGCAGAGCAGGGGATTGTCTCGCTGGCACCCGACCACACCGCTGCCATCGCTCCCGGGGCAGCGGGCGCTGCCTCATTCCTGCAGCAGCAGCCACACTGCACCGCCGCTCAGTGCCAGCAGCAGCACGGCCCGCCACGGCGCGCCGCCCCGTGCGTCGTCGCCCTCGGCGGCCTTGCTGCCGGTGATCATCGGCATGATCAGATTGTCGCGCCTGAACACCAGGTAGTACAGCGCCGCGAGCACGTGCACCGCGATCAGTGCGAGCAGTACGTTGAAGTTGACCTCGTGCACCTGCGTTAGCAGGTCGCTCGTGGCCTTCGACACGTGCACGGCGAGCGGCCCTTCGATCATGATGTCGTCGTTGGCAAAGAGCCCCGTTCCAGCCTGCACGCCCAGGCTCGTCAGCAGTGCCAGCACCATCCAGCCACCGAGCGGATTGTGTCCGAGGTATCGAGGCGGGTCGCCGCGCATGACTGCACACCCATAGGTGAGCGCGGCGCGCGGCGAGCGCACGAACGAGGCGAAGCGCGCGTGCGTGCCGCCGAGGAAGCCCCACAGAAGCCGGAACAGGACGAGGGTCAGCACGCTCACGCCGCTCCATTGATGGATCTGCATGGCATTGCCGCCCATCTCCGCGCTGATCCATGATGTCGCGAGCAGCGCGACGAGCGACCAGTGGAACAGCCGAACCGGCAGGTCCCATACGCGTACGCGGCGCCCTTCACGGCCCATCGCATTCATGCCATCATCCTTCACGTGCCGCCGCGGCGGAGGCCGACAATCGTCTCGTGCAGATCGCGTTCCGACCCCGGTGCCGGCTCGATCCATCGGTCCGACCGGGGCCTAGACTATCATCTGCACAGAGAAACCATCATCCACACAGAGATGAAACCATCATCCACACAGAGATAAGGAGTGGCAATGAAATCGACTCTCGGCAGATTCCTGGTCCGACTGTTCTCGGTCGCAGCACTGTCCGCGGCAGCGTCCGTCGCCTGGGCGGACGATTTCTGTTGCGAATGCAGAGACAAGAAGACCTACGCGATCGAAGCGGACGACGACCTGGCGGCAGGCCTGGAGTGCTCGCTCAAGTGCAAGCGTCCGACCCGCGCGAAGGCGGGCAAATGCCCTGCGCCGCCTGCCAGCAGCACGCCCGGTGCTGCACAACAGTCGCAAGCTGGCGCGACGACACCGGCCAGCAGCGGCAGCGTCGTGTTGTATGCCAGCGAAGACTGCTCCGGGGACGGCAAGCGCGTGAGCACCTCCACTGCCGCGCTCTCCGGAGCCGGGATCGCGGGAGCGCGCTCATACATGGTCGAATCCGGTCCCGGCGTAAGCGTGTGGGAAAAGGCCGACTACGCCGGGCGCAAGGTGGAGGCGGTCGGCCCGGGCATCTGCATCTCGCCCGGCTGGGAGGTCGGCAGCGTGCGCTTCTCCGGCCAATGACCGCACCCCGGCGCATGCCGCCTGCCGGCGGCGGCAGTCGCGCTGCCGCGGGGGTGCGCGCGGCTCACGCCGCCGTCGACTCGGGACTGGCGCCGGCATCTGCTGGATTCGCCCGTCCCGGCCACTGGCTCCGCTCGGCGGCCGAGCGCCGGAACAGCACGAGCAGCGCTGGCCCCATGAGGGCGAGCGCGCATCCGAAGAGCAGATTCACGTAGGCGGACACGGGCGTATCCGTTTCCAGGACCGACTGGGTGATCTGCTCGGGATCGTAGTGCACGGTCACGCTGCTCCCTACAGGATAGCGCGTGAGCCAGGCGAGCACTTGCTCGCGGCCGTTCTCGAGGCGCGGCTTCCCCGTCGCGATGCGGGTCGAGTAGATCAGCCGGCCATTGACCGCGTATGAATATCTCACGAAGGCGCGCCACTGCTCGCCCTGCGAGCCTGGCGCAGCGTAGACGTCGGATGTCTCGATCACGCCTTGCGTGGTGACCCAGCCCTCGACCTGGCGTGCTTCGCGGATGCGCGCGCCGCCTTGCATCATCATCAGCAGGCCGATCAGCGAGAAGGCGGCGCACAGGCCGATGACCAGCATTCCCTGGACGCGTGCCTCGCCCACCAGACGCTGGGGAGCCTCAGTGAGCGCGTCCATGTCCAGCGTCCCGGGAGGCGCGGCCAGCAGGGCGGCCGGTTGCGCCGGACGCGGTGAGCGCACCCGCCTCCTGCGTCCGGGGTGGACGATCCTGCGCTGTCTGACCTTTTCCATCCGTTCCTCGAAGACCTTCGCCGACGCTGGCCCGGGAATCCGGCGCACCGACGACCACCAGGAAGCACAGTGTAGCCGCAGCCCGACGACAGCGTAACTGGGAAGAAACTGCTATGCGCTGCAAACGCCATCCGCCGGATCCCGTGAGCCAGGTCGCGGCATCAGGCCGCGACCGCGGCCGCTTCCACGGCGTCGAGCGCGCGCAGGATCAGTCCCGCATCGTTGCGCGCCAGGGCATTCGCATCCGACAATAGCTGGCGCCATGCCCGGGCCCGCGGCTGGCCGTGGAACAGGCCGAGCACATGGCGGGCGATATCGCGCAGCGGGGTGCGGCCTGCAACCTCGCTGCGGGCGTAGTCATGCATGCTGCGGGCAACGTCGGCGCGCGATGCCGGCGGCGTGCCGCCCAGGGCATCCTCCAGCTCGGCCAGCACCCAGGATGCGTGATAGGCGCTTCGCCCAAGCATGACCCCGTCCACGTGCCGCAGATGCTCGAGTGCATCGTCGCGCCCGGCCACGCCGCCGTTGAGCACGACGGTCAGCTGCGGGAACTCCCGCTTGAGCCGGTAGACCGCGTCGTAGCGCAGCGGCGGGATGCTGCGGTTGTCCTTGGGGCTGAGGCCCTTCAGGACGGCATTGCGGGCATGCACGATGACCGTGTCGCAACCGGCATCTGCCATCGCCTGCACGAAGCGCTGGACGAAGGTATGGTCTTCATCGTGGTCCAGCCCCAGGCGGTGCTTCACCGTGATCGGCATGTCACAGGCTGTCCGCATGGCGCGGACGCACCGGGCCACCACATCCGGCTCGGCCATCAGGCACGCGCCGAACGCACCGCGTTGCACCCGCTCCGAGGGGCAGCCGCAATTCAGGTTGATCTCGTCGTAGCCCCACTGCGCACCCAGTCGCGCGCAGCGCGCCAGATCATCCGGTTCACTGCCTCCCAGCTGCAGGGCGAGCGGATGTTCGGCGGCATGAAAGCGCAGGTGGCGGGGGACATCGCCGTACAGCAGCGCGCCCGTGGTCACCATTTCGGTGTACAGGCGGGCGTGCGGTGAAAGGAGTCTGAAGTAGTAGCGGCAGTGACGGTCCGACCAATCCATCATCGGTGCCGTGCACAGGCGGTGCGAGGATGCAGTCATGCGCCCATTCTAGCGGTCGGGCCGCTGGCCGGGATTCGAGGAAGTGAAGCCTCTTCCCGCGTCATTCCGGCGGAAGCCGGGAGCCAGGAGGGACGTGAACAGCCCTTTCGTTCTCGCTGGGCCCGGCCCCCGGATTAAGGCACTCCGGGGCAGGTTTCGCCGGGGCGAAGGACAGGACGGGCCGTTCTTCAGCCTGCGGTATGCGGACGAGGATCGGACCAGCGCCGCCGCGGGCAGTTGCCGTCACCCAGCGCCGGAATGAACACGCATTCGGCCCACTCCACCGAGACCTGCGGTTCGCGTGCGAGGATGCGGCGTTCGAAGGCGGCGAGTGCGAGCGACAGGGCCTCGATGCGGGACTCGTCGCGCAGCCAGCCTGGCTGGCCGAGGGCCTCGGACAGACGGCGGCGGGCGTGGTCGTAATCGCGCGTGTTCAGGATCGCGCGCGCCTGGTGGGGGGTTCCGACCGCAAATCTGCTGCCCATCTTGGTCTCCTCTCGTTCGTGCACGGCCTTTTCCGGGCTCGCGCATCGATTAGACGAGTGCCTCGGCCGCAGTGTCGAAAAATGTCAGGCATTTGTGGCTGCAGCCGCCACGCCGAGCGCGCTGCGGCAGCGGGTAACGCCGGTCAGTCGCTCTCGTCTTCCCGGTCGGACCAGCGGCGGCGGCGTGTCCTGCGCGCTTCGAGGCTGGACTCGTAGGCGTACTCGATCCAGCCGGCGCCGTCCTCGTCCTCGCCCTTCAGGAAGCGCGATTCGTACAGGGCGATCTCGCGCATCAGCGCTTCCAGGCGCGCCCACACGGCATCGCTGTGTTCCTGCCCGAGTTCCCGTTCCACGACCTCTTTCGCAGCGCGGTAATCGCGCTCGTTCAGGATCGGGCGCGCCTTCGTCGACCGGAAGTGCCGGGTTCCCATTGTGAAAAGTCTCCGTACAGCAGTGTCCGTCGCTCGATGCACCCTCCATGCCAGCACAAATGAAAAGAGCGGACCCTCGGGTCCGCTCTCGAAGGAGCGACCAGGCCGCCTGATGATCAGCCGCCCGTCACCTGCTGGCGCTGCTCGCCGAGACCGTCGATGCCCACGCGCATCACGTCCCCCGACTTGAGGAACACGGCATTGGGCTTGATGCCCATACCCACGCCGGGCGGGGTCCCGGTGGTGATGACGTCGCCCGGCTTCAACGTGAACAGGAAGCTCACGTAGGACACGAGCTTGGCCACGCTGAAGATCATTGTCCGGGTGTTGCCGGTCTGCATGCGCTTGCCGTTGACGTCCAGCCACATCGCCAGGTTCTGCGGATCGCGGATGTCGTCGGCAGTCACCAGCCATGGTCCGATCGGGCCGAAGGTGTCGAAGCCCTTGCCCTTGTCCCAGGTGGGGCCGCGCTCGAGCTGCCACTCGCGCTCGGACACGTCGTTGCAGATCATGTAGCCGGCGACGTAATTCAGCGCGTCGGCCTCGGACACCGCCTTGGCAGTCTTGCCGATGACGAAGGCCAGTTCCACTTCCCAGTCGCCCTTCAGCGAGCCCTTGGGCAGCACGACGGTATCGTTCGCGCCCGAGATGCACGAGGTCGCCTTCATGAATACCACCGGTTCCTTGGGGATCGGCAGGTTGGATTCCTTGGCGTGGTCCTCGTAGTTCAGGCCGATGGCGACGAACTTGCCGATGTTGCCCACGGGCGAACCCAGGCGCGGGCTGCCGGAGACCGCGGGCAGGCTGTTCAGATCGATGCCGCGCAGCTTGGCCAGGCCGTCCGGGCCGATGGTGCTGCCGTCGATGTCCTTCACCACGCCGGACAGATCGCGCAGCGCACCGCCCGCATCCAGAATTCCGGGCTTCTCGCTGCCCGCCTCGCCGTAACGTACCAGTCTCATGATCACGCCTCCTCTGTTTGATCGAACATATGAACCACGAAGTCACCAAGGTACGAAGAAAGTCGTCGTATCGGCTTCTTGAGAGGCACGGGATCCGCGAAGCAGCTGAGCGAGCGGCCGTGTGGTCATGGCCTCACGGGTGGTCCGTGTGTCCGCGGTGCCGAAGGAGGTTTTCTTCGTGCCCTTCGTGTCTTCGTGGTGAAAAATCCAGCTAAATGGTCATGCCGCCATCGATCATCACCGCCTGGCCGGTCATGAACTGCGCCGCGTCGGATGCCAGATACACGCACAGCTCGCCGATCTCCTCCGCGTTGCCCAGGCGCCCCATCGGTTGACGTGCAATGAAGTCCTTGCGCGCCTGCACCGGATCGGTGAACGCATTGATGCGATCTCCCAGGCTCGGGGTATCCACGGTGCCAGGACACACTGCGTTGCAGCGGATCCCTCTGCGCACGAAATCCGCCGCCACCGACTTCGTCAGACCGATCACGGCGGCCTTGGTGGCGCCGTAGACGAACCGGTTGGGAATGCCCTTCACACTGCCGGCAATCGAGGCGATGTTGATGATGGAGCCGCCGCCCTGCGCCAGCATCCCGGGCAGGAAGGCCTTGATCATCCAGAACATCGAGCGCACGTTCAGATCGAAGGAGAAGTCCCAGTCCTTCTGCGTGCAGTCGAGAATGGTGCCGTTGGCGACGAACCCGGCGCAATTGATCAGCGCGCTAGGCGCCGGCATTCCCCCGACCAGCGCGGTGATGGCAGCCTGGTCGGTGACGTCGAGCCGGCGCACCTGGATGCCGCGCGTACCGGACAATTCGCCGAGTCTCTCGAGGTTGACGTCGGTGGCGACGACCGATGCCCCTTCACGCGCGCAGGCGAGAGCGGTCGCGCGCCCGATTCCCTGTGCCGCGGCCGTCACCAGCACGTTCTTGCCGTCGAGTCTTCCGCTCACCGGGCGCCTCCCGTCGGGTTCTTCTGGAAGCAAGGAAGTATGCCACACGGCGCCGGCGAGTCCGGTCGAGGGCAACGCGGGCGACAAGCCGCCTCGTCGTCACACCCGCTAGCGCCATGGTCCAGGGTACGATCACGACTTCATGCCTGCCGCCTCCGACACGACGCCGCGCTGCCCATGGTGCGGGTCCGACCCGCTCTACGTGCGTTATCACGACCAGGAGTGGGGCGTGCCCTCGCACGACGATGCGCACCTGTTCGAAATGCTCATCCTCGAAGGTGCACAGGCCGGACTGAGTTGGTCCACCATCCTGAAGAAGCGCGCCAATTACCGGGAAGCCTTTTCCGGCTTCGATCCGTACACGATGGCACGCTACGAGGAGTGCGATTTCGACCGGCTGATGAAGAACGAGGGAATCGTGCGCAACCGGCTCAAGATCGAAGCGGCGAAGAAGAACGCGATTGCGTTTCTTGCCGCGCGTGAGGAGTTCGGCAGCTTCGACGCCTGCGTCTGGCGCTTCGTGGATGGCGAGCCGCGCCGCAATGCCTGGACCGCGATGCACCAGGTGCCCGCCAGCACGCCCGAGTCGGACGCGCTCAGCGAGGAGCTGAAGAGGCGTGGATTCGGCTTCGTCGGCGGCACCATCTGCTACGCTTTCATGCAGGCGGTCGGGATGGTGGATGATCACCTGGTGGACTGCTTCCGGCACGGTGCCGCGCGCGGGCGGCGGCCCTGACCGGCGCCTGCCTCGTCGGCACGCACGCGCCGGGAGCGGCATATAATTCTTCGGTTTCAGCCGGGCCGCGACACGGGGTTTCGCCCGGTCTCATCGAGGAGAGCACATCGCCATGCTGCAGACCGCAGACCTGATCATCAAGCTCAACCCGGCCGACGACGTGGTCATCGCCCGGGTCGAGATTCCCGCCGGAACCGAACTACTGAAGGACGGTGTGCGCGTCGCGGTCACCATCCCGGCCGGCCACAAGATCGCAATCCGCGACGTCGCCGAAGGCCAGCCGGTGCGCCGCTACAACCAGATCATCGGCTACTCGACGAAGCCGATCCGCGCCGGCGAACATGTCCACGTGCACAACCTGGGCATGGCGCACTTCGAGCGCGACTACGCCTTCGGCGCCGACTACCAGCCGACACGGTTCGCGGCCGAGCCGGCGACCTTCATGGGGATCAGGCGCGCCGACGGCCGCGTCGCCACGCGCAACTACCTGGCTGTGATCTCGAGCGTGAACTGCTCGGCGCACGTCTCCCGCAAGATCGCGGAGTACTTCACCGGCGAGCGCATCGCCGACTACCCGAACGTGGATGGCGTGTTCTGCATCACGCACCAGACCGGTTGCGGCATGGCCTCGCACGGGGAGCCGGTGGAGGTCCTGCGCAGGGTGCTGGCCGGCTATGCCACGCATGCCAACGTCGCCTCCTCGCTGATGATCGGCCTGGGCTGCGAGGCGAACCAGATCAACGACCTGCTCGCCGCGCAGGGACTGAGCCGCACCGAGCAGCTGCGCACCTTCACCATTCAGGACACGGGCGGCACGCGCAAGACGATCGAGAACGGCATCGCGATGATCAGGGAGATGCTGCCCGAAGCGAACAAGGTCAGGCGCGAGCCCTGTCCGGCAAGTCATCTGGTCCTGGGCCTCGAGTGCGGCGGCTCCGATGGCTACAGCGGCGTGTCGGCCAATCCGGCGCTGGGCGCGGCGGCCGACCTGCTGGTGCAGCACGGGGGTACCGCGGTGCTGTCCGAGACGCCGGAGATCTACGGTGCCGAGCACCTGCTGACCCGCCGCGCGGTCAGCCGCGAGGTGGGGGAGAAGCTGATCGAGCGCATCCGCTGGTGGGAGGACTACACCTCCAAGCTGGGCGGCGACATGAACAACAATCCCTCGCCGGGCAACAAGGCGGGCGGGCTGACCACCATCCTCGAGAAATCGCTGGGTGCGGCCGCCAAGGGCGGTACCACGGGCCTGATGGACGTGTACAAGTACGCCGAGCACATCAAGACCAAGGGCTTCGGCTTCATGGACACGCCCGGCTACGATCCCGTGTCGATCACCGGACTGGTGGCGGGTGGCGCCAACGTGGTGTGCTTCACCACCGGCCGCGGCTCGGCCTATGGCTGCAAGCCCTCGCCCTCGCTCAAGCTGGCCACCAACAGCGCACTGTGGAACCGCCAGGAGGAGGACATGGACATCAACTGCGGCGTCATCGTGGACGGCAAGGCGAGCGTCCAGGAAGTGGGCCAGCAGATATTCGAACTGATCCTCAAGACCGCATCGGGGCAGCCGTCAAAGAGTGAGATCTTCGGCTACGGCGACGACGAGTTCGCACCCTGGGTGCTCGGTCCGACGATGTGACGGCCATGGCAGACGATTCGTCGAAGGAGCTGTGGGAGTTCTTCCAGAAGATGTGGAACCCCGCATCGTTCCCGATGCCGGGTATCTTCACGCCCACCATGAACGTGGAGGACGTGGAGAAGAAGATCGCTGAACTGCAGAGCGTCGAGAACTGGCTGAAGATGAATCTCAACTTCCTCCAGATGACGATCAAGACGCTGGAGATGCAGAAGGCGGCCCTGCAGACGCTGCAGGACTCCGCCAAGCCGCCCGGCTCGTGAGGGGTTGAGCGAGCCCGCACGGCCGGCACGGGAGGACCGAACGGACTCGCTCGACGACGAGTCGCGTAAGCGCTCGTCCGCGAATGGAGAACGCCATGCGCATCAACACCGTCGGTCCGCTGGTGGTCACCCCTGCCGAGCCTCGCGCGGAAGTGGGCAACACGCGCGCGGTCGATCCCGTACGTGCCTACACGCCAGGCGGAGCCGGCCCCGAGCCGGCGATGCCTGTTCCCGTGCGCGAGGAATCTGCCGTCACCGCGCCGACGCCCGAAGGCGAACGCCGGCAGCGCAGCGAACGCCGTGGCGAAGACCGGCGCAAGCGCCAGGTCCCAGTGCTCATCGACACGCGCGTGGCGGACCGGCGTGCTTCCGCACGCCGCAACGAAGACGCGGCACCGACGAGCATCGACGTCGAAGCCTGATGCGCTGGCACCCGCCTCCCTACCGCTGGCGTACGCGGAAACCCATTGCTTCGAGCAACGCGGGCAGGCCGGCTGTTCCGGTCAGGTGTCCGGCGCCCACCGCGACGAAATGCACCGTGCGCCCGCCCAGCATCGCCTCGAGCTTCTGCGCCATCGCCTCGTTGCGTTCGACGTAGACGCGTGCTTCCAGCTCGCGCGCGGACGCTTCGTCCATGCCTTCCATCCCGCGTGCCAGGGCACGTGCGATCCCGTCTGCGTCCCCGCCCTTCCAGGCTGCAGCCAGCGCGTCGAGCTCCTCGCGCAGTTCCTGCGTGCCGAGCGATGCCAGCGCCGCATGCAGCATGTCCTCCTTCACGGCATCGGACAGCGACTCCAACATCTGCATCTGCTCCAGCATCGACTCCAGTTCGACGATCGGCTTGCCCTCGCGCCGCGCCCGCTGCGCGAAATGGTGATCCAGTCCGAGCGCCGGCTCGTAACCCAGACGCAGCACCTCGCCCACGGTAATGGTCATCGCCAGCAGATGCGGCTTGAGCGCGCGTGCGTATTCCACCGGCAGACCGATCTGCGGCAGCTTCGCGAGCAGATTCCGGTAGAGATCGGGCGAGATGTGCCGTTCCAGATTGTCGGGAGGCCGGTACACCGATCCGGCGAGGGCGGCCGCGTTCGCGGTCTGGTCGGTGGGGTCGGCCTCCAGCGCGAGCGCGCCGGACGCCGCGAACGCCGCCTCGACCGGCGCACTCAGCGGATACAGCTCGCGCGTGCCGACGTGGATGGTGCCG
This sequence comes from Burkholderiales bacterium, assembly GCA_020854105.1. Lineage (GTDB taxonomy): Bacteria > Pseudomonadota > Gammaproteobacteria > Burkholderiales > SHXO01 > SHXO01. The sequence continues at coordinate 285,378 of JADZGB010000031.1, read as the reverse complement.
AACAGGTACAGGGTGGTCGTCTCCGACGTCACCTCGTACAGCAGGGGTGTGCTGCCCTGTCCCGCGCAAGGCAGGGAAAGCAGGACCGCGACCAGCACGAACCACAGACGCAACCGATGCATGACCGCGTAATTCTCCTCGTAGGGCCGTGGCAGTGTAGCAAAGCTCCCGTGCGCCGCCGGATACGCCGCGTGCTCGCCCTATAATCGACGCTACGCTGGCGATCCCGCCGCGCGCGCCGCTTCCTCACAGGACAGCAATCCATGGATCCTTCACTGCGTAAAGCCGCCCTCGACTACCATCGCCTGCCCAAGCCCGGAAAGATCGCGGTCGCACCCACCAAGGGCCTGGTCAACCAGCGCGACCTCGCACTGGCGTATTCGCCCGGTGTCGCGGCGGCATGCGAGGAAATCGTCGCCGATCCCGCCAGCGCCCGCGATTACACCGCGCGCGGCAACCTGATCGGGGTGGTCACCAACGGCACCGCAGTGCTCGGCCTCGGGTCGATCGGCGCGCTCGCGTCCAAGCCGGTGATGGAAGGCAAGGGCGTGCTGTTCAAGAAGTTCGCCGGAATCGACGTGTTCGACATCGAAATCGCCGAGCACGACCCGGACAAGCTGGTGGACATCATCGCCAGCCTCGAACCGACCTTCGGCGGCATCAATCTCGAGGACATCAAGGCGCCGGAGTGCTTCATGATCGAGCGCCGCCTGCGCGGGCGCATGAAGATCCCGGTGTTCCACGACGATCAGCACGGTACTGCGATCATCGTCGGGGCCGCCGTGCTCAACGGCCTGAAAGTGGTGGGCAAGGACATCAGGCGCGTGAAGCTGGTGTGCTCCGGCGCGGGTGCCGCAGCGCTATCCTGCCTGGATCTGCTGGTGAACCTCGGCATGCCAGTCGAGAACATCTACGTCAGCGACATCAACGGCGTGGTGTACAAGGGCCGTGTCGAGGAAATGGACGAGTACAAGGCACGCTATGCCAAGGACATCGCGGCGCGTGCCCTGGGCGAGATCATCGACGGCGCGGACGTCTTTCTCGGGCTGTCCGCCCCGAACGTGCTCACGCCTGAGATGGTCAAGCGCATGGCGGGCAAGCCTCTCATCCTCGCCCTTGCCAACCCGAATCCCGAGATCCTGCCCGAGGTAGCCAGGGCCGCGCGCGAGGACTGCATCATCGCGACCGGGCGCTCGGACTATCCGAACCAGGTCAACAACGTCCTGTGCTTCCCCTTCATCTTTCGCGGCGCGCTGGACGCGGGCGCCACCACCATCACCGAGGAGATGAAGCTGGCGGCGACCAAGGCCATCGCCGATCTGGCGCAGGCCGAGCAGTCCGACATCGTCGCCATTGCCTACGGCGAGGCGAGCCAGCCCTTCGGGCCCGAGTATCTGATTCCGCGCCCGTTCGATCCGCGCCTGATCGTGAAAATCGCCCCCGCGGTAGCGCAGGCGGCCATGGACAGCGGCGTGGCCACGCGTCCCATCGCGGACATGGAGGCCTACCGCCAGCAGCTCACCCAGTTCGTCTACCACTCCGGCCTGATCATGAAGCCGGTGTTCGCCGCGGCCAAGAGGAACCCCAGGCGCGTGGTGTTCTGCGAGGGCGAAGACGAGCGCGTGCTGCACGCGGTGCAGGTGGTGGTGGACGAGGGGCTGGCCACGCCGATCGTGGTCGGGCGTCCGGAAGTGCTCGACGTGCGGCTGCAGAAGCTCGGCCTGCGCATGCGGCCCGGGCGCGACTTCGAACTGGTCAATCCGAACAGTGACCCGCGCTTCCGCGACTACTGGCAGCTCTACCACGACATCATGCAGCGGCGCGGCGTGTCGGTCGAAGTCGCCAAGCGCGAGGTGATCCGGCGCACCACGCTGATCGGCGCGCTGATGGTCAAGCAGAACGCCGCCGATGCGATGATCTGCGGCACCTACGGCGAGCACGGCACGCACCTGTGGTACATCGGCAACGTCATCGGGCTGAAGCCCGGCGTGAACCAGTTCGCCGCGATGAACCTGCTGCTGCTGCAGGACCGCACGATCTTCATCTGCGACACCTACGTCAATCCCGATCCCACCGCGGAACAGCTGGCCGAGATCACTCTGCTCGCGGCCGAGGAGGTGACGCGCTTCGGCCTCGCGCCCAAGGTCGCACTCCTGTCGCACTCGAACTTCGGCAGCTCGCGTACGCCCTCGGCGCAGAAGATGAGCCGCGCGCGCGAACTGCTCGAGAAGATGGCGCCTGAGCTGGAGGTCGAAGGCGAGATGCACGGCGATTCCGCGCTGGTCGAGGAGATACGCATGCAGCGCTTCCCCAATTCCATGCTCAAGGGTGAGGCCAACCTGCTGATCATGCCGACGCTGGATGCCGCGAACATCTCGTTCAACCTGCTCAAGGCGGTGGCGGGCGAAGGCATCACGGTCGGTCCGATCCTGCTCGGCGCGGCGCAGGCCTGCCACATCCTCACGCCCACAGCGACGGTGCGCCGCCTGGTAAACATGACGGCGCTCGCGGTAGTGGAGGCAGGCAGCGCGCGCTGACGCGGGCTCCCGGGCCATGCGGACCGCGCCATGCTTGCCGTGGCACCTGCCTTGCTTGAAGTCTGCCCAGCCCGGCAACCGGAGTTCGAGCCGCATGTACAGCGAAACGCTCAGACTGGTCGCGCATCTGCCGCAGCGCCGTCCCGCCCCGACGTTGCCGGGACGCCTGCACCAGCTGTTCCGGCATCTCGCACTGGAGCATGCGGCGGCGAACGCTCTCGAGGACGAGATCTGGCACCTGTGGATGCAGCATCCGCACCATGCTGCCTCGCGCGCGCTCGATCGGGCCGCCACCGACATCGCCGGTCAGCGCTTCGATCTGGCTGAAACCCGCCTGCACTACCTGCTGCGCGCCTGCCCGGATTTCCCGGAAGCGTGGAACAAGAGTGCGACCCTGTACTACCTGATGGAGCGCGACGATGAGAGCGTGCTGGCAATCCACCGCACGCTGGAGCTCGAACCGCGCCACTTCGGCGCGCTGTGCGCACTGGGTGAGATCTGCATCGGAGGCGGGGATCGCGATGCCGCGCTGCTGGCATTCTCGGCGGCACTGCGGATCAATCCCCATCTGGACAGCGCCCGCATCAGCGTGGCGCACCTTCTCGCGGGCGGGAAAGACAGCGTGCATTGACCGCCGCCGCAGCGGCGCGTGAAAGCCGGCCGCGGAATGCTTTAATCCGGGGCCGGTGCCTAGCGAGAACCGAGAGCAGTCCTTCCGCCTATGGCTGAATGCCGGCGTTCGACATGAGGGAGACAACGAGGGCGGGCAGGCAGGCCGCTGCCGGGATGGCGCGGCCGGTCTGCCCGGTGCAGCGTCAGATACCGAGAATTTTCATGGCCTTCGCCAGGGTATCGACCGATTCCTGGTGCTTGCCGGCCTTGTGCAGGGCTTCGCCCTCGGCGCGGTACTTCTTCACCTCGGCCATCTTCTCCGCCGAGAGGCTCGGATTCTTCGACATGGCCTCGTCGATCGCCTTCATGTCCATTGGGCAGTGCGCCGCGAAAGCCGAAGCAGCGAAGGCCATGGCCAGAGCGGCAAACAACGCACGTGCTTTCATCGTCCGATCTCCTCGTTCGAGAGGCCCGCGGATGCGGGCGCAACGGTTCGAACCCGCCGATTCGGCGCGGTTCCCTGGCTTGCGCGCGCATCGGCCGGAACCAAACATGGCACGCGGGGTCCATGGCCGATTAGAATAGCTTCTTTGTGGAATCGATTTTGCTTTCCGCCGCCTCGTGTCCCTGACTGCTGTCCCCTCCATCTCCCGCCACTGGCTCGCGCAGCGCCTGCGGCAGGCTCACGACCTGCCGGCAGATCCAGGCGTGCTGCGCTACGTCCATGCGAGGGATTTCGCCGCCACCCAGGCGGCGGTGCTGGTGCCGCTCATCAACCGTCCGGAGGGAGTGGTGGTCATGCTCACGCAGCGTACTGCACATCTGAACGACCACGCCGGGCAGATCTGCTTCCCTGGCGGCCGTGTCGATCCAGGCGACAGTGATCGGGTATACACCGCGCTGCGCGAGGCCGAGGAGGAAACCGGCCTGGCGCGCGAACTGGTCACCATCGTCGGCAGCCTGCCGGACTACGACATCCCGACGGGCTTCCGCGTAACGCCCGTCGTCGGCTGGATCGATCCGCCGGTGAGTTATCGCCCGGATCCCTTCGAGGTGGCGGAGGTGTTCGAGGTGCCACTCACCCACTTCCTCGATCCGGACAACCACCAGCGCCATAGCGACGAGAAGAACGGGCGCCGCCGGCACTACTATTCGATGCCCTATCAGAGCCGCTACATCTGGGGCGCCACCGCCGGCATGCTGCACATGCTGTATCGTGCGCTGAGAGCCTGACGCCGGGCGGGAGGCCCGGAAACATCCCATGAGCAAGGACAGAACGCCGGTCACTCCGGCCGTTCGGCAGTTGCGCACCGCCGGGGTGACCTTCACCGATCATCTGTACGAGTACGAGGAGAAGGGCGGGACCGCCGTCTCGGCCAGGGAACTTGGCGTTGACGAGCGCTGCGTGGTCAAGACCCTGGTGATGGAGGACGACGCCAGGCGCCCGCTGGTGGTGCTGATGCACGGCGACAAGCAGGTATCGACCAAGGAACTGGCGCGGGTGCTGGGCGTGAAGACGATCCAGCCCTGCAGCCCGGAGACGGCGAACCGCCACTCCGGTTACATGGTGGGCGGCACGTCACCCTTCGGAATGCGCAAGTCCATGCCGATGTACATGGAGTGCAGTATCGCCGACCTGTCCAGGATCTACATCAACGGGGGCAAGCGGGGATACCTCGTGGGGCTTGCACCGGCCGACGTGATGGCCGTGCTGAACCCGACCCTGGTGAACGTGGCCACCGAATAAATCGGATTACAACGGGAGACAACCATGATCCACATCGAAGAACGTCGCGTCCACACCGGCCGCCGTGCCTCCGATCTGCAGCGTGAACAGGAGCTTTCCATGCTGCGGGCGGAACTGGAGATGCTGATGGCAGAGCGCGAACACCTGCTGCGCACCGTCGGGGCCGCGGCGATGTTCGTCGCCAAGATGGACGATCACGTCGACGTCCTGCCCAAGGATTCCTACGATGCCGCCTACTTTGTCGCCCAGGCGGTCAATACGTTGCCTGAAGAGACCCTGAACGACGCGCTCGAGAGCGTGCGCATGACGTACGGGGAAACGCTCGAGGACAACAAGGCGCGCCTGTCCTGAGCGCTCGTGGCGCCGGCGCGAGCCGGTGCCCGCGGGGAAGGAGAGAAGCCCTTCTCGCTGTCGCTGGATGCGGGCTTCGTCGGCATGACGGGGACCACATCATTCGCGGCTACATCTCTCCGGGGCGACATCGCTTCGGGATCACATCGCTCTGGGCCGAAATCGTTCCGGGGCCACGTCGTTCCGGCGGAAGCCGCGCCGGAGTGTCTTCGTAGTGGGGCCGGGACCGAGCCGACGGATTCGCCGCTTGAAGCCCTATTCGGAAGCCTGTGAGCGCAACAAGGGTCCGATCCTGGAGGTCGTGCGGACGGCATTCGCCGGCTGCCGTGCCGTGCTGGAGATCGGCAGCGGCACTGGTCAACACGCGCTGCACTTCGCCGCTGCCCTGCCGCAGCTGACCTGGCAGCCAAGCGACATCGCCGGCAACCTGCCCGGACTGTTCGCGCAGTTCCGAGGCGTGGAACTTCCGAACCTGAATGCGCCGATTGGTCTGGATCTGGACGATCACTGGCCGTACCAGGGTTGCGACGCCGTATTCAGCGCAAACACCCTGCACATCGTGTCCTGGCCGCGGGTCGAGCACTTCTTCCGGCACGCAGGCACGCAGCTGGAAAACGGCGGCGTACTCCTCGTGTATGGGCCGTTCAACTACGGCGGTCGCGCCACCTCGGAGAGCAACGCACGCTTCGACGCCATGCTGCGTGAGCGCGATCCCGAGAGCGGCATCCGTGACGTCGAGGCGGTGCACGCGCTTGCCCGTGCGCAGGGATTCTTGCCAATCGACGACCTCGCCATGCCGGCGAACAACCGCACGCTGGTGTGGCGGCGCTAGCGGTCGGCCTGGCGCCAGCCGGCATCCCGCTCGAAGCAGAAGGGCCACTTCGGTTCTTGCCGGATTCCTTGCTTTCGCCGACGCATGATGGTCATATTCCGCACCACACTGGTGCGTGATTGTTCGCGCATCGCATGCTAGTCTAGCGGCAACAACAATCGAGGGACGACGGACCGCGTCGGCCGCTCGCATCTGTTCCTGTCCATGTGCCCGTCGTCACGATCCACTGCAGATATTCCGCTGCACGCGGAAGCGCCGACTGGCTGGTCAGCGGCACTCGATCTGCGCTACGAACGGCGGGAACGGCGTACCGTGCTCGCCACGCGTGCGCACCACGGTCCGCTGCGCGTGCAGCGTTCCCTCTACCAGGAGGGCGAGGACGTGCGCCACACCATCGTCATCCATCCGCCCGGGGGCATCGTTGCCGGTGGCCGTCTCGCGATCGGCATCACGGCGGCGCCCGGCGCCCACGCGCTGCTGACCACGCCCGGCGCGACGAAGTGGTACCGCTCCATCGGTGCCGACGCCAGCCAGCAGGTCAAGCTCGTCGTGGAAGGCAACGCCGTGCTGGAGTGGATGCCGCTCGAGTCCATCGTATTCGACGGCGCACGGGTCGATCAGCAACTGCGCGTCGATCTGGCCGATGGCGCGCGCTACGTCGGCTGGGAGATCACCTGACTGGGCCGCACCGCCTCGGGCGAGCGCTTCACGCACGGGCGGCTGCGCCAGCGCACCGAGGTCTATCAGGGTACGCGGCTGGTGTTCGTCGAGTACGCAGACATCGGGGGCGGCAGCCGCGCGCTGACTTCGAGGGCGGGCCTCGCCGGCTACACGGTGAGCGCGCTGCTGCTCGCCGCCGGCTTCGATGCCGGATCCGTCGCTGGGCGCGAGCTGCTCGCCGCCCTGCGCGCCGTGCCGGCTCGCCAGGGCGAACTGTGCGGCATCACCACCCTTCCGGGCATCACCATCGCACGCCATCTCGGCCACTCCGCGCACGCTGCGCGGGCGTGGTTCACGAACCTGTGGTGCGTGCTGCGTCCCGCGATGCTGGCGCGCGAGGCGCTGCCGCCACGCATATGGTCCTGTTGAAGCACGAAAGATTCGAACGACCGTACAGAGCTGAAGACGAATGGAGCTGACACCCCGAGAGAAGGACAAGCTGCTGGTGTTCACCGCGGCACTGCTCGCCGAGCGGCGCAAGGCGCGCGACCTCAAGCTCAACTACCCGGAAGCGGTCGCCTACATCACCGCCGCGATCATGGAAGGCGCGCGCGACGGTCGCTCGGTGTCCGACCTGATGGGCTACGGCGCGATGCTGCTCAGGCGCGACGAAGTGATGGAGGGGGTGCCGGAGATGATCCCGGAGATCCAGGTGGAAGCGACGTTCCCGGACGGGACGAAGCTGGTGACGGTGCATCACACGATAGTTTGAAAGGAATTGAGCCACAGAGAGCACAGAGGATACAGAGAAAAGCCATAAGACCGCCGGTGTTTCGTACGCTCGATCAGGCAATCCCTGCAGCGGCGCGATCCGCTCTGTGTCCTCTGTGCTCTCTGTGGCAGATGGTTCTGAAGGAAAACCGCATGACCCCAGGTGAAGTAAGAACCAGACCCGGCGAGATCGAACTCAACGCCGGGCGCAACACGGTCACCGTGACGGTCGCCAACACCGGCGACCGGCCGATCCAGGTCGGCTCGCACTACCACTTCTTCGAGACGAATGCGGCGCTCGCGTTCGAGCGGCAGCAGGCCTACGGTTTTCGTCTCGACATCCCGGCCGGCACCGCGGTGCGCTTCGAGCCGGGTCAGGAGCGCACGGTCCAACTGGTGGAGCTGTCCGGAGACCGCGTGGTGTACGGCTTTCTCGGCAAGGTGATGGGAAAACTCTGATGCCAGCGAAGATTACGCGCTCGGCCTATGCCGAAATGTTCGACCCCACCACCGGTGACAGGGTGCGGCTCGCCGACACCGATCTGTGGATCGAGGTCGAGAAGGACCACACCGTCTACGGCGAGGAAGTGAAATTCGGCGGCGGCAAGGTGATCCGCGACGGCATGGGTCAGAGCCAGCGGCGCGCGGCGGAGGTGGCCGACACCGTGATCACCAACGCGCTGATCGTCGACCACTGGGGCATCGTCAAGGCCGACATCGGCATCAAGAGCGGCCGCATCAGCGGCATCGGCAAGGCCGGCAACCCCGACATCCAGCCGGGCGTGGACATCGTCATCGGCGCGGCCACCGAGGTTATCGCGGGCGAGGGCATGATCGTCACCCCCGGCGGGCTCGACAGCCACATCCACTTCATCTGTCCGCAGCAGATCGAGGAGGCACTGATGGCGGGCATCACCACCATGATCGGCGGCGGCACCGGTCCTGCGACGGGCACCAAGGCCACCACCTGCACGCCAGGTCCCTGGCACCTGAACCGCATGCTGCAGGCGGCCGATGCCTTCCCGATGAACCTCGGCTTCCTCGGCAAGGGCAATGTCAGCCTGCGCAATCCGCTGCGCGAGCAGGTCGCCGCCGGTGCGATCGGCCTGAAGCTGCACGAGGACTGGGGTACCACGCCTGCCGCGATCGACAACTGCCTGGCCGTGGCAGAGGAGATGGACGTGCAGGTGGCGATCCACACCGACACGCTGAACGAGTCCGGCTTCGTCGAGACCTCGCTCGCGGCGTTCAAGGGCCGCACCATCCACACCTATCACACCGAAGGTGCAGGCGGCGGCCACGCCCCGGACATCATCCGCGCCTGCGGTGAGCTGAACGTGCTGCCGTCCTCCACCAACCCGACGCGCCCGTACACGATCAACACCGTGGACGAGCACCTCGACATGCTGATGGTGTGCCACCACCTCGATCCCGCCATCGCCGAGGACGTGGCCTTCGCCGAGTCGCGCATTCGGCGCGAGACCATCGCCGCCGAGGACATCCTGCACGACATCGGCGCGTTCAGCATGATGGCTTCCGACTCGCAGGCGATGGGCCGCGTCGGCGAGGTGATCATGCGCACCTGGCAGACCGCGCACAAGATGAAGGTGCAGCGCGGCGCGCTGCCGCAGGACACCGCGGAGAACGACAACTTCCGCATCAAGCGCTACATCGCCAAGTACACCATCAATCCCGCGCTCACCCACGGCGTGGCGCACGAGGTCGGCTCGCTGCAGGCGGGCAAGCTCGCCGACATCGTCCTGTGGCGCCCGGCCTTCTTCGGCGTGAAGCCCTCGCTGATCCTCAAGGGCGGCATGATCGGCGCGGCCGCGATGGGCGATCCCAACGCGTCGATCCCCACGCCCCAGCCCGTTCACTACCGCAGCATGTTCGGCTGGTTCGGCAGCGCCTGCCACGCGACCTCGGTGACCTTCGTCTCCGCTGCGGGCCTCGAGCACTCCGTCGGCCAGAATCTGGGGCTTCGCAAGCGCCTCGTCGCCGTGCGCGGCACGCGCCGCATCACCAAGAAGGATCTGCCGCACAACGATCTGACTCCGCGCATCGAAGTCGATCCAGAGACGTATCAGGTGCGCGCCGACGGCGAGCTGCTGACCTGCGAGCCGGCGCGGGTGCTGCCGATGGCGCAGAGGTATTTTCTGTTCTGACGACAAACTCCCTATCCCCCAGGGGGAGAGGGCCGGGGTGAGGGGGCGACCGTCGCACTGGCGAAAACCGGTGCCCAGGGGTTGTCGATCATTGACGCTGGATCCTGGCTTTCGCCGGGATAACAAGGTGCCGGCTTGCGCCGGGGTGACGAGGCGGCAGGGGACAAAACCATGACAGCAGACATTGTCCGTCTACCCGGCGGCGCGGAGCCGCTGCCCGTCCCGAACACCCTCTCCCTCGTCCGCCTCCTTCGCCTCGCCAGCCCCGCGCTCCCTGTCGGCGCCTTCGCCTACTCGCAGGGGCTGGAGACCGCCATCACCGAAGGCTGGGTCCACGACGAGGACTCCATCGGCGACTGGATCTGCGACGGCCTCGAGTTCAACCTCGCCCGCTTCGAAGCGCCGGTGCTGCATCGCCTGATGCTAGCGTGGTCGGCGAATGATCTGGAGGAAGTGCGGCGGTTGAACGACTGGTTCCTGGCTGCGCGGGAGACGGCGGAGTTTCGTGCCGAGACTGCGCAGATGGGACATGCGCTGCGGCGGCTGTTCGAGGCGACCAAAGACTTCGCAGCCGAGGAGGTCGCTGCGCTTCGGTTCATGGAACCCGTCGCGTTCCCTGCTGTATTTGCGTTTGCCGCAGCACGATGGCGGATCGATCCCGCCGATGCAATATCGGCCTATCTGTTCGCTTGGGCAGAGAACCAGGTCAATGCCGCGATGAAGGCCGTGCGGCCGGGGCACGTGGGGGCGCAGCGTATTCTCGCGCGGGTGAGTGCAGGAATGCCGGAGCAGGTCGAGCGGGCGATGCGCACGCAGCCCGAGGAGATCAGCAACTGCACACCGGCGCTGGCCATCGCTGGTTGTCTGCATGAACTGCAGGATTCGAGGGTGTTTCGGTCCTAGGGCCAGTCGATGTCCGCTGCCTCATGCGTCGCACGCAAGTTCAAGGAGAAGAACAAAGATGACATTCCGCCAGTTCATCCTGCAGCTTCGCTCGTTCGCCGTTAGCAGGGTGTTGAAATTCGCCCGCAAGAACTCGTAGCTCTACGCGGCATCGCTTGGGATAATGACGTCATGGTCGAAGCCTTGCGAGGTCGAAGATGCGCGGATCGGATGCGGTGCAAGAGGCGCTGTTCATGTTCTCGAAGCTCGATGACTTCGTGCCGGTCGATCACCCGCTGCGTGCGATCCAGAAGTTGGTCAACGAGAGCCTCACGCGGCTCAATGGGCTGTTCAATACGATCTACGCTGACACCGGGCGCGCCTCGATTGCGCCGGAGAAGCTGATGCGGGCGCTGCTGCTGCAGGTGTTCTACTCGGTTCGCAGCGAGCGCCAGTTGATGGAGCAGATCCGCTACAACCTGCTGTTTCGCTGGTTCGTCGGGCTTGCGATCGATGACGCAGTGTGGGATCACTCGGTGTTCTCCAAGAACCGCGACCGGCTGCTCGAGCACGAGGTGGTCGAGGCGTTCTTCACCGAGGTGATGACGCTGGCCGACAAGGCCGGGCTGCTCTCGAAGGAGCACTTCTCGGTGGACGGCACGCTGATCCAGGCATGGGCCAGCCACAAGAGTTTCAAGTCCAAGGACGGCAACGACGATTCGGGTTCGAGCGGCCCGGGGCGCAACGCGCAGGCGAACTGGAAAGGCACGCGACGCAGCAACGACACGCACGCGAGCACGACCGACCCGGATGCGCGGCAATACAGGAAGAGCCAGAACACCGCAGCGATCCTGGCCTACCAAGGCCACGTGCTGATGGAGAACCGCTCGGGGTTGGTGGTGGGCGCCATCGTTACGCACGCAGACGGATTCGGCGAGCGCGCCGCAGCCCTGGCGATGCTCGACGCGGTGCCGGCGAGCGGGCCGCGAACGCTGGGCGCCGACAAGGCCTACGACACGCGCGACTTCATCGAGGCGTGCCGCCGCCGGCAGGTAACGCCTCATGTGGCGAGCAACGATTCGGGGAATCGACGCAGTGCCATCGACGGGCGCACGACGCGCCATGAGAGCTACCGACTCAGCCAGGCCAAGCGCAAGCGCATCGAGGAGCACTTCGGCTGGGGCAAGACGGTGGGAAGCATCCGGCAGACCGTCTACCGAGGCATCCAGAACGTCGATCAGCACTTCAAGCTGACGATGACCGCCTCGAATCTGGTCCGAATGGCGCGAATACTGAGCGCGGTACCGCAAGGAGGTGCGGCATGACGAGGCAATCAGCAGCCGCTGCTCGCCTTCTCGGCGCGCAGCGCCCCTGGATCGATCCGTCCGGACACCAAAGTTCATCCAAAAAGCTCGCTGAAACGATCGCCGCTCTCGCATTGCGACGAATTTCAACAGCCTGTTAGGGCCTGTGCTGCCGCACTGGTTACGGGCTGCAACTCCACCCCCGCCCGCAAAGCGGCCGAGGAACTGGCGCGGGAACAGCCCGCCTAGTCCTCGAACCAGTACTCTCCTTCTGTCCTGTCGCCGCTGCGGTTTGCCACCGGGTCATAGAAGCCGCTGTACCGCAGAGCGCCCCGGATGCCCTTGAACTTGCCGGTCCCGCCGGTGAGTGTCGTGACGCCAGAGAAGGTGATGTTCCTCGTGCCGTCACCGTTCGTCGCCGCCTGGGTCGTGCCGTCTATGCGTGCGTAGATCCTGTCCTCATTTTCCAGGACGTACACCGTGTAACCGAAGTGGCGGCCATTGCTGTCGACATAGTCGGAGAGTCCGCGGACGTATTCCTTTCTCAACGGGACATCGAGGAACCTGACGGAATCGTTCGCGTGCGTCGCCTCGAGTTCGTATGCGCGCATCTGATGCCCGGGAACGTCGCCGACGTCGATGCGCAGCTGCCGCGTGTACTCGCTGGAGTCGGCAGCACGTTCGTAGGACAGGACGTGCTTCTGCTGCGCATGGCCAGCGAAAGGAATCAATGCAGCGGCGGCTGCAATGAGACAGCCTGCGAGGAGTCGGATTCCCGGAGTCATGCTCCCTCCCTGCCATGATGAAATGACACGATCGGATTCTGGTGCTGCAGGAGAAGTCTATTCCCGGGATTGGTCCTGCACAAACTGCCGGAGTCATATAACTGGCACTGAACCAGTTCGGGTCGCCGGCTCCGGTATGCCCCGATAGCTGCGCACGCCAGCGGAGAGATTTCTCTGTTCGTTGTGCCTGGCTACCACATTCGTCCCGGGGATTGTCTCCTGGACTGGATCGACGCATCTCCCTGGCAGCACCTCGCCGGGTAGCCGGGCGTGGCGCGCGCGGCGAGTAGCGCAGCACGTCTCCCGGCGCCGGGCAAGATGATACATTCCGAGGCGATGTACACATCCCTGTCCAACGGCACGCTGCTGAGGATCGACCACATTATCGGTATGGCGACCGACGCCGCCGTCGCGGAAGCCCTGCACCGGCTGGAGCACGCCGGGATCGTGGAGTACCTCACGCTCAGTGAGACGGACACCCAGCGTCACCACCTGCGCGCCATCACCGATCGCGGCACCGAGTGCGTGCTGCGCCTGCCGCGCAGCCAGAAACTGAGTGACGGAGCCGTCGTCTTCCTGGACCAGACCCGTGCAGTGGTCGTGCGCATGGCGCGGAGGAAGTGGCTGGTACTCGAAGCAGACGATGTTCCCCGCGCCCTGGAAGTCGGCTACTTCGCCGGCAACATGCACTGGAAGGTGGCCTTCGGCGGCTCGCGCCTGCGCATCGCGCTGCAGGGCCCCGTGGAGATCTATCTCGGGCGGCTGGCGCATCTCATGGCCGACGGACGCGTCAGGCGCATCGAAGAGGCGCCCTGAAGCGGGGCGCAGCCCACCAGTCACGGATCACGAAGCAGGCAACTCGAATGCACATAGGCGATCCCGCCGCGCAGGGCCCCGCACCACGACACCCCGCATCGCCCCAGCCCGCATCCCCACGTCCCGGCGCCGCCCGCGTCGGCATCGGCGGACCGGTCGGATCCGGCAAGACCGCTCTGCTCGAGCAGCTGATCCCGCGCTTCATCGCGCGCGGGACGCGCCTGGCCGTGATCACCAATGACCTGGTGACCAGGGAGGATGCCGAGCGCGTGCAGCGCAGCGGACTGATCGACCCCGAGCGCGTGATGGCGGTGGAGACCGGGGCCTGTCCGCACACCGCGATACGCGAGGATCCGACGCTCAACATCCAGGCGGCGGACGAGCTCGAGGCGAAGTTCGATCCGCTCGACCTGGTGCTCATCGAGAGCGGCGGCGACAACCTCGCCTCCACCTTCTCGCTCGATCTGGTGGACTACTGGCTGTTCGTCATCGACACTGCCGGCGGCGACGACATCCCGCGCAAGGGCGGGTTGGGTGTGGTGCAATGCGACCTTCTGGTGATCAACAAGATCGATCTGGCCCCCTATGTGCGCGTCGACGTCCAGCGCATGATCCGGGAGGGCTCGCATGCGCGCAGCGGCCGGCCGCTGCTGCTCACCAATTGCCATTCCGGCGAAGGCGTGGACGCGGTCGTGGAGCGCATCGCCGCTGACGTGCCGTTCGACCGATGAGGGATGACCGGGGCACCCCGGCCGCCCACCTCCCGTGCGCCGCCCTGTAAAGTGTGGGCTGTAGCGCATGGCGTACGAGACGCCATTCCCAGTCCAATCACCCGGCAGTCAGGAAAGGTCCATGCATCGTCTTCCCAGCGAGAACTCGATCGCGCAGTACGTGATCGACGAGGAACCGTATTACCGCGCCACCGGCCAGGAGGTCGCCCTGTACGAGGCGGCCTACGCGGTGCGCATGCCGATGATGCTCAAGGGACCTACCGGCTGCGGCAAGACGCGCTTCGTCGAGTACATGGCCTGGCGCCTGGGCAAGCCGCTGGTCACCATCGCCTGCCACGAGGACATGACCGCCTCGGATCTCGTCGGCCGCCATCTGCTCGATGCCGGAGGCACGCACTGGAGTGACGGACCGCTCACGCTGGCCGTGCGTTACGGCGCGATCTGCTATCTCGACGAGGTGGTCGAGGCGCGGCAGGACACCACCGTGGTGATCCACCCGCTCACCGACGCGCGCCGCGTACTGCCGCTGGAGAAGAAGGGCGAGCTGGTGCACGCGCATCCGGATTTCCAGCTGGTGATCTCGTACAACCCCGGTTACCAGAACATCATGAAGGACCTCAAGCAATCTACCAGGCAGCGTTTCGGCGCGCTCGACTTCGACTGGCCGGTGCGTGAAGTGGAGATCGAGATCGTCGCGCACGAGTCCGGTGTCTCGCCCCAGATCGCCGGAATGCTGGTCTCGGTCGGCGAGAAGTCGCGCAATCTCAAGGGTCATGGCCTGGAGGAGGGCATGTCCACCCGCATGCTCGTGTACGCCGGGCAGCTCATCGCCGGAGGTGTAGCGCCCGCAGCCGCCTGCAGCGTGGCGCTGGTTCGCCCGCTCACCGACGATGCGGACATGCGCGATGCGCTCGAGGCCGCGGTAAAGGCCTTCTTCTAGCACGCCGTTTCAGGAGATTGCGGTGCACTCCGTGGCGCAGGCGCATCCCGAGCTGTTCTCTGCACTTCCGGATGCGGCGCGCGAACTGGTCGAAGCGGCGTGGGACGAGGCCTCGCGCGGGCTCTCCTTCGAGAACCAGCGTGTCCTGCTCGATGGCGCGGCTGGTCTGCTGCAGGCCGGCTGCGGCATCGCGGTCGCGGTCTCCTACCTGCGCGCCGCACCGCAGGTGCTGCGGGCCTACGGAGAATCCAGCCTCGCATGCCTGCTCGGCGTGTCGGTTTCGGTACTCCGGCATGCCGGCACGTCCGCGCTCGACAGTCTGTTCGACAGCCTGCCGCAGGCGCTGGGGCGTCTGCCGGCCGCGCAGCAGTTGCACGCCTACCTCGGCATCATCGACGAGCTCAGTGAAGCCGCACCCGATGCGCTGATTCCGCTGTTCGTGCAGAGCGGGAGGCTGCTGGATCAGCTCGCGCTCGATGGCCTGCGGCGCTGGGCGCTGCTGGGTGTGCAGTCGCACGGGACCGATCCGGATGAACGTCACGCCTGGTTCAGACTGGAGAGCCGGGATGCGCGCGCCATCCTGCGCGCGGCCGGTGAAGGCGTGCTGTTCACCGCAGTGGAGCGGCGGCTGGGCTTCTACTTGCGTGCGCTGTGGGCGCGCGACACCGCGCTGCGTCCCGCGACGGTTTCGGGCGAAGGAAGGAAAGGGCAGCGCGTGTCGATCGTGGACGGCGTGATCCGCATGCCGCGGGCCTTCGAGGTCTTTCTCGGTCAGGATGGCGTTGCCCTGTACCGCGCGGCTGCGGCGCACGCGGCTGCGCACCTGCAGTTCTCGGCACAGCGCTTCGCGCTGCGGGCGCTGCGGCCGATCCAGGTCGCACTGGTTTCGCTGATCGAGGACGCGCGCGCGGAGCATCTTGCCATGCGCGAGATGCCGGGGTTGCGCGCGCTGTGGCTGCCCTTCCACGTGGCGCTGCCGACTGTCACCTTCTCGGCCGTGTCGCTGATGCAGCGTCTCTCGCGCGCGCTGATCGATCCCGGCTACCACGACGAGAATGCATTCGTCGCCAGGGGCCGACACATGTTCGCGCAGGCGCTGGACCAGCTGGAAGTCCCGGCAATCAGCCGCGAGATCGGCGCCCTGCTGGGCGACGATTTCGGCCGGATGCGCGTGCCGTTCGACTTCAGGACCTACGTCATCGAGCCGCTGTACCGCGACGACAACCTGCACCTGTGGGACATGGGCGATGCAGGCGAACAGCGCAGCGACGACCAGGAGACGATCCTGCAGTCGGCGAAGCTCGAGCAGCAGGAGGGGGGCGAGCAGTCCAGTGCGCAGACCGACGAGGAGCAGGGTGGTCCGGCCCAGCCGGACACGGCGCAGCCGGACCATGTGAGTGCGAGCGAGGCGGCGGTGATCGAGGCCGCGCTGCTGCAGCCCTATCTCTACGATGAATGGGACTACCTGGTCGGCATCGATCGTCCGCGCTGGTGCACACTGATCGAGAAGGCCGCGGAGCCCGGGGACCCCCGGGTGATCGAGGAAGTTCTTCAGCGCAATGACGAGACCGTGCGGCGCCTCACCAGCATGATCAGGGCGGTGCAGATGCAGCGGCCGCAGCGGCTGAAGAAGCAGCTGGAGGGGGACCGCATCGACCTGGATGCGTGCATCGGTGCGACCATCGATCTGCGCGCCGGGCGTGTACCCGATCCGCGCGTGCACCAGCGCCAGGGGCGCAACAGCCGGGATCTGGCAGTGCTGGTGCTGCTGGACCTGTCGCAGTCCACCAACGACTGGGTGCCGGCCGCCGGCACGACCGTGCTCGAGCTCGCGCGCGAGGCCACTGCGCTGGTGGCGCACGCGATGGACGACCTGGGCGACAACTTCGCGGTCCATGGCTTCGATTCCAATGGCCGCCACGAAATCGAGTACTACCGCTTCAAGGACTTCGACCAGCCCTACGACGAGCTGGCGCGCGCGCGTCTGGCCGGAATGAAGGGGCGGTTGTCCACGCGCATGGGTACGGCCCTGCGCCACGCCGGCCACTTTCTGCGCCAGCGCCGTGCCGCCCAGCGGCTGATCCTGCTGCTGACCGACGGCGAACCGCACGACATCGACGTGCACGACCGCCAGTACCTGATCTTCGACACCAAACGGGCGGTGGAGGACCAGCGCCGCCACGGCATCGCGACCTTCTGCCTGAGTCTCGATCCCGCGGCCGACGAGTACGTCACGCGCATCTTCGGCGCGCGCAACTTCATGGTGCTCGATCATCTGCGCCGGCTGCCGGAGAAGCTGCCGGCACTGTATCTGCGCCTGACCAGCTGAGCTGCTGTCCGGCGCGGTCGACAGCTCGCGCGTGCGAGTGTCGTTTAGAATCGGCACATGTCCTTCTTCACCATCCTTCTGGCGCTGCTGATCGAGAACGCCCGCCCGCTGCCGTGGGCGAGCACGCTCCTCGCTGCCTATCAGCGCTATACCGACCGGCTGGCGCATGACCTGAATGCGGGTCAGCGCGCGCACGGCGTGATCGGCTGGTGCGCTGCCGTGCTGCCCTGGGTCCTGCTCGCGCTGCTGGTTTTCTACGCACTCCACTACGTGACGCCGCTCCTGGGGTGGATCTGGACGCTGATGGTTCTGTACGTGTGCCTGGGATTTCGCGAGGCCGTGCAGCCGCTGCGCGACATCCTGGACGCGATGCGCGCGGGCGAGGCGGAGCGCGCCCGTGCGCTGCTCACCGCCTGGCGGGGCGAGTCCGCGGTGGACTTCGGCGAACCCGACATTGCCAAGGCGGCGATCGAGACGGCGCTGGTGCGCACGCATCGCCAGGTGTTCGGGATCATTTTCTGGTTCATCCTCCTGCCCGGTCCGTCCGGCGCACTGCTCTATCGCCTGTGCGAGGAGATGGATCGGCGCTGGGGCATGCGCCAGGACGAGGCGTTCGGGCCGTTCGGCCTGTTCGCGGCGAAGGCATTCCGCGTGATCGACTGGCTGCCGGTGCGCCTGTCGGCGGTCGGCTTTGCCATCGCCGGCAACTTCGAGGACGCCATCTCTGCCTGGCGCACGCAGGCGCGCTCCTGGGTCAATCAATCCGACGGCATCGTGCTGGCCAGCGGGGCCGGAGCCCTGGGAGTGCGCCTGGGCGGTGCATTGCCGGCCGTTCAGGGAATGCGCTTCCGTCCCGAATTGGGCGAGGGCGCGGTGCCCGATTCCGACTATCTGCAGAACGCGCTCGGCCTGTTGTGGCGTGCGCTCATCGTCTGGCTGGTGCTGCTGTTGCTGATGACGCTCGCCAGCTGGGTGGGCGGCTAGTACCGGCGCCTGTCGCGCGCCTGCGCCTCGCGCACCAGCTTGCGGTACACGGCCAGGCGCCTGGCATCGATGTCCCCGCGCGCCTGGGCGGCCTGAACCGCGCAATCGGGTTCGCCGAGATGGCGGCAGTCGTTGAAGCGGCACTGCCCGATCCATGCACGGAACTCGACGAAGCAATGCGGCAGTTGGCCGATACTCACGTGATGCAGGCCGAACTCCTGCATGCCCGGCGAATCGATGAGGGTGGTGTCCGGTCCCAGGCGATACAGGCGCGCGTGTGTGGTCGTGTGGCGGCCCGAGTCGAGTGCGATCGAGATGTCGCCGATGGCAGCGCGGGCATCGGGCACGAGGGCATTGACGATGGTGGACTTGCCCATGCCCGACTGGCCCACCAGTACGCTGATGTGCCCCGCCAGCCGGGGCCGCAGCGGTCCCACGTCCTGGCGCGCGATCAGCGGCACGACCTCGTAGCCGAGTGCGACGTAGCGCTGCAGGCGTTCCAGGACCGCCACCGAGGGCTGCAGATCGAACTTGTTGAGCACGATCAGCGCCGCGATGTGCTGGTGCTCGGCTGCTACCAGGCAGCGGTCCAGCAGTTCCTCGTAGAACGACGGCGCCCCCGCCAGTACCACGATCATCAGGTCGGCATTTGCCGCGATCAGCTTCTGACGGTGCAGGTCGGAGCGATACAGCAGCGTGCGGCGCGGATCGGTCGCTTCGATCACGCCCTGGCCGCGAGCGGTGCGCAGCACGGCGACGCGGTCACCGCAGGCCAGCTCGCTCCTCTTGCCACGCGGAAAGCAGGCGAGGGTTTCGCCGTCATGGAGTTCGACCAGATACTGCCGTCCATGGACGGCGATGACCTGGCCCGGATGTAGGGTCGGCTCGACTGGCAAGGCACCGGCTCGATGTGCGATGCCGCCATTGTAGGGCTCGGGTGCGAGGACGTGACCGGGCGCTCGCCGGAACCGGACACGGCGCCGCTGCATCGGAGGCGGCGGCGAGCGACCCTAGGCAGGCTTCTTCGCGGTCTTGAGCACGCCGACCAGACTGCTCATGGCACGCTCGAACAACGGTTCCGCATTCATCTGTGCGGCACGCCCGGTGCGGAATTCGCGCGCCAGCTGGTACAGGGAGTACTCGCCGACCTTGCGGCCCTGGCGGTTCACGAACAGGTAGGTGCCCTTGAGCGGACTGATGTAGGACAGCCGAGCAGGCGTGCGGTTGTCCTCTTCGTCGCGGAATTCCAGCCACGACCCTTCGGTGAGCGCGCTTACCATCTGCGTGTACTCGTCGCCGCCTTCGCTGTGCTGCGTGGCTGCCTCCGCCATGCCGGGGATGTCGGTGAGCGTGCCCACCGCACTGCCGTTGGAGAACTCCACCAGATCGATCTCCTCGACCTCGATCTCGCCCTCGCCGAACGGGTTGGGAATGGTGACGGCGGAGAAGGT
The DNA here is from genome assembly GCA_020854105.1 of Burkholderiales bacterium. Taxonomy (GTDB): domain Bacteria; phylum Pseudomonadota; class Gammaproteobacteria; order Burkholderiales; family SHXO01; genus SHXO01. The sequence continues at coordinate 265,481 of JADZGB010000031.1, read as the reverse complement.
CGGATCCGCTTCCGTCGGTTCCATGTCCTGATCGGTCTCGGTCGCGCGCGGCGCCGCTGCTGCGGCGAGCTCTGGTGCCGGTGCGGCCGTCTCGACCACGTCGGTCAGGACGGGGATCTCTGGTTGCCCTCCCGGCTGCGAGTCCGGCGCAGGCGCGGGCGCCGTCTCCACTGGCGGAAGCTGCACCGGCGCGGGCGTCCTGGCCAGGGCGCTGGAGCTGCCGGTGTTGATGATGCGCGTATGGCAGCGCATCAGCTTGGCGAAGAAGCTACGGCGGGTCGCCTCGTCGGTTCCGATCAGCTGCATGCCGAAGTTGATGCGCTTGAGCAGGCCAGGCAGGCGCGTCGCCAGCCGGCGGCGCTCTTCGAGCGCCTGCATCGGGCTGACGCTCCAGATCAGCAGGTCCATCGTCGCCGCCGCGGTCTTGTAGGCATCGCTGTCCGCGCCGTGCTTGGCGTAGGCTACAAGCAGCAGCTTCACCCATTGCTGGCTGAGGAAGCGCACCACCACCGGCGGCAGCTTCTTGGTGTCCACCCGCAGCTTGATCGCATGCTGGGCAACCGCCTTCGCCAGCGCCAGCTTCTCCTTCTGTTCGACTTCCTGTGCCAGGTCGTGCGCCTGCTGTTCCGCTCGCTGCACCTCCTCGCCGGTGAGGCGCTCGACCTCCGCACGCATCGCCTCGAACACGTCGAGGTTGTCCTGGAAGCTGTCGATCAGCTTCTGCACCTGCGCATCGAGCAGGGCATAGAGCGGAGTCGAGGTGCCGAAATCGGCGGAAAGTTGCATGGAGATGTCGCCGAGCAGGTCGAGGAGGCGGCGCGCTGGGTGCGACTTCTTCGAGAAGAAGGTCTTGTCGAGAATCGCCACCTTCAGGGTCGGGATCTGCAGGCGCCCGATCAGCCCCTTCATCGCGCTGGGGATCTTGCGGTCGTCGAAGATCTGGTCGAAGAGCATGATGACGATGTCGAGCGTCATGCCTTCGGTCTGCCCTATGCCGCTGCCCAGGCTGGTGGACTTGAGCTCGCGCAGGACGTTGATCGCACCCGGTGCCACCAGCGTCGCGGCCAGCGGGACGGAGCCGCCACCGATGCCGCTCACGTCGCCGTGCTGGATGCGCGTGAGCGACTGCATCAGCTCCGCCGGATTGAGCGCCGGACCGCCCGGCGCACCGCCCACGATCGGCGGAAAGCCTGGCTGCAGCGCGGATCCGCCGATGGCCGGACGCGTTGCGCCGCCCATCAATCCCTGCAGCATGGAGAAGAAGTCCGGGTCGCCCCCCGCCGGCGTGACGCCGGCGGCGAGTTCCGCGTCCAGTGCCTCGGACATCCCGGCCGCCTTGTCCGCGAGGCCGCCGAGCGCTGCCGCGCGGCGCGCGGTGCCGTAGCGGATCTTCGGCAGGATCGCGTGCTGGACCAGCACCGCGTTGAGATCCTTGTAGATCGAGCGGATGTCGTCGAGGACGTGGTCGTCGAACATCTTGAGCAGGGTGAGGCGGATCTTGATGTCCCTCTCGATGTCCGCACAGGTACGGCGGAAGGCGCTGCAGATGGCCTGCGGGCTGAACGGATTGGCCTTGCCCTGCAGTGTCGCGTCGCCCAGCAGCACGCCCACGCGCTGGTCGAGCGCGACGACCTCCTCGTCGCAATAGCGACGCAGCTTCACGGACATCTCGTTCATGCGCAGCGTCTCCTCGAAGTCGCTCTCGTCCACCAGCGAGAGCTCCATCGAGGACAGATCTTTCTCTGCGAAGTTGCTGCCGCCTCGCCTGCCGAGCGTCGCGGTCTCGAACTCGCCCAGGAAGTGCGCGTAGAAGCGCTCCTGCAGCAGCATGCGATTGGCCATCAGTGCCTGCTTGGCCGAGGCGAACTGGTCGCGCGCTTCGCGGTCGTTGGGGCTGTTGGTCGGCGTCCATGGCGTCTGCTCGATCTTGTCGAGCATCGCCACGATGGATCGGGACAGACGTTGCGAAGCCACGTCCTGGCATTCGCGCAAGAGCTGCTCGAAGTTCACCGCTTCCGGTGAAGTGGCTGCGCGGTCGAACTCGCGCATCGGGATCACGTTGGAGGCTGCAGCGGTGGTGGTCATGTCCTCGCCCTCGTTGACTTCGCAGCCGTCACGGCCGGAGGAGGAACCACGGGAGCGCGCGGGAGAAGAACAGGTCGTGCTCTTCTGCCATCTGGCGGTCCCGCCGTCCTAGAGCCTGGCTCCGTAGACCGGTGACTTTGCGTCCCCACCTTTCGATGGGTTTGCCCTTGCAGTTGACAAAGCCGCAACCAGCGGGTCGCGACCGGACCGACCGCGCTGCATCTGCCGCGGCTCAGTCGCTCACGATATATCTGCGCAGAGCGGGGAAACTTTAGGACGTCGATGCCGGAGCCGCGCCGGACTTGCGCCAGAAAGCAGGATCGGTCAGCAGTTGCTGCTTGCGGATATCGAGTTGCTGCTGCGGATCGCCGCCGAGGGGGTCGGCGTTGAGTGTGTACTCGTAGCGCAGCAGGGCATCATCGAGGGCCGTCTCGTCGAGTACATAACCGTTCGCCTGCATGCAGGCCGAGTAGCTGCGTGCGCGCTCGCTCAGGCGGGCCAGGCGCACGTGGTGCTCTCCTCCCACGAGCCTGCGCTCGGGCATGCAGGCGCGCACTTCGGGCGAGGCCTCCGGCTGGCGGCTGGCGCAGCCGGCGGCCAGCAGGGTGAGCGTCAACGCAAGGTGAAGCCGCATGCTGGTCTCAGTGCTCGAACAGCGCGTCGAGTTTCGCTGCGCAGATGAAGTCATTCTCGGACAGGCCGCCGATGGCGTGCGTCACGTAACTGACCCGACAGCGGTTGTAGCCCACCAGCAGGTCGGGGTGATGGTCCTCGCGATGCGAGATCCAGGCCGAAGCGTTCACGAACGCCATCGTCTGATGATAGTCCGCGAACTGGAAGGTCTTCGCGATGCAGCCGCCCTCCAGCGTCCATCCCGCCAGCACGCCCAGCAGCGACTGCACCTGTCCTGCCGGCAGCGGCGCGGTGCCGGGCAGGCAAGCCTGGCACTTCTTGCGGCGCAGGTCCTCCACGATGCCGTTCACGCTGCCGGCTGCGTCAACGTCCGGACGCCAGGGCCTGCAGGCGCTCGATGCGGATGCGCGCCGGCGGATGCGAATCGTAGAACGTGGAGTGCACGGGGTCGGGTGTCAGGGTGGAGGCGTTGTCCTTGTACAGCTTGACCAGTGCGCTGACCAGTTCGCGCGCCGAACTGTACTGGGCCGCATAGGCATCGGCCTCGAACTCGTGCTTGCGCGAGTAGCGCGCGGCGAGCGGATTGAGCAGGAAGGTGAACAGCGGCACCACGAGCATGAACAGGATCAGCGCCATGGCATCGCTCGCCGGATAAGCCACGCCCAGTCCCTGGTAGAACCACGGCGCATCCTTGATCCAGCCCAGCAGGGCCAGGAAGGCCAGGCTGATCATGAAGGTCCAGGCCATGCGGCGGATCACGTGGTGGAGCTTGAAATGACCCAGTTCGTGCGCCAGGACTGCCTCGATCTCGTTCTCGTTCAGGCGCGCGATCAGCGTGTCGAAGAAGACGATGCGCTTGGTCCTGCCGAAGCCGGTGAAGTAGGCATTGCCGTGGCTGCTGCGCTTCGAGCCGTCCATGACGAACAACCCGCTGGAGCGGAATCCGCACTTCGCCAGCAGTTGCTCGATGCGCGACTTCAGCGATCCTTCCTGCATCGGCGAGAATTTGTTGAACAGCGGCGCCACGAAGGCGGGGTAGACAGCGAGCACGAAGATGCTGAAGCCGATCCACACCAGCCAGACGTAGACCCACCACCACGTGCCCATCGACTGCATCAGCCAGAGCACGGCCAGAATCAGCGGAAGACCGAACGCCGCGGCCACCAGACCTTGCTTGAGCAGATCGCCTACCCACATCGCGGGTGTCATCTTGTTGAACCCGAACCGCGCTTCGATGGAGAAGGTGCGGTAGTAGCTCAGCGGTAGATCCAGCGCCGAGGTGAGCAGCGTGAACAGCGCCATCAGTGCCGTGCCCTGCAGCAGCGGATTGTCGAACCAGCCGCGGACGAGATTGTCCAGACCCTGCAGCAACCCCCCGAAGGTGAGCACCAGCAAAACCAGCCAGTCCACGCCGGAGTGCAGGACGTTGAAGCGGGTACGGGCGCTGCTGTAGTCGGCCGCCTTCTGATGGGCGGCGAGGCTGATCTCGCTGGCGAATTCGCCCGGGACCGCGCCGCGGTTGTGCTGGATGTGGCGCACGTGGCGCTGCGCCAGCCAGATGCGCACCGTGGCCGTGACAGCCAGGGCGAGCAGGAATACGACGGTGAACTGGTTCATTCAGGAATGAGGATCGTTCGCTGGCGATTCATTGTGACACAATGACTGCTGCAGAAATTCTCGAAAACATGGCACAGGACAGCACCCGCCTGATCTGGATCGACATGGAGATGAGCGGGCTCAAGCCCGACTCCGATGTCATCCTCGAAGTGGCCCTGGTCGTCACCGACCAGGAGTTGAAGGTCGTGGCGGAGGCCCCGGTGCTCGTCGTGCATCAGAGCGATGCGCTGCTGGCCGGTATGGACGCATGGAACCAGTCCACGCACGCGCGTACCGGCCTCACCGAGCGAGTACGCAGGTCCACACTGGACGAGGCGCGGGTCGAAGGGCGGATGCTGGCCTTCCTGGAAGGGTTTCTGCCCTGCGGCGTGTCGCCGATGTGCGGAAACTCCATCTGCCAGGACCGGCGCTTCCTCGCGCGCCACATGCCCACGCTCGAAGCCTATTTCCACTACCGCAACCTGGACGTGAGCACCCTCAAGGAACTCGCGCGCAGGTGGAAGCCCGACGTGCTCGCCGGCCTGGTCAAGCAGGGCAGGCACGAAGCGCTTGCCGACATCTACGAATCGATCGAGGAACTGCGCCACTACCGCCAGAACTTCCTGCGTCTATGATCCAGCGCCGCCGAGCGCGCGCCGGATGAGGCCGGCGGTGGATGCGTCGTGGCCGGAGGCCGGCACGCCGTTGCCGAAGTCCTGCAGGATGCGGCCGGCCAGCACCTTGCCCAGCTCGACTCCCCACTGGTCGAACGAATTCACGTTCCAGATCGTGCCCTGCACGAACACCTTGTGTTCATACAGGGCGATGAGTGCGCCCAGTGTGTAGGGCGTCAGCTGCGGCAGCAGCAGCGTGCTGCTGGGACGATTCCCCGGAAACACCTTGTGCGGCACCAGCCGCTCTGTCGCCGCCGCGTCCCTGCCCTGTGCGCGCATCTCGGCGCGCGCCTCCTCGGCGGTCCGACCCTGCATCAGCGCCTGCGACTGCGCGAAGCAGTTGGCCATCAGCATGCGGTGGTGATCGCCGAGCGGATAGTGCGAGCGCAACGGCAGGATGAAGTCGCACGGCGTCCAGTCCGTGCCCTGGTGCAGATGCTGGAAGAACGCATGCTGCCCGTTGGTGCCGGGCTCGCCCCAGATGACCGGACCGGTGGGGTAGTCGATGTCGCGTCCCTGCAGGTCCGTGCGCTTGCCGTTGCTCTCCATGTCCAACTGCTGCAGGTGTGCGGCAAAGCGGTGCAGGCTCTGGTCATAGGGCAGGATCGCGTGCGAGGCCGCGCCCCAGAAGTCGCGGTACCAGACCCCGAGCAGTCCCATGATGACGGGCAGGTTCTGCTCCGGAGGCGCGCCGCGGAAATGCTGGTCCATGGCGCAGCCGCCATCGAGCATGGCATCGAAGTTATCCATGCCCACGTACAGGGCGATCGACAGGCCGATGGCCGACCACAGCGAATAGCGCCCGCCGACCCAGTCCCAGAACGCGAATACCCGATCGTCGGGAATGCCGAAGGCTGCAGTGCCCTGCAGATTGGTGGACAGTGCGGCGAAGTGCTTCGCCACCGCCGATTCGCTCCCCAGGCCGGACACCAGCCAGGTGCGTGCGGAATGCGCATTGGCGAGCGTCTCCTGCGTGGTGAAGGTCTTCGAGGCCACGATGAACAGGGTGGATGCCGGATCCAGCCGCTTGAGCAGGCGGCCGAGGTGGGCGCCATCGACATTGGACACGAAGTGCACACGCAGGCCGGCTCCGGCGTACGGCTCGAGGGCCTCGCATGCCATCAGCGGTCCCAGGTCCGAGCCGCCGATGCCCAGGTTGACAACGTCCCGGATCGGCTGGCCGCCGTGGCCGACGCTGCGTCCGCTGCGTATCGCTTCGGAGAACGCGCGCATCTGGCCGAGTACACGCCGGATGGCCGGCATCACGTCGACGCCATCGACGAGGACCGGGCCGGACGAACGGTTGCGCAGCGCCGTGTGCAGCACTGCCCGGCTTTCGGTGACGTTGATCGGATCGCCCGAGAACATGGCCTGGCGGCGCGCATCCAGCCCTGCCTGGCCGGCCAGTGCAGTCAGCAGGCCCAGCGTCTCATCGACGATGCGGTGCTTGGAGAAATCGAGGAACAGCCCGGCGCCCTGCACACTGAAGCGGTCGAAGCGACCGGGGTCGGCCGCGAACAGCTCGCGCAGGTGCATACCGGCGACGGTGCGCTGGTGATCGCGCAGCGATCGCCACGCGGGAAGTTCGGTCGGGCGGCCTTGCATGCGTGCGGATCCGGGCGGTGCGGGAAACTGTCTTGTAGCACAGTCCCGGGCGACCGTCGGGGCACCAAACGAGAAGCCCCCTTTCGGGGGCTTCTCGTTGAATCAACCGGAGGCGCGCTCAGGCAGCCTTCTTCCTGGCTGCCGGATTCAGGCCACCGGCAGTGCTGACCACGGTCGCCTCGGTCATTTCGGCCACCTGCTTGCCGGCCTTGGCGATCGCGTCATAGGCCTGATTGGCCGAGCTCATCGCCTGCTTGACGGCTGCGAAGGCATACTCGGAACCGGACGGGGCGGACTTGGCTGCCTTGTCGATGGCGGCGACCAGCGACCTGTTCGCTTCCGCGATCTGGCCGTCCACCAGCTTGCCGAGTTCCGTCTGCGTTTCCGTGGCCCACGCGTACGCGGCCCGGGCGAATCCTGCCATCTTTTCGGTGTTGGCCTGCGTGAACGTGGTCTGGAGCGAGGCCAGTTCCTGGACGTCCTTGGAAGTTGCCAGCGCACGCATCTGCTGCAGGCTTTCCGCTGCGGCTGCCTTGGCGCTCTTGAGATTCAGTTCGAACCACTCCTCGGTCGCCTGGGTGGCTGCGTCGGTGAACTTGAGGAAGGTCTCGAGTTGCGCCTTTTGGTAGGCGCCGAATTCCTGGGGTACGGCAAACATCATCGCGGCTTCTCCTGGCTGAATAAGGAGGGGAGGGAATGCTGCACTGCAAAACGAACGCCATTGTAGGCGCTCAGGAAAGGATGTCAACTGATTTTTGCAGTGCAGCGTGGGCGGTCGCGCCCGCGACCGCCCTTTCGCTCGAGTGCCTACATGCGCTCGTAAATCGCCGCGATACCCTGTCCGCCGCCGATGCACATGGTGACCAGGGCGTAGCGGCCTCCGGTCCGGTGCAGCTCGTAGATGGCCTTGATGCTCAGCACGCAACCGGTCGCGCCGATCGGATGGCCGAGGGCGATGGCACCGCCGTTCGGGTTGACCTTGTGCATGTCGAACGCGAGATCCCTGGCCACCGCACAGGCCTGGGCGGCGAACGCCTCGTTGGACTCGATCACGTCCAGATCACCGACCTTCAGCCCGGCCTTCTCCAGCACCTTCTGCACTGCCGGAACGGGTCCGATGCCCATGTACTTGGGATCCACTCCGGCATGGGCGTAGCCGAGCAGGCGGGCCATCGGCTTCAGACCCCTGGCCTCGGCGGCCTTGCGCTCCATCAGCACCATGGCGGCGGCGCCGTCGTTGATGCTGGAGGCATTGCCTGCGGTCACCGATCCGTCCTTCTGGAACACAGCGCGCAGCTTCGCCATGCTCTCCATCGAGGCATCGGCACGCGGGTGCTCGTCGGTGTCGAATACCACGGTGCCCTTCCGGCTCTTCAGTTCGATGGGCAGGATCTGGCTCTTGAAATGGCCCTTCTCGATGGCGGCCACCGCGCGGCGGTTGCTCTCCACCGCCAGTTCGTCCTGCATCTGCCGGCTGATGCCCCACTTGGCGGCAACATTCTCGGCCGTGATGCCCATGTGTACGGTGTCGAACGGATCGGTCAGCGCACCCACCATCATGTCGATGACCCTGGTGTCGCCCATGCGCGCGCCCCAGCGGGCCGCCGGCATGATGTAGCCGCCGCGGCTCATCGATTCCGCACCGCCGGCAAGGGCGCTGTCCGCATCGCCGAGCATGATCACCTGCGCTGCCGACACCACCGCCTGCAGCCCGCTGCCGCACAGGCGGTTGAGCGTCAGGGCCGGGGTATCCTGGGTCAGCCCGCCGTCGATCGCCGCCACGCGCGACAGGTACATGTCTCTGGGTTCGGTGTGCAGCACGTTGCCGAACACGACATGGCCGATCTCGGCCGCGGGAACCTTGGATCGGGCGACCGCCTCGCGCACGACGCGCGCCGCCAGGTCGGTGGGAGGAAGATCCTTGAGCCCACCGCCGTAATCGCCGATTGCCGTCCGGACCCCGCTCAGGACCACCACTTCACGTGCGTTGCTCATTTTGTCCTCCGTGTCAGCCGTGGGCGCCCGCCGAATCTGGTGGCGCACTGCGGAATGGAAAATTATAGACCCACCTTGTGCGATGCATCATCCACCCTCCGGCTCGTCCCGGAATTGCTCGAGCTGCCGCCGGTCGCGCTTGGTCGGCCGCCCGCGGATGAACGAGGCCGGGTCGCGGGGCTGCCGGCTGGCGCGTGCGGCCTCGCGCGCAGCAATGCTCTCCGGGGTTTCGGCGTAGAGAAGCGCCGCGATCGTGGCCGACCCGCGCTGGTCGGACAGCGCCATGACGTGGACGGTGTATTCGTACACGGGGGTGCGGATGCGCAGCGCATCGCCGACGTGCAATGCCTTGGCCGGCTTGACGCGTTCGCCGTTGAGCAGCACCTTCCCGCTCTCGACCGCCTGGGCCGCCAGGGAGCGGGTCTTGAAGAAGCGGGCCGCCCACAACCACTTGTCGATGCGCGTGCGCTCTGCAGTCTTGTGGTTCACGCTGCCGTGCCCTCCGGGCGGCGTACCGCCCGCTCAGTGCCGGGTGGACGGGGCGGGTGTCACCACGTCCGCCACGAAGATCTGCTCGGCATCCACGGGGTCGAACGCGTACTGCCGATTGCAGAACTCGCAGCCGACCTCCACCGTCCCGCGCTCCTGCAGGATGCCCTGCACCTCCTCGCGCCCGAGCATGCGCAGCATGTTGATGACGCGGTCGCGCGAGCAGGAGCAGCGGAAGCTCACGATACGCGGTTCGAACAGCCGTATGTCCTCTTCGTGGAACAGGCGCCGGATCATCTCCCGCGCATCGAGCTGCAGCAGCTCGTCGCGCTTGACCGTCTCGGCCAGGATCACCGCGCGGTTCCAACCGTCGTCGTCCTTGCCACGGCCGGGCACGCGCTGCAGCAGCATGCCGGTCGCCCGCTCTGCGTCCGAGGCGAGCCACAGGCGCGTCTCCAATTGCTCGGAGGTCGACATGTAGTGTTCCAGCACTGCCGAGACGCGGTCGCCGAAAAGATCGACCACTCCCTGGTAAGTCTGCGCCAGATCGGTGGGCGCGATCGTGATCACGAAGCGGCCCTCTCCGACCAGTTCCCGGAACCCGGTGGGCAGCGACGCACTCTGGTCCCACTTGGCGGTCGCGCGCATGGTCTGGTCGCTGGTGCACTCGACCACGAGGAGTCGCACCGGTCCATTGCCCTGCACCTGGAGTATGAGCGAGCCCTCGTACTTCAGCGTGGCGGATAGCAGTGCAGCGGCCGCCATCAGCTCGCCGAGCACATCGCGCAGCGGCGCCGGATAGGCGTGGCGTTCGAGCACCGCGCGCCAGGTGGCGTCCAGGTGCACGAGTTCGCCTCGCACGGGGGCGTTTTCGAAGAGGAATCGTTGCAGGGAGTCGTTCAAGAGCGCGTTCCTGTCTGCGTGGGCGTCGATCCGCTCAAGATGGGGGCAGGGAGGCTTCGCGCAACAGGCGCCGCTGAACCTTGCCCGTGGTGGTGAGCGGTAGCGCATCGACGAAAGCGATCAACCTCGGATACTGGTACGGCGCGAGCCGCGCCCGCACGTGATCCTGGATCGACTGCTCGGTTTCCCTGGTCCCCTGGAATCCGGAACGCAGCACGATGAATGCCTTGATCAGCGCGCCGCGCTCGGCGTCGGGCACGCCCACCACTGCCGCGTTCATCACCGCCGGGTGCTTGACCAGGCAATCCTCGATCTCGGACGGACCGATCCGGTAGCCGGCACTCTTGATCACGTCGTCCGTGCGCCCCTTGTACCAGAGATAACCATCCTCGTCGCACATGGCCAGGTCGCCGGTGCGGCCCCAGCCATCCACGAACTTGTCGCGGGTGGCCTGGGCATTGTTCCAGTACTCCAGGAACACCACCGGGTCGCCTTCGCGCCGCAGGGCGATCTCGCCGATCTCGCCGGTCCCGACCTCGCCGCCCGCCTCGTCCACCAGCCGGATGTGGTGGCCGGGATAGGGCCGTCCCATCGCGCCCGGACGGGGATCGAACAGTGCGCTGCAGCCGCCCACCAGGTAGTTCATCTCGGTCTGCCCGAAGATCTCGTTGATGCGCACGCCCAGTTCCAGCCGGGCCCAGTCCGACACGGCGTCGCCGACCGACTCGCCCCCGCTCATCAGGCTGCGCAGGTGCACGTCGAAGCGCTCGCTCGGACGCGCCACCTCCTTCATCATCATCTTCAGCCCGGTGGGGAAGATGAAGGCGTTGCGCACGCCGTAAGCCTCGATCAGGCGGTACGCACGCTCGGGATCGAAGCGCCCGCGGAAGGCGAGGATCGGCATGCCGAAGTACCAGGTCGGCAGGAGGGCGTCGAACAGGCCGCCGGTCCATGCCCAGTCGGCCGGCGACCAGAACATGTCGCCCTGCACCGGAAAGAAGTCGTGAGAGCAGACGAAGCCGGGCAGATTTCCGATCAGCGCACGGTGGGGGATCAGCGCGCCCTTGGGGGAGCCGGTGGTGCCGCTCGTGTAGATGATCAACGCCGGGTCGTCGGCCGAAGTGGCCACGGGATCGAACCGGCTGGACGCGCGTTCGAGCAGGCTGTCCCATTCCTGCACGCCGGCCTCGCGCGCGCCGGCCGCGCCCACCACGTAGCGCAGCGCGGGCAGGCGCTCGCGCACGGCCAGCACGCGCCCGAGCGAGTCGGCATCGGCGATGGCCACCGACACCCCCGCATCGCGCAGCCTGTACTCGAGCGCGTCGGGTCCGAACAGATGCGAAAGCGGGACGGCGATCGCGCCCATCTGGAAGATCGCGACGTAGGCGATCGCCGTCTCCGGCCGCTGCGGCAGCACCATGGCGACGCGGTCTCCGCGCACCACGCCAAGCGCGCGCAGGGCATTCGACAGCCGGTTGGCGCGCACCTGGATGTCCCAGAACGTGTACGCCGCTCGCGTGCCGCCCTCGTCCTGGAAGTACAGCGCGAAGCGCTCGCGCTGCACGGCATGACGGCCGCAGCAGGCCCAGGCGATGTTGAACGAGGCGGGCACGTTCCACCGGAATCCGCGCGTCAGGCTCGCGTAGTCCGGCGCGTCGCGCATGTGGTGGATGTCGAAGGTGGACATGGATCGGGTCTCCTGTCCGGACGCTCAGGGCTGGCGCCGGTACAGACGGAACAGTTCGCGGCGTTCTCCGGACCGGCTGCCCTCCCACAGCGGCTGCCAGCCGGCATCGGGTGTGTGGATGGCATTGCGCTGACCCTGAACCAGCAGCAGGTCGCAGCCTGTGCCATCGCGCTCCGCGCGCAAGGCCAGTCCGGACAGATAGGAGATCAGCACCTGCTGCGACTGGGCGAGGTCGCGGGCACCCACGCACGGCGCACCACGCGCGGCAGTTGCCACGGCCTCGGCCACCGGCCGATAGCTTTTCTCGAGGTCCGCATAGTCGAGGAACATGGCGAGCGCGAGCGCCCAGACCACCGCGACGCCGCCCGACCAGGCCATGAGCGGCCGCTCCCTGCGGTTGCCTGCGAGCTTGATCACGCCGACCCATATGGCGGTGATGACCAGCGCCAGGAACAGCGTGATCGCCTCCACGTCCGGAACGTAGGCAGGCTGCTGGCGGATCCAGTGTCGCTGCCGCGCGGCCGGGAAGCCCAGTTCCAGCGCGCTCCACTCGAACCAGCCCATCAGCACCATGATCGAGCCGAACAGGATCGAGAACCACCAGAAGGCGTTCGCGGGGCTTCGCCGCAGTGCGTGCATGCCCGCGACTGCGAGCACGGCCAGCGGTACCAGCAGAGGCAGGGCATCGCGCTGGCGTGCACCGGCGTCGAGTGCCAGCAGCGCCAGGGTGCTGACGGCGAGCACGATGCACAGGGCGAATGCAGGACGTGTCTGCGCCTCGCGGCGGCGTGCCCACACCGCCCAGATGGCGAGGGGCAGGGCGGGGAAGGCAAACCACGGGAGCACGCCGAGGAAGTAGGCCAGCGTCACCGGCACGTGGCGCAGCGGTGCCGTGAAGCGCGCAGTGCCGGTCTGCTCCCACCAAGCGGCGAAGGCCTCGGGCGACGCGGCGTGCAGCAGGGCCGGCCACACGGCCAGCCACGGCACGAGCACGATCGCGGCGCAGACGAGGGCGACGAAGAGGCGCCGGCTGCGCCATGACGGCGATACCAGGGGGAGGACGGCCACGCTGAGCGCGAAAGCAAGCGGCGCGAGCAGGCCGTTGGACAGGAAGCCGGCACCCACCCCGCAGCCGAGTGCGATGCCCCCGCCCAGCGCGCGGCGCGGTGCCAGCGCCAGGCCGTAGAGCGCGAGGGCGAAGGCGGCCACCTGGGCACTGTCAGGGCTGAGGCCGTGGGCCGGTGCCACCAGCCCAATGCAACCCATCAGGGCCAGGGGGGCGAGCCAGGCATCGCGCTCGCCGAGCAACTCGCGGGTGGCCAGGGCGACGAACACGAAGGCGAGCGCCATGTACAGGCCGCTCGCCAGACGGGCGGCGTCATGCAGGGGCGTGATTGCGTCTAGCGCCCGGCCGATGATTGCCGCCGTCACGTGGTACAGCGGAAAGGCATCGGATTCCGGAACGCCCGCGATCGCGGGAACCACCCAGTCTCCGCTCTGGACGATGTGGGAGACCAGGCCGATGGACAGCGCCTCCGGTCGCCAGGGATCGTGCCCCAGCAGGCCTGGCAGCAGCCACAGCAGCGCGATCAGCCCGGTGAAAAGGGCTGGCCTGACCAGTTCGTGACGTGTCGCGGTTGGACCGTCGAGGGCGTCGGACATCTCAGCTCGGGCGGGTTGCATCGCCGCCGTGCACCGTGCGCGTGCCGGCGGCTGTGAATCTAGCCGCCCGGCCGCCGCGATGCGATGCGCGGTGCGGCAGCGGGAACAAAAAAGGCAGCCGAAGGCTGCCTTTTCGCAGGTGCCGGGGACGGCTTCAAGCGCTCTTGGCGGCGGCGCTCTTGGCGCTGCCCTTGGCATAGCGCTGGCGGAAGCGCTCCACGCGACCGGCAGTGTCGAGGATCTTCTGCTTGCCGGTGTAGAACGGGTGGCAGGCGGAACACACTTCCACGTGCAGATCCCGGCCCATCACGGAACGGGTCGCGAACGTGTTGCCGCAGCTGCAGACCACGTTGATTTCCTTGTACTCAGGGTGAATGCCGGCTTTCATGGTCACACTCCTTGAACGCGGCGGGCGATTCCGACCGCCCGCGAAAAACGGCGGATGATACAGGATCATCCTGGCGCCTGCCAGGGCGACTGGGCGAGTCGCGACAGAGTCGAGCGGCTAGCCGCGCTTCATCGAGTCGAAGAACTCACCGTTGTTCTTGGTCGCCTTGACCTTGTCCAGCAGGAATTCCGTCGCTTCCAGGTCATCCATGGGATACAGCAGCTTGCGCAGAATCCAGATTTTCTGCAGCACGTCCTGGCGCAGCAGCAGTTCCTCGCGCCGGGTGCCCGAGCGGTTGACGTTGATCGAGGGGTAGATGCGCTTCTCGGCCATGCGGCGATCCAGGTGGATCTCCATGTTGCCGGTGCCCTTGAATTCCTCGTAGATCACGTCGTCCATGCGCGAACCGGTGTCGATCAGCGCGGTGGCGAGGATGGTCAGGCTGCCGCCCTCCTCGATGTTGCGTGCGGCGCCGAAGAAGCGCTTCGGCCGCTGCAGGGCATTGGCGTCGACGCCGCCGGTCAGCACCTTGCCGGAGGCCGGCACGACGGTGTTGTAGGCACGCGCCAGTCGGGTGATCGAATCGAGCAGGATCACCACGTCCTTCTTGTGTTCGACCAGGCGCTTGGCCTTCTCCATCACCATCTCGGCGACCTGCACGTGGCGCGTGGCCGGCTCGTCGAAGGTCGACGACACCACCTCGCCGCGCACCGAGCGCTGCATCTCGGTCACTTCCTCGGGACGCTCGTCGATCAGCAGGACGATCAGCTGCACGTCCGGGTGATTGGCGGTGATGGCATGGGCGATGTGCTGCAGCATCACCGTCTTGCCTGCCTTGGGTGGCGAGACGATCAGCCCGCGCTGGCCCTTGCCGATGGGTGCGACGATGTCGATGATGCGGCCGGTGAGATTCTCCTCGGCGCGGATGTCGCGCTCGAGGTTCAGGGCGTTGGTGGGGTGGAGGGGAGTGAGGTTCTCGAAGAGGATCTTGTTCTTGGCGTTCTCGGGCGGTTCCGAGTTCACCTTGTCGACCTTGACCAGCGCGAAATAGCGCTCGCCGTCCTTCGGGGTCCGGATCTCCCCCTCGATCGAATCGCCCGTGTGCAGGTTGAAGCGGCGGATCTGCGAAGGACTGACGTAGATGTCGTCCGGTCCGGCCAGGTAGGAGGTGTCGGGCGATCGCAGGAATCCGAATCCGTCCGGCAGCACCTCCAGCGTTCCCTCGCCGAAGATGCTTTCGCCTTTCTTGGCCTGGTTCTTCAGCAGCGCGAAGATCAGGTCCTGCTTGCGCATGCGGTTGGCGTTCTCGATCTCGTTGGAGTTCGCCATCTCCACGAGTTCGGTCACGTGGAGGTGCTTCAGGTCGGACAGATGCATAGAGTGTGGGATGGACCTAGGGCAGAGCGGGTGGGAGAGAGACGGGAGAGCGGGAGAGGGCGGAGAGACGACTGGCGCCGGTGCGCGTTCACTTCGGAGCCCCCGCCGAGGGTAACGAGGCACCGGGGGTAACGACGCACAAGGCCTAACGAGGTACCGGGATCCGCGAGACCCTGGGGCTAGCGAGGCACTGGAGCGCCGGGAAGCGATGCCGCCTGACTTCTTGGCTTATCGTCCGGGGAGGGTAAAGGGTTTAGATATTGCTGTCAATAAACGCGGTGAGCTGCGACTTGGACAGGGCGCCGACCTTCATCGCTTCCATGTTGCCGTTCTTGAACAGCATCAGGGTCGGAATCCCGCGGATGCCGTACCTGGGCGGGGTCGCCTGGTTCTCGTCGATATTGAGCTTGGCCACCTTCAGCCGGCCGGCATAGGTGTGCGCGACGTCATCCAGGATGGGGGCGATCATCTTGCACGGACCGCACCACTCGGCCCAGTAATCGACCAGGACCGGGGTGGCGGACTGCAGGACTTCGGATTCGAAGGTATCGTCGGTGACGTGATGGATGTGCTCGCTCATGGGAATGCCCGGGTGTGGTGCGGATGGTCTGGATATCGGGATGGGCTGCCGGCCACCGGCAGGACGTGCGGCGCCGGAAGCATCGCGGGCGCACGTGGCGGTCGGAGAACAGGGCGAATGCTAACGCAAAACCGGGTAGCATGCGCCGGGCCGGCGTCCGGGCCGGACGCGCTCATCTGCTAGAATCCCGCGCCTTCCGCAAGCCGCGCCGGAGATCGAGCCATGGCCTACGTCGTCACCGAATCGTGCATCAAGTGCAAGTACACCGACTGCGTGGACGTGTGCCCGGTGGACTGCTTCCGGGAGGGGCCGAACATGCTGGTGATCGACCCGGACGAGTGCATCGACTGCACCCTGTGCGTGGCCGAGTGTCCGGTGGAGGCGATCTACGCGGAGGATGACGTGCCCGTCGCGCAGCGCGAGTTCATCGCGCTGAATGCCGAGCTGTCCAGGGACTGGCCGGCGATCACCGAGAAGAAGGACGCGCCGGAGGATGCCGACCAGTGGCGCGCGGTGCAGGACAAGAAGAAGCACCTGGCGCGCTGAAGCCGCTCTCTCGCACGACGACGAACGGGCCGCGCCGCGGCCCGTTCGCTTTGCACGCTGCCCGCGCGCCGCACCCTTCGCCCTGCGCGCCGCACCCATTCGCTGCTCGCGCCGCCTGCACGCCGCGCGTGGCATCCTGAACGCATGGACGCGCATCTGATTCGCCTGCTACAAGACGGGGCCACGCTGGTCACGCCCAACCGCCGTCTCGCCCGTGATCTGGCGCGGCGCTTCGGCCGGGCGCAGGCCGATGCCGGACTGGCTGCCTGGCGCAGCCCTGACATCCTGCCGTGGGAGGCTTGGATCGCGCGCAGCCTGCAGTCGTGCGCGCACGCCGATGCCGCGCTGCAGTTCGCCGATGCAGCGCAGGAGCTGGCGCTGTGGCGGCGCGTGATCGAGGCTGCATCGTCCTCGCCGCTGCTGGACGTGGGCGCCGCGGCGCGCAGCGCGCGCGATGCGCGCGCGCTGCAGCACGCCTGGCGCATCGATTGCGCCGGTGCGCAGTCCGAGGAGGTGGCCGCATACCAGGAATGGGCGCGGCGCTTCGAGGCTGCCTGCCGCCGGCAGGGCTGGGTCGAATCGGCGCGCCGGCTCGACCTGCTGGGTGCGCACGTGCGCGCGCTGGGCCTTGCCGGCTGCAGCACCCTGATCGTGTACGCCTTCGATCAGCTCCCGCCCCAGGCGCGTGAACTCCTGGACATCCTGGCCGCGCGCGGGGTGAACGTGCACGAGCGCCAGCCGGCGCCGCTCGCGTCACGGGTGCAGCGGGTGGCCTGCGCGGACGAGGAGGACGAGCGGCGCCAGGTGGCTGCCGCGGTGCGTGCGCGGCTGCTGGAGCAGCCGGCCTCGCGTATCACCGTCGTCGTGCCGGCGCTGGCTGCCACGCGCGCGGCGTGGATGCGTGCGCTCGACGATGCCCTGCAGCCCACGCGCTGCCTGCCCGGCGCCGCCCTGGGTGCGCGTCCCTACAACCTCTCGCTCGGCCTGTCGCTGTCGGCGCAGCCGCTGGTGTACGCTGCCCTGGCGCTGCTGCGCCTGGCGCAGGCGGGGCGCATGCCGCTGGCAGAGCTGGGCGTGGTCCTGCGCGGGCCCTTTCTGGGCGGTGCCGAGCAGGAGCGTCTGGCGCGCGCGCAGCTGGATGCGTCGCTGCGCCGGCGCGGCGCACCGGAGCTGGATGTCGACACGCTGCTGCAGCTGGCACGCGGGCGCAGTCCCAACGACGTGGCCGGCTGCCCGCTGCTGGCTGCGCGGCTGCGCGACTGGAGCGTACGCGCCGCCGCCGTGCGCGGCCGCCGGCAGCTGCCCTCGGCCTGGTCGGTGACCTTCCTCGAGCTGTGCGGCGCGCTCGGCTGGCCCGGCCAGCGCACGCTCGACAGCGAGGAATTCCAGGCGCATGCCAAGTGGCAGGAGACGGTGTCGGCGCTGGCGCGCCTGGATCCGGTGCTCGGCCGCGTGCCCTATGCCGAGGCGCTCGGCTGGCTGGCGCGCAGCGCCGCGGACACGCTGTTCCAGCCGGAATCGCCGGAGGTGCCGGTGCAGGTGGTGGGCGTGCTCGAATCGGTGGGCCTGGAGTCGGACTGCCTGTTCGTCACCGGCCTGCACGACGAGGCGTGGCCGGAGTCGTCGCGCCCCAACCCGTTCCTGCCGCTGGCGCACCAGCGCGCGGCCGGCGTGCCGCACGCGAGCGCCGAGTGGGAGCTGGCGTTCGCGCAGCGCATGCTGGCGCACTGGAGTGCCGGCGCGGCCAGCGTGTTCCTGACTCATCCCGTGCGCCAGGGCGATCGTCCGCTGCGGCCCAGCGCGCTGATCGCGCAGCTGCCCGCGGCGCCCGCCTTCGCCTGTGCCGACAGCCTGGCGCAGCAGGTGCGGCGCGCCGCACTCCTGGAGACGGTCGCCGACGGTCGCGGTGCGGCGTGGACGGCGGGACTGGAGGTGCCGGGCGGCGTGGCCGTGCTGGAGCGCCAGGCGGCGTGCGCGTTCCGCGCCTTCGCCGTGCATCGCCTGGGCGCCCGCACGCTCGACGAGACGCAGCCGGGATTGGCCCCGCGCGAGCGCGGCATCCTGCTGCATCGCGCGCTGGCGGCGTTGTGGGCCGAGCTGCAGTCGCATGCACGGCTGCTCGAACTGGATTCCGGGCAGGTCGATGCAGCGGTGACGCGGGCGGTGGAGGGCGCGCTGCAGGCCTTGCGCGCCGAACGTCCCGACGCGCTCACCCCGGCCTTCGCCGAACTGGAGCGCGCGCGCCTGGGCGAGCTGCTCGCGCGACTGCTCGATGCCGAGCGCGCGCGCTCGCCCTTCCGCGTAGTCGAGCGCGAGGCGCCGCGCGAGATCGACTTCGCCGGCCTGCGCCTGCGCGCGCGCGTGGACCGCGTGGACGAACTCGACGACGGCCGCCGCGTGGTGATCGACTACAAGACCGGCGCCGCCGGCGCTCACCAGTGGTACGGCGAGCGACCCGATGCGCCGCAGCTGCCGCTGTACGCGCTCACCGACCCGGGCGAGGTGGCAGCGGTGGTGTTCGCCAGCCTGCGCACGGGCGCGGTCGGCTTCACCGGCGTGGCGGCGGCGGCCGATCTGCTGCCGGGGGTGAAGCCGGTGCAGCCGGAGCGGGCCGGCGCGGCGGATCTTCCGGCGTTGATGCGCGAATGGCAGCGTCACCTGGGCGCGCTGGCGCATGCCTTCCTGTCCGGCGAGGGGCAGGTGGCTCCCAAGCGCTATCCGCAGAGCTGCGAATACTGCGAGGTGGCGGCCATGTGCCGCGTGCGCGAACTGTTCGATCGTGGGCCGCTGAGCGCGCAGGAGGAGGGCGATGAGCGCTGAGACAGCGAGCGCCGATGACGCAATCGCCGATGCCGGACAGCGCCATCGCGCGCTCGATTGGCGCGCCTCCTTCATCGTGCAGGCGCCGGCGGGTTCGGGCAAGACCGAACTGCTGATCCAGCGCCTGCTCGTGCTGCTCGCGCAGGTGGACGCGCCCGATGAGGTGATCGCGCTGACGTTCACGCGCAAGGCCGCGGGCGAGATGCGCGAGCGCGTGCTGGAGGCGCTCGACGCCGCGCTCGGCCACGAGCCGCCGGCTGCGTCGCACGCGCGCACCACCTGGGAGCTGGCGCGCGCGGTGCAGCGTCGCGACGCCGAAGCCGGCTGGGGGCTGCGCGCCAGTCCCAACCGGCTGCGCGTGATGACCATCGACGCGCTGTGCGCCGGCCTCGCGCGCCAGCGGCCGATCCTGTCCGCCTTCGGCGCCGCGCCGGCCACCGTCGAGGACGCGCAGCCGCTGTATCAGGAGGCCGCGCGCCGCACACTGGCGATGCTCGACGACGGCGACGCGGTGGCCGCCGCGCTCGCGCGCCTGCTGCGCCACCTGGACAACGATGCGCGTGCGGTGCAGGCGCTGCTCGCGCACATGCTGCGGCGGCGCGACCAGTGGCTGCGCCACGTCGCCGACCGCGCCTCGCCGCGGCTGGAGCGCGCCGCGCTGGAGGCGGCACTGGAGCGCGCGATCGACGATGCGCTGGCGCAACTGTGCGCGCGCGTGCCCGGCGAGCTGTGCCAGGAGCTGGTCGCGCTGGCGCGGCACGCGGCGGGCAACCTGCGCGCAGCCGCTGCCGATTCCCCGATCGTGCTGCTGGCCGACTGCGAGGCGTTGCCGGGCAGCGGCAGCGCGCAGCTGCCCCTGTGGCGCGCACTGGCGGAGCTGCTGCTCACCCGCGAGGGCAGCGTGCGCCGGCGCGTCGACGCGAACTGCGGCTTCCTCGCGCCCAGCGCGGCGCGCGGCGAGGACGCCCGCACGCGCGCGCATTGGAAGGCGCGCGCCGAAGACCTGCTGCAGCGGCTGGGCGCGGACACCGGCCTGCGCGAGGCCCTGCATGCCGCGCGCAGCCTGCCGCCCGGGCGCTACGACGAGGCGCAGTGGGAGACGGTATCGGCGCTCACCGCGCTGCTGCCGGTGGCGGTCGCGCAGCTGAACCTGCTGTTCGCCGAGCGCGGGCAGGTCGATTTCACCGCGGTGGCGCAGGGTGCCGCGGCCGCCCTCGGCAGCGACGAGGCACCCACCGACCTGGCGCTGGCGCTCGATCACCGCATCTGCCATGTGCTGGTGGACGAGTTCCAGGACACGTCGCTGGCGCAGTACGAGCTGCTGCGCCGCCTCGCTGCGGGATGGCAGGACGGCGACGGGCGCACGCTGTTCCTGGTGGGCGACCCGATGCAGTCGATCTACCGCTTCCGCGAGGCCGAGGTGGCGCTGTTCCTGCAGGCGCGCCGCTTCGGCGTGGGCAGCGTGCGCCTGGAGCCGCTCACGCTCACGGTGAACTTCCGCTCGCAGCGCGCGGTGGTGGACTGGGTGAACGACAGCTTCGCCGCGCTCATGCCGTCCGCGGAGGACGCGGCCAGCGGCGCGGTGGCGTACAGCGCGTCGCATGCGCACCATCTGCCGTTGCCGGGCGAGGCGGTGCGCGTGCATGCACTGCTGGCGACCGATCGTGCCGCCGAGGCGCGCGTGGTGGCCGACCTGGTGCGCGAAGCGCGCGCGGCCGATCCCGGACAGCGCATCGCCATCCTGGTGCGCGGGCGCAGCCATCTCGCCCACGTCGTTCCCCAGCTGCAGGCATACGGACTGGTGCCGCAGACGATCGAGATCGAGGCGCTGGCGCATCGGCCGCTGGTGCAGGACCTGCACACGCTCGCGCGCGCGCTGCTGCATCCGGCCGACCGCGCGGCCTGGCTGGCGCTGCTGCGCGCGCCCTGGTGCGGCCTGACGCTGCCGGATCTCGAAGCGCTGGCGGGACGCGATCAGCGCGCCTGCGTGTGGAGCCTGCTCGACAGCGCGGCCGCGCGCGCGGCCCTGCCCGCTGATGCCCGGGCGCGCGCGACGCGCGTGCACGCAGTGCTGGCGCCGGCGCTGGCGCAGCGGCGCCGCGGCAGCCTGCGGCGCTGGATCGAAGGCGCCTGGCTCGCGCTCGGCGGCCCGGCCGCCGCGCGCGACAGCGCCGACCTGGAGGACGCGCAGGTATTCCTGGCGCTGCTGGAGGAGCTGGAGCAGGGCGGGGACATCGACGACTTCGCCGAGCTCGAGCGGCGCATGCAGGCGCTGCACGCGCTGCCCGATGCGCGGGCCGATGCACGCCTGCAGGCGATGACCATCCACAAGGCCAAGGGACTGGAGTTCGACGTCGTCATCGTTCCCGGCCTGGGCTACCGCACGCGCAGCGACGCGCCGCAGCTGCTGGCGTGGCAGGAGCGTGCGCGCCCGGGCCACGAATCCGACCTGCTGCTCGCGCCGATCCGCAGCCGGGGCGCGGACGACGATCCGATCCACGCCTGGCTGGCCGCGCTCGAGCGCGCCAAGGTACGGCACGAGGACACGCGCCTGCTGTACGTGGCCGCCACGCGCGCGAAGTCGCGGCTGCACTGGGTCGGGCACGCCCCGCTGGACCGGGACGGACTTCCGCAGCCGGCATCGGGCAGCCTGCTGGAGATCCTGTGGCCGGTGCTGGAACCGGCCTACCGCGCGCAGGCCGCGCGCATGCCGCCGAAGCCGGCGACGCCGGCACCAGCCGCGTCGCTGCCGCAGACCGTGCTCAGGCGCCTCGCGCACGACTGGTCGATGCCCGGCGCCGAGGTGAGGGACATCGTCCTGGCCGCGCCGGCTGCACCCGACCTCGCGCCCGCGCCGATCGAGTTCTCCTGGGCATCACAGACCGCGCGCCATGCCGGCACGCTGGTGCACGCCACGCTACAGGCGATCGCGCAGGACGGGCTGGCGGCCTGGAGTGCCGAGGCGGTGCGCGGGCGGCGCGCGTGGTTCGCGCGCGACCTGCGCGCCCTGGGGGTGCCGGAGCCGAACCTGGAGGCGGCGCTGAAGCGCGTGCAGCGCGCGCTGGAGCGCGCGCTGGCGGATCCGCGCGCGCGCTGGATCCTCTCGCCGCACCAGCAGGCCGAGTGCGAGCCGCGCCTGAGCGCACGCATCGATGGCGCGCTGGTCGACGTGGCGCTGGACCGCACCTTCGTCGACGAGTGCGGCGTGCGCTGGATCGTCGACTACAAGACCAGCACGCACGAAGGCGGCGAGCTCGACCTGTTCCTGGACCGCGAGCAGGCGCGCTATCGCGATCAGCTCGAGCGCTATGCCCGCATCGTGCACGCGCTGGACGGACGTCCGGTGCGCGTGGGCCTGTACTTCCCGCTGCTCGGCGCCTGGCGCGAATGGCAGCCCTGATCCCCGGCAGCGCCCTCACGCGCTCTGCCAGCCGTCGGCGGCACGCGCGAAGCGCGCACCGCCGCGTGCGACGAACTCCGTCCCCGGCACGTCCGCGTGCCAGTGCTCGATCAGCAGTGCGTCCGCGGCCGCGCGGATGAAGTTGAAGGCGTTGCCGTAGCCCGAATGGCGGTCCGAGGTCGCGGTGCCGGCCTGCGCGAACACCGCACGCCGGCGCGCGCGGGCGCGGAACGGGCCGAGCAGGGCGCGCGAGCGGTGCAGATGGCCGGCCAGGAACAGGTCCACGCTCAGCCGGTCGATCCACTCCGGCAGCCGCGCCTGGGCGCGCGTGGGAACCGGATGGCCGTCGTCCGGCGGCAGGTCCAGCGGATGGTGGGTGAACACCACGCGCAGCGCCGCGCAGGGGCCAGCCGTCCCTCCATGCCGGTCCAGCCATGCGCGGTGTTGAGGGCTGCCACCGCCACCATGCCGTCGTCGTAGAGACGATCCGCCTCGGGCGCGATCCAGCGCCGGTAGCGCGCGCTCGGCCGCAGCAGGCGGGTGAACAGGTCGTACAGCGGCACGTCGTGGTTGCCGGGCACGCACAGCAGCGGCTGCGGCAGTTCGCCCAGGAAGCCGGCCGCCGACCGGAACTGCGCCGCGCGCGCGCCGCGTGAGATCGCCCGAGACGATCACCAGGTCGGGCGCCAGCCGCAGCACCGCGCGGCGCACGGCGTCGCAGGTACCCGGCGGGACGCAGCCGAAGTGCAGGTCGGAGAGA
Source organism: Burkholderiales bacterium (assembly GCA_020854105.1). Taxonomy (GTDB): domain Bacteria; phylum Pseudomonadota; class Gammaproteobacteria; order Burkholderiales; family SHXO01; genus SHXO01. Next base: position 242,281 of record JADZGB010000031.1, on the reverse strand, counting down.
TGGACGATGCGGCGCATGCGTTAGCCTGGCGGACACAGTACGCGCAGGGCCTGCCGGCGCAGCCGCACCTCGAGCGGTAGCAGCTTGTGCACTTCCCCGTCGAGCGCGCAGCGCACGGTGTGGCCGGCGCGCTCCACGCGCAGCGACTGCACGCGATCGTCCCAGTCTCGCCTTGTGCCGCTCGCGCGCCTCGATCAGATTGCGGTACAGGCCGAAGCTCGCGTTGTTCAGGAACACGTGGCCGTTGATCTCGCCCACGTCCACGCTGCGCACGCTGCCCGCGCGCATCGCCTCGAGCGCCTGCAGCGGCTGCACCGGCAGTCCGAGGTTGCGCACGAAGTAGTTGAAGGTGCCACCGGACAGCAGCCCCAGCGCGATGTCGCTCCCGGCCAGGCGCGTCGTCAGCGCGCGCAGGGTGCCGTCGCCGCCCAGGCCGAACACCGCGTCCACGCGTTCGCCCACGCAGCGGTCGAGCGCGGCATCCAGCTGTGCCGGGGTGCGCGCCGGCAGCGCCAGCACCGCGGCTCCCCTGGCACCCAGCCGGGTCAGCAGGCGTGCGGGAAGATCGCGCTGCGCCCTGCCCGCGCGCGGGTTGTACACCAGGGCCAGTCGCCGGCCCTTGTCGAGGATGCTCATCGGATCCCGGTAACGGATGACGCTGCCATCGGGTTGAGTCTGAGCGGGACGTGAAGTTCCGCGCAAGGCGAAAGGCGAACGGCCTGGACCACGATAACGAAGGGCACGAAGAAACGGCGAGAACCTCGTCCACCACCGAGGACACAGAGGGGCACAGAGGAAATCTCCAAGAGCAGTGTCTCGGATTCCATTCGCGTACCTCTGTGTCCTCTGTGTTCGAGCTTTTCTTCATGCCCTTCGGTGAATGCGTTCTGCGATCTCCGGGCATTCGCGAGCGTCGCGGCGCGCTGGTTGCTGAGGGCGCTTGCCGCAGGGCGGCGGCGACGGAGAACCTGCGATGGCGGTCGAGAACGGGAACGGGCAGACGGACGTCGCAGGGGCCGTGCCGCAGGCACACTCCTGTCGCGCCTGCGCCGGCCTGTTCCTGCTCGCCCTCATCCCGGCCCTGTACTACGGCGCGGCGCTGCTGCCGATCGTGCTCGCCATCCTGTTCAACCTGCTGTTCTCGCCGGCGGTGCGGCTGCTGCGACGGGCCGGGATTCCGCACGGCCTGGGAGCGTTGCTGGTGCTGGTGGTGGTGATCGGCGCGCTCGGCGGGGCAGCGTGGAACCTGTCCGGACCGGCGGCGGAGTGGATGGAGCGCGCACCGAGCGTCGCGCGCGAGCTGCGCCAGAAGCTGCGGCCGCTGCAGGATTCGGTGCGCCAGATGCAGAGGGCGACCGAGGAAGTGGAACGCGCGACCGAGGTCGACGCGCAGCGTCCGGTGCAGCACGTGAAGGTGCGCGGCCCCACGCTGATGGAGCGGCTGATGGCCCGCGCGCAGGACATCGCCGTGGGTGCCTTCATCATGCTGGTGCTGCTGTACTTCCTGATGGCCCCCGACGATTTCTTCCTGCGCGAGGTGGTGCGCATCACGCCGTCGCTGCGCACCAAGATCCGCGCGGTGGAGATCGGACGCACCATCGAGACGGAAATCGGGCGCTACTTCGGCGCCTTCACTCTGCTCAACATCGCGCTCGGCACTCTGATGGCGGTGGTGATGTACTTCCTCGGCCTGCCCAATCCCGCGCTGTGGGGCGCGGTAGTCGCGCTGCTCAACTACGTGCCCTACCTGGGGCCGGTGATCTCGCTGGCGCTGATCACGCTGGTCTCGCTGCCGACCTTCGACACGCTGCCGCGCGCGTTGCTGCCGCCGCTGGTGTACATGGTCATCGACGCGATCGAGGGCAACGTGATCGAGCCGCTGCTGTTCGGACGCAGCCTGTCGCTCAATCCCATCGCCATCTTCGTCTCGCTGCTGTTCTGGGGCACGCTGTGGGGCGCGGCCGGCATCCTGCTGGCCGTGCCCATCCTGATCTCGGTGAAGGTGGCCTGCCAGCACATCGAATCCCTGCAGGGCGTGGCGGATTTCCTCGACCGCCGCTGAGGAGGGGAAGAAGGCAGGCATCGCGGCGCACGCGCACTTTCCCGCCTCTCGCGCCAGGCGGGTGCCGGGGCAGCCCGGCGGGGCGGCGTGAGGCAGAGGTTCGCCTGGTGATGCGGCGCTCAGACCCGCCGCTTGCGGCTGGGAGACTTCTTCTTCTTTTTCTTCACCGGCTTCTTCTTCGTCGCGCTGTTCGGCTTGGCCTTCGCCTTGGCCGGTGTGGCCTTGGCCGGTGCGGCCTGCGCCCGCGCCGGCGCCGCGTCCGGCGCGGCGGCAGCTGCGGCAGGTGCATCCGTCGCCGCATCCGTCGTCGCGCTGCCGTCACTGCGCTGCATCTGGAACACCACCGGCACCTGCACGACGAAGGGCGTCGCCACCAGCTCCGGCGGCGGAGGCAGCATGGATTCGCGCACCAGTTCCAGCGCGCGCTGGTCGAGCAGATGGTGTCCGCTCGAATGGGCGACCGTCACCGCGCCCAGCCGTCCGCTGCCCTCGAAGCTGATGCCCACCTGCACCGTGCCCTCCAGCCTGGTCCTGCGTGTTTCCAGCGGATAGACCGCGGGGCCGCAGGCCAGGGCCGTTGCCACCGCGCGCGCACGCACGGCCTGTGCATAGCAGGTGAGCAGATCGGTGCGCGAGCCCTGGGCGGCGCACGCGGGAGCGGCGGCGACGCCATGGGCGCGGCACGAGAACGCGGCCTGGCGCTGCAGCTCGGTCGGTGCCGGATGCGCGTCCACCACGCGCACGCCGCTGCGTACTTCGTACAGGACGGAGAAGCGGCGCAGGCGCTCGTAACTCGCCTGGTCGCCGGGCAGCGGCAGGGGCGTGGCCACCAGCACTGCGCGCCGCAGCGAGGCATCCAGGTCGGGATAGCCACTGGCGCGGTGCGTGGTCACGTCGGCCGCCAGGCCGCTGGGGAGCAGCGAGACTTCCAGCTCCACCTGCGCATCGAGCGGAATGGATGCCGGCGGCGTCATGTGCTGCTGAATCGCATCGCGCATGCGCTGGCGCCAGTGCTGCAGCGCCATCACCGGCGCTTCGGCCGGAACCGCCGCCGGCGCCGACGGCTCGGGTGCGGCGGTCCTGGGCGCGGAGGATGCGGCAGGCGGTCCAGCCGCCGGCGCCGAAGGCTGCGCGATCGCCACTGCAGGCAGCAGTGCTGCCGCCAGCAGCGGCATGCACATCCGGCGCACGCGCAGTCCATGCGGCGATCCGATCATGTCGTTCTCGTCCCGGTTTGGTCAGTGGCGAAGTGTAGCGAAACTGCAGTGGGCGACGCGCTGATCCGAGCGTGACGTATCGCCAACCATGGACTCCCGCTTGCGTTGCAATGACGGATCCCCGTCGTCCCGGCGCAAGCCGGGATCCAGCGAAATGCCAGCCCGTTCTCCGCCTTCTCCTCGGCAATCCGCCGGCGCTACCGCTTCCATCTGTGCCGCTGCCGAGGTGCGATCAACTCTGGCGCGCGATCAACAAGGCCGACACCGATGTATTGCCGTCGTTGCGAATCTCGACGATTCCCGTGGCCGCTCTGCCGGGGCGCCACTTGCACGCCTGGTAGCCATGCGGCTGAGACTCGCTGCAGATCGGCTTGGTGACCGCAGGATCGATGATGGTGAGCGCCAGATCGGCGCCCGCCTTGCTCTCGACATAGACGAAGAGGGTGCGGCGTGCTCGTACGTCCACACGCAGTTGCACGCTGGTCTTGGCATCGACCGTCAGGACGCAACTCGGCGGCTGTCTGTCTCCCACAGGAAGACGCTGTGCCGGCAGCGGTGACGCGCTGGCGGCGTCGTGCTCGAACCTGCAGCGGCTGGCCAGTTTCTCCGCGAGCTGGCCGCCCCCGGAGAATGCGCGAAAGGACGGTCCTGAAGCCCGGTTTTCGAGCTCGTCGATCTGCGCGAGCAACTCCTCGTTGCCTGCCGCAGCTCGCCGAGCCTCCTCGAACATGACAGCGGAGTGCAGGAAGCCTGGCGCGCGCGTGAGGTGGTCGAAGGGCCGTCGCACGCCCGCTGCGCGCGCCATCGCCAGTGCATCGCCGGCATCGCGGGCACGCGTGAAATCGACCGCCGCCTGCTGCATTCTCTCCAGCGTCAGCGCCGATTTCCCAGGGGCGTCCGGAGTGGTGGTGCAGGCGCCCGCCAGCAGCACTACCAGGGCACCCGGCAGCCAGCGCCAGTGGTGCGTCATGGATCGGGATTTCTTCACTAACCGGATTTGTTAGACGTGGCAGGCGACCCGCTTACCCGAAAAGCATGCACTTCGGCTACGCTCTACCCATTGTCTTCAGTCGTTAGGCGGGCAATGATGACAGGAAAGCATGCGCACGGAAACGGCTGATCCCGCAGGCGCGTTGACGGTGCTGGTGGTGGAAGACGACCGCCCGCTGGCAGCGCAGGTTTTCGGTGTCATCGACGGGCTCGGCTGGCGGCATCGCCACGTCGAAACGGTTCGGGCTGCGCGAGAGCTGCTGTCGTGCGAGCCCGTCGACCTGATCTACCTCGACCGCATGCTGGCCGACGGCGAGGATGGACTGGACCTGCTGGTATGGTTCCGCGATCTCGAGGGCGCGCCGCCCGGCACGCTGGTCGCGAGCCGTCTGTCCGCCGTCGCGGATCATGTCCACGGCCTCGATCAGGGAGCCGACGACTATATCGACAAGCCGTTCGACATGGACGAGCTCAAGGCGAGGCTGCGCGCACTGGCCCGCCGTGTGGCGAGCGTGCGCATGCCGGAATCGGTGATCGTGTGGGACAGGCTCGAGTTGCGAACGGAGAGTCGGGTGGCGATCTGGGCCGACCAGCGGCTCGAGCTGATGCCACTCACGTTCCGGTTGCTGGCCACACTGGCTGCCCATCGCGGTGAATGGGTCAGCCGCCAGGCACTGTGGCGCGCGGTGTGGCCGGATCAGGCGCGGGTCGCCCCGCGCGATTACGTCATCAACGTTGCCATCCGGCGCCTGCGGGAAGCTCTGGTGATTTGCGCGGACGGGCCGGTGGTGGAAACCGGCGGACGGCTTGGCTACCGGCTCGTGATGTCCGCATGAGCAGCCCGGCCGCGCAACGGCCGCTGCTGCGGCGCGTGCTGATCGCCAATCTCCTGCTGGCATTGTTGCTCTATGTCGCCCTGGTTGCAGCCGCCCTGCTCACTCTGATGCATGCCGCCGAGCGTGCGGCGCACGCCGATATCGCGGCGGAGATGCGCGTGCTCGCGCGGCATGCCGAGGCGCTCAAGGTCATTGCCTTCGCCGACGAGATCGAATACCGCACGCAGCTGGAGCCGGATGATGCGCCCACCCAAGGCCTCTATCTGCTCCTGCGTCGCGACGGTTCGAAGTTCGTCGGCAATCTCGAACGCTGGCCGGACGGATTGCCTGCTGCAGCCGGACGCCTGCGCTTCGATGGCGCGCAAGCCGGCGTCTCCGCGGGCCGCATCGTGGGGGCGGCGACGCTGCTGGAAGGCGACTTCCCGCTGCTGGTGGGGCGTCGGCTGGAACCGGTGGATGCCATGCTGCGCGAGTTCCTGCCTGCCGCGCTGCTGGGACTGGCAGGATTCGCCGCACTGGCATCGATGCTCACCCTGCGTACCGCACGGCAGTTCCGCCAGCGCATTGTCGCGACCAACGCCGTGTTCGATGGGCTGCGCCGTGGCGATCTGAAGCAGCGCGTCTCCCCGGACATCATCGTCGGTGGTGACGAGCTTGCGCGGCTGGGGAGCAACATCAATCGTGCGCTCGCGGAGATGGAACGGCTGGTGAAGGGTCTGGATGCATTCAGCCAGACGGCGGCACACGAGCTGAATCGCGAGCTCTCGCATCTGCATGATGAAGCCCGGGCGAGTGGTGCGTCCCGCTTCGTCGAGACCACGGAGCGGCTGATCGAGCTGCTGCGGCAAATCCTCACGCTCGCACGCATCGAAGCCAGTCCGGGCTTCGAGACGCGGGCACTGGATGCGTCGGCGCTGGTCAGCGCAGCCGCTGACGTATATCGAGACGCCGCGCAGCTCGGCGCTGTCGATCTCGTCGTGGACACTTCCGGTGCCACCGGCGCGGCGATTCACGGCGTGGAGGAGCTGCTGCGCAGCGCGCTGATGAATCTCATCGAGAATGCACTGAAGCACTCACCACCGGGAAGCACGGTGAAGGTCATGGCACGGGCCGAGGAGCAGGCGGTGACGATCTCGGTACGGGACCAAGGGCCGGGCGCGTCAAGCGAGGATCTGACGCAATTGATAGCCGCCGGCTCGAACGGTCCCGCGGCAGGCCACGGCTTCGGCCTGCGCCTGGTGCAGGCGGTCGCGATCCGGCATGGTGCCAGGATCCTGCTGCAGAACAGGCAGCCTGGATTCGAGGTGACGCTGCAGTTCTCCCGCTCCGGTGCATAGCTATGGTGTGCTAACAGAAAGTGTTACTCGCGTCTGGCATTGCCAGGAGCTAGGCTGGGGATCCGGTCGACAGCGAGGAGAGGATGATGAGCGGCGTTACGAAGTGGTTGCTGTTCAGGATTCCCGGCGGCATTGCGGGTCTGCTGGCGGTGTCATGGACGTTCTTCCTGTTCATCTTTCAACTGGACGGACGGGATGTCACGAGCTGGGCGAGCCTGTGGCCATGGGCGCTGGGCTTGTTGCTCGGCGGCAGCTTCTGGATGGCGATTCCCGATGGTTTCGGGGACAACAGCCGTAGCCCGCGGCAGCCGTGAGGGTCACGTCCTATGAAGAGGTGCTTCGCGTTGTTTACGGTCTGCCTGCTCCTGGCGGGCTGCCTGGGCTCCTCCGCGCCGCTCGTTCCCGAGAAGGATCTCGTCTTCCCGTTCCGGGGCAGTACGCAGATGTTGCTGTTTCAGCAGGACAGTCGTGATCCCACCCGATGGGAAACGGATTCGTCAGCGTTGTACACGTTGAAGCGGTCCGAGAGGAAATACGCTGTCTTCAGTGCCGATCAGCAGTTTGCCGAAGTCGCGTTTGCCGACTTGAATGCCGAGAAGGAACTTCTCCTCGTCCAGCTCGGGATCATCGGCAAGGACGGCGAGACAAGCAGGGAAGCACGCTATTCTTACGGTATCGCCAGGAGAGTCGACGACAAACTGCTTTTTGCGTTCCCGAGCATGAAGGATGTGTCGGACGCGCTGCATGAGAGGCTCTGGGTCAAATACGCCTGCACGCGTGAAACTGCTCCGCTATCCGGCGACAGGTGCCGGGATCTGCGCAGCTATACCGAGGTCCGTGAAGTGCTCACGGCGGCCGAGCCCGGTTACAAGGCCTATCTGCTGATCCGTTGATTTCCAGCCATCCTCCAGCACGCAATAATCTCGAGGAAACTCGTCACATTCTTTCGTGTCGTCGCATGACGATCGAAGAGGACTTCACCCTTGAATACGTTGAACTCCGCCTGCGCGATGCTGTTCGCCGCTTTGCTTGTCATCGTCAACAGCGGCGACGTTGCTGCGCAGTCGTACTGGAACCTCGGCGCGGCGCCGGCCGAGCTGGCATCGTACGGATATACGAACGGGAGCATGTTCCTCGACGATGACACGGCCACATACCACGTGGCCGAGTTCGTTCCCCATGCTGGCCACAAGCCACCGGAAGTCGCGATCGTCGCACTCCACAAAGGCGATGCGCGCGCCGCGTTCGTCGCCTTCGAGCCGGCGCAGGCAACCGATGGATCGGGTGCGAGTGTTACCGGCCGCCGGGTGGCTGCCGCTGAAACCGAGCGCTTCAACCGCGTCGTCTTTCCCGCGCTGGCGCGGGCGTATCCGCGGCTCGCGCACGCCATCCGGCTGCACCATTTCGTCTACGCCAAGGGCCGGCACTTCCAGCCCACGCGCGGCTATCGCGAGTGGCAGGAGAGCACGAAGACGGGCCACGAACAGACTTTGCTGGATCTGCTGTGGCTGCGCGACATTCCCAGTCAGCCCTTCGCGCCACATCCCAGGCTGATGCAGGGCGTTCCCGCCGAAGGGCTGCCGGCCACCATCGCGGAGGCGACGCGTGAGCGTGCGCCGCTCGAGATCTCCGCGCGCGGGGGCTCCGCGCCGTCCGTTGCCGTGCCTCCCATGGCAAAACCAGCGGTTTCGGCCCGCCGGGAACGCACTGCCGGGACGGCCAGCCGAGGCATCGATCTTTACGTGGATCTCTCGCACTACTCGCGCGAAAACCTTCACGAAGAGGCGGTCGCGGGCTCACGCAACAACGGCATCGTCGTAGTCGCGTTCACCGGTGAGGAGGAAGCGCGGGATATGCACCGCATCGTCGCCGATCATGTCCGGGCCGGCGCGCTGATTCGCTCCGTCATGCGTGCGGCGCCGGAAGCGGGAATGCGCTTCGACATCTACTACAACGGGATTTCGCTCTTCCGGTCGAAACGGAGCTCCCGTCCGCCCGCCGGGTCGCTCGACGCGGAGCTGAAACCGATCGTCGAGTTGCAGTCGATCGACATCCGCATGGCGGAGAAGCAGAAGGAGATCGACGAACTGGAGAGGAAGATCGAGGCCATGGACCGCGCCTTCGAGCTGGGTGACGATCCGGATATCAACAAATGAGCGACGGTCGCATGCATGTGGATCGCTCATGCCGGATCACCTCGCCATGTCTGACCGCATGACGATCCCGGGTTCGTCGACTACTACGCCTGGTCGTCGACCTCGCTAATTGGTCGCGAATCTGTGTAGTCGATCAGGGTACTCATCTCCATGCCCCAGGAGGGGATCTGCTCGTAGCGATAGGAGCGCGGGGTCGGATCGCGAAAGTCGGCTTCCGTACGTAGAAAGCGGGTGATGAAGATATTGATCGCGTCGATCGTCAGAAACGGGGCATCGATCGACGCATGCAGCCCGATGCCGTGCGTGTAGTTCCGCAGGAGCTTCCACTCCTCATGAACCTGGACCTCCCCACTATTGGCAATGAGTCTGCTCTGGCGTGCCTCCCAAGCTGAGCGCGTCATGCCGACGAGCTCCGGATAGTGGTGTGCGTCGTTCCCATGCGGTTGGTAGAGGCGGGTTTTACGATCCCAGACGCATGCATAAGGGCTCGCCGCCTCTGGAAACCGCTCTTCGAACAACCTGCTAGCACGCTTGAATACCGCCTCTTTGTACGCATGCCAGGTGGTCTGCAAGGCGAGGCAATAGAAGGCCGGTGCCTTTCTGCCCAGAAAGAGGGCATCCATCCATCCGTTCCCGCCGTGCAGGTAGTCGTGCGTCGTAAACCGCCCGCCCAGAATCGGCGCCGTATGCCGGATCCGGTTCTTCACCCCTATGTACTTCCGATTCCGGCGTCGGCGCGACTGCTCGCCGAAGGGGGGCCTGTTTCTGGTGTACTTGCTCAATTCACGCCACTCCCGTTCTCCGTGGCGCTCGTCCGCCGCTGTTCCACCGATGCGTGAAACTGTTCCATGAGCTTGACGTGCTCCGGATTATCCCGCGATCTACCGTCGACATCGATTGTGTGCATCACCCCATCGTCGGAGAAAACCCTGGTCGCGAAATCCATCAGGTCATCACGCGTGCCGAAGGTCGGTCCGTCGAAAACGTCGCGTGGAGTCACCGGCATGCCATGCGCGAACCATGCGCCCTTGGCGCGCTGGCGCGAGAAATAGCCGTAGTGGAACCGCTGCCCGTCGCTGCTCGCCGGGCCGAGGTCGATCGTCACCACGTAGCGGGAGGCTGACGGCGAAGTGTCCGGAAGTTTCGAGAAGCGGATGCGGTCGATCATCATGTACTGTTCACGGCCGCCGCGTCGGTAGACCACCGTCACCTTGTACAGACCTGCTTCGTCCGGTTCCAGAAATCCTTCGTAGTGGGGCGCGTTGATGATGTCGTGTGCCTGCAGCGCCGCCTTGTTCGCGTGGAAGAAGTCGAGGCGGAACTCGTGGACCCGTGAGTCGCCGAACGGCTGTTCGGTTGTGTCGCCGGCTGTCGGATCCTGCAGTGAGCTGCCCTCCAGGCAGCCGGCAAGAACAGATGCGCAGGCGATGAAGGAAAGTATCCGGAAAATCGTCACGCTCATCTCCCCTTCTGCGGCGTCGAGGCATTCGCCGCATCGACCAGCATCGACAGACCACTGCGGCACGCAGCGTGCACCAGCGCCAGGCGACTTCATCGGGGTACTCACGGAACATGTAAGGATCAGGGAGAAAAATGGGTTCGAGCGAATATGCCGCCGCGGTCGTGACCATGTCAACCGCAACGGTGGTGCTTCAGGGCCTGATAACTGAAACTGTTATTGGCTTCCGTCATCGCCGAGAGCTAGGATCACCGATGCCGCGGTCGAGGATGCTCCGCTCCTGGCCGAACATCGCAAGAACTGGCGGCAGCGGGCCGAGGGCCTGCCGAAGGTAACGGGTCTGCAGGAGAGCGAGCGCGAAGCTGTGCTACGCCTGGCACGGCACTTCTACAGTGAAGAAAGCGGATTTCAGATCGGGGCGATCCGGATCCAGTGCATCCACTCCGAGAGGCTCGAGTGGCTGTTCGACGCCTACTACAGTCTCAAACGTTGATGATGAAGGGATATCTAAGGAGATCGAGGATCTCGGCAGGAAGATCGAGGCCATGGACCGCGCCTTCGAGCTGAGTGACGATCCCGACATCAACAAGTGAGCGGCAGCGGGATGTCTCGCTGTGCTCGACATGACGTCGGCGGGGTGGTGTCCACCACCCCGCCGCCTGCGGTGGTCCATGCCCGAAGGGGTATTTATGCCCCGAAGGGGTACACCCTTCCTTATCCAAGGAGGGAACGCGGCTGCGATACATCGATCCTTATTCCCCTCCTCTCAAGAGGAGGGGTCGGCCCGAAGGGCCGGGGGTGGTGTGGAGTAGAAGCTGGCCATCCCGCACGTTCATTTCCGGCAGGCGTCGGCCGCGATGGCCTCTGGCGGGACTTCGTCGAGGATGTCGCCGCTCCACCGACGGCTGACTCGCTCCATGAACGCAGTGTGGCTCTCCAGTACCTTGGGCAGATCCGTGGCTGAATAGCGCGGCGTTAGCACCCGATCGAGGCAGCGGCACCACACGCTGTTTCGCCGGCCGCCGTTGTTGCGGTCGTAGGTTTCACAGGCCTCGCCGATCGTAGCCGGTGCATCGCCCGCGCCCGCCAGCGTCTCGGGCACGAGCTCGGCCTGGAGGGTGGGCTCGCCGTCGCCCAGCCGTTGCAGATTCTCCATGAACTGGGTGATGGCTCCCGACCGGCACGGTGCCGATCCGGCGAAGAGCTTCTGCATGTCGTCGCGCAGCGCGATCTTGAGCCGATGCACCTCGAAGCCGGCTGCCATTGCCGCGCCCGCATTGCTCAGCACCGCAGCCGGTGACACTTCGTCCGGGTTGCGCACCAGAGTGTCGGATCGACCCTCGTACCAGGCCCGGAAGACCGGGACGTAGTCGCGATGCACGTAGATCTCCTCGACCTCTCCCGGTATCCTGCCGGCGATGTCGTCGTTGTGGTACCAGGTGGTGGTCTGCTTCGCCGACCCAGGTGGCAGCAGCGCCCGGCACTTGTCGCCGTAGGTCGCGACCGCGTAGAAGTAGATGCGTCCGAACATCCAGTCGCGGCGCGCGTCGGGATAGTAGCCGTCGTAGACGTTGCGCAGCTCGCGGCCCATCGCGAACGCCGACCAGTAGCCCGGCGGCTGGTAGGTGAGCCCCTTCGCCGCGTACCGGGCGGGCTTGATGCGCTCGCGCTCTTCCATCCTGGTCCGGGCCGCCCGCACCCACATGATTTCTTCGGCGTTGCGCGCGGCCTGCGCGCTGGCCCTGGCTGCCACCTGCGCAGCGATCTCGTCCTGTGCGGCCTGTATCGCGGCGATGGTATTGAAGCCGGGATGAGGCGTGCGGGTCGACCAGGTGAACGGTCCGGCCGGTGTGCGCCGCTCCCCGGTCCAGTACTCGACGGCGACCGGAACGTCCACCGCATGGTCGAGCAGTGGATGCCGGCGGACGCTGTTGTGCACGTACCGGCTGTTCGGCTGATAGGCGATTTTCGTTCCAACTGCGTAGTGGCGCACTTCGACCGTGACGCGTCGTGCGCCGGTGTCGCGGACGTTGGGTGCGATCAGTCGATGGAAGCGCTGCGTGGTCCGTTCGCCCGCGACCACCGTGCCCGGCGAGGCGGGATCGCCGGCGAAGTCGAGCATCGGCTCCTCCGGCCGGATGGAACGCACCAGCGCGAACCAGTACTGCTCGCCGCGCTCGGCGATGAGGTGCACCTGCATGCCGTCGGCTTCCCGCAGGAAGCGCGCGTCGCGGTAGCCGTGTCCGGCCAATGTCTGCGATGCGGACTTTTGTCCTGCATCATCGGCCTTCGCCGCCACGGCAGGCTGGGCGCTCCGATAGAGCGGATGCTCGAAGGCAATCGGGATCGCCACCAGGTAGCGTGCTCCCGGACGCGGTCGCGTCGGCAGCAGATCCTGCTGCACCATCTCGCGCAGCACGCGGGATCCGGCCTCGTACAGCGCCGACCCGCGGTTACGCGCCTGCATGCCCTGGCCTGCTGCCGCGACGAAACCGGTTTGCTCGACGTAGAGGGCACCGCTCTGCTCGGTGAAGGTGACGGAAAGAACGACACATGCCGGGACCGCTGGAGTGGCTGGGGCAGGAATCGCGATCTGGCGCGAGGGCAGCTTGGCGAGCGGCGCCTTGCCGTCGAACAGGACCTGCGGGGGATTGGGGATCTGGCGTGCGCGCTCGAATCCATGCATGACAGCCTGGTCGCTGCAACGTTCGCTGCCCGGCACCTGGGCGACTGCGGATCGATCGACGGCGGTGAGAAGAAGCAGCGTGATTCCAGTCACGCTCCCGACCCGACGAAGCATTCCAGCCTCCTGAGCGATTCACGGAGATCGATATTGGCATTGCCCGGAGACGCGATTTTCAACGACCCGTTTGCTGCAGCACGAGATCGTCCCGGACTTCAGGGAATATGACGTCGCGGTTGCGGGCCTGTCAACCGCAACGCCGATATCCGACTGCCTCCTAACGAAAACTGTTATTGGCTTCCGTCATCGTCGGAGACTAGGCTATGAAGACCGGCTGACGCAGACCGGTCGGGAAAACGGTGCCGGCCTGAACGGCCGCGGGTGTATTGCAGAGCAAGCCTGGAGAATGGGCGTGTTGCCACCGATCGTCTCGGCTACGGAAGAACTGCTGACGGATGAACCGCCGGTATGGGTGCCGCCGTGCACTCCGAGTCCCGTCGTCTGTCCCTATGCCTTCCATCCGCCCGGCCATCGGGAACACGAACCCCGCAGCGTGGCTGCCCCACTCCCGGAGGACGCTACGCTGGCAGATGTGGTCAGTTCCGTGCTGAAGGCTGGCATTAGTTTCGCGCCCGACCCGAATCGCCCGCACGATCGCGGATTCCGCATCGTCCGATGGCTGAAGGCCACGGGCGATCTCGTCCTCGAGAACGAACCCGTCGCCGTGGTGGATGGCTCGCGTGCGCGAGGCAACTCTGTGCTCCGCGGGTTCGAGTTGCCCGACCCGGCGATCCATGCTCCGGAATCCGGCAGGCTGGTCTGGCGACATCCCTCGGCCGAACCGCATCTGCTCTTCGGACTGATACAGAGCACCAATGCGCTGATCGACGCGAACATGGATCATCCCATCCGCAGCGATCTCGTTCCCATGATCGACGCCATCATCACGCGTCTGCAGCGAAGGAGCGTGGCGCGGCGTCGCGAGCTCGGCCTGTTCGACAAGGCAGGGTGCGATTACCTCGATTGCCTGGGGCTGATGGGGCGGGAGAAAGGCCTGCGGCTCGTACGCCGCGGCCTGTTGTACTCATGCCATCGCCTGCGCTGGCAGATTCCGCCGCCCGAGGAACGCGCGCCCGGATGGGGCAGGGCCACGGAGTTCGAGAAAGAACAACTGCGCAAGCCGTACTACGGACCGGCGAGTGCGCAGTACGAGCATGCATGGACAAGCGTGGTCAATGATCCGCGCCGCGCGCGCTACGACGGGGCGCGGATGGGGCTCGCGTTTGCACTGCCATGCTGAAGGATCGAGGCGGTGGGCTTTGCGACTATGCCTTCTCGTCAAGAACGACGATGCGCATCTCGCGTTCCGCGGTTTCCAGGCGTTGCCCTTCCTTGGCCTTCCAGCGCTGATCCCATCCCCGCTTGTGCGGCTTGCACAGGGCACAGCTGCGCCGTTTGAGCTTGTAGTGTTTTCTCATGACCGTTTCCGGACGCTGTCGGGTCGCGAAGTATACACACGCCGTCGACCGCCGAAGCGACATCTTCGAACCTCGTCGCGAGCTAACGGCAATTGTTAGTGGCGTGGATCATCGGCGCGCATTAGGTTGAGAACATCCGATACGGCGGAAAAAGCCGGAACGATTCGGAAAGTTGCGGACGTGTGCAGTGGGAATATCATGGATCCGGCGATGAAGCAGACAGGGCTCGGAGCGTGTTGTATCGTCATGGCTGCCTGCGCATCGCAGTCCACGCCGGCGGCCAGCGAGGCCGCCTGCGGCGGGCTGCCGCAGCCATTCACGCCGCCTTTCGTCTGTCCCATTTCCAAGGAGGAAACGCGTCACCTGAAGATCAATCGGCACGGGAATACCTGCTTCGACATCGAACGCGAGCCGGGGGCGCAAGGCGGCCTGCGCATTCCGCGTCAGATCGTGTGCCCGCCGTTCAAATCGTCAGGTTGAGAGACGTGCACCTTTCGGAGATCCGCACAACGCCTGTAGAAGTCGGCCTCCGAGATCTCGTCGGAGAAGGGATCTCTTTCCACCCCGCTCAAAAGGGCGACATTGCGCTCGAGCGCGTTGGTGGCAGGGTTGAAGTAGTCCGCGCCGAAAGGATAGCCCTGCCTGAGTGCAACTCTGACGGGTATGCCTCCGAGATCGTAGTAGCGGAATTCGTCGGCTTCGCTCCTGTCGCGGTTGTCGACGACCATGTTTCACCCCGTTTCGTGTTGAACCTGTCCGTAGATCCAGCGAATACTCCCCGGCGCAGAAGGCCAGATCAGCCATATCACTCAGCGGAACCAGACCCTGGTGACCGGTCCTCGCTCCGCCGGATCCCTCAGTCGACCGGCGGCGTCAGGTCCGGGCAGGCGGCCGTCGTGCAGCCCAGCACCGTCGATTCATGCTCGCGAAGATCGAAGCCATCCACGAAACGGCCGTCGTCCGGCACGTGAATCGATACATGCTGGTGATCGTGGATCACGAAATGGTCTGGCGGGAGGCGTGATGAAGCCGGCCCGAATGCTCGATCAGCGTGTGCTCTTTGCCGAATCGTTCTGCGCCACGCGCACGCTGTCGCCGTCGCGCAGCAGGGCGTTGGGATTTGTCACCAGCGAGGCGTTGCGTGCGATGCCGCCCAGCACCTCGGTTCGCCTGCCGTTGTTGCGGCCCAGCCGTACCGGCACGAAGCGGATGACGGCACCTTTCTCCACCAGCGCCACCTGCGCCTTGCCGTCGCGCACCACCAGCGTGCTGTTGGGTACCAGCAGCACTTCCCCGGCACGCGGCAGCGCGATCACCACCTCGCCCAGCGTGCCCGCGGGCAGGCGCGCCTCGCGGTTGGGCAGCGACAATTCGACCGGCATGGTGCCGGTGCGCGAGTCGATCACGCCGGCGAAGGGCGCGCGCACCACCTGGAAGCCGCGGATCTCGGCGAGGCGGGGTAGCTCGGCCTCGGCCGCGAGCCGGTCCGCCTTGGCGGCGTCGTAGTTGCCCACGCGCTCGTCCAGCACCTGGCGCGACAGGAAGCCCTGCTCGACCAGCTGCTGCGAGCGCGTCAGGTTGGTCTGCGCCGGCTGCTCCTTGGCCTTGGTCTGGGTGACTGCAGCGCGTGCACGATCGACCGCCTGGTCGATCTCGGGTGCGGCCACCAGCGCCAGCACGTCGCCCTTCTTCACGCGATCGCCGATGTCCACGCGCCGCTCGGTCACGGTGCGGGTCGCGCGCGCATACACCAGTGCCTGCTCGATCGGCGCGGTGCGCGTCGGCAGGCGCAGCTCGGCGCTGCGCGCACCGGGCTCGGGTGCGATCACGCTGACCAGCGGCAGCGTTCTCCCGCCGTCGTTGGCGGCAGTGGCGTCGGCCGGAGCCAGCCATTGGCGGCAGCAGGGAGGCGAGCGTGGGCACCAGCGTGCGCGACAGCATGTAGGAGGCTAGCATGGCGAAGGCCACCAGCAGCGCGACGACGATTGCTCCCTTGACTACCGCATCGATGGCGGCGCGCACGAACACCGACTGGTCGAACAGCGGCTCGATGGTCAGGCCCGGGGGTGCCGATGCACGGATCTCGGCCAGCTTCTCCAGCACCTGATCGATCACGCCCACGGTGGACGTCGCGCCGAGCTTGATGATCGAAACCATCACCGCGTTCTGGCCGTTCAGGCGTGCCATGTTGGTCTGCACGGCCGAGCCGTCGCGCACGCTCGCCACGTCGCGCAGAAGGATCGCGCGGCCGTTGACTTCGCGGATGGGCAGCTGCTCGAAGGCGGCAACCTCCTCCGGGCTGCTGTTCACGGTCACCTGCATCTCGCGGCCGGGTTCGCGCACCACCCCGGCGGGCAGTGCCAGGTTCTGCGCGGAGACCGCGCGCGCCACGTCCGCCGCGGTCAGGCCGTAGGTCTGCAACGCCGCGGGGTGCATGTCGATCATCACCTGGCGCGCCGCGCCGCCGTAGGGCAGCGTCAGGCGCAGGCCCGGAATGGTCTGGATCTGTCCGCGCAGCTGGATGCGCGCATAGTCGAACAGCTGCGCCTCCTGCAGGCTGTCCGACGACAGGACGAGCTGCAGGATCGGCGCGCTGGAGCGGCTGTAGCGCACCATCAGCGGCGGCTGCGTGCCGGGCGGCATGCGCCGCAGGATGGTCTGCGACACCGCCACCACCTGCGACTGTGCGACGTCGATCTCGACGTAGGGCTGGAACTCGACCTTGATGACCGCAATGCCGTTCGCGGTATCGGAGCGCACCTCGCGGATGTCGTCCACGTCGTTGAGCAGTGCGAGTTCGCTGAGCGAGGTGATCCGGTTGGTCATCTCGCGTGCATCGAGCCCCTGGTAGATCCACACCAGGTTGACCGAGGGGATGTCCACCGCCGGCAGGATGTCGGTGGACATGCGCCGCGCGGACATCAGTCCCAGCAGCACGATCAGGATCGCCAGCACCGCGATGGTGTAGCGGCGCCGCAGCGCGTAGGCGACTATCCACATCTACGAACAGCTCCGGGATAAGGAGCGATTGGCCGACCGCGATCGGACCTGGAACGCCGCCGCGAACCCGGCGCGGCGGCGTCGATGGGTCGTCGTCGCCAGCGTTCATGGAATCTGGATCTTGCCGCCGCCTCCCAGTCCGCCGCTTCCCAGTCCTCCGCCGGGCATTCCTCCTCCGGGCAGTCCGCCTGCGCCCCCGCGCGGAATCACGATGGAGGAGGCCGCCTGCCGCCGCATGTCCTCGAGTTCGCGCATCGCGCGATCCACCGCCTCCTTGGCGGCCTGCGCGTAGCCGGACACCGCCTCGGCCAGGTTCGACGCAGCGATCTCGAAGCTCAGGGGCAGCGCACCCATGTTGGTGTAGATCTGCGCCTCTCCCACGTACACCGTCTTGCGCTGCACATCGGCACTGCCGTCCGCCTCGATCGGGGACAGGACGCGCAGCGTCCCGACGCGCCGGTCGGTGACGATCTCCTCGCGATACAGCTCGTTGGGATCCATGGTCGGATCGGGCATGCGGTCGTCGTGTCGTTCGGCCATGAGTTGCTCCGTTGCATTCAAAGAGATATGGCCCGAAGGGTAGCAGAGAACCGCGCCACCGACGGCGTGCGGCCACGGGTAGACTCGCCGCATGCCCCACGTACCGATTGCCAGCCGGCGCGTCTGACCGTGATGCGCCCCGGCATGCGCCAGTTCCTCCCCCTGATGCGCTATCTGCGGCCGCATCGTGCGCGGCTGCTCCTCGCAGCCGTCGCGCTGATCGTCGCGGCCGGATCGTTTCTGCTGATCGGCCAGGGCCTGCGGCACACCATCGACGCCGGCTTCGGCGGCCGCGACGCCGGGGCGCTCGACCGCGCCCTGGTCCTGCTGCTGGCGGTGGTGGCGGTGATGAGCGCGGCCACCTACGCGCGTTTCTATCTCGTCTCCTGGATCGGCGAACGCGTGGTGGCGGATCTGCGCCGCGATCTGTTCGACCACCTGCTGCGGCTCTCGCCGGCCTTCTTCGAGGAGTCGCGCACCGGCGATGTCATCTCCCGGCTGACCGCCGACACGGCACTGCTGGAGCAGGTGGTCGGCAGCAGCGTGTCGATGGCCCTGCGCAACCTGCTCATGGGTGCGGGGGCGCTGGTCATGATCATGCTGACCAGCGCCAAGCTCACCCTGCTGGTGCTGCTCGGCGTGCCGCTGGTGATCGTGCCTGTCGCCCTGTTCGGCCGGCGCGTGCGGCGGCTCTCGCGCGCCAGCCAGGATCGCGTCGCCGACCTGGGCGCACACGTGGACGAGGCGCTGCACGAGATCCGTACCGTGCAGGCCTATGGCCACGAGGCGGCCGACCGCGCCCGTTTCGCCGGTTACATCGAGGCATCCTTCGCGACCGCGCTGGGCCGCATCCGCCAGCGTGCAGCGCTGATCGCGGCGGTCATCCTGATGGTGTTCGGCGGCGTCGGGGTGATCCTGTGGACCGGCGGCCATGACGTACTGGGCGGACGCATGAGTGCGGGGGATCTGTCCGCCTTCGTCTTCTACTCTGCTCTGGTAGCGGGCGCGGCCGGGGCGATCAGCGAGGTGATCGGTGACCTGCAGCGCGGCGCCGGAGCGGCCGAGCGTGTGCTGGAACTGCTGGCCACGCCGCCGCAGGTATTCTCTCCGCCGGATCCGCGGCCCCTTCCGCGGCCCGCGCGCGGCGAGATCGAGTTCGACCGGGTGCGTTTTGCCTACCCAAGCCGGCCCGGGCATCCGGCCCTGGACGGCTTCTCCCTGCACGTGGCGCCTGGCGAGCGGGTGGCGCTGGTGGGTCCGTCGGGCGCGGGCAAGTCCACCCTGTTCGCCCTGCTGCTGCGCTTCTACGATCTGGACGAAGGGACCATCCGCCTGGACGGCGTGGACATCGGCCAGGCAGACCTGGCCGCGGTGCGCGGCCGCGTCGCCCTGGTGGCGCAGGAGCCGGCGCTGTTCTCGGGAAGCGTGCGCGACAACGTGCGCTACGCCCGTCCCGAGGCGAGCGATGCCGAGGTCGAGCGTGCCTGCGAAGCGGCCTACGCATCGGAGTTCATCGCGCGACTGCCGCAGGGGCTGGACAGCGAGCTGGGCGAGCGCGGGGTCCGGCTCTCGGGCGGGCAGCGCCAGCGCCTGGCGATCGCGCGAGCGATTCTGGCCCAGCGTCCGGTGCTGCTGCTCGACGAGGCCACCAGCGCCCTGGACGCCGAAAGCGAGCGCATGGTGCAGGCCGCGCTGGAGGGGCTGATGGCCGGGCGCACGACCCTGATCATTGCCCACCGCCTGGCCACGGTGAAGAGTGCGGACCGCATCGCCGTGCTCGACTGCGGCCGCCTGGTCGCGGTCGGCACGCACGACGAACTGCTCGAATCGGAACCGCTGTACGCGCGCCTGGCGGCCCTTCAGTTCATGACCGGATCCGCTCCCCGGCCGGGATGAGGAACCCTCCGTCGCACCGGCGATAACGAAAGGGCCGTTCACTTCCTGGGTCCCGGCATCCACCTGGCTTGCGCCGGGATGACCGGTCAGTCGCTCGCGCCGGAACGGCGCCCCTGCGCTGCAGAAAGCCCCGGGCCAGCCGATACAAGCCGAACCGCTTGGCCTCCGAAGGGTCCACACCGGCCAGCTCAACCGTCCAGAGGCATGCCAGCCCGCCCGCAAGCCGCCCCGCCCTCCCGCATCCTGCTGTTCGAAGGCGCCCCCGCACTGCGGGACTACCTGCGCCTGCATCTGGAGACGGCTGGCTATGCGGTGAGCATCGCGGAGGATGCCGCGGGCGTGGAGCGCAGCCTGAGCCTGCGTACGCCGGACCTGGTCCTGACCGGGGCCGGCGGCAACGGCGACGAGGGCCTGCGTCTGTTGCGGCACCTGCGCGGCAAGCTGACCACCTCCGCCGTGCCGGTGATCGTGGCCAGCGACCGCAGCGAGATCCTGGCGCAGGCACGCGCGGCCGGCGCCATCGGCCTGCCGCTACCGGTCACGCGCGAGGCGCTGCTGCGGGTGGTGGCTGCGCAGTTGCCGGCGGAACAGTTGCCGGACCAGGACGCTGCGCGGGCGCTCCGGATCGACGTACCGACCGCCTCGTTGCCTTCCACCGCCAGCCGGCCCGGCCCGGCGCCGGATCCATCCTCCACGCAGTTCCTCCTGCGCCGCTCCGGCCAGCAGGGCGGTGGCCGCAGCAGCGCGCTGGCCTCGCAGGAGCTGCGCACCGGCACCGTGCTGTTCGCCGACATCCGCAATTTCTCCGGCATGGCCGAGATGCTGACCACGCAGGAACTCGCCGACATGCTCAATGCGTATTTCGTGCGTGCCTGCGAACCGGTCCTGCAGCACGGCGGCTGGATCGTGAAGCTGCTCGGCGACGGCCTGCTCGCGCTGTTCGAGGACGGGACCGAGGGTCCGGGGCACGCCGAGCGCGCCCTCAAGGCGGCGCTGCTGCTGTGCGTGGTCGCGAGGCGTTTCGACGACTGGATGGCACACCGCTTTCCGGACAAGGGCCTGCCGGACTTCTCCATCGGTGTGGGTGTGCATACCGGCAACGTGATGCTGTGCCGGCTCAACACCGGCGCCGGCATCGACACCACGATCGTCGGCGACACCGTGAACGTCGCGTCGCGCCTCGAGGAGCAGACCAAGAAGCTGGGCGCGAGCGTGGTCACGTCGATGGACACGCTCAAGCAGGCCGGAAGTCGCTTCGACACCGGCAAGCGCGGCTCGCTGCTGGTGCGCGGACGCGCCTTCCCGGTCGAGATGACCGAGGTGGTGGGCCTGCAACCGCGATCGGGCGCTGGTTCGCGACACGCCGAGACCTATCGCCAGATCGCGGAGGCCGTCGCGCGCAACACGGCCGTGATCGTGCGCGTGCGCGATCGGCTGCTGAACGAGACCCATCGCATCCGCGCCCTGCAGCAGCCGTCGCTGATGCGTCCGGCCGACTCCCCGGTCAAGGTGCCGGGTTTCCGGCTCATCCGCCGCCTGGGTCAGAGCGGCATGTCGCGCGCCTTCCTCGCCGAATACGAGAAGACCGGCGCCCTGCGCGTACTCAAGGTCGTGGACATCGGCAACGGCGCGGTGGACCTACTGCAGCGCTTCGAGCAGGAACTGGAGCTGGTCTCGCAGATCCGCAACCCGCACGTGGCGACCGTGTTCGAGCACGGCAAGACCGACTCGCACGCGTTCATCGCGATCGAATACTTTCCCGGCGGCGATCTGCGCGGCCGCCTGAGCGGTCCGCTCGCCCCGGAGAAGGCGCTGGCCTACGTGTGCCAGATCGCCGAGGCGCTCGTGGCGGTCCACGCCAAGGGCATCGTGCACCGCGACCTCAAGCCCGACAACATCATGCTGCGCGAGGACGGGGAACTGGTGCTGACCGACTTCGGCATCGCCAAGGACCTGTCGCGCAACCTCAACCAGACCACGCGCGGCGAAGCACTGGGCACGCCGTACTACCTGAGTCCCGAGCAGACGATCACCGGCCAGGTGGATCCGCGCAGCGACCTGTACAGCCTCGGCATCATGCTGTACGAATTCCTCGTCGGACAGCCGCCCTACCGTGGCGAGGATCCGCTCACCGTCCTGCAGAAGCACGTGCATGCCCCGCTGCCGATCCTGCCCGAGGAACTGGCGCGCTTCCAGCCCGTTCTCGACAAGCTCATCGCCAAGAAACCGGAAGAGCGCCATGCCAGCGCGGAGGTCGCGCTGATCGCGCTGCGCGAGCTGAACGCGGTCCGATAACAGCGGCATGGCGCATCGCCCGCAACCCGGGCGCCATGACGATTCCGCACGCCCGCCGGCCCGGAGAGGGCCGGTACGATCCGATTCGCCTTGACTTCTGGGCGCGCCCCTCGAACAATGAAAAATTCCTGCCCATGACAGGAAGTTCTCCGCATGGGATGGAAGCGTAGGGGCGAGGGCCGCAGTCCAGGCATCTCGCCCGAATACATCATTGTCGTGCAGAAGTTACAGGGAGGTCTTTTCATGACACAGACCAATGGGCGCGCCGTGAACCGGACCATGCGCCGTTTGGTGGCTGTTGCGTTGACGGCAGGGCTGGCCGCATCCGCGGGCGCCTTTGCTGCCGATGTCGACGGGCAGCGGTTGATCAATTCCGACAAGGAACCCGGCAACTGGATGTCCTATCACGGCGGCTACAAGTCGTGGCATTACAGCGCGCTGGACCAGATCAACACCCGCAATGTCCGCAAGCTCAAGGAAGCATGGTCGCACGTGGCCTCGCGCGCCAACCGCGGTCTGCAGGGCATTCCGCTCGCGATCGACGGCGTGCTGTACTACTCGAGCCCGTACAATCAGGTCTACGCTCTGGATGGCGCCACCGGCAAGCCGCTGTGGACGTACAAGCAGAAGCTCAACGAGGACCTGGTCGCGCGCCAGACGCACTCGCCGTACAACCGCGGCCTCGCTGCCGCCTACGGCAACCTCTACATGGGAACCCTGGACGGCAAGCTGGTGGCGATCGACGCCAAGTCCGGGCAGCTCAAGTGGGAGACCAAGCTGGTCGACTCCGAGAAGCTGACGGTCGGCTTCACCGGTGCGGCTCTGGTGGTGAAGGATATCGTCATCATCGGCTCGCAGGGAGGTGAGTGGCCCTACCGTGGCCCGATCTTCGGCGTCAATGCCAAGACCGGGGAGAAAGTGTGGGAATTCTTCACCGCCGGCGGCAACGACGGCACCGAGACCGATGTGCGTGACACCTGGGGCGGCGATTCCTACAAGACCGGGGGTGGCGGCGGCTGGATGGCCGGCAGCTACGACCCCGAGACCAACACGGTGTGGTGGGGCACTGCCAACCCGGCTCCCCTGTACGACTGGGCCGGCGAGAAGTGGATGACCGAGGGTCCGCGTCCGGGCACCAACCTGTACACCTCGTCGGTCATCATGCTCGAACCCGAGACCGGCAAGCTGAAGAACTACTTCCAAGTGCTGCCGCACGACGCGTGGGACTTCGACCCGGCCCAGGGCGAGTTCATGCATATCGACCGCGACGGCAAGAAGTACGTCGTGCACCCGAGCAAGAACGGCTTCGTCTACGTCTTCGATCGTGCCGCCGGCAAGCCGGTGAACGTGTACAAGGGCGTCGATGCGATCAACTTCGTCAAGGACATCAAGCCCAATGGCGAACTGGTCGGGCGCTGGGATCCGCCCGAAGGCAAGCACCAGAACCTGTGCCCGGCCATCGCCGGCGGCTACAGCTGGAACGCCGGCAGCTACAGCCCGAAGACCGGCCTGCTCTACAAGGTCGGCTTCGAGTGGTGCATGGACATCGAGATCGTGCGCACCGAGCCCATCACCGAGCCCGTGGTACAGTTGAACATCGGTGCCAACTTCACCATGAAAGGTCCGGGGGACAAGCCGCCGTCAGGCCACATCCGCGCCCGCGATCCTATCAACGGCAAGGTCAAGTACGAGATCACGTACAAGGCCCCGCCCCATGGCGGCCTGCTGACCACCGGCGGCAACGTGCTGTTCGTGCCCGAAGCCGACGGCATGTTCGTGGCATACGATGCGACCAACGGCAAGAAGCTGTGGAGCCATAACATGGGGCAGGGCAGCAACGGCGGCACCATCACCTACATGGCCAACGGCAAGCAGTACGTGGCGGTGATGACGGGCTGGGGCAGCCTGGTCGGTGATGGCTACGGTGACCTGTGGGGCGAGCCGTGGAAGAGCATGCCGAAGGATTCCGGCGTGCTGAAGGTCTACGCGCTCGACTGATCGGTTCACAGCGCAGGCTGCGAGGCAGCAAGCAAGGGGCGGGGAGGATTCCCCGCTCCTTTTTTCTTGATCCTGACCGTTTCTTCGCTGCGGTCCACTGGGCCCGTGGGTCGTGCGTTACATGCAGTCGTTGGTGCAACCGGGCCGGAGGCAATGAATTGGAAATGCAATCGGATATCAGGCAATCGAAGATGATCCGTCGGCTGCTGGGCGCTGCCATGTTGGCCGCCGTCCTGGCAGGCGGTGCCCATGCGCAGGACAGCGCTCCCGCCACGCCGGCTGTCAAGGCGTTCGATGTCAAGGCCAACTTCCGCAACATCTGCGGCTTCTGCCATGAGGACTACGGCCGCCACACCGGCAAGGGACCGCAGCTGATGAACTCGGAGAGTACTGACCAGGCCCTGTTCAACCGCATCAAGAAGGGGATGCCTGGCCGCATGGCGGCCTTCGGCGGCGTCTACAGCGATGATCAGATCTGGCTGATCGTCAAGTTCATCCGCAATCTCAAGCCCGGCGAGGAGCCGCAGAATCCGTGATGACCTTTCGCGTGCGACACACCCGGCTCCCGGCCGCGCTCGCCGGTGCCATGCTCGCCTGCCTCGTGCAGGCTCCCGCGCAGGCCCGCACCCTGGCGGAGGTCAGGCAGCTGGGCCAGATCTCGATGTGCGCCAACGACGATGCGCTGCCGTTCGCGAGCAGCAAGCCGGACGACCCTGGATTCCAGGTGGAACTGGGTCGCGCCGTCGCCGCAGGGCTCGGACTGAACCTGGGCACGGAATGGATCTTCCCGCGCCGGCGTGCGAATACGGTCAACTGCGACATGCTGTTCGACACGGTGGCCGATTCCAAGGTGCACGAAGGCAGGCTGTTGCTGAGCCGGCCGTATCACCGCTCCGGGGTCGCGCTGGGGATGTCGCAGAGCGAGTCGGCCGTGAACGACTTCCGCGAAATCCCCAAGGGCCGCAAGGTCGGCGTCATGATCAACTCGATTGCCAGTGTGGTGCTGGGCAAGCAGGGTCTGACGACCTCGCCCTATGCGTTCGAGACCGACCTGGTCGATGATCTGCGCAAGGGTGAGCTGTACGGTGCGGTGGTGTCCAGCGCCCGGCTCAGCTACTACATCGGCAGGAACCCGGATGCGGGCCTGCAGCTCGTGCATGCGTTCGACCAGACGCCCGACCTCACCTGGAACATCGCGATCGGGCTGCGCAAGTCCGACCAGGCGCTGGTCGACGAGGTGAATCAGGTTCTCGGCAGGCTGCTCGCCGACGGCACCATTGCCGCGATCTACGCGAAGTACGGCGTCCAGCATCGCCCGCCCGCCGAGTAACTTCCGAACAAAAAAAGCCGCACCCGGTTGCGGGTGCGGCTGAAGCCTGGGCTTCGCGCCCAGGGGGAGGAGAGGTTGGCTGCCAGCGCCCATTAACGCACCGCAGTCGATTTCGGCATACACGTGCAGCAGACCGCGGTTGCGCCGCATTACCCGGCTGCGGCTGGTTCTCGAACGACACATCGCCGACCACGATCCCGATGCGCTGCAGCTCCGCGATGCGCGCGCCCACGACAACCAGTTGGGGATCGGGGAGGGCGACTGCAAGGGGGTGCGGCGCCCATCACGCACGGCCGGATACGACGCCGCATCCCGGCCCGCGATGTGGCCTTCGTCCGCGGCTTCGTGCAGAAGCGGCAAGCCGCCATCCCGGCAAGCCGTCATACCGGCGCAAGCCGCAGGTGCCGTCATCCCGGCGAAAGCCGATGGTCCAGTCAAAACAGAGAGCAACCTTGTCTTTCTCGCTGGGTCCCGGCCCTGGATAGAAGCATTCCCGGGCAGAATTTCACGCGCCGGGGTGACGTGTCTGCCGTCATCCCGGCGCGGGCCGGCGGATCAGGCCGCCTTGCGTGCCCAGCGCTCCAGCTCTTCCGCCCCGCCGATGTACTGACCGTTGACGTAGATCTGCGGCACTGTCTTCGCGTTCGCCAGCGCGCCGACCACCTTGGTGCGCACCGTGTGCGGCAGGGGTACCTCGGCGTAGTCGTAGCCCAGCTCGGTCAGCAGCGCCTTGGCCTTCGCGCAGAAGCTGCAGCCTTCGCGGGTGAAGATCGCGACCTGATCGGGCTTCTTCGCCTTTGGATTGATGTAGTCGAGCATCGTGTCCGCGTCCGACACCTCGAACGGATCGCCCGGCTTGTTCGGCTCGACGAACATCTTCTCCACGACACCGTCGCGCACCAGCATCGAGTAGCGCCAGGAGCGCTTGCCGAAGCCCAGGTCGCTCTTGTCCACCAGCATGCCCATGCCATCGGTGAACTCGCCGTTGCCGTCCGGAACCAGTTTGATGTGCCCGGCTTCCTGGTCCTTGGCCCACTCGTTCATCACGAAGGTGTCGTTGACCGACACGCACAGGATCGAGTCGACGCCGTTGGCGAAGAAGGCGGGGGCCAGCTCGTTGTAGCGCGGCAGGTGGGTAGACGAGCAGGTCGGAGTGAATGCACCGGGCAGCGAGAACACGACCACGGTCCTGCCCTTGAAAAGCTCCTCCGTGGTTACGCTCGTCCACTCGTTGTTCTCGCGGACGCGAAACGCGACATTCGGGACGCGTTGACCTTCACGGTTTTCGGTCATACCTTCTCTCCTTCGTTCGGGTTGGCGGATTCATGCAGCGCGTGCTGCGATGGACGTTACTTTGCCATCCCGCACTCATTTAATCCAACGAATACATTCGCTCACTTCAATCGATAAAAGCGATTAGTATCGAAGGCTCCTCCAGTCGACCCCGGAGAGATCCATGGCCGCTCTGCCGTCTCTGCGCCAGCTGCGCTACCTGGTCGCCCTGTCCGAGCATCTGAACTTCCGCATCGCCGCGGAGGCCTGCTTCGTGACCCAGTCCACCCTCTCCGCGGGCATCAAGGAACTGGAGAGCCAGCTGGACGTGAAGCTGGTGGAGCGCGACACGCGCAGCGTGCGGCTGACCGACATCGGCATCGAGGTGGTGGAACGCGCGCGCGCCATGCTGGCGCAGGCGCAGGATCTGGTCGAAGTGGCGCGCCTGGCGCAGAGGCCGCTGTCCGGCACGCTGCGGCTGGGCGTGATTCCCACCATCGCACCGTTCATGCTGCCGGGTCTGCTGCCGCCGCTGCGCGCGGCGCACCCGGATCTCAAACTGTACCTGCGCGAGGATCAGACCGAACGCTTGCTGGAGCGGTTGCGCTCGGGCGATCTCGACGTCGCCCTGATTGCGCTGCCCTACGATACCGGCGAGCTGCTCACGCGCAAGCTGTTCAAGGACGAGTTCTGGTTCGTCTCCCGCGCCGACGATCCGCTCGCGCAGGACAAGGAGGTGGCCGTGCGCGCGGTGCGCCAAGGCGACATCCTGCTGCTCGAGGAAGGCCACTGCCTGCGCGAGCACGCCATTGCTGCCTGCGGCACGCGCAAGGCGAATGCCGATTCGATGGTCGAGGCGACCAGCCTGCACACCCTGATTCAGATGGTCGAAGGCGGCCTGGGCGTGACGCTCCTGCCGGAGATGACGCTGAAGGCAGGCATCCTCGACGGCACGGAGCTGGTGGCGCGGCCGTTCTCCACGCATGTGCCGGCACGGGATATCGCGCTCGCTGCACGGCCGACCAGCGCACATCGGCGCGACTTCGATCTGCTGGCGCAATTCATCGTCGCTCGGGCGCGGGAAAAGCGCGTCGCGAAGACGCCCTCGAGGTTGCAGAAGCGGTGATCGGCGGCGTGCCGCCGCTACGACGCATCGAGTCGCATGCTCCGCGCGTCGGCTCGAGGTGCTCCCCGCGCCCGCTGGCTTCCTCCGGGATGCCGCCCGGGAGAGACGGCAGGTCCCGGACACGGCGCCTCAGGTCCAGATCGTGGATATCACGCACACGAGATACATGATCAGGACGGCGAACTCGGCCAGGATCCAGACCTTCAAGCAGTTGGTGTAGCAGATGGCGCGTTCCTCGCCCTCGTTCACTGCACGGCTGCAGTAGAGGATGCAGGCGTAGTAGGCGGACAGCACGAGAAGCTGCGCGAACGTGTGCCACAAGGTGCAGTCGTAGATGCTCGTGCCGGGGTCGTCCGGCCCGGTCGGCGGGCGCAGCGCGAGGGTGAGCGCAGCAGCGACCAGATTGACCACGAGCGCCGCGCCGATCATGAGTCTGAGCGATTTTTGCATGTCGACCCTCCTCCCTGCATGGTGGTGCTGCATGGATGGCCACAGCGCGGATCAGGACTCGACTGCTGCGTATCCGCGTGCCGACCACTGAACGAAGCAGAACCCGTGACCGAACGGATCGCTGAGGGTTGCGCCGCTCCGGATTCTCACGCGGCCTTGCAGCCTGCCGGTTTGTAGACCCGCTTGGTGGAAGGTGGATTGCCGGCCAGCTTGTTCGCCGGGCGGCGAGGCCGAGGCATCAGCTCTCCACCGCAGTTCGGGCACCTGCCGCCGAGCACACCGTCGGCACACGAGGCGCAGAAGGTGCATTCGAACGAGCAGATGCGCGCCTCGCTCGAGTCGGGCGGCAGGTCCTTGTCGCAGCATTCGCAGCCGGGTCTAAGATCGAGCATGGGCGCCTCCTGAGCTGGAAGGGGGGCGGGGCAGAGTATGCACGGATCGGGATCCACATCGAAATCGGGCCCGATCCCCTGACCAGCGCTGCCCCGGGAATGCCGGTCAGCCGGGCTCCAGCGTCAGGCCCGTCGAGGCATGCAGCAGCCGCAGGCCCGATGCGGATGCAGACCGCGCTGCGTCCAGCGTCCGTACCCGCATCCGTATCCGGCCGCCAACCGGCGCGCAGGCCGCGAGGGCGAGCCGGGCGTCGGGCAGCGCGCACAGCGCGAACTGCCAGCGCCGCAGCGCCTTCCCGGCGTCGAGGCACTCCAGCGCACCGCCGGCGGCCAGACGGAACGACACGGCGGGCAGGCCTTCGCCGATGCCCGTGCCCAGCCCCTTCGCATACGCCTCCTTCAGGGACCAGAGTTCGGCGAAGCGCGCGGCCTGCGCCGTCACGCCGCTGCGTTCCAGGGCAACGCATTCCTCGGCGGAGAAGTGCGCGCGCGCCAGCGCCGGAAGATCCGGATCGGTGCGCACGCGCTCGACATCCAGGCCGACGGCGCTGCCGCGGGCGACGGCGCAGGCCGCCCACCCGCGCGTGTGCGACAGGTTGAACTCGAGCGTCCCGCCGCCGGCCAGGCAGGGCTTGCCGCCGGGGCCGCGAGCGAATACCCACGCGGCGGGATCGCACGGCTCCAGCGCCGACAGTGCGTGGCGCAGCAGCACGTGCGCGACCAGGTAGTCGCGCCGGTCCTCGGCGAACGCGAAGCGCGCGGCCTGCCGGCGTTCTTCGGCGTCGAGACAATCGGCCAGCGCCTGTGCCGCCGTCTCGTCCAGGTCGTGCGTGCAACGCAGCGCTACCAGCACGGGCAGCGCCGCCGCCGGCTCCGCCTCGTCCTCCTGCGGTGCAACCCTCACCCCGCGTCGTCCGTATGGCGTGGGAACAGGTGATCCAGGCGCTCGGCCAGCGCCGCATCGGCCGCCGCCGCGGCCGCGCCGCCGAACAACGCGGTCCGTTCGGCGGCCAGGAGCGCCGGCACGTCCAGCGCATCGGCCAGCGCCAGCAGGCGCTCGCGTACGGCGGCTGCAATGCGCCGCGCCTCGTCGGTACCGCCATCGGCGGACCATGGCACGCGCCGCCGCCAGGCCAGGTCGGCCAGCGTCGCCTGCTCGAGCGCACGCCGCACCAGATCGGCGTAGGTGATGGGCTCGATGCTCACGGTCAGGTGCAGCGATGCACGCTCGGTGCAGCGCGCTTCGTGCATGACGCCGCGCGGCACGTACAGCACATCGCCCGCGCTCAGCTCGATGGTCTCGGGTTCGCCGAGCGGGCGAAAGCGCTCGGGTTCCCAGTTCGTGGCCATGGGCGGCAACTCCACGCGCTGCGCATAGTCGCGGAAGACGCGCCACTGCTTGGCCCCCAGACATTGCACGATGAAACCGTCGGTGATGTCGAAATGCGGCGGAAAGCCGTCCTGGCCAGGCGGCGTCAGGTACATGTTGATCTGCGCCGGCGCCGCGAACCGGCGGCGCACGCAGGCGGCGAGCGCGCCCAAGCGCTGGTCGAACGCATCGACGTCGCGCACGCGCACGGTGGCGCCCTGGGCGAGGCGCTCGGCGATGAGCCCGGAGCCCGAGCGGCCGCTCTTTCTCTGCACGTCCGCCAGGCGGATCAGGTGGCCATCCTGGTACAGGTCTACCTGCGCGAGCGGCATCGCCTCGCTGCGCAACAATGCCTCCAGGCGGGCGAGTCCGAACAGTTCGGCGGCATGCCCGCCGCCGAACGCGGCCGCGAAGCGCATCGCGCGCCGCTCGCGGATCTCGTCGTCGAAGGCCGCCTGATCCATACCGCCGATCAGCCGCAGCGTTGCCCGCGACGCATCGAAGGCCTCCATCGGCTCACCTCCCCGTTCGTGAGCGGCCGCGCCGGACGCGGCCATGCAGCGGGCAAGTCTCGCACGAAACGATGTATCCTTTTTTGTGCAAGCCTGAACGGAGCATGACGCCACATGACGAATCCATTCGAGGACGACAGCGCCGAATACCTGGTCCTGGTCAACGACGAGGGTCAGCATTCGCTCTGGCCCGTCTTCCTCGACATCCCGGCCGGCTGGAAGCCGACCGGCCCGCGCGGCCTGCGCCAGGCATGCCTGGCGTGGATCGACGAACACTGGACCGACATGCGGCCGCTGAGCCTCGTGCGCCAAATGGACGAAGACGCACGCGCGCGCGGTGAGTCCGGCAAGACCTGAGCGTCCGCGCCTCGCGCCGCCGCACATGCCCGCGGCCCTGCAGGTCGAGCTGCCTCGGGATCCGGCCGCGGCGCCCTCCTGATGCATCGCCGGCGTGCGCTGGGTGCGAGCCTGGCGATGGTGTTCTGGCCGGCCCTGGCCGCCGCCGGTCCGCGCGTCGCGGCTCTGGACTGGGCCCTGGCCGAGACCCTGCTCGCGCTCGGCCACCCGCCGATCGCGATCGTCGCCGCGATGGACTGGAACCGCTTCGTCGTCGAACCGCGGCTGCCCGACGGTGTGGCCGACCTCGGACTGCAGCCGGGCATCAACTTCGAGCGGCTGGCCGTGCTCGCACCGGACCTGATCCTGACCTCTGCGTTCACGCAGCAGCTCGAACCGGCGCTGGCCCGCATCGCGCCGGTCGAGCGCTTCTCGATCTTCGAACCGGGTCCCGTCCCGCTGGCGCAGCCGCGCACACTGATGCTGCAGCTTGGCGAGCGGCTGGGTCGTCGCGTGCAGGCCCGCGCCTGGCTGGAGGAGGCCGAGCGCCGGCTCGACGACTGGCGTGCGCGCCTGGCGGCCCGGCCGCAGCGGCCGCTGCTGCTGGTCAACTTCATCGACGCGCGCCACGTGCGCGTCTACGGCGGCGCGGGCCTGTACCAGAACGTGCTGGACCGCCTCGGCCTGGTCAACGCCTGGACCGGCCCGACCGGCTACTGGGGCTATGCCACGGTCGGCATCGAGCGGCTGGCCACGCAGGCAGACCTGCAACTGCTCGCGTTCGAGCCGCTGCCGCCTGACGCGCAGGCCACGCTGCGGCGCAGCCCGCTGTGGACGCAGCTGCCCTTCGTGCGGGCCGGCCGGGTGGCGGTGCTGCCCAGCGTGCTGATGTTCGGCGCGATGCCCTCGGCGCTGCGCTTCGCGCGCCTGGTGACCGAACGGCTCGGGGCGTGAGGGCCTCGACCCTGGCGCTGGTGCTGTCGGCGACCACGCTGGTGGTACTGGCGCTGCTGCTGCACGCACCGGTGCAGGACGTGCTCGCACGTCCGGCCGCCGCCGGCTACGACGTCGAGCGCATGGTGCTGCTGTACGCAACGCTGCCGCGGCTGGCCATGGCCGTGCTGTGCGGCGCCGGCCTGGCGGCCTCGGGTGCGATCCTGCAGCAGGTGCTGCGCAATCCGCTCGCCTCGCCGACCACGCTGGGGATCGAGGCCGGCGCGCGGCTGGCGCTGACGCTCGCCACCCTGCTGGCACCGGCGCTGCTGGGTCTGGGGCGCGACCTCGTGGCGCTGGCCGGGAGCGCGGCGTCCACGCTGCTGGTGTTCGCGCTCGTACGCGGACGCGGCAGCACCGCGCTCGCCATCGTGCTGGCCGGACTCGTGGTGGCGATGTACTGCGGCGCGCTGGCCACGCTGCTGACGCTTCTGCGCGACCGCGTGCTGAACAGCCTGTTCATCTGGGGCAGCGGCTCGCTGGTACAGCAGGGCTGGGATGCGGGGCTGGCGCTGACGGCTCGGCTGGCGCTGACAGCCGTGCCGGCGCTGCTGCTGCTGCGCCCGCTCGCGCTGCTGGATCTTGCCGACGACAGCGCGCGGGCCCTGGGCCTGTCGGTACCGCAGCTGCGACTGGGTGCCATCGCCATCGCCGCGGCGCTGGCTGCATTCGTCACCAGTGCGACAGGGGTGATCGGCTTCGTCGGCCTGGTCGCGCCGCTGCTGGCGCGCGCCTGCGGCGTACGCGGCTTCGGCGCGCGTCTGGGCTGGTCGGTCGTGTTCGGCGCACTGCTGCTGTTGCTGACTGACGCCACCGTGCAGCTGCTGGCTGGGGATGCGGCGGCGTTCGTGCCTACCGGCGCCGTGACGGCCGTGCTCGGCGCGCCACTGCTGCTGGTACTGCTGCCGCGCCTGCGGCCCACGGCAGCCCCGGCCGATGCCGGACTCGGCACGGCCGCCGGCCATGCGCCCGCGCCCGCGCGCCGGCGCGCCGGACTGGCGCTCGCCGGGCTGGCGCTGCTGGGCCTTCTGGCCGCCGCCGTCGGTCGCACGCCCGATGGCAGCTGGATTCTGCCTTCGCCTGCTCTGTGGCCGGTGCTGGCCGAGTGGCGGCTGCCGCGCGTGGCAGCCGCGGCCGCGGCCGGCGCACTGCTCGGCGTAGCCGGTTTCGTACTGCAGCGGCTGACCGGCAACGCCATGGCCAGCCCCGAGGTGCTGGGTGTGGGTGCAGGTGCTGTGCTGGGCGTGGGTGCCGCACTGTTCCTGCCTGGCGCCCTCGCGGGGCTCGGGCAGGGTGTGGCGGCCGGCCTGGGCGCCGTGGGGGTGCTGGCGGCGTTGCTGGCGATCGGCCAGCGTACGCGCTTCGCGCCCCAGCGCGTGCTGCTCGCCGGTGTGGCGCTGAACGCGCTGATCGATGCGATCGTCGGCGTGCTGGCAGCCACCGGTGATCCGCGCGCCATGCGGCTGCTTGGCTGGATGGCCGGGTCGACCGGCGCCATCACCGCCGGTGAGGCCCTGCAGATTGCCGCGGCGGCCGTGCTGCTGCTCCCGCTCGCTGCGCTCACGCACCGCTGGCTGACGCTGCTGCCGCTCGGCGCGGTGCCGGCGCGCGCCCTCGGCGTGCCGCTGGCACGGGCGCGCCTCACGCTACTGCTGCTCGCCGCGCTGATGACGGCGGCGGCTACGCCGGTGCTCGGCCCGCTCAGCTTCGTCGGGCTGATGGCGCCGCACATCGTGCTCAGCCTCGGCATCCGCCAGTCTCTGCCGGCGCTGGCCGCTGCGGCGCTCGCCGGTGCCGCCGTGGTCGCCACCGCCGACGGGCTGGCGCGCACCATCGCCGATCCGATCGAGCTGCCCACCGGCCTGGTCTCGGCCCTGGTAGGCACGCCCTTCCTGATGTTGCTGCTGGCCCGCCGGCGTCCGGTGTCCAGCCTGCAGCCGGAGGGATGCCCGGCATGACCGCACAACCGCAACCGGGCATGGTGCTCGACGGCGTCGCCTTCGAAGTGCCCGGCCGCGTGCTCCTGCATCCGCTCACGCTGCGGCTGCCGGTGCGCGGGGTGACCGGCCTGATCGGCCAGAACGGCTCGGGCAAGTCCACCCTACTCAGGCTGCTCGCGCGCCAGCAGCGGCCCAGCCGCGGCCGCATCACCCTGGACGGGCGCGGCCTGGACGACTGGCGGGAGCGCGCCTTCGCGCAGCGTGTGGCCTATCTGCCGCAGCAGACGCCGCTCGCCGTCGGCCTGAGTGTGCGCGAGCTGGTCGGACTGGGCCGCTATCCGTGGCACGGTGCGCTGGGCCGGGTCAGCGCGGCCGACCAGGCCCGGATCGACACCGCGCTGGCCCTGACCGGAGTCGCTGCGCTTGCCGACCGACTGGTCGATACGCTCTCCGGCGGCGAGCGCCAGCGCGCGTGGCTGGCCATGCTGATCGCGCAGGACGCGCGGCTGCTGCTGCTCGACGAGCCGACCTCGGCGCTGGACGTGGCGCACCAGCTCGAGGTCCTGGCGATGGTGCGCCGGCTCGCCGAGGAGCGCACGCTCGCGGCCATCGTCGTGGTGCACGAGATCAACCTGGCTGCGCGCTTCTGCGACGAACTGCTGGCGCTGAAGCATGGGCGCGTGGTCGCGCGCGGCGCGCCCACCGCGCTGATGACGGCGGACTGGCTCGAACAGATCTTCGACGTGGCCATGGGCGTGCTGCCGCATCCCGACAGCGGCCGCCCGATCGCGTTCGCCCGGGACTGAGCCGGCGCAGCGGGAAAGAGCCCGCGTAGGCCGGGACAGACCCCGCGTAGGACCGAGCCGGCGTGACGCAACGCCGGCTCGCACTGGCATGACGCCCTAGAGCGGCACGCCCAGCGCCGCGGCGACGTGCCGGTGACCGGCCTGCAGCGCCGGCTCGTTGCGGCCCAGGAGCAGCCGCAGGCCGGGCGGCGCGTGCTGCAGGTTGCGCTGGATCTGCTCGGCCATGCCGTAGTCCTCGCGCGTGACTTCGCTGTCGGCATCGTCCTGCCCGAAGGCGGCGTGGTCCACCGTGTCGTCGCCGGCCTCACGCAGGGCGTGCACGTCGATGCGGCAGGACATGGTGTCCGGCGTGCCGCCCGGATACAGCCGGAACGTTCGCACGAACAGTGCGCCCGGCCCGCTGCGGCCGACCACCAGCACGGTGTTGGGGAACAGGAAGTGGACGGCACCGAACTGCGCCGGTGGCCAGTGCGCCTCCGGCACGCCGACCAGCGCGCCGAGCGCCTTCTCGGGAAAGCCGATGCGCCAGTGCGGCCCGAAGGCGTCGAATACCGCGATGTTCGAATAGTGGCTGCGGCCGATGGTCGAGGCGTGCAGGGTGGCGAAGTGATAGCCCTCGGCGTAGGTGTCCAGCGCCAGCTTCCAGTTGCATGCGGCGGCGAGCCGGCTGTGCCGCACCGGAGCGGCCCGCTCCAGTCCGAGCATGCGCAGTTCGTCGGCAAAGCTGCCGAGGAAGGCTGCCACGTCCAGCGTCGGCGGACCCGCGCAGGCACGCACGAACAGCAGACCATGCCATTCGGCCACCGGCACCGACACCAGCTGCCGGGTGCCCGCGTCCATGCCATCGAAGCCGGCGCTGCCGGGTACGCCGACCAGCCTGCCCTGCAGGTCGTAGCTCCAGCCATGGAAGGGACAAGTCAGGTGCTGGCGCCGGTGGCAGCGGCCATCGGGCAGCGCCTGCACCAGCCGTGCGCCGCGGTGCCTGCACATGTCGAGAAAACCGTGTGCGATGCCGTCCGCTCCGCGCACCAGAACGATGGGCGGCCCGGCGTCCTCGAACACCAGGCAGTCCCCCGGTGCCGGGATGTCGTGCGCGTAGCCTGCCAGCAGCGGCAGCTGTCCGAACAACTCGCGCCGCTCCAACTCGGCGCGCACCGGATCGGTGTAGACGCTCGCCGCAATGCCCAGCACGTCGTCCGCCAAGTCGGTGGTCCCGCCCGCGGACAGGTGGGCTATCATGCGTCGCCGCATGGCCGCAGCCACGGCGCCGCGCCGCGCTGCCAGCTCTGCCTGCGCCTGTTTCTGCTCGTGCGACATGAAGGTCAATGCCCGTGATGCTGCGGTGGACCCGTTCCGATCCGCGCCGGCCCGGTCACCGGACCCTGCGTGCGACTATAAACCATCGCCGGAGACGGACTTGATCCCTGCGCCGCCCGCACACATCCCCGCCGAGCGCGTGGTCGACGTCGACATCTACCGCCTGCCGGGCGCGGAGCACGGCCCGCACGCGGCCTGGAGCGGCCTGCGCGATGCCATCCCGCTCAGTCCGCTGTGGACCGCGCGCAACGGCGGCCACTGGATCGTCATGCGCGGTGTCCAGATCGGGGAGATCTACGCGGATCACGTGCGCTTCTCCTCGCGCATCACCATCGTGCCGCGCGACTGGGGCGAATGCTTCCCGCTGAAGCCGACCACGCTGGATCCGCCCGCACACGGCCCCTACCGGCGCTTCCTCACGGATGCGTTGTCCCCCGGCCTGGTGCGTGCCGCCGTGCCGGTGGTGCGCCGGCTGGCCGGCGCTGCCGCTGAGCGGGTTCGGGCGAGAGGACAGTGCGACGCGATCGCCGACTTCGCTGTACACGTCCCCGGGCCGCTGTTCCTCGCCCTGGCCGGCCTGCCGGTCGAGGACGCGGCGGCGCTGCCGCGCTATGCGGAGGATCCGGCCCGCGGCGACGGCGACACCCCCGCCGTCCCGGTGATGCAGCGCTATGCCGACTATCTGCGCACACGTCTGCTCGAGCGCGGACAACGGCCGCCCGGCGCCGACCTGCTCGGCGGCCTGCTCGCGCCCAGTCCGGACGGCCGCCGGCTCACGCTCGACGAGGCGGTGGATGTGGCCGTCGCCCTCATGACCGGCGGGATCGACACCGTGATCGCACAGCTCGGCTACATGCTGGTGTTCCTGGCGCGGCATCCGGCGCAGCGTCACCGCCTGGTGGACGAGCCCGGCCTGCTGCGGCCGGCCGTCGCGGAGATGCTGCGGCGTTTTCCGCTGATGACCAAGGCGCGCCTGGTGCGCGAGGACGTGGCGCTGGGCGGGGTCACGCTGCGCGCCGGCGAGATGGTGGTGCTGCCGCCGCTGGAGAGTCTCGACCCCGACCTGTTCACCGAGCCGATGAAGGTGGATTTCGACCGGGTGCCCGGGCGCCACGCCGCCTTCGGCAACGGCGTGCACCGCTGCCCGGGCGCGGCGCTGGCCAGCGTGGAGCTGGAAGCCGCGCTGCACGAGTGGCTGGCGCGCATCCCCGACTTCGAGCTCGACCCGGAGCGGCCGCCGCGCATGCGCTCGGGCATCCTCAACGCCATGCTCGGCGCCGGGCTGCGCTGGCACCCGGCCAGCACGCGACGGGTGCAGACCGGCGCATGAACGGCGACACGCCGCTGGAGGCGCTGGACGTCAGTTCGCCGCTGCTGTTCCAGCAGGAACTGCACGGTCCTCTGTTCGCGCGCCTGCGGCGCGAGGCTCCGGTACACCATTGCCGCGCCAGCGCCTACGGGCCGTACTGGTCGATCACCCGCCACGCCGACATCCAGGCCGTGGAGCTCGACCATGTGCGCTTCTCGTCGCAGGGCAACATCATCATCGGCGACGTGCCGGCCGCGTTCGACAGCACGCAGGCCTTCGCCACCTCCGATCCGCCGGTGCACACGCACGAGCGCGGCGCCGTGACCCCGGCGCTGTCGGCGCAGCGCATCGCGCGGCTGGAGGCGCACACGCGCGAGGGCGTGCGCGCCGTACTCGACGCTCTCCCGCGCGGCCTGATCTTCGACTGGGCCGAGCGCGTCTCCGCCGAACTCACCGCGCGCATGGTCGGCGCGCTGTTCGACCTCGCGCCGCAGGAGCGCGCACGCCTGGCGGCCTGGGCCGAGGTGCTGGTCACCGCACCCGCGCCGGGGGCCATCGCCCAGACCTGGGCGCAGCGTGCTGCCATCCTCGAGGAGTACCGCGAGCGCATGCTCGCGCTGTGGCGCGCGCGCGCACCGGCGCCCGGCGAGGACGTGATCTCGGCGCTGACACGCAGCTCGTACACGGCCGGCATGGTGCTGGACCCGGACCGCCTGATCGGCACCATCACGCTGGTCGCCGGCGCCAACGAGGCCGCGCGCGGCGCGCTGTCGGGATGCATCGTCGCCTTCGACCGCTTCCCCGGCGAGTGGCAGCGGCTGCGCGCGCAGCCGGCGCTGGCCGACAACGCCGCGGCGGAGATCGTGCGCTGGCAGACGCCCATCATCCACATGCGCCGCACCGCGACCGCGGATGTCGAACTGCATGGCCAGCGCATCCGCCGGGGCGATCGGGTGGTGCTGTGGTACTGCTCGGCCAACCGCGACGAAGCGCTCTTCGACGCGGCCGACACGCTGCGCATCGATCGTGCGAACGCGCGCCGGCATCTGAGCTTCGGCGCCGGCATACATCGCTGCATCGGAGCGCATGCCGCGCACGTGCAGGTTCGTGTGCTCCTGCAGGAGATGCTCGCGCGCGATCTGCGTGTCGAACTCGACGGCGTGCCGCGCCGCCTGGCCTCGAACTTCTCCGCCGGCTACGCGCAGCTGCCGGCATGCATCCGATGTTAACCTTGCACGAGCCTCGAACATCCGAAGAAGACGCCATGGCCATCCACGACAGCAACCTCGCCGCGCCCGTCCGCCTGTACGTGCTCGACGGCGGCAGGATCAACCAGGTTGGATCGCGCGAATTCGGCTTCGCCGAGGGCGCGCTGTCGAGCGAGATGTTCACCCCCTGCTTCCTGGTCGTGCACCCGCGCGGCACGCTGCTCTGGGATACGGGCGAGATCCCGGACCACGCGCTCAACGGCGACGGCACGCCCACGCACTTGCGCGCCTACACCGTCACCCAGCCGCTGTTGCCGCAGCTCGCGGCCATCGGCTACCGGCCCGGGGACATCACCCGGCTCGCGCTCTCGCACTATCACAACGACCACGTGGCCAACGCCAACGCCTTCGCCGGCTCGGTCTGGATCACCCAGCGCGCCGAGCGCGAGGCCATGTTCGCCCGCTCGCCGGATTTCGCGCGCAACGGCCCGATCGCGCCGCAGCGCAGCTCCTACTCGGCGCTGGAACATGCCGAAACCATCCTGCTCGAGGGCGAGGATCACGACGTGTTCGGCGACGGCAGCGTCGTCATCAAGTTCACGCCGGGTCACACGCCCGGCCACCAGTCGCTGTTCGTGCGGCTCGCGCATACCGGGCCGGTGCTGATCTCGGGCGACCTGTACCACTACACGCAGGAGCTGTTCCGCGCCGCCGACTTCGTGAATCACGCCAGCAACGGCATCACCAGCCGCAGTCGCGCGATGATCGAGCGCTTCGTGCAGGAGGAGGGCGCGCAGATCTGGATCCAGCATGACGCCGCCCATGGCGCCACGCTGAAGAAGGCACCGGAGTACTACGCCTGACGCGCGATGGGACCCACGCGCAACCGGACTGACGCGGACGAGGCGCAGACGATGGCGACAGACCGTGCCGGTCAGCGCCGATCCCGTGCCGCGGTACGCCGGCCGGCGAGGTACGGCGCGACGCTGGTCGACAGCTTCGAGGCGCAGGTCCGGCGCACGCCGCAGCGCATTGCGCTGACGGCCGCGGACGCGACCCTGAGCTACCGGGCCCTCGACGCGCGCGCGAACCGACTGGCGCGGCTGCTGCGTGCCGCCGGTGTCGGGGCCGAGGATCGCGTGGCCATCGCCTTCGAGCGCTCGGCCGAACTGGTGGTGGCGCTGCTCGCCGTGCTCAAGACCGGTGCCGCCTATCTGCCGCTGGACCCGCACGCACCGCCGGCGCGCGCCGCCGCACTGGCTGCGGCGGCCGCGGTGCGGGCGACGCTGAGCACCACGGCGCTGGCCCGGCAACTCGGCTTGCCGGCAGACACGCTGTGCATCGACGCCCCGAACCTCGCCGCGCGCCTGGCCGCATTGCCCGGTGCCACGCTCGCGCCTTGCGAGCGCATCGCGCCGCTCCCGCAGCAGGCTGCCTACGTGCTCTACACCTCGGGCAGCACCGGCGCGCCCAAGGGCGTGGTGATGAGCCATGCCAGCGTGGTGCGGCTGTTCGCCGCCTGCGCGCATTGGTTCGACTTCGGCCCCGAGGATTGCTGGACGCTGTTCCACGCCAGCGGCTTCGACTTCTCGGTGTGGGAGCTGTGGGGCGCGCTGCTGCACGGCGGCCGGCTGGTGGTGGTGCCGCGCGCGGTGGCGCAATCGGCGCCGGCGCTGCGCGCGCTGCTGGTGCGTGAGAGGGTGAGCGTGCTGAGCCAGACGCCGAGCGCCTTCTACCGACTGATGCAGGCCGACGAGGAGGCGGACGCCCAAGACGGCACACCGCACGGCACACCGCACGGCACACCGCACGGCACACCGCACGGCACACCGCACGGCACACCGCACGGCACACCGCACGGCATACTGGCGCTGCGCCTGGTGGTGTTCGGCGGCGAGCTGCTGGATCTGCGGCGCCTGGCCCCCTGGGTCGCGCGTCACCGGGACACGCCGCGGCTGGTCAACATGTACGGCATCACCGAGACCTGTGTGCACGTGACCTGCGCGCCGCTGGATGCCGCCACCCTCGCCGGCCAGCCGCCGAACCTGATCGGCCCCGGCCTGCCCGACCTGGACCTGCACGTGCTGGACGCGCGCCTGCGCGCCTGCGCCGTGGGCGAGGTCGGCGAGCTGTACGTCGGCGGCGCGGGCCTCGCGCGCGGCTACCTCGGCGGCCCGGGCCTGACCGCCGAACGCTTCGTCGCCCATCCATTCGCGACCCGCCCCGGCACGCGCCTGTACCGCAGCGGCGATCTGGCCGCGAGGCAGGCCGACGGCAGCCTGGTCTTCCACGGTCGCGCCGACCAGCAGGTCAAGGTGCGCGGCTTTCGCATCGAACCGGCCGAGGTCGAGGCCGCGCTGCTGGACCACCCCGGCGTGGCCCAGGCGGTGGTGCGGGCCCGACCCGGCGGCGACGGCGAGGCGCGGCTGGTCGCCTGGCTGGTGCCGCGCCCAGTGTCGTACCCAGCGTCGCGCCCAGCGCCGCACCAGAGCGCGCCACTGGCACTGCCGGCACTGCGCGCGGCGCTGGCCGCGCGGCTGCCGGAGTACATGGTGCCGGCCGCCTTCGTCGTGCTGGACGCGCTGCCCCTGACGGCGCACGGCAAGCTCGACCGCGACGCGCTGCCGGTGCCGCGCGACAGCGGCCTCGCGGCGCTCTACGCGCCACCGGCAACGCCGACCGAGCACGCGCTGTGCGCCGTGCTGGCCGAGTTGCTCGGCCTGCCGCGCGTAGGGCTGGCGGATGACTTCTTCCAGCTCGGCGGCCACTCGCTGCTCGCCACGCGGCTGGTGCTGCAGCTGCGCCGCCGGCTCGGCCGCGCACTGCCCTGGCGCGCCCCGTTCGATCATCCGGTGGTAGGCGAACTGGCTGCGGCCATCGACGCACTGCCGGCTGCGGCCGCCGCGCTGACGCCGCAGCCGCGGCCTGCGCTGCTGCCAGCCTCCTTCGCGCAGGCCCGGCTGTGGTTCCTGCAGCAGCTCGAGGGCGCCTCGCCGGCCTACCACATCCCGATCGCGCTGCGGCTGCGCGGAGCACTCGAGGTGCCCGCGCTTGCCCGCGCGCTGGATGCGCTGCGCCTGCGCCACGAAGCCCTGCGTACCGTGCTCGAGTCCGGACCGGACGGTCCCAGTCAGCGCGTGCTCGAGGCCGCCGCGCTGCCGCCGCCGCTGGTCACGCAACGCGCCACCCCGGCCACGCTGATGGATGATCTGGCGCGTGCCGCGGCGCAGGGCTTCGACCTGGCGTGCGAGCCGCCGCTGCGCGCCACGCTGTTCGCACTCGGCCAGCGCGAGCACGTCCTGCTGCTGGTCGTGCACCACAGCGCGGCCGACGGCTGGTCGATCGCCCCGCTGCTCGACGACCTGGCCCGGGCCTACGCTGCGCACTGCGCAGGCCGGGCGCCGCAGCTGCCCGGTCTGGCGGTGCAGTACGCCGACTACACGCTGTGGCAGCGCGCCCAGCTCGGCAGCCCCTGCAGCGACGACAGCCCCGGCACCTTCGGCAGCCCCGGCACCTTCGGCACCCCCGGCAGCCCGGACACCCTGGCGTCGCGGCAGCTCGCCTGGTGGCGCGACGCGCTGGCCGGGCTGCCGGACGAGATCGCACTGCCGGCCGACCGGCCTCGCCCGCAGGTGCCCGGCGATACGGGCGGCAACGCGCCATTGCACGTGCCCGCCACACTGCACGCCGAACTGACGGCGCTGGCGCGCACCCACGAAGCCTCGCTGTTCATGCTGCTGCTGGCCGCCACCGCGGCCTGGCTGACGCGGCTGGGCGCGGGCGATGACATCCCCATCGGCACCCCGGTGGCCGGCCGCACCGACGCTGCGCTGGAACGGCTGGTCGGCTTCTTCGTCAACACGCTGGTCCTGCGCGTGGACACCGGCGGTGACCCGCGCTTCGTCGAGCTGCTGGCGCGCGCGCGCCAGCAGGCGCTGGACGCCTATGCGCACCAGGAACTGCCGTTCGAGCACCTGGTGGAGGCGCTGGCACCCTCGCGCGCGCCCGGCCGCCAGCCGCTGTTCCAGGTCATGCTGGTGCTCGACGCCGGGATGCAGCCACCGCAGCTGCCCGGCCTGGAGGTCGCGCCGATCGCGCTGTACCCCGCCGCCAGCAAGTTCGACCTGACGCTGCATCTGACCGAGCGCACGGACGCGGCCGGCTGGCCGGCCGGTATCGACGGGCGGCTCGAGTACCGCGCGGAGCGCTTCGACGCGGCCACGGCCGCGCGGCTGGCGCGCCAGTTCCTGCGCCTGCTCCAGGCCGTGGCGGCCGAGCCAGCCGCGCCGCTGCACCGGCTCGACCTGCTCTCGCCCGAGGAACGCCGCGACCTGCTGGGCCTGGCCTCCGGGACAGCTCCGTGCACGGCGCCGGCCGCGCTCGTGCCGGGCTTCCTGGAGCGCTTCGCCGGGCAGGTGGCGTGGACGCCCATGCGCGTGGCAGTGGCCGGCGCGCGCGAGACGCTGGACTACGCCGCGCTGGATGCGCGCGCCAACCGGCTGGCCTGGGAGCTGCTGGCCGCCGGGATCGCGCCCGAGGACCGCGTGGTCATCGCGCTCGAACGCTCGGTCACGCTGGTGGTCGCCATTCTGGCCACCTTGAAAGCGGGTGGCGCCTACGTGCCGCTGGATCCGGATGCACCCGGGGCACGGCTGGCCAGCCTGCTGGAAGACGCGCGGCCCCGGGCCGTGCTGGCCACGGCCGCGATTGCCGCGCGTCTGCCGGCCGGCGTCGTGACTCCGCTGTGCCTCGACGATGCCGGGGTGCAGGCCCGGCTGGCGCAGCGGCCCGGCCACGCGCCCGGCGATGCCGACCGCGCCGCGCCGCTGCGTCCGGCGCACCCGGCCTACGTGATCTACACCTCGGGCAGCACCGGCACGCCCAAGGGCGTGCTGATCACGCACGCCAACCTGGCGCACTACCTCGACGCGGTGGCCGGCGTGCTGGGCGATGCGTCGGTGCGCATGCCGCTGTTCACGGCCGCGAGCTTCGACCTGACCGTCACCACGCTGT
This sequence comes from Burkholderiales bacterium, assembly GCA_020854105.1. Lineage (GTDB taxonomy): Bacteria > Pseudomonadota > Gammaproteobacteria > Burkholderiales > SHXO01 > SHXO01. The sequence continues at coordinate 198,961 of JADZGB010000031.1, read as the reverse complement.
TCGCGCCGCTGCGCAGCGGCGGCCGCATCGACGTGCTGGACGACAGCCCCCAGGCAGCGACGGTGGCGGCGCTGGTCGCCCCCGCGCTGGGCGCCACCGCCGTGAAGCTGACGCCTGCCCACCTGGCGTTGCTGCCGGAGCAGCCGCAAGGCGATGGCCTGCGGCTGCACACGCTGATCGTCGGCGGCGAGGCGCTGGCGCCCGCGCAGGTGAAGGCACTGCGGCGCCATGGCGCCCACCTGCGGCTGTTCAACGAATACGGCCCGACCGAGACGACCGTCGGCGCCACCGGAGCCTTCGTCGAGCCGGACGACGTGTCGATCGGCCGACCCTATCCGCGCGTGCAGGCGCTGGTGCTGGACGCCGCGCTGCAGCCATGTGCGGTTGGCGTGATCGGCGAGCTGTACCTGGCCGGCGAGGGCCTGGCGCGCGGCTACTGGCGCCGCCCGGGCCTGAGTGCGGAGCGTTTCGTGGCGCACCCGCACGCGAGTGTGGCGGGTGCGCGCATGTACCGCACCGGCGACCTGGCGTCCTGGCGGGCCGACCGCCAGCTGGCCTTCCACGGCCGCGCCGACCGGCAGCTCAAGGTGCGCGGCGTGCGCGTCGAGCCGGGCGAGATCGAGGCCGTGCTGCTGGCCGAGGCGCCCGTCGCCCAGGCCGCCGTGGTCGCGCGCCCGGACAGTGCCGGCCACACGCGCCTGGTGGCCTACCTGGTGCCGCGCCGGCGCCGGAGCGCAGATGACGGTGTCGAAGCGCTCGATCTCGACGGCCTGGAGCAGCGGCTGGCGGCACGGCTGCCCGCCACGCTGCTGCCGGATGCCTGCGTCCTGCTGGAGGCGCTGCCGCTGACGCGCCACGGCAAGCTCGATCACGCAGCGCTGCCGGCCCCGGCGTCCTGGCGCCGCACGGCCCACTACCGCGCGCCCGACACGCCGGAGGCGCAGGTGCTGTGCGAGACCGTGGCCGAGCTGCTGGGCCAGCCGCGCGTCGGCCTGTCCGATCACTTCTTCCGGCTCGGCGGGCACTCGCTGCTGGCGGCGCGGCTGGTGGCCCGGTTGCAGCAGCGCCTCGGCCGCGCGCTGCCGCTGCGCACGCTGTACGAGGCGCCCGAACTCGGCGCAGTGGCGGCCGCGCTGGCCAGGCTGCCGGCCGCGGCCGCCGCTGCCACCCTGCACGGCGACGCGGCTGCCGCGCACGCACCGTTTCCCCTCACGCCGGTGCAGCAGGCCTACTGGCTTGGCCGGCAGGGCCTAGTCGCACTGGGCGAGGTGGCCTGCCACGCCTACCTGGAACTGCGCCTGCAGGCCCTCGATGTCGCGGCCTTTGCCCGCGCCTGGGATGCCGCGATCGCGCGCCACCCGATGCTGCGTGCCGTCGTGCATGCCGATGGGATGCAGCGTATCCTGGAGCAGGTGCCGGCGCTGACCATTTCCTGCGCCGACCATAGCGCCGCGCCGCTGGAGCAGGCCGAGGCCGCGGCGCTGGCCACGCGCGAGGCGCTCTCGCACCAGGTGCTGCCGGCCGATCGCTGGCCGTTGTTCACCGTATGCGTCACGCGCGTGGCCGCGGCCGACTGGCGCGTGCACCTGGGCTTCGACGCGCTCATCCTCGACGGCGAGAGCCTGACACGCCTGCTGCAGGAGGTGTTCGGCCTGCGTCCCCCGGGCGCGCCCGCATCCATCGGCTTTCGCGACGCCGTGCTGGCACTGCAGCGCGAGAGCGAGGCCGCGACGGCCGCGCGCGCGTACTGGGAGGCCCGGGTCGACGCGCTGCCGCCGCCCCCGGCCCTGCCGCTCGCGTGCGAGCCGGCGCAGCTTCGCCGCGTGCGCTTCGGGCGCCAGCACGCGCGGCTGGACGGCCCGGTGTGGGCGGCACTGCAGGCGCGCGCCGCTGCCGCCGGCCTGACTCCGGCCGCGGTGCTGCTGACGGCCTATGCACAGGTGCTGGGAACCTGGGCACGCAGCGACGAGTTCACGCTGAACATCACCGTGGCCGATCGCCGGCCGCTGCACCCGGACGTGGCCTCGCTGCTGGGCGTGTTCACCAACCTGACGCCGCTGGAGATCCGTGGTGCCTGCCGCGCGTCGTTTGCCGAGCGCGCACGCCTGCAGTCCGGTCAGCTCGGCGCCGACCTGGACCAGCGCGCCTTCAGCGGCGTCGAGGCGCAGCGCCTGCGCGCGCAGCGCGCCGGCGATCCGCAGGCGGGCCTGCTGCCCGTGGTGTTCACCAGCATGCTCGGCGAACTGGAGCTGGTCTGGCCGCCCGGCATCGAGCCGGTGTACGCGATCACGCAGACGCCCCAGACCTGGCTGGACAACAAGGTCTACGCGGTGCACGGCACGCTGCACATCGACTGGGACGCGCCCGAGGGGCTGTTTCCGCCCGGGCTGCTGGCGGCGATGTGCGCGGCCTACGCCGCCCTGCTGCACGAACTGGCGGCCTCCGACGCGGCCTGGCACGCCGAGGATCGTTCCCTGCTGCCGGCAGCCGACCGGGCGTTGATCGCGCGGGTCAACGACACCGCCGGTCCGTGCCCGGCGGACCGGCTGCACGACCCGGTCTATGCCGCGGCCGCCGCCGCACCGGAGGCGCTCGCCGTGATCGACGACCACGGCAACATGAGCTACGGCGTGCTGACCACGCGCGCGAGCGCGCTGGCCTGGACCCTGCGCGAGATGCTCGAACCGGACGACGCGCCGGTCGCCATCGTAATGGACAAGTGTGCCGCGCAGATCGTCGCGGCCCTGGCCGTGCTGGAGGCCGGCCGCGCCTTCCTGCCGGTCGGCGCCGACCAGCCGGACGCGCGCATCGCCGCCATCCTGCGTCAGGCCGGCGCGCGCGTGGCGCTGGTCGAGAGCGCCGGCGCGCAGCACGGCTGGTGCACGGGCGTGCGCTGCCTGCCGGTCGCGGCCGATGCCGGCGTGCTGGCCATGCCGGCGCGGCCGCCGCAGAGCGCGCGCCCGGACGACGTCGCCTACGTGATCTACACCTCCGGCAGCACGGGTACGCCCAAGGGTGTGACGATCACGCACCGCGCCGCGCGCAACACGCTGGCCGACCTGTGCGAGCGCTTCGGCATCGGCCCCTCTGATCGCGTGCTCTGGGTCTCGGCCCTGTCCTTCGACCTGTCCATCTTCGACATCTTCGGCCTGCTGGGGGCCGGTGGCGCCGTGGTGGTGCCGCCGCCCGACGGCCAGCGCGACCCGCGCGACTGGAGCGAGCGCGTGCGCCGCCACGGCGTGACGGTGTGGGATTCGGTGCCTGCCCTGGCCGAGCTCGCGCTGGCCGGCGCCGGCACGCACACCGCCGATGCGGCCGACGCGCTGGCCGGTCTGCGGCTGGTGCTGCTCAGCGGCGACTGGATCCCGGTCACGCTGCCCGAGCGCCTGCGCGCGGCCAGCCCGCGCGCGCGCATCGTCAGCCTGGGCGGCGCCACCGAGGCGGCGATCTGGTCCATCTTCCACCCGATCGAAGCGATCGATCCGTCCTGGGTCAGCATTCCGTACGGCACGCCGTTGCGCAACCAGCGCTTTCACGTGCTCAAGGACGACCTCTCTCCCTGTCCAGTGCACACCACCGGCAGGCTGTTCATCGGCGGGACCGGCCTGGCCCAGGGCTACTGGCGCGATCCGGTGCAGACGCAGGCGCGCTTCGTGGTGCATCCGCGCACCGGCGAGCGCCTCTACGACACCGGCGACCTGGGACGCTGGCGGCCGGACGGGAGCATCCAGTTCCTCGGCCGCGAGGACCAGCAGGTCAAGATCCGCGGCTTGCGCATCGAGCTCGGTGAAATCGAGGCGGCACTGCTCGGCCATCCGCAGGTCCAGGCCGCGCTCGTGCTGGTACGGCGCAGCGGCGACAGCGCACGGCTGCTGGCCTACGTGGTGCCGGCTAGCGGCACTGCTCATGCTGCCGGCACCGGCGCGCAGCTCACCGATCCGGCCGCGCGCGCGGCCTTCACGCTCGCCCAGCACGGCCTGCCCGCGGTGCCGCCCGGCGCCGCCACCGTGGCACTCCCCGGCGCCGGCTTCGACACGGCGCGCCGGCAGGCATTCCTCGCACGCCAGAGCTACCGCCGCTTCGCACGCGGGCCGCTGTCGCTGGAGCGGCTGGGTCTGTGGCTGCGCCAGGCCCAGGCGATGCCGGTGGACGGAGCAGCGCTGCCCAAGCGCCTGTATGCCTCGGCGGGCGGGCTGTACCCGGTGCGCATCCACCTGCTGGTCCGGCCCGATGCCGTGGCCGGCCTGGAGGCAGGCGCCTACGTCTACGATCCCGCCACGCACCGTCTGGTGCGCAGCGGCGCGGCCCCGGACTTCGAGTGCGGCAACGTCGCGCTCGAGGAAGGCGCCGCGCTCGCGCTGTTGCTGGTGGCGCATCTGCCGGCCATCGCACCACTGTACGGCGACTGGGCGCGCGACGCCTGCCTGCTCGAGGCCGGCCAGCTTGCTCACGCGCTGGCCCTGGCCGGGCCGGCGCTGGGCATCGGCAGCTGCGCACTCGGCGCCCTGGCCGCGCCGGCGGAGCCGATGCTGCGCGCGCGGCTGGGGCTGGGCGATGCGGCCAGCGCGCCCATCCTGCACACGCTGCTGGCTGGACCAGTGGACCAGGTGCAGACGCAGAGCTGGCAGCCGCTGCCGCAGGAGGTCGCCACGCCGGCCCGGCCCGCGCCCGACGCGCTGCGCGCGTGGGCTGCCGAGCGCCTGCCGGACTACATGGTCCCGGCCGAGTGCATCGTCATCGATGCGCTGCCGCTCACCGCCAACGGCAAGCTCGACCGCGCCGCTCTGCCCGACCCGGAGGCCGCGGCGCGCCTGAACGCCGACTACGTCGCGCCGGACACGCCCCAGGCCGCGGTGCTGTGCGAACTGGTCGCGCAGCTGCTCGGCGTGGTCCGCGTCGGCCTGACCGACCACTTCTTCCGGCTCGGCGGACATTCGCTGCTGGCCATGCGCCTGGCAGCGCAGATCCGCGCCCGGCTCGGTCGCGCGCTGCCGCTGCGCACGGTGTTCGAGCATCCGGTCGTGGGCGATCTGGCCGGGCAGCTGCGCAGCCTGCCGCGCGTGGGCGCGCCGCTCGCACCGCAGCCGCGTCCGGACCGGCTGCCGGCCTCGTACGCACAGGCGCGGCTGTGGTTCCTGGCCGAGTTCGACAGCGCCGGACCCGGCGCTGCCTACAACATCGTGGTCGCCACGCGGCTGGACGGAGTGCTCGACGTGGCCGCGCTCGATGCCGCGCTCAATGACGTGCGGGCGCGCCACGAAAGCCTGCGCACGCACCTGGTGGGCGACGTGCAGGGGATTGCCTGCCAGGAGATCGTCACGGCCGCGCAGGCCGCCGTGCCGCTCGCCGTGGAAACGCTCGCCCACGCTGCCCTGGACGAGCGCCTTGCCGCGGCCGCCGCGTGCGGCTTCGACCTCGCCGCCGACCTGCCGCTGCGCGCCACGCTGTTCGCGCCCGATGCCGGCCACGGCCGCAGCCATGTGCTGCTGCTGGTGGTGCACCACAGCGCGGCCGACGGCTGGTCGCTGACGCCGCTGCTGGAGGATCTGGCGCAGGCCTATGCCGCGCGCCGTGCCGGCCAGTCGCCCGCGTTCCCTCCGCTGCCGGTGCAGTACGCCGACTACACCCTGTGGCAGCGCAGCCTGTTCGGCGCTGAAGCGGCGACGCAGACGCCAACCGGTGCCTCCGACTCCGGTGCCGCCGACTCCGGTGCCGCCGGCCCCGATGCATCTGGACCCGATGCTGCCGGCGTGACGATGGCCGCGCAGCTCGCCTACTGGACGCAGGCCCTGGCCGGCCTGCCGGCCGAACTGGCGCTGCCGCTGGACCGTCCGCGTCCGCGCCGGCCTAGCCAGCGCGGCGGCGTGGTGCAACTGCACGTGCCGGCGGCCGTGCACGCGCAGCTGATGGCGCATGCGCGCGTACACGAGGCCACGCTGTTCATGGTGCTGCAGGCCGCGGTCGTAGCCTGGCTGGTCCGCCTCGGCGCCGGCACCGACATCCCGCTCGGCGCGCCGGTGGCCGGCCGCAGCGAGGCCGTGCTCGATCGCCTGGTCGGCTTCTTCGTCAACACGCTGGTGCTGCGCACCGATGCCGGCGGCGACCCCACGTTCGTGCAGCTGCTGGCCCGCGCACGCGCTACCTGCCTGGCGGCCTACGCACGTCAGGAACTGCCCTTCGAACACCTGGTGGAGCTGCTCGATCCGCCGCGCGTGGCCGGTCGCCAGCCGCTGTTCCAGACCATGCTGCTGCTGCGCGAGGCGCCTCCCCGGCTGCGCCTGGTCGGCCTGGCCAGCGAGCCGCTGGCGCTGGCTCCGCGTGCCACCAAGTTCGACCTCACCTGCGCCTTCTCCGATCCAGGCGCAGGCGCGGGCCGCGTGGATGGGCTCGCGCTGGAACTGGAATACAGCGCCGAGCTGTTCGACCACGCCAGCGCCGAGCGGCTGGCCGCGCGGCTGCTACGGGTGCTGGAGCAGGTGGCTGCCGATGCCGGCGTGCGGCTGCACCGCATCGACCTGCTGCTGCCGGGCGAGCGCCAGTGCCTGCTGCATGATTTCAACACCACGGCGCGGCCGTGGACGGCGACCACGCTGCCCGATGCCTTCGAACGCCAGGCCGCGCGCACTCCACAGGCCGTCGCGCTGCGCGGTCCCGGCGCGGCGACGCTGGAGTACGCCGCGCTCGAGACCGCGGCCAACCGGCTGGCGCGGCGGCTGCGCCAGCACGGTGTCGGCCCCGAGGAGCGCGTGGCGGTGTACTGCGAGCGCTCGCACGCGTTCGTGATCGCCGTGCTCGGCGTGCTCAAGACCGGCGCTGCCTATGTGCCGCTCGATCCGGAGCACCCGCCGGAGCGCAGCGCCTGGATGCTCGAGGACGCGCAGGCGCGCGCGCTGGTCACGACCACTGCGCTGGCCACACGCCTGGGGGCGCGAGCGGACTGCGTGGTCCTGTGCCTGGACGACCCGGCCGAGCAGGCGGTGCTGGCCGCGCAGGACTCGGCGCCGCTGCGCGATGCCGGGCGCACGCGGCCGCTGCATGGCGCACACCCGGCCTACGTGATCTACACCTCCGGCAGCACCGGCCGGCCCAAGGGCGTGCTGATCCCGCACGCGGCCATCGCGCACTACATCGGCGCGGCTGCCGGTGAGGTGCTGGGCCCGGCCGCGGCCAGCATGCCGCTGTTCACGGCACCGGTGTTCGATCTGACGCTGACCACCCTGTTCGCGCCGCTCATCGGCGGCGGCGAGATCGTGCTGGTCCCGCCGGCTTCGCTGGCAGAGGCGATCGAGGCGGTGGTCGGTCCTGCGGCGCGGGCCACGGCGGTGAAGCTCACCCCCTCGCACCTCGCGCTGCTCGCCACGCTGCCGCCCGGCGCCGGGGCCCCGCTGCAGGTGGCGATCGTCGGCGGCGAGGCGCTCAGCGCCGCGCAGGTCAGGGCGCTGCATGCGCATGTTCCGCAGGCGCGCATCGTCAACGAGTACGGTCCGACCGAGACCACGGTGGGTGTCACGGCCGGCGTGGTCGACGCGGCGGACCCGCACATCGGCCGCCCCTATCCGAACGTGCGCATCTACATCCTGGACGCTGCGCTGCAGCCCTGTCCGCTCGGAGTGGCCGGCGAGCTGTACGTGGCCGGTGCCAGCCTCGCGCGCGGCTACTGGCGGCGTGCGGGCCTGACCGCGCAGCGCTTCGTCGCCAATCCCTACGCCGTGACGCCGGGCGAGCGCCTGTACCGCACCGGTGACCTGGCGGCCTGGCGTGCGGACGGCGCAATCGACTATCGCGGCCGCGTCGATCAGCAGATCAAGATCCGCGGCGTGCGCGTGGAGCCCGGCGAGATCGAGGCCGAACTGCTGCGTGATGCGGCCCTGGCGCAGGCCGCCGTGGTCGCGCGCGAGGACCGCACGGGCGAGCGCCGGCTGGCCGCCTATCTGGTGCCGCGCCACGATGCCGGCGACCGGCCGCTGCAGGTGGACCTGGCCGCGCTGCGGCGCGCACTGGCTGCGCGCCTGCCCGACGCGCTGATGCCCTCGGCCTTCGCGCTGCTGGACGCGCTACCGCTCACCGGCAACGGCAAGCTCGACGCTGCGGCGCTGCCGGCTCCCGGGCCCGGCGGTGTCGAGGCGGCCGCGCACGTGCCGCCGCGCACGCCCGAGGAGCGCGCGCTGTGCGAGGAGGTGGCCGGCCTGCTGGGCCTGGCACGCGTGGGCCTGGGCGATGACTTCTTCGCACTGGGCGGCCACTCGCTGGTGGCCACGCGGCTGGTGGCGCGCCTGCGTGAACGGCTGCGGCGGGTCCTGCCGCTGCGCGCGGTGTTCGAGACGCCGCTGCTGGGTGACTTGGCGCAGGCGCTGGCGCTGCTGCCGGCCTCGAGCACGACGCCGGCCGCGGGCATCGCTCTGCTGAGCGGCGAGCCCGCCGCCGCGCACGCGCCGTTCCCGCTGACGCCGGTGCAGCAAGCCTACTGGCTCGGCCGCCAGCGCCTGGTCGCGCTCGGCGAGGTCGCCTGCCACGTCTACGAGGAACTGCGCTTCGCCTCGCTCGACCTGGAGCGGCTGACACGGGCCTGGCGCCAGGCCATCGCCGCGCACCCGATGCTGCGTGCGGTGGTCGGTGCCGATGGCCTGCAGCGCATCCTGCCCGAGGTGCCGCCATTCGAGATCGGCTGGACCGACCTTTCCGCGGACGCGGCCGAGACCGCGCAGGTCGCGGTCGCGGCGCTGCGCGAGGCGCTCTCGCACCAGGTGCTGCCGGCCGAGCGCTGGCCGCTGTTCGACGTGCGCGTGACCCGTGTGCGGGCCGATGACTGGCGGCTGCACCTGAGCCTGGACGCACTGATCCTGGACGGCGAGAGCATCAACCGGCTGCTGCACGAGGTGTTCGCGCGCTACGGCGGTCACTGGCCGGACGCGCCCGCGCCGGCGATCGGCTTTCGCGACTACGTGATGCACCTGCACGCCGCCACCGCCGCGCCGGCCCGCGCCTACTGGGAGGCGCGGCTGGACACGCTGCCGCCGGGCCCGGCGCTGCCGCTGGCGGTGGAGCCCGGTCGGCTGGCCGATCCGCGCTTCGGTCGCCACCATGCCCGGATCGACGCGCGCGCCTGGACGGCGCTGCAGGCGCGCGCCGCGGCCGCAGGACTGACCCCCGCCGCGGTGCTGCTCACTGCGTATGCCGAGGTCGTCGGCACCTGGGCGCGCAGTCCGGACTTCACCCTCAACCTGACGGTGGCCGACCGCCGGCCGCTGCATCCGGACGTGACCGGCCTGCTGGGGGTGTTCACGAACCTGATCCCGCTGGAGATCCGCGCCGCCACCGCCGGCACCTTCGTCGAGCGCGCGCGCCGCCAGCAGCGCCAGCTCGCGGCCGACCTGGACCAGCGCGAGGTCAGCGGGGTCGAGGTGCAGCGCATGCTGGCGCAGCGCCACGGCGATCCGCAGGCAGGTGTGCTGCCGGTGGTCTTCACCAGCGTGCTGGGCGAGGGCGAGGCGGCGCTGCCGCCCGGCTGCCTGGGCGTCGTGCACAGCATCACGCAGACACCGCAGGCCTGGCTGGACAACAAGGTCTACGCACACGAGGGCGGCCTGGGCATCGACTGGGATGCACCGGCAGCGCTGTTCCCGCCCGGGCTGCTGGAGGCGATGTTCACGGCCTACGTCGATCTGGTGCGCGCGCTGGCCGGCACCGATGCGGCCTGGACCGTGGCCGAGCGCTCGCTGCTGCCGGCGCAGGACCGCGCGCTGGCCGCCGAGGCCAACGCGACCGCCGGGGCGCGTCCCGACGATCTGCTGCACGCGCCGCTGCTGGCCGCGGCGGCGGCCACGCCAGATGCGCCGGCCGTGCTGTCCGGATCCGGCACGCTCAGCTTCGCGCAGCTGCTCGGGTGTGCCGATGCGGTGGCCGGTGCACTGGACGCGGTGCTGCAGCCGGAGGACCGGCTGGTTGCCATCGTCATGGACAAGAGTCCGGCGCAGATCGTCGCGGCGCTGGCCGTGCTGGCGACCGGGCGTGCCTTTCTGCCGATCGGCGCCGACCAGCCGGCCTCGCGCATCCGCACCATCGTGCGCCAGGCCGGCGTGCGCGTCGCGCTGCTGGCGCACGGACAGGACAGCCCGGCGCCGGGCTGGGCCGAGGGCGTGCTGTGCCTGACCGTGCCGGACAGCGCAGCGGCCGCCGGCGATGCGGCGTCGGCACTGCCCGCCTGGGCGGCCCGCGCCGCGCCGGGCGAGGTCGCCTACGTGATCTACACCTCGGGCAGCACCGGCACGCCCAAGGGCGTGGCAATCGCCCATCGCGCGGCGCGCAATACGCTGGCCGACCTGCACGAACGTCTCGCCCTGACCGCGGCCGACCGCGTGCTGTGGGTGTCCTCGCTGTCCTTCGACCTGTCCATCTTCGACATCTTCTGCGTGCTTGGCGCCGGCGGGGCGGTGGTGGTACCGCCGCCGCGCGCGCACGAGCGGCCCGAGGTCTGGGCCGAACTCATGCAGCGCCACGGCGTGACGCTGTGGAACGCGGTGCCGGCCCTGACCGAGCTGCTGCTGGCCGCAGCCGGTGCCGCGGCGCCGCAGCGTCTGGCGCGCCTGCGTGCAGTGCTGATGAGCGGCGACTGGATTCCGGTGTCGCTGCCCGGGCGGCTGCGCGCGGTGGCCCCGCGGGCGACGTTGTGGAGCCTGGGCGGCGCCACCGAGGCCTCGATCTGGTCCATCGCCTACGCGATCGGAGCGGTCGATCCGGGCTGGACCTCGATTCCGTACGGCCGCCCGCTGCGCAACCAGAGCCTGCATGTGCTCAAGGCCGACCTCGGTCCCTGCCCGGTGCACACGGTCGGCAAGCTGTTCATCGGCGGCGCCGGTCTGGCCGAAGGCTACTGGAACGACCCGGCGCAGAGCGCGGCGCGCTTCGTCACGCATCCGCGAACCGGGGAGCGCCTCTACGACACCGGCGATCTGGGCCGCTGGCGGCCGGACGGGCAGATCGAGTTCCTCGGCCGCGAGGACCAGCAGGTCAAGATCCGGGGCTATCGCATCGAACTGGGCGAGATCGAGGCGGCGCTGCTGGCGCAGCCGCAGGTACGCCAGGCCGCGGCGCTGGTCCAGCGGCAGGGCGGCGTGCAGCGCCTGGTGGCGTACGTGGTGCCCGCGCCGGGCGGCGTGGAGCCGGTTACCCTGGATCCGGCCGTGCTGCGCGCGGCCGCCGCAGCCGTGCTGCCGGACTACATGGTGCCCGCCGCCTTCGTCGTGCTCGATGCGCTGCCGCTGACGCCCAACGGCAAGCTCGACCGCCACGCACTGCCGGCGCCGGATGTCGCCGCAGCGGCCGGTCAGGCCGTGCCGGCCACACCCGCTGAACGGCTGCTGTGCGGGCTCGTCGCCAGGGTGCTGCAGGTGCCGTGCGCAGGCTCTGCCGACAACTTCTTTCACCTGGGCGGCGACAGCATTGCCGCCGTGCGCCTGGTCGCGCTCGCGCGCGAGCAAGGACTGGAGATCGCGGCCCAGGACGTGTTTCTCCATCCGCGCCTCGGTGAGCTCGCTGCGGCCGCGCGCGCGCGCCCGGCGGAGTGCGACCGCAGCGGCGCGCCGGAACCGCTGCTCACGCTGGACGCCGACGACCGTGCCCGGCTGCAGGCCGGCCGCGGCGACATCGAGGACGTCTGGCCGCTCACGCCGGTGCAGGAGGGCCTGCTGTTCCACGCCCAGTTCCAGCGCGACGGCGAGGACCCGTACCTGGTGCAGTTGCTGTTCGAGCTGGACGGGGCGCTGCAGCCCGACCGGCTGCGCCGGGCTCTGGACGCGCTGCTGCGGCGCCACGGCGCGTTGCGGGTGGGCTTCGCCACGACCCGCGCGGGCGATCCGGTGCAGGTGGTGCAGCGCCACTGTCGCGTGCCCTGGCAGTTCTACGACCTGGCCGGCCGCCCGGATGCGCACGACTACGCCGATGCGCTTGCCGCATCCGACCGGCAGGCGCGCTTCGACCTGCAGCAGGCACCGCTGCTGCGCGCCGCGCTGCTGCGCCTGGGGCCGGAGCGACATCGGCTGGTGCTGACCCAGCATCATCTGCTCGGCGACGGCTGGTCGGCCTCCATCCTCGTGCACGAACTGCTGGCCTTCTACCGCGAGAGCGCGCCCGCCCTGCCGCCGGCACCGCCATTCTCGGCTTACCTGGCCTGGGTGCGGCAGCAGGATCGCTCCGCTGCGCGCGCCGCCTGGCGTGCCTACCTGGCAGGGGTGGACGGCCCCACGCGGGTGGCGCCTGCAACGACCAGCGAGGGCGCGGCGCAGCAGGCGCTGCACGACACGCTGCTGTCGCGGTCCCTGACTGCGGCGCTGGGCCGGCTCGCGCGTGCCCACGACCTGACACTGGCCACCTTGGTGCAGCTGGCATGGGCGCTGCTGCTGGCGCGCCTGTGCGGTCGCAGCGACGTGGTCTACGGCATGGTGAGCTCGGGTCGGCATGCCGCGGTCGACGGCATCGAGCGCATGCTCGCGCTGGTCATCACCACCACGCCGGTGCGTGCACGGCTGGCTCCGGACGAGACCGTGCTGGACGCGCTGCAGCGGCTGCAGCGCGAGCAGATGGCGATGCTGCCGCACCACCATCTGTCTTTGGCCGAGATCCACCAGACCGTGGATGCCGAGCCGCTGTTCGACACGCTGTTCACCTATCAGAACTACCCGGTCGACGCGATCCGCACCGAACGCGCGCCGGGCGAGCTGCCGCTGACCGGCGTACACGGTCACAACAGCAATCACTACCCGCTGAGCCTGGCCGCGCTGCCTGGACAGCGCATCGGCCTGCGGCTGCACTACGGTGCCGAGCACTTCGACGCGGTGCGCATCGCCCGTCTGGCCGACGGGCTGGCCGGCCTGCTGGAGCAGATGGCTGCGGCGCCTTCACGAGCACTGCGGCTGCTGGAGGTGCCGGACCACGCGGCGCCGCCGCGGCGAGCGCAGCCGGCACCGGCGCCCGCAGCGGCAGGCAGCCTGGTCGCGCTGTTCGAACAGCAGGCACGCCGCAGCCCCGCGCAGACCGCGGTGGTCGGCGCCGGCATGACCCTGGACTACGCCGCGCTCGATGCCGCTGCCAACCGGCTGGCCTGGTGCCTGCTGCGCGCCGGCATCGGCGCCGAGGACCGCGTGGCCGTGCTGCTGGATCGCTCGCCCGCGCAGCTCACGGCCTGGCTGGCCATTGCCAAGGCCGGTGCGGTGTTCGCGCCACTGGACGCGGGCGCGCCGCCAGCGCGGCTGGCGCAGCTGCTCGCGTCGCTGGAGCCGGCGCGCGTGCTGAGCCTGGGCGCGCTGGCGGCACGGCTGCCGGCGTGGGCCGCGAGCCGGGTGCTGCTGATCTGCCTGGACGACCCGCACTTTCGCGCCGAACTCGCCGCGGCCCCGGCACACGCACCAGGCGATGCGGACCGGCGCGTGCCGCTGCACCCGGACCATGCCGCCTACGTGATCCACACCTCGGGCAGCAACGGCACACCCAAGGGCGTGGTGGTGCCGCAGGCCGGCCTGGCTGCCCTGGCCCTGGTGCAGAGCGAGGCGCTGGGCATCGATGCCGGGAGCCGCGTGCTGCAGCTCGCCGCATGGACCTTCGATGCGGCGCTGTCGGAAGCGGCCATGGCCCTGGTGGGCGGCGCCACGCTGGTGCTGGCCGGCGAGGAGCAGCGTGCCGGGGAGGCGCTGGAGCAGTTGCTGGCCGGGCAGGGCGTCACGCACGCGACGTTCACCCCTACCGTGCTGCAGACCCTCTCGCCCGGACGTGCGCCGCGGCTCCAGGCCATCATCGTCGCCGGCGAGCCCTGCCCGGCATCGCTGGCGGCAGCCTGGGCCGCCCGGTTGCGCGTGATCAACGCCTACGGACCGACCGAGGCCACGGTGTGTGCCAGCATGAGCCGGCCGCTGCAGGGCGAGGCCGTGCCGCCGATCGGCCTGCCGCTGCCGCACGTGCGCGCGTACGTGCTCGACGACTGGCTGCGTCCCTGCCAGTCGGGTGTGACCGGCGAGCTGTACCTGGGCGGTCCCGGCCTCGCGCGCGGCTACTGGCAGCGTGCCGGGCAGAGCGCCGAGCGCTTCGTCGCCGACCCGTTCGTGCCGACGCCTGGTGCGCGCATGTACCGCACCGGCGATCGCGCGGCCTGGGGCGAGGACGGACAGCTGGTCTTCCACGGCCGTGCCGACACGCAGCTCAAGATCCGCGGCGTGCGCATCGAGCCCGGCGAGATCGAGGCCGCCCTGCTGCGCCGGGACACGGTGGCGCAGGCCGCGGTCACGGCGCGCGAGGACGCGGCCGGACAGCGCACGCTGGTGGCCTACGTGGTGCCGTCCTTCGACAGCGCCTCCGGGTATGCGCTGCTGTCCGAACTGCAGCGCGAGCAGACCCAGCGCTGGCAGGCGCTGGAGGAGGAACAGCAGCGCTCCCCCGTGCTGCACGCCGATCCCGCCTTCGACACGCGCGGCTGGGACAGCAGCATCACCGGCCTGCCGCTGCGGGAGACGGACATGCGCGACTACGTGGAGGCGACGGCCGCACGCATTGCCGCACTGGGTGCCGGACGCGTGCTCGAGATCGGATGCGGCGCCGGCCTGCTTGCCTTCGCGCTGCTGCCGCGCGTGCGCGCCTACACCGGCAGCGACCTGTCCGCCGCGCACATCGCGCGGCTGGAGACGCTGCGCGCGCGCGAGGACCTGAGGCGCCGCATCCCGGGCCTGGAGCGGCTGCGCCTGCACTGCGCAGCGGCCGATGAGCTCGATTGGGCCGCGGAGCGGGGCTACGACACCGTCGCGCTGCCCTCGGTGGTGCAGTACTTCCCCGATCTCGAATACCTCGAGCGCGTGCTCGATGCCATCCTGGGCCGCGTGCTGGCGCCGGGCGGCACGGTGTTCCTGGGCGACGTGCGCAATCTGCTGCTGCAGGAGAGCTTCCACGCCTCGGTGCAGCTGGCGCGGGCCGAGCCCGGCGCGTGCGCCGGTGCACTCGCGCCGCGTGTGCTCGCGCGGCTGGAGCGCGAGCAGGAGCTCGCGATCGTCCCCTCGTTCTTTCTCGCGCTGGCGGCGCGGGACGCGCGCATCACCGCGGTCGAGATCCTGCCCAAGGGCGGACGTTCATGCAACGAGCTGACCAGCTTCCGCTACGACGTGGTGCTGCACACCGGCGCCGCCGCGCTTGCCTCGGATGCGTTGCCGTGGACGCCCTGGCGGCACGGCCGGCACGCGCCCGAGCGGCTGCGCACGCTGCTCAGCGCCGGCCGGCCGCCGGTCCTGGCCCTGCGCCGCGTGCCAAACGACCGCCTCCAGGACGCACTGGCCGCTGCCTACCACGTGCTGCGCGGTGCACCCGAAGCCACGGCCGCGCAAATGCGCGCCGCCATCGCCGCGCAGCCGGCCGCCGGCGTGGCAGCGCAGGATCTGCTGGACCTCGGCGCGGCCTGCGGCTACCGCGTCGACCTCAGCCTGGCGCCCGCCTACGCCGACGGCGCCTTCGATGCCGTGTTCCGCCGGCTCGACCAGCCGCTGGCACCGCTGAGCTGGCCGGCGCCGGCCGCGGACACGGCCCGGACCCAACTGGCCAGCAATCCGCTGCGCGAGCAGATCCGCCGGCGCCTGGCTCCGGTCCTGCGCGAGGCGCTCGCGGCCGAGCTGCCCGAGGCCCTGCTGCCGTCGGCCTACGTGGTGCTGGACGCGCTGCCGCGCACCGCCCACGGCAAGCTCGATGCGCGCGCGCTGCCGGCACCGGACGGCTCGGGCCTGGCGGCACGCTATGCCGCGCCGGCGCTGCCGGCCGAGACCCTGCTGTGCGAGGTGGTGGCCGAGGTGCTGGGTCTGGAGCGGGTCGGTGTGGCCGATCACTTCTTCCACCTCGGCGGAGACAGCATCAGCTCGATCCGGCTGGTGAGCCGGGCGCGCGACCGCGGCCTGCACTTCACTGCGCAGGACGTGTTCCTGTACCCCGCGATCGTGGCACTGGCGCAGCGCGCGCGCACCGACGGGCCCGCCACCAGCGCGCCGGATCTGGCACCGGCGGAGCGTGCCGGCGCGCTGCCGGCCACGCCCATCATGCGCCGCCTGCTCGGGCTGGCGGGGCCGATGAACGGCTTCCACCAGGGCGTGCTGCTGCGCGTGCCGGCCATGCTGACCCTGGAGGCGCTGCAGGCCGGCTTGCAGGCGGTGGTCGACGAGCACGACGCACTGCGGCTGCGCCTGGCCGCCGACGGCTCCCTGGAGGTGCTGCCGCCGGGCCGGGTCATGGCCCGGGACGGTATGAGCCGGCTCGACGATCCGGGCACCGACGTCGACGCCGCGCTGCGGGCGGCGACGGCGCAGGCACGCAGCCGGCTGGATCCGGCTGCCGGCCGGCTGCTGCAGGCGGTCTGGGATGCGCGCGGTGCGCGGCTGGTGTTGCTGATCCATCACCTGGCGGTGGATACGGTGTCCTGGCCGATCCTGCTCGGCGACCTGGCCCAGGCCTGCGAGGCCGTCGCGCAGCAGCGGCCGATCGCCCTGCGGGCACCGACCACCGGGCTGCGTCACTGGGCCCTGGCACTGCGTGCCCGCGCCGACGCGCACCGCTCCGAGCGCTCGCTTTGGCAGCGCATCGCCACCGCGCCGGCGTTGCCGCTGGTGAGCGGGGCACTGGATCCGCTGCGCGACACCGTGGCCCGCAGCCGCCGGTTGCGCCATCGCCTGCCGTCCCCGGCCACGGCGGCATTGCTCGAGCAGCTGCCGGTCGCGTTCCACGCGCGCGTGGACGAGATCCTGCTCACCGCACTGGCCCTGGCCCTGGCGGCCTGGCGCGGCGCCAGCGCCGCCATACCGGTGCGCGTGAACGTCGAGGGCCACGGCCGGGAGCCCTTCGATCCTGCCCTGGATCTGACGCGCACGGTCGGCTGGTTCACGACGCTGTACCCGGTGCTGCTCGACCCGGGCGCGGAGGATCTGGCCGACGCGCTGGTGGGCGGCGCCGCGGCCGGCCGCGCGCTCAAGCGCATCAAGCGCCAGCTGCGCGCGCTGCCGCAACGCGGGCTCGGCTACGGCCTTCTGCGCTACACCGATGGCGAAGAAGCCGCGTCGTTCGCCGGCCATCCGCCGGTGGCGCTGGCCTTCAACTACATGGGCCGGGCGCCGACCTCGGTCGATGCGCCCTGGACCCCGCTGACAGGCGATGCGGTGCTGCCCGGCCCGGACCCGCAGGCGGCGCTGGATCACCCGATCGCTCTCGATGCCATCGTGCTGGAGGGCGATCAGGGCCCGGCGCTGGTGTCCGACTGGCGCTTTGCCGCCGCGCTGGTGGCGCAGGAGGACGCGGAGCGGCTGGCCGCGCTGTGGAACCAGGCGCTGCAGGCGCTCGTGCGCCACGCCGGGCAGCCCGGTGCCGGCGGACGCACGCCGGAGGACGTGCTGCTGGCGGGCATCGCCCAGGATGAACTGGAGGAGCTCGAGCGGCTGCACCCGGAGCTGCAGCAGATCTGGCCGCTCACGCCGCTGCAGGAGGGTCTGCTGTTCCATGCGCAGTACCGGCGCGACAGCCACGATCCCTACCTGGTCCAGCTGGTCCTGGAACTGGACGGAGCGCTCGACCCCGACCGTCTGCGCCGGGCGCTGGATGCTCTGCTGGCGCGCCACGCACCGCTGCGCGTGAGCTTCCACGAGACCGCGGCCGGTGAGCCGCTGCAGGTGGTGCGGGCGGTCTGCCACGTGCCCTGGCAGGAGCATGACTTCACCGCCGCAGCGCCGGCCATCGCCGAGCTGGAGGCCCAGGCAGTGGAGGCCGATGACCGCCACACGCGCATCGCCATCGATCAGGCGCCGCTGATGCGTGCCACCCTGATCCGGTTCGGCCCGACGCATCACCGGCTGCTGTTCACGCAGCATCACCTGATCGGCGACGGCTGGGGCGGCCCGATCCTGCTGGACGAGCTGCGCCGGCTGTATGTCGATCCAGTGGGTCGCGGCCTGTCGGAGCCTCCCGACACCAGCGCCTACCTCGCCTGGCTCGGGCAGCGCGACCGCGCCGCCGCGCGCGCCGCATGGCAGGATCACCTGGCCGGCATCGAGGGCGCGACGCGGGTGGCGCCGCGCGCAGCCACGGCGTTCAGCCGGCACGGCCAGCATGACCGGATGCTGTGCGTCTCCTCGAGCGCCCGGCTGCAGGCCCTGGCGCGCGACCACGGGCTCACCCTGGCCACCGTGCTGCAGGGCGCCTGGGCGCTGCTTCTCGGACTGCTGACCAACCGGCGCGACGTGCTGTTCGGCGTGGTCGGCTCGGGCCGGCATGCGGCGTTGCCCGGCATCGAGCGCATGCTGGGACTGCTGATCACGACCACGCCGGTGCGCGCGCGGCTGCAGCCGCACGAGCCCGTCGTCGCCTGGCTCGAGCGGCTGCAGTGCGAGCAGGCCGCATTGCAGCCGCACCTGCACCTGCCGCTTGCCGAGATCCAGCGCGCCGCCGGGGTGGACGCGATGTTCGACACGCTGTTCACCTACGAGAACTTCCCTGCAGCTTCGGCCGATCCGGTCGCGTCGTCCGACCCGGCGCCCGCCACTCCCCCGCTGCAACTGCGCGTGCTGCGCAGCCACAGCCTCACGCACTACCCGCTGACGCTGGCCGTGTTGCCCGGCAGGCAGCTGTGCCTGCGCCTGCTCTACCATGAGGGACTGGGCGTGGACGCACCGCAGGCCGAGCGCATCGGCGCGGGGCTGGCCTGCCTGCTGGAGCGGATTGCGGCCGAGCCGACCGTGCCGCTGCACCGGCTGACGCTGCCGGCCGGCAGGTTCGCAGCGCCCGCGCTGCCAACCCGCGGGGTCGTGCATGGCACGCTGGCGGACGCCTTCACGCGCCAGGCCGCGCGCACGCCGCGCCAGGTCGCGCTGGTCGAAGGCGAGCGCACGCTCGACTACGCGACGCTGGCGGCGCGCAGCAACCGTCTGGCGTGGCACCTGATCGCGTGCGGCCTCGGCCCGGAGCGGCGCGTGGCGCTGATCATGGACAACTCGGTCGAACTGGTCGTCGGCCTCCTGGCCGTGCTCCAGACGGGCGCCGCATACGTGCCGCTGGATCCGGAGCTGCCGCTCGAGCGGCTGGCGCATCTGCTGGAAGACACCGCACCGGTATTGGTGCTCACGCTCGAGGCGTGGCGGGAGCGGGTGCCGCCATCGATGCGCGGGCGCACGCGCTGTCTGGACGAGGCCGCGCTGCAGGAGACACTGCACTCGTTGCCCGCCGGGGCGCCGAGCGACGCCGATCGGCTCGCTGCGCTGCACCCCGACCACGAGGCCTACCGGATCTTCACCTCGGGCAGCGGCGGCACGCCGAAGGCGGTGATGGCCACGCACCGCAACGTGCTGCGCCTGTTCGATCCGGCCGTGGCGCGCCTCGTCTGCCGCGCCACCGACACCTGGACCATGTTCCACGCCGCGAGCTTCGACTTCTCGGTGTGGGAGATCTGGGGCGCGCTGCTGCACGGCGGCCGCCTGGTGCTGGTGCCGCGGCCGGTGGCGCGCTCGCCCGAGCGCTTTGGCGCGCTGCTGCACAACGAGCGCGTGACCGTGCTGAGCCACACGCCGGCCGCTCTCGCGCGCCTGCTGGAAAGCGGTCTGGCCGAGAACCTGGCCGTGCGCGTGGTGCTGCTCGGCGGCGAGGCATACGGCCCGGAGCTGGTCGCCGCCTGGGGCGCGCGCAGCCCGGTGCTCAACGTCTACGGGCCGACCGAGACCACCGTGTTCGCCAGCATGAGCGGTGTACTGGCGGCCGATGCTCCGCTGCCGCTGGGCAAGCCGGTGGCGCACACCCGGCTGCTGGTGCTGGACGGCTGGCTGCGCCCGTGCGCCCCCGGCGTGGTCGGCGAACTGTACGTGGCCGGTGCCGGGCTCGCGCGCGGCTACGCCGGCCAGTCGGGGCTGACGGCTGCGCGCTTCGTCGCCAATCCCCATGCCGCCACGCCCGGCGAGCGCCTGTACCGGACCGGCGATCTGGCGGCCTGGGACGAGAACGGCCAGCTGTATTTCCGCGGCCGCGCCGACCGTCAGGTCAAGCTGCGCGGCTTTCGCATCGAGCTGGGCGAAATCGAGACCGCGCTGCGTCAGGATCCGGGCGTGCAGCAGGCCGCCGTGGTGGTGTGCGAGGACGAGGCCGGGCAGCGGCTGGTGGCTTACCTGACCGCGCGCGGCGGCGCGGGCGCCGCGCTCGACACCGGCCGGGTGCGCACGCGCCTGGCTGCGCAGCTGCCCGGCTACATGCTGCCTTCGGCATTCGAGGTGCTCGACGCGCTGCCGCTGAGCAGCACCGGCAAGCTGGACCGGCGCCGCCTGCCGGCCCCGCAGCGCCCAGACCTGCAGGCGGGCTACGTGGCACCGACCACGCCCGAGGAAGCGTTGCTGTGCGACCTGCTGGCACGATTGCTGGGCCTGGCGCGCGTCGGCCTGGCCGATCACTTCTTCCACCTGGGCGGCGATTCGCTGGTGGCGGCGCGGCTGGCGGCGCAGATCCGCACGCGGCTCGGGCGCGAGCTGCCGATCCACCTGATCTTCGAATCCCCGCTGATCGGCGAACTGGCGCAGCGGCTCGGTCTGGTGACCGATGCCGGCGCCGCCTTCGACACCGTGCTGTCGATCCGCCCCGGCGGCAGCGAGCCGGCGCTGTTCTGCCTGCATCCCGGCACCGGCCTGTGCTGGGTCTATTCCAACCTGCTGCGCGTGCTCGGACCGCAACAGCCGGTATACGGCATCCAGGCGCGCGGCTTCCGCACCGACGTGCCGCTCGCCGCGACGCTGGACGAGGTGGTGGAGGACAGCCTGGCGGCGATCCGCGGGTTGCGCCCGCACGGACCCTACCGGCTGCTGGGCTGGTCCTTCGGCGGAATCGTGGCGCACCTGCTGGCGGTGCGCCTGCAGGCCGAGGGCGAACGCGTGGAGCGTCTGGTGCTTTTCGACGCCTTTCCGCCGCCGCCCGGCGAGGCGCCGCCGGAGGCTCGCGATGCGCAGTCCGACCGCACCTGGCGTGAGATCGCGCGCGGCACCGATCTGCGCGTGCCGCCCGGGGACGAGGGCACGCGTCTGGACGCGGGCCGCATCGCTGCACTCGCGCGCGAGCAGTCGCACATCCTGGGCAGCTTCCCGGACGAGCGCCTGCTGCGGCTGGCCGCGATCATGGCCAACAACACACGGCTGTTCCACACCGCCGTCCTCGGCCGCTACGAGGGCGACCTCGACCTGTTCACGGCCACGCAGCGCACGCCGGGGCTGGAGGAGATCGTGACCTCGCCGGCGTCGTGGCGGCCGTTCTGCACCGGCGTGATCCGTGCAACGCCAGTGGAGGCGCGGCATCACCACATGGTGACGCCGTCCGCGTTGCGCCAGCTCGCCAGCCTGCTGGCATCGCTCTCGCCCGAGGCGCTGACGCCGGCCGACGGACGCTGATGGCTCAGGCGCTGCCCGACCTGGCTCCACTGGCCGCACTGGCCATCGACACCGCCGTGCAGCTGCGCTCCGGCCAGGACCTGGTGATCACCGCCCCGCTGGAAGCCGCTCCGCTGGTGCGCCGGCTGGCCGGCCGCGCCTATGAGCGCGGGGCGCGCGCCGTCACCTGCGTGTACGAGGATCCTCGGCTGATCCGCGAGCGGCTCGTCGCCGGCAGCGATGCGGCGCTGGACCACGCCGCGCCGTGGCCGGCGCGATCCGTGTCCGAGGCCGTGCGTGCGGGCGCCGTGCTGCTGCGCGTGCTGGGGCCTTATCCGGACCTGCTGGAGGGCATCGCCCCCGAGCGCATCGTTCGCGCGCATGCCGCCGCCGCGCATGTCGCTGGCACGCAGGGCGAGGCGGCACTGCCGGCCGCCGTGACCGGCAGCGCGGTGCCGTTCGTGACCGAAGCCTGGGCGCTACACGTGTTCCCGGCACTTCCGCCCGGGGAGGCGTGCGCGCGGCTGTGGCAGGTGCTGTTCGACGCCATGCGACTGAACACGCCGGCGCCGCAGCAGGCCTGGCGCAGGCACCTGGAGGCACTGGCGGCACGCCGGGATGATTTGCAGGCGCGCGGATTCGTCGCACTGCGAGTGCGCGATGCGGCCACCGACCTGCGCCTGGGGCTGGCTCCAGGCCAGAGCTGGCGCGGCGCGATGCAGCGTGCGCCCGACGGCGCACAGATACTGCCTGGCCTGCCATGCGAGGAGCTGTGCGCCGTGCTGGACGGGTGCACGGCCGAAGGCCACGTGAAGTTCTCGCGCCCGCTGGCCCTGGGCGGCACACTGGTGCACGGCCTGCGCGCCGAGTTCCGCAACGGCCTTGCCACGCAGGTCGCGGCCGACAGCGGCGCGGCACAGGTCGCCGCGCTGTTCGCCGCCGGGGCCACGCGGCGCCTGCACGCCATCGGACTGGTGCCGGCCTCTTCCTGCCTCGCGCGGCAGGGCACGCTGTTCTGCAGCCCCCTGCTGGACCGCCAGGCTGCCAGCCACCTCGGATTCGGTCCGGAGCAGGGCCTGCGCATCGAGTGCATGTTCGGCACATCTACCACCGAGGTGGACGGCCTGGGGCCGGACGGACGCAGCACGCCGCTCATGCGTGCCGGCGAGTTCGTGTCGTGAGGATCGATTCGCTCGCGCCGGAGCGCTCCCCGCCGCGCCCCTTCGGCGCCGCGTCGAACCGTGCAGAAAGCCGCTAGCGCAGGAGCACCGCCCCGAACACCTCGCTGTCCACGTTTGCGCCGCTGAGCACCACCCCCACCTTCCTGCCGCGTAGCCGTTCCCGCTCCTGCCATGCCGCCGCGAGCCCGGCCGCGCCCGCTCCCTCGGCGGTATTGTGCGTGGTCCGGAACAGCAGCCGCATCGCGGCCCGCAGTTCGTCGTCGCTGACCTGCACGATCCGCTCGACGTGGCGCCATATCCACTCCAGCGCGGGCTGTTCGGGCGTGCTGCAGGCCATGCCGTCGCCGATGAGCGTGCTCACCGGGTGGGAGAGCGCCTGGCGTTGCGCGAAGGAGAGCGCATAGGCGGGCGCGTGCGATGACACCACGCCCACGATCGTGGTCTTCAGGCCGAGCGCCTCGCGCGCGGCGATCATGCCGCAGATGCCCGAGCCGAGGCCGATCGGTACGTAGACCACGTCGAGTCCGGGCACGGCGCGCAGCATCTCCAGCGACCAGGTGCCCACGCCGCGCACCAGCAGCGGGTGGAAGGAGGGCACCATGTGCCAGCCGTTCTCCTGCGCCAGCCGGACGGCATGCTCGCGGGCAGCCTGGAAGTCGTCACCGTGCTCGACGAGCGTCGCCCTCAGGGCGCGCATGGCGGCATTCTTCTCCACGCTGTTGCCGTGCGGCACGACGATGGTCGAGGCGATGCCGTGGCGGGCGGCAGCGAGCGCGATGGACTGGCCGTGGTTGCCGCGCGTGGCGCTCACCACGCCCGCCGGCCGGTTCGCGCCAGCGGCCAGGTCGGCGAAATAGACCAGCCCGCCGCGCACCTTGAACGCGCCGACGGGTGTGTGATTCTCGTGCTTGACCCACAGCTCGGTGCCGAGCGCCTCGCTCAGCAGCGGCCAGCGGTATTGAGGCGTGGGCAGCATCGCCTCGTACACGGTGCGCGCGGCGGCATCGAGCTGGGCGAGGGTGGGCAGGTCTGTCATGCGGCACTCCGTGGCAGGGTCGAACGGTCCGGGCGCGCGCCTCAGCCGGCGTGAGCCGAACCGACCCGGTGATAGCCGGCGAAGCGCGGAACCTTCGGCACGTAGTAGGACGCCATTGTCTCGATGACGAATCCGGCCCCCGCGAGCAGTGACGGTGTATCGCGCGTGAGGTGGCAGCCGCCGGCCAGGCGCTTCCATGCCGGCTCGAGCCATTGCTGCATGCGCCGCACGCCGGGATCGGGGGCCGAGGCGTGCTCGCAGAACAGCAGCCGCCCACCGGGCGCGAGCACGCGCCGCATGTGCGCGAGCGCGCGTTCGACTTCGGGGATGGAGCACAGCGTGTAGGTCACCAGAACAGTGTCGAAGGCGGCGTCAGGCAGCGCATTGGCCTCGGCGCCGGCCGCCACCAGCTCCACCGGAAACCCCAGGCCGCGCGCACGTGCACGCGCGTAGGCGAACAGCGCCTCGCTGGGGTCGAGGCCGGTCACCGACGTGACCCGCGCCGGATCGTAGTGAGGGAAGTTGAGGCCGCTGCCCAGACCGATCTCGAGCACGCGTCCGCGCGCCTGCGGCACGATCCTGCGCCGCTGTGCCGTCACCAGCGGCAGAGCGCACACGCGGTTCAGTGCGGGGGCGAGCACGAATCGTTCGTAAAGGCCCATTGCCCCTCTCGCTCTAGAGTGCGTCCGGCGCGTGGTCGGAAACGAACGGGTTGCTGCGCCGTTCTTCGCCGAAGGTGGACGTCGGGCCGTGTCCGGGAACGAAGCGCACGTCGTCGCCGAGGGGCCAGAGCTGCTCGCGGATCGAACGCAGCAGCGTGGCGTGATCGCCGCGCGGGAAATCCGTGCGGCCGATCGAACCCTGGAACAGCAGATCGCCCACGAAGGCGAGGCGCGCCTCGCGCGCGAAGAAGATCACGTGTCCCGGCGTGTGGCCGGGGCAGTGCCGCACTTCCAGTTCGACCTCGCCGAAGCGCACCGTATCGCCGGTGTCGAGCCAGCGCCTGGGCGTGAACGCGCGCAGCCGCGGAAAGCCGAACATCCTTCCCTGGGTGGGCAGCTGGTCGATCCAGAACGCATCCTCCCGATGCGGTCCCTCCACGGGGAGGCCGAGTCGCTCCGACAGCTCGGCCGTTCCGCCGCAGTGATCGATGTGCCCGTGCGTGAGCAGGATCTTCTTCAGCTTCACGCCGTGCCTGTCCGCTGCGGCGAGGATGCGCTCGAGGTCACCCCCTGGATCGACCACGACGCCGGCGCCGCTGTCAGCGTCGAACAGCAGGGAGCAGTTCTGCGAGAACGGGGTCACCGGGACGATCACGAACTTGAGGGTCATGTCAGATCAGCAGGCGGCTCTTCAGCTCGTCCTTCACGTAGGCGTAGAACACCGGGGCGGCGATCACGCCGGCCACACCGAACGCCGCCTCGCCGATCAGCATGACGAGCAGCAGCTCCCACGCCCGGGCGCGGATCTGCGAGCCGATGATGCGCGCGTTCACGAAGTATTCGAGCTTGTGGATGATCACCAGGAACGCGAGCGAGCCCGCCGCAGCGAACAGCGAGTGGCTCAGGCTGACCACGACGATCACCGTGTTCGAGATCAGGTTGCCGATCACCGGCAGCAGTCCGACCAGGAAGGTGACCAGGATCATGGTCTTCACGAACGGCAGGTGCACGTCCACGAGCGGCAGCAACACCGCGAGGTACAGGCCGGTCAGGAAGGTGTTCAGCGCGGAGATGCGCACCTGCGCGAACACGATGCGGCGGAAGGCATCGGCCAGCCGGCGCACACGCTCGAACATGGCCTTCTCCAGCGGGCGCGGCTGCTCCATCGACACGGCCTCGTTGAGCGAGATCATCGCGCCGATGATCAGGCCCACCAGCACGTGCACCAGTGCGACACCGAAGCGCGCGCCGAATGCCTGCACGTCGCCCGCGTGCTGACGCAGCCAGCCCTCCATGTTGGCGCGCAATTCGTCCGCGGTGTGCGGCAGCCTCTCCGTAATCCAGCCGGGCAGCATGCCGCGCGAGTCGGCGATGATGTCGGCCATCTGCACCAGCAGGGCGGACAGGTTGCCCACGTCGCTGCGGAAGAACGCGATCGCGCCGAGGATCGCCGCGGTGATGAGGGTCACGATGATGGTCGCGAGCAGCGCAACGGCCACCAGCTTGCGCCGCTTCTCGCCCACGTTCACCGCGCGCAGGCGGGGGGCGACCATGTGCACCAGCGCGTACACCAGCAGCCCGGCCATCAGTGCGGGCAGCAGGCGCAGCTTCAGGGTCAGGAACAGCGCTGCGCCGGCGATGATCCACGCCGCGATCTCGTAGCCGCTCGCGCGCGGCACGACGGCTAGCGGCGGCGGAGTATCGGGGCGGTTCACGGCGCACTCAGGCGTGGCGCGGGAAGGTCGCGAGACCGTTGCGCAGTCGCTCCACACCCTCGGCCAGCCGCTCCTCGCTCGCCGCGAAGCACCAGCGCACGAAACCCTCTCCCTCGGGCCCGAAGGCCACGCCGGGAGCGAGTCCCAGGCCGGTGCTGCCGACCAGGTGCTTGCACAGCGCCAGGCTGTCGTGCAGCCCCGCGACCTTGAAGAACACGTACATGGCGCCGGGCGGCACCGCGACCTCCAGGCCGGGGATCCCGCGCAGGCGCTCGACCAGGAAGTCCCGTGCGCGGCGGAACCGGGCGCGCGTGCGTTCGATCACGGGATCGCCGCGCTCGATGGCGACGATGCCGGCGCGCTGCACGAACACCGGCGCGCACGAGGTGTTGTACTCGATCAGCTTCGGCATATCCGCGATCAGGGCCTGCGGCGCGCGCAGCCAGCCTAGGCGCCAGCCGGTCATCAGCCAGGTCTTGGAGAAGGTGTTGGTACTGACCAGGCGATCCTCGGCGGTGGCGATCTCCAGGAAGGAAGGCGCGACCGTCGCCGCATCGTCGTAGTACAGGCGCTCGTAGGCGTCATCGGCGATCAGCCAGATGCCGTGCCTGCGGCAGTGATCCAGCAGCGTGCGCTGCTCGGCGCGCGAGATGGTCCAGCCGGTGGGGTTGTTCGGCGAATTGAGGAACAGCACCTGGGTGTCGGGCGTGAGTGCGCCGAGCAGGCGGTCGAGATCGAGCTGCCAGCCGCCCGCACGCCACTGCAGCGCCACGCACTCGACGTGCGCGCCGAGGATCTTGGGAATCTCCACCAGGTTCGGCCACAGCGGCGTCACCTCGACCACACGGTCGCCGGGGCCGACCAGGGCCTGGGTCGCCAGCTGCAACGCCGACAGGCCGGAACTGGTGACGGCGATCTGCTCGGCGCTGGTGGGACCGTGCAGCCTGGTCAGGTAGGTGGCGATCGCGGCGCGCAGCTCGGGCAGTCCCAGGTTCTGGCTGTAGAAGGTCTCCCCCGCGTTGAGAGAGTCGATGGCCGCCTGGCGCACGAAGTCCGGCGTGACCTCGTCCGGCTCGCCGAACCAGAACGGCAGTACGTCGACCCGGCCCATGGCGGCATTGGCCACCTCGCGGATGCGGGAGGGACGCAGATCGAGGACGGCGGGGCGGGCAGTGAGGGCAGCGGCGGACATCGAGACGGTGCGGGTCGAAAAGCGGACGCTGGATTCTCTCATGCCGGCTGCCCGGCCGGGTTCGGTCTGGCGCCGGGACCGGTGGTGCTGACGTCGGTCACTCCATCGACGGGCCTCTATAATCCAGCCCAGCTACCCGACCACTCGCGCCCATCCATGAACCCGCCGCTCTTCACCCCCTTCGAACTGCGCACGCTGACGCTTCCCAACCGCATCGTGGTCTCGCCCATGTGCCAGTACATGGCCGAGAACGGCTGCGCCACCGATTGGCATCTGATGCACGTGGGACAGTTCACCATGGGCGCGGCCGGACTGGTGATCATCGAGGCCACGCACGTCTCGCCCGAGGGGCGCATCTCGCCACGCTGCCTGGGCCTGTACGACGATGCCAGCGAAGCAGCGCTCGGGCGAGTGGTGGACTTCTGCCGCAGGCACGGTGTGGCCAGGCTCGGCATCCAGATCGCGCATGCCGGCCGCAAGGCTTCGACTCATCCGCCGGGTGCAGGCGGCAGGCCGCTCGCGCCGGAGGAGGGCGCATGGACCACGCTGGCGCCCTCGGCCGTCGCGTTCGCGCAAGGCTGGCACACGCCGCAGGCGCTGGACCACGAAGGCCTCACGCGGGTGAAGCAGCAGGTCGTCGACACGGCGAAGCGGGCCGCGCGCCTGGGCTTCGATCTCGCCGAACTGCACGTCGGCCACGGCTACCTGCTGCACGAATTCCTCTCGCCGATCTCGAATCGGCGCACCGATGCCTACGGCGGCTCGACCGGGAACCGCATGCGCTTTCCGCTGGAGGTGTTCGAGGCCGCGCGCGCGGTGTGGCCCACGGACAGGCCGCTGGGCGTGCGCGTGTCGGCCACCGACTGGGTCGAGGGCGGCTGGACGCCGGCCGAGACGCTGGAGTTCGCGCGCGCGCTCGAGGCGCGCGGCTGCGATTTCCTCGACGTAACGTCCGGCCAGCTCGATCCGCGCCAGCAGATCCCCTTCGCGCCCGGCTACAACGTGGGCTTCGCCGAGCAGGTGAAGAACGCGACGAGGATGCCGGTGATGGCGGTAGGCATGATCACCACGGCCAAGCTGGCGAACGAGATCGTGCAATCCGGCCGCGCCGACCTGATCGCCATCGCCCGCGGCATGATGGACGATCCGCGCTGGGCCTGGCACGCGGCCCGCGAACTCGGTGCCGAAGCACCGCCGTACGCGCCCCAGTACGACCGTTGTCATCCGTCGTCATGGAAGCCCTGAGGGGACGACGACAATCCCGTCGCACCGGCGAGAGCCCGGACCAGCGCACATGGAAATGGGTCTTCTCCGTGAAATGGCCCTTGTCTGTTGTGACTGGATCCCGGTGCGCGGCTTTCGCCGGGACGGCGCTCCGGCCGCTCGAACAGCCCTGGTTCTCCTCTGGCGTGGAGCTTGCTGCTCGGCTGCGGCCATGCACGCCTCCCCCTCCCCGGAATCCTCTCTCGAGCGTGAACTGACCGATCTGCGCCTGCGCGACGTCGGCGTGCTGCCCATCGTTCTCCCGCAGCACGATGCCTTGCGCGCCGTGGAGGAAGCCGCCTTCTGGATGCAGGCGTATCGCCAGGGACTTCCCGATGACATGCAGCGCGTCTACGAGGTCGTGGACCGCGTGGACGCGATGGTCCAGCCCTTCCGGCTGCGTCTCATGCGCGACTATCTGGGCGAGGGCGGGCGCATGCAGACCTACCGCCAGCGTCGCATGTGGCGCGCGGCGGTCGCTTACGCGAGCGAACTGGGGCTCGCCTACAGCTACTGCCTGAAGCCCCTGGGCGCCGGAACGGCGTCCAGGGAGATGGTGGCGGGCATGGGCGCGCGCGCGATGCGTGCGATCGCGCTCGAGCTGCGCTGGACGCTGCTCGCCTATGCCGCGCCGGATCCGACCCTCTGGGGACGCCTGGGAAGACTGTATCGGGATTGCGAACGCACAGGCGTGGCAACGCTGCGCTTCAGGATGTATGCGGACATGCGCATGCCGTCCACCGTGCGCCGCGAATATCTGCGCGCGCTGATTCTCGCCGTGTCCGGCATGAGCAGCCTGCTGCCGGCCGCGCAGGCTGCTGCCGAGCGCATCGTCGCGGCCATGGCCGACCTGTTCGTGCTGCGCCAGTCGCCCGCGCCCGGCTGCCACTTCGTGGTGGACATCGACCAGGGCACGCCACCGCATCGTGGCCACGTGCTGCAGCGGGTGCGCGATTCGCATCGCTACTTCGGTCCCGGCGATGCGGGCCACGTCCTCGCCGCCTACGCCCGCCAGGCGCGCGACCGCGGCGTGATGCCCTCCGAACTCGGATTGCCGCACGACACCGGCGTCGCGGCCGGGGTCGAGGTGCTGGAGCACCTGATGCGTTACTGGGGCGCGCCACCGCCCGAGCGCGGCGAGACACGCACCAGCGTGCTCGCCACCATGCACGCGGCCGCCGGCGTGGATGCGGCGTTCCGTGCCCTGGACGGTGATCGTCCCGAGGAGTCCACCGAGTCGTGGATCATCGCCGACGAGAGCCGCCACGGCATCGGTGCGGTGGTGCGTACGCGCGAGGACGATCCGCTGGCCATCGGACAGATCGTGGCATTTCACCCGGAGCGTCCCGGCCCGTGGTCGGTCGGCGTGATTCGCCGCCTCGAGGCGAAGGATGCGCTGTATCGATCCGTAGGCGTGCACCTGCTCGGCCGCGGCGCCATCCGCGCGGGCATCTCCGACGGCGACAGGGATCCGCAGCCGGTCATCCTGCTGCCGGTGCCGACCGGCGGTGCCGGCCCGGCCAGCGAGGTCGTGCTGATCATGCGCCAGCCGGCTCTGCACGCCGAGCCCACGCTGCATCTGCACGATCATCGCTATCGGATGCAGTTCCGCGCGCGCCTCGAAAGCGGCCAGGGCTTCTTCGCCAATCGCTTCGCGCTGTCGGGGGCCGCTGCCTGACGAGCTGCCGCACGCCTGGGGCGGGCGTGCGGGCTGCGGTGCTACACTCGGTGCGCGTCATCTCCTGCAGGACCGCATCCGTGCTCGACTCCCAGACTCTCGCCCGCGCCATCGATCTCGAGTGGGACGGCGAAATCGTTCCGCGCCTGATCGACTACATCCGCCTGCCCTGCAAGTCCCCCCACTTCGATCCGGACTGGGCGGGCAACGGCCATCTGGATGCCGCCGTCTCCATGGCCGAGACCTGGTGCCGTGCACGGAATGTCTCCGGCATGCAGGTCGAGGTCATGCGCCTGACCGGCCGCACGCCGGTGCTGTTCTTCGACATTCCCGCACGCGGGGGCGCGACGGGTACGGTGCTGATGTACGGTCACCTCGACAAGCAGCCGGAGATGGTCGGGTGGCGCGACGGCTTCGGAGCGTGGATACCGGTGATGGAGGAGGGCAGGCTGTACGGCCGTGGCGGCGCCGACGACGGCTACGCGGTGTTCGCGTCCCTCGCCGCGGTGGAGGCGCTCGAGGCGCTCGAGGCGCAGGAGGCGCCACGCGCACGCATCGTCGGCCTGATCGAGTGTTGCGAGGAGAGCGGCAGCTACGATCTGCCCGCCTACCTCGACGCACTGGCACCGCGCATGGGCAAGGTCGATTTGGTCATCGGCCTGGATTCGGGCTGCGGCAACTACGCACGACTCTGGGTGACCACTTCGCTGCGCGGACTCGCGGCCGGTACGCTGAGCATCGAGGTCCTGGGCGAGGGCGTGCACTCGGGCGATGCCAGCGGCGTGGTGCCCTCGTCGTTCCGCATCGCGCGCATCCTGCTCGAGCGCATCGAGGAGGCCGCCAGCGGACACGTCAAGCCGTCCCAGTTCCACTGTGAGATACCGGCCGAGCGGATGGAGCAGGCCGGCGCGGCTGGTGCCATCCTCGGCGACACCGTGTATCGCAAGTTTCCCTTCGCCGGCGGCACGCAGCCGATGGTCACCGACTGCGCAGATGCCATTCTCAACCGCACCTGGCGGCCGTTCCTGTCAGTGGTTGGCGCGGATGGCATGCCGGCGATCAAGGACGCCGGCAACGTGCTGCGCCCGCGCACGGCGCTGAAGCTTTCGCTGCGCCTGCCTCCGCTGGTCGATGCCCAGCGCGCAGCCGATGCGATGCGGCAGCTGCTGGAGGCCGATCCGCCGAACGGGGCGCACGTGCGCTTCGAACCCGACCAGGCGGCAAGCGGATGGAGCGCGCCGCCCACCGCCGCCTGGCTCAGGGGTGCGCTCGACGCGGCCTCGCGCAGGCATTACGGCAAGGCGGCGGCGATGATGGGCGAGGGCGGCACCATCCCGTTCATGGGCATGCTCGGCAAGCACTTCCCGGATGCGCAGTTCCTCATCACCGGCGTGCTCGGGCCGAAGTCGAACGCGCACGGCCCGAACGAGTTCCTGCACCTGGCGTACGCGAAGAAACTGACTACGTGCGTGGCGGAGGTCCTGGCGGCGCACGCAGGACGCAGCCAGCCGATGGCGTGAGCGCCGGACAGACGGCCCGGCTGCACCTGGACGAGACTGTTCTGTCGGCATGCCTTGCTCCGCACCGGCCAGGTGCGGCGGAGGTAGTCGTCATCCCGGGGAACGCCGGAATCCGGCAAGTACAGAGAAGGGCCTTGCCTGCCTGCGATCGGGCTCGATCGTGCGGACTGCCAGACAGGCTTGTCCTCGTCACCCTGCGGGAGGATGCATGCGCTATGCGCTGTACTACTGGCCCGGCATTCCTGACCGGGGAGAATTCGTGCGCCTGGCGCTCGAGGCGGGCGGCGCCGGATACGAGGACGTGGCGCGGCTGCCCGGACGCGAGGGCGGTGGTGTACGCGCGCTCATGCGGCGCATGGAGGAAGCTACGGTCAGGCATCGTCCGTTCGCGCCGCCCTATCTCGGGGCGGGCCGGTTGCTCATCGGACAGACGGCGAACATCCTGCTCTACCTCGGACCCCGCCTCGGACTGATGCCCGTCGATCAAGCCAATCGCCTGTGGGCGCATCAGCTCCAGCTCACTATCGCGGACTTCGTGGCCGAGATCCACGACGTGCACCACCCGATCGCCAGCAGCCTCTATTACCACCAGCAGAAGCGCGAGGCACGCAGGTATGCCGGACATTTTCTCGCCGAGCGCCTGCCCCGGTTTCTCGGCTATTTCGAGCAGGTCCTCGGCGCGAATGCGCGCGGCAGGGGATACATGGTGGGCAGGGCGCTGTCCTATGTCGATCTGTCCATGTTCCAGCTGATCGGCGGACTGCACTACGCCTTTCCGAATGCGATGGCGCGCATTGCGGCCGATGTGCCGGGACTCCTGGCGCTGCACCAGCGCATCGCCAAGCATCCGCGGCTCGCCGACTATCTCGCGTCCGAACGCCGGCTCGACTTCAACGAGAACGGCATCTTCCGTCACTATCCGGAACTGGGTCCTTGACGCTGGCCTATAATCGGCGCGCGTTTCGGTGTTCCCGTGCGTTGTCCCGACGATAGGAGAGCGATGGTGCGATCGATACCCGGCAAGACGGCGCTGATGCTGGCGCTACCCCTGGCAATGCTGTCCGGTTGCGGTTCGATGGGAGGCGGGGGTGGTGGCAGGGCAAGCACTGCCGAGCAGGCGCTCGCGACCGCGCAGAGCGCCCTGGCGGAGGCGAAGGCTGCCCGCGCTGCGGCCGAGGCCGCCAACGCCAAGGCCGATCAGATTCTGGCGACGGTGCGCGCCGGACCGGGCAATGACGCTCTCGCCCAGGAGGCGCTGGAGTCCGCCAATGCCGCGCAGCGCGCAGCGGAAGAGGCACAGCGCATCGCCCGCGACGCACAGAACGCGACCATGCGGCTGGACACCAAGACCGACCGCATGTTCGAGAAGTCCATGCGCAAGTGATGCCCGCTGCACCATGCCTGGCGGGAGTGGCTCCGGGCGTGCGCGGGAGTCCT
Source organism: Burkholderiales bacterium (assembly GCA_020854105.1). Lineage (GTDB taxonomy): Bacteria > Pseudomonadota > Gammaproteobacteria > Burkholderiales > SHXO01 > SHXO01. Next base: position 165,885 of record JADZGB010000031.1, on the reverse strand, counting down.
TCCGCTACCGGCTGTCCGCCCGCTCGATCAGCATCTCCGGCGAGGGCGCCTTCGGCACGACCGGGATCGGCACCCCGAGCCGGTCCTCGGTCGCTTCCATGACACGGTCCCAGTCCACCGCACCGCGCGGCGCCAGCTGCGACAATGCACGTACCAGCGGGGTGTGGTCGAGTAGCGCTTCCGGCCAGTCCACGCCTTCCTCCATTCGCGGCCGGGCGAATACCTGCACGTAGGGGGTGCCGCTGGAGCGGCCGGCCGCCCAGGGGCGGTCGACGATGCGCACCGGCGTGCCGAGCGGCACCAGCGGAAACAGCGCGGCGATGCCCTCGGGGTACATGCGGATGCAGCCGCTGCTCACGCGCATGCCGATCCCCCATGGCCGGTTGGTGCCGTGGACCAGGTACTCGGCGAATTCCAGATACAGGGCGTGGGTGCCGAGCGGATTGTCCGGCCCCGGCGGCACCTTTACCGGCAGCACGACGCCGGCCGCGGCGCGGCGCTCGCGTACGCCCTTGGGCGGGTACCAGGTCGGATTCGCCGCCTTGCGCACGATCTTCGTATCGCCCAGCGGAGTCGATCCGTAGTCGGTTCCGATGCCGATCGGGTGCGTGATCACGACCGCCTTCTCGTCCGCACGCGGTGCGGGAAAGTAGAACAGCCGCATCTGCGCGAGATTGATCACGACCCCCTTGCGCTCGCCCTCGGGCAGGATGAAGCGGGTGGGCAGGAGCACGCGGCTGCCCTCTCCGGGTACCCAGGGGTCGAGCACGGGGTTGGCAGAGACGATCTCGGTATAGCCCAGGCCGTTGCGGCGCGCGATGTCGAGCAGGGTCTCGCTGCCCTTGACCGTCACGGTGCGCAGGCCGCCGACCAGGTCGTCCCCGGGATCTTCGGGCAGCGGCAGCGTGACCGCACGCGCCACTCCTGCCGTCAGGACGAGCAGGCCGATGCAGCGCCAGAGCAGGCGATGCACTGCCGGGCGCCATCTTTCGCCGGCGCGGCGGGCAGCGTCGGTGCAATGAGGATGCATCATGCAATGTTAGCCGCGGCCGGGCAGCGCCGCAGCGGGTGCGGCAGGATTTCGTGAGATCATCGTATGGATGCCGCCGTGCGGTCCAGCCCGGCGGCGGCGCGACGCAACCGCACACGGGACGACGATGCAGAAAGCAACCTTTCGATGGGACGACGCCTTCCTTCTCGAAGACCAGCTGAGCGAGGAAGAGCGCATGGTGCGCGACAGCGCCCGCGCATACTGCCAGGACAGACTCATGCCGCGCGTGCTGGAAGCCACGCGCGAGGAGAAGTTCGATCGCGAGATCATGAACGAGATGGGCGCGCTCGGCTTCCTCGGCTCGACCATCCACGGCTACGGCTGCGCCGGCGTCAACCATGTCAGCTACGGGCTCATCGCGCGCGAGGTGGAGCGCGTCGATTCCGGCTACCGCTCGGCCATGAGCGTGCAGAGTTCGCTGGTGATGCATCCCATCCACGCGTACGGCACCGAGGCCCAGCGCACCAGGTACCTGCCGAAGCTCGCCACCGGGGAGTGGGTCGGCTGCTTCGGACTGACCGAACCCAACCACGGTTCCGACCCCGGCTCGATGCAGGCGCGCGCGCGCCGTGTGGACGGAGGCTACGTGCTCAAGGGCTCGAAGACGTGGATCAGCAACTCGCCGATCGCCGACGTATTCGTGGTGTGGGCGAAGGACGATGACAACGAGATCCGCGGCTTCGTCCTGGAGAAGGGAATGAAGGGGCTGTCGGCCCCGAAGATCGAGGGCAAGCTCAGCCTGCGTGCCTCGATCACGGGCGAGATCGTGATGGACGACGTGGAGATCCCCGCCGAGAACCTGCTGCCGAACGTGAAGGGCCTGAAGGGCCCGTTCGGCTGCCTGAACAAGGCGCGCTACGGCATCGCATGGGGCGCGCTCGGCGCGGCGGAGGACTGCTGGCACCGCGCGCGCCAGTACACGCTGGACCGCCTCCAGTTCGGACGGCCGCTGGCGGCGAACCAGATCATCCAGTTGAAGCTCGCCAACATGCAGACCGAGATCGCGCTCGGGTTGCAGGGCTGCCTGCGCGTGGGCCGGCTGATGGACGAGAGCCGTGCCACGCCCGAGATGGTGTCGCTGATCAAGCGCAACTCGTGCGGCAAGGCGCTGGAGATCGCCCGTCACGCGCGCGACATGCACGGGGGCAACGGCATCTCGGACGAGTTCCACGTGATGCGCCACGTCATCAACCTGGAGACGGTCAACACCTACGAGGGCACGCACGACATCCACGCGCTGATCCTGGGTCGGGCGCAGACCGGAATTCAGGCCTTCACCGGCTGACGCGGGCAGGGGCACGCCGTAGAATGCGGGCTGCCCGCTCCTCCGATGGCGCTGGCTGCCGTTGCTGAGGATGCGGGGTGAAGCCGCTGAACGAGATCTTCGAAGAGAATTCGCGCTGGGTTGCCTCCAAGCTGGAGAAGGATCCGGCCTATTTCGACAAGCTCGCCGCCGGACAGAATCCGGACATCCTCTACATCGGCTGCTCCGACAGCCGCGTGACTGCCGAGGAGCTGATGGGCGCGCAGCCGGGCGAGATCTTCATCCACCGCAACATCGCCAACCTGGTGGTCGCCTGCGACAACAACGTCAACGCAGTGGTGCAGTTCGCGGTGGAGCACCTGAAGGTCCGCCACATCGTGGTGTGCGGACATTATGAATGCGGCGGCGTGAAGGCGGCCATGCAACCGAGCGACATGGGGCAGCTCAACAGCTGGCTGCAGGGGCTGCGCGACGTCTATCGCATTCACCAGGTGGAACTGGACGCCATCGATGACGAGAGCAGGCGCTACGATCGCCTGGTCGAGCTCAACGTGCGCGAGCAGTGCCTGAACCTGGTCAAGACCGACCACGTGCAGCGCGCGTGGTACAAGGGCGGCCACCCGCAGATCCACGGCTGGGTGTTCGACGTGCGCACCGGCAAACTGGTGGATCTGCAACTCAAGCTCGCGCGCGAGTTCGCCTTGCTGCGCCGGATCTACGACCTGCGGCCGATCGGCTGAAGCTCGAAGCGGCACGTTCCGGCGCGAGTCGCACTATTCCGTCATTCCGGCCGGAATCCAGGCCGTAGAGCTGTCCTTTCGCCGCTCGCTAGACTCCGATGACCGTGCGCGTGTGCCGGGCGATCATCGACTCCTCGTCGGTGGGGATCACCCACGCCGATACCCGGCTGGCGGTCGTGCTCAGCCGCGGGCCGCCCGCCCGGTTGGCTTCGCCGTCCAGTTCCACGCCCAGCCACGCGGCGTGCTGGCACACGCGCTCGCGGATCGGCGCTGCGTTCTCGCCGATGCCGGCGGTGAAGACCAGTGCGTCGATGCCGCCCAGCGCTGCCGCGAGCGAGCCGAGCTCGCGGCCGATCCGATAGCAGTACAGATCCACGGCGAGCCTGGCTCGCGGTTCGTCGCTCGCGAGCAGGGCGCGCATGTCGCTCGACACGCCGGAGACGCCGAGCATGCCGGACTGCTGATAGAGCAGCTCCTGCAACTGGCGCGCGTCCATACCGCGCCGTTCCATCAGGTACAGCAGCACACCGGGATCGAGCGCGCCGCAGCGCGTGCCCATCGGCAGACCGTCCGCCGCGGTGAATCCCATCGTGGTCGCCACGCTGTGTCCGGCCAGCAGCGCGCACATGCTCGATCCGTTGCCCAGATGGAGCACGACGCAGCGGCCGTGCGCCGCGCGCGAGTCGACATCACCCATCACCGAGGCCACGTACTCGTAGGACAGTCCGTGGAACCCATAGCGGCGCACGCCCTGTTCGTACATCTCGAACGGCAGCGCGAACATCTGCGCGAGCTGCGGCATGCCGCGATGGAAGGAGGTGTCGAAGCAGGCCACCTGCGGCAGGTCGGGAGCAGTTTCGAGCAACTCGCGGATCGGCGCCAGGTTGTGCGGCTGGTGCAGGGGCGCGAGCGGTACGTGGCGCTCGAGATCCTCGAGCACTGCCGCGTCCACGCGCACGGGCTGCAGGTGGTTTGCGCCTCCGTGCACCACCCGATGGCCGATGCCGGCGAGATGCCGCCCGGCCAGCAGTTCGCGCACGTAGCCGAGCAGGTGGGCCAGCGCACCGCCGTGGCCGAGCGGCGCACCCGAGCCCCACGACTTCTCCCCGACGATCTGTCCGCCGCGATCGCGCGCGACGAAGTGCGGCGCCGTGAACAGGCCCTCGATCCGACCGCGGTGCGTCAGCTCGAGCGCACCTGCGCGCAGGACGAACAGGGAGAACTTGATGCTGGAGGAGCCGGCGTTGAGGACGGCGATGGCCGGGTCCATGCGTTCAGACCGTCACCTTGAGGGCGCTGCGGCGCGCGTGCGCGACCATGGACGCCACCGCGCACGAGGCGAGCCGCGACATGAGCGAATCGGCCCGGCTGGTCAGCACGATCGGCACGCGTGCCCCGAGCACGATCCCGGCGGCGTCGGCATCGGCCAGGAAGGACAGGCTCTTGGCCAGCATGTTGCCGGCCTCCAGATCGGGCACGATCAGCACGTTCGCTTGGCCGGCGACGGGCGATTCGAGCCGCTTGATCCTCGCCGCCTCCAGATTGATGGCATTGTCGAGCGCGAGCGGGCCGTCGAGGATGGCGCCCTCGATCTGGCCGCGATCGGCCATCTTGCACAGGGCGGCGGCCTCGACCGTGGACGGCACCTTGGGGTTGACCGTTTCCATCGCCGACAGGATCGCCACGCGCACCGCCTGCACGCCGAGCGCGCGCGCCAGATCGATGGCGTTCTGCACGATGTCGATCTTGTCCTCGAGAGTGGGTGTGATGTTGATCGCGGCATCCGAAACGATCAGCGCCTGCTCGTAGGTGGGAACATCCATGACGTAGCAGTGGCTGATGCGCCGTTCGGTGCGCAGACCGCCTTCGCGCGCCACTACCGCGCCCATCAGTTCGTCGGTGTGGAGGCTGCCCTTCATCAGGCACTGGACGCGCCCTTCGCGCACCAGGCGCACGGCATCGGCAGCCGAAGCGTGGCTGTGCGGCGTATCCACGATCTCCAGGCCCGCGATGGAAAGCCCCGCCTTGGCGGCTGCCGCCTCGATGCGCGCCCGCGGGCCCACCAGGATCGGGTCGATCAGCCCGATTCGTGCGGCTTCGAGCGCGCCCTGCAACGACGCCTCGTCACAGGGATGCACCACGGCAGTGGCCACCGGTGTCAGCGCCCTCGCGTGCGTGAGCAGCTGTTCGTACTTCTCGTGCTTGCGATCCACCGTTCTCGTTCTCCAGGCCCGGTCCCCGACATTCGCAGTCTACTTCGCCCGGACGCCGGCGAGGCGCAGGATCAGTACGGCCACACCCAGTCCGCGACCTCGGGCCGGTCTGTTCCGTGCTCGTGCGCATAGGCGAGGTTCAGGATGATCTCGTTGCGCATCTGCTCCTTCAGGTGCGCGCCTCTGACCTGCAGGCGCGCAACGCGGTCGATCACGTCGATGACCAGGCTGAAGCGGTCCACCTGGTTGAGAATCGCCAATTCCAGGGGCGTATTGATGCTGCCCTTCTCCTTGTAGCCGCGCACGTGCAGGTTGTCGTGATTGCGGAACCGGTAGGCGAGCTTGTGGATCAGCCACGGATAGCCGTGGAAATTGAAGATGATCGGCTTGTCCACGGTGAACAGGCTGTCGAACTCGCGTTCGGTGGAACCGTGCGGGTGCTCGCTCGCCGGGTGCATCCTGAACAGATCCACCACGTTGACGAAGCGCAGCTTCAGATCGGGCACGTGGCCACGCAGGATCGCGGCCGCCGCCAGCGCCTCCTGCGTGGCCACGTCGCCGCACGAGGCCATGACGACGTCGGGCTCCTCGCCCGCGTCGGTGCTTGCACGTCCCCAGATGCCGATGCCCTTCGCGCAATGGACCACGGCCTCGTCGATGGTGGTGAACTGCAGGTGCTTCTGCTTGTCCGCCACGATGACGTTGATGCAGTCCTTCGAGCGCAGGCAGCGGTCGGCAACGGCAAGGAGCGTATTGGCATCGGGCGGCAGATAGACGCGTGTGACGCTCGGGCTCTTGTTGGTCACCAGGTCGATGAAGCCCGGATCCTGGTGCGAGAAGCCGTTGTGGTCTTGCCGCCACACGGTCGAGGACAGCAGGATGTTCTGCGACGACACGGGCGCGCGCCAGGAGACGTTGTTCCTGCTGATGTCCAGCCACTTCGCGTACTGGTTGAACATCGAGTCGATGACGTGGGCGAACGCCTCGTAGGTGTGGAACAGGCCATGCCGCCCGGTCAGCAGATAGCCTTCCAGCCAGCCCACCAGGGTGTGCTCCGAGAGCATCTCCATCACCCGGCCGTCGCGGCTCAGCTCGCCGCCATCGGCATCCTCCGGGCGCAGTTCCGCCATCCAGGTCTTCTTGCTCGCCGCGTACACTGCCTCCAGCCGGTTCGAGGCCGTCTCGTCCGGTCCGAACAGGCGGAAGCTGGTCGGATTGTCGCGCATGACGTCGCGCAGGAACTCGCCCAGCACGCGCGTGCTCCCGTGCCGGAGCCTGCCTGCTTCCGGCACGCTCAGTGCGTAATCGCGGAACTGCGGAAGCTTCAGATCCTTGCGCAGCAGGCCGCCGTTGGCATGCGGATTCGCGCTCATGCGCCGGTGGCCGAGCGGGGCGAGCGCACGCAGCTCGGGTTCGAGGCGGCCCTGCGCGTCGAACAGTTCCTCGGGACGATAGCTGCGCAGCCATTCCTCCAGCAGCTTCAGGTGTGCGGGGTTGTCGCGCACGTCCGCGAACGGCACCTGGTGCGAACGCCAGCTGCCTTCGACCTGGTGGCCGTCGATCTCCTTCGGTCCGGTCCATCCCTTGGGTGTGCCCAGGACGATCATGGGCCAGCGCGGACGCTCGAACTCGCTGAGCGTGCGCGCATCGCGCTGAAAGGCGCGGATCTCGCCGATCGCCTGGTCGAGCGTGGCGGCCATGCGCTGGTGCATCTGCTTCGGGTCAGAGCCCTCGACGAAGTAGGGCCTGTAGCCGTAGCCCACGAGCAACGCCTCCAGTTCCTCGTGGCTGATGCGGGCGAGGATGGCAGGATTGGCGATCTTGTAGCCGTTAAGGCTCAGGATCGGCAGGACGGCACCGTCGCGCGCCGGGTTGAGGAACTTGTTCGAATGCCAGGCAGTCGCCAGCGCTCCGGTTTCCGCTTCGCCGTCGCCGACCACGCAGGCGACGATGAGCCCGGGGTTGTCGAACGCTGCACCGAAGGCATGCGCCAGGCTGTAGCCCAGTTCACCGCCTTCGTGGATCGAACCGGGTATCTCGGGTGTCACGTGCGAGCCGATCTGCCCCGGAAAGGAGAACTGCTCGAGGAACTTCTGCAGTCCCTCGAGATCCTCGCTCTTGTCGGGGTAGATCTCGGAGTAGGTGCCCTCGAGATAGGTCGGGCCGAGCACGCCCGGCGCCCCGTGTCCCGGCCCGGCGATGAACATCATGTCCAGATCGTAGCGCTTGATGACACGGTTCAGGTGCGCCCACGCGAACGACAGCGCCGGGCTGGCGCCCCAGTGCCCTAGCAGGCGGTGCTTGATGTGCCGCGGCTCGAGCGGTTCCTGCAGCAGCGGATTGTCGCGCAGGTAGATCATGCCGACGGACAGGTAATTGCAGGCGCGCCACCAGGCGTCGATCAGGCGCAGCTCGCCCTCGGACAGCGGTTGTGCCGTGAGTGTGGTGGCCGTGAGTGAGGTATTGGGATCGTTCATCGGATCGCTTCCTTCAGATTGGCGGTGCCCGGAGCGGCTTTGCTGCACGCAGCGATCCGGCACGCCGGGCCCTGGGACACGGGCCGGGGCACACGGCCCGGCCCCTGGAATCAATCTCCCGGCTTCAATCGGGACAGTCCCAGCATGGAGTGCACCAGCTGTTCGAGGCGCCGGCTCGCATCGTCGAGCGCGCGCAGCGACTCCTCCTGCCCGCTGCCGGCATTGCCGCCGAGGCGCAGGCGCCGCGATTGATGGACGATCGACTGCAGCGGCACCTGAAACTCCCGGGCCAGGCTGGCAAGGAAGGCCGACTTGGCCGCGTGCGCGGCCTCGGCCGCTTCGCGCGCCCGCACCAGCTGCGCTTCCCGTTCCAGCAGGGCCTTCTGCGCCTGCACGCGCTCGCTGATGTCGCAGGCGATGCACAGATAGCAGCGCTGGCCGCTGGCCTCGAGCAGGCCGAAATGCACCTCGACCGGGAATCGGCTGCCGTCGCGGCGGCGGTGCGTGCCGACGATCACCTTGCGCACGCCCGGCTGCATCGTGCGCCACTGCGCCCGCGCGCCCGCCAGGTCGAAGTCCTGTTCGATGTCGAACACGCCGAGATTGAGCAGCTCGGCGCGCGTGAAGCCCACGCTTTCGCAGGCGCGTGCGTTCACTTCCATGAAGCGCCCTTCGGCGTCGTGCACGAACAGCGCGTCGGGCAGTGCCTGCTCGATGAGCGTGCGGAAGGGACTCTCGGAGTCGTCGTGCCGGAAGCCGAGCAGAGCGTCCCAGGCACACGCGGCATGGTTCTTCGACCTGTCTGGCGTAGCGCTGCCCATGCTCAGATCAACGGCGGTTGCAGTCGTTCGGTGGCGATCGCGCGATGAACCGCCGGACGCTCCAGCATGCGCTGCAGGAACGGCGCGAGATGGGCGTGCTCGCGCGCGGGTCTGCCCGCCGGCGCCGTGTAGTTGCGTGTCCAGCGACACAGCATGAAGGCGTAGATGTCCAGGGCGCTGTAGGTCTCACCCAGCATCCACGGTCCGCCGTGACCCGCGAGCACATCGTCCATCTGCTTCAGAAATCCGCCCACCCTGGCCTGGGCGACTTCCTCGAGTTCGGTGACCGCGTCGCTGCCCGGACGCAGATACTGGTTCGGAAAGAAATACATGAGCTGGGTAGCCTGAACCGTGTTGGTGAACCACACCAGCCACTTGTAGAAGTGCGCGCGCGCATGGGTTCCGACCCGCGGCGCGAAGGGCGCGCCGGCCGGCGTGTCCACCAGGTGCAGCACGATGGCGGCGGTCTCGTAGAGCACCAGGTCGCCGTCCACCAGCACCGGAATCAGCCCGTTGGGATTGAGTCTCAGGTATTCCGGCGACTTGTGCGCGTTGTTGGCGCGATCGACCAGCTCGAGCTGGAACGCGATGCCCATCTCCTCCAGCAGGATGTGCGGTGCGATGGAGGCGTTGGAGGGGTAGTAGTACAGTCGAATCATGCGTGCCTTCGTCGGTATGCAGGTGCAGCGCGGGAGGCGCCGCTCGCAATCCTATCCTGATGTGAGTTCGCGGATGGCGCTCGCGCCGTTGCGCAAGTGGATTTGATCACGAATCAGCCGGAACGATTCAGATCGAAGGCAGTTCGGGTCGCGGAACCCCCTGCGCAGCGCACCGCTACGTCGCGCGGTCTGCCTGGAGGATCTGGCTGCGCAACAGGCGCAGATGTTCCTCGTCCCGCACCGCCTGCTCGTCCAGCCCCTCGACGCGCTGCGACAGACCACGCTCGCGCAGCTTCGCGGCGAGCTGTCTGTCGAGCGTCGCCCCCTCCACCAGCGCGCGCGCCGCGGACCAGAGTGCATCCTCCAGCGTTTCGCTCTTCTCCAGGAGAAGGCGTTCGGCGGCGTACGCGTGTCCCTGATAGCAGCGGAACTGCGTGGAACTTCCCTCGTCGTTGTGCCACAGCACCCCGCCGCACTCCGGGCAGGCGTATACCGACTGTTCGCGCGTGCGGGTCCCCTCGACCTGCAGGACGAAATCATCCTCGATGCGCACACGCAGTGATCCGTCGTCGCTGTCCATTGCGTCTGCCTCCATTCCGGGCCGGTCCGCGGCACGGGTGATGAGCTCGGCGATGCCGCGAATCTCCAGCACGTAATCGACATCGGCGAATTGCAGCGCATGCTCCGGCATGCCGGCGAACCGTGCTTCGCCAGGATCCTGAACCACGGTGACGCCGCCATGCGCCTTGACTGCCATCAGCCCCATGGTGCCATCCCCCAGTGTGCCGGATAGAACGACGCCGGTCACGGCGGCGCCGTGCGCGCGCGGCACTGCGCAAGGTGGCATCCACCGAGGGGCGCGCGTGGTTCTCGCGCGGGCCGCGCGAAAGCTCGACGTGCGTGGCACGAACCAGCAGATGATGATCCGGCGGCGCCGCCAGAATGCGGCCGCCGACGATCCGATCGCCGTTGTGCGCATACTTCGCCGGGAGCGGTCCGACCCTTGCGAGAATGTCGGGAAGTCGGCTGTCGAACTGGGGTGCCACGTGCAATACCACGAACACGGCGGCTCTCAGATCGGCGGGCAGAAGCTCGCTCAGACTCCTGAGCGCCTCGATGCCGCCGGCAGATGCGCCGGGCACCACGATGCCGGCTGCGCGTGCTTCGCCTTCGTCGGTCTGGTCCATCGTGGACCTCGGGCATTTGGCGTTCCGCCCGGGGCGGCCTCGCTTCGATTGCCGTTGCGCGGCGCTAAGCTGACCACTGGATACATTGCATCCCACGAACATGGCTGATTTCGCGGGAGTAGAAAATACAAACACCGGGCCACGGCGGAGCCTCAACGTCATGGCCGGTGCTTCCTCGTCGGTAGCGCACCAGCAACGAGAGAGCATCGGATCGTGAACGAAGCGGATTTCCCTGTCGTGAGCATCGGCGCATCGACCGGAGGGCTCGAGGCGACCGAGCAACTGCTTGGCGCACTGCCTCCGGACACCGGCATGGCGTTCGTCGTGGTGCATCACCTCTCGCCCACACACGGCAGCATGCTGTCCGAGATTCTCGGGCGCGCCTGCGCCATGCCGGTGGAAGATGCGTGCGACGAGACCGTGGTGGCGCCCAATCGCGTCTACGTGATTCCGCCTTCCCACGCGATGTCGATCCACGAGGGCCGCCTGATGCTGCTGCCCCGGCCCTCCGGGCCGGCACAGCATCGGAGCATCGACCAGTTCTTCACGGCGCTGGCCGAGGAAAGGAAGCATCTTGCCAAGGCGAAGCACAAGATCTATTCGAGGAAGCCGGCACCCGTGCGGGCGGATGCGGCAATCATCGGTGCCGGTGCCGGTGCCGGTGCCGGTGCCGGTGCCCCGACCACCGCGCAGCGCTACCTGGAGCGGCGGCCCGAGCGCTCGCGCGAGAGCACTGGGGATTACTCGGGCGAGATGCAGCGCGAGGTCGATCGCCTTCTGCTGTCCCGCTACGCTCCCGCGGGCGTTCTCGTGAACGAGGGCCTGGACGTCCTGCAGTTTCGCGGAGACACCGGTCTGTACCTGTCACCTGCGCCAGGCAAGGCCAGCCTCGACCTGCTGAAGATGGCGCGCGAGGTGATCGACAGCGTCAGCGTGCGCGAACTGGAGGTGCGCGCCAGGAACGGCCGCTGGTACTCGTTGCGCGTGCGGCCGTACCGGACGATGGATAACAAGATCGACGGCGCCGTCATCATGTTGATCGACATCCAGGATCTGAAGCAGGTACAGGAGCAGCTGGCCTGGCAGGCGAGAATCCTCGGCCAGACGTACGAGCCGATCATCGATGTCCAGAATGAGCAGACGAGCGGTGGCGATCCCGCGGCCGGATCCTGAGTGCCAACCGGCGAAAGCGCCTCGTGGACAGGAATGCGCGCCTACTGTAGAGGCGCCGTCGGGCGCTCGTCTGGTGGTTCGCGTCAAGGCTGCGACTGAAGGATTTCCCCGAGCACCGGCAGCAGGTAGTGCCGGAACCGGGCGGGATTCTCGCTCATGGGGAAGTGGCCCAGCTCCTTCATGATGGTCACCCGGGCGCCGGGAATCGACTGCGCGGTGCGCAGCGTGTCTTCCGGTGTGCAGGAGAAGTCGTACTCGCCGGTGAGCAGATGGAGGGGACATCGTTCGGCGTCGATGCCGCCGAGCCTTCCGCGCAGGTCGCCATCCACCCGGTAGAAGTACAGATCGCCTTTGAACACGCCCGGTCCGCCCTGCATGTACTGCCACAGGGTCTCGTGCCGGTGGAGCGCCGGACTCTGCGGCGCGATGAGTCCGGAGATCAGGGCTGCGCACACTTCGCCTCCGTGCACGTCGCTGCGGTGCAGCCAGTCGGTGTCGTACCAGGGTGCCTGGAAATCCGCGGCCTCCAGACCCACGAGCGCGCGAAATCTGTCGCCATGCGCGTGCGCCAGTTGCAGCACGATGCGCCCGCCGATCGAGCAGCCCATGACGACCGGGCGCTCGAGCTCGAGGGCATCGCAGAACGCCAGGACGGTCGCGATGTAGCGCTCGGTGGTCAGCCTGTATTCGCGGCCCTCCCATCCCTGCGGCGGATACGACTTGCCGTGCCAGGGCAGGTCGAAGGCGAGCACGCGGAAATCGCGCGTGATCTCCTCGTCGCACATGAGGTGACGGAACTGGCGCGAGTCCGCCCCCGCGGTGTGCAGGCAGACCAGGGGGATGCCCTGGCCGGCCTCCTCGAAGTACACCCGGCACGCCTCGTCCAGGATCGGGACGTGTGCGTACCGGCCGACGATCGGTTCGATCGGCGCACCGCTCATGCGACACCTCGCGTGCGCGGCAGGGCGAGCAGATCCTTGAAGTACTGGAGATTGGCGAGGAACGGGTGCAGGCTCCCCTCGAATCGCATCTCCCCGCGCCGGGACAGGGCGAACAGATCGTGCCAGCCGGGAGACGGCACCGCCGTCCACAGGCCGTCCCACGCCCGTACGCTTCCCCGGATCGCGAAGTCCCACGAGCTCAACGGCGGCAGCGGCGAGCGGCACTCGGGCACGCGGCCGCCGTCCACGTGCAGCAGGAAGCGGGTCGTGCCGATCTCGATCATGCAGCGCGTGTGCAGATGCCGGCCGCGCCAGACGAGGTGCGGGTCGGCCTCGAGGCGCGCGGGGATGGCGGCCAGGAAGCGCGCCGCCAGATCGGCCTCGCTGCCCATGCCCGCCGGATCGTCCTTCGCTTCCATGGCGATTGCGCTCGCTACGCCTGGTCCACCACGCGGCTGATGACCGGATGGTAGGCCTCTCCCCAGCCATTGCCGATGGCCGCGTCGAACAACGCGTCCACGCGGCGCGCACCCTGCGCATCCACCCCCGTGTCGCGCGCCAGCTCGAGCGCGTAGGCGAGATCCTTCTTCGCGTACTCCACGGAGAAGGCGCGCTCGGGAAACTCGCCCGGGATGATCGCCTTCAGGCCGTGGTTGCGCAGCGCGAAGCTGTCGGCCGAGCCCTTGCTCAGGGTGTCGAACAGCAGTGCCGGATCGACGCCCGCGCGTCGCGCGATGGCGCGCGCCTCCGACAGTGCGGCGACGGTCTCGAACAGCACCATGTTGTTGAGGATCTTGGTCACCTGTCCGCTGCCCACGGCGCCGCAATGCGTGATGTCCGAGGCGAAGCAGGCGATCAGCGGGCGCACGCGCTCGAAGCCCGCCGCATCGCCGCCGACCATCACCGACAGCGTCCCGGCTTCGGCCGCCTGGCGCGTGCGCGCCACCGGCGCATCGAGATAGCGCACGCCGTGCGCCTCGAAATCCGCCGCCAGGGCGCGCGTGAGCGAGACGGGAGAAGTGCCCAGATCGACGAAGGTCTGGCCCTCGTGCGCGTTGGCCAGCACGCCCTGCGGCGCGCGCGCGAGCGTCTCCAGCACCTTGCCCGACGGCAGCGAGACGAATACGACGTCGCATGCGCGCATCAGTCCGGCAATGTCCGCCGCCGATCCGATGCCGTGCTGCGCGAGCCGCGCCAGCGGCGCGGGGTCGAGGTCGAACGCGATCACGCGATGCTCCCCGCGCACGCGCAGGTTGCGGCACATCGGCTCGCCCATGACGCCCAGTCCGATGAAGCCAACAGTTGCGTCGTTCATCACAACCCCCAGTACACGCTTTTTGCCTGCTGATACAGACGCACCCCGCCGATGCCCTTCTCGCGACCGATGCCCGAATCCTTGAATCCACCGAACGGCGCGCCGATCGACAGCTGCTTGTAGGTATTGATCCACACCGTGCCGGCCTCGAGGCGCCGTGCCAAGCGCCACGCGCGCCTGTAGTCCGCGGTCCAGATGCCGGCGGCCAGTCCGTAGGCCGAGTCGTTCGCCTGGCGCACCAGATCGTCCTCGTCGTCGAAGGGAAGAGCGCACAGCACCGGGCCGAAGATCTCCTGCCGGCACACGGTCGCGCTGTTGTCGAGGCCATCGATCACGGTCGGCAGGTAGTACGCACCCTCGCTCAGACAGGCGTCGTCGGGCCGCGCACCGCCGGTGACGATGCGGCCGCCTTCGCTGCGCGCGATGTCCACCATGCGCTCCACCCGCTCCCGGTGCGCGAACGAGGCCAGCGGCCCGAGCCTGGCGCCCTCGGCACCGGGTGGTGCCGGCCGTAGCGCCCGCGCCCGCGCTTCGATCAGCGCCAGCACGTGCGCGTACACGGCGCGCTGCACGAACAGGCGCGAGCCCGCCACGCAGGACTGCCCGGTGCCCTCGAAGATGCCGTCGGCGACTGCGGCAGCGGCCGCCTCGACATCCGCATCGGCGAACACGATGTGCGGCGACTTGCCACCCAGTTCGAGCGCCACGGCCATCAGCTTCTCCGCGGCGATGGCGGCGACGCGCCGCCCGCTCTGCGTGCCGCCGGTGAAGGACACGAAGCGCACGCCGGGATGGCGCACCAGCGCGTCGCCGGCCACTGCGCCGGTGCCGGGCAGGACATTGAGGATGCCGGGCGGGAGGCCGGCATCGAGTGCCGCCTGTCCGAGCAGCAGGGCGGCGCTGGGCGTGACTTCCGAGGGCTTGAGGATGACCGCGTTGCCGGCGGCGATCGCCGGTGCGACCTTCTGCGCCTCCATGGTCAGCGGGGAATTCCACGGCGTGATCGCGGCGACCACATCGTAGGGTTCGTACACCGTCATCGACAGGTAGGATCCGCGCGCGGGATTGACCTCGGATCCGAGGGTCTCGCACACGCCGGCGTAATAGCGGAACACGGCGGAGGCGGCGAGCGCCTGCGCGCGGCACTCCGCCAGCACCTTGCCGTTGTCGAGCATCTGGGCGCGCGCGAACACCTCGCTGCGCGCCTCGATGCGATCGGCAATGCCGGCCAGCAGACGCGCACGCCGGTGCGGCAGCATGTCGCGCCAGTCCGAGGCCTGTGCGGCCTCGCGCGCGGCCTCCACGGCGGCTGCCACGTGGCGCGCGGACGCGGCGCAGACCTCGTGGTTGATCCGGCCGGTGGCGGGATCGACGGACGGGATGACCTCGCCGGTATCGGCGATCCAGTCGCCGCCGATGAGAAGCGGTTTAACCTGATCGGGCATGGGAGTCGTCGTGCGTGGGAGCACTGAGTATAGCCAGCGCGCCTGCCCGGCGTGTCGGAGGTGATGAAAGGCCTGTCTGTTCTGCTGGATTCCGGCTTCCGCCGGGATGATGGATTTCTCGCGTGCGCCGGGAAGACGGCGATGTGTATCATTTGGCTCCTATGGCCGAACGCTCCTTCAGGAAGGAAGTCCAGAAGCTGCGCCTCGGGGCGGGCGAGACCTTCCGCGGCGAAGGCATTCTCGCGGTCACCAAGGCCCTGCTGCAGTCCGGGGTGGGTTACGTCGCCGGCTACCAGGGTGCGCCGATCTCGCACCTGATGGACGTGCTCGCCGATGCGCGGGACATCCTGTCCGAGCTGGGCGTGCACTTCGAGACCTCGGCCAACGAAGCCACCGCGGCGGCCACGCTCGCCGCCTCGGTGAACTATCCGATCCGCGGCGCCGCCACCTGGAAGTCCACGGTCGGCACCAACGTCGCCTCGGATGCACTCGCCAATCTCGCCTCGGGGGGAGTGACCGGCGGCGCGCTGATCGTCATCGGCGAGGACTACGGCGAGGGCTCCAGCATCATGCAGGAGCGCACGCACGCCTTCGCAATGAAATCGCAGGTCTGGCTGCTCGATCCTCGGCCGAACCTGCCGAGCATCGTGTCGATGGTGGAGAAGGGCTTCGAGCTGTCCGAGGCTAGCAACACGCCGGTGATGCTGGAACTGCGCATCCGCGCCTGCCACGTCCACGGCCACTTCGTTGCCCGGGACAACGTGCGCCCGCCGTTCACCCTGCAGGAGGCGCTCGTCACGCCGCGCCGCGACACTGGCCGCATCGTGCTGCCGCCCGCGTCCTTCCAGCACGAGAAGGACAAGATCGAGAAGCGCTGGCCGGCGGCGGTGAAGTTCATCGCCGGGCACGGGCTCAACGAGTTCTTCGACGGCGACGCGGCCGACGTCGGCATCATCCTGCAGGGCGGGTTGTACAACGGCGTGCTGCGCGCCCTCGAGCGGCTCGGGCTGGCCAATGCGTTCGGCAACACGCGCGTGCCGCTGTACGTGCTCAATGTCACCTATCCGCTGATCGATGCCGAGGTGGTGCGCTTCTGCGCCGGCAGGCGCGCGGTGCTGCTGGTGGAGGAAGGGCAGCCGGACTACATCGAGCAGAATCTCCACGCGATCCTGCGCAAGGCCGACGTGCACACCGCGCTGTCGGGCAAGGACGTGCTGCCGATGGCGGGCGAGTACACCGGCGAGGTGCTGCTGTGCGGCCTGCGCGCGTTCCTGGACAGGCACGCACCGCGCCTGCTGCAGGCGAGTCCCGCGCACTCTTCCGTCGCCGCGCATCCCGCCGTGCAGGCGCTCGCCGGCGTGGTGCCGCAGCGGCCGGCGGGCTTCTGCACCGGCTGTCCGGAGCGCCCGATCTTCACCGCCATGAAGCTGATGGAGAAGGAACTCGGGCCGCTGCACGTGAGCGCGGACATCGGCTGCCACCTGTTCTCCATCCTGCCGCCGTTCAACATCGGCAACACGACGATGGGTTACGGCCTGGGCGGCGCCGCTGCGTCGGCCTTCAACGTGGAGGCGCCGAGGAAGGCCATCGCGATCATGGGCGACGGCGGCTTCTGGCACAACGGCCTGACCAGCGGCATCGGCAATTCGGTGTTCAACCGCAGCGACGGCGTGACGCTGATCGTGGACAACGGCTACTCGGCTGCCACGGGCGGCCAGGACGTGCTGTCCTCGCGCGCCGCGAACCCGACGCGCAGCACCAACAACCCGATCGAGCAGGCGGTGCGCGGCGTGGGGGTGAAGCAGGTCACGACCATCACCCGCACCTACGACGTCGAACGCATGCGCCAGGCCCTGCGCGAGGCGCTCGACGGCGGGCAGCCGGGGCACAAGGTGATCGTGGCGCAGTCCGAGTGCATGCTGAACCGGCAGCGCCGCGTGAAGCCGCTCATGAAGCAGGCGATCCAGAAGGGCGAGCGCGTCGTGCGCGAGCGTTTCGTGGTCGACCCCGACACCTGCACCGGCGATCACGCCTGCGTCCGCATCTCCGGCTGTCCATCGCTGACCATCCGGCCCAACCCGGATCCGCTGCGGGTCGATCCGGTCACCCACGTCGACGACAGCTGCGTCGGGTGCGGCCTGTGCGGCGAGGCCGCGCACGCCGCCGCGCTGTGCCCGTCGTTCATGCGCGCGGAGATCGTGTTCAATCCCGGTCCCTGGGAGAAGTTCCGGAACAGGGTGCGCACCAGGGTGATCCGCGCGCTGCAGCGGCAGGTGCGGCGGCGGCTGGACCGGTACGCCTTCTGAGCAGCGCCGGTCATACGATGTCCGACCCTCAGCGAATCTCCATTGCCGTTCTCGCCATCGGCGGCCAGGGTGGCGGCGTGCTGGCCGACTGGCTGGTGGATCTGGCCGAGCACGAGGGCTGGATCGTCCAGACCACCTCGGTGCCCGGCGTCGCGCAGCGTACCGGTGCCACCATCTACTACACCGAACTGTTCCGCGGCGAGGAGACGGGCAGAGCGCCCGTGCTCGCGCTCATGCCCGCGCCCGGTGACGTGGACATCGTCGTGGCCGCCGAGCTGATGGAAGCGGGTCGCGCGATCCAGCGCGGCCTGGTCACGCCCGAGCGCACCACGCTCATCTCCTCCTCGCACCGCGCCTACGCGATTCTGGAGAAGTCCGCGATGGCCAACGGCATGGCCGATCCCGAGACGGTACACGCCGCGGCGCGGGTCGCGTCCAGGCGCTACGTCTGCTTCGACATGGCGAGCATCGCCGAGGACAACGGCAGCGTGATCTCGGCCTCGCTGTTCGGCGCGCTTGCCGGCGCGGCCGTCCTGCCCTTCGGGCGCGAGGCGTTCGAGGCGGCGATCCGGCGCGGTGGCGTCGGCGTCGAGTCCAGCCTGCGGGCATTCGGCGCAGCCTGCGACCAGTCGCAGCGAAGCGCAGGCCGGGTGCGCCGGGAGGACAGGCAGGGCGCCGAGATTCCCGTGGCGCGCAATCCGGCCGTGAACGCGCTGCTCGCCGAGATCCGCGAGGCCTTTCCCGCGCCGGCGCATGGCTTCCTGGTCGAAGGCGTGCGCAAGCTCATCGACTACATGGACATCGGTTACGCGCACGACTATCTGCGCCGTGTGAGATCCGTGGCGATGCTCGATGCCCGGTGCGATGGACAGCGGCGGGAGTTTCGCGTGACCTGCGAGACGGCGCGCTACCTTGCCCTGCGCATGGCCTACGAGGACACGATCCGCGTGGCCGACCTGAAGACGCGCGCGGCACGCTTCGATCGTTTCCGCCGGGAAGTGCACGCCTTCCCCGGGCAGATCGTGTACGTGACCGAGTTCCTGCACCCGCGCGTGCAGGAGATCGCCGATACGCTGCCGGCGGGCCTGGGCCGCTGGCTCCTGGACACGCCCTGGGCGAGCCGTGCGGTGGATCGCCTCGCGGGCAAGCGCCTCGTGCGCACCGCCCGCCTGCGCGGCTTCATGGCCCTCTGGCTGATCGGCCGGCTGGGCCGATACCGGCGCAGAACCCTGCGCTACGCCGCCGAGATGCGCGATATCGGAGCCTGGCTCTCGCGCATCGAACACACGATGCTGGAGGACTACGACTTGGCATGCGAGGTCGCCGAATGCGCACGCGTGCTCAAGGGCTACGGCGAGACCGGCGAGCGCAGCCGGCGCAGCTTCGACGCGCTCATGCGTGCCGCCGATGCGCTGGTGGGCAGGCCCGGCTCGGCGGCGCGCCTGCGCGCACTGCACCGGGCCGCGTTGCAGGACGAGGGCGGCTGTGCACTGAAGGCGGGCCTCGTCGAACTGGGCTCGTCCGTCGCCCCGGCCTCTGTCGACCCGGCCTCCGCCGACCCGGCCTCCGCCGACCCGGCCTCCGCCGACCCGGCCTCCGCGGCCGGCGCCTGAATGCGGCGCACCGGCCAGCTCCTTCTGGTCGCGGCGCTGGTGAGCTATGGCTCGCTCTATCCCTTCGACCTGGCCTGGCCGCCCTCGCTCGCGCACGCGCTCGAGGAACTGTTCGCGCATCCCGACTGGTGGACCTCGCTGAGCGACGTCGCCGGCAACGTGCTGCTGTTCGTGCCGCTGGGCCTGGCAATCGTGATCGCCACGCAGGCGCGTCCGCGCGAGGGCGTCGTGCGCGCGGCACTGGTGCTGCTGTCCCTGGCGCTTGCCCTGCTGCTGCAGGTCGCGCAGGTGTTCGTGCCGTCGCGCTCGGCGGCGATGGCCGACGTGCTGTGGAACGGCGTCGGCCTGACGATCGGACTGTTCGCCGGCAAGGCTGCGCGCGCACTGCTGCAGCGCCTGGCCATCGGCGGCGACCGTCTCGCGGCGGTCTCGGTCCTGGTTCTGGCCTTCTGGGCCGGCTGGCGCCTTTGGCCGTTCGTGCCGACGGTCGATTTCCAGCAGTTCAAGGATGCGCTCAAGCCGCTCCTGCTGCATCCCGAGTTCAACTTCTGGTCCTTCGCCTCCATGGCGGTGTCGGTCGCGCTGCTCTCGGCGCTGGTGGTGTCGCTGCGACACCCGCAGATCATCCTTGTCGGCGTGACGGTCGCTGCGATTGCGGCACGGCCGTTCCTGGTCGCGCAGACGATCTCGGTCAGCGTGCTGGCTGGATCGGCCGCAGGGGTGGGACTGGGACTCGGTGCACTGCGCATGGGGATGCGGCGCGCACTGCCGCTGCTGGTCCTGCTCGCGGTGCTGTGGTTCACGGTAGAGTCGCTGCGGCCTTTCGCGTTCTCCGATGCGCCCGGTGCGATGAACTGGGTGCCCTTCGCCGCGTTGCTCGACGGATCGATGGACAACAACCTGGCTGCGCTGTGTGGGCTGGCATTCGTGACAGGCGCGCTGGCGGTGATGGGCCGGCGCATGCACATGCGCGGCGGCGGCTGGACGATTACCGTGATGGTCTGGCTCGTGCTGCTGGAGGTCGCCCAGATGTGGCTGCCTGCGCGGACTGCCGACCTGACCGTGGCGCTGTTTCCGGCCGCATGGTGGCTGGCGTTGCGCACGCTCTCCGGACGGCAGGCGAAGGCAGGATCGGGGCAGCACCGCCAGAGGGGCTCGACATAAGAGCCGCGTCATCCAGCGCCGTGCGTACGGACTGCACGACGAGAAATCCGGTGGCTGGGCGAAATCGATCCTCGACGTGGAGCATGAGGTGCGCGCCTACTTCTGCGCACGCACGGCGAGTACCGCGCGGCCGGCGCTGCGCAGGGCGCCCATGAAGGCCACGCTCCAGGCCAGCAGCGCGATCGCGAGGAACCAACCGGTGACGGGGGCCAGAAACTTCAGATCCATCGCCCGCGCCAGGGCGTGGGTGCAGGCGGTGTACATCCCCAGGGGGAACACCGCGCCCCAGTACAGCGGGTCGTAGCTCAGTGGGAAGCGCTTGAAGATGTGCCGCCACACTCCGAGCACCAGCAGCATCGGGATCCACCAGGTGCCGGTGGCCCAGTAGAAGATCGTGAAGCCCTTGAGGAAGGGCAGAACCGATTGCAGGAAGGGTGCGTCCGGGCTGTTGAGGATCAGCAGCGCACCGGCCAGGGTCGAGATTGCCATGGCACCCATGTTGATCCAGTACGGTGGCGACAGGTCGCCGGGCTGGAAGCGGAAGAAGGTATAGCGGTAGAAGATCAGCGACATCATCCAGATGTAGAGCATGCCGCCCCACAGCCACATCGACAGCGCGAAGAAGTTCAGCTCCAGCTTCCACGGCTGGCCGATGCGGGCGGCCAGCAGGGCACTGAGCACGGCCAGTGACTGGGTCGCCACCACCGCCAGCAGCCAGCCGCCATTGATGCCCCGATCCAGCGCTGGCTTGTCCTCCTTGACCGTGAGGATGGTGAAGATCGCGTAGGTCAGCAGCAGCCACAGGACTACCGCGAGCCCCCAGAACAACGCGGCCAGGCGCAGTTGCTCGCCCAGCAGCAGGACTTGCGAGCCGAGCACGCTGGTGGCGGCGACCACGGTAAAAAAAGCCGGCCCCAGCAGGTGGTCGAAAAGGTCGCCCAGGAAGGCACGCGTATGTCGCCACAGGCGCAACAGGTACAGCACCCAGAGCAGCACGTAGAACCCGATGTTGAGTACCAGCAACGACATCGCCAGCGCCTGCTGGTCGTGCATAAAGGCGGCGATCGAGACGATGCCGGTCGCCATGACCATCCCGAAATAGGCTGGTGACAACGTGGCAAGACCGGAGGGTGCGCGGATCTGGGGCATGGACAGGTTCTTGCGGTGCCGCGGCTCCGTGGTGGTGGCGGCGCTGGCGAATGCTGCGCGTGGCCGACTGGCAGGCTGCTGGGCGCTGGATGCTCGAGTCTGGTGTGCGGCTCCTGATGCCGTTTTGATCAGTGTATCGATCACCGCATGGCGTAGCGAGGGTTTTGCGTAGATTCCTCAGCCTTGCCGGTGCGAGCCGGTGTCCAGAGAATCTGTCATGCCGGCGCGTGACGGTATCCCGAGAATCCGTCATGCCGGCGCAAGCCGATGGTATCCAGCCGTAGCGTCGGCGTTGGGCGCAATGCCTGGGCACCGGCTTTCCGCCGGGACGACGCGAGGTCGTCACACCTGCGGAAACCGGGTACTCTTGTGCGATTCAACAACTGCCGCGTGATCAGCCGTGTTCATCTCACTCGAGGAAGTGCAGGATTTCTGGACCCGCTACTGCGAGCGCCATCGGCTGGCAGGCGAAGTGCTGCAGGAGGGACTGCGCCAGATCGCCCGCAACCATGAATACTGGAGCGATCACACCATGCAGGAGCTGCACGACGTGGTGGTCAAGCGGCTCAAGTCGAACTGAGGCGCGAGCCCCCGGCGATGCGGATCTACATGATCGGTGCCGGCGCCATGGGCTCCTTCTATGGCGGCCTGCTGGCCAGAGCCGGGTTCGACGCCACGCTGATCGACCCGCGCGAGGTCCACATCGGCCTGATCCGGCGCAATGGGCTGATCGTGGAAGGCGTGCGCGGGCACCATGTTGTCAGGCTGCCTGCGTTCACCACGCACGGCGGCCTGCCGCCCTGCGACCTGGCGATCGTCTTCACCGACACCAACAACACGCCCGCCGCAGCCCGCGAGGCGAAGGACGTGCTGAAGCCGGACGGTTTCGCGCTCACCCTGCAGAACGGAATCGGTAACGTCGAGGCGCTGGTGGCTGAACTTGGCGAACGACGCGTCACCGCGGGCGTGACGATGAACAGCGGCGCCTTCCCCGAGCCGGGCCGGGCGGTCTACACGAACGCGGGGCTTACCTCGATCGGCGAACTGGACGGCCGCATCAGCCCGCGCATCGAGGCCGTCGCCGCGATGCTGAACGAGGCCGGCATCGAGACCAGGGTGGTCGACGATCCGATGTCGCACGTCTGGAGCAAGTTCGTGCACAACTGCGCCGCGAACGCGCTGGCGGCCATCACCGGCCTGCGCGGGGGCGAGATGTATCGAACGCCCGAGGTCAATGCGTTGCAGGACCGGCTGCTCGACGAGATCCTGGCGGTGGTCGAGCGCAAGGGCATCCGGCTGGTCGATCCCGACCCGCGCAGGAAGATCAAGGCGCACGCCCGCATCCGCTACAACAAGCCGTCGATGATGCAGCACGTCGAGCAGGGACGACGCACGGAGATCGATTCGCTCAACGGCGCCATCGTGCGCGAGGCGAAGGCGCTGGGCATGGCGGTGCCCTGCAACGAAGCCGTGGTGGCGATCGTGAAGGGCCTGGAGAGAAGTCGCATGCAGCTGCTGCACGAGCCGCCGCGCGATTACGCCAGCCTGGAGAAAGAGGCGGAAGAGGAGGCGAGGCGCGAGGCCGGCGGCTAGCCGGCGCCCTGTCGCGCCTTTCCGGATCATCGCCTTCCAACTCGGCCAGCCCGTCGCAGGCCGATCCGGCCTGGCGCGCTCCGCGGCGCATCCGCGCCGATTCGCGCGTATAGCGCACGCTTCTCCGGCGGTACGCGGTAGTCGATGACCGATTCGAGCGCGTCGATATGGGGAGCCGGCAGCCGGCAAGCCGTGTGCGCGGGGTGCTGAGGATTTGCCCGATTAGGCCGGGATGCGAACTTGCGCTACTGTGCAGGGCGCAATTTCCCGCTCCACGTCCCATGCTTGCCCACTTGCTGTACACCAGTGCCCCGTCCAGTTCCCTTCAGGCCAGCGGAATGACTCAGGTGATCGATCACGCCAGGATCCGGAACCGGGAACGCGACATCACCGGGATGCTAGTCTGGTCCGGTGATGCCATTCTGCAAGTCCTCGAAGGCGACATCGACGCCATCTCCGCCCTGTTCGCCAGGATCGAGAAGGACACGCGCCATCGCGACGTGGTGCTGCTGGCGGCGGTGAAGGCAGACCGCGGACGGTTCTGGCGCTGGCCCATGGGCTTTGCGCGGATCGGTCCGGAACACGGCGATCTCCTGGTGCGCTCCGGCGGAAGCGATCAGCTCGCGCCCCTGCAGATGAACATCGAAGGCGCACTCGATCTGCTGGAGGAATTGGCGAAGGCACAGCCCGAGGATCCCGATGCCGGGGTGGGGCGGCCGCTGTAGTTTTCGTTCGTCATGGCCATGGTGGCGGCACATCTTCCGCCATCCTGGCACCTTCGTCATCCCGGCACACCTTTCGTCATCCCGGCGAACGCCGGGATCCAAGTCGCAGGTCCGTCCTTCGCCCGAGGCTTCAGCTCTTCGTGATCACGATCTCCAGATAGGCGCTCGGGACGACCATGGTCGCGTCGCCGGAGCGGTTGTGTCGCGCGATCAGCTCGAGTACGTCGTCCGCGAGATTCTTCTGCGCAGCGGCGTCGAGGGCGGCGAACGCCTTGAGCAGCGGTCCGTAGTAGGTCCTGAACACATCCAGCCAATGGCGCGGCGAGCGGTAGCGGAACACGAAGTCGCGCTCGGCAATGCGGATCTCCCGTGCCTGATGCTCGAACAGTTCGGAGATGCGCTCGCGCGTTCCCCACAGCACGGGCGATTTCACGCCGACCGCCGGCGGGATGTATTTTCCGATGATCCTGAACAGCTGCCCGACGAAGCCGGCGGGGGTCCAGTTGGCCAGGCCGATGTGGCCGCCGCTTCGGCATACGCGCGACATCTCGCGGGCGGCCTGCGCCTGATCCGGGGTGAACATGACGCCGAAGGTGGACACCACCACATCGAAGCTCGCATCGTCGAAGGGGAGGTTCTCCGCGTCGGCCTCGCGGAACTGCATCGGCAGCCCGTCCGCTGACGCGCGCGCACGCGCGCGCTCGAGCAGGTGCGCAACGTAGTCGGTGGCGGTCACCTCGGCCCAGCGCCGCGCCGCTGCGAGGGAGACGTTGCCATTGCCGGCGGCCACATCCAGCACGCTCTGTCCGGCGCGCAGGTCCAGCGCTTCGCACAGGTCCTCGCCGACGATCTGCAGGCCTGTGCCGATGACGGCGTAGTCCCCGGACGACCAGGCGCCGTGCTGACGCGCTTTCAATGCGGCGAGGTCCGGGCCGGTGTCGGGGGTCATTTGACTCGGGTTGACGGCGGGTGTATTCATCGTGCCTCCTCGATGTAGGTGTCGCCATCGATTCGGGGCCTTCCCCGAATGCGTGCGTCCGGCGACGACGACTGCAACAGTAGGGGGCCGGCGTGGTGGCGAGCGTGGGTGGCAGCGTGGGAATTGGCGCGGAGCCAGGGTGCCTGCCTCCACTTCCGGGCACGCCGGCACTGCAGATCGCCTTGCTGGGAGCACTGTCGGTGCGGCGGGCCGGCAGTGAAGTGTCGCTGCCCGCCTCGCGCAAGGTGCGCGCGCTGCTTGCCTATCTCGCCCTGGCACCTCGCGGCGCGTCGCGCACCCGGTTGTGCGAACTGCTGTGGGAGACACCCGGCGATCCGCGCGGGGAACTGCGCTGGACGCTGAGCAGGCTGCGGCGCGTGGTGAACGACACCGGACGTGCACGCGTGGTGACGCAGGAGGATCGCGTGCGCCTCGATCTGGCCGACTGCGACGTGGACGCGGTGTGGCTCGAAGCGGTGAAGCCGCAGGAGCTGGCACCCGATCGTGCCGGGGCGCTCGCTGCAGTCTTTCGCGGGGACTTCGCCGAGGGCCTGGAGGTCGAGCGTAGTCCGGCCTTCGGCAGCTGGCTGACCGCGAGCCGGCGCCGCTTCCGGCAGCTGCACACGGATCTGCTCGAGCGCGCCGCGTCCGGCTCCGGTGCGGCCGCGCTGGTGCACGTCGAACGCTGGCTGCTGCTGTCTCCGTTCGATCCGCGCGCGCACCTGCGGCTGCTGGACCTGCTGGCGCAGGCCGGTCGCCTCCAGGATGCACAGCGCCATCTGGATACGGCCGCGCCGCAGTTCGCGGCGGAAGGTGTGGAATTCGCGCCGATCCGGCATGCCTGGCTGGCGCTGCGCGGCGCCGCGCATGTCGAGGCTGCGGCGGCAGCGCCCTCGGAGCCGATCCGGATCGAGCCGGCGCAGCCCGCATCGCCGCTCCAGTCGCCGCGCCGCACCTCGATCGCGGTGATGCCGTTTCGGGAATCGGACGCCCCCGTGCCGGGGACCGGAATCGCCGATGCGCTGGTGCACGACGTCATCACCCGGCTTGCCAGGCTGCGCAGCCTGTTCGTGATCGCGCAGGGCAGCGTGTTCGCGCTCGCGCAACGAGGCATCGCAGCCGAAGAGGCCGGACGGCTGCTGAACGTCGACTACCTGGTGAGCGGGTCGCTGCGGCCGATCGGCGATCGCATGGTGCTCACGGTCGAACTGGCCGAGACCGGAACCGGCCGGATCGCGTGGGCCGAGCGTTTCAACCGCAGGCGCGACGATGCCCTGAGCGTGCTCGAGGAACTGGGAAACGGCATCGTGGCCTCCATCGCGGAAGAGATCGAGCGCATCGAACGCAATCGGGCCATCCTGCGCCCGCCCGACTCACTCGATGCGTGGGAGGCACATCATCGCGGACTGTGGCACATGTACCGCTTCACCCGTGCGGACAACGATGCCGCGCGCCACTTCTTCTCGCGCGCGGTGCAACTCGATCCCACCTTCGCGCGTGCCTATGCGGGGCTGTCGTTCACGCACTGGCAGAGCGCCTTCCAGGGCTGGGGCGGGCGCGCGGACGAGACCGCCGCCGCACTGGAATCGGCCGGGCGCGGAATCATGGTGGACGAGCGCGATCCTGCGGTTCACTGGGCGCAGGGCCGTGCCCTGTGGCTGCTCGGGCAGCACGACGAATCCGTCATCGAGTTGTCGCAGGCCGTGGACCTCAGTCCCAACTTCGCCCTCGGCCACTACGCGCTCGCGTTCGTGCAGTCCCAGACCGGCGATCCGCAGGCCGCCATCGCAGCCTCGGATCACTCGCGCCGCCTGAGCCCCTACGATCCGCTGCTCTTCGGCATGCTCGGGTCGCGTGCCATGGCGCTGGTACGTCTCGGGCGGTACGAGGAAGCGGCGATGGCCGGCGTACAGGCGGCGGGCAGGCCGAACGCGCACCCGCACATCTACGCAATGGCCGCGTGCACGCTAGCCCTCGCGGGCAGGCTGGAGGAGGCACGCAGGCATGCCGCGATTGTGTGCCAGGCGGTCCCCGGCTATGACGTGGAGGATCTGCTGAAGGCGTTCCACTTCGATGCGCAGGGCGAAGCGCGCTTCAGGGAGGGTGCGAAGCGCGCGGGGATGGGGTGAAATCGGGGGCGGCGAACGTTTCGTCATCGTCACCGCGACAGACCTTCCCGTCATCCTCGCAGCATTTTTCGTCATCCTCGCGAGCGCCGGGGCGACGGGAGTGCGCTGGGCTGCGGCGCCGGGGTGACGGGAGTGTGCCGGGCCCGGCTTCAGCGGGGCGACGGGAGCATCGTCATTCCGGCGAATGCCGTGAGGTGAACCTTCCCGCCTGGTAGTCCCGCATGGCCTGCATGATTTCCTCCTCGGTGGTCATCACGAACGGGCCGTACTGCGCGATCGGTTCGCCCAACGGCATGCCGGCGACGAGCAGTGCGCGGGCAGGCTGCTGCGCGTGCAGGACCACCCCATCGCGGTCGGCGCCATTGCCGAGAATGGCCATGCGTTGCACCGGCACTTCCGTTTCGGCGATGCGCACGGTGCCGCGATACACGTATACGAAGGCGTTGTGCGTCGGGGGCAGCGGCTGCGCGAAGGCGGAGCCGGCCGGCATCTCGAGGTCCAGGTAGAGCGGCCGGGTCGGCTCGCGCTGCACGGCACCGGCCACGCCGTGGCTCTCTCCGGCCAGCACGCGCACCAGAACGCCGTCGGCAGCGGTGAACGCGGGGATGTCGGCGGCCTGGAAGTCGCGGTACCAGGGCGCGCACAGCTTGTCGCGCGCGGGCAGGTTCAGCCAGAGCTGAAAGCCCTCCATCCGGCCCTCGTCCTGCTCGGGAAGTTCCGAGTGCACCACGCCGCGACCGGCCGTCATCCACTGCATGCCCCCGTTCTGCAGCAGCCCCTCGTGGCCGCCGCTGTCGCGATGACGCATGCGGCCGGCGATCATGTAGGTGATGGTCTCGAAGCCGCGGTGCGGATGATCGGGAAAGCCGCCGATGTAGTCCTCCGGGTTGTCGGTGCCGAAGGCATCGAGCATCAGGAAGGGATCGAGGCGCCGTTGCAGCGACTGCGTCAGGATCCGGGTGAGTCTGACCCCGGCGCCGTCCGAGGTGGCGTGGCCGGTCACCAGACGCTCGACCTCGCGGGGATGCCGAACCGGCATGTTCATGCGTTCACCTCCCGTTTCCGCCGCATTTCTCGTCCCCATAGGCGCAGAACAGGCAGTGTGCGCCGTGGGGTGCCTCGAACAGCGCATCGCAGCGGTCGCATTCCTGGGCAACGAGGTGATAGAGACTGGGCACGACGTGTCTGGCTCGATGGGAGCAATGCGGACAGGTGATCCAGACTGCACGATTGTTGTTGTGCATCATGGGAAATGCTGCGCTTTTCCCGGCAATCTAGCGCAACTTCGCGACTCGATGTTGGTACAAACACGGTGCCGACGCCGGTCCGGTGCACGCGCTTGTCGCTGTCGCGGCTCCACCGTTACACTCGATCGGAGGCCGTACGCGGATAGTGCGGCCTGTACCTTGCAGAAATTGCAATGATGGAACTGCCTCGTGCGGATAGACGGCAGTCGGTCCGGGTGGCACTGCATGCGGACACATCATGAGCGGCGAATGCGCGTCACCCCTGTTTCGGACAAGTATGCCGAAGCTGTCGTGCCGCCGCGCCGGGGCTTCTGGAAATGCTTCGATGTCGTGCGGCGGCGTGGTCCGAGCGCCGTGCTCCTGCTGTTGTTCTATGCGGCCTATGTGCTGACCGGTGGGCTGGGACAAGGAATGGCGCTCATTCCCGGTGTCGCCATCACGTTCTGGCCGCCTGCGGGAGTGTTTCTCGCCACGCTGCTGGCCAATCCGAAGTCCGGTTGGCCCTGGTGGCTGCTCTGCTCGGCGCAGGATCGCTCGCGTTTATGGGGTATCTGCCCACGCCGTACGTGATCATGCCGCTTCTGATCTGGGCCGGCGTGCGCTTCCACGTGCGCGGTGCCGCCGTTGCACTCGCTCTCACCACGCTGATGAGCGCCCTGTTCACGTGGGGCGGGGCGGACCAGTACGCGGGACAGCCGGAGGCGTTGCGGCGAGAGGTCGTTGCCATGCAGATCTTCCTCGCCGTGTCCGCCATCTCGGCGCTGCTCGTCGCCGCGCTGGCGCATCAGCGCGGCCGGGCGCTGGAGGCGCTGCGGGTGTTGAACCGGGATCTGGAGGAGGGTGTCGCCGAGCGCACGAGCACGCTCGCGCGTGAGCGCGAGCGGCTGACGGTCGCGCTGCGTGCCGGGCAGATGGGAGTATACGAATGGCGCGTGGGCGAACGGTCGGTATGGTGGTCGCCGGAGATGTACGCGGTGTTCGGCGTCGAATCCGGTGTGTTCACGCCGACCGTCGAATCGTTCAACGCGCTCGTCTTCCGGGGCGATCGTGCCGAGCTGTGGCGCGAGACCGAGGAATCGCTCTCCGCGCGCGAGGTGTTCACGCACGAGTATCGCATCGTGCGTCCGGACGGCGCCGTGCGCTGGGTGGTGAACCGCGCGCACGTCGGGCTGGACAGAGCCGGCAACGTCCAGGGAATGACGGGTGTGGCGGCCGACATCACCGAGCGCAAGCTGGCCGAGCAGGCGTTGCACGAGGCCGACCGGCGCAAGGACGAGTTCATCGTGACGCTGGCGCACGAGTTGCGCAATCCTCTCGCTCCGATCCGCAACGCCGTGGAAGTGGTCAAGGGCGCGGCCACGCCGGCTCAGCGCGATTGGGCAGGCCGCGTGATCGAGCGCCAGGTGGTGCAGATGGCCAGGCTCCTCGACGATCTGCTCGACGTCAGCCGCATCAGCCGCATCAGCCGCAAGACCGTGGATCTGCGCATCGAACGCGTGGCGCTCGCCGCGGTGGTGGAAAGCGCGATCGAGACCAGCCAGCCGCTGATCCAGGCAGGGCGGCACGAACTGGTGGTGCGCCTGCCCGAGGAGCCGGTGTGGATCGAAACCGATTCGCTGCGGCTGGCGCAGGTGCTGTCGAACCTACTGAACGACGCGGCCAAGTACACCGAAGCGGGTGGCCGCATCGAACTCGCGGCGCAACGTACGCCGATGCAGGTGGCGGTCAGCGTGCAGGACAACGGGATCGGCATCGAGGCCGAGATGCTCGCCAGGGTGTTCGAGATGTTCCTGCAGGACAAGCCGGCGCTCGAGCTCAGCCAGGGTGGACTGGGCATCGGCCTGTCCCTGGCGAAACGGCTGGTCGAAGCGATGAACGGCCAGATCGAGGTGCGCAGCGAGGGCCCGGGCCGCGGAAGCACCTTCACGGTCAGGCTGCCGGCGGGCAGGTCCGTGCCGGACACGGCGGCTGCCGGCGACACGCTGCACAGCCCGCCTTCACTGTCGAAGCGCAGCTTCCTGATCGTCGATGACCTGGCCGACAGTGCCGACAGCCTGGCGCTCATGCTGAAGCTGCTCGGACACGATGCCTACACCGCCTACGATGGCGAACAGGCCCTGGACGCCATCCTGCGCCATCGGCCGGACGTCGCGGTGCTCGACCTGGGCATGCCGCGCATGGACGGATATCAGGTGTGTGAGCGCATCCGGGCACGGCAGCGGGGCAGGCAGATGTGCGTGATCGCGCTCAGCGGCTGGGGAACACAGGAGGACAGGCGCCGCACGCTTGCCCGGGGCTTCGACGGACATCTGGTCAAGCCGGTGGAAGTGGCGGAATTGCTGGAGGCGGTGGAGGCAGGCGGGCGCGTTCAGCACCCTGTCGGCGAGGCGGTGCGAGCGTGGCCCGTCACTTCGACGCGCCCGTGCGGTCCTTCTCCAGGTTCTTGAGCAGGATCGCGGCCACGATCAAGGCGTAGGCGGTCAGGCGCAGCGTGGAGGAACACCGCGTTGTCGGTCTGGCCGAATGCCGACAGACCGATGCGGATCAGCGCCTGGAGCCAGAGGGAGATCGCGAACAGCAGGAACAGCCGATCCGCAGCGAGCGGCGCGCTCAGCGCGCGTTGCGATGCGCCGTCACGTGCAGGAGCCTCGAGATGGTCTGCATCAGCGCGGGAAACTGGAGCGGCTTGGCCATGTGTGCGTCGAAACCGGCACGCAGCGCGGCTGCACGGTCCTCCTCGCTCGCCATTGCAGTCAGTGCAATGGCGGGCGTGCGGGCAGCCTCGTCCCGGGTGAGGCGCCGCAACCTGCGTACGAGCGCGTATCCGTCCTCGCCGGGCATCGAGATGTCCGAGAGCAGCAGATCGGGCTGCCAGTGGCGGAGCAGCTCGAGCGCTTCGGCTGCGCTGGCAGCGGACCTGACCTGCGCACCGCAGCCGCCGATGACCACGCTGATCATCTCCCGGGTGCTGTCGTCATCGTCGACGACCAGTACGCGGATGCCGCGCAGCGAAACATCATCTGCCGGGGGTGCGTGAATGGCCTCGCACACCGGCAGCGGCTCGTCCAGCAGCGGCAGGCGCACGGTGAAGCAGGCGCCCTGCCCGGGTCCATCGCTGGCCGCCTCGATCTCGCCGCCGTGCATGCCGACCAGGGTGCGGGAGATCGCCAGGCCGAGCCCCAGTCCGCCGTGTGCGCGTGCGGTGCTGGAATCGGCCTGGCGGAAGGCATCGAACACGTGGGCGAGGAAGCCCGGGTGGATGCCCTCGCCGCTGTCTCGCACCGCGATGCGAGCACGGTCCTGCTCGCGGTCGAGCCGCAGTCCGATGCGCCCGCCGGCAGGCGTGAACTTCACCGAGTTGGTGAGCATGTTCCACAGCACCTGCTGGATGCGACCGGCGTCTGCATGGATCGTGTATTGCCCGTCGCCGATGCGGCAGTCGAGCACCACCGACTTCTCCTGCGCCAGCGGCTGAACGGTGTCCACTGCGCTGCGCACGATCTGCGCCAGGTCGCAGCTGGCGCGATTCAGATCGATCTTGGCGTTGATGATGCGCGACATGTCGAGCAGATCCTCGATCAGCTTCTTCTGTGCCATGGCACTGCGGTGGATGGCCGCGACCGCGCGCTGCGACAGCTGCGCATCGGCGTTGCCGAGCTGAAGGATCCGGGTCCAGCCGACGATGGCGTTGAGCGGTGTGCGCAGTTCGTGCGAGATGACCGATAGGAACTCGTCGCGCGCGTGATTGGCGCGCTCTGACGCCCGCCGCGCGGACTGCTCACGCGCCAGGGCCTGTTCGCGCTCCAGCTCCGCCCGGTGGCGGTTGGTGACGTCCTGCAGGACCAGCACCGTGCCGACGACCATGGCGCGGCGGTCTTGCACCGGCGAGGCAACGTATTCGACGTAGCGCTGATCGCCGCCGGTATCGAGGAAGGAAAGCGGTGTGCTGCCGCGGGCCGTGGCGCCGCTGAGGCACACCTGCTGCACCATGCCGGCCAGCTTGTCGAGCAGAACGGGGTTGGCATCGCCTAGCGCCTTCGACAGCGGGATGCCGCGCGTGGCTTCCGAGCGGCAGCCGAGCAGCTGCTCGGCCCGGGGATTGAGCGCGAGCACGTCGCCACCGGAGTCGAGCGTGATCACGGCATCGGCGATCGCGCTCAGGGCCACGCGCTGCCGTTCCTCGCGCTCGAACGCGGCATCGCGCTCGGCCTCGCGGCGCTGGTTCATCTCCTGCTGCGGCTGCACGTTCACCGTGCGCAGCTGCGCCACCGGGAATTCCACCTGCTGGCCCTTGCGGAACAGATCCACGAACACGCGCACCTTGTAGCGCAGCACTTCGGGCAGCAGCGGCTTTACCAGGTAGTCCACCGCACCGCACTCGTAGCCGCGCAGCAGCTGCGCCTGGTCCGGGGTATCGGCGGTCACCAGGATGATCGGGATGTCCCGACAGCGATCGCGC
Organism: Burkholderiales bacterium; assembly: GCA_020854105.1. Classification (GTDB taxonomy): domain Bacteria; phylum Pseudomonadota; class Gammaproteobacteria; order Burkholderiales; family SHXO01; genus SHXO01. Next base: position 133,235 of record JADZGB010000031.1, on the reverse strand, counting down.
GAGCGGATGAGCCGGGCGGTCTCCAGTCCGTCGAGATGCGGCATGTCGATGTCGAGCAGGATGACGGCGAAAGTACCGCTGAGCAGTTCGCGCATCGCGTCCGTGCCCGACTGGGCGATGACCAGCTCGAAGCCCGGCTCGGAGAGGGTGGCTTCAAAGGCCGCCAGGTTGGCCGGATTGTCGTCCACCACCAGCACGCGAGGCGGATCCCAGCCGCCGTCCGGCTGCTTGAGTGTGGCAGTCACGGGGTTGATCGGGCGTCGGTATGTATTCGTTCTGGGCACGTCGGGTCTCTTCAGCGAAACGCGTTGGTACATCCCGCATCCCGCGTCCACCAGCCGGTAGCGGCTGGAGATGGCCGGATCGAGGGGTGCGGCGGGTGCAGTACGAGCAGACCGGACAGTGCGTGGCTGTCACCGAGTAGCACCTGGAGTGCCTTGCGTGTCGCACCCTCGGCCCGGTGTACGGAGGTGTCACGGCAGACGATCAGGTTGAACTCGTGGAATGCCGCCCGTCCATCTCCGGCATCGTCATGTCCATCAGCACGATGTCCGACTTGTCCTCGGCGATCGCCTCGAGCAGATCGATGAGCGCGGGCCACGCCGCGGCTCCTCGCGGAGGCTGCGGCGCGGCTGGCTGGATGAGGTCTCCACGGCCCCTGTGTGCATGGCGTGTGTCTGCGTCCTGTTATATGTCGCGTCGCGTCAGCGCAAAAACCGTTCTATCCGGCTTTTCCCGGTTCTCGTCCACTAAGCACTTGATTAGACAAATTTCTGTTCTCGCGCTGACGAGAGAAAAATGTACAAGCGCACTGGCGAAAGGAAACCATCGGAATCGCCGCCTGGCTGTCCGAACGGCGATTGCCCGGGGAACCGGCGCTAACGCGGTGGGCACGGGCCACGGCTGATGCGCTGTGCCGGTGTCGGCGGCTCTCGAGCGACACGATCACCCTGACTCCCGCCGGCCACATCGATCCGTGGCAACCGGTCGCGCGCGCGGCGTCTAGGCAATGATGCTCGAGCGGCGCGATTCGGCCCATGCCGTCGTCCGCGTGCATGAGGCGATGCGGCGAATCCTAGGAATGGCGCAGACCGGATGCGCCGATCCCTGCATGCGCTGACAGCACCTCGCCCAGCTTCCCGGCGAGCAGACCCTTTCCCGTGGCAGCCTGCACAGAGGTCCAGCGCGATCGCGTGTTGAACTCCGTGATGACCGGGCCTGATTCGCAGATGCCCACATCCCAGCTCAGCCAGGGAATGAACGAGAACCCGCGTGCCGCGGCCTCTGCCGTGTCCAGTGCTTCGCGCCAGTACGGCAGTACACTGCCCGCGAAGGGGTGGTGCGTCACGGGGTGGTCAGGACGGCGACGCGCCACGCCATCGGCGACTTCCAGCCCTTCGCCCAGAACTCCGGTGTGCAGATCGAAGGGGATCGAGATGCCGCCCGGATCCATGGCATTGTCTGTCGGTCTCGTGCCAGCGCCCATTCGCAGTGCAGCGCCCAGCACGTGCACACGGCCGCCCTCGAACAGTGTGCCCACACGCACGGTGTGCAGCACTTCAGGGACGATGCGGGCCAGTGCCGGATGCGGCGCGAGGCGTGGCTGGACCAGGAAGCGGCGCATGCGACCGTTCGCGTCCATGCAGTGCGCCACCACCTCCTCGAGATCGATGGAGCCCCGTCCCGGGATGCGCCGCCAGCTGCGGCTGTCGGCGAGACGCTCTCCCAGGGCCAGCGTGTCCAGGCCGAGCGTGCCGGTGCACGGCTTGAGGAACAGGCTCTGCGATGCCGGACGCAGGAGAAACTCGCGCAGCGCGTTCAAGCCGGCAAGGTGCTCGCCGATCACCGGATCTCCTGGTCCGGCGGTGCTCGCCAGAACCGGTGCCATGGGAACACCCAGTTGCAGCGCGAGCAGGTGCATGAGCACCTTGTCGTGTCCGAAAACCTCGTACTGGAGCGGGTTGATGCGTTGATAGTAGCGCGCGCTGCGGTACTTGCCGATGAAGCGGCGTTTGTCCGCGAAGGACATGTCGGTGCGATGCAGTCCGAGCCGGTAGTAGTCCTCGGCGTCCATGGCGCTGGTGCGCAGCAGGCGCGCCTGCTCGATGGCACGGCGCGCGCGGGACGCGAAGTCCGGCCCGGTGTGGCGCGAATGACGGATCCAGTCCTCGCGGAACTGGAGGGCGTCCTGGAGCGCGCGGGCGATCGTGCGGAGCAGAGGTTCGAGCATGGGCGAGTGTGAGGACTCGTTGGAATATCCGGCGATCATACGCAGCGAACGCGCGAACGGAACAAGGCTTTATGGAAGGTCAAGCCGTAGCCCCTGCGACCTCGCGGTGCCGAAGGGCCCGGTCCGTTTCGCTTTCTCACGCTCTGGCCGCTGTTGCCGGCCGCGATACACTGCCGGCAGGACAGGAGGCGGGGAGGCGCAGATGGGAGGACACGACAGGCCACTGTGGCAGTGGAATGCAGGGGAGATCGCGGCGGCGACCAGCGCGGGGCTGGTGTCCTGCCGCGAGGTGGCGACGGCCGTCGTCGAGCGCATGCGCGCAGTCAATCCGCGCCTCAATGCCGTCACCCTGGACCTGGGCGATTCGGCCCTGGCCGCTGCCGCGGAACTGGATGCGCGGCGTGCCCGCGGCGACGCACCGGGCCCGCTGTTCGGCGTGCCGGTCACGATCAAGGACAACGTGGACGTGCGCGCGCAGCGTACGCCCAATGGCGTGGCCGGCCTGGCCGGCGCGATCGCGCCGGACCATTCGCCGGTCGTCGGCAACCTGCTGCGCGCGGGCGCGGTCATCGTCGGGCGCACCAATACCCCCGAGTTCTCCATGCGTGCGACCACCCGCAATGCGCTGTACGGGTTGACGCTCAATCCGTGGGACGCACACATCTCCTGCGGCGGATCGTCGGGCGGGGCGGGCGCTGCGGTGGCGGCCGGCATCGGCGCCATCGGCCATGGCAACGACATCGGCGGATCGATTCGCTTCCCGGCACTGCATTGCGGCGTCGCAGGACTCAAGCCGACCCTCGGGCGCATTCCCGCCTACCTCCCGTCTGCATCGGCCGAGCGCCTGACGGTCTCCGCGCTGATGTCGGCGCAGGGGCCGCTGGCGCGCAGCATCGCGGACCTGCGGCTGGCCCTCGGCCCCATGTCCGCGCGTGACCCGCGCGATCCCTGGTGGGTGCCCGCTCCTGTCACGGGGCCGCCGGTGGCGCGACGCGTCGGCCTCATCGAGGGCATCCCGGGGCTGCCCATGGCCGCGGCGGTGGCCGATTCGCTGCACGCGGCCGCGCGGGCGCTGGAGCAGGGCGGCTACGTGGTCGAGCACGTGGACGTACCGGACATCGTCGCCTCCGGCGAGCTGGCGCTGCGTCTGCTCACGACCGACATGCGGCAGCAGATCCTGCCCGCCGCCCAGCGCATGGGCAGCGAGCAGATCAGGTGGTACTTCGATGCGTGGCTCGCGGCGGTCGAGCCGTTCCCGGGCCTGTCCGAGTATCTTGAAGCCATGGCAGCGCGCAGCACGCTGCTGCGCAGATGGATGCTGCTGCTGGAGCGCTATCCCGTCATCCTGCTGCCGCAGCGCATGCAGCCGCTGCTGGAAGTGGACGAGGACCTGCGCAGCGCGGAGCACCTGCGCGAACTGCTGCGCGGCTTCGCGCCGAGCATCACCTTCAACCTGCTCGGGCTGCCCAGTGCCATGGTGCCGACCGGACTGGCCGATGACCTGCCCATGGGCGTGCAGCTGGTCGCGAGCCGCTACCGCGAGGACGTGTGTCTGGATGCCGCGGCAGTTGTCGAGATGGCGCTGGGCACGCTGGTCGATCGCCTGTGGCAGCGCGAGGTGCAGCGATGAGCGACGACGCCCGCGAGTTCCTTGTCATCTCGCGCGGGAGATGGGACGCCGACAAGTCTCCGGAGGAGATCCAGAGTGCGATCGACGCCTTCTACAACTGGCGCGACCGGCTCCTCGAAGAAGGCAGAATGAGGCGCGGACAGCGCCTGGCCACGCAGGGCAAGATGGTGAGCAGGCAGGGCGTGACGGATGGACCGTTCGCCGAGACCAAGGAAGTGATTGGCGGCTATTGGATCTTCGTCGCCGACAGCCTCGAGACCGCTGCCGCGCTGGCGGCACAGAATCCCTGCATTGCGTGCGGACTGAGCTTCGAGGTGCGACCGATCGCGCGCGAACGCGCCAGCGCCTACCGGTTGACCAACGAGACGCCGCTGCGCGGGCCGTAGTCGCGCCACACCCGCGCGCCTGCGCGGATCGCGACGGACCCGGCTCTCGCTCGCGAAGCTGGCGTAGCGAGCGCTACACCAGTGCCTGGAGATTGCCGTCTATGCTGATGGCCTGTCCGGAAGTCTGACGCCCGCGCGGCGATGCGAGCAGCACGATCGTGTCGGCGAGCTGCTCCGGCTGTATCAGTTCCTTGATCGAGGCGTGTGCGAGCCAGGCGTCCTGGATCTCCCCGGCGCTCTTGCCGGCGACCCTGGCCTTCGCCTCGATCACGCGCCGGATGCGTTCGCCCTCGACCACACCCGGAAGGATGGCGTTGCAGCGGATGCCGAACTGACCCAGTTCGATGGCGATGGTCCTGGTGAAGCCGACCACCGCCCATTTCGCCGCTGCATAGGGCGAGCGGTTGGGAAAGCCGAACTTCCCCGCTGCGGAGGACAGGTTGACGATCGAGGGATTGGCGGATCGCTTAAGGTGCTCCACCGCCACACGGGTGCAGTTGAACTGGCTGGTGATGCATACGTCCAGGCAGCGATCCCAGTCCGCGGGATCGATCTCGTGCACCGGTCCGGTCGGACCGGAGATACCCGCATTGTTGACCAGGCAATCGAGGCCGCCCAGCCGGGCCACGGCATCGTCGAACATGGCTGCGACCGCGCCCCGATCGGTGACGTCACAGCGTGCGGTGAGCAGCTGCGGATGGCTCCCGGCCAGCGCCGCCAGAGCCGCCTCGTCCACGTCGCACACGTACACCCTGGCTCCCTCGCGCACGAACGCCTCCGCGATCCTCAGTCCGATGCCCGCTGCCCCTGCGGTGACGATGACGCGCAGCCCCTCGATGTCCAGATCCATGTCCGATGCCCGCCCGGAGTTGCAACAGGCGCGACCTTACCACGTCCGATTCGGTCATACCGGCACTCCGGACAGTCGAACCTGCCGCGTCCCGTCAACTGCGCCGGCTCTGCGGGCTCTGGACCGTCGTGCGTGGCAATGCGTCGTGCCGGAGGCTCAGGAAGGTTCCCCGCCCGTGGCGGACTCGGCGCCCTGAGTTGGGGAGACCCAGGACGGCCGCCGGTGTTTGCGGGCGGGCTCGGCGGTGCCAGGGTCCGGGGAGGGTTCGCCCTGGGGGACCGCGTCCTGCTTGGAATCCTCTAGCCGGAGGGCCTGCCGGCACACCCGCACTACCGCCCGGGCCGAGATACCCAGGCCGGGCGTGCGCTCGTGTTCGCCACTCTTGTGGATGTAGGCCTCGGCGTCGTCGAGCAGCGCGCGCACCTGCTCCTCGGAGGCGTGCGTCGCGGACTCCGGAACGAACACGAAGCGGTCGATCGCCTCCAGGGTGAAGCGTTTCGGAAACTTGGTCCAGTCGATCATGCGACTCATCGGTGCAATCCGGAAGAGGGAATGCATCGGGGTCGGCAATAAGCGGTCCCGCCGTGTCAGCCCCTGCCGCAGCGGGCGCGGCACGGGAAGCGGCGCTGGCCCGGTGCCTCAGGTCGTGGAGCGCAGGCGCTTGACGTCGGCAATGTGGATCACGCGGCCATCCACCTCTACCAGACCGGCCTCCGAGAGGTCGTGCAGGATGCGCGAGAAATGCTGTGGCGTGAGATTGAGGCGGGAGGCGATCACCCCCTTGTTCGTCGGCAGCACCACATCCAGGTCGTGATCGCCCTCGGCCTGCTCGGCGTCCCGCAACAGATAGCCGATCACGCGCTGAGCGCCGGAGTGCATGCAATAGGCTTCTACGTCGGAGATGATGCCGTGCAGGCGCCGGCTCAGGCCTCCCAGCATCTTCCTGGCGAAGACCGGGTTGCGCTCGAGTTCATCCAGCACGGCGGCCTTGGTCACGAACAGCAGCAGACTGTCGCTGAGTGTCTGGGCGTAGACGACGTGGGGGCTGTCCAGGAACATCACCGCCTCGCCGAAGCTCATGCCTGCGCCGATGATCTCCACCACCTTTTCCGCGCCCTGGGGCGAGGTGAAGGCGAGCTTGATCTGCCCGTACACCACCAGATAGAAACCCTCGGACGGGTCGCCCTTGTGGAACAGCGTTTCCTGGCGCGCTGCGTGGACCACGCGCGTTCCCTGGGCGATGCGCTCCACCTCCTCTGCGCTTGCTTCCTTGAACAGCGCGAGATTCTGGATGAACGCGCTGGCGCGGATCTCCTGTTTCATGCCGGGGCCCCTGTTCGCATGCGTGCAATTGTGCAGGGACGCCGTGGCGCCGGCTTAATCTAGATCAAATAACGTGTCCGCCCGGGCTGGCGGGGGTGGTCCGGTTTCGATCCGGTTCTGGTCCGGTTCTGGGCCGGAACGCCGTGGTGCGTCGCGTCAACCGAAGGTCGGACGAGAAGGGACGCCGGCGCGCGCCGCGGCTACCAGTGCGCAGACGAGAACGGTGGCGCCCACGTTGTGCACTACAGCAACCGCGAGCGGGAGCGATGCCGCGACCAGGACGGCGCCCAGTGCCGCCTGCAGGACGGCAAACGCGCCGAGCAGCAGTGCGAGTTCGGGACTGACCCGGCGAGACGCCCATGCGACGGCGAGGACCAGTCCCAGCACCGCCACGCCGGCGACCCGGTGCAGCGCATGCAGCGCGGCACTGGCGGCGGGAGGACGGAACGGGTCGAGCGCGCCGGGCAGTTCCTGCCACTGTGCGCTGGTGCATGCGGACAGCCCCGGGCATGCCAGCCCCGAATGCGTGGCGCTGGTCATCACGCCCAGTCCGACCTGGACCAGCAGCGCGAGCAGCGCCGCCCATGCCAGCGGCGGCAGCCAGCGCGGGGCGGACGCCTGCCGACGCATGCCCGCGGCCGCGATCCAGGAGAAGAGCGCGACCAGGACCATGCCGCCCAGGACGTTGCCAAGCGGCACGACCACCTGTGTCGCACCGGCGCTGCCCCGGCCCAGCGTCGCGAGCCCAGCCAGCAGCGCGAACATCACCCCGCTCAGCACCAGCTCGCCGCGGAACAGGCGGACACGCACGGTCGCGAACACGGCGATGCCGATCACGGCGAATGTCGCGGCCATGGCCGAGACCCGGTGCAGCAGGCGCGGCAGCGCGGGCGCAGCCGCCGCAGCCGCCGGCGTCTGGCCATAGCAGGCGGGCCAGTCCGCGCAGCCCAGTCCGGCCGCGCGCAGGCGCAGCAGCGCGCTCATGGCCAGGACCACGATCACCACGAGCACGCCTGCCGCCGCGAGGCGGCGGATGAGCCGGCGTGCCCTGACATGGGAGGGATCGGCGATCACGGCGGCCAATCTAGCAGCGTGCACGCGGGGGCTGCTGAATCCAGGTTAAGGAAGCGGATCCGCATCGCCGCGAGAACCGCCCGGCCCACGGGACGGAGCAGGAGCGCCGCGCTCCCGCGGTGCCGGACCAGGCCGCGTCCGATCCGGATCGCGAATTCTGAACCTGTGTGAAGTTGCGGCTGTAGTCCCGAGCGTACAGTCGCTGCCAGGCTCCGCCGGCCCTGATCTCGGCACGGCCGGCCGGACACCTGATCCATTCCAACTAGGAGGCGCGCTGCGGGCGCAGCGTGACAACACGATGGCACAAGGCAACCCCGAACGGGCACCGCGCGATGGCGGGGGCGACGAAGAAGAGCGCATCCCGGCCATGCAGCACCTGCTGGACAACCCGTTTCTCCTGCTGTTCCTGGGCATCACCGTCCCGACGGTGTTCTACATCCTATGGGGCGTGATGGAGATCGTCACCATCCCCAACGCACCGCTGTAGCCTGGAGATCCGACGATGAGTTCGATACTGCCGCCCGCGAAACGCATCTGGTGGAAGGAGCCGGTCGAGAAGCTCGAGGTATGGTGGATCGTAATCGCCTTCCTCTGGGCGCTGGTGCTGTTCTTCATGATGCCGTACTGGCACGTGTTCGGGAAACAGAACCTGTCCAACGAGGCCTACCGCATCTCCGCCGCGCAATTCCAGCAGAAGACGCAGGAGATGGTGGACAAGTACACCGTGCGCACCGAGACCGAGCTGAACATCCCGGTGGTGCAGCCGCCCGCGGGCAGCGACGTCTACCTGATCGCCCGTCTGTGGCAGTGGTGGCCCATCCTCGAGCTGGAGAAGGACAAGACCTACCGGCTGCACCTCTCGGCAATGGACTACCAGCACGGCTTCTCGCTCCAGCCCGAAAACATCAACCTGCAGGTCGTGCCGGACTACGAGATGGTGGTGACCATCACGCCGAACAAGACCGGATCGTTCGCGATCGTTTGCAACGAGTACTGCGGCATCGGCCATCACCAGATGGTGAGCCGCATGTACGTCAAGTAAGAAGAACAGGGGATCGGCCATGGCCATGACTGACTCGTTCCGGATCGACCCGCGCTCCGGCCTCCAGTACCACAAGCAGGCGGAGACCCTGATCAAGGTCAACGCCGTTGCCGGCGTGGTGTTCCTGCTGCTCGGCGGCATTCTCGCCCTGCTGGTCTCGCTCACCCGCGTGCCGGGTCTGCACATTCTCGATGCCGAGCGCTTCTACATGGTGCTCACCGCCCACGGCCTCGACATGCTGATCTTCTGGCTGCTGTTCTTCGAGGTCGCGATTCTGTACTTCTGCTCCTCGACGCTGCTCCGATCACGGCTGGCGACGCCGCGCTGGGCCTGGCTCGCCTTCGCGCTGATGGTGATCGGGGCGATCACCACCAACGTCGCGATCTTCCAGGGCCAGTCGAGCGTGATGATGACCTCCTACACGCCGATGCAGGCCCATCCGGCCTTCTACCTGGGCCTGATCCTGTTCGCCGTGGGCGGGCTGATCGCCTGTTTCATCTTCCTCGGGACGCTGGTCGTCGCCAAGGCCGAGAAGACCTACGAGGGCTCGGTGCCGCTGGTGACCTTCGGTGCGCTGACGGCCGCCATCATCGCCATCTTCACCATCGCCTCCGGCGCCATCATCCTGATCCCGACCTTCCTCTGGTCGATCGGCTACATCCAGCACATCGATCCGCTGATGTACCGGGTGATCTGGTGGGGCCTGGGCCACTCCTCGCAGCAGGTCAACGTCGCCGCTCACATCTCGGTGTGGTACGCGGTGGGCGCCATCGTGTTCGGGGCCAAGCCCATGTCCGAGAAGGTGAGCCGCACGGCCTTCCTGCTCTACATCCTGTTCCTGCAGCTGGCCAGCGCGCACCATCTGCTGTCCGACCCCGGGCTGTCGTCCGAGTGGAAGATTCTCAACACCAGCTACTTCATGTACTTCGCGGTGCTGGCGAGCATGCTGCACGGACTGACCGTGCCCGGCGCGATGGAAGTGGCGCAGCGCAAGAAGGGCTACACGCGCGGCCTGTACGAGTGGCTGCGCAAGGCGCCGTGGAGCAATCCGGTGTTCTCGTCGATCTTCCTGTCGATCATCGGCTTCGGCTTCCTGGGCGGCATCTCCGGCGTAATGATGGGTACCGAGCAGCTCAACATGCTCATCCACAACACCATCTACGTGCCCGGGCACTTCCACGCAACGGTCGTGATCGGCACCACGCTGGCGTTCATGGGGCTGACCTACTTCCTGATCCCCAGCCTGTTCAGCCGCGACGTGTCGTTCTACAAGATTGCGCAGTGGCAGCCCTACGTGTTCAGCATCGGCATGTACGGTCTCGCGCTCACGCTGATGGGCGCGGGTACCCTCGGCGTGCCGCGGCGGCACTGGGACATCGGCTTCTCGGGCATGCCCCTGCCGTACGAGTTCCCGGGCGCGGCATACCTGATGATGACCCTGATGGGCGTGTTCGCGGTGATCGCCTTCATCGGCGGCGGCATGTACATCCTCGTGACGGTGTGGTCGATCCTGTTCGGCAAGCGCCTGGACGAGGGCCAGCGTCAGCCCAAGCCCACGCCGCTGCGTCTGCCCGTGGCCGAGGCGATCGAGGGCCACGGCGGCGGAGCGGGGCTGCTGGAAGCGCGCGGCACCTTCACCCTGGCGCTGGTGTTCCTCGGGGCGTTCGTCCTGTACTACTTCATCAACTGGAAGTACCTCGGGTCGGTGTGGGGCATCAACTGAGACCGTAACGGATCGAGGTGAGTGCGATGAGCAGCATCACAGCCGTCGGGGAGGTCCGCGCAGCGGGATGGGCGCATCGCGCGCGTGTCGTGCTTGGCCTGTTCAAGCTGCGCATCGGGGCGGTGATCGCATTCACCGCCCTGGCGGGCTGGGCCGTGGCGAGCGGTCCGGCGCTCAGCGCGTGGCAGGTGGTCGTGCTCGGGCTGGCGGTGTTCCTGTCCTCCGCCAGCGCCGGTGCCTTCAACCAGTACGTCGAGCGCGACGTCGACGCGCGCATGAAGCGCACGCAGCGACGTGCCTTCGTCACCGGCGAACTGCCGCACTCGCGCGCCTGGCTGGGCGTGATCCTCGGCCTGGTGGCGGCGTCCACCGTCGCCGCCTGGTGGGCGCTCAATGGCTGGTCGGCGCTCTACACCTTCCTGGGCGCGTTCATCTATGCGGTGGTGTACACGGTCTGGCTCAAGCGCCGGACGTGGATGAACATCGTGATCGGCGGGCTGGCCGGCAGTTCTGCGGTACTTGCCGGCGCCGCCGCGGTGGATCCGCACATCGGTGCGGTCCCCGCCATCCTGGCGGTGATCCTGTTCCTGTGGACACCGCCGCACTTCTGGAGCCTCGCGATCGCGTTCCGCAAGGACTACGAAGCCGCCCGCGTGCCGATGCTGCCGGTGGTGGTGGGCAGCGCGCGCGCGTCGCAGGCGATCTTCGCCCACGCAGTGGCGCTGGTCGCACTCTCCGTGGCGCCGGTGTTCTTCGGCCTGGGCGCGATCTACCTGGCCGCCGCGGTGGCGGGCGGCATCCTGCTGCTGCGCCGCTGCTGGGCACTGCTGCGCGAGCCGGGGCCGCAGCGGGCGATGGCGGCATTCCATGCCTCCCTCACCCAGCTCAGCCTGCTGCTGCTGGGTGCCATCATCGACGGCACGTGGTGGTGAGGTGAGCGGCAAGCGCCGGGGGCTCCTGCGCGCGTGCATCGCGCTGCTGTGTGGGGGCCTCGCGGCGCTCGCGCACGGTGCCGACACGCCGGATGCGGAGCCGGTGCAGGCTGCGGTGCAGCGCCTGGACCAGGCCGAGGCCCTGCGCGCCAGCCAGGGGGCCATCGGCAACGCATTGGGCGATCACCGCCTGCGTGATGGACGGGGCGGCAGCCTGCGCCTGGCCGATCTGCGCGGCAAACCGCTGCTGGTGTCCTTCGTCTACACCGGCTGCTTCCAGGTGTGTCCGACCACCACGCGCACGCTCGCGCGCGCCGTCAATTCCGCCATGGGCGCGCTGGGCACCGACGCGTTCAACGTGGTGACCATCGGCTTCAACCTGCCGTTCGACGGTCCCGAGGCGATGGGCGCGTTCGGGCGTCAGCAGGGCATCCACTTGCCCAACTGGCACTTCCTCAGCCCGGACCCGGACACGCTGCGTGCGCTCGCCGACGAACTGGGCTTCCGCTACGTGCCGGTGACGGGCGGGTTCGACCACCTCACGCAGGTGAGCGTGATCGATGGCAGCGGCGTGGTGGTGGCGCAGGTCTACGGCGACGGGTTCGCCCTGTCCGCACTCACCGATGCGCTCGAACTGGCGCTGCGCGGCGAGCGCGCCGAACCGGTCGACGCCATCGGGCTGCTCGAGCGCATCCGCATCCTGTGCACCTATTACGATCCGGTCAGCGGCGAATACCGCTTCAAGTACGCCATCATCCTGGAGCTGGCCGGCGGCGTCACCGGCATCGTGGCGCTGGCCCTGTTCGTGGCCCAGCGCAGGCGCGCGGGCGCGCTTCGCTGAACGCAGGTTAATTCACCGCGCCCAGGGCGCACGTAGCATCAGGGCATGTTCGCGACGGCCAGACGGGCTCGGTCCCCCGGTGTGCTTGCGTACCCGTTCCCGGGCGCGGCCGGCGTGCTCGCACGCGTCGAAGCCGCGTTCGACCGCTGTTTCGGCGCGCATGCCAATCCCTGGCGCCATCTCGGCGCACTCGGTTTCCACCTGTTCTGGATCGTCGTGGTGAGCGGCGTCTACCTGTACGTCGTGTTCGACACCAGCGTCGCGGGTGCGTGGCAATCGGTGCAGGCGCTGTCGACGGAACAGCCCTGGGCCGGCGGGCTGATGCGCAGCCTGCACCGCTACGCCTCGGCCGCGTTCGCCGCCGTGATTCTGCTGCACGTGGGGTGCGAGTTCGTGCGCGGCCGCTATGCGGGTGCGCGCTGGTTCACCTGGATCAGCGGCGTGCCGCTGGTGTGGCTGGCCCTGGGCAGCGGGGTGGTCGGCTATTGGCTGGTATGGGATCAGCTGGCGCTGTTCAGTGCGGTGGCCACGATGGAATGGCTGGATGCAGCCGGGGTGTTCGGGGTGTCGCTGGCGCGCAACTTCCTCACGCCGGAGAGCGTGGACGATCGGCTGTTCTCGCTGTTCGTGTTCCTCCACATCGGCCTGCCCCTGCTGCTGCTGCTCGGGATGTGGGTGCACATCAAGCGGCTGAGCCGGCCGGAGACGGTGCCCGCACGTGCGCTCGGGGCCGGCACCCTGGCGGCCCTGCTGGTCCTGTCGCTGTTCGCGCCCGTCACCAGCGCCGGTCCCGCGGATGCCATGCGGGCGGAGCCCGCGCTGGCGCTCGACTGGTTCTACCTTGCCCCGCACGCGCTCATGTACGAGACCTCGCCAGGGGCACTGTGGGCGGTCGCGACGGTGCTGACGCTCGCGCTGGCTGCCTGTCCACTCCTGGGCCGCGCACACCGCCCCGCTGTGGCGAGGGTGGATCCGGCCAACTGCAACGGCTGCCGGCGCTGCTTCGAGGACTGCCCGCACGGGGCGATCACCATGCATCCGCATCCGGACGCGCGCATCGGTGCCGAACTGGCAGTGGTGGATCCGGCGCTGTGCACGGCCTGCGGGATCTGCGCCGGTGCATGCCCGTCGTCGACCCCGTTTCGCAGCGTGAGAGAACTGGTGACCGGAATCGACATGCCGCAGCAGCGCATCGGCGCGCTGCGCGAGACATTGCAGAGCGAACTGGCACGCCTGTCCGGTCCGGCGCGCATCGTGGTATTGGGCTGCAGCAACAGCGTCGAGGTCGAGGCCCTGCGCAGCCCCGACACTGCGGCGCTGACGTTCATGTGTGCCGGGCAGATGCCGCCATCGTTCGTGGAGTTCGCGCTGCGCAACGGCGCGCACGGCGTGGTGGTGGCCACCTGCCCCGAGGACGGGTGCGCCTATCGTCTGGGCGGGCGCTGGACGCAGCAGCGCCTGGATGGCTTGCGTGAGCCGTACCTGCGCGCACGCGTGCCGCGTGAGCAGATGCGCGTCGTCGCCTGCGCACCCCACGAGGCTGCGGATCTGCGGCGCGCGGTCGAGGCTCTGCGCACGCGGCGCAGCCACGCGTCCGCGGCAGAGGAGGTGGTTCATGGCTAGCCGGCCCGTGGCCCTGCTGATGCAGGCCGTCCTGTATGTGGCATTCGCTGCCGTGATCGGCATCTTCTCGACTGCGCCGGTCTACCGGCATCTGGCGGAGGATCAGGCGCTGCTCAAGCTGAGTTTCTCGCAGCCCGGCCAGCTGCGCAGCGAATGCCGGCGGCGCTCGGCAGAGGAACTGCAGCGCATGGCGCCGAACATGCGCCAGGAGATGGACTGTCCGCGCGAGCGCTCCCCCCTGACGGTGGAGCTGAGCCTGGACGGTGCCATGCTCGCCCGCGAGACCGTGGCGCCGGCCGGAATCGCCAGGGATGGACCGTCCACCTACTACGCGCGCTTTCCCGTGCCCGCCGGCGAGCATCGCCTGACGGTACGCATCGACGACAGCGAGCGGGTGCAGGGCTTCAATCACGTGCGCGATGAAACCGTGCGCCTCGATCCGGGACGCATCCTGGTCGTCGATTTCGATCCTGCCAGGGGAGGCATCCTGTACCGATGAAGCCCGCTCACCTCGCCGTTCCGGCGCATGTGCGCGCACCCGCGCGCACCGGGGCCGCACCTGAGCACTATCGCCTGCCCGTTGCCGCCGGGCTGCCGCGTTCGCTGGCGCGCGCCTGGATGCTGCTGGGCATGGCGGCAATCGCGCTGTCGGGCGTCTTCTCCATCCTGCTGGTGCTGGCCCGCACCCCGTATCTGCAGCACCTGTTTCCGGTCAGTGATTTCTTCCGGGTGGCGCTGGTGGTGCACGTCGATCTCTCGGTGCTCGTGTGGTTCGTGGCCTTCGGCGGAGTGTTCTGGAGTCTCGCCAGCGGCACACGCGTGCCGACGCTGGGAAGGGCCGGCCTGGCGCTGTGCGCGGCCGGCACGGCAGCGCTGTGCGTATCGCCCTTCGTCGAGCGCGCCCGGCCTGTCATGGCCAACTACGTGCCGGTCCTCGACGGACCGGTGTTCCTGGGTGGCCTGATCGCGCTTGCCGCCGGCGTGGCGCTGGTGATTGCGCGTGCCGTACTCGGCGCCAGCACCCACGCGCGAATCGACGGTGCCGGCGCGCTTCGGCTGGGCCTGGTGGCTGCGGCATTTGCCACGGGAGTGGCATTGTTCGCCTTCCTGTGGTCCTGGCTGGCGCTGCCCGCGGCGGTCGATCCGCGTACCTACTACGAGGTGCTGTTCTGGGGTGGTGGCCACGTGCTGCAGTTCACCTGGACCGTGCTGATGCTGGTGGCCTGGCTGTGGCTCGCCGATGCGATCGGCGCGCGCCTGCCCATCGGCCCGCGCGTGGTGCTGGTACTGTTCGGCCTGTCTCTGGTGGTGGTGCTGGCCACGCCGCTGGTGTATCTGGCATGGGACGTGACGTCGGTCGAGCACCGGCGCATGCTCACCTGGATGATGCGCGTTGGCGGCGGCATGGCCATCCCGCCGCTGGCGCTGGCACTGATCGCGGGCCTGCGCGGCACCGGTCCGCTCGATCCGCAGCGGCGTGCGCTGCGCGCGGCGCTGGTGATGTCGCTGGTGCTGTTCTGCGCTGGCGGGCTGATCGGCTTCGCCATCAGCGGGGCCAACGTCAAGATCCCGGCGCACTATCACGGCTGTATCGTCGGCATCACCCTTGCGTTCATGGGAGTGGCCTACGAACTGATGCCGCGCCTGGGCTACGGCGCCCCCAATGCACGGCTCGCCTTGTGGCAGCCTTACGTGTACGGGATCGGGCAGCTGATGCACATCGCCGGTCTGGTGTGGTCCGGCGGATACGGGGTGCAGCGCAAGGTCGCCGGATCCGAACAGGTGCTCGACCGACTGGAGCAGGTGGCGGGAATGGGACTGATGGGACTGGGGGGTGCGATCGCGATCGTCGGAGGCGTGCTGTTCGTGGTGGTGATCGCCGGCAGCATGCGCCGCGCAGGGCAGAGGGTGCGATGAGCGAGCGCATCGACATCGACGTGCGCTGGCTGGAGCCGCCCGAGCCGTTCGAGCGCGTGGTCGCCGCACTCGAGACACTGCCGCAGGGCGCGACACTGCGCGTGCTCATCCATCGCCTGCCGCGTCCGCTGTTCCAGTGGCTCGAACGCGAGGGCTGGTCCTACCGCCACGGCTTCGATCCCGAGGGGTTCTTCGAGATCCTGATCGCCAGGTAGCGCGATGGCCTCCGCCCTGTCGATTCACCGCGCACCCGCGGCCGCCGTTCCGCTGCGCTTCCTGCTCTCCGCGCCGTGGTTCGCGGTCGCCGCGGGCGTGCTGCTGCTGTGGGCCGGACCGCAGGCGCTGGCCTCGCGCTGGACCGGGGCGGTGCTGGCCACGACGCATCTGCTCACCTTGGGCTTCATGGGCAACGCCATGCTGGGCGCACTGCTGCAGCTGCTGCCGGTCGCCTTCGGGGTCCCGCTGCCGCGCACCGGCGTGGTGGCCGCGATATCGCATCCCGCGCTCGCGGCCGGGGCTGCCTGCCTCGCCGCCGCATTCGTCACGGGAAGGCCGGTGCTGTTCACGGTCGCCGCGCTGCTGCTGGGCCTCGCCTTCGCCGTCTATCTGACGGCAATCGGCGCGGGCATCGCACGCCAGCGTCTGCGCGACCCGCTCGCGCGCGTGGTCGCCGCGGCACTGCTGGGGCTGCTGGTGACCGTCTCGCTCGGGCTGCTGCTCGCCACGGGCATGAGTGGCGTAGCGCTGCCGCTCCTCGAGCTGACCGATGTGCACGCCACCTGGGGCCTGCTTGGCTGGACGATGCTGCTGGTGCTCGGAGCGGCACTGGCGGTGGTGCCGATGTTCCAGATGACGGTCGGCTATCCTGGCTGGCTGCAGGGCCGCTTCGCCGCCGCCATGCTGGCGGCACTGCTGCTGTGGAGCTTGGCGCGGTGGTTCGGATGGCAGGACCTGCGCGAGCCGCTGCAGTGGCTGCTCGCGGCTGCGGCAGCGACGTTCGCGCTGGTCACGCTGCGGCTGCAGCAGCGTGGTCGGCGGCGGCTGCAGCCGGACGCGACCTTCCTGTTCTGGCGCCTGGGGATGCTGTGCCTGATCGCAGCCGTGCTGACCTGGTCGGCCGGCCAGGCGCTGGCGCTGCAGACCTCCCAGGCCTGGGTGCTGCTGATCGGCGTTCTGATGCTGCCAGGATTCGCCTTCTGCGTGATTGCCGGCATGCTGTACAAGATCGTGCCGTTCCTGTTGTGGCTCGCACTGCAGATGCGCAGCGGCGCACGCCCGCCCACGGTCAAGGAGATCATGCCCGAGACCGCCGGCATCCGGCAGTTCTGGACACACGCCGCTGCGCTCGTGCTGCTTGCCCTCGCCGCGAGCGTGTGGAACGTCCTGGTGTACGCGGGCGCCGCAGTGTTCGTGGTCTCCAGCGCGCTGCTCGGCGTGAGGTTGATCCGCGCGGCGCTGTTCGCGCGTGCCCGCCTGGCCCAGAGCCCGCCGCTGCGCGCCGATGCCGACAGCGCGCGCTGGAAGCGGCTGAGCTGAGATCCTCGCGGTACGCGCCGAGGGTTGTCGGGGTACGCGCCGGGCAACCCGGTATGCGTGCGAGGGCGGTGCGCCGATGGCGCCATCGCGAGCGGGAGTGCCTTCGGCGGCGCCGGACCGCGCCGAGGCTGCCCGCTGCCGGCTTAGACCGCGGTGTTCACCAGTGCGCGCGGCTGCGCGTCCGGAGCAAACCAGCTCAGCTTGCGACGCAGCTTCACCACCTCGCCGATGACAATGAGCGCCGGCGCGGTCAACTGCGCCGCATGCGCGAGATGCGGCAGCGTCTCCAGCGATCCGCTCACGACCTTTTGACGACGCGTGGTGGCGTGACGTACCACTGCCGCCGGGGTGTCGTGCGGCAGACCGTGGCGCACCAGCTGCCGGCAGATCTCGGGCAGCGCGCCCATGCCCATGTAGACCACCACTGTCTGGCCCGGGCGCGCCAGCGCCGGCCAGTCGAGATCCACGCTGCCGTCCTTGAGGTGTCCGGTCACGAACACGCAGGCGTGCGCGTGATCCCGGTGCGTGAGCGGAATGCCGGCGTAACAGGCCATGCCGGATGCGGCGGTGATCCCGGGCACCACCTGGAATGGCACGCCATGCGTCGACAGCGTCTCGATCTCCTCGCCGCCGCGGCCGAAGATGAACGGATCGCCGCCCTTGAGTCGCAGCACGCGCTTGCCCTGCTGCGCCAGGCGCAGCAGCAGCTCGTTGATCTCGGCCTGCGGCAGCGTGTGATTGTCGCGTTCCTTGCCGACGTAGATGTGACGTGCATCGCGCCGCACCAGATCGAGGATGCCGTCCCCGACCAGATGGTCGTACACCACCACGTCGGCCTGCTGCATCAGGCGCAGTGCGCGGAACGTCAGCAGGTCCGGGTCGCCCGGCCCGGCGCCCACGAGATAGACCTCGCCCAGTCCGGTGCGGCCGCGTTCGGCATCGCACAGCAGCGCCTCGAGCGCCTGCTCGGCGTGGGCCTGCGCACCGGCCATCGCCAGATCGGCGACACGGCCCTGGAACACGAACTCCCAGAACCGGCGCCGCGCGTCGGGATCGGGCAGGCGCCCCTTCACCATCTCACGGAAGCGCTCGCCCAGCTGTGCGAGCCGCCCCAGGCCGGCCGGCAGCACGCTCTCGATGCGTGCGCGCAGCAGGCGCGCGAGCACCGGTGCGAAGCCGCCGCTGGAGATCGCGATGAGCACGGGCGAGCGGTCGATGATGGCGGGCATCGCGAAAGTGCACAGCCGAGGCTGATCCACCACGTTCACCGGTATGCCGCGCGCGCATGCGGCGCGATGCACGGCCTCGTTCACGGACTGCTCGTCCGTTGCCGCGATGACCAGGACCGCAGCTTCGAGATGCTCGTCGCGGAATCGGGCAGCGACGTGGCGGATCCGTTGCGCCTGCTGCATGCGCTGCACCGCCTCGCCGAGTGCGGGCGCCACGACCGTCACGCGCGCCTGCGCGCGCAGCAGCATCTGCGCCTTGCGCGCGGCGACCTCTCCGCCGCCGACCACCACGCACGGCCTGTCCTTGACCACCAGGCTGACGGGAAGAAAGTCCATGAAGCTCGTTACTCCATCGGTAGTAGCTCGAAGTGACTATGCGTACATGCCGCAGTGACGCACGCAGGAAGTTTCGCGGATCGGCCGCATGGAAGTCTGAACCTGCGTTAAGGAAAGGGTTTCTCGCAATGCGCATGCTCCGTCGTGCAGCGAACAGACCAAGTTGCACAACTGCGGAGATGATGCGGAGACGATGATGAAAGGCAGCAGATTGGAGTGGGTGGCACTGGCGGCGTTCCTCGGCATGACGGCGGTATCGGTGAATTACGCCGTGGCAGAGGAGGGCGAGAAGGCGGCCGACGGGAGCCACATGACGGAGGCCGAGAAGGAGTATCAGGGAGGCGGCTCGCCCCTGGCCGAGGAGGAGCTGCATCAGGACATCAACCCGAACGCGCCGAAGATGAGCGAGGCGGAGTTCAAGCGCGGACAACAGATCTACTTCGAGCGCTGCGCCGGCTGTCATGGCGTGCTGCGCAAGGGCGCGACCGGCAAGCCCCTCACGCCGGACGTGACCATCCCGCGCGGGACGGAGTACCTGAAGGTGTTCATCGGCTACGGTTCCCCCGCAGGCATGCCCAACTGGGGCACCTCGGGCGAGCTGAGCGAGAAGGAAGTCGACCTGATGGCGCGCTACGTCCAGCAGGCGCCGCCCATGCCGCCGGAATTCGGCTTGAAGGAGATGAAGGAGACGTGGAAGGTCATCATTCCGCCGGCACAGCGCCCGAAGAAGAAGATGAACAACTACAACATCGCCAACATCTTCTCCACGACACTGCGTGACAGCGGCGAGGTGGCGCTCATCGACGGCGACACCAAGAAGATCATCCACATTGTCAAGACCGGCTATGCCGTGCACATCTCGCGCCTGTCGGCTTCCGGACGTTATCTGTACGTCATCGGCCGCGACGCGAAGATCAATCTGATCGATCTGTGGATGGAGAAGCCGGACAACGTCGCCGAGATCAAGATCGGCCTCGAGGCGCGCTCGGTGGACACTTCCAAGTACAAGGGCTACGAGGACAAGCTGGCCGTCGCCGGCGCCTACTGGCCGCCGCAGTTCGTGATGATGGACGGCTTCACCCTGGAGCCGAAGAAGATCGTCAGCACGCGCGGCATGACCGTGGACACGCAGGAGTTCCATCCCGAGCCGCGCGTGGCCGCGATCGTCGCATCGCACAAGAGGCCCGAGTTCGTGGTGAACGTCAAGGAGACCGGCAAGATCATGCTGGTCAACTACAAGGACCTCGACGCACTCAACATCACCGAGATCGGCGCGGCGCGCTTCCTGCACGACGGCGGATGGGACGCGAGCAAGCGCTACTTCATGGTGGCGGCGAACCAGTCGAACAAGATCGCGGTGGTCGACTCCAAGGCCGGCAGGCTCGCGGCCCTGGTCGACGTCGGAAGCATCCCGCATCCGGGACGTGGTGCGAACTTCGTGCACCCGAAGTACGGTCCGGTGTGGGCCACCAGCCACCTGGGTGACGACAGCGTCGCTCTGATCGGCACCGCGCCCAAGGACAAGAAGTTCGGCAAGTACGCCTGGAAGGTCGTGGAAACGCTCAAGGCGCAGGGTGGCGGGTCGCTGTTCATCAAGACCCATCCGAAGTCCCGACACCTGTACGTGGATACGCCGCTCAACCCCGATGCGGGCCTGAGCCAGTCCGTCGCCGTGTTCGACATCGACAACCTGGGCAAGGGCTACCGCCAGCTCCCGATCGCCGAATGGGCGGGCGTGGGCGAAGGTGCCAAGCGCGTCGTGCAGCCAGAGTACAACCGGGCCGGTGACGAGGTGTGGTTCTCGGTGTGGAGCGCCAAGAACCAGGAGTCGGCGATCGTGGTGGTGGACGACAAGACACTCAAGCTCAAGACGGTGATCAAGGATCCTCGTCTGATCACGCCGACCGGCAAGTTCAACGTTCACAACACGCAGCACGACGTCTACTGACGTACACGCGCCGTGCCGGCGATGCCGGCACGGCGTGAACTTCGCGATGAATCACGGGCTCCAGTTGCGGATGCGAACATCCCGATGTAACTCCCCCTCAGGGTCAAGGTTCGCATCCGCCTTTTTTCTGATGACGATGATGGTTTCCGGGTCGGCCCATCCAGCCGACGGCGATGCCCGGGCCCGGGCGCCGCAGGAGGCATCCGTGCCTGCCCGCCATCTCGAACTGCGCCATCTGGTGGAGCACGATTGCGGCTCCTGCCACGGCATGACGCTGGCTGGCGGTCTCGGTCCGCCGCTCACGCCCTCCGCGCTCGAGGGCAAACCGCTCGAGTACATCGAGGCAATGATTCTGCGCGGCCGTCCCGGCAGTGCCATGCCTGCCTGGGACGCAATGCTCAGCGAGGATGACGCGCGCTGGATCGCCAGGTATCTGAAGGCAGGAACACGCAAATGAACGGCACTGCACGCCATCGCATCCTGCGCGGCTGCCGCGCCCTGGCGCTCGCCGCATCCATGCTCGGCGCCCCGGCACTGGCCTGCACCGATGCGCCGCGGGGAACAGGCGATCTGGGCCTGATCGTGGAGCGCGCCGCCGGCCGCCTGCAACTGGTGGAGACCACCGGGCTCACCGCGCTGGGGGCGATCGACGGCCTCGGCGATCTGTCGCACGCCTCGCTCGTGTACTCGCGGGATGCCCGCTACGCGTTCGTGTTCGGCCGGGACGGCGGCCTGACCAAGGTCGATCTGCTGTGCCGGCGCATCGAGGCCCGCGTGCTGCAGGCGGGCAACAGCATCGGCGGCGCGATCTCGCAGGACGGGCGTCTGGTGGCGGTGGCCAACTACGCGCCGGGCGGGGTGAAGGTCTTCTCCAGCGATACGCTGGAACTGCTGGCCGACATACCGGCCGAATACGAACCGGGCAAGCGCGCCAAGGTGGTCGGACTGGAGGACGCGACTGACGGGCGTTTCGTGTTCAGCCTGTTCGAGGCCGGCGAGATCTGGGTGGCGGACGTGCGCGAGCCGCGCGCCCCGCGCATCACGCGGCTGCGCAACATCGGCGCGCAGCCCTATGACGCGCTGGTCACGCCCGACGGTCGCTGGTACATCGCCGGCCTGTTCGGCGAGGACGGCCTGGCGCTGCTGGATCTATGGGAGCCGGAGAAGGGCGTGCGGCGCATCCTCGACGGCTACGGCCGCGGCCAGGAGCCGCTGCCGGTGTACAAGATGCCGCACCTCGAGGGCTGGGCGATCGCGGGCCGTCACGCCTGGCTGCCGGCGATCGGCCGGCACGAGGTGCTGGTGGTGGACGCGGACACCTGGCAGGAGGTCGCGCGCATTCCCGTGGCTGGACAGCCGGTGTTCGTGATGGCGCGCCCGGACGGGCGCCAGGTGTGGGTGAATTTCGCGCTCCCGCACAACGACGTGGTGCAGGTCATCGACACGCACACCCGTGCGCTGGTCGAGACCCTGCATCCGGGGAAGGCGGTGCTGCACCTGGAGTTCACGCCGCGCGGCGAGGCAGTGTGGATCTCGGCGCGCGACGATGACAAGGTGGTGGTGTACGACACGGCTACGCTCGCGCCGCGCGCGACGCTGCCCGCGGACAAGCCCAGCGGCATCTTCTTCACCTCCCGCGCTGGACGCATCGGGCTGTGAGCGCGCGCGCCGATCCGGCCGCGCCCGCGCAGGCACCGGCGGCGCTGCGCTTCCGTCTGCTCAACGAGCACCAGCGCGGCTTTCCGCTGGTGGACGCCCCCTACGCCGCGGTCGCGCAACGGCTCGAAGTCTCCGAGGAGGCCGTGCTGGCGGTGCTCGCGCGGTGCCTGGCCGACGGCACGATCGCCCGCGTCGGCGCGGTGATCGCGCCCCACAGCGTGGGCGTCAGCACGCTGGCCGCACTGCGGGTGCGCGAGGACGACCTGGAGCGCGTGGCCGCGCTCGTCAGCGCACGGCGCGAAGTCAGCCACAACTATGCGCGCGATGGCGATCCCAACCTGTGGTTCGTGCTCAATGCCGCGGATCCGGCCACCCTCGGCCAGGCGATGGACGAGATCGAGCGTGCGGCCGCGTCCGGTCCGGTGCTGAATTTTCCGCTGCTCGAGGAGTACCGCATCGACCTCGGCTTCGACATGCGCGGGCCCGCGCAGGCATCGGAGCAGCCGGCCTGGCGCCGCGCGCCCTGCCCCTTGCCCCTTACGCTGGCAGAGCGTGCGCTGCTGGGAGCGCTCGAGTCCGGCCTGGCGCTGACCCGCCATCCCTACCGTGAACTCGCGGCGCAAGCGGGGATGACCGGGGAGCAGGTAGTGGACACGTTGCGCGACTGGGTGCAGGCCGGGGTCATCCGCCGCCTCGGCGTGATCGTGCGCCACCGCGAGATGGGCTATCGCGCCAACGCCATGGCGGTGTGGGACGTGCCCGACGGGCAGGTCGGGGCGTTCGGACGTGCACTGGCGGCGTGCCCGGGCGTGACCCTGTGCTACCGGCGCGAGCGCAGCCTGCCGGACTGGCCGTTCAACCTGTACTGCATGGTGCACGGGCGTGAACCCGGCGCGGTGCGCAGCACCCTGGCCGGCAACGCGCGCGCCTGCGCTCTGGAGGGCTTTCCCGCGCGCGTGCTGTTCGGGCGTACGCGCTTCAAGCAACAGGGTGCACGCTACTTCCCGGAGATGCAGCATGCTCGGCCCCACGCTTGACGACACCGATCGTGCGATCATCAACCAGCTGCAGGACGCAGTGCCGCTGGTGGAGCGCCCCTACCGCGAAGCGGCCGCCCAGCTCGGCCTCGAGGAGGATGTGCTGATCGCGCGCCTGCAGCGGCTGCTCGACGCCGGCGTGCTGTCGCGCCTGGGACCGATGTACCAGATCGAGCGCGCCGGCGGACGCTACGTCCTTGTCGCCATGCGCGTGCCCGACCCGGCATTGGATCGCGTCATCGGCATCGTCAACGCGTTGCCGGAGGTCGCCCACAACTACCTGCGCGAACATGCATTCAATCTGTGGTTCGTGATCGCCGTGGAGGCGGGCAGTCAGGCCGATGCAGTGCTCGCGCGAATCGAGGCCGCAACCGGCCTGCCCGTGTACGCCTTCCCGAAGCAGAAGGAATACTTTCTCGACCTGCGCCTGCGTGCCTGAGCTGCCATGACTGCCGAATCCGCTCCCGTTCTCGATGCCGCCGACCGCGCGCTGGTGCGTGCCACCCAGGCCGGACTGCCGCTCACCCCGCGTCCCTACCACACGGTGGGCGAGCGGCTGGGCATGGATGGCGAGGAGGTCATCGTCCGGCTGCAGCGCATGCATACGCTCGGGATCGTGCGCCGCGTTGCCGCCGTGCCCAACCACTATGCACTTGGCTACACGGCCAACGGCATGTCGGTCTGGGACGTGTGCGATGCGCGCATCGACGCGCTCGGCACGCGCGTGGGGGAATTGCCGTTCGTGAGCCACTGCTACCGGCGTCCGCGCCATCTGCCGGACTGGCCGTACAACCTGTTCGCGATGGTGCACGCGCGCACGCGCGAGGAGATCGCGGCGCAGGTGGCGCAGATCCGCGCGCTGCTGGGCGAGGCGTGCCGGGAGCACGATGTCCTGTACAGCACGCGCATCCTGAAGAAGACCGGGCTGCGCATCGGCCTTTGAGCCGGAAGGAGAGAACAATGTTGCGAATCACCCAGTACATGAAGATCCTGCGCGGCGAGCGCGCGCGCGTGCCGGCGCAGGCACCACCCGGGCCGGTCGTCATCTGGAACCTCGTGCGCCGCTGCAACCTGACCTGCCAGCACTGCTACTCCATCTCGTGCGATCGGGATTTCCCCGGCGAACTGGACACGCGCGAGGCCCTGACGGTCATGGAGGATCTGCGCCGCTTCGGCGTGCCGGTGCTGATCCTGTCGGGCGGGGAGCCGCTGCTGCGGCCCGACATCTTCGAACTCGCCGCGCACGCCAGGGACATGGGCTTCTACGTCGGCCTGTCCTCCAACGGCACGCTGATCGACGAGCCGATGGCGCGCCGGATCGCGGACACCGGCTTCGATTACGTGGGCGTGAGTCTGGACGGGCGCGAGGCGACGCACGACGTGTTCCGGCGCAAGCAGGGCGCGTATGCCGCTGCGCTGGCCGGCATCCGCCGCTGCCGCGAGGTGGGCGTGAAGGTCGGGGTGCGCTTCACGCTGACCGAGATGAATGCGCAGGAACTGTCGTGGATGCTCGAACTGCTCGATGCCGAGGCGATCGACAAGTTCTATCTGTCCCATCTGAACTATGCGGGCCGCGGCAACACCAACCGGCGCAAGGACGCGCTGCTGCAGACCACGCGCCAGGCGATGGACCTGGTATTCGCTTCCGCCTGGCGCGACCTCCAGCGCGGGGTGGCGCGCGAGTACGTGACCGGGAACAACGACGCCGACGCTGTCTATCTGCTGCAGTGGGCGCGCGCGCACGCCCCGGCGCGGGTGGAGGCGCTGCGCGAGCACCTGCAGCGCTGGGGCGGCAACGCCTCCGGCGTGGGCATCGCCAACATCGACAACGTGGGTAACGTGCATCCCGATACCTACTGGTGGCACTACAGCCTCGGCAACGTGCGCGAACGTCCGTTCTCGCAGATCTGGTCGGACACCGCCGACCCCATCATGGCCGGACTGAAGCAGCGCCCGCGTCCGGTGAAGGGACGTTGCGCCGATTGTGCGCATCTGGCCATCTGCGGCGGAAACACGCGCGTGCGTGCACTGCAGCTGACCGGAGATCCGTGGGCGGAGGATCCCGCCTGCTATCTGAACGACGACGAGATCGCGCGACCGGCAGCACTCGCGGCGGAGGCGTGATGCGCGGCAAACGCCTGGCGTGCGCAGAGTGCGCCCCGCGCGACTCCAGTCATCGTCCCGGCGCCATCCATCATCCCGTCCGTCATCCGGTCGCAATCCGTCATCCCGGCGCAAGCCGGGATCCAGCCGGAATCGAGAAGCGCCTCTGTCTGCCCGCGCTCAGGAGCACCTGGATCGGCGCGGCGCTGCGCGCGCTGAGCGCGGGTGCGTTGCTGCTGCTCTCGGCAGCGGCGGCTGCCGGGCAGAACGAGGACCTGTACCGCGAGCACTGCGCGGCCTGCCACGGGGCCGACCGGCTCGGCGGGATGGGGCCGGCGCTGCTGCCGGAGAATCTGGGTCGGCTGTCGCGTTCCGCGACACGGGAGGTCATCGCCAACGGACGGCATGCGACGCAGATGCCTGGCTTCGCCGGCACACTGACGCCTTCGCGGATCGAGTCACTGACGCAGTTCGTTCACAGTGCGCTGGCGCGCGTACCCGACTGGGGCGCCGCGCAGATCGAACAGTCGCGCGTGGTGATGCCCGGTGCCGATCGGCTGCCCGCACGTCCGGCCTACGCGGCGGACCCGCTCAATCTGTTCGTGGTGGTGGAGGCCGGGGATCAGCACGTCACGATCCTGGACGGCGACCGCTTCGAGCCGCTCACCCGCTTCCCCTCGCGCTTCGCGCTGCACGGCGGACCGAAGTTCTCGCCCGATGGGCGCTTCGTCTACTTCGCCTCGCGCGACGGCTGGATCAGCAAGTACGACCTGTGGAACCTGCAGTTGGTCGCGGAAGTGCGCGCCGGCATCAACACGCGCAATGCAGCAGTGTCGGCCGACGGCCGCTACGTCGCGGTCGGCAACTATCTGCCGCACGACCTGGTCATCCTGGATGCGCGCGACCTGTCTCTGGTGCGCATCATCGAGACCCGCGACAAGGCCGGCAATTCCTCGCGCGTGAGTGCGGTCTACGACGCGGCACCGCGCAGCAGCTTCGTGGTCGCGCTCAAGGACGTACCCGAACTGTGGGAGATCAGCTACGACCCGGCGGCCGAGCCGGTCTACGAGGGCATGGTGCACGATTACCGGCTCGGCGAGGGGATCGCCGCGCCCGGGCAGTTCACTCCCCGGCGCACGCAGCTCGATGGCATCCTCGACGACTTCTTCTTCGATCCGACCTACGCCTACGTGATCGGGGCCGGCCGCGACGGCGCTGCCGGGCAGGTCATCAACCTGGACGTGCGGCGCAGGGTCGCGCATCTGCCGCTGCCCGGACTGCCGCATCTGGGCTCGGGCATCACCTGGGACTACCAGGGACGCACGGTGCTGGCCACGCCGAATCTGAAGAGCGCCGTGGTCAGCGTCATTGACATGAAGACCTGGCAGCCGCTGCGCCAGATCGAGACGGCCGGGCCCGGCTTCTTCATGCGCAGCCACGAGAACAGCCGCTATGCATGGGTGGACGCGTTCAACAGTCCGCGCAAGGACAGTCTGCAGGTGATCGACAAGGCCACGCTGGAGGTGGTCAGGACCATCACACCCGCGCCGGGCAGAACGGCCGCCCACGTCGAGTTCACGCGAGACGGCCGCTTCGCCCTGGTGAGCGTGTGGGAAATGGACGGGGCACTCGTCGTCTATGACGCCGCCACGCTCGAGGAGGTCAGGCGCATTCCAATGCGCAAGCCGGTCGGCAAGTACAACGTGCACAACAAGATCACGCGCTCGAGCGGCACGAGCCACTGAATGGGGTGAAGAGCCCTCTCG
The DNA here is from genome assembly GCA_020854105.1 of Burkholderiales bacterium. Taxonomy (GTDB): domain Bacteria; phylum Pseudomonadota; class Gammaproteobacteria; order Burkholderiales; family SHXO01; genus SHXO01. Next base: position 106,050 of record JADZGB010000031.1, on the reverse strand, counting down.
TTCCTGCTGGATCCCGGCTTGCACCGGGATGACGGCGGCGAAAGGCCCTTTCGTCGTTGCCGGATTTTTCTCGCACCAGGATGACGGCAGCGAAAGGCCCTTTCGTGGTTGCCGGATATTGCTCGCGCCGGTGTGGCGGCAGCGAAAGGCCATTTCGTCCTTGCCGGATCGGGCTTGCTTCAATCCGGGGCCGGGGCAAACTCCCCGATGCCCCGATGCCCCGATGCCCCGTCGCCCGTCGAACGCGGGGGCCCAGCGGAAAGTAAAGGCTTTCCACATTACACATCCGTCATCACGCGAATTCATGATTTTCCTGAGCCCCATGCGACGCGTGCCGCGTCACACTGACACCCGCGATGCGTTCCGTCCCGCGAGAGGATGGCGCACCACCAACGGAAGAGGAGAATCGCCATGTGGAATCGCAGTCTCGTGTTCGCCGCCATTTCCGCTGCAGGCATGGCTGGCGCGGCTTACGCCGCCCAGGACACCGCCGGCATCGGATTTCCCGAAGGTTACCGCAGCTGGTTCCATCATCATTCGACGGTGAACCGCAGCGGCCACCAGCCGGAGGGCAACGTCGGCATTCAGCATGTCTACGTCAACGATGCGGCACTCGAGGGATTGCGCACCGGCAAGTTCGCCCCGGGCGCCACCTTCGTGGTGGACCGCTTCAAGTACGTGGAACAGGACAACCACAGCATGAGCCAGGGCGATCGCAAGGTGGTGGCGGTGATGGTGTACGATCCGCAGCGCTACGCCGAGACCGGCGGCTGGGGATTCCAGGCCTTCAAGGGCGGCGACCCTGCCCAGAAAGCGGTCAAGGACGGTGGCCAGGCCTGTTTCGTCTGTCACATACCGCACGCCGACAATCACTATCTGTTCACGCGCGGTGCGCAGTAAGCGCGGAACATCGCGCCGCGGCACTCGCCTCGCAGTTGACCAGGTCCGAAACCAATCCGGTCGCCCCGGCCAAGTCCCCGGAATGCGTTGTCCCGGGGGCCGGGACGCAGCGGAAACATACGAGCGATCTCTTCCGCTCCGACCATTCGAGACAGGAGACTACATGTATCGTCTGATTCGCCACGCCGGCACCGTGCCGGCGGCCCTCGTCAGCCTCGCGATGCTGATTGCGATGCCTGTTCACGGCGCCCAGCCGGATGAGCACGCACACGGCCACGAAGCTGCGCCGGCGGAGGAACACGCACACGGTCACGAGGGCGCTCCGCGAGAGCTGCAACTCGATCACGGCAAGAAGTGGACGACCGATGCGCCGCTGCGTCAGGCGATGACCACGATCCGGGATGCGATGCAGGCGGCGCATCCGGCAATCCATGCGCGCAAGCAGGACGGCCCGGGCTACGTGGCGCTGGCCGGGAAGATCGACGCGCAGATCGCCTACATGGTGGAGAACTGCAAGCTCTCGCCCGCGGCAGACGCGAATCTGCACGTGCTGCTGGTCGAGATTATCGGTGGCGCCGAACAGATGAAGCAGGTGGACCTGGCGGACGCGCGCAAGGGCGCGGTACGCGTCATCCAGGCGCTGAACCAGTATCCTCGGTATTTCGAGCATCCTGGCTGGCGTGCCGTGCAGTGATCTCGCCATGCAGATTCCTCCTTTCGCCGGGATGACGGGTCATTGCCGCCCCGGCGAACGCCGGGCCCCAGCGCGCAACGCCGGCCGGCACTTAATCTGGATGAAGGCGAAGCGGGTCGATGGTGCGTAGATTCGCAGACACAGGGGGCGTTGGCTGATTGCGCGGCTCCTGTGTGTGACTCTCCGTCGCCGATGACGGTCGCCTGAATTCCCCATCGACCTGCGGACAGGGCGATGCCTCCGTTCCTGGCGGCTGGTTGCGGAGTTCTCCACGGGCCGGGCATCCTGCCCGGCCCGTTTTTTTTTCTTTGGACGGAAGCGGTGCTGCAGCGACTACAGGCGGCCGGACAGGCCTGCTTCATGCGCGTCGAGAGGTGGTTCAACGCCGCCTTCGGCGATCGCCTCAATCCCTTCTACCGCCTTGGCGAGATCGCCTTTTTCCTGTTCTGGATCGTCGCGGCGACCGGCATCTACCTCTACGTCTTCTTCGATACCGGCGTGAGCGGCGCGTACCAGTCGGTGGAGCGGATCACCCACGGCCACCTGGGACTGGGCATGGTGATGCGCGGCCTGCACCGCTACGCCTCGGACGGCATGGTGGTCACCATGCTGCTGCACATGTCGCGTCACTTCTGCTTCGACCGCCATCGCGGCTTCCGCTGGTTCTCCTGGATCAGCGGCGTGAGCCTGCTCTGGCTCACCTACATCTCCGGCATCAACGGCTACATGCTGCCCTGGGACGAACTGGCGCAGTTCGTGGTCGTCGCAACCGCCGAGTTCCTCGACTGGGTGCCGCTGTTCGGTGGGGTGCTGGTGCGCAACTTCATCTACCAGGACAGCGTCAACGATCGTCTGTTCTCGCTGCTCGCCTTCATCCACGTCGGAGTGCCGCTCACGCTGCTGCTGTTCCTGTGGATCCACATCCAGCGCGTGCCGCGTGCCGCCACCAATCCGCCGCGCGCCATCGCGCTGCCGCTGCTGGCGACCATGATTGCACTGTCGGTGGCGCTGCCCGTGACCAGCCATGCGCCGGCCGACCTGTCCGCGGTGGCGCCGCCGCTGCGCCTGGACTGGTACCTGCTCGCCACCCTGCCGCTGATGTACGCGTGGTCGCGCGAGGGCGTCTGGATGCTCCTCGCCGGCACGACCGCGCTGCTGGTCCTGCTGCCGTGGCTGCCGCCGCGACGCGCGGACAAGGGCGTGCGCATGACGGTGCATCCGGGCAACCGGGAGGTGCCGGTGCGCACCGACGAGACCATCCTGGAGGCTGGGCTGCGTGCCGGGATTCCCATGCTCTTCGATTGCCGCAACGGCGGTTGCGGCGTGTGCAAGGGCACGATCCTGCAGGGCGAGGTGCGGCACGCCGCGTATCAGAAGAGCGTGCTGTCGGACGAGGAACGCCGGCTGGGTCGCGCCCTGCTGTGCGTGTGCACGCCGGTCACCGACGTGGAGGTCGAGTACGAGCTGGGCGCCGGGGCGGCGCGCGGTGCGATACAGACCTGGGAGACGGTGGTCGGTTCCATGCATCGCGCCGCGCCCGACGTCATGATCATCCATCTGCGGCTGCCCGAGGGTGCCCGCATCGACTACCGTGCGGGGCAGTACTTCAACGTCGTGCTCGAGGACGGCGCGCGGCGCGCGTTCTCGTTCGCCACGGCGCCGTCCGGCCGCGATCAGATCGAGATGCACGTGCGCCTGGTGCCGGGCGGGCGCTTCACCACCCATGTGTTCGAGTCGATGCGCCCGGGCGACCGCCTGTTGATCGAGGGACCGCTGGGTGCGTTCCAGTTGCGCGATGGCAGCACGCCGCTGATCTTCGTCGCCGGTTCGACCGGCTTCGCACCGGTCAAGAGCATGCTAGAGGAGGCGTTCCGCAGCGGCATCCAGCGTCCCATGATGCTGTACTGGGGCGTGCGTCACGCCGAGGATCTCTACGAGCGCGCGCAGGTCGAGGCCTGGACGCGCGAGCATCCCGGCTTCCATTTCATCCCGGTACTGTCGGAACCGCTTCCCGGCGATGCATGGACCGGGCGCACCGGCCTCGTGCACGAGGCGATCCTGCAGGATCATCCCGATCTGTCGGGCTTCGAGATCTACACCTGTGGTTCGGTGCAGATGGTGGGGACCGCCCGTCCGGCATTCATTGCGCAGGGGCTGCCCGAGGATGCATGCTTCTCCGATGCCTTCGTGGTGACGGCGCCGCCGGCGGCGTAGCGGCCGGCGGCGCGCCCACCGCTCAGCGCGGCGAAGGCGAGAGCACCAGACGGAATACCGAGGAGTCCACCTGCAGCCGGCCGCGCCACGACTCCGGCAGCGAGATGGACACGCGGTCGCCGTGGCGGGCGATGCGCGCCAGCATCGCCTGCAGGGCCGGCACGTGCTGGGCACGCAGCGTGTCGACGCGCAGCGCCAGAGTGGCACGGCCGTCGCGCAGCACGCGCTCGAGCCGCGGTGCGAGGCGGACGAAGAAGCGCTGGTCCACGCGCTCGCTCAGGGAGATCTCGACGTGGCGCGCATCGGCCCCCACGTGCAGCCCCACGCCGCTGTCGCGATAGCGGGCAAGCGCACGCACCAGGCCGCGCATCCTGCGTCGCGCCGCCGCGGGTACGCTGCCGGTCGCGTCGAAGCGGCGGCGGATGTACTCGCGCATCGACAGGCCGGTGATCCAGTCCGACACGACCGATGGGATCTGGCGCGGCGAGCGCGGCAACGTGGACAGGAACGCCAGCCAGCGCGACGGGCCGCCCGGCAGGATGCCTCGCACCAGCAGGCGCGCCAGGATCGACAGGCGCTGCGCCGGGCTGTACTCGCCGCGATAGACCGGCGCGTGCATCCAGCGCATCTTGCTGCGGATGCGGCGGGCGATGCCGGCGTCGGTGAGCAGGGACCGGTACAGATCCTGGTACGCCTCGACCATGGCATCGTAGTCCATGTTGCGCGGCACGATGTTGGTACCGGGTCGTGTGTTGTCGGTGTCGTCGGCGCGCTCGATCAGCCGCCCCTCGCGCTGCAGCCGCTCGTACAGCGGGGTGCGAGGGAGCGCCGTCAGCAATCCGACCATCGCGGCCTGGATGCCCGATTCGAGGATGAAGCTGCGCTGGCGCTCGAAGGTCTCCAGCGTGTCGGTGTCGAAGCCCACGATGAAACCGGCCAGCACGTCGATGCCGTGCGCGTAGATCCTGCGCAGGGCGCCGAGGATGTCCGTGCTCATGTTCTGGGTCTTGCGGGTGAGCTTCAGCGCCGCCTCGTCCGGCGTCTCGATGCCGATGAACACCCAGCCGAAATTGGCCCCTCGCATCAGCGTCAACAGTTCCTCGTCCTGTGCCAGGTTGAGCGAGGCCTCGGTGCCGAAGCTGAACCGGTAGCGGTGCCGTGCCTGGTACTGCGCGAGGAAGCGCAGCAGGGTCTTGGCCACGGCGCGGTTGCCGATCAGGTTGTCGTCCACGAAGAAGACCTGGCGCGCGCCCTGGGCACGCAGGGCGTCCAGTTCGCGTCCGATCTGTTCGACATCCTTGGTGCGCGGGCGTCGTCCGAACATCACGATGATGTCGCAGAAGTCGCACATGTAAGGGCAGCCGCGCGAGAACTGCATGCTGGCGGTGTTGTACAGATGCAGCTTGAGCAGGTCGAATCGCGGCGTGGGCGAGTCGGTCAGCGCCACCGTGCCGGTTTCGCGGTACAGTGGCTGCGCGGTGCCGTTCTCGACATCGCGGCAGAATGCCGGCCAGATGTACTCGGCCTCGCCGGCCACCGTTGTGTCGGCCAGCGCCGCGTACTTCTCTGGACAGAGGGAGGCATAGCTGCCTCCCGCGACGACACGGTAACCGCGCGCGCGGTAGTAGCCGAGCAGCTCGCGCTGGCGCGGAAACTGCACCCCCATTCCACACACGCCGATCAGGTCCGCCTGCGGATCGAGCGGTATCGATTCGACGTTCTCGTCCACGATCGTCACTTCCCAGTGCGGCGGACACAGGGCCGCGAGGGTGGCTAGTCCCAGGGGCGGATTGAGGGTGCGCTTGCCGGGGACGATCCGGTCCATGGCGAAGCGGAAGCTCCAGAAACTCTCGGGAAAGCGCGGATTGATCAGCAGCAGTCGCATGGGAGAGAGGGTACGCCAGGGACACCCGGAACGGGCAGCATACTAGGTTGCCGCACATGTGCGGCGCAGATCCTGAACCTGGGTTAAGGCACCGGGCATCCGCGCACCAGCATGGTCGCGGCAATGCCGGCGCCGGCGCGTTGCGGCCCGCAGACCCGCAGCCCGCGGCTCCGGAGCCCGGCGGGCGCATGGCGCGCGGCATGCAGGCAGCAGAATGCGGGCGTCGTGCGTGCTGCAGCGCCCATTCGGAGGCATACGATGACGCTTCTCCAGTCGGACGAGTACGACGGTCGGGTTCAGGTCTGGCGCTGCATCGGCTGCGGCCGCATCGAAGCGCCGCAGCCGTGCATCGGCGTGTGCCAGGATCGCAAGGTCGAGCTGATCGAGGCGGAGGTTCACGCGCGGGTGCTGGAGGAAGTCGAGGAGCTTCGCGCGCGCATGCAGGGGCTTCTCGCACTGGCGCGCCGGCTGGCGACCACCAGCCCGCGTCCCGGGATGCACGAGCAGACCTACCGCGCGCTGCAGACAGAGGCGCGCGCGCTGCTGGGGATGGAGCGGCCTTCGCCGGAGTGACGACTCGACCCGCCGTCCCGGCGAAAGCCGGGACCCAGCGAACAACGAAAGGGCAGTTCTACTGCCTGGATTCCGGCTTCCGCCGGAATGACGGCAGGGGTGAATCCCGCTTTTCGGCTTTTCGCCGGGATGTCCGAAACCTGTCGTTGATCCATCTTCAGATTCTGCGTACGCATCGGCCCGGATCCGCAGAATCATGAATCTGCGCAGGTCAGGTTACGGCTCTTCACTAGCCGACAACGCGCAATTCTGTCCTTCATCCGCTGCGCACGCTCGGCGCATAGTGCCTCCCGGGACGCGCGAGGCCACGGACCACGGCCACGCAGGGTGTGCGAGCGCTCGCCCGTTCCACTTCCATCTGACACAGGAGGCAACGTCATGCAGTGGATCGACCCCGCGTTCTGCGACATCCGTCTGGGCTTCGAAGTTACGGCCTACGTGTACGTGCGCTGAGCGAACGGCTCCGGGGGTGCCTTCGGGCGCCCCCGGATGCCACAGGAGAAGAACATGAATCAGAGCGCATCGATCGAGGCGGCCCGGCGTCCGGAGCTCAAGCCGATGTTCCTGCTGCGCTGGGAGGACACGCAGGCGGCCTACGTGCTCCTCTATCCGGAGGGCGTGGTGAAGCTCAACCCCACCGCCGCGGAGATCCTGCGTCGCTGCGACGGACAGCGCACGGTGGGAGAGTTGACCGAAGAACTCAGGGCCCTGTTCTCGGAAACGCCCGAGCGGGTGGAGCAGGGAGTGCAGAAATTTCTCGAGGTGTCGTATGCCAAAGGATGGATCCGGGATCGCGCTTGACGGGCAGGGCCGGCCGCTGTGGCTGGTACTGGAGCTGACCTACCGCTGTCCGCTCAAATGCGTCTGGTGCAATAACCCGCTGGATTTCCAGCGCTACACCAGTCAGGAGCTGTCCACCGAGGAGTGGAAGGACGTGCTGCGCCAGGCGCGTACGCTGGGCTCCCTGCAACTGGGCTTCTCCGGCGGCGAGCCGATGCTGCGCGATGATCTCGAGGAACTGGTCGGATACGCGGATTCGCTCGGCTTCTACACCAATCTCATCACCTCCGGCATCGGCCTCACCGAGACGCGGCTGCGCGCGCTGAAGGAAGCCGGACTCAAGCAGATCCAGCTCTCGCTGCAGTCGGCCGACCGGCGACTCACCAATGAACTGACCGGCGCGCGCGCGCACGACATCAAGCTCGACGTGGCCGCGCGCATCAAGGCCCACGGTTTTCCGATGGTGCTCAACGTGCCGGTGGTCCGGCAGAACATCGATCAGGTCGAGCGCATTCTCGCCATGGCCGAGTCCATCGGCGTGGATTACCTCGAGTTCGCCAACATCCAGTACTACAACTGGGCCCTGCTCAATCGCGACGAGCTGCTGCCCTCGCGTGCCCAGATCGAGCACGCGGAAGCCGTGGTGCAGGCGGCGCGCGAGCGCCTGGGGCAGAGCATGACGATCTACTTCGTCATCCCCGACTACTACGAGGGACGGCCCAAGGCGTGCATGAACGGGTGGGGAACGATCCACCTGACCATCGCGCCGGACGGCGCGGCGCTGCCCTGCCAGGAGGTGCGCGTGATCGAGGGGTTGGAATTCCCCACCGTGCGCGAGAAGTCCCTGGCCTGGATCTGGAACGACTCGCCCCTGTTCCGCAAGTTCCGCGGCGACGAATGGATGAAGGAGCCCTGCCGCAGTTGCAGCGAGAAGGAGAAGGACTTCGGCGGCTGCCGCTGCCAGGCCTTCCTGCTCACCGGAGATGCGGCGAACGCCGATCCGGCCTGTTCACGCTCCCCGCATCATCACGTCATCACCCAGGCGATCGATGCCTCGCATTCCCCGGAGCGGCCCAAGCGCCCGCTGATCCGGCGGCTGCGTGACGCGGTCTCCACCGAACTATGAAGCCGCGCGCATCAGGCCAGACGCGTACGCAGGTTCTCCAGCCCACGCCCCGGCGCAAGCCGGCTGGGACCGGGAGCGAGGCGCGGCAGTGGAAGCACCCCTTCGACAGCGCTGCCAGCACCATCGCGCTGGGCGTGGCCCTGACCATCGTGCTGCTGGCGGTGCTGCGGCTGGCAGGATCCTGAGCGGAGCCGGCATGGATGCACAGATGATCGACTGGGCGCTGCGTGCGCTGCACTTCGCCGCCGGCATCGTCTGGATCGGACACAACTACGCGAACGTGGCCCAGCGGCCGCACTGGCGGCCGGTCGCGCGCGAGGAACTCACCGACCCCTCGAATCCCGGCTTCATGGCGCGGCTCAACCGCGAGCACGGCCTGTTCCGCTGGGCGGCCGTGGTCACCTGGATGGCCGGCATCATGCTGCTGTGGCGCAAGGACTGGCTGCTGCCCGCGCTGACGCTGGAAGGGCCGCTCGCGGGCATCGGCATGGGCACGTGGATCGGGACCATCATGGTGCTGAATCTTTGGCTGGTACTGTGGCCGCACCAGAAGAAGGTGCTGGGATTCCGCCCGGCCCCGATCGAGGAGCGCCTGCGCTGCGCCCGCATCACCTTCCTGTCCTCGCGCACCAACACCATGCTCTCGATTCCGCTGCTGGTGTTCATGGCCTCCAGCCATCACGGCGCGCTGGTGAGCGGCTGAGCCGGCCATGCAGGCGGTGCGGCCGAGACAGGCGCGCGCGGCGCGCGATTTCTCGGCCTCGCAGTCGCGCCTGCCAGATGCCGTGCACGCGCGCATCCTGGAGGACATCGGGCCGGTGCGCGCTGCCGGATCGGTACTGACGCTGCCCTTCACCGGCGCGCGCTTCCGCACGATCCGCGCTGCCGCCGAAGAGCATCTGCGCACGCTGCTCGACATCTCCGACGATTTCGCCGTGCTATTCCTGCAGGGCGGTGCGAGCGCGCAGTTCGGACTGGTGCCGATGAACCTGGCGCCTCCGGGCGCCGTGGCCGACTACGTGGAGACCGGCTACTGGTCACGCAAGGCGATGGACGCTGCGGTGGGGGCGGTGCGCGTCGCAACCGCGGCGAGCAGTGCGCAGGGCGGCTTCGATCATGTGCCCCCGCCCGCCGACTGGCGCCTGACGCCCGGAGCAGCCTACGTGCACGTCACCGACAACGAGACTGGGGACGGGGTGGAGCATCCGGATGCACCGCCCACTCTGCCCGTGCCCCTGGTGTCGGACATGACGTCCAACTTCCTGACCCGGCGCGTGCGGCTGACGGCACATGGCGTGATCTACGCGGGCGCGCAGAAGAACCTCGGCGTGGCCGGCCTGACCGTGGTCCTGGTACGCCGTGATCTGCTCGGGCGGGCACACGCCTTCACGCCAGCACCGTTCGACTACACGCAGCAGGATGCTGCCTGTTCCATGGTCAATACGCCGCCCACGTTCGCGATCTACGTCGCCGGCCTGGTGTTCGAATGGCTGCTCGGGCAGGGTGGACTGCCTGCGATGGAGACGGCCGCACGCAGCAGGAGCGAGGCCCTGTACGCCGCGATCGACGGCAGTGAAGGCTTCTACCGTTGCCGCGTGCAGCGTGCGTACCGCTCGCGCGTGAGTGTGTGCTTCGACCTGGCCGATGCCTCGCTCACGCCCCTGTTCCTGCTCGCTGCGCGCGAGGAGGGGCTGGACGGACTGGCAGGGCACAGCCGCATCGGCGGGCTGCGCGCCGGCCTGTACAACGCGGTGTCGCAGGAGGACGTGGCGGTGCTGGCCGAATTCATGGGCGATTTCCGTCGCCGCTTCCAGTGAGCGAGGCCGGATGCGCGGCCGATGAGCGCGCACGCGTGCTGCACGTGCTCGGACTGCGCTTTCCCGGTCCGGTGGGTCTGGCCGCCGGCTACGACCGCGACGGCAGCTGCCTGATACGGGCGGGGGACTGGGGATTCGGCTTCGTCGAGATCGGCACCGTCACGCCGGCGGCGCGTGCGGAGCACAACCCGGGCGTGGGGCGCCTCGCCGCCACGCTGCGTGCGCTGCCGCCCGCGGCGCGGCGTGTGGTCGTGGGGGTCAACGTCGGCGCGGATGCCGACACCGCTGCCGGCCACGCGTGGCGTGACTACGCGCACGCGGTGTGCGCTGTCCGGTCATGCGCCGACTACGTGGTGCTCAACTTCTCCGCGCAATCCGCGCGCGCACTGCGCGATCCCCGCCAGCGCATGCGCCTGGCCGACCTGCTCGGACAAGTGCAGCAGCGCTGTGCGGCGCTGCCCGATGGCGGCGGCCGGCGCACGCCGCTGCTGGTCAAGTGGCCGCTGGATGTGCGGGGTGCCGACGATGCCGCAGACATGGCCGCGCACGCCGCTGCACTAGGCTACGAAGGCGTGGTCGCGGTCTTCGACGGCGCAGCGGCGGGCGGCTCGTGGGAATCCTGGGTGCCTGGCGCGTGCCGCGCGCTCGCCCAGGCACAGCAGCGCCTGGCGGTGATCGCGGTCGGCGGCATCGATCGTGTCGAACGCGCGCTCGCGCTGCAGCGTGCAGGCGCAGCGCTGGTACAGATGCACCGCGGCTTCGTCGCGGGCGGACCCGGCCTGGTGTGCGGGGTAGCGCGTGCGTGGCACGCGCAGCAGGTCAGGGATTGGCCTTGAGGAAGGCGATGATCTTGCGCCGCACTTCCGGATCGGCCTGGCGGTAGTACATCACCACGCCGGGTACCCAGGCCTGGGTGTCGCGGATCCACCAGTCCAGTGTCCCTTCGGTCCACACCATGCCCTTGAGCGCATCCATGAAGGATCGGGAGTATTCGAAGCCGGGCGCGGTGCCTGCCTCGCGGCCGATGATACCGCGCAGGTTCGGCCCGAATGGCGGTGCGAACGCCAGGCGCACGCCATCCTCGGGAAGCGTCGCTATGTCTCGCAACCCCGGGACGTCGACTCGCAACCCCGGGACGTCGAGCAGCGTCTGCGTCGCGCCGGTGGCGTGGGCGACCAGCAACCGGTCCGGCCGCACCGGCGCACGTGCTGCCTCCTCCACGTTGAAGCCGTGACACATCTGGCATTGCGCGATGTAGAGCTTCTGGCCCTCGGTCACATCGGACTGTGCCTGATCGGACTGGGACAGCGCGGGTGCTGCGGCGCAAAGACCGAACACCGATATCAGCATGCCGAGGCGACGACGGATCTGCATGGCTACCCTCCTGTGAGACGATTTGATTGACGCACCGCTGGCTGGGCGCCGGCGGGCAGGCGATTCGCACTGCCGGCTGGGAGCCGGCGGGCAGACGGTTCAGGCGATGCGGTTGCGCGTGCGGCCGGAAAGTCCCTCGACGAAGGACGCATTCGGGCAGAACCCCTCCAGCGGGGCGCTGGCATCGCCCACCAGCCATGCCTCGCATTGTGCCCCACGCGTGCAGATAACGCAGCGGCGTGCCGCCTGTCCGAACTGCTGCAGCTCGACGCGATCCTCCATTCCCCGCAGCCGGACTCCGCGTCGCTCGAGCACGCGTTGCAGGGGCAGGATGTCGTGCTGGGTGGCGGCCGCGCGCCACACGGCAGCGCCCTCCCACACCACGAACAGAGCCAGGGCCCCGAACAGGGCGAGCAGCGCCAGGAGTTCCGGCTGCGGCATGTGAACTGTCCTCCCCGGGGCGCCCGCATCGATCGGGCGCCGACCCCGGTATCGACGGATTTCCGATTCCGATTCATCGTAGCGCAGGGGTGGGGCGCTTCCTTCGTCTGGATTCAGAAAACGGCCGGCGGGTGATGACGCAATGCGTCGCGTTCGCCTAAACTGACACGATGAATGCTCCCGCTTCGCCCGCGATGTCCCTGGCGCGCGTGCCGCTTTTCTACCTCGGCTTCCGACCCCTCTACCTGCTCGCCGCGCTGCTGGCCGCCCTGTCCGTGCCCTGGTGGTTGATCCAGTACCGGCTCGGATTCGGCGGCGGCGTGCTGTCCGGTATGAACTGGCACGGGCACGAGATGCTGTTCGGCTTTGCCGCTGCGGTGATCGTCGGCTTTCTGTTCACCGCAGCGCGCAACTGGACCGGCCTGCCCACCCCCACGGGGGCGCCGCTGGCCGCCCTGGCCGCATTGTGGCTGGCGGGGCGCATCCTGCTGCTGACCGGCCCGGGCTGGCTGGCAGCCGCGGTCGATCTCGCCTTTCTCCCGGCCGCGGCCATTGCGCTGTGGATCCCGCTGCAGCGCGCGCGCAGCCGCAACCGCTTCATGGTCGGCATCCTGCTGCTGCTGACGCTGTGCAATCTCGGCTTTCACCTGGCTGCGCAGCAGGTGCTCGATGTCGCGCCCGGCAGTTTCACCCGCGCCGGCATCTACCTGGTGGTGTTCCTCGTGGCCGTCATGGCCGGCCGGGTGGTGCCCAGCTTCACCCGCAACGCGTTGCCGGTGGCGCGCATCCGTACCTCCGCCGGCCTCGACCGTGCCGCCATGGTCGCGCTGGCGGCGGCGCTGCTGGCGCAGGGTCCGGGCGTGCCCGGCTGGCTCGCCGGGGCGCTGGCGCTGGTTGCCGCCACACTGCACGCGCTCAGGCTGTGGTCCTGGGATCCATGGTGTACGCGGTCCACCCCGCTGCTGTGGATCTTGCACCTGTCCTATGCCTGGATTCCGCTCGGACTGCTGCTACTGGCCGCGGCGGCAGCGGGGCTGGTGCCAGAACTCGCGGCGGTGCATGCATTCGGCACCGGCGCCATCGGCGGCATGATCATCGGCATGATCACGCGCACGGCGCTCGGTCATACCGGACGTCCGCTGCGTGCCGGCGGCATGGAGACCGCGGCATACGCGCTCGTGCACGCCGCCGCGCTGCTGCGCGTGGTCCCGCTGCTGATCGCGCCTGCCCTGTATCCGGCTGCGCTGTGGGCCTCCGGCGGGCTGTGGGCGGGCGCATTCGCGCTCTATCTGGTGCGCTACGGCCCGATGCTGGCGAGCGTGCGCGCGGACGGGCGGCCGGGCTGACACAGGCAACGCCGTGCAGCTTGCGCGTCGCCCTCGGCGGCGCCGGCTTCGACCGCTGAGCGCGCGCGGGCGCGTGCAGGCAAGGTCGGGGAGGACGGGATGACGGACACTTCGGGACCGCGCGACCGGCGCGACTTCCTGCGCCAGTGTGTCGGTCTGGCCAGTTCGGCCGGCGTGGCCGGACTGCTACTCGCCGCGCACGCACGACAGGCGCAGGCCCTGCCGCCCGTGGCGATCCGGCCGCCCGGGGCGCTGGACGAGGAGGTGTTCTCCGCGGCGTGCGTGCGCTGCGGACTGTGCGTGCGTGCCTGTCCCTTCGACATCCTGCATCTGGCCACGCCGGACAGGGGCGTGACGGTCGGCACTCCGTATTTCGTCGCGCGCCAGGGCGCGTGCGAGATGTGTGAGGACATCCCCTGCGTGGTTGCCTGTCCCACCGGCGCGCTCGACCACGATCTGCGCGACATCGCGCAGGCGCGCATGGGCGTGGCCGTGCTCACGGGCCGCGACACCTGCTACGCGGTGGCGCAGCAGACGGGCTGTCGCGCCTGTTACCTCGCCTGTCCGGTGAAGGGGCGCGCGATCACGATGGAGCGGCACCAGGCGAACGGACGCGGCTACTTCGAGCCGACGGTGCACACCGATGCCTGCACCGGCTGCGGCAAGTGCGAACAGGCGTGCGTCACCGAGAAGGCCTCCATCAAGGTGCTGCCGCTGGCCCTGGCGCGGCGCGATCCGCCCGCTGCTGCATGAGCGCCAAAGCGGCATGCGTGCCGCATTCCGTGCGCCGCAACCTGCTGGTGCGCAACCGCTGGCTGCTGGCACGGCGCCTGGTGCAGGGGACGATTCTGGTGCTATTCCTGCTCGGACCGTGGTTCGCCATCTGGTGGGTCAAGGGCAATCTCGCCTCCAGCACCGTCCTCGACGTGCTGAGCCTGACTGACCCGCTCATCCTGCTGCAGTCGCTTGCCGCCGGCCACGCACCGCACGCGCTGGCGCTCACCGGTGCGCTGATCGTCCTCGTGTTCTATCTGGTGGTCGGCGGCCGCGTCTACTGCTCGTGGGTATGTCCGATCAACGTCGTGACCGACGCCGCCCACTGGCTGCGCACGCGCCTGGGTCTGGGCCCGGGATGGCAGCCGCGCCGCAGCCTGCGCTACTGGCTGCTCGCGATGACGCTGATCGTGTCGGCCGTAACCGGCAGCATCGCCTGGGAACTGGTGAATCCGATCACCTGGCTGCATCGAGGGCTGGTGTTCGGCATGGGCCTCGCCTGGCTGGTCGTGCTCGCGGTGTTCCTGTTCGACCTGCTGGTGAGCCGGCGCGGCTGGTGCAGCCACCTGTGTCCGGTCGGCGCGTTCTACGGCGCGCTCGGGTGTGCAGCGCTGGTGCGGGTGAATGCGCGCGGCCGGGCGGCCTGCACCGACTGTGGCGACTGCTACCGCGCCTGCCCGGAGCCGCAGGTGCTGGTGCCGGCGCTCAAGCCGCGTGCAGCCGATGCCTCCGTGGTGATCGCCAGCGGTGACTGCACCAACTGCGGCCGCTGCATCGACGTGTGCGGCGAGAACGTGCTGCACATGGGGACGCGCTTCGCGAAGCCGCCGTGATGGCCTAGCCTGGGCTTGCCAGCTTCAGGCCCGCGATGCCGGCGACGATGAGGCCCACGCTGACCAGTCGCAGCGTGTTCGTCGGCTCGCCGAGCAGCACGATGCCCAGGAGCACCGTGCCCACGGCGCCGATGCCCACCCATACGGCGTAGGCCGTGCCAACCGGGAGTGTCTTCATGGCGATCCCCAGCAGCCACAGGCTGAGGATCATTGCCAGCGCCGTCGCCACGCTCGGCCACAGCCGCGTGAAGCCGTGGGTGTATTTCAGTCCGATGGCCCAGCCGACCTCCAGCAGGCCGGCGATGGCGAGCACGAACCAGTGCATGCAAGGCCCCTTACTGTAATGCGGGGGGATCAGGGCAGCCACGCCCCGCCGTGGCTGCCCGCCACGGCACCGAACACCGTGATCAGGCTCGCCGTCAGCAGGATCCAGTGCAGGCGCTGCACCAGCGCGAAGGTGGACCCGGGGTCGCGCGCGTGGCGCGCCCCGAGCCAGCGGTGCAGCACCAGCGGTTCGAGCACGAACAGCATCAGCGTGAACAGCGCCCACACCAGCACCATCGCGTGCATCCACCAGAACTCGGGCTGGGCAAAGCGCGGCCACAGATCGTAGCGCGCGGTCATCCAGAATCCCGTGACACCGGCCAGCAGCGTGGTCACCCGCGCCTGCCACGCGAAGCGCCGCTCGATGCGGTCGAAGAAGGGCAGGCGCTGCGCCGGCGGAACGTGCTGGCGCACCGCCGGCAGCAGGACGGCGGTGACGAAGGCCACGCCCCCGATCCAGAGCACGACGGCGAGCACGTGCAGCGCACGTGCGAGCGCGAACTCGTTCATTGCAGCAGGTCGAGCACGGGCGGCCCGCCGTCCGCGCCGGGCCCGCGCCCAGCGGGGACGAACGCGCTCTGGGCGAGATCGAGCACCGTCACCTCGCCTTCCTCGATCAGATAGTGCCAGCCGTGCAGGAACAGTTCGCCGCGCTCGACGCCGGCGGCGACCAGCGGATACTGCATGAGGCGCTCGAGCTGCAGGGCGATGGAGCGCTGCTCGGTACGGTGCAGCGCCTCGGGCGTGGAGCGCACGGGAAGGCAGGCCTCCCGCCCGAGTTCCAGCCACTGGGCCAGGTGCGGCGCCTGTGCCGGCGCATCCTCGTAGAGCGCGCGCACGGCGCCGCAGTGGCTGTGTCCGCAGACCACGATGTCGCGCACGCGCAGGTTGAGCAGAGCGAACTCGATGGCGGCACAGGTGCCGTGATAGCCGCGCGAGGCGTCCCACGGCGGCACGAAGTTGCCGACGTTGCGCACGACGAACAGCTCGCCCGGGCCACTGTCGGTGAGCAGATGCGGCACCAGGCGCGAATCGGAGCAGCCGATGAACAGCGTGCGCGGATGCTGACCGCGCTGCGCGAGGTCGCGGAACTCGCGCCGATAGCGTGGAAACGTGCTGCGCCGAAAGCGCTTCAGGCGTCCCAGCAGGTCGTCCGGCACGCGCCGGCTCCTACTGCACCAGCGGCGAGGTCGCCGCGTCGATGCCCGGCACTGTCGTGCCTTCCTCGCCGGCCAGCACGCGCACGTACTGCACCAGGGCACTGTGCTGCACGCGTTCGGTCAACTGCTCGGCGATGCGGGTGCGCACGTGCTCGTATGGCAATGCCTTGCCGGCGATGCGCTGGTCGATGCGCACGATGTGGAAGCCGAAGCGGGTGTTGACCAGGCGCGGCAGGATGCCGGCAGGCCGCGAGGCATCGAACAGCGCCTGCTCGAACTCCGGCACGGACTGGCCACGCGAGAGCTGCCCGAGCTGCCCGCCCTGGCTGCCGGAGGGGCAGTTGCTCATGGAGGCAGCGCATTCGGCGAAGGCCTCCGGCTCGCCGCCCAGCCGTGCGAGCACCTGCTCGGCCTTGGTGCGGATGAGCACGGCCGGCGCACCGGGCGTCACCGCGAACAGGATGTGGCTGGCAGCGACCAGCTCCCCGACCACGAACTCGTCTTCATGCACCGTGTAGTAGCGGCTGCATTCCTCTTCGGTCGGCTCCGGGGTGCGCACCTCCTGTTCCAGCAGGCGCTCGATGGCCGCATCCGGGACGCTGTCCTCCGGTCCGGCATCGGCGAGACCGAGCGCGATGGCGCGGCGTGCGAGCAGGTCGCGCACCAGGCTGGCGGAGGGCGTGTCGGTCTGCATGGGAGGCATGGTCAATCCTTGCTCGGTCTGCCGACGACCCCGACGTGGAGCTCGTCGAACCAGTTGATGAAGCGCTGCACGTCCTGGCCCTGGTAGATGGCTCCGTGCTGCGGGCACAGCATGTCGATCTCCAGCCGGGCGGCGCGCTCGCACCAGTCGCGCTTGGCCTCGTTGGATCCCATCCAGCGCCGGTGGAAGGCGTCGGCCTGCCGGATGTGGCGATCGAAATCGGTGACGAAGATGTCGGCATCGGCCGGCAGCAGCGCAGCGCCCACATCGCCCGAGAACAGGATGCGCGCGGCCGGGTCGTGCAGGTGGAAGTTGCCGGAAGAATGCAGGTAGTGCGCTGGTACCGCGTCCATCTCGAGCCGGCCGAGCTCGATCGGCATGCCCTCGTCGGGTATCGATATGAAGGTCTCGCGCGTGCCGCCGAAGTGCGGGATGAAGCCGGTCCACAGCCAGCTCGCATAGCACCTGATGTCCGGGTTGAACTCCAGCCACAGGGCCAGCGAGGAGATGATGTCGGGATCCTGGTGCGAGGAGAACACCGAGACGATGTCGCGGGGGTTGCACTCGCTGCTGATCGTGGCGAACACGGCGGGGAAGATCTCCGAGCCGCCCGGGTCGCACAGCAGCGATCGTTCGCCGTCGGTGATCAGGTATTCGTTGGTATCGATCAGATAGTCGGGGCGTGCCGGATCCCGGGTGATCACGATCCAGCGATGTCCGCCGTTCTGATAGATGGTCCTGGCAGCCTTCACTGACGGATCTCCCTGAGCTTCGCGGAAAGTGCCTGGAGCGGGGGCAGGATGCCGCGCAGCGACTGTGCCAGCTCGTCCGACACGGTGGCCAGACCGGCGCGGTCCGATGACCAGGAGGCCTCGATCTTCGCCATGTGCGCCAGGCTGTCCGCCATGCGGCTGATGCGAACGGCCGATTCCACGTCCTCCAGCAGGTGCGCGCACTGGCCGTCGATCTCGCGCGCGATGGCACGCGCCCGCCCGCCCGAGCGCTGCAGGACGGGATCGAGGTGGATGCGTGCTGCCTCGCCCAGCCCGGCCGAGCGGATCAGGATGCGCTCGACCCGGCCATGGCGCATGGCGCGCGTGACACTGGCCAGCAGATCGTCGGAGAGGCGGCGCAAGCCTGCCATGCAGCCTTCGAGGGAGGTGCTCAGCTCGCGCATCTCGCCCGCCACCACGCCGAAGCCGGCGGCGGCAGTGCCGGCGCGGCGCGCCACCAGTATGGCGTTGAGCGCCATCAGGTTGATGGCGAACGCGCTGCGCACGACCTGCTTGATGTCCTCGTTGATCAGTACGACGCGGGCGAGCGCCGCCGCGGCGCTGCTGTTCCTCTCCGGCATCCGTCTCCTCTCGACGCTAGCCCCGCTGCCGCACGATCTGGTAGGCCCGGGCGAGGTATCCCACCGAAGCCAGCCCGCTCCAGATGTGCACCAGCCGGCCGAACGGGAATACGAGGAATATCGTCAAACCCAGGAAGATGTGCAGCTTGAACACCCAGGATACTTCCGCGAGCAGTTCCGCCGCGCCCGGGCGGAAGGTCACCACCCGCTGCGCCCATTCGGCCAGCAGCAGCATCACGCTGCCGTCCAGGTGCTGTCCCGAGAGCGGGACCGTGGCCAGACCGAGCGCGAGTTGCACCCACAGGATCAGCAGCAGGGCGATGTCCATGCCGCTGCTGGTGGCGCGGATGCGCTCGTCACTCAGGCGCCGGTGCAGCAGGACGGTCAGCCCGATCAGGGCCAGCACGCCCGCGATGCCGCCGGTCACCATCGCGATCAGCTGCTTGCTGCCGGCGCTGAGGAAGTGCTCGTAGGCCCAGTGGGGCGTGAGCATCCCGAAGAAGTGCCCGAACAGCAGGAACAGGACCCCCGCGTGGAACAGGTTCGAACCGATTCTGAGCTGCCGGGCACGCAGCAGCTGGGACGAGCCGCTGCGCCAGGTGTACTGCTCGCGGTCGAAGCGCAGCAGGCTGCCGATGAAGAAGACCGCCAGACAGATGTAGGGGTAGATCCCGAAGAGAAACTGATTCATGGCGTTGCCTCTTTGTTCGTGATTCGTGATTCAGTACCATCCCGTCATCCCGTCATCCCGTCATCCCGTCATCCCGGCGCAAGCCGGGATCCAGCGGAAACGGAGAAGGGCCTTTCTCTGTCTGCGCCGGGCCCCGGCTTCCGCCGGGGCGACGAAGGGGCACCTCTGTCTGCGCCGGGCTGCGGCTTTCGCCGGGGCGACGAAGGGCACCTGTGTCTGCGCCGGGCTGCGGCTTTCGCCGGGCGACGAAGGGCACCTGTGTCTGCGCCGGGCTGCGGCTTTCGCCGGGCGACGAAGGGCACCTGGGTATGCGCCGGCTGCGGCTCCCGCCGGGGCGGACGAAGGGCACCCGCCTGCACGACCTCGTCCTCATTCACCGCAGCGGCGTGGTCGGCTTGCCGCAGGCCGGCGCCGCTGCCGGACCGAAGATCACCGGCTCTTCCGCCCACTCCTCGTCCATGCTCTTCTCCGCGACCGGCTGTGCGGACGCCTCGTCGAACTGCGCTTCGCCCGCTGCCGCGAGCACGGCTGCGAGGACGGCCGCGTAGCCGCTGCGGCGCTTTCTCAGCTGTGCGCCGACGCTGCGCAGGATGTGGGCGAAGTCGCCGATCATATCGTTCACCTCCGGCAGCGGCCGGAACGACAGGTACTCCAGGATCGCCGGGAGGAAGTCGGGCAGCTCGTGCGGCGCCAGCTGCAGGCCTGCGCTCTGGTAGAGCTGCTTCAGGTCGACCATCGCCTGTCCGCGGTCGCGCGATTCGCCGTGCACGTGCTCGAACAGGTGCAGCGACGTGGCGCGGCCCCGATCGAACAATTCCACGTACTGCTCCTCCAGGTCGAGCAGATCCTGCCCGCTCATCCAGTGCAGGAGCGGCTTGAGTTCGTCGCGTTGCGGGCGCGGCACCAGGGCATCCTCCACGATCGCCGCGTACAGATCGGGCAGGGCTTCGATCAGTTCCTGCGTGGGATAGGCGAGCAGGGCGCCGAGTGCCTTGAAGGTTTTCATCGCTGAGAGTCGTTAGCCACAGATGAGACAGAGGCCACAAAGAGGTCGTCGGTAGATTCGGAGCTTTTCATCTTCATGAGGCTCCAGCCGCAGTGGACACACGGCGGTCCGGCAGTGCTGATCGGGTGTCTCTGCCATGAATCGGCTCGGTTTCTCTGTGTTCTCTGTGCCCTCTGTGGCAACGCATCAGATTGCCTTGACCGGAATCGTCTTGCGCTTCTTGCCGCCGAACAGGCTGGTCTGGCTGGTGCCGTCCGAGCATCCGTTGCCGAAGGAGAAGCCGCAGCCCCCGCGCAGGTCGAAGGCGTTCTCGGCGTACTCGCGGTGCGTGGTCGGGATGACGAAACGGTCCTCGTAGTTCGCGATCGCGAGGTAGCGGTACATCTCCTCGACCTCACCCTCGCTCATGCCCACCTGACGCAGCACCTCGCTGTTCTCGCGCCGGTCCACATGGCGATCGCGCATGTACGCGCGCATGGCGAGCATGCGTTCCAGCGCGGTAGTGACCGGTGCCTCGTCGCCCGCGGTGAGCAGGTTGGCGAGGTAGCGCACCGGAATGCGCAGGCTGCGCACGTCGGGCAGCTGGCCGAAGCTGCCGACGTCTCCCGCATTCGCGGCCGACTGGATCGGCGAGAGCGGCGGCACGTACCAGACCATCGGCAGGGTGCGGTATTCCGGATGCAGCGGGAAGGCGATCTTCCATTCCATTGCCATCTTGTACACCGGCGACTGCTGCGCGGCCTTGATCCAGGCATCCGGAACGCCGTCGCGGCGCGCCTGCTCCTGAATCTCGGGCAGATGCGGATTCAGGAACACGTCCAGTTGCGCCTGGTAGAGATCCTGCGGATCGGCGGCCGAGGCCGCCTGCTCGATGCGATCCGCGTCATAGAGGAGCACGCCGAGGTAGCGGATGCGGCCGACGCAGGTCTCCGAGCACACCGTCGGCTGGCCCGCCTCGATGCGCGGATAGCAGAAGATGCACTTCTCGGCCTTGCCCGACTGCCAGTTATAGTAGATCTTCTTGTAGGGGCAGGCCGACACGCACATGCGCCAGCCGCGACACTTGTCCTGATCGATGAGGACGATGCCGTCCTCCTCGCGCTTGTAGATGGAGCCGGACGGGCAGGCCGCCACGCACGCCGGGTTCAGACAGTGCTCGCACAGGCGCGGCAGGTACATCATGAAGGTGTTCTCGAACTGCCCGTAGATGTCCTTCTGCACCGCCTCGAAGTTGGCGTCCTTCGAGCGCTTGGAGAACTCGCCGCCGAGAATCTCTTCCCAGTTCGGACCCCACTCGATCTTCTCCATGCGCTGCCCGCTGATCAGGCTGCGCGGACGCGCCACCGGCGCGGCTTTCATCTCCGGCGCCTTGTGCAGATGCTCGTAATCGAAGGTGAAGGGCTCGTAGTAGTCGTCGATCTCGGGCAGGTGCGGGTTGGCGAAGATCTTCATCAGCACCTTCAGCTTGCCGCCGATCCTGGGCTCGATGGAGCCGTTGGCCTTGCGCGTCCAGCCGCCCTGCCAGCGGTCCTGGTTCTCCCATTCCTTCGGGTAGCCGATGCCGGGCTTGGTCTCGACGTTGTTGAACCAGGCGTACTCCATTCCCTCGCGGGAGGTCCAGACGTTCTTGCAGGTGACCGAACAGGTGTGGCATCCGATGCACTTGTCCAGGTTGAGCACCATGCCGATCTGCGCGCGGATTTTCATGCTAATGACTCCGAAGGGCGTTTTGCCACAGAGGGCACAGAGAACACAGAGAAGTTCGAGCTCCAACTGGGGAAAGATGCCGACAACTTCGAATCGTCAAGATCATCTCCGTGCCCTCTGTGTCCTCTGTGGCGAAGGTTCTTCAGGCGCCGACGGACGCCGCTGGCGCATCCATCCAGTCCACCTTGGCCATCTTGCGCACCACCACGAACTCGTCGCGGTTCGTCCCGATCGTTCCGTAGTAGTTGAAGCCGTAGCTCAGCTGAGCGTAGCCGCCGATCATGTGGGTTGGCTTGACCAGCACGCGGGTGACCGAGTTGTGGATGCCGCCGCGCGTGCCGGTGATCTCGGAGCCGGGAACGTTCACGATCTTCTCCTGCGCGTGGTACATCATCACCATGCCGTCCTTCACCCGCTGCGAAACCACCGCGCGCGCGGTGATCGAGCCGTTGACGTTGAACAGCTCGATCCAGTCGTTGTCCTCGATGCCGCCCTCGCGCGCGTCGTTCTCGGACAGCCACACGATCGGTCCGCCGCGCGAGAGCGTCAGCATCAGCAGGTTGTCGGTATAGGTGCTGTGGATGCCCCACTTCTGGTGCGGCGTGATGAAGTTGAGCAGCAGCTCCGGGTTGCCGTTCGGCCGCGCGCCGGCCATCTCGCCGATGGCGCGCGTGTCCACCGGCGGGCGGTACACGCACAATCCTTCACCGAAGCCCAGCATCCATTTGTGGTCCTGGTAGAACTGCTGGCGGCCGGTGAGCGTGCGCCACGGGATCAGCTGGTGCACGTTGGTCCAGCCGGCGTTGTAGCTCACGCGCTCGGATTCGATGCCCGACCAGGTGGGAGAGGAGATGATCTTGCGCGGCTGCGCCTGCACGTCGCGGAAGCGGATCTTCTCGTCCTCGCGCGGAATGGCCAGGTGCTGGTGCTCGCGGCCGGTGATCTTCGACAGCGCGTCCCAGGCCTTGACGGCGACTTCGCCGTTGGTCTCGGGCGCCAGCATCAGGATGACCTCCGCCGCGTCGATGTCGGTCTCGATCCTCGGCAGACCCATGCTCACACCGAGTTCGTTCACCACCTGGTTCAACTCGGCGAGGTTCTTCACCTCGTGCTCCGTGTTCCAGGCGATGCCCTTGCCGCCATTGCCGGCCTCGATCATCAGCGGACCGAGCGCGGTGAACTTCCTGTAGGTGTTCACGTAGTCGCGCTCGACCACCGTCATCTGCGGCGCGGTCTTGCCGGGCACCAGCTCGCACTCGCCCTTCTTCCAGTCCTTCACGTCCATCGCCTGCGCCAGTTCGGCCGGCGTGTCGTGCATCAGCGGCGTGAGCACCAGTTCCTTCTCCACGCCCAGATGGCCGTCGGCGATCTCCGAGAACTTCTTCGCGATGCCCTTGTAGATCTCCCAGTCCGAGCGGGCTTCCCAGGCCGGATCCACCGCCGTGGACAACGGATGGATGAAGGGGTGCATGTCGGAGGTGTTGAGGTCGTTCTTCTCGTACCAGGTCGCGGTGGGCAGCACGATGTCCGAGTACAGACAAGTGGTGCTCATGCGGAAATCCAGGGTGACCAGCAGGTCGAGCTTGCCTTCCGGTGCCTGCTCGTGCCACACGACCTCCTGTGGCTTCGCGTCTCCGGCACCGAGGTCCTTGCCCTGCACGCCGTGGGTGGTGCCCAGCAGGTGCTTGAGGAAGTACTCGTGGCCCTTGCCCGAGGACCCCAGGATGTTCGAGCGCCACACGAACATGTTGCGCGGGAAGTTGGCCGGATCGTCCGGATCCTCGCACGACAGACTGAGGCTGCCGTCCTTCAGTCCCTTCACCGCGTAGGCCCTGGGATCCATGCCAGCCGCGGCCGCGTCCCGGCACACCTGCAACGGGTTGGTCTTGAGCTGCGGTGCGGAAGGCAGCCAGCCCATGCGTTCGGCGCGCACGTTGAAATCGATGAAGCTGCCGTCGAAGTCCTTCGCATCGGCGACCGGCGAGAGGATCTCGTCGATCTTGAGCTTCTCGTAGCGCCACTGGTCGGTGTGGGCGTAGAAGAAGGAAGTGGAGTTCTGCTGGCGCGGCGGGCGGTGCCAGTCGAGCGCGAAGGCGAGAGCGGTCCAGCCGGTCTGGGGCCGCAGCTTCTCCTGCCCGACGTAGTGGGCCCAGCCGCCGCCGGACTGGCCGATGCATCCGCACATCATCAGCATGTTGATGATGGCGCGGTAGTTCATGTCGCTGTGGTACCAGTGGTTCATTGCCGCGCCGATGATCACCATCGACTTGCCGCCGGTCTTCTCGGCGTTCTCGGCGAACTGGCGGGCGACCGTGATCACGTGCTCGGCCGGCACGCCGGTGATCGACTCCTGCCACTTCGGCGTGTAGGGCTTGTCCTCGTCATAGGACTTCGGGCAGTGGTCGCCCAGGCCCCGGTCGACGCCGTAGTTGGCGGCGAGCAGATCGAACACGGTGGTGACCAGCGTCTCGCCATCGGCCAGCTTCAGCGTTCGCGCAGGCACGTTGCGCAGCAGGACTTCGCCGCCCTGGTCGTTGTGCTGGAAGAACTCGTGGGCGATACCGCCGAAATACGGGAAGGCCACCGCCGCGACGCAGTCGCGCGCCTCCGCCAGCGACAGGCGCAACTGCACGTCCTTGCCGCCCGCCTCCCTGGCCTCGAGGTTCCACTTGCCCAGGTCCTCGCCTTCCTTCTGGTTCCAGCGGAAGCCCACGGCCCCGTTGGGCACCACCAGGTCGCCGCTGGTCTGGTCGAAGGCAAGCGTCTTCCACTCCGGGTTGTTGGCCTGGCCGAGCGCGCCCGGCAGGTCGCTCGCCCGCAGGAAGCGGTCGGCGACATGGTGATCGCCGCGCCGCGTCAACTTCACCAGCAGCGGCATGTCGGTGTAGCGCCGCGCGTAGTCGGTGAAGTACGGCGCCTGCCGCTCGACGTGGAACTCCTTCATGATCACGTGGCCCATCGCCATCGCGAGCGCCGCGTCGGTCCCCTGCTTGGGGTGCAGCCACAGGTCTGCCAGTTTGGCGACCTCGGCGTAGTCGGGCGTGACCGCCACCACCTTCGCCCCCTTGTAGCGCACCTCGGTGAAGAAATGCGCGTCCGGCGTGCGCGTCTGCGGCACGTTCGAACCCCAGGCGATCAGGTAGGTGGAGTTGTACCAGTCGGCCGATTCCGGGACGTCGGTCTGCTCGCCCCAGGTCTGCGGGCTCGACGGCGGCAGGTCGCAGTACCAGTCGTAGAAGCTCATGCTCACCCCGCCGATGAGCGAGAGGTAGCGCGAGCCCGCCGCGTAGGACACCATCGACATCGCCGGAATGGGCGAGAAGCCGATGATGCGATCCGGTCCGTGCTGCCGGATGGTGTGGACGTTCGCCGCCGCGATGATCTCCTGCACCTCGTCCCAGCTCGAGCGCACGAAGCCGCCCATGCCGCGGCCGGCCTTGTAGGACCGGGCCTTCACCGGGTCGGTCACGATCGAGGCCCATGCATCGACCGGTCCGAGCATCCTGCGCGCTTCGCGCCACAGGCGGATCAGGCGGCCGCGCACCATCGGGTACTTGAGGCGGTTCGCGCTGTACAGGTACCACGAGTAGGACGCGCCGCGCGCACAGCCGCGCGGCTCGTGGTTCGGCATGTCGGGACGGGTGCGCGGATAGTCGGTCTGCTGGGTCTCCCAGGTCACCACCCCGCCCTTGACGTAGATCTTCCAGCTGCACGACCCGGTGCAGTTGGTGCCGTGGGTGGAGCGCACGATCTTGTCGTGCTGCCAGCGCTTGCGGTAACCGTCTTCCCAGGTGCGGTCCTCGTTGGTGACCACGCCGTGGCCGCCCGAGAAGTTCGACTGGTCCCTGGTGAAGAAGGTGAGGCGGTCGAGGAAATGAGACATGCGTGAGTTCCCTGTTTCAGCACGGCATCGGTGCGTGGCGGCGCGAGTAGTACCACCACGTGACCGCGATGCAGCTCGCGTAAAAGACGATGAAGCAGTAGAGCGCCATCTCGGGACCGCCGGTCATGGCGATGGAGCTGCCATAGCTCTTCGGTATGAAGAAGCCGCCGTAGGCCCCGATGGCACCGGAGAAGCCGAGCACGGCGGCCGCCTCCTTGTTCCCGGCCTTGACCGCCTGATCCCATTCGGGCGAACCCTTGGCCGAGATGCCGGCGGTGCGTTCGTTCAGGAAGATAACCGGGATCATGCGGAACGTCGAGCCGTTGCCGATGCCGGTGGTCAGGAACAACAGCATGAACATCACCAGGAAGCCGGTGAAACTGCCCTGCGAAGGACCGGAAGGCAGGAAGTACAGGACGCCAGCGACCGCCGCGGCCATCACGATGAAATTCCAGAAGGTCACGCGCGCGCCGCCCAGCTTGTCGGCCAGCCAGCCGCCCACCGGACGGATCAGCGCACCCACCAGCGGACCCATCCAGGCGAACTGCAGCGCGTTGACATCCGGAAACTGCGACTTGATCAGCAGCGGGAAGCCGGCGGCATAGCCGATGAACGAACCGAAGGTGCCGAGGTAGAGCCAGCACATGAGCCAGTTGTGCTTGCGCTTGAAGATCACCGCCTGATCGGCGAACGAGGCCTTGGCATCGGCGATGTCGTTCATGCCGAACCAGGCGAAGAAGGCGGCGATGGCGATGAACGGCACCCAGACGAAGGCCGCGTTCTGGGGCCAGATCTGCACCGCCTGCCCGGCCTTGTTCACGATGGTCTGGGCCTCGCCGCCGAATGCCACCCAGATCGGCATGGTGACCACCAGCGGCGCGAGGAACTGGACCGAGGAGACGCCCAGATTGCCCAGGCCCGCATTCACGCCCAGGGCCGAGCCCTTGCGCTCCTTCGGGAAGAAGAAGCTGATGTTGGCCATCGACGAGGAGAAGTTGCCCCCGCCCAGACCGCACAGCAGCGCGAGCACCAGCAGCGTGGGGAAGGTCGTGCTGTTGTCCTGCACCGCGACGCCGATGCCGATCGCGGGGATCAGCAGGCTGGCGGTCGAGATGGCGGTCCAGCGCCGGCCGCCGAAGATCGGGACCATGAACGAGTAGAAGATGCGCAGCGTCGCACCCGACAGCGCGGGCGCGGCGGCGAGCCAGAACAGCTGGTTGGTGTTGAGCGTGAAGCCGAGCGCGGGAAGATTGACCGCAGCCACGCTCCATAGCTGCCAGATGGCGAAGGCCAGGAACAGGCAGGGGACCGAGATCCACAGGTTCAGGCGGGCCACCGCCTCGCCTTCCTTCTCCCAGAACGCCTTGTCCTCGGGGGTCCAGATCCTGATGGTCCGTCCCCGGGGCTGCGGGATGGTGTCTGTGCTCATGAGTTCGACTCCTCGTTGACCGCGTTGCGTCAGGCGACTCTCGTGCGGACCGCCGCGGTCAGGCGGCGTCCACGGCGCGCGGTCCCATGACCGGCGTGCGCCGTACCTCGGTGAAGTACATCCAGATCAGCGAGACCCAGACGATTCCGTACATCAGCATGAAGCAGCTGGAACGGATGCCGGTCAGGTCCACCAGCATTCCGAACACGATCGGCAGGACGAAGCCGCCCAGGCCGCCGGCCAGGCCGACGATGCCCGACACCACGCCGATGTTGTGCGGGTAGTCGTCCGAGATGTACTTGAACACCGAGGCCTTGCCGAAGGCCCAGGCCATGCCCATCACGAACATGAGGGCGGTGAATGCCCACGGTCCGAGTCCGACGTGGAAGGTGGCCGGCCCGTCGACCGTCATGATGGTGAACTGCGTCTGCGGGTAGGACAGCAGGAACAGGCAGATCCAGCTCACCCACAGCACCCACCAGGTCACCTGATGCGCGCCGTACTTGTCCGAGAGCCAGCCGCCGACCGCGCGCAGCACGCCGCCGGGCAGCGAGAAGCAGGCCGCGAGCAGCGCGGCGAAGCGGATGTCGAAGCCGTACTCGCCCACGTAGTACTGCGTCATCCACAGCGCGAGCGCGACGTAGCCGCCGAATACGATGGAGTAGTACTGCGAGTACTTCCAGACGTTGGGGTCGCGCATCGCGGCGAGCTGCTGGCGCCAGCTCACGCGCGAATCGATCCGGTGAGCGGGATCGCTGTAGGATCCGAACCAGAACAGCAGCGCCGTGATCAGCATCGCCGCCGCGAACACCTTGGGGACGACGAACCAGCCGTAGGCCACCACCAGGACGGGCGCGACGAACTTGGTGACGGCCGCACCGGAGTTGCCCGCGCCGAACACACCCATGGCGAAGCCCTGCCGGCCGCGCTCGAACCAGCGCGCCACGTAGGGCGTTCCCACCGAGAACGAGCCACCCGCCAGTCCGACGAAGAGACCGAGCACGATGAAGTGCCAGAACTCGGTCGCATACGAGATGAGCCAGATCGGCACGACGGTCGCCAGCATCAGCAGGAAAAGGACGATGCGACCGCCGTACTTGTCGGTCCACATGCCCAGCGGCACCCGGATCAGGGATCCGGTCAGCACCGGCATGGCCGTCAGGATGCCGAACTGGGTCGCGTTCAGGTCGAGCGCCTTCTTGATCGGGATACCGATCACGCCGAACATCATCCACACCATGAAGCACACGGTGAAGGCGAGGGTGCTGGCGATCAGCACCGATATCTGCTTGGTCCGTAGCGTGGCCACCGTTTTCTCCCGAGATTCTTCCAGCACGCGAGTGAGAGAATACGGATCGGCCGGCGCGCGGCCTATTCGGCGAATGGACGCTGTCACGACGAAGAAGACCTAGTCCGATCGGCCATTCGGACGACGGGGATAGTCACAAAGGAGTAGGGTCCTGCCCGAGGCGTAGCCGCCCGCCGCATGACTGCATGACCAAATTCCGTCGCCCCGGCGAATGCCGATGCCCAGCGCAAACGAAAGGGCACTTCACTGCTTCTGGATCTAGCCGCGCGCCATGCCTTCCGACCCGTCCTCATGGTCCCACACCCGGTCCAGCGCGGCCCAGGCGCTGCGCACCACCGGGTTTGCGCGCTCCGATCGCAGACTGACGAAGCTCAGCGACGACGCCAGCGCGACGCGGTCGGCGATCACGAGCCCGCGAGCCTGGCTCTCGCGGATCGCGATGGCGTCGCGCGCGAGGCTCACACCGACGCCTGATCGCACCAGGTCCAGCATCGACGCCTCCTGGTCGACGAGCGCGACGCCGTGCGGCTGGACGCCCAGCCGTTCGAACACCGCCGAGAGCAGCCGGTTGTGCACCGAATCGGGCGGCGTCCGAATCCACGGCAGCGCTGCCAGTGCCGCCCAGTCGCGGCCGAGGACCTGCGGCCCCCACCCGGCCGGCGCGATGACGCGGTACGTGAAGCGCGTGAGCAGCCCGGTATCGAACTGCGGCTCGCGGCCGTCAGCGGCCGTCGCGTTCGGATCGCCGAGGTAGAAACCCGCGTCGAGTTCGCCGCGCGCGATCTGGGCCAGCACCGTCCCGCTCATCCCCTGGCGCAGCTCGGTCCCGATCTGCGGTGACGACAGCACCAGCTCGCGCAGGAAGGCGCCGAGCCGCGTGAATTCCGGATCGAGGATGGTCCCGAGGCGCAACCGCCCGCGGACGGTGCCGTGCAGGCCCTCGGCCGCGCGCGCGAAGCCGGTGAGGGCCGCGAGCGTCTCGCGCGCCTGCGGCAGCAGCGCCGCACCGTCGGCCGTGAGCGCGAGGCCCCGCGGCGTGCGGCTGAAGAGCACGAGGCCGGTCAGTTCCGCGAGCCGCTTGAGCTGGAGGCTCACGGCGGGCTGACTGAGATGCAGCCGGTCCGCGGCGCGCGACACGCTGCCCTCGGATGCGACCGCGACGAAGGCCTGGAGCGTCCGTGGGTCGATGGGCGCCACCATATGTATTTGCCTCCCAAATAATAGGTTTCAGAATCACTCAATGGTAAATCCAGGGATACTCTCCTATATTTCAGGATCGACGAGGAGGATTCCCATGAGCACAGCAAATATAGGTCACTGGATCGAAGGCAAGGTGGTCGCCGGCACGAGCGGCCGGACCCAGGACGTCTTCGATCCCGCCACCGGCCGCGTGACCGGGCGCGTGGCCCTGGCGGACCAGGCGGCTGTCGATGCTGCCGTGGCCTCGGCGAAGGCGGCGTTCCCCGCGTGGGCCGAGATGCCGCCGATCCGCCGCGCACGCCACATGGTGAGGTTTCTCGAACTGCTCAACAGGCATCGCGACGACCTCGCCCGCGCCATCACGGCGGAGCATGGCAAGGTCTTCACGGATGCGCAGGGCGAGGTCTCGCGCGGCATCGACATCGTCGAGTTCGCATGCGGCATCCCGCAGCTGCTGAAGGGCGACTACACCGACCAGGTCAGCACCGGCATCGACAACTGGACGATGCGCCAGCCGCTCGGTGTGGTCGCCGGCATCACGCCGTTCAACTTCCCGGTGATGGTGCCCTGCTGGATGTTCCCGGTGGCGATCGCCGCGGGGAACACCTTCGTCCTGAAGCCGAGTCCGATCGACCCGACGCCGTCGCTGATGGTCGCGGACCTCATGCGGCAGGCCGGCTTCCCGGACGGCGTGTTCAACGTCGTGCAGGGCGACAAGGTCGCCGTCGACGCGCTGCTCGAACACCTCGACGTGCGTGCCGTGTCCTTCGTCGGCAGCACGCCGATCGCGCAGCACATCTACGAGACTGGCGCCCGCCACGGCAAGCGCGTGCAGGCCCTCGGCGGTGCGAAGAACCACATGCTGGTGATGCCCGATGCCGACCTCGCGAAGGCGGTCGACGCCCTGGTTGGCGCCGCCTACGGCTCGGCCGGCGAGCGCTGCATGGCGATCAGCGTCGCCGTGCTGGTCGGCGATACGGCCGAGCGCATCATGCCGCTGCTGGCCGAGCGCACCCGCACGCTCACGGTAAGGAACGGCCTCGAAGCCGACGCCGAGATGGGTCCGATCGTCACCCGCGCCGCGCTCGACCGCATCGGCGGCTACATCGAGCAGGGTGTCGCCGAGGGCGCCTCGCTCGTCGTCGACGGCCGCGGCATCGTGGTGCCCGGCCACGAGGCCGGCTTCTGGCTCGGCGGCACGCTGTTCGACCACGTGACCCCGTCGATGCGCATCTACCGCGAGGAGATCTTCGGACCGGTGCTGGCGTGCGTGCGCGTGCCCGACTTCGCGGCCGGCGTGAAGCTCGTCAACGGCCACGAGTTCGGCAACGGCACGAGCTGCTTCACCAGCGATGGCCACGTCGCGCGCGAGTTCGCCCGCCGCATCGAGGTGGGCATGGTGGGCATCAACGTGCCGATCCCGGTGCCCATGGCATGGCACGGCTTCGGCGGCTGGAAGAAGAGCCTGTTCGGCGACATGCACGCGTACGGCGAGGAAGGCGTGCGCTTCTACACGAAGCAGAAGAGCGTGATGCAGCGCTGGCCGGAGAGCATCGGCAAGGGCGCCGAATTCGCCATGCCGACGGCGAAGTGACCTCATGGCCGTCACCGAGTTCGACTACGTGATCGTCGGCGCCGGAACCGCCGGCTGCCTTCTCGCCAACCGGCTCTCGGCCGATTCGTCGAAGCGCGTGCTGCTGCTGGAGGCGGGCGGCCGGGACAACTGGCACTGGATCCACATTCCGGTCGGCTATCTCTACTGCATCGGCAATGCGCGCACCGACTGGCTCTACCAGACCGGGCCGGACGCGGGTCTCAACGGCCGCGAGCTGCGCTATCCGCGCGGCCGCACGCTCGGCGGCTGCTCGAGCATCAACGGCATGATCTACATGCGCGGGCAGGCCCGCGACTACGAGCACTGGGCACGCCTCACCGGCGACAGCGAATGGACGTGGGAGAACTGCCTCCCCGACTTCAAGGCCCACGAGGACCACTACCGCCTCGACGACGGCGCGGACGGTCACGAGAACTTCGCGAAGCTGCACGGTTGCGGCGGTGAATGGCGCGTCGAGAGGCAGCGGCTGCGCTGGGACATCCTCGATGCCTTCGCCGCAGCGGCGCAGCAGGCGGGCATCCCCGCGACCGAAGACTTCAATCGCGGCACGAACGAGGGCGTCGGCTACTTCGAGGTGAATCAGCGCTCCGGCTGGCGCTGGAACACGGCCAAGGCCTTCCTCCGCCCGACGTGCATGGCGCGTCCCAACTTCACGCTCTGGACGAACGCGCAGGCGCAGCGCCTGAGCATCGAGCGCGGCGCCGACGGCGGGTTGCGCTGTACCGGCGTCGAGGTGATCCACGATGGCCGCCGCGTCAGCGTGAGCGCGAAGGCCGAGGTCGTCCTCGCGGCCGGCAGCATCGGGTCGCCGCAACTGCTGCAGCTCTCGGGGGTCGGCCCGGCAGCGCTGCTGCAGAAGTTCGGCATCGCGGTGAAGCAGGACAGCCCGGGCGTGGGAGCAAATCTCCAGGACCATCTCCAGATCCGCGCGGTCTTCAAGGTCAGCGGCGCGAAGACGCTCAACACGCTCGCGAACAGCCTCGTGGGCAAGGCGATGATCGGCGCGGAGTACGCACTGAAACGCACCGGCCCGATGAGCATGGCGCCGTCGCAGCTCGGCGCGTTCACGCGCAGCGATCCGTCGCACGTGCATCCGAACATCCAGTACCACGTGCAGCCGCTCAGTCTCGACGCGTTCGGCGAACCGCTGCACCGTTTCCCGGCGTTCACGGCGAGCGTCTGCAACCTCGAACCGACCAGCCGCGGGACGGTACGGATCCGCAGCGCCCGGCCGGAGGACGCCCCCGCGATCGCGCCGAACTACCTGAGCACGGAGGAAGACCGCAAGGTGGCCGCCGACTCGCTGCGGGTCACGCGGAGGATCGTCGCGCAGCCGGCTCTCGCGCCTTACCGGCCGGAGGAATGGAAGCCCGGCACGCAGTTTCAGACCGACGACGAACTGGCGCGGCTCGCGGGCGACATCGCGACGACGATCTTCCATCCGGTCGGCACGACGAAGATGGGCGCGGCCGACGATCCGATGGCCGTCGTCGACAGTCGCCTGCGCGTGCGCGGCGTGGCCGGCCTGCGCATCGCCGACGCTGGCATCATGCCGACGATCACGGGTGGCAACACCAATGCGCCGACGCTGATGATCGCGGAGAAGGCGGCGCGATGGATGCGCCGCGGCTGATTCGTCGCGGCGCGGCTCCACACCGGTACCCACGAACAACGAGAAAGGAACCCTCGCACATGAAGCACGCAGCATCAGCCGGGCGTCCGCCTGCCCAACCGCCGTTGCGCCGGATCCGGTCCGGGAGGGCGCGACCGTGATGAGCCTCGTCGGACTTCTGGTGGGCCTCGCCCTGCTGATCCATCTCACGATGCGCGGCGTCGAACTGCTCATCGCAGCGCCCCTGTGTGCCCTGCTCGTCGCGCTCACGAGCGGTTTCGCACTATTCCCGCAGGCCGCAGCGCAAGGCGATCCGGCCTTCACGGCCGCCTACATGCAGGGCTTCGTCGGCTTCGTGCAGACGTGGTTCTTCATGTTCCTGCTCGGCTCGCTGTTCGGGAAGGTGATGGAGGCCAGCGGTGCGGCCGACAGCGTCGCCGTCTGGATCGTGAAGAAGCTCGGCGCGCGGCATGCCGTCATCGCCGTCGTCACCGCCTGCGCCGTGCTGACCTACGGCGGCGTGAGCCTGTTCGTCGTCGCGTTCTCGGTCTATCCGATGGCGCTGAGCCTGTTCCGGGTGGCCGACGTGCCGCGGCGCTTCATTCCCGCCGCGCTCGCGCTCGGCTCGGTCACCTTCACCATGACCTCGGCCGGATCGCCGGAGATCCAGAACTGGATCCCGACGAAGTTCCTGGGCACGACCCCCTACGCCGGCTGGGAGGTCAGCCTCGTGGTCGCCATCATGATGGCCGTCGTCGGGCACGTGTGGCTGTCGTGGCTGGTACGTCGTGCCGTCGCAGCCGGCGAGCACTTCACGGTGCGGGACGACGATCCGCACGTGGAGGACCGGCGCCTGCCGCCGGTATGGCGCAGCGCACTGCCCCTCGCCGCCGTGCTGGTCGTCTCGTTCGTGCTGCACGACGCGCTGAAGGAGTCCGCGCTGATCGTCGCCCTGGGCGCCGGCGTGCTGTCGGGGATCGTGCTGAACACCGGCTTCCTGAAGGGCCGCATCGGGGACGCCATGGCCGCCGGCGCCCTCGGCGCCCTCATCGCCATCGCGAACACCGCGGCGGTCGTCGGCTTCGGCGGCGTCGCGAAGCTCACCGGCGGCTTCCAGGCTGCCGTCGACTTCATGACGCATCTCCCCGGCTCTCCGCTGATCGGCGCTGCCATCGCCGTGAGCGTGATCGCCGGACTGACGGGCTCGGCTTCGGGTGGCCAGTCGATCGCACTGCCGCTGCTCGCGCCGATCTATCTCGGCCAGGGCGTGAATCCCGATGCGCTGCACCGGGTCGTGTCGATCTCGTCCGGCGCACTGGACTCGCTCCCGCACAACGGCTACGTCGTGACGACCATACGCTCGATCTGCCGGGAATCCTACGCGGCGGCCTACCCTGCCGTCGCCGCGATGACGGTGATCATGCCGGCTTTGGGCACTGCCCTCGCAGTGGTGCTGTTCAATCTATGATCCGGCGCCGCCTGCGTCGGTCGGGGCCGGGGCCCGGTCGGTCTGCTCGTCATCCCGGCCCGCACCGGGCTGACGGACGACGGCCGGGAAGCATGGATCGCGTAGTGCCGCCGACCTAGGACTTGTTCCCGGTATCCGTGAGCCCGCTCTCCACCGCATAGACCGCCGCCTGCACGCGGCTGGTCAGGTTCAGCTTGCGCAGGATGTGCTGGACGTGGATCTTCACCGTGCTCTCCGCCACGTCGAGCGCACGCGCGATCTCCTTGTTGCTCGCCCCGCGCGCCAGGAAGGCGAGGATCTCGCGCTCGCGCGGGCTGAGCCTGTCGCGCTCCGCCGGTACCGAGGCCGCCGCGGGCCCGTTCTTGATGTTGCGCACCAGCTTGCTCGTCATCTGGGGCGAGACCACCGAATCGCCGTCCGCGGCCCGCCGGATCGAGTCGATCAGCGTCTGCGTGTCGATGTTCTTGAGCAGATAGCCGCTGGCGCCGTTGCGCAGCGTCTCGATCAGGTCTTCGGCGTCTTCGGACACGGTGAGCATCACCACCCTGGAATCGGGGCACTCCTGGGCGAGGATCTTCACCGCCTCGCGCCCCGACAGACCGGGCATGTGCAGGTCGAGCAGGATCACGTCCGGCGCGAGTTCCTTCGCCCGCTTGATGCCGTCGAGGCCATCGGAGGCCTCACCCACCACCTCGAAATCCTCCTGGCGTGCGATGAGCGCCTTCACGCCGCTGCGAAACAGCGTGTGGTCGTCCACGATGAGTACACGTATGCTCATGTCGTTCGATCTTCCAGAGTCGAGGTGCCGGAACGCGCCGGCGCGGAGCGGCCGGCCTCGAGCACCGGAAGGGTCAGCAGCACCTCGGTGCCGCGGCCCTGGCTCGAGGTCACCCGCAGTTCACCGCCGATGCGGTGCGCGCGCTCGCGCATGATGCGCAGTCCCACGTGCAGGTCGGTGTGGACGGCCTGCGGGTCGAAGCCTCTGCCGTCGTCGCGCACCCAGAAGCGGTACACGGTGCCGCGCTCCATCTCGACCTGCACGCTGGTGGCCTGCGCGTGCTTGCGCGCATTGGACAGGCTCTCCTGGACGATGTGCATGACCTGCAACTGCATCTCGGGCGCCAGCGGCAGTCCGACGCCCGACTGGAGGAAGCGCGTCTTCACCCGCGTCTGGCTCTCGAAGCGCACCAGCGCCGAGGCGATGGCCGCTTCGATGTCGGTCTCGGCCATGCGCGTGCGAAAGTGCACGAGCAGCTCGCGCACGTCGTCGTAGCTCTCCTGGATGCCCTCGCGGATGCGTCCCAGCTCCTCGCGCGCGCTGTCGAGCCTGTCGTGATCGAGCGAGTCCTGCAGCAGCTGGGCCTGGATGTTCAGGAAGGCGAGCGACTGGGCGATGCTGTCGTGCAGTTCCTGCGCGAGCAGATTGCGCTCCTCGGAGATCGCCATCTCCTTCTCGCGCGCCACCAGCCGCTGGTTCTCGACCGCGATCGCCAGGTGCCGGCCGAGCGTCTCGAGCATGAAGCGCTCCTGTGTGCTGAACTCGCGCGGCTCCCGGAAGTAGAGATTGAACAGCCCCAGATTGTGCTCGCGCAGCCGCATCGGGAACACGCCGACGGTGGCGAAGCCTTCCTCGCGGCAGCGTATGGGCTCGGCTCGCAGTGCGCCTTGCACCAGCACGTGGACGCTGGGCTGCGCCCGCTGCGCACCCTCGCCGCACAGGCAGCCGCCGCGCCGCAGGCAGCGCTCCGATTCGGTGAACGCGCCCGACAGCCCCTGATGCACGAACAGATGGATCTCCCCGCTGTCCGGTTCGATCAGACGCACTGCGCCGCCCTGCGCCTCGAGGCGCGACATGAGCTCGCGCAGGAAATCCCGGCACACCGCCTCGATCGATCCCGGCTGGCCGAGCAGCGCCGCCACCTCGTACAGCGTGGCCAGTTCCTCGTTCTTGTCGGCGAGCGTTCGCGTCTTCTGGGCGACGCGGTGCTCGAGGTTCGCGTACAGGTCCTGCAGGTGAGCGGCCATGCTGTTGAAGCCAGAGGCCAGTTCGCCGAACTCGTCCTGGGATTCGACCGGCAGGCGCACGGCGAAGTCGCCGTCGGCCATGCGCTTCATGCCCGCCTCCAGGGCGGCGACTGGACGCACGACGAGCAGGAACATCAGATAGATCAGCGCCACCGTGCCGACCAGACTGAGCACGATGAGGCCGAACTGCAAGGTGCGCAGCAGATAGGTGGTGTGCGAGATGGCCTGCTCGATGGCGCGCACGATGCCGTCGATGTGGTCCACGAAGGCATCCGCGCGCGGCACGTAGGCGACGAGCAGCGCGTGCCGCGCCTCCGGGGAGGTCGCGCCGAGTACCGCCTCGATGCGCGGCTTCATCTGTTCGGACCACTCGGCCCGCAGGGCGGCGAAGCGCGCCTGGATGGCCTGGTCGCGCGGCAGCATCATGGGCCGCGAGGAATCGCCACGTTGCAGGTAGTCCAGCACACGGTCGAACTCCGCGATCTCGCTGCGCGCCCGTGCAGCGGCCGCCGCCTGATCCGCCGCGGACGGCGAGGCCGGTGCGAGGACCAGCGCGATGCGGTAGGAGCGCATGCGCTGGCTGCCCAGTTCGTTGACTGCAGCGGCCCCGCCCTCGAGTTGCCAGGACATGAGCAGCGTCATGCCGACGGCCACGAGCGCCACCAGCAGATAGACGACCAGGATGGCGGTGAGCTTCGGCCCCAGGCGTCGGCTGAGTTTCGCCATGCGATCCAGCAGGTTGGGGGGATCGGACACTATAGCAGAGGGGTTCGCTCCGCTGGCCCGGCAGCGCGGACTAGTCCTTCCGGACTAGGCCTGGCGTATGCCGCGGCGCGCACGCCGTCGCAACCGGACTAGGTCTTCGGAGCGCGCGCGCCGTCCCAAGGTGGAATGTGCAGATGCCCTGCAATGGCCGATCCTTCCGGGTGAGGCAGAGGCGCTGCCGACGACCTTAGGAGACAAAGAACATGACGACCAGACTGGCCCGGTCACGGTGCCGGGGCACGCTAGCAGCCACCGTGGCGATGCTGCTGAGCGCGGGAACGGCTCTCGCCCAGAACGCTCCCGACCAGGAAGAGAACGCGACCACGCCCCTCGAGGCCATCACCGGCGGCAAGCTGCTCCTCAACCTGCGGCCGCGCTGGGAGAACGTCTCTCAGGAGAACAAGCCCGAGCATGCCAATGCACTGACCCTGCGCACGCTGCTCGGCTGGCGCACGAAGCCCTGGCACGGCCTGAGCCTGACCGTGGAGGGCATCGACGTCAGCCACTTCAGCGAGCAGGAGTTCGCGACCACACGCACCGATCCGCGCTTCGCCGAGTATCCGATCGTGGCCGATCCGGAGGACACGGACATCAATCAGCTGTTCGTGGACTACACGGGCATCGATGCCACGCGGCTGCGCCTGGGTCGCCAGTCGATCAAGCTCGACAACGTGCGCTTCGTGGGCAACGTCGAGTTCCGCCAGGTGATGCAGGTGTTCAACGCCTTCATGGTGGAGAACACCAGTCTGCCGAACACGAAGCTGACCGCGGGTTACCTGTGGCGGCAGAAGAACATACTGGGCGATCAGCACGACCTGGACATGCCGCTGCTCAACGCGCGCTACACCTGGCGGCCGGGCAACGACCTGATCGGCTATGCCTATCTGCAGGACCAGGACATCACCGGGCAGGCGCTCAAGAACACCGCGGCCACGCCCGCGTTCACGGACAACTCCAATCGCATCCTGGGCGTGCGCGCGAACGGCGCGTATCCGGTGGGCGAGAAGTTCAAGGTGCTATACACGGCGGAGTACGCCAAGCAGGACGACTACTCCGGCGGCGATGCACGCATCGATGCGCATTACGTCCACGTCGGCGCGGGTCCGCAGTTCGGCGACTGGTACGTGCGTGCGGAATACGAACTGCTATCCAGCAACGACGGGCGCTACGGCTTCCAGACGCCCCTGGGCACGAACCATCTGTTCCAGGGCTGGGCCGATCAGTTCCTGACTACGCCCGCGCAGGGGATGCGCGATCTGTACGCCGTGGTCGGAGGAAAGATCGGCAAGCTCGGCATCTACGCCGAGATGCACAAGTTCGAGTCCGATCACGGGAGCATCGATCTCGGCCGGGAGTTCGACATTGGCCTGACCCTGCCGCTGTTGAAGGGACTGACCGGCAAGCTCGAGTACGCCGATTACCGGGCGGGCGACGCGGTCGTGGGCGACACCCTGGCGCACAAGGTGGACGTGCGCAAGTTCTGGCTGACGCTGATCTATCAGTATTGAGCCGGCGCCGAGATCCAGCGAAAACACAGAGGAGCCTTTTCCGTTTCTGCTGGGCACCGGCTTGCGCCGGTGCGACGGGCCTTCCGTCATCCCGGCGAACGGCGGGATCCGGGGTCTCGGATTCGGGGTCTCGGATCGCCCGATCCGCCTGCCCCGGCTAGAATGCCGGCTCCCGAATGATCAGGCGCAACGTCCCGAGGAGTCGTCGATGAGATCCGCTTCGCGCAGCACGCTCCTTGCACTGTGTTGCACGCTGCTGGGCGCTGCCCCGGCCCTGGCGCAGGAAGTCAAGCTGCGCGCCGCGAATGCGTTCACGGAGGGCACGTACTACGCGAGGAACTTCGAGCGCTTCATCGAGAAGGTCAACGCCGAGGGCAGGGGGCTGGTGAAGATCCAGTACGTCGGCGGGCCGAAGAGCATTCCGACCTTCGAACTGGCCAACGCGCTGCGCAACGGCGTGGTGGACCTGGCCAACACCACCGCCGGATATACCGCCTCCGCGGTGCCGGAGGGCATGGCGCTCAACTACAGCGACATGGGCATGGCGGAGCTGCGCGCCAACGGCGCCCTGGACTACCTGAACTCGATCTTCGAGGCGAAGGGGCTGCGCGTCTTCGCGTGCACCGGCGAGGGGATGCGCTATCACATCTATTCCAACCGCAGGATCACCAGGGCTGACCTGAGCGGCCTGAAACTGCGCATCGCGCCGATCTACCGCGGCTTCTTCCAGAAGCTGGGCGGTGCGGTGGTGCAGGTGGCACCCGGCGAGGTCTACACGGCGCTGGACCGCGGTGTCGTGGACGGCTACGGCTGGCCGCTGGTGGGCATCTTCGACCTGGGCTGGCAGGAGCGCACGAAGTACCGCCTCGACCCGGGTTTCTACAACATCGAACTGTCGGTGCTGTTCAATCTGAAGTCGTGGCAGAGGCTCACCCCGCAACAGCGTGAGTTCCTCGAGAAGCAGCGCGCGTGGCTGGAGAGCCTCAACGCCGCCTATCGCACCGACGGCGCGGCCGAGGACAGGCGCCAGCGCGCAGCCGGCATCGAAGTGGTGAAGCTGGACGAGGCCCAGGCCAGGATCCTGCTCGACACCGCATACGAGCAGGGCTGGGCAGGCGTGATCCGCGCCAGTCCGACGCACGGCCCGAAGCTGCGCCAGATGATGACGAAGTGATGACGCAGGGTCGATTCCAGTCTCCGGGTCGATGCTCTACCGCCTGCTGATGCAGGCCTGCGGCCTGCTGGCCGCGGCCCTGCTGGGCGGCATGGTCCTGCTGGTGAGCTTCGACGTGATCGCGCGCAACCTGGGCCTGCTCAGCCTGCCGTGGATCGTCGAGGTCACCGAGTACTCGCTGCCGCTCGCCACCTTCCTGGCCGCGCCGTG
This sequence comes from Burkholderiales bacterium, assembly GCA_020854105.1. Taxonomy (GTDB): domain Bacteria; phylum Pseudomonadota; class Gammaproteobacteria; order Burkholderiales; family SHXO01; genus SHXO01. Next base: position 66,150 of record JADZGB010000031.1, on the reverse strand, counting down.
GCTGATGTACCGCAACGAACACGTCCGCCTCGATGTCCTGGGCAACCTGCTCGGCGCCGGCAACCTGCGTCGGCTCGATCGCATCGCCTCGGGCGTGGGCGCGGTGGTGAGCGCGGTCGCCGCCTGGTATGGCCTGGCCGCGCTGCTCGATTCACGCGCAGCCGGGTCCGTGGTCATCAAGAGCCTGGTGTTTCCGGAGTGGTGGCTGCTGGTGCCGCTGCCCGTCTGCTTCGCCCTGCTGGCGGTGGAGTGCGTGCGCCGGCTGCGGCACCCCGCGTCCCACGACGTGCCGGCGGTGGCCGGCCTGGAGGAAGAGCGCGGCTGATGCACTGGTGGCAGACGCTCGTTTTCCTGTTCGGCCTGCTCTCCCTGCTGCTGCTGCTCGGATTGCCCGCGGCCTTCGCCTTCCTGGCGGTGAACCTGATCGGCGCTCTCATGTACATGGGCGGCGAAGCCGGTCTCATGCAGGTCGTGCGCAACGGTCTGGGCGCGGTCACCAATTTCTCGCTCACGCCCATCCCGTTCTTCGTGCTCATGGGCGAGGTGCTGTTCCACACCGGCATCGCGATGAAGGCAATCGATGCCTTCGATCACCTGATCTGGCGCGTGCCCGGGCGGCTCGCGGTCATTGCAGTCGTCGCCGGCACCGTCTTCTCGGCCATCTCCGGATCGACCGTGGCCACCACCGCGCTGCTCGGCAGCCTGCTGCTGCCGGAAATGCTGCGCCGGGGATATCACCCGGGCATGGCGACCGGGCCGATCATGGCCATCGGCGGCGTCGACATGCTGATTCCGCCCTCGGCGCTCACCGTGCTGCTGGGCAGCCTCGCGGGCATCTCCATCAGCGGCCTGCTGGTCGCCGGCGTGGTGCCCGGCATCCTGCTCGCGGCCATGTTCGTCGCCTACATCGTGCTGCGCGCGAGCCTGGACCCGAAGCTCGCGCCGCGCTTCGAGCATGCGCCGGTACGCGGATGGGCGCGCTGGAAGCCCCTGGTGGTGCACGTCACGCCGCTGGTGCTGATCTTCATCGCGGTGATCGCGGCCATGTCCGCAGGCTGGGCCACGCCCACGGAATCGGCGGCGCTCGGAGCGCTCGCCACCATGATCGTCGCGCTGGCCTATCGCGCGCTGACGCTGCGCAGCCTGACCAGATCGCTGCTCGGCACGGCCGCCATCTCGGGCGTCATCCTGTTCATCATCGTCGGCGCCACCACCTTCGCCCAGGTCCTGTCCTTCTCCGGCGCCACCGACGGCCTGGTCGGGCTGGTGCGCGACGCGGCGCTGCAGCCCTGGGTGGTGCTGCTCGGCATGCTGGCGATCCTGCTCCTGCTCGGCTGCTTTGTCGACCAGGTCAGCATGATGCTCGTCACGCTGCCCTTCTACATGCCGCTGGTGCACTACTACGCCTTCGAACCGCTGTGGTTCGGCGTGATGTACCTGATCTGCATGCAGCTGGGCCTGCTCACCCCGCCCTTCGGCATGCTCTTGTTCACCATGCGCGGCGTCGCGCCGAAGCACATCACGATGGCGCAGATCTTCCGCGCGGTCACGCCCTACGTGCTGATGGGACTGCTCATGCTGGCGCTGGTAATGCTCGTCCCCGGCCTGGCGACCTGGCTTCCCGACCTCCTGCTGCGTTGACGTGAAGCAGCCGATCGGGCGCCTGACACTGATCCTCGGCGCGCTCGCGGCGTTCGCGCCGATGTCGATCGACATGTACCTGCCCGGCCTTCCGGCCCTGGCGCGCGCCTTCGACACGGGAGTCGGCGCGGTCCAGCTCACGCTGTCCGCGTTCTTCGCGGGACTGGTGTGCGGGCAGATCTTCTACGGTCCCCTGGCCGATCGCTACGGCCGGCGCCGTCCGCTCGCCGCCGGCATCGCGCTCTACGTGCTCGCCAGCGCGGGCTGCGCGCTCGCGCCCGACCTGCCGGCGCTGATCGCACTGCGCTTCGTGCAGGCGCTCGGCGGCTGCGCCGGTCTGGTGATCTCGCGCACGATGGTGCGCGACCTGTTCGACGCGCAGGAATCCGCGCGCATGTTCTCGCTGATCATGCTGGTGATGGGCGCCGCGCCGATCCTGGCGCCGCTCGCCGGCGGCGTGCTGCTGGTGAACTTCGGCTGGCAGTCGATCTTCTGGGCGCTGGCGCTGTTCGGCCTGCTCGTGCTGGCCGCCTGTGCAGCCTGGATGCCGGAGACGCAGCGCACTCGCGCGGCAAGTCTTGGCGTGGCGGAAAGTTCGCGCGCATATGCCGGCATGCTGGCCGACCGGCGTTTCCTCGGCTACGCGCTGGCTGGCGGCTTCGCGCAGGCCGGGATGTTCGCCTACATCACCGGTTCGCCGTCGGTGTTCATCGATCTCAACGGGGTGCCGCCCGAGCACTACGGCTGGCTGTTTGGCGGCAATGCCTTCGGACTCATCGCCGCATCGCAGCTGAACCGGCGGCTGCTGATCGGGCATCCGGCGCGCGACGTGCTCGTGCGGGCCAACCAGGTCAATACCGGGTTCGGCGTGCTGCTCCTGCTGAGCGCGCTGACCGGAGCGGGAGGATTCGCGGGGCTGCTGGTGCCGTTGTTCGGCTACGTCGCCAGCCTCGGATTCATCGGCCCGAATGCGACGGCGCTCGCGTTGTCGCATCAGGGGCAACGCGCGGGCAGCGCGGCAGCCCTGCTCGGAACGCTGCAGTTCGCCCTCGCCGCGCTCGCGAGCGCGGCGCTTGGCATCGTGCAGCAGGCGAGCGCGGTGCCGATGGCGCTCGCCATCGCGGTGTGCGGCGCACTCGCGCTCGCCGCGCATGTCCTCGTGCGCGCGCGTGGCTGAAGCGGTCTATTTGGAAATGCCGTCGCGGCACACCGGCGCCGCGTCGTCCATATCGTTGCCCTCGAATCCGCCTGGCGCCACCGACTGCATCCACCAGGTGGGGCGCAGACCGTCGGCACGCGCCGTCTGGTCCACGCTGATGCCGGTGCTCACCAGGACCGAATCGATCCCGGCTGCGATCGCGCCCAGAATGTCGGTCTCCATCTGGTCGCCGATCATCACCGGCGCGCGCGCACTCACGCGCGACAGGGCTTCGCGATATAGGTGCGGTTCGGGCTTGCCCAGGCGCGTGAAGACGGGCGCCCGCGCGGCGCCGTAGCGGCGTGCAAGCGCGGCCTCGAGCATGAGCGCGACGCTGCCAGATGCGATGCCAAAACTGCGCGTGCCGCGTGGGTAGACGAGATCGGGGTTGGGCAGCACCAGATAAACACGCTCGCCTGCATCGAGGCGATGAAACAGCGTGGTGAGTGCCGCGTCCACACCATCCACGAAGTCGTAGCCGGTCTCGTCGCCGATCACCAGCACGTCGAACGGCTGGTCGGGCGGCACCACTTCGCCGCCGGCGCGGCGCACGTAATGCGCGCTGTCGGCGGTGCCGAGCACGGCGCAGTGCGCGCCCACCAGGCCGTGCGCGGCGAAATGGCCGGTGAGCAGCTGGCCCGAACTGACGATGTGCTCGGGTCCCAGCGCCAGTCCAAAGCGCCGGTAGCGCGCGGCAGCGGTCTCCGGCAGCTTGGACGCGTCGTTGGTGACGACGAAGAAGGCACGGCCCGCACGGTGCAGCAGGTCGAGGGCGGCGGCTGCGCCGGGCAGGGCGCCGCCCGAGTGCACCAGCACGCCGTAGGCGTCGAACAGCAGCACGTCGTGGCGCTCGATCAGTGCTTCGATGGTGATCTGTTCGAGCGGCTGCATCGGCACGGGCTCAGCGGGATGGCGGCGCGGCGTCGAGCGCGCGCAGGTTGGCAGCGGCCTTCGCGTGGGCGGGGTTCAGCTGCAGGGCGCGCGCGTAGGCGGCGTGCGCGGCCCGCGTATCGCCCGCCAGCGCGTGCGCGTAGCCGAGATTATTCCAGACCCGTGCCTTGTGCGGCGACGTGCGCGCCGTCACGCTCCACAATGCCTGCTCCGAGCGATAGTCGAGATTGCGCAGCGAACTGGTCACGGCGAGCGCGGCGACCAGGCCGGCCGCCGCGCCGCGCCGCGGATGTCCGGCCGGCAACCGCGCGAGCGCAGCGGCGGCGATGATGGCCGGCCCCAGCAGGGCAAGGTACAGGTGCCGGTCGTTGGCCACGTCCAGGCGTGGCAGCACCGAATTGGTGGGCAGAAGGTGCAGGAAGAACCACAGCAGCCCGAACCCCAGCCAGGCGTGCCGGCGCAGCAGCGCGAACGCCGCTGCGACGAGCCCGAGCAGCGCCGCGCCGCGCAGCAGCAGCAGCGGGTCGGCGACGGTGCGCACCGCGAGGTCGGGGTCGATGTTGGTGCGCAGACTCAGCAGCGGCACGCAGATCAGATACCACACGCCGTCGATCTGGGTGAGCAGGTTGTCCCACAGCGAGCGTGCCGAGATGCTGCCGTCGAGCAGGCGGCGATAGCCGGGAATGGCCAGCGCGGCCAGGCCCGCCGCGGACAGCACCAGCCAATGCGCGCGCGTTGCGCGCCAGGGCGAAGCGCCGGGCTGCGTCACCGCCTGCACCAGCGCGATGGCCAGCGGCAGCGTCCAGGCCGTCTCGCGCGTGGCCAGCGCCAGCGCGAACAGCGCAGGCGAGGCGAGGCGCGCCGTGATCTCCGGCCCCGTGCGGGCCGCGCCATCCAGGTGCAGCAGCAGCGCACCGAGGTAGAACGTGCCCATCAGCGAGACCGAACGGCCGGACACGTAGGTTACCGCCTCGGTCTGCGCCGGATGCAGTGCGAATGCGAGGGCCGCGAGCAACGGCACTGCGCTGGCCGATGCCGGAGCCAGCGTGACGGCGAGACGGCGCACGAGTGCCAGTACGAGTGCGGCATTGAGCGCATGGACGGCAATGTTGAAAGCGTGGAAGCCGGCGGGGTGCGCGGAGAGCTTCCAGTTGAGCGTGTAGCTGAGCTTGAGCAGCGCACGGATGCCGGGCATCGATTCCCACCACGCCCGCAGTGCGTGCACCTGGGCGTTGTCCACGATCACGTTGAAGTCGTCGAACTGGAAGCCCGCCTGCAGTGCCGGCACATACACGACCAGGGTGAGCGTGAGCAGCAGGGCGACGTGCAGCGCCGGACCGCGCGATCCTGGACCGTGCGAGTTTGGACCGTTCGCTTTCGAACCGTTTGCTTCCGGGCCGTGCTTCATCGTCGCGAGAGGTGCGCGAATGCCGCCTCGGCCAGTCCGTGCGCGTCCCACCAGCGATCCGGCGCGTTCAACAGCACCAGCAGCACCTCGTGCCCGTCGCGGCGGGCGAGCGCCAGGATGCACTTGCCCGCCCGGCTGGTGAAGCCGGACTTGACCCCTGCAGCACCGGGCAGGCGCCCGAGCAGCGCGTTGGTGTTGCGCAGTTCGAAGCTGCGTGCGCGGTCCGCTGTCGCGATGCGCGCCTCGCGCAGCCCCACCAGGCGAGCGAACTCGGGCAGACGCAGGGCGGTGCGCGCGAGGACCACGAGATCGCGCGCGGACGCTTGGTGGCGCGGGGCATCGTGCCCGCAGGCGTTGGCGAAGTGCGTCGCCGTGAGGCCCAGGGCCTGTGCGCGCAGGTTCATGCGCGCGACGAAGCGCGCCTGGTCGCCCGCGTGCCAGTCGGCGAGTGCGTGGCAGGCGTCGTTGGCCGAGCGCAGCAGCGCAGCGGTGAGCAGATCGCGCACGCGCATCGTGTCTCCCGTGTGCAGGCCAATGCGCGCCCCGGTTTCGGCCGCAGCTGCGGCGCTCACCCGCACCACGGCGTCCAGTTCGCCGCGTTCGAGCACCAGCAGGGCAGTCATGATCTTGGTGAGACTGGCGGGGGGCAGCGGCCGGTGCACATTGCCTGCCCACAGCAGCACGCCATCGGTTTCCACGGCATAGGCGGCGGCCACCGTGGGGAAGGCATCCTCGGCCGCCCGGGCGTGGGCGGCAGACAGGAACAGGAGGCCGGCGAGCACACGCGCGACTGCGCGCTGTCGCCGGGGACGCCGCACGCGAATCAGAACTTGAGGAACTTCTTCAGCTTGTCCGCGCCCTTCTTGATCGTGTCGGCCGCAGAGGGCGGTTGCGCAGCCGGCGCGCTCTGGCCGGCCGGCTGTCCCGCCGCAGCAGCGGCGGCGGTGTAGTCGCGACCCTTCGGGCGTGCCATGTAGCGCGAGCAGATGGGCGCATAGGCGCTGGACATCGCCGCGGTGTAGTCGCGGCCCTCGCAGTGCTGCCTGGCGAGCGTCTTGCCCTCCTCCTCGCAGTGGCTGGCCACGAATGTCCAGTCCTTGGCGCTGACCGATCGGCTGCACGCCTCACGCCGCACCGCCGCGAGATCCTGCCCGCAGGCCTTGGCCATTTCGGCGGTCTGCGGGTTGCCGCCTTCCTGCTTGTAGCGCGCCGGCTCGCGCAACTCCTGCAGCTTCTTCGCCACCTTGCCGCAGAACTCCGGCTTCTGGTCGGCGCAGGGTGCGTTCTCCATGGTGAACATGGGATGCTGCATCTCGTCCATCGCTTCGCGGCATTCCGCGGCCAGCATGGACTTGTGCTGCTTCATCGGATCCTCGATGGTGCAGGTTCCCGGGAGCTTCCTGCCCGAGAAGGTCTGGGTCATGTCCACGTCCTCGCCGTCCATCGTGCCGACCACGCGCATCTTCCCGCGGTAGTTGTCCGATCCGCCCTGTGTTTCCCCCTCCATGACGTAGCGGTTCTTCCCGTCCTCGCAGCGCATCTTGAACAGGTGCCTGCCGCCCACCGCCTTGCTCTCGACGAGCTTGCAGCGCGGATCCATGGGCGGCATGGCGGCTTCCTCTGCCTTGGCCTTCGGCCGGCACACGCGCTGGGCCTGCTCGGGCATGGAGAAGCCGGCCATCTCCATCTTCATGGTGGTATCCCAGGGCTCGCCCGATTCCTGGGCCGATACGCCGGCCGACAGGGCGAGCAGGGCGATGGAGCAGAGCAGGGGGCGGGATCGCGCGGGTTGCATCTTCTCGTTCTCCTTGGGGCGTGGATCATCCGCCTGGGAGCGGGATGGCCACGCGTCTAATCGCGTCGTCGGGATGCGGCGGTGCCGCCGCGATGTATACATTGCCATGCCAGCGGCGTCCCGGCAAACATGGGGTGCGGGGCTCGTGCAGGCCTCGTCGCGCCGGTGAATTTCTGCCGCGATGACGGCGTCGGTGCGTTCGCCGGGATGACGATGTCGAGATCTGCCCCGGGATGAGGAGTGTCGAGGACTGTGCCGGAATGACGGTGTCGCTACGGTGCAGAGCGCACGATGCGGGGCTCGGCCGAGCTGCGCGTGCGGGCCGCGGGCCTGGTGCGCGTGCCCGGTCCGGCGCGTTCGGCGCCGGCGGCGACGCCGGCAACCTGTGGCGGCGCGTTTTGCCGCAGGCGCGCGTAGGCCGCATTGCGCACTGCAACGCAGTCGCTGCGACGTGCCGCGCGGCACGCCTCGAACCGTTTCAACACCTCGGCAAGCGCCGGCGCATGATGCAGGGTCACACCGTCCGGACCGTTTTGGAACCACAGCAGGTGCTCGGGCACATCACCGGCCTGGACACGCAGCCGCGTCAGTTGCACGCGCTTCTGTACCTCGACGCCTGAGGCGAAATCCCCCGGCTTGAAATCTCCCGACTTGAAATCCCCCGGCTTGAAATCTCCTGACTCGACAACCCCGGAGGTGAAATCGATGCTGGCAGGGGTCGTCTCGCGCGCGCCCGAGGCTGCCGCGGCGGCAGATTGCCCGGCGGTGGACGCCGGTTCGCGCGCCGGATGTTCGTCGCAGGCTTCACCCAGGTTCGTGTCCCAGGCAACGGTGAGCAGGCGGTCGTCGTTGCAGCGCACGACGAGCTGGTCCTGCTGCACGCCGGGTGCAACCTCGACCCGGTATCTGCCTTCCACGATGCGGTATGCGTGGGCGGGGCCGCATCCCAGGACGAGGACAGCCAGCGCAAAGACAGCCAGCGCAGGGACAGCCAGCGCAGGGACAGCCAGCGCAGGGACAGGTTGTGCGGGGAGCGCGCGGATCTTGACGGATGCGATAGGGAAGTGCGTGCGCGCGATGTCGTGCATGGGTGCGAAGAAGGAAGCGGCCGATTCGCGTGTTATCGGCCCGTGCGCGGCATGGCTTGAACTTGCCGCGCACCATCGGTCTGCTCTCATTCGTGATCCGCACCGCCTCGATGCGGCACGCACTGCTGCAGAGCGTATCCCCTTAGGCAGATCCTCTTCAGCTCGATTGACGTAGTGCGCGCCGACACGCGCTACTGCCTGCTCCGCTGTATCGCGTCGGGTCATCGTGAGCCCGGGAATCGGGCCGTTGCGCCCGCACCGCGTACCGCGCGAGCCATCAGATTCCCTGCACGTCCTTGCCCTCAGCCTGCCGGCAGGCAATCTGCCGTGAGCAATTTCGGGGGGCAGCGCGATCCGATGCATGACACATCGATGCGCCGGCGTGGCCACCGGGTTAACCGAAGCGTGCACAGCGCGTTACAGCAAGCGAAGCCGAGGATCACGGCACTCTGGCACTCCACGCGAACGCCTGCTCGCAACCATTCAGTTGCAGCGTGCGCTACCGTAACTCAGTTCACCGGGTGCGGGTTCTCGCGGCACGCGGCGTGCTGTAGCAGGGCAGACTGCAGTGATGAACATCGGCGACAAAAAGAAGAAAGGACGAACAAGGCCATGATCTGAAGACAGGAGTTCAACCATGACGACGCTCATCGAGGGTTACAAGTCGCGTTACACCTCGACGCAGGACGAGGAGATGACCCTCGAGCAGTATCTCGATCTGTGCAGGCGCGATCCGGGGGCTTACGCCAGCGCCGCAGAACGCATGCTCGCCGCCATCGGCGAACCCGAACTGGTCGACAGCCGCCACGATCCCCGCCTTTCGCGGATCTTCGCCAACCGCATCATCAAGCGCTATCCCGCCTTCGCCGAGTTCTACGGGATGGAAGACGCGATTTCCCAGATCGTGTCCTTCTTCAAGCACGCCGCGCAGGGACTGGAGGAGCGCAAGCAGATCCTCTACCTGCTCGGTCCCGTCGGCGGCGGCAAGTCGTCGATCGCGGAGCGGCTGAAACAGCTGATGGAGGGCCAGCCCATCTATGCGCTCCAGGGCTCGCCGGTCAACGAATCGCCGCTGGACCTGTTTGCTCCCGATCAGTACGGCGAGACGCTCGAGCGCGAGTACGGGATTCCGCGCCGCTACCTGAGCGGCATCATGTCACCCTGGGCGATCAAGCGGCTGAAGGAGCACGAGGGCGACATCTCGCAGTTCAAGGTCGTGCGCATCCAGCCCTCGGTGCTCAAGCAGGTGGCCATCGCCAAGACCGAGCCCGGCGACGAGAACAATCAGGACATCTCCACCCTCGTGGGCAAGGTGGACATCCGCAAGCTCGACCGCTTCTCGCAGGACGACCCGGATGCCTACAGCTACTCGGGCGGACTGTGCCTGGCAAATCAGGGCCTGCTCGAGTTCGTCGAGATGTTCAAGGCACCGATCAAGATGCTGCATCCGCTGCTGACCGCGACCCAGGAAGGCAACTTCAAGGGCACGGAGGGCTTCTCGGCGATCCCGTTCAACGGAATCATCCTCGCCCACTCGAACGAGTCGGAGTGGCAGAGTTTCCGCAACAACCGCACCAACGAAGCCTTCCTCGACCGCATCTACATCGTGAAGGTGCCCTACTGCCTGCAGGTGTCGGAGGAGGTGAAGATCTACCAGAAGCTGCTGCGGCACAGTGCGCTGTCGCAGGCGCCGTGCACGCCGGGAACCCTGGAGATGATGGCCCAGTTCTCGGTGCTGTCCAGGCTGAAGGAGCCGGAGAACTCCAGCATCTTCTCGAAGATGCGCGTGTACGACGGCGAGAGCCTCAAGGATACAGATCCAAAGGCCAAGTCCTACCAGGAGTATCGGGATTACTGCGGCGCCGACGAGGGCATGAACGGCATCTCCACGCGCTTCGCGTTCAAGGTGCTGTCCGCGGTGTTCAACTACGACCAGACCGAGGTCGCCGCCAATCCGGTGCACCTCATGTACGTGCTGGAGCAGCGCATCGGCCGCGAGGACTTCCCCGACGAGCAACGGCGCAAGTATCTCGAGTTCATCAAGGGCTGGCTCTCGCCGCGCTACGCCGAGTTCATCGGCAAGGAGATCCAGACCGCGTACCTGGAGTCCTACTCGGAGTACGGTCAGAACATCTTCGACCGCTACGTGACCTATGCCGACTGCTGGCTGCAGGAGGAGGAGTATCGCGACCCGGATACGGGCGAGATCTTCGACCGTCCGGCACTCAACTCCGAACTGGAGAAGATCGAGAAGCCCGCGGGCATCGCCAACCCGAAGGACTTCCGCAACGAGGTGGTCAATTTCGTCCTGCGTGCGCGGGCCAACAATGCGGGCAAGAACCCGCTGTGGAACAGCTACGAGAAGCTGCGCGAAGTGATCGAGAAGAAGATGTTCTCGAGCACCGAGGACCTGCTGCCGGTGATCTCCTTCAACGCCAAGGCCTCCGCCGAGGATCAGAAGAAGCACCAGAGCTTCGTCGACCGCATGGTCTCCAAGGGCTACACCGAGAAGCAAGTGCGCCTGCTCTCCGAGTGGTACCTGCGCGTGCAGAAGTCGTCGTGACACGTCTCGAGCGTCGAACCCGGCCGGGCGGGGAGTCCACGGGCGACCCGCCGCCCGGGTTCGGTCCATGAGGATGGGAAGACAGCCATGCACCTGATCGACCGTCGGCTGAACGGACGCAACAAGAGCGCGGTGAACCGGGAGCGCTTCATCCGGCGCTACAAGGACCACATCAGGCGGGCGGTGAAGGGCATGGTCGCCGATCGCTCGATCAAGGACATGATCCAGGGCGGCGAAGTGAAGGTTCCCGCCAAGGACATCTCCGAACCGGGATTCAGCTACGGGCGCGGCGGCGACTGGGAGTCCGTGCATCCGGGCAACCGGGAATTCGTGCGCGGTGACCGCATCCAGCGCCCGGGCGGCCGCGGGGGGAGCGGCGGCGGCCGGGAGCCGGGCACCGGCGAATCCACCGACGACTTCGTGTTCAGCCTGTCGCGCGAGGAGTTCCTCGACATCTTCTTCGAGGATCTCGAGCTGCCTAACCTGATGCGCACGACGCTGGCAGAGGTACAGCAGAGGAAGCTGGTGCGGGCCGGCTATGTCAAGGACGGCGCCCCGAGCAATCTGAGCGTGGCGCGCACCATGAAGACCGCGCTGGCACGCCGCATCGCACTGGGCGGCCCGCTGCGCGAGGAACTGGAGGATCTGCGCGCGCTGCTCGCGCAGCTGCTGCGCGATCCTTCTGAGAGCACCCGCGTACACGCATTGCAGGCGCGCATCCTGGAACTCGAGGGCCGCATCGCGCGCGTTCCCTTTCTCGACGACGTGGACCTGCGCTACCGCCACCGCGTCGTGCAGCCGGCACCGGTTGCGCGGGCCGTCATGTTCTGCCTGATGGACGTCTCGGCGTCCATGGACGAGCGCAAGAAGGACCTCGCCAAGCGCTTCTTCACGCTGCTCTACCTGTTCCTCACCCGCGAGTACGAGCGCGTGGAGCTGGTGTTCATCCGGCACACGGACGAGGCCGAGGAGGTGGACGAGGACACCTTCTTCTACGACCAGCGCAGCGGTGGAACCGTGGTTCTGTCGGCGCTGGAGCTGATGAAGAGCGTGGCCGCCGCGCGCTTCCCGGTGAGCGAGTGGAACATCTACGCCGCGCAGGCATCCGATGGCGATGCATTCGGGGCCGATGCGGGCAAGAGCGCGCGCTACCTGCGCGAGCAGCTGTTGCCGCTGACCCGCTACTTCGCCTACATCGAGACGCCGGAGGAGGAGTACTCGCGCAAGAGCCCCTTGTGGGCGGAGTACGAGGAGCTGCAGGGTGAGGAGGACAATTTCGCGATGAAGCGCGTGAGCCGTGCGCAGGACATCTATCCGGTGTTCCGAGACCTGTTCGCCAAGGAGCATGCCGCATGAGCGCCATGGGTCGCGGCGGATCCGACACCACGCCGTACGGCATGCCGCTTCCGCACGGTCCGGAGTGGGAGTTCGACCTGATCGAGCGCTATCACGACGCGATCGCCGAGACCGCCGCGGAGTTCGGACTGGATACCTATCCCAACCAGATCGAGATCATCAGCTCCGAGCAGATGCTCGACGCGTATGCCTCGAGCGGGCTCCCGCTCGGTTATCCGCATTGGTCCTACGGCAAGTCCTTCATCCGCAACGAGGCCGCCTACCGCAAGGGCTACCAGGGTCTGGCCTACGAGATCGTGATCAACTCCAATCCCTGCATCGCCTACCTGATGGAGGAGAACACGATGGCGATGCAGGCGCTGGTGGTCGCGCATGCCTGCTACGGCCACAATTCGTTCTTCAAGGGCAACTACCTGTTCCGCCAGTTCACCCAGGCCGATGCGATCCTCGACTACCTGGTGTTCGCGCGGCGCTACGTGATGGAGTGCGAGGAGCGGCACGGGGTGGCGCAGGTGGAGGAGCTGATCGATTCCTGCCATGCGCTGATGGACTACGGCGTGGACCGCTACCGCCGGCCGCAGCCGATCTCGCCGCGCGAGCGCGAGGCGCGCCGGCACGAACGGGCCGAGCACGAGCGGCGCCTGTTCGACGATTTGTGGCGCACCACGGTACCGCAGAAGGAAGTGGAGGCGGTCGCGAGCGACGGCAAGGCCTTTCCGGCCGAGCCCGAAGAGAATCTGCTGTACTTCATCGAGAAGCACTCGCCGACGCTGGCGCTCTGGCAGCGGGAACTGGTCCGCATCGTGCGCAAGCTCTCGCAGTACTTCTACCCCCAGATCCAGACCAAGGTGATGAACGAGGGCTGGGCCACGTTCTGGCACTACACCCTGATCAACCGGCTGTATGACAAGCGGCACATCGACGACGCCTTCATGTTCGAGTTCCTGCATCACCACACCAACGTGGTGGCGCAACGCGGCTTCGACGAGCAGGGCTATCACGGGATCAATCCCTACGCCCTGGGCTTCGCCATGATGCAGGACATCCGGCGCATGTGCGAGAACCCGACGCCGGAGGACCGCCACTGGTTCCCGGATCTGGCCGGGACCGACTGGGTCGCTCAACTCGACTTCGCGATGCGCAACTTCAAGGACGAGTCCTTCATCAGCCAGTATCTCTCGCCCAAGCTGATCCGCGAGCTGCGCCTGTTCGTGGTGGCCGATCACGAGGGCGAGGCCGAGCTGCTGGTGGACAGCATCCACGACGACCAGGGCTACCGGCGCGTGCGGCGCATGCTGGCCGAGCTGTACCGGCGCGAGAACCGCCTGCCGGACATCCAGGTGGCACGCTACTACCGGGAGAGCGACCGCTCGCTGGTGCTGCGCAACCACGTGTATCGCGGGCGGCTGCTGGACGACCGGCAGGCCGACGAGGTGATGCGCCATCTGGGGCGGCTGTGGGGATTCGCCGTGCGCCTGGAGTCCGTCGACGCCGACGGACGCGTGGAGAACACGCGCGAATGGCATACATGAGGTGACGGCGAGGCGGCATCCCGGTTGCTGCGAGGCAGCCAGATGCGCCCACCCGATCCTTCCACGTTACGTCCCATTGCACCGCTAGGTGCGCTCGTCACGCCCGACGGGACGGGCTTCCGCGTGTGGGCGCCGCGCACCCGCGCGGTCACGCTCGAGATCGAACAGCCCAGCCGGTCCCTGCCGATGCGGTCGGAGTCCGGCGGCTACTTCCACGCGCTGGTGAGCGGGCTCGAGTCCGGCGCGCGCTACCGCTTCCGTCTGGACGGCGAAGGTCCCTACCCCGATCCCTGCTCGCGCTTTCAGCCCGAGGGTCCGCACGGCCCCTCGATGGTGGTCGACGCGCGCGCCTACCGCTGGCGCGATGGCGCGTGGCGCGGCGTCCCGATGCACGGGCAGGTGATCTACGAACTGCACGTCGGCACGTTCACGTCCGCGGGAACCTTCGATGTGGTCATCGAGCGCCTCGATCACCTGCGCCGGCTCGGCGTCACGGCGCTCGAGATCATGCCGGTGCACGAATTCCCCGGACGCTGGAACTGGGGCTACGACGGGGTGGGCCTGTACGCGCCGTTCCACGGCTATGGCGACAGCGACGCGCTGCGCCGCCTGGTCGATGCCGCGCACGCCTGCGGGCTGGCGGTCATCCTCGACGTGGTCTACAACCACTTCGGTCCCGGCGGCAACTATCTGGGCTGCTACAGCCGCGACTACTTCACCGGCCGCTACCGCAACGACTGGGGCGAATCGATCAACTTCGACGGCCATGACAGCGCGCCGGTGCGCGAATTCTTCATCCAGAACGCCTGCTGCTGGATCGAGGAATTCCATCTCGATGGCCTGCGGCTGGACGCCACGCGGAGCATTCACGATGCCAGTGCACGGCACGTGCTCGCGGATCTGTCGGTGCGCGCGCGGGGGGCGGCCGGTGCGCGCACGATCATCCTCACCGCGGAGAACGAGCCGCAGGAGGCGCGCTACGTGCAGCCCCTGGAGGCGGGCGGCTTCGGATTGGATGGCATGTGGAACGACGACTTCCACCATGCCGCGCGCGTTGCGCTCACCGGAAATCACACGGGCTACCTGCACGACTACCGGGGCCGGCCCCAGGAGTTCGTGTCCGCAGCCAAGCGTGCGTTCCTGTTCCAGGGCCAGTTCTACGCCTGGCAGAACCAGGGTCGCGGCACGCCGGTGGGTGATCGGCCCGCCTGGGCCTTCGTCCACTTCATCCAGAACCACGACCAGGTCGCCAACACGCTCGACGGCACCCGGTTGCACGCGCTGACCAGTCCCGGCCGCCTCCGGGCGATGACCGCGCTGCTCCTGCTCTCGCCGCAGACGCCTCTGCTGTTCATGGGGCAGGAGTTCGCGGCCAGCGCGCCGTTTCCCTTCTTCGCCGACCACTGCGGCGATCTGCACACGCGCATCTGGGAGGGGCGGCGCGAGTTCCTGTCGCAGTTCACCAACTACGCACACGCCACCGCGTGCGTGCCCGACCCGTGCGCGGAAGCCACCTTCCTGAGCGCCAAGCTGGACTGGAGCGAATGCGAGAAGCACGCCGCCACACTGGCGCTGCATGCCGACCTGCTGCGCCTGCGCCGCGACGATCCGGTGATCGCCGCCCAGGACTGGATGCGCCTGGACGGTGCGGTGCTGGGAGAGAAGGCGTTCGTGCTGCGTTGGTTCGACGCGCAGGCGGGCGACCGGCTGCTGCTGGTCAATCTGGGCGATGCCGTCGCGTTGTCGCCGGCTCCCGAGCCCCTGCTGGCGGAACCGGCAGGCAGGCGTTGGGATCTGGTGTGGTCGAGCGACGATCCGCGCTATGGGGGGCAGGGCGTGGTGAGTCCGCTGGGCGAGGCCGGCTGGAGCCTCAGCGGGGAGTGTGCAGTGCTGCTGCTTGCCGAGGTTCGCGCGCCGCCAGCATCCGCACCATCGTCCGGTCCTCCAGGGTGAACCCTGCCGCGTTGCGGTGTCCGCCGCCGCCGAAGCGGCGCGCCAGGCGCTCCACGTCGTAGTCGCCGACGCTGCGCAGGCTGACGCGATAGCCGCCGCCACGCGGATACCATACCAGTCCGTAGGTGCCTGCCATCTGCGCGAGCCGGTGTCCGACTTCACTGCGAAAGGCCGCGGGCGCCTCCGCGGCAAGGCCGCGCTCACCCTCGAGTTCCACCTCGAAGCTGCGCAGGAGCAGCCGCTCGACCTGGAAATCGCGCTCCTCCTGGAGAGCCCGGCCCTCGGCTGCGAAGGACTCGAAGCCGGCCAGCGTGGAGGTCAGTTGCGCGATGCGGTCCCAGTTGCCGAAGGTGCGCGGCTCGTAGGTCAGGCGCAGGTAGACCGCGCGCGTGTCGGAGAAGTTGTGGCGCCACAGGTCGCCGTCCTCCACCGTGCGCACCAGGCGCGGCACCTCCTCGTAGGGGTGGAAGTGGCGCCACGCCAGACCGGCGCCGGACTGTTGCATGTCGAGCTGGGCGAAGGGCAGGTCACCCAGTTGTTCCAGTGCGGTCTTGTGATGGTCGAGCACCAGCAGCGAGTGCGCCTCGGCGACCATGGCCAGGGTCGTCGCGCGCGAGTACGCGAAGTCCAGCATGACGACGTCGCAGCCCGCCACTGCCGGCGCCGGCGCGCCATGGTGCACAGGAAGGTAGCGGCCCCTCGCGCCGATCGCGCGCCACGCGGCCCACGCTGCCGTGAAGCCGTCCACGCACTCGGCGTGATAGACGATCAGGGGCGAGGGCATGGTGTACTCGTCTTGCCGTGTGCCGGCGTGCCGGCGCACCGGCAGGGTGTATGCTGCCGGCGTTGCCGGCGCGCGGGCAGGCCGGTGCCGGCACGGAGGGAGGGTGCGCGATGCGCAGACGTATGGCGGGGGTGCTGTGGCTGTCGCTGGCACTGCTGGCCGGACAGCCCGATGCGGAAGCGGCGAACTTCAGCGACGAGCCATCCTGGCTGCGGATCAAGCCGCTGCTGTTTGGCGACCGGCCGGTGCGGGATGATTCGGACGCCGTGCTCGAGCTGTTCGTGTCGGCGCAGGCGGAGGACGCCTCCGTCGTGCCGGTGATGGTGCGCACACGCCTGGCGCAGACTGCGCAGCGCTACATCAGCCGGATCTGGCTGATCGTGGACGAGAATCCCTCGCCGTTCGGCGTGCAGTTCGAACTCACCCCGCTCAGCGGGCGCGCGGACATCGAGACGCGCGTGCGCATGGAGAGTTCCTCGCCCATCCGGGCCGTGGCAGAACTCAACGACGGCTCCCTGTGGATGAGCGCGAAGCTGGTGATCGGGGCGGGCGGCTGCTCCGCGCCGGTGAGCAGGAGCGCCACGGCGCAGAACCTGGGGCGCATGAAGCTCAGGGTCGAGGATCAGTTTGCCGAACCCGGCGAACCGGTGCTCGCCCAGCTCAACGTCATGCATCCGCAGTTCTCCGGCATGGCGAGCAACGTCAGGATGGATCCGCACTACGTGCGGCAGGTGGATGTCTACTACGGCCAGCAGCGCATCCTGCGCGCCAACGTGGACTTCACCATCAGCGAGAACCCCGTCTTCCGCTTCTATTTCCAGCCGCAGGCCGAAGGCGAACTGCGCGCGGAAGCCGTCGACAGCACCGAACTGCGGTTCGAGGAGGTGCTGCGCTATACGCCGAAGCAATGAGACGCGGGGCACGTCCGCTTCAGCGCCACATCACGTCGCTGCCCGCCTGCGCGGAACGGGTCAGCAGATCGACCAGGGGCACTGCGCGCTTGTGGATCGACACGCGCGGCTCCGGCTTCTCGTCCCGTTCGTCATGCGAAATCTCGTCCGTCTCCGGCTCCTCGGGTTGCGCGTGCAGGCCGGCCCGCAGCCGTGCGAGCGCGTCCGGGATGTCGTCGGCAAGTATTGCACCGGGCACCGTGCCGCTATGCCCCATGAGCTTGAGCAGGGTCACGGCGATGTCGCCGAACATGGAGAACGCGCCGATCTTGCTTTCGAATCGAATCAGCATGGCGGAAGCTTACTCCTTAATGGGCTACATGCGTTTGAACGATCTTCTGCTGCGGGGTTCTGCGCGCGCGAGCGCGCATCGTGCCGGGAACCGATTTCGCTGCGTATCCTCCAATTCTGATTGAAACGTCATGTTTCTTGCCCCTGCCTTGGAGAACTCGCCATGAGACCGTACATCCTGCCCGTCGTATCGCTCGCCGCCGCCGCCTTTTCGCTGTCCGTTTCCGCGTTCGAAATGCCTGAGACCAAGGTGTCCATGGAAGCCTGCATGTCCGCCGCGCTGGCGCAGGTGGACGGCGAGGTGAAGGCGTTGAAGCTCGAGATCGAGGACGGCAAGCCGCTCTACGAGTTCAAGATCGAGGCCGATGAAGGCCACACCTGGGAAGTGGAATGCGATGCCATGACAGGCAGCATCGTCGACCAGTCGCGCGAGGCGAGCCGCAACGATCCGGAGTTCAGGTCCGCCGCCACCGTGGTGGAACGGGATGCGCGCGCCCGGGCGCTGGCGCAGTTTCCGGGCAAGGTGAGCTCGAGTTCACCCCAGATCGCCAACGGCAAGGCCATCTACGAGATCGAGATCGATGGCGCCGACGGCAAGGAGTACGAGGTGGCGATCGATGCCGCGACCGGCGAGGTGCTGTCGAGCGAAGTCGAGTCCGACGAGGAAACGATCTACGAGATCGGGGATTGACCGGTTTCCGGCGTCTGCCGGACCTTTGCCGGGGATGACGGCAAGCCCGCCGCGATCCCGGCTTCCGCGGGGAGACGGAAGGTTGCTGATCCCGGTGCGTACCGGGATAACGGAAGCTTCGAATTTCGCCCATCCCGGCGTGCGCCGGGATGGCGACAGGGCTATCGCCGGTTCTGCCTCATCGGTCCCACGGATTGCCGGCATCGCTGTCGATGCCGTACTTCGCGATCGCCTGCTTCACCAGTGCGCGATCGAGCGTTCCCTCGTCGGCCAGCGACTTGAGCGCAGCGACCGTCACGTGATGGCAGTCCACCTCGAAGAAGCGGCGCAGCGCGACGCGAGTGTCGCTGCGGCCGAAACCGTCGGTCCCCAGCACCGTGTAGCGGCGCGGCACCCAGTTGCGGATCATGTCGCCTACCGTACGCATGTAGTCGGTGGCCGCCACCACCGGCCCGCTGGTGCCGCCCAGGCACTTCTCCACCCAGCTCTGGCGCGGTTCCTGATCCGGGTGCAGGCGGTTCCAGCGGTCCAGCGCCATGCCTTCACGGCGCAGTTCCGTGAAGCTGGTCACGCTCCACACGTCGGCGGTGACGTTCCAGTCCTGCTCCAGCAGCTCCGCTGCAGCGATGACTTCGCGCAGGATCGTGCCCGAGCCGAGCAGTTGCACGCGCGCAGGAGCCTTCCCGGCACCGGCGACCCGTGCCGGCGCGCTCTCGCCCAACCGGTACATGCCCCTGATGATGCCCTCGCGTACGCCTTCGGGAATTGCCGGATGGACGTAGTTCTCGTTCATCACGGTGACGTAATAGAACACGTCCTCCTGATCCTCCAGCATGCGGCGCATGCCATCCTGCAGGATCACGGTCAGTTCGTAACCGAAGGCCGGATCGTAGGCCACGCAGTTGGGCACGGTCGAGAACAGCACGTGGCTGGAGCCGTCCTCGTGCTGCAGGCCCTCGCCGGAGAGGGTGGTGCGCCCGGCGGTGGCGCCGAGCAGGAAGCCGCGGCTGCGCGAGTCGGCCGCCGCCCACACCAGATCGCCGATGCGCTGAAAGCCGAAGCACGAGTAGAAGATGTAGAACGGCAGCATGGCCACCCCGTGCGCGGAGTAGGAGGTGGCCGCCGCGATCCACGAGGACAGCGCACCGGCTTCGGTGATGCCTTCCTCGAGGATCTGCCCATCCCTCGCTTCCTTGTAGTAGAGCAGTTCGTCCTTGTCCTCCGGTTCGTAGGTCTGCCCTGCCGAGGAGTAGATCGCCACCTGCCGGAACAGCGCCTGCATGCCGAAGGTGCGCGCCTCGTCGGCCACGATCGGCACGATGCGCTTGCCGATGGTCGCGTCCTTCAGCCACTGCGCGAGCAACTGCACGAAGATCATCGTGGTCGACTGTTCGCGGCCGCTCGTGCCTTCCAGGTGCTTGGCCATCGACTCGAGCCTGGGCGCCTGCAGTGCCTCGATCCTGCCCACGCGCGCCGGCAGGTAGCCGCCAAGTGACGTGCGGCGCTCGCGCAGGTACTTCATCTCGGGACTGTCCTCGGCCGGCTTGTAAAGGCGCAGTGCCTTCACCTGCTCATCGGAAAGCGGCACGGCAAAGCGGTCGCGGAACGCGAGCAGGGCGTTGTCCTCCAGCTTCTTCTGCTGGTGGGCGGCCATCTTGCCCTGGCCCCAGCTGCCCATGCCATAGCCCTTCTTGGTCTGCGCCAGGATCACCGTCGGCTGGCCCTTGTGGTTGACCGCCGCCTGGTAGGCGGCGTAGATCTTGACCGCGTCGTGGCCGCCGCGGCGCAGCCGGTCGATATCCTCGTCGGACAGGTGCGCAACGACCTGCTGCAGCTCGGGATACCTGTTGAAGAAGTGCTCGCGGTTGAAGCGCCCGTCGGTGGCGGCGTACTTCTGGAATTCGCCATCCACCGTCTCGTGCAGGCGGCGCAGAATGACGTTGTCGTGGTCGCGGGCGAACAGCGGATCCCAGTCCGAGCCCCACAGCACCTTGATGACGTTCCAGCCCGCACCGGCATACAGGCCCTCCAGCTCTTGGATGATCGAGCCGTTGCCGCGCACGGGACCGTCGAGGCGCTGCAGGTTACAGTTCACCACGAAGATCAGGTTGTCGAGCCCTTCGCGCGCGGCGAGCGACAGGCCGGCAATCGATTCCGGCTCGTCCATCTCGCCGTCGCCGACGAACTCCCACACCTTGCGCCCGCGCGTATCGAGGATGCCGCGGTTCTCGAGGTAGCGCATGAACCTCGCCTGGTAGATCGCGGTGATCGGCCCCAGGCCCATCGAGCCGGTCGGGAACTGCCAGAAATCGGGCATGAGCCAGGGGTGGCAGTAGGACGACAGGCCCTTGCCGCCGGTCTCCTGGCGATAGTTGAGCAGTTGCTCCTCGCTCAGGCGCCCTTCGATGAAGGCGCGCGCATACACGCCGGGTGCGGCATGCGGCTGGAAGTAGATCAGGTCGCCCGTCTGACCGGCCTTGAAGAAGTGGTTGTAGCCGACCTCGAACAGATCCGCCACCGACGCATAGGTGGCGATGTGGCCACCCAGCTCGGACGCGACCTTGTTCGCGTGCACCACCATCGCCAGCGCGTTCCAGCGCACCAGCGAGCCGATGCGGCTCTCGATATCCAGGTTGCCCGGATACTGCGGCTGATCCGCCAGCGGGATGGTGTTGCAGTAGGGCGTGTTCAGCACCGGCGGCATCGGCACACGCAGCGCGCGTGCGCGGTCGAGCAGCTTGCGCAGCAGGAACTGCGCGCGTTCCGGACCCTCGGCATCCACCACGGCCTGAAGTGCCTCCAGCCACTCGCGCGTTTCCACCGGATCGAGGTCGGGCGGCAGGACGGCCCAGTGGCCGCTGGAGACGATGTCGGAGAGATCGGTCATGGTCGTTCTGGAAGAAAGGTTGGAGTGACGCCGGCGCAGGCCGGGGCAGCGACAGGGCGGGATGGTACTCCTCCTGACGAAGCAGGTGGTTCCGTCCGGTCTTGCAATGCACCGCGCGTACGGAACAAAATGCCGGAAATCCGCAGAAGAGACAAACATCATGCTGAACGAGGTGCCCGACGCAATCGACTGGCGGATCCTGGCGCTGCTCCAGGACGACGCCAGGCTGTCCAACGTGGATCTGGCCCGGGCCGTGGGCCTGTCGCCGTCTCCCTGCCTGGCGCGCGTGCGTGCCCTCGAGGAGGCCGGCTACATCAGCCGCTACGTTTCGCTTCTCGATCCGCGCCGTGTCGGGTTGACCGTCAGCGTGTTCATCCAGGTGGCATTGGAGAAGCAGGTGGAGCGGGCGCTGGGGGTGTTCGAGCAGGCGATCCGCGATCGCCCCGAGGTCATGGAGTGCTACCTCATGACCGGCGAATCGGACTATCTGCTGCGCGTGGTGGTGCCCGACCTGCAGGCGCTGGAGCGCTTCATCCTGGACGTGCTCACGCGCATTCCGGGCGTGGGCAACATCAAGTCGAGCTTCGCGCTGAAACAGGTCAAGTACCAGACAGCGCTGCCGCTGCCGCGCGCAGAGAAGCCAGGGACGAGACGCCGCAGGCGCACCGCACACAGGCGGAGCTAGCGCGGCTTCGGCACCGCAGCATCCCTCACCCCGACGGACACCCACGGTATCCCGTCACCCGGCGAAACTCGGGGTCCAGGAAGTCAACGGCCTCGTCCTTGGGCTGCGACTCGGACAATGCGCGCGCCGGCAGTGGCGCGTTCAAAGGCGCAAGCGGTGCGTCAGAGGGGCGGAGTGTCCATGCCGATCTGCTCCAGGATGCCGCGCGGCGCGCCGCCCGGTACCGGATCGGGCCGAATGGTGACGATCAACCCGTTGCGCAGCGTGTAGAAGAAGTAATGCGCCGCGATTCTCACTTGGCGCCCGGTGGGCGCGATCGGTTCCATGCCGGCCAGATTCCAGGTTCCGAGATGGGCGCCTTCCTGGCGCCATTTGACCGCGTATATGCCGCCTTCGTGCAACTCGACGCCGGGATGGTCGTAGCGCCAGTCCGGGAAGCCGGTGTAGAGCGCGCGCAGCATGGCCAGGAAGGTGGGCTTGTCCAGCGTGCGGGTGGCGGCGACGAAGGCGAGATCGTCCGACACCGTCGTGGCGATCTGATCCACGTCGTGTTTCTGCAGGCCCTCGATGTAGCGCCGCAGCGCCTCGGGGACCTGCCCGGCGGGCAGGTACATCGGTCTCCTCGTTGTCGTCGTTCGAGTGGCGGTCAGGATCAGCGCAGGAAGAAGCCGATCGGAACCTTGGCGCGCTGTTCACGGCCGCGCAATTGCAGCGGCATGTAGAGCTTGGTCACGCGCCGCACGACGTGCAAGGCACGATCATCGAGCAGCGCATGACCGCTGCTGCGGGCCAGTGCGACGTGGTGCACGGTGCCGTCGCCTCCCACCTGCACCTCGACCATCGCGGTACCCGTCTGCCTGGCGACGCGCGCGTCCGTTGGATAGTCGGCGACGCTCATCTTCTTGCCGACCTTTAGCGACAGGTCCAGTTCGAGCGCCTCCAGCGCCTGGGCTTCGGTCAGGGCAGGGGGTTGGGCCAGCGCCGCGAGCCTGGGACCACCGGGCTTGCCTGGACCGACGGGGGAACCGGCGTGCAGGGCGGTGGCGAACAGGGCGACGAGCGCGGTAGTGGTGAGGGACATGGCAGAGCGGAACGATACGCGCATCTGGGGATCTCCGCAGCGAATGCAATCGATTAGCGGCCCCCGGTCAGCGACGCTTTAGCATCAGGTCATCGCCGTTGACCTTGTGCCGTGAATCTGTCGTGGACGAACAACAGTGATCCCGCAATCAACAGGCCCAGGCCGATTCCCACCAGCTGCCGCAGATAGGGGTCGGCCTGTTCGCGCAGCGTGAGCGAGACGCGCGCAACCGGGCGCGGTGCGCGGTTCAATTCCTCCAGCAGGAACAGGTGTGTGCCCGGGGTGCGTACCACGTAGGGCGGAAAGACGACGCGCTGCTGCCGCCCCGCCGACGCATCGACGCGGATCTCGCGTTGCAGCGCAGGGTGATCCTGGTCGAGCAGCGTCGCCAGATAGAGGTTGGCAGGGGCATCCTGCCGGCGTTCCGTGGACATTTCGAAGGTCAGGACGAGGATCGCCCGGTTGCGCGCCGGATCGAGTTCCAGCGCGATCGGCGTGTGGGCGAGGCGTCCGCGAAAGCGCTGGATGGATCCATCGGCGAACTGCCAGCGCTCGGCGCGCGTGCTCATGTCGACCGAGCCGGTGACGCGGCCGTTCAGATACCTCTGGAACAGGTAGTATCCGGGTCCGAACAGGATGCCGAGTACGACCATGATCGCGGCCGCGGTGCGCACGATGTCGCGGGCTGTACCCATCCCTGAGCGGTGTGGCCCACGCGCGGGCCGGCCTCGCCGTTCAGCGCAGCGAGGCGTTGAATCGTTGCAGCGCCGCCGAGCCCGGGCAGAGCTCGGATTCGCCGAGCTGGTTGAAGGGGGTCGCGACCGTGCCCAGGTGCGCGTGCAGTTCGTCCGGCTCGGTATCGAGGTAGAGCAGGCCGGTGACCACCTCGCCGGCGGCCTGGCGCTCCTGCAGGTAATTCATGGCGCCGATCCGGTCGTGCGGGTCGTAGTCCGTGTGCAGCTTGCGCAGGCGGATCGCGTTGCCGTCGTGCAGGACGACCTCCTCGACGCTTCCCGGTTCGTAGTCCGCCATGATCTCGCTGCGCGGGCTGACGAAGTCGAGCCGGTTGACCGCCTCGTTGTGCTCGCGCACGTAGTCGTAGCTCTTGGTCGATCCGACGTGGTTGTTGAATGCCACGCAGGGGCTGATGATGTCGAGGAAGGCGGCTCCCCGGTGCAGCAGCGCGGCCTTGAGCAGCGGCACGAGCTGGGCCTTGTCGCCGGAGAAGCCGCGCGCGATGAAGGTCGCGCCCAGTTGCAGCGCCATGCCCACCAGGTCGATCGGCGCATCGGTGTTGATCGCGCCCTTCTTGCTCTTCGATCCCTTGTCGGCCGTGGCCGAGAACTGGCCTTTGGTCAGGCCGTACACGCCGTTGTTCTCCACCACGTAGACCATGTTCACCCCGCGCCGCAGGCTGTGCGCGAACTGGCCGAAGCCGATCGAGGCCGAGTCGCCGTCGCCGGATACGCCCAGGTAGATCAGGTCACGGTTGGCGAGGTTGGCGCCGGTGAGCACCGAGGGCATGCGTCCGTGCACGCTGTTGAAGCCGTGCGAGCTGCCGAGGAAGTACGTGGGCGTCTTGGACGAGCAGCCGATGCCCGACAGCTTGGCGATGCGGTGCGGCGGCAGATCCAGTTCGAAGCAGGCCTGGATGATCGCGGCGCTGATGGAGTCGTGGCCGCAGCCGGCGCACAGGGTGGAGATGGCACCCTCGTAATCCCGGCGCGTGTAGCCGCGCTCGTTCTTGTCGAGGCCGGGGTGGTGCAGTTTGGGTTTGGCGAGATAGGTCATCGTGCTCGGGCCTGGAAATTACTGAACCACCTTGCGCAGCGGCATCACGTTCATCGCCTTCATCTGCTGGCCGATCTCGCCGGCGATGAAGCGGGCCGTGATCGGCGTACCGTCGAAGTGCAGGATCGGAACGAGGCGGGCGGGATCGATCACGCATTCGTTCACGAGCAGGCTGCGCAGCTGCGCGTCGCGATTCTGCTCGACCACGAACAGCCGATCGTGGTCGGCGATGAACTCCGAGACGTCGTCGCTGAACGGAAAGGCCCGCACGCGCAGGGCGTCGAGATCGAGTCCCTGCGCCTCGAGCTGATCGAGCGCCTCGTGCATGGCGGGGCTGGTGGATCCGTAGTAGATGACGCCGGTGCGCGTGGCGCGCTTCGCCGGGCGCAGGTGCGGCGCCGGCACCAGTTCCTTGGCGGTCTCGAGCTTGCGCAGCAGACGCTGGACGTTGTCCACGTAATCGGGACCGGTTTCGCTGTAGCGCGCGTAGCGGTCCTTGGTGGTGCCGCGCGTGAAATAGGCGCCGCGCGTGGGATGCGTGCCCGGATAGGTGCGGTAGGCAATCCCGTCTCCGTCCACGTCCAGGTAGCGGCCGAAGTCCTTGCCGGCCTCGAGCTCCTCGCTCGTCATCACCTTGCCGCGGTCGTAGCGGTGCGAATCGTCCCAGGCCAGCGGCTCGCACAGGCGCTCGTTCATGCCGATGTCCAGATCGAGCATGACGAAGATCGGCGTCTGCAGCCGATCGGCCAGGTCGAAGGCCTGCGCACCCATCTCGAAGCACTCCTTGGGATCCTCGGGCAGAAGCAGCACGTGCTTGGTGTCGCCGTGCGAGGCATAGGCGCATGCGGTGATGTCGGCCTGCTGGGTGCGCGTGGGCATGCCGGTGGACGGTCCGCCGCGCTGCACGTTGAATATCACCGCGGGTATCTCGGCGAAGTAGGCAAGCCCGATGAACTCCTGCATCAGCGAAATGCCGGGACCGGATGTCGCGGTGAAGGCGCGCGCGCCATTCCAGCCTGCGCCGATCACCATGCCGATCGAGGCCAGTTCGTCCTCGGCCTGGACGATGGCGTAGCGCGCCTTGCCGGATTCGGGATCGTGCCGGAGACGTTTGCAGTGACGGGCGAACGCCTCCGCCAGGGAGGACGATGGCGTGATCGGATACCAGGCAGCGACGGTGGCGCCGCCATACACCGCACCCAGGGCGGCGGCGCTGTTGCCCTCCAGGAAGATCTTCTCACCCACCGCGTCGGCGCGCCGCACCGCCAGGTCGATGCGCGGCAGATGCTCGAGCGCGTAGTCGCGCCCCATGTGCAGCGCCTTGATGTTCGGCTCGAGCAGCCGCTCCTTGCCCTTGTACTGCTCGCCGATGAGCTTCTCCACCTCGGCGAGGTCCATGCCGAGCATGGCCGACAGCGCGCCCACGTAGATGATGTTCTTGAACAGCTGGCGTTCGCGCGGATCGCTGTAGGTGCGATTGCAGATCTGCGTGAGCGGCATGCCGATGGTGTGCACGTCGTCGCGGAACCTGGACTTCGGCAGCGGCTTGCTGCTGTCGTAGAACAGATAGCCGCCCGGCTCGATCTCGGCGAGATCCTTGTCCCAGGTCTGCGGATTCATCGCGACCATGAAATCCACGCCGCCGCGCCGGCCCAGGTAGCCCGCCTCGCACACCCGCACCTCGTACCAGGTGGGCAGGCCCTGGATGTTGGAGGGGAAGATGTTCCGCGGACTGACCGGCACGCCCATGCGCATGATGGACTTGGCGAACAGGGTATTGGCCGACGCGGAACCGGAGCCGTTGACGTTGGAGAACTTGATGACGAAATCGTTGATGCGTGCAGGGGCGTCGCTGGGCATGTGAACGGTCGAATGCAGTCTGGCTGCAGCGTTGTCTGTACGGGTTGCGGGGCGGCGAGCGGGTGCCGGCTTCAGGCCGGCAGGCGGGTCGCCTCCTTGATCTTCCTGCGGCAGCCGGGTCCGGCGTGCGTCATCTCGAGCGCGAACTTCTGCATGTCCCATGCCCCGGTCGGACAGCGCTCGGCACACAGCCCGCAATGCAGGCACATGTCCTCGTCCTTCACCATGACGTGACCGGTGCCCTTGAGGGCTTCCGACACATACAGGTCCTGGTCGGCATTCGCGGCGGGCACGCGGAGTCTGGCGCGCAACTCCGGCTCTTCACCGTTGTGCGTGAAGTTGATGCAATCCATCGGGCAGATATCCACGCAGGCATCGCACTCGATGCACAGCTTTGGCGTGAACACGGTCTGGACGTCGCAGTTGAGGCAGCGCTGCGCCTCCGCGAACGCGAGCTGGGGATCGAAGCCGAGTTCGACCTCGATCTTGATGTCCCGAAGCGCGATGCGGTTCTCCTTCATCGGCACGCGATAGCGTGCATCCCCGGAGATCGCGTTGTCGTAGCTCCACTCGTGGATGCCCATCTTCTGCGAGACCAGACTCGTGCCGGGAAGCGGACGCTCGCCCGGTTCCTCGCCGTGGCAGAACTTGTCGATCGACACCGCCGCCTCGTGCCCGTGCGCGACGGCCCAGATGATGTTCTTCGGTCCGAACGCTGCATCCCCGCCGAAGAAGACCTTGGGATGGGTGGAGCGGAAGGTGATCTTGTCCACGACCGGCATGCCCCACTTGTCGAACTCGATGCCCAGGTCGCGTTCGATCCAGGGGAAGGCGTTCTCCTGGCCGATCGCCACCAGCACGTCGTCGCAGGGCATGTGCACGTCGGGCTCGCCCGTGGGCAGCAGTTGCCGCCGGCCGTGCTCGTCGTGGCGCGCAGCGACCTTCTCGAACACGACGCCGGTGAGCTTGCCGTTCTCGTGGGTGAATGCCTTGGGCACCATGAAGTTCAGGATGGGGATGCCTTCGTGCATCGCATCCTCCTTCTCCCATGGAGAGGCTTTCATCTCGTCGAACCCCGAGCGCACCACCACCCTGACGTCCTCGCCGCCGAGGCGGCGCGAGGAGCGGCAGCAGTCCATGGCGGTGTTGCCTCCGCCGAGCACGATCACGCGCCTGCCGATCCTGTCGATGTGTCCGAAGGACACGCTGGACAGCCAGTCGATGCCGATGTGGATGTTCGCGGCGGCTTCCCGGCGTCCGGGGATGTCGAGATCGCGGCCGCGCGGCGCCCCGGTGCCCACGAAGACCGCGTCGTAGTCCTCGCGCAGCAGCGCTGCCAGGCTGTCCACGCGCTGGCCGGCGCGGAAATCCACGCCCAGGTCGAGCACGTAGCCGACCTCCTCGTCGATGACGGCTTCGGGCAGGCGGAAGCGGGGAATCTGCGTGCGGATCATCCCGCCGGCGTGGCGGTCGCCGTCGAATAGCACCACCTCGTACCCGAGTGGCGCGAGATCGCGCGCGACGGTCAGCGAGGCCGGGCCGGCACCGATCAGTGCGACGCGCCTGCCGTTCCTGGTGGCGGCCGGCCGCGGCATCCGGTCGCGCACGTCCTCCTTGTAATCGGCCGCCACGCGCTTGAGGCGGCAGATGGCCACGGGTTCGGGCTTGTCGCCATTGCCTTCCTCGACGCGCCCGCGCCGACATGCGGGCTCGCACGGCCGGTCACAGGTGCGGCCCAGGATTCCGGGGAAGACGTTGGATTTCCAGTTGACCAGGTAGGCATCGCCGTAGCGGCCCTGGGCAATGAGGCGGATGTACTCGGGTACCGGGGTGTGGGCGGGACACGCCCACTGACAATCGACCACCTTGTGGAAGTAGTCGGGTGGTGCGACATCTGTTGCTTTCAAGGCCCTCCTCCAGGATCGCCGGCCGATGCTGCACCCGATCGCACGCGATGCAGGCATATTGCAGTGCAGTGGCCGCTCATCCGAAAGTGACGCGGTCGCCGCAACGCCGTTTCACACGACATGGTACGCTGCCCCGTGCAGACTGAAAAGGGTGTACGGTAAGTGCTACAAGGTACGGGCGTGCTGTCGTGCGGCACCGGCATGCCGGACCGTGCAGCGCAACGCCGCGCCGGTCAGGCTGGCTGCGCACGCGTGCGCTGGGTTGCACCGCCGAGGCCGAGCGCGGTGAACAGCGCCAGAGCCTGGAACAGCCCGATGGCGACGAACACCCAGCCGGGGTGGCGGCTGTCCATCATCGCGCCGAACATCAGCGGCGCCAGCGACATGCCCACATCCAGCCCCGAATACACCACGCCGTACACGCGCCCGGTCGCGCCGCGCGGCGACGCGGCGCGCACCAGCAGGTCGCGCGCCGGTCCGGCGATTCCCGCACCGAACCCCACCAGTCCCAGCAGGGCGAGGGTGAGCGCGCCGGGGACCTCGCCGCTGCCGATCAGTACGCAGATCATGCCCGCCAGGGCGAAGGCGATGGCGATGATGCGTTCGTGATGGATGGTGCGCGCGGCCAGGAAGCCGCCGACGATCATTCCCGCGCCCTGCGAGACCATGTAGACGGAGATCGCACTCAGGGCGAGCGCGATCGGCAGGCCGTACAGGTCGGACAGTGCGGAGGAGGCGAAGCTCTGGATCCCGCCGAGCGAGAGCGAGGTGATGAAGAAGAAGGCGAAGCACATCCATACGCCGGGCAGGCGCAGGAAGGCAAGTGCATGGGCCTGCACCCCCGGTCTGACCGGTTCGGACTGCACCGGAGCCGCGTCCAGCAGGCCGCGCGCGAAATAGACCAGTGCTAGCACCGCCAGCGCGCCGACGCCCGCCGCCACCAGCGCAGCGCGCCAGCCTGCCAGGGTTGCGACACCGGCCAGGAACACCGGCGCACAGGCCCAGCCCAGCGTGCCGAGCACGCCGTGCATGCTGAAGGCGTGCGCCATGCGCGGCGCGCTGACGCGCCGGTTCATGAGCGTGAAATCGGCCGGATGGAACACGCTGTTGCCCAGCCCGGCGACGGCCGCGAACAGCGCCAGCATGGCGTAATTGCGACTCATGGCCAAACCGAACGCGGCCAGGGCGAGCAGGCCCAGACCGACGAGCAGTACCCGCCAGCCGCCGACGCGATCGACCACGAAGCCGGCCAGAGCCTGGCCGGTGCCGGAGACGACGAAGAAGATGCTCATCAGCAGGCCCAGCTCCGCGTAGCTCAGGCCGAAGGCCTGTCGCAGCCACGGAAACAGCGGCACCAGGAGGAGATGGAAGAAGTGCGAGGTGGCGTGGGCGATGCCCACGATGAGGATGACCTGGGCGTCGCGCCGCACCGGCTCACGCGACGCGGACGCGGAAGGGTTCATCCCCGCACACTAAGGCATGGGCGGACGCAGGTCAATTCCGGATCGGCGCGGTTCGGAATGGTGCGTGCATCGTGACTTCGGACGGCCCGGCCGACTGTCCGGTGTCCCGGCTGCGCGACCCGCAGCCCCGCACGTCACGCCGATTCACGAATGGCTGTCGGCAGCCCTTACAGTCGGCTCCCGGCCGGAGCCCGGGCGTGACCCGCGCGTGCCTCGAATTGCTCGCCGGGCCAGACGCTTATCGCACGGGCACGCACGGCTGGCATCGTCCTCGCTCTGAAGCAGTGCGTGACGCAGTACTCCTGAATCTGATCCAGAGCAGACAGAGCAGAGGAGACCTTGGGGAAGCCGGCCGATGGCCGGCTTTTCTCATTGTCGGCCAGCCGCCGTCTGGGGCCAGTGCCGCAGCCCCGTTCAGGCGACGCGCACCAGCTGCTTGCCGAGGTTCTCGCCCCTGAGCATGCCGATGAATGCCCTGGGTGCATTCTCCAGCCCCTCCGCAACCGTTTCCCGATAGCGGATGCGTCCCTGCGAGACCCAGCCGGTGAGCTGCTGGATGGCGCGCATGTAGATGTCCATGCGGTCGCTGACGATGAAGCCCTGGACCTTGACGCGGTTGACCAGAATCGAGCGGATGTTGGTCACGCCGTAGGGCTCGGTGCTGTTGTAGTCGGAGATCAGGCCGCACAATGCCATGCGCGAGAACGGGTTGAGCAGGCGCAGGACGGTGTCCATGACAGCGCCGCCGACGTTCTCGAAGTAGCAGTCGATGCCGTCCGGGCAGGCGGCCTGCAGATCCTCGTACAGACGCCCGGCCTTGTAGTCCACGCACGCATCGAAGCCCAGCTCCCGGACCGCGTAGTCGCACTTGGACTGGCCGCCGGCAATGCCCACTGCCCGGCAGCCCTGCATCCGGGCGAGCTGCCCCACCACGCTGCCAACGGCCCCCGAGGCGGCCGATACCACGACCGTCTCGCCCGCGCGCGGCTGGCAGTGCTCCAGCAGGCCGGTCCAGGCTGTCGCCCCGGGCATTCCGGCCACGCCCAGGTAGGCCGACAACGGCACGCGTACAGGGTCGATCCGCAGCAGCCCCTCGCCGTTGCTGAGCGCGTACTGCTGCCAGCCGAGCGCGCCCACCACGAAATCGCCGACCTGGAACCTGCCGCCGGCGGAGGCGATCACTTCGCCCACCGCGCCGCCGACCATCGGCTGGCCGATCTCGGCCGGCTTCGCGTACGACTTGCCGGTGCTCATGCGCCCACGCATGTAGGGATCGAGCGAGAGCCAGTGCACCTTGACCAGCACCTGGCCCGGACCCGCCTGCGGAACGGGCGTCTCCACGATGCGGAAATCCGACTCCTGTACCCAGCCGGTGGGACGGTTGGCGAGCAGCACCTGCTTGTTGGCCGACATGTTCGTACTCCTTCATGAGAGATCGGTCCCGGATGCCGGCCTGCGATATCAGGCAGCGGGCGGTCCGGTGTCCTCGAGACGGTACCCCATCCCGCGTACGGTGTGGATCAGGGCGCGCTCGAACCCCTCGTCGATCTTGCTGCGCAGGCGACGAATGTAGACGTCCACCACGTTGGTGAGCGGATCCTCGCTGGTGCCCCATACCTCGACAAGGATGCGCTCGCGGCTGAACAGGCGGCCGGGCGCGGACATGAGCAGCTCCAGCAGGGCCAGCTCGCGCGCCGTCAGGGTGAGCGGCGTGCCCGCCCGGCTCACGCGCGCGCGCTCGCGGTCGAGGACGAGATCGGCCACCACCAGCCGGGCGCCGGCGGCCGGCAACTGCTCCCGACCGCGCCGCGCCAGCGCCTCGATGCGCGCGAGCAGCTCCTCGAACTCGAAGGGCTTGGTCAGGTAGTCGTCCGCCCCCAGCCGCAGGCCGGTGACGCGGTCCTCCAGCGTGCCCAGCGCGGTGAGCATGAGCATCGGCAGGTGCACCTGTTCCGCGCGCAGCCTCTGGCACACCTCGAGCCCGGTCATGCCGGGCAGCATCACGTCGAGCAGGATGACGGTGGCGCCGCTGCCGTCCCGGCGCAGCCGGGCGGCCTCGCGCGCCAGGGCCAGACCTTCGGGGCCGGTGCGCGCCAGCTGCACTTGGTGGCCTTCGGCGCGCAGGCCGCGCTCGAGGAAATCCGAGATGCGGGCGTCGTCTTCGATGACCAGGATGTTCATTCGGTGGCGGCCTGCATGGCGACGGGCTGCAGGAGCGGCAGGCGCAGCGTCACCGTGGTGCCCCGCCCCGGTTCGCTCTCGATGCCGATCTCGCCGCCATGCGCGCGTGCCAGCGCACGGCCGATGGACAGCCCCAGTCCGGTGCCGTCGGCGCGATGGCGCCGCGCGCCGTCGCCGCGGAAGCTGCGCTCGAACACGCGCGGCAGATCCTCGAGCGCGATGCCGATGCCCTGGTCGATCACCTGCACCTGGGCGTGCCCTGCGTCGGACTCGTCCTGCACCCGGCGCACGTGCACGCGCACCGTGTCGCCCGCGCCCGAGTAGCGGACCGCGTTGTCGAGCAGCAGCATGAGCAGCTGACGCAGGCGCGTCGCATCGCCCATCACCGGCAGCGCGGGCGGGACTGACACGAGCGCCACCTGGACGTGGCGCTCGTGTGCCATCGCCTGGGCCTGCGCCAGTGCCTCGTCCAGCGGTCCCGACAGGTCGACGGGGCGACGATCGAACGACAGTGCGTCGATGTCGCTGCGTGCCATGGTGAGCAGATCGTCGATGACCAGGGTGAGCTGGCGCGCGACCTCCACGATTCGCTGCAGCACCGCCTTGTAGTCCGCGATCGGCTTGTCGCGTCCGCGCAGGGCGATCTCCGCCTCGCCGCGGATCGCGGTGGTCGGCGTGCGCAATTCGTGGCTGATATCGGCGAACAGCCGGCGCCGGCGCGCATCGACCTGCTGCAGCACTTCCAGCGCGCCCTGCAGCTCGGCGGTGCGGGCGTGCACCAGCTCCTCCAGCCGCTGCCGGGCCCGTGCCTCGTGCTCGCGGTGCACCTCCAGCTCCGCTGCCATGGCATTGACGCTGCGCGCCACCATCGCGAACTCGTCCGTGCCGGTGGCCGGAATCCGATAGCCGAGCTCGCCACGCTGCAGCGCCTGCGCGCCTTCGGTGAGCTGATCGAGCGGACGGCGCAGCGCGCGCGTGAACCAGGCAGCGAGCAGCAGGGCCGCAATCGCCAGCGTGGCGGCGGCAGCCATCCAGATCACGCGCGTCCAGCGCAGCGTGCCATCGGCCGCCCGGCGCTCGCGCACCACCGCGGTCGACTCGCGTGCGATGCTCTGCGCGAGCAGGGTGCGCAGGTTGCGGCCATCGGAAATGTCGAACACCACGGTGAGCGCGTCCCAGGCGGCGCGGGCGTCGGTTCCGGGAGGCAGGGGGCGCACCGTGGCGATGGTCCGCTCCAGGCTGTCCAGGCTCCTGCCCAGCACGCCGAGCGCGTCCTGCCGCTGCAGATGCTCGGGACCGGCCGTGTCTGCGTCGAGATCGCGCGCCTGCTGCGCCAGCAGGCGCAGGCGCTCGAGCGTGGCGCGCATCTCCACCAGCAGGCGCTCGCGCTGCGCGGGGTCGGCCCCGGCATTGAGCTGGGCCTGCGACACCCAGGTGCGCAGGCGCTGCTTGTTGGCCGAGAGCTGGATGAAGCCGTCGTGGATGTCGCTCGCCACGCGCCCGCGCCTGACCTGGTGGTCCGCCATGCCCACCGCCCACAGCGCGACGATGCACCCGAGCACGGCGGCGGCGGCGAGGAGCGCGAGCGCGAGCGTCAGTCTCCTGCGCAGCATGAGCCGATAAAGGGCGACCGCATGGCGGTCGCGAATGGAATGAACATGAACGCCACGTGAATCCGCATTCCGCGGGCTGGCTGCCCCGCAGGGCATGATACGCTCCGGCGCTGTGGGACTGCGTTGCGGGATGCGATTGCATTGCGGAAATTGTGTTGCGGGGATTGCGTTGCGGGAGTGGCGGCGTTGCCGGTGTTCGCATTGAACGTCATCGATCCGTGGCCCGGCAGGGACGAGCCGCCCGGAAATGCATGACGAGGCCGCGATGAGGCCCGCGCTGGTGCTGCTGCCCGGCCTGCTGTGCGATGGTGCGCTGTGGGCGCCGCAGGTGGCGGGCCTTGCCGACGCGTGCGAGCCCTGGGTGGCCGATCTTACCCGGGACGACAGCATGCAGGCCATGGCGCAGCGCGTGCTCGACGAGGCGCCGGCAGGGCGGTTCGCGCTCGCGGGCCTGTCCATGGGCGGCTACGTCGCGCTCGAGATCATGCGCCAGGCGCCCGCACGCGTCACGCGGCTGGCGCTGCTCGATACACGGGCGCGCCCCGATTCTCCCGACGAGATCGAACGGCGGCGCACGCTGATGCGCATCGCCGAGGCGGCAAGGGGCTTTGCGCCGGTGAACCGGCGCATGCTGCCGCTGCTGGTGCACATCTCGCGGCAGTCCGACGAGCAACTCGTGCGCACCATCCAGGAAATGGCCGATCGCACCGGCATTCCCGCCTACCTGCGCCAGCAGAACGCCATCATGTCGCGCGTGGACTTCCGCCCCGTGCTGCGCACGATCGACTGTCCCGTGCTCCTGCTGTGCGGCCGGCAGGATGCCATCACCCGGGTGAGCCTGCACGAGGAAATGGCTAGCGCGGTGCCGCACGCGCGCCTCGAGATCATCGAGGACTGCGGCCATCTGTCCACGCTGGAACGTCCCGCCGAGGTGAACGCGGCGCTGCGCCACTGGCTGGAGGCGTAGCAGGCAGCTGCCGCGGTGCGCAGCGGCCGGGTCGGCCGAGGCGGATGTGCTGTAAGATCCGGCGACGCAGGGGCCGTACGCTTTGCCGTCGCGGTCCTCACGACGATCACATGCAGGGCGGCCAGCTTCGCCCCGGCACTTCCTTTCGAGAGATTCCCCATGGCTGACGTGAGCCGCCGCGCCCGTGAACTGGGCACCGAGAACGCCTTCGTCGTTCTCGCCGACGTCAACAGACTGATCCGGGAGGGACGCGACATCCTGTCCTTCTGCATCGGCCAGCCCGATTTCCACACTCCGGTCAACATCCAGGACGCGGCGGTGAAGGCGATCCGCGAGGGCAGACACGGCTATACGCCTTCGGCCGGCATCGTCGAACTGCGCGAGGCGGTGGTGCGCGACATCGCGCGCACGCGCGGCATCGAGATCGATGCCGGCGACGTGGTCGTGGGGGCGGGGGCCAAGCCCTTCATCGGCTACACCGTCCTGTCCGTGACCGACTACGGTGCGGGCGACGAGGTGATCTACCCCAATCCGGGCTTCCCCATCTACGAATCGCAGATCCGGGCAAACGGCGCGGTACCGGTGCCGATCCATCTGCGCGAGTCGCGGGCGTTCAACTTCGACCCCCAGGAACTGGCCGACAGGATCACGCCGAGGACGAAGCTGCTGATCCTCAATTCTCCGCACAACCCCACCGGCGGCATCATTTCGCGCAAGGAGCTGGAGGCCATCGCCGAGGTCCTGCGCAGGCACGAACAGGTGTGGGTGTACGCCGACGAGATCTACGGACGGCTGGTCTACGACGGGCAATTCACCTCGATCGCATCGCTGCCCGGCATGCTCGAACGCACCATCATCTCCGACGGCTGCTCCAAGACCTGGGCGATGACAGGCTGGCGGCTGGGCTTCGTCGCCAACCGGAAGCTGGCCCCGTACTTCACCACCTGGATCACCAACACCGAGTCATGCGCATCGCAGATCAGCCAGTGGGCGGCGGTCGAGGCGCTGGACGGACCCCAGGACGATGCCCGGCGCATGCGCGACATCTTCTGCGAGCGGCGCAACCTCATCGTCGGCCTGCTCAACGAGGTGCCCGGCGTGACCTGCCAGTCCCCGGGAGGCGCCTTCTACGTGTGGCCCAACGTGACCGATGCCTGCACCATGATCGGCGTCAAGGACTCGGAGGAATTTCGCGCGCGCCTGCTCAACGAGGCGGGCGTCGCCGTGCTCGCCGACATCCACTTCGGGCCGCGCGTGCCCAACGAGGGGCAGCACGTCCGCTTCAGCTATGCCGCCTCGAACGAGGCGATACGCGCGGGCATCGAGCGCATGGCCAGCTTCATCCGGGCAAACACCAAGGGCGCGCGCAGCGCGGCCTGAGGGGCCGCTCCCGAATGTTTGCCGGGCATCGGGCGGCGGTTCCGGTTGACGGCCCGATCTGATGCATACGATAATCATTCTCATTATGTGTGCGAGGGGAGAGGGCCGGTGACAGCCACAGGGGCGATGCCAGACGCCGGTCTGCGCTCGCCGGGCGCACTGTTGGGCGTGCTCGCCGCACACGCCGCCCTTGCGCTGGGCTTGGCGCAGATCGTCCTGCAGCCGCAACGCCTGCCCGAACCGATCCTGGTGGCGCTGCTTCCCGCGCCGCCGCCCGAGCCCGACGTGCAGGCCCGGCCGCTGCCCCAGGCCGAGGTGACACCGCCGGTGCGGCGCGTCTCCATGCCGCCCGTGCAGCCGGTCCCGCCAGCCACGAGCGTGCCCACGCCGGTCGCCCCCCTGGCGCCACCCGAGGAGCCGGTTGCCGTGGCGACCACGCCCGCACAGCCGCCCCCCATCGAGCGCGCACCAGAGCCGGAGCCGCCACCGCCCTTGCGCGAGACGGCGCCCCCTGTACCCGTGCTGTCCGTGCCTGCGGTGGACACGGTGGCGCGGCCGCCCGCGCCGGTTCCCGCACCGGTCGCCCAGGTGCCCGCGCCGCCGCAGCCGCAGCCCGCGCCGCCGATGGTCCAGGAGAGGCCGGCAACGCAGCCGCTGTATTCGGCCGACTACCTGCGCAATCCCAAGCCGCGCTACCCCCTCGTGTCTCGGCGCATGGGCGAGGAGGGGCTGGTGATGCTGCGCGTGTTCGTGACCTCCTCGGGGGAGCCGACGCAGGTGGAACTGAAGGAAAGCTGCGGCTTCCCGCGACTGGACCAGGCAGCGCAGGATGTCGTGAAGAGCTGGCGCTTCGTGCCGGCCAGGCGGGGCGAGTCCCCCGTGGATGCATGGGTTCTCGTACCCATCCGGTTTACCCTCAAGGGATGACGTGATGACGCAGCAGTCGAGTTTGGGCTTCGGCCATTTCCTGTCGCAGGCCGACGCGGTCGGCCTTACGGTTCTTTGCATCCTGCTCGTGATGTCGGTGGCGAGCTGGTATCTGATCCTGATCAAGTCGGTGCGCAACGTGCAGACGCGGCGCAAGTCGCGCGAGTTCCTCGGCCGCTTCTGGGGCGCTGCCTCTCTCGACCAGGTCGCGGCCGATCTCACCAGGAACCCTGCGCAGGAGCCGTTCGGGCGGCTGGCTGTGCAGGGCATCGCGGCCCAGACGCACTGGGACAAGTCGTCCGCCATCAGCATTGCCAAGGGGGCGGGGCACGACGAGTTCATCACGCGCGCCATCCGGCGTGCGATGACGCAGGAAACCGCGCACTCCGAATCCGGCCTCACCGTGCTCGCATCGGTGGGCAGTTCGGCGCCCTTCGTCGGACTGTTCGGCACGGTGTGGGGCATCTACCACGCGCTGCTCGCGATCGGATTCAGCGGCAAGGCCTCACTGGACGCGGTGGCCGGTCCAGTGGGCGAGGCGCTGATCATGACCGCTCTGGGTCTGGCGGTGGCGATTCCGGCCGTGCTGGCCTACAACGCATTCGTGCGCTCGAATCGCCTGCTGCTGGCCGAACTGGACGGTTTCGCGCACGACGTCCAGGCCTTCCTGGTGACCGGATCGAAGGTCGCGGGCGCCCGCGGGCGTGCCATGGCAGGAGCGGTATGATGGCATTCGGCGGGTTCTCCGAGGGCGACAGCGCGCGCCCGATGGCCGAGATCAACATGATCCCGCTCATCGACGTCATGCTCGTGCTGCTGGTGATCTTCATCGTCACCGCACCCCTGCTCACGCATGCGATCCGGGTCGATCTGCCGGAGGCTACCGCGCAGGTCAGCATGTCGCCGCCGCAGAGCATCGATCTGACGATCGACGGCCAGGGTCAGCTGTTCTGGGACTCCCGGAAGATCGAGAAGAGCGAACTCGAACGCCGCTTCGTGACCATCAGCGGCCAGAATCCCCAGCCGCAGCTGCGCCTGCGCGCGGAACGCACCACCCAGTACCAGGTGCTCGCCGAAGTGCTGGCCCTGGCCCAGACCACCGGCGTGACGCGGCTGGCCTTCATCACCGAGCCGACGCGCAGATGAACGATCGCGGCTCCACGTCCCGGACGCCGGCGCCGCAGGCGGGGCCGCAGACAAGCGGCCCGGCCGCGCAGCGTCCCGCCGTCCCCAGCAGCGAGCTGTTCAGGGGACGTCGTGAGCTGGTGATCGAGCACAACGGCGAGATCTACTCGCTGCGCCAGACCAGCAAGGGAGGACTGATCCTCACCAAATAGCAGACCGCCGCCGTCCGCATTGCGGGCGGCCAGCATGTTCCGCTAGCCAGCCATCCCGCTCCGTCGGGTAGCCAGCCGATGCGCTCTACCACGACAATGGGAGACAGGGATGAGAAAGACCCTATCGCCGCGACCGTATCCGGTCCGCGCAAACGAAACCTTGCCGCACTGCCACGCATGCGGCGACCCTCCGAAGCAGGCCGTGCATCCCGGCGGCGCGCAGCGGCTGCTGCCGATCGGGGCGCTGCTCACCGGCATGGCGCTGTCCGTGCCGGCGGCAGCCCAGGAGGAAGTGACCACGCCGCAGGTCGATGTCGAGGCCACGCGCGAGCGCGACTCCTATCAGCCCGAGATCACCTCGGTGGGCAAGCTGCAGCAGGCCCCGCGCGACGTGCCGCAGTCGCTCACCGTGATCCCGCAGAGCGTGTATCTGGACCGCGGCAACGCCTCGCTGCAGCAGGCGCTGGGCAATGCACCTGGCATCACCTTCGCCGCGGGCGAAGGCGGCCGCATCGGGGACAACTTCTCGATGCGCGGCTTTCCGATCTACGGCGACCTGTACCTGGACGGCATCCGCGACGTCGCGCAGTACAACCGCGATCTGTTCAACACGCAGCAGATCGACGTGCTGCGTGGTTCGGCGTCCATGCTGTTCGGTCGCGGTTCCACCGGCGGCGTGGTGAACCAGGTGAGCAAGCAGTCGATGCGCGTGGACGAGTACGAAGTCAGCGCCACACTGGGCAGCCACGGGTACAGCCGCGCGACGGTGGATCTGAACAAGGCCGTCGGTGCGACCAGCGGCCTGCGCGTGAACGCCATGGTGCACGATGCCGACAGCTTCCGCGGCGACGGCCCGCACTACGAGCGCTGGGGCGTGGCCCCGGCCCTCACCTGGGGCATGGGAACGCCACTGGAACTGGGGCTGTCCTTCTTCTACCTGAAGGAGGACAACGTGCCCGACTTCGGCGTGCCGTTCTTCCGCCAGCGCCCCCTCGACGTTCCGGTCGATCGCTTCTACGGCTTCGCCAACGGGGCCTACGAGCGCTACGAGACCCGCATCGCGACCGCTTCGGCGATCTATCGCTTCTCGCCCGACGTGTCGGTGCGCACCGCGCTGCGCGCCGCCGATTACGAACGCGATCTGTGGACCTCGGTGCCCAGGCTGCCGGGCGGGACCACGGTGGTGACCGATGCCACCGCGGTGAACCGCCAGCGTCAGGCGCGCGGCGGCGACGAGACGCCGGTGACCAGCCAGACCGACCTCGACGCGAAATTCAGCACCGGCCGCCTCGAACATCTGCTGCTCGCCGGCATGGAGCTGAGCTGGGAGGATGCCAGGCGCTGGAACTACGCACCCACCGGCGCGATCCCCGCTACCACGGTCGGCGATCCGGATCCCTATCCGGCATTGCCTGCGGGCTTCTTCACCAGGACGCGCACCGGCGAGGTGAA
Organism: Burkholderiales bacterium; assembly: GCA_020854105.1. Taxonomy (GTDB): domain Bacteria; phylum Pseudomonadota; class Gammaproteobacteria; order Burkholderiales; family SHXO01; genus SHXO01. The sequence continues at coordinate 26,478 of JADZGB010000031.1, read as the reverse complement.
CTACGAGTCCGACAGCATCGGTCTGTACCTGCAGGACATCGTGCAGTTCCTGCCTGGCTGGAAGGTCCTGCTCGGGCTGCGCTGGGATCGCCTCGACGCCGACTACGAGCGCGCGGAGCCGCTCGGCCCGCTGAGCCGCACCGACAGCGTCGTGAGCTATCGCACCGGTCTGATCTACCAGCCCGATCCGGTGCAGACCTACTACGTCGCCTACGGCACCTCGTTCAACCCCTCGGCCGAGCTGTACTCGCTGGACGTACGCGGCAGCAACACTCCGCCCGAGAAGAGCCGCAACTTCGAGATCGGCGCCAAGTGGGATCTTGCGCGCGGCCTGTCGCTGCGCGCGGCGCTGTTCAGGACGGAGAAGACGCACGAGCGCAACACCGATCCGCTGGTGGCAGACGAGTTCCTGCTGTCCGGACGCCGCCATACCGACGGCATCGAATTCGAGGCGGCCGGGCGCATCACGCCCAGGTGGGAGGTGTTCGGCGGAGTGGCGCTCATGCACGCGCGGATCGACGAATCGATCAACGCCGCGGACGAGGGCAACTGGCCGCTGTACACGCCGCCCTACACGGCGAACCTGTGGACCGTGTACCGGCTACCGCACGGCTGGCAGGTCGGCGGCGGCTTCAATGCCGTGGGCAAGCGCTACGGCAGCAACGCCAACACCAATTTCGCCCCGGGCTACATCCGCTGGGACGCGATGCTCAGCTACGTGCAGCCGCGCTACACACTGCGCCTGAACGTGCTCAACCTGTTCGACACCGTGCACTACGAGACCGTGTACGCGGGACACGTGATTCCCGGAACCTCGCGCGTATTCCTCGGCACACTCGAAGTGAAGCTCTGACCCGCCCGAAGGAGGCCGCATGCTGTTGCACGTTCCCCAGGTCCTGACCGCTGCCGAGCTGCAGCGCGTGCGCGCCGCCCTGTCGCGAGGCGAGTGGGTGGACGGCCGCGTCACCGCCGGCTCCCAGTCGGCCCAGACGAAGAACAACCAGCAGCTGCCCGACGACTGCGCCAGTGCGGTGCAGGCGCGGGCGCTGGTGCTGGAGGCGCTCGGGCGCTGCGCGCTGTTCTTCACCGCGGCGCTGCCCCGGACGATCTATCCGCCGTTGTTCAACCGCTATGGCGGCAGCGCGAACGCGTTCGGCAACCACGTGGACAACGCGGTGCGCACCGTCGCCGCCACCGGGTCCCGCGTGCGCACCGACGTATCGGCCACGCTGTTCCTGAGCGCGCCGGAGGAGTACGCCGGCGGGGAGCTGGTGATCGAGGATACCTTCGGCACCAAGTCGGTGAAGCTTCCGGCCGGGGACCTGATCCTCTATCCGTCCTCAAGCGTACACCGGGTGGAAGCGGTGACACGGGGCACACGGCTGGCGTCGTTCTTCTGGATACAGAGCATGGTGCGGGAAGCCGAGCGCCGGCGGCTGCTATTCGACATGGACATGGCGATCCTCGCGCTGCGGACCGATTTCGGCGAGATCGCTCCGGCGGTGTCGCTCACCGCCTGCTATCACAACCTGCTGCGAATGTGGGCCGAGGCCTGACGCGGCACGCGCGCGTGGAGGGACGCAATGGAACGGCTGTTGGAGATGGTGCTACCCGCAGCACTGATCGCGATGCTGATCACCGCCATCGTGCTGCCCTGGGGCGTGTGAACCGACGGGGCTCAGCCTCCCGGGCTGGAGGTGTCGGTCGGCTGGCGCTCCATGAGGATGTCTTCCATCCGCGTCTGGATAGCGCCCTTGATCCTGGGGTGGGTGAGGATGTAGAAACGATTGGCCTGCACGGCGTCGAACACCACCTGCGCCACCTGATCCGCACTGACGCGGCCGGAGCTCACCGCATGCCGCAGCGCCTCTTCGCGCGCGAGTTCCTCGGCCGTCTTGTTGCGCTGCCCGTTGCGCAGCATGGCCGGCCGGTTGCGCTCGGAGTCGGCGATGCCGGTGGGCACGTACGCCGGGCACAGGACCGACACGCCGATGCTGGCTCCGCGCTGCTGCAGGTCGTGAAACAGGCACTCGCTGAGGGTGACCACCGAGTGCTTGGATACGCAGTAGCTTCCCATGTTCGGCACGGACAGCAGGCCGGCCACGGAGGCAGTGTTGACCACGTGGCATTCGCCGTCCTGGCGCAGCATGATGGGCAGGAAGGTACGCACGCCGTGGATGACGCCCCACACGTTCACCCCCAGTACCCATTCCCAGTCGGCGAGCGTGTTCTCCCACACTGCTCCGCCGGGTGCGACGCCCGCGTTGTTGCACAGCAGGTGCACGCCGCCGAAAGTCGCGAGCGCCTTCTCGGCGAGGCGCTCGATGTCCTGCGCGCGCGATACGTCGGTCCGGATTCCGATGACCGGGATCTTGGCCCTGCGGAAATCCTGCTCGACGCGGCGCAGTGCATCCTCCTCGATGTCCGCGAGCACCAGCTTCATGCCCTCGGCGGCGAAGCGCTTCGCCATCGCGAGGCCCAGGCCGCTGGCACCGCCGGTTATCACTGCGACCTTGTCGCGGAAATCCTTCATGGGAGGCTGCTTCTGGAGGAAGAACGCGACGGATTCTAGCACGCGCCTCCCTGGCTCCCGCCGGAGCGCTCAATTGCACGAGCGGGAGGCGTTCGGTATTCTCGTCGGCTTCCACTCACCATCGCAGCCGCCAGCAATGCAAGAGCAGTTCGAAGGCACCATGCCGGTTCAGGAGAAGCACCGGTTCGACATCGGCGGACTCGAGCGCTTCATGCTCGAGCACGTCCAGGATTTCCGCGGCCCGTTGCAGGTCGAGCAGTTCAAGGGCGGGCAGTCCAATCCGACCTTTCTGCTGACCACGCCCGGCCAGCGCTATGTCCTGCGGCGCAAGCCGCCGGGCAAGCTGCTGCCTTCGGCGCATGCGGTGGACCGCGAGTACCGCGTGATCAGTGCGCTGCGCCCGGCCGGCATTCCGGTGGCACGCAGCTTCGCGCTGTGCGAGGACGAGACGGTGATCGGCACGGCCTTCTACATCATGGAGTTCGTGCAGGGACGCGTGTTCTGGGACCAGGCCCTGCCGGGCATGGCGCCCGAGGAGCGGCGTGCCATCTACGACGAGATGAATCGTGTCATCGCCGCCCTGCACCAGGTCGATTACACGGCAGCGGGCCTGGGCGACTACGGCAAGCCGGGCAGCTATCTGGAGCGGCAGATCGCGCGCTGGACCAAGCAGTACCGCGCTTCCCAGACCGAGCAGATCGAGGCGATGGAGCACCTGATCGAATGGTTGCCGCAGCATCTGCCGCGCAACGATCAGACCGCCATCGTGCACGGCGACTATCGCCTGGACAACGTGATCTTCCACCCGACCGAGCCGCGCCTGCTTGCCGTGCTCGACTGGGAACTGTCCACGCTCGGCCATCCCCTGGCCGACTTCGCCTACCACTGCATGTACTGGCGGCTGCTGCCAGGCGAGTTCCGCGGCATCGGCGGCCTGGACCTGAAGGCCCTGGGCATTCCCTCCGAGGAGGAGTACGTGCAGATGTACTGCCGCCGCACCGGCCGGCAGCGCATCGAGCACTGGGACTACTACATGGCCTACAACATGTTCCGGCTTGCCGGCATCCTGCAGGGCATCATGGCGCGCGCCCTGGACGGCACGGCCGCGAGCGAGCACGCGTTCGAACAGGGGCGGCGTGCGCGCCCGATGGCCGAGGCCGGCTGGCGGCAGGTCGAGCAGATGATGGGCGGCTGAGAACCTTTTGCCACAGAGGACGCAGAGAGCACAGAGAAAAGACGCGAGGCCGTGAGGCGGTTCTGCGAACTACTGATGGCCGCCCTCTCTCTCTGTGTCCTCTGTGGCCAATGCCTCTACCCTGCGGCTAACCCTTTTTACGACTGAACCATGAAAGCAGTGTTGTGCAAGCAGTACGGTCCGCCGGATGCGCTGGTGGTGGAGGAGGTGCCTTCGCCGCAGGCCGGCAAGGGACAGGTGGTGGTGAGCGTGAAGGCGGCCGGGGTGAACTTCCCCGATACGCTGATCATCCAGGGCAAGTACCAGTTCAAGCCCGAACCGCCGTTCTCGCCGGGGGGGGAGGTGGCGGGCCTGGTCAAGGAAACGGGTGAGGGCGTGACCGGCGTGAGGGCCGGTGACCGCGTGATCGCCTCCAGCACCTGGGGCGGCTTCGCCGAGGAGATGGTGGTGGACGCGGAGCGGCTGGTGCCCATGCCGGAGGACATGGACTACGTGCCGGCCTCGGCGTTCATCCTCACCTACGGGACCTCCTACCACGCGCTGAAGGATCGCGCACAGCTGAGCGCCGGCGAGACGCTGCTGGTGCTCGGGGCCTCGGGTGGCGTGGGGCTTGCCGCCATCCAGCTCGGCAAGGCGATGGGCGCGCGCGTCATCGCCGCGGCCTCCAGCGCAGCCAAGCTGCAGGTGTGCCGCGCCAACGGCGCCGACGAGACCATCGACTACTCCTCCGAGGATCTGCGAGCGCGCATCAAGGCCATCACGCAGGGGCGCGGGGTGGACGTGATCTACGATCCGGTCGGCGGCCCGTACTCGGAACCGGCGCTGCGCGACATGGCGTGGAACGGCCGCTACCTCGTGGTCGGCTTCGCCGCCGGCGACATCCCGCGCATCCCGCTCAACCTCGCGCTGCTCAAGGGCTGTTCCATCGTCGGTGTGTTCTGGGGCGCGTTCACGCGCAACGAGCCCGAGCGCAACCGGCGCAACAACGAGGATCTGATGCAGCTCTACCAGCAGGGCAGGATCAGGCCGCACGTGCATGCCACCTATCCGCTCGAGCGCGCGGCCGAGGCGCTCAACGAAGTCCTGTACAAGCGCGTCAGCGGCAAGGTCGTGCTGACTGTCTGATCAACACGTTCAGCCGTGCGTCAGACGCGGCGACGGAGGAGCACGATGCAAGCGACGATGATGCAGGTTCCGTTGAACCTGTGCCATTTCCTGGAACGGGCGGGCAAGCTGTTCGGCAGCGCGGAGATCGTCTCCCGCATGCCGGACAAGTCGATCCACCGCAGCACCTATGCCGATCTGCACCGGCGCGCGCGTTTGCTCGCGCAGGCGCTGCAGCAGGCCGGGCTGCGCAAGGGCGAGCGCGTGGCCACGCTCATGTGGAACCACTACGCGCACTTCGAGAGCTACATGGGTGCGATCGCGTCCGGTGGCGTCCTGCACACGCTCAACCTGCGGCTGGCGCCAGAGGAGATCGGCTTCATCGCCGACCACGCGCAGGACCGATTCCTGATCGTGGACGACATCCTGCTGCCGCTGTTCGAGCAGTTCAGGGAGCACACCCGCATCGAGCAGGTGATCGTCGTGCCGCTCACGGGCAGGCCGGTGCCCGCGCCGTACATCGATTACGAGGCGTTTCTCGCACGGGCGGACGGGGACTGGGACTATCCGCCGATGGACGAGAACGATCCCATCGCCATGTGCTACACCTCCGGCACGACTGGGCGGCCCAAGGGCGTGGTCTACTCGCACCGCTCCCAGGTCCTGCACACGCTCGCGCAATGCATGCCGGACGCGGTCGGCATCTCCGGGCGCGATACCATCCTGCCGGTCGTGCCGATGTTCCATGCCAATGCCTGGGGCATCCCGTACGCGGCGTGCATGCTCGGCAGCAGGATCGTCTTCCCCGGGCCGCATCTGCATCCCGACGATCTGCTGCCGCTGCTGGAGCAGGAGCAGGTGACGATCGCCTGCGGCGTACCGACCATCTGGCTGGGACTGATCCAGCTGCTCGAACGCGAGCCCGGACGCTGGAAGTTCGACTCCCGCCTGCGCCTGACCGTGGGTGGCTCCGCGGTTCCGGAATCGCTCATCCGCGCCTACGCGCGGCAGGGCATCGAACTGGTGCAGGGCTGGGGCATGACCGAGACCTCGCCGCTCGCCACCATTTCCAAGGCGACGCAATGCCAGGACGGGATCGGCGAGGACGAGCGCTTCTCGTTGCTCGCTTCGCAAGGCTATCCGATCCCCCTGGTCGATCTGCGCATCGCCGGTGACGAGGGCGAGCAGCCCTGGGACGGCCAGGCGGTCGGGGAGATTCAGGTGCGCGGGCCGTGGATCACCGGCGGCTATCACGCGCTGGCGCAGTCGCAGGACAGCTTCACCGCGGACGGGTGGCTGCGCACCGGCGACGTCGCCGCGGTCACGCCGCACGGCTTCGTGCGCATCACCGACCGCACCAAGGATCTGATCAAGTCCGGCGGCGAGTGGATCAGCTCGGTGGATCTCGAGAACGCGATCATGGGTCACCCGTGCGTCGCGGAAGCCGCGGTGATTGCCGTGCCGCATCCGAAGTGGGCAGAGCGGCCGCTGGCGGTGATCGTCGCGCGTCAGGGCGCCGCGCTGACCGCCGAGGACATGCGCGCCTTCCTCGCGCAGAGATTCGTGAAATGGATGGTGCCCGACGCCTACGCCTTCGTGGACGCGATTCCCCGCACCTCCACGGGTAAATTCCTCAAGTCGGCGCTGCGCGAGCGCTACCGCGACTGGCGCTGGGACGACGCGGCGTCCAGCCCCGGGTGAGGGTCAGGCGGGCTGCCGTGAAGGCAGAATTTCCGGCATGCCAGCCGGTCCAATCGCGGTTGTGACCGACCTGTCGTGACCGACCTGTCGTGACCGACATGTCGTAACCGATTTGGAGACGCGCATGCGCCATTTCATTTCCGCCCTGTTGCTGGCAGCGACGCTCGCCGGCATGGCGCCGGTACTGGCCAGCGAGACCGAGGCGCGCCCGGAATCGGAGTTGGTGCTGGCCCGCGAGCTGATCGCGCAGCGCGAGAAACTCGATCGCATGAAGCTGGACCCGGGCGTGACTAAGGACGCGGTACTGGCGCAGGAGCGGCGGCTGATGGAGGTGCGCTCGCGCCTGGCGGCGGCGCTGGCGGGTGAACTCGCGCGCCAGTCGGCAGATGCCGACCAGTGGCGCCAGGCGTGGGAATCGATGAAGGGCTTCCTGCGCGAGAAGCTGCGTCAGTTCCTGGACGAGCCGGCGCCGGGGACTCGCACCTGACCGGGACCTGACCCGGGGCCGTGCCGTAAGTCCGCATCGATTGCGGTAGAGTGGCGACCCTATGGCAGACGACACTCCCAGGGGGTTGCGCCGCAACCTCACCAACTACGGCGACGCCGGCTTCGCCATCTACCTGCGCCGTTCGTTCGCGCGCTCCATGGGCTATTCGCCGGACATGCTCGATCGCCCGATCGTGGGCATCGCGCAGACCGCGAGCGGATTCAACAACTGCCACCGCCACGTGCCCGAGCTGGTCGAGGCGGTCAAGCGCGGCGTGATGCATGCCGGCGGTCTGCCTCTGGAGTTTCCCACCATCTCGCTGGGCGAGATCTTCCTCAATCCGACCAGCCTGGTGTTCCGCAATCTCATGTCCATCGATACCGAGGAGATGATGCGGGCGCAACCGATGGATGCCTGCGTGCTGATCGGCGGCTGCGACAAGACCGTGCCAGCGCAGTTGATGGGGGCGGCTTCCGCCGACATCTCGGCCATCCAGCTGGTAACCGGCCCGATGATGGCGATGCCATATCGCGGCGAGCGCCTGGGGGCCTGTACCGACTGCCGCCGCTTCTGGGCGAAATACCGTGCGGGCGAGGTGGACGACGAGGGCATTCACGAGGTGGAGGGCAATCTCGCCACCACTGCCGGCACCTGCGCCGTGATGGGCACGGCGAGCACCATGGCCTGCATCGCCGAAGCGCTCGGCATGGCGCTGCCGGATACGGCTGCCATCCCTGCCGTACACGCCGACCGCCTGCGCGCGGCCGAGGCGAGCGGACGGCGCGCGCTGGCGCTGGCCCGGGAGGGACTGATCCCCAGCCGCATCATCACGCCCGCATCGGTGCGAAACGCCCTGCGCGTGCTGCTCGCGATCGGCGGATCCACCAACGCCATCGTGCACCTGACCGCGGTGGCGGGCCGGCGCGGCATCGGCATCTCCCTCGAGGAGCTGAACCGCCTGTCCGACGAGACGCCGGTGCTGGTGGATCTGAAGCCTACCGGACAGCACTACATGCAGGACTTCCACGCAGCCGGGGGGATGCAGGCGCTGCTGCACGAGTTGCGCGACCTGCTGGAACTCGATTGCATCGGCGTCAGCGGCGAGACGCTGCGCGAGCGGCTGGAGCGCACTCCGCACTACGTCGACCGCAACGTGATCCGCCCGCGCAGCGATCCGTTCCAGAACGTCGGCGGGCTGGCGGCGCTGTTCGGCAGCCTCGCCCCGCGCGGGGCGATCATCAAGCGGTCCGCGGCGGATGCACGCCTGTTCGAGCGCGAGGGCAGGGCGGTGGTGTTCGAGTCGCTCGAGGACCTGGCACGGCGCATCGACGATCCGTCGCTGGACGTCACGCCCGAGGATTTCCTCGTTCTCAAGAACGCCGGACCGTGCAGCACGACCGGCATGCCGGAGGCCGGCTATCTGCCGATCCCCAGGAAGCTCGCGCAGCAGGGCCTGAAGGACATGGTGCGTATCTCGGACGCGCGCATGAGCGGCACCGCGTACGGCACGGTTGTGCTGCACGTGGCGCCGGATGCCGCGAGCGGCGGTCCGCTCGCCTTCGTGCACGAGGGCGACCGCATCCGGCTGAGCGTGCGCGAGCGCCGTCTCGATCTGCTGGTGGGTGCGGAGGAGATGGCGCGCCGCCGCGCCGGCTTCGTCCCGCCGCCGATCCCCGCGCGGGGCTACGCGCGGCTGTATGCCGAGCAGATCCTGCAGGCCGATCAGGGCTGCGACTTCGGCTTTCTGCGCGGCTGAAGTCGCCGGGGCGACGGTGGCATATCGTCATCCCGGCGAACGCCGGGATCCAGCGCAAACCGACGAGGCCGTTGTCCGCCTCAGTCCTTGCGCTTCTCCGCCCCGGCCATCAGGCGCTCGGTGGAGACAATGGCGCGCGTGTGCTCACCTTCGCCGATCGGGCCGGCATCGTCGAATGCCTCCACCCTGAACCGATGCAGCTTGCCTTCCTCGCCGAGGTAGGTCGCCCTCGCGCGCACCGTAGCGCCGACCGGCGTCGCCGCCGTGTGCCGGATATCCACGTTCACGCCCACCGACAGCTGTCCGGGCTGCAGCAGGCGGTTGAGCATGCGCGCCGCGGCGATCTCCATGAGCGCCACCATGCGCGAGGTCGCGAACACCGGTGGGTAGCGGTCCGCGCCGGACAACTGCAGTGCCTGCGCCGTGTCGCTGAAGCGCACGTCCATGCGCGCCTCGGATGTCTGGCCAGGCTGCACGGTCTCGTCCATCATCGCATCTGCTCCCTCGGTCATGTTCACTCGCGCTGGGGATTCTCGCCCCACACCATCGGCATCTCGACCTTGCGCGGCCGCGCGAGGTCGTCCAGGTAGAGCGCAGGCGCCATCTCCCAGGCGTACTCGGTCAGCCGCCTGGTGAGCACGCGCACGCGGTCGGCGTCCCGCCCGGCCAGGTTGTCCTCCTCGGAGGGATCGGCGCGCAGGTTGTACAACTCCACCTTGCCGGGCAGGGTGGCGTGCAGGATCAGCTTCCAGTCGCCCATGCGCAGCGCGCCGCGGAACTCCTCGACGTTGAGCAGCACTTCCTCGCGCTCGCCCGGTCTGCCCTGCGCGATGGCGGCCCACTGATCGATGCCGTCGACCGGTTTGTCCTGGTCGCTGATGGCGCCTGCAAGCTCGAGCAGGGTGGGGTAGAGATCGACCGCGTGCATCGGTTCGCCGACCGTGCCGGGCTGCACCGTGCCGGGGCGCCACACCAGCGCCACCGCGCGCAGTGCGCCTTCGTGCAGGCTGCCGCGCCCGTCCCGGTACGGTCCGTTGCTTGCCACGTTGGCCGTGCTGTCCCCCTCCCCCATCGGGAACTTGCGGTTCACCGCGCCGCCGCTGTTCGCATGGAACACCACGACGGTGCGCTCGAGCATGCCGCGCCTGTTCAGCGCCTGGAGCGCCTCGCCCAGCGTGTGATCCACCGATGCCACCATCGCCCGATATGCCTTCAGCCTGAGATTGTCGGAATGGTAATGGTCGATGAACGGTTTGACGCCCTGATGCGGCGCCTGGGGCGCGGCGAAGGACAGGTGCATGAACAGCGGCGTGGCCGCCTCGTGGCGCGCGATCAGCACCTGCGCCTCCCGCGCCAGCAGCGTGTTGACGTGGCCCTCCTCCTTCACGCGCCGGTCGTTGCGCCACCAGTCGGGCCGGCCGCCCCGGTCGGTCTTCTTCGTGTAGTCGATCTCGCCCGCCAGGTGGCCGTAGAAGTGATCGTAGCCGCGCGCGTTGGGGAGCATCTCCGGGTTCGCCTGTCCCAGTTGCCACTTGCCGATCAATGCGGTGCGATAGCCTGCCGATTTGAGCGCCTGCGGCAGGATGCGCTCCTCCTGCGGCAGGCCGAACGTGCTGAACCACTGGATCTGCATCGTCTGCAGCCCGTAGCGCATGGGATAGCGGCCGGTCATCGCGGCCGCGCGTGTCTGGCCCGAGAAGGGCTGCACGTAGAACGTCTCGAGCCTGGCGCCCTCCTTGGCCAGCCGGTCGATGGTGGGTGTGCGGATCGTGCTGCCGTGATAGCCGACGTCCTTCCAGCCCAGATCGTCGGCTGTCACGTACAGGATGTGCGGCGCCTGCGCCGCCTGTGCCGGCAGGATCGAGGCGAGGCACGACAGCAGCGGCAGGCAGATTGCGAGTCGAAGCATGGCGGTTTGCGTCTCCCGGGGCCAGGCCCGCATGTTAACCCAGCGACCCCGCGCTTCCGGTCGCACATTGCGAGACGCACTGGGCAGAAAGGTCGGGCGCCATGGGCTACAATCGGGCGGTCATGTCTGCCGCAGCGCATTCTTCTGCTCCGGGTATCGATTCCGTCCGGTCCATCCTGTCCCGCATCCAGGCCCGTCTGCGTCTGAATCGCCTCCTGCGCGTGGCGGCGATCGCAGCCGGCGTGCTGCTCACCATCGCACTGTCCTGGAGGCTGCTGGAATGGTTCGACGGCAGGGTTCCGGCTGCCGCCGCACTGGTGATCCTGCTCGCGATACTGACGCTGGTGCTGCTCGCCGCCCTGCTGCTGCGCATGCTGGTGTCGGTCCGGCCCGGGCTGGACTCCGCTGCGGCGGAAGCCGACCGGCGCGCCCATCTGAAGGACGAGTTGCGCAGCGCGCTGTGGTTCGCGCACGAGGCGCGCGGCGGCGATTGGATCGACACCCAGCTCGAGCGCGCGGGACGCAGCGCTGCGGAGCTGCAGCCGCACCGGCTGGTACCGCTGCGGCTGCCCGCTGCCGCGCTCGCGCCCCTGGCGCTGGGTGCGCTAGCGCTGCTCGTAGTGTCGCTCGCGCCGCCGCTGGGCGCGGGACCCGGCCAGGCCGCCGGGACTGCGCTGGCGGATTCACGCGTGCAGGCATTGCGCCAGATGGCCGATGCCATGCCCGCGAGCGAGGCCGCGCGGCAGCTGGAGCAGGCCCTGCGTACGCTGGAGCGCCCGGACGCCTCTCCCGCGGAGCGGCGCAAGGCGCTGGAGCAGGCGCAGGACGCGGTCGACCGCATGGGCATGGAGGCGGCATCCCGGCGCGACCAATTGCAGAAGCTCGCCCAGGCGCTGGGCAACCAGCCGGCAATGGAGGAGGTCGCCGAGGCGCTCGCCAGGAGCGATGCAGCGCGTGCCGCGCAGCTGCTCGAGCAGATCGACAGGCAGAACCAGGCAAGGGGCAGCGCCGGTTCCTCCGCGGAGGAACCGGCCGATGGCGGCAGCCAGGAGCCCTCGCTGGAACAGGCGTTGATGGAGGCCACGCAGGCCACCGGCGCACAGCCGGACAGCGCGCCTTCGCGCGAGGCGGTGCAGGCGGCAATCGACCGCCTGAACGAGATCGCGCGCGAACTGTCCGCATCGAACTACGTCAACGAAGCCTGGCAGTCGGTGCGCGGTCCGCAGCTCGAGCAGTACCAGCAGGCCGGCGCGATGACGGCCGGCCGCTACGCGGAGCAGACTCAGGCAGGCAGCATGCCCTCGCCGGGAAGCGGTGAGACGCCGATGGGCGGTGGCACCATGTTCCGTAGTGCCGCCGTCTCGCAGGGGGATGCACGAACCGAACAGGAGGGCGGAACCCGCATGGGGGACGCGCTTGGCGACTCCCCGGCCGATCCGGTCCTGGGCAAGAGCGAGGAGCGGCTCGAGGCGCAGCTCGAGCAGAGCGCGATCGAGAGCGACAGCCAGGATGACTCGGCCGGCGAGGAGAAGACCTGGTACTACTCGGAGAGCCAGCAGCAGCAATCCACCGTGAGCCGGCGCGAGGTGCAGGCGCGAGCGCGGTTCGCCCGGGCCGAGGCCGGCGGAAACGGCGGCATCTCCATCCAGCATCGCCAAATCGTCAAGGATTACTTCATGAACCTCCGGGGGAGCGCCCAATGAGTGCCGCGACATCGACCGAACTGGTGGAACGCCAGATCGAGCAGTTCCGCAGGAACTTCGCCATCGTGCGGGAGGAGGTGTCCCGCATCATCGTCGGCAATGACGACAACATCGTGGGGATCATGACCTGCCTGCTGGCGCGCGGACACGTCCTGCTCGAGGGCATCCCCGGCATCGGCAAGACCAAGCTGGTGCAGACGCTCGCGGACGTGCTGCACCTGAAGTTCGCGCGCATCCAGTTCACGCCGGACCTGATGCCGGGTGACATCATCGGCAGTACCGTCGTGCGCGAGAACGAGGCTGGCCGCAAGAGCATGGAATTCCAGCGCGGGCCGATCTTCGCGAACCTGGTGCTGGCCGACGAGGTCAATCGCGCCACCCCGAAGACGCAGTCCGCCCTGCTCGAGGCCATGCAGGAGAACAGCGTCTCGGCCGGCGGTCAGACGCATCCCCTGGAGCAGCCGTTCTTCGTCCTGGCGACCATGAACCCGCTGGAGATGGAGGGCACCTATCCGCTGCCCGAAGCGCAGCTCGACCGCTTCTTCTTCAAGCTGCGGCTGGACTTTCCCTCGGCCGAGGGCCTGCACGAGATCCTGGATCGCACCACGCGCCAGCACAATCCGCAGGTGGACCGCGTGCTCGGCCAGGGCGACGTGCTGGAGATGCGCGAGACCGCGCGCTCGGTGCCGGTTGCCCGGCCGGTGCAGCAGTATGCCATCGACCTGACGCTCGCCACCCACCCGGAGAGCGAGCGCGCCACCGAGATGGCGCGCCGCTTCGTGCGCTTCGGCTCCAGTCCGCGCGGCACCCAGGCGCTGATCCTCGGCGCCAAGGTGAACGCCCTGCTCAACGACCGGGTGCACGTGGCCTGCGAGGACATCCGGGCGGTGACCCTGAACGCCCTGCGCCATCGCATCCTGCTCAACTTCGACGCCGAAGCCGAGCGCGTGGATGCCGACGCGATCCTGAACGACATCCTGCACCGGGTGTCCGAACCGCGCTAGCACGCGTCCCGAGGCCCCGTGTTCTCCGACGCCTTCCTGCGCAAGCTGGACGTGCTGGCCCTGGGCGCGCGCAATCGCGCGCACGGCCAGCTGCGCGGCATGCACCGCTCGCGCCGCGTCGGCACCGGCATGGTGTTCGCCGACTACCGGCCGTACGCCGAGGGCGACGACATCCGCCACATCGACTGGGGCATCTACCTGCGCATGGATCGGCTGATCCTGCGTCTGTTCGAGGAGGAGGCGGACCAGCCCGTCTACCTCTTCGTGGACAGCAGCCTGTCGATGGACTTCGGTGCACCGAACAAGCTCGACTACGCCCGCCGGCTGGCCGGCGCACTCGGATACGTGGCCCTGCTCAACCACGATCGCGTGAACGTGTGCTCGTTTGCCGAGTCGCTCGGCGACATGCTTCCAACCCGGCGCGGAAAGAACCAGGCGCCGCAGATATTCCGCTTCCTCGGGAGCATCCGGGCGCAGGGCAGGACCAGCCTGAGCAGCGCGTTGCGGCGCTACTTCGCTGCCCCGCGCACGCGCGGCCTGGTCGTCGTGATCTCGGATTTCCTCGATCCCGCCGGCGTGGAGGAGGCAGTCGCGGTGCTGCGCCGCTTCCGTCACGACGTCGCACTGGTGCACGTCATCAGTCCCGAAGAGGCGGACCCGCGCCTGCCGGAGGAAGCGGTGCTGGTGGACGTCGAGGAGGGTAGCGCCACCGAGGTCGAGATCACGCCTGGCCTGCTGACCGCGTATCGCGCCACGTTCGAACGCCATGCGCAGGACATCGAGGGCTATTGCCGCAAGTACGGCTGGGGCTATGCGCGGGCGATGACCGACGTGCCGCTCGAGGACGTGGTGCTCAAGGCATTGCGCGAAGAAGGACTGTTGCGGTGAGGCCCGCTCCATGACGTTTCCTGGCCTGACCCCCGCGGCGGCCTGGCTGCTGCTCGCGGGCGTCGCCGCACTGGTGCTGCTGCTGTATGTGCTCAAGCCGTCGCCGCGGCGCGTCGCCGTCGCCTCCAGTCTGGTCTGGCAGCGCGTGCTCGAGCAGCGGCAACGCCGGCCCGAGCGCTGGCGCTGGTGGCTGTCGCTGCTGCTCGCGCTGGCGATCGCCCTGTCCATGGCCTTCGCCCTGACCCGCCCTGAACTGGCTGCGATTGCAGGCGGTGGCGGCGACGTGCTGATCGTGGTCGATACCTCGCCCAGCATGGGAGCGCGGGGCGCCGACGGCCGCACCCGTCTGCAGCACGCCGCCGAGCAGGTCGTGCGCATTGTCGACGGCACCGGTGGCGGCAGCCGCTTCCTGCTCGCCGATACTACCCACCAGATCCGCACGCCCGCGTTCGAGTCGCGCACGGCGATCGGCGCGCGCGTGCACCAGTTGGCGCCCGGCTTCGGGGAGCGTGCGTGGTTTCCCGAACTGGCCAGCCTGCCGGGCCTGCGCGCGCAGCACCAGGTGTGGTTCGTCACCGATGGCGTGGCAGCCATGGACCTGCCCGCCTCCGTGCGCGTCGCATCGGTGTTCAGGAACGCCGACAATGTGGGCATCACTGCCTTCGACGTGCGCGCCGCGCCGGGCGACCCGCGCCGCCACGACGCCTTCGTCGAGATCACCAACGCGTCCGCCGGCAACAAGCGCGTGCAGCTGCGCATTGCAGGTGCAGGCGGGACGCCGCTCGAGCGCAGCCTGCGCCTGGCTGGCGGCGCCCGCGAGAGTCTGGTGCTGGACGTATCCGCGCTCGGCGAGGGACCGTTGCGTGCGAACGTGGCCAGCGAGGGGGACGGGTTCGCGCTGGACGATACCGCGTACGGCTTCCTGCCCGGCAAGAGCCGTGTGCGGGTGGCGCTCGTCTCACCCGGCAACGTGGCCCTGGCGCGCGCGCTGCGCACGCTGCCGCGGGTGGAACTGCAGATGGTGGCACCGGCGCGTGCGGCACGGCTGGTGGGGTTCGATGCCGCGGTGTTCGACCGGGTGACGCCGGACAGGCTGCCGGGCGTCCCCGCGCTGCTGGTGGCGCCCAGGCCCACGGGCTGGCTGGGACGCGCGGCCGGCGAGATCAGCGACACCAGCGTCTCGGGCTGGGATGCGGATCATCCTCTCCTATCGCGTGCGGACCTGCGTGACGTGCTGATCGATCGTGCCATCCCCTTGCGCCCGGTCGCGGAGAGTGCGATCCGCTTCGACACGATCGCGCGCGGTCCCGAGGACGAGCCGCTGATGCTGGCCACGCGCGAAGGGCCGCGGCTGGCCGTGCTCGCCTTCGCACTGGAGGCATCCAACTTCGCGCAGCAGCCCGGCTTTCCGGCGTTCCTGGCGAACGCGGTGGACTGGCTCACCAGCGACGCCGGCGCAGTGGCACGGCCGCTCGGGCAGATCGCGGTGCCGGCGAAGGCGCGCGTGCTGAACCTCGAGGGCGGCGAGGTGGCTACGCGCGAGGTCCCCGGCGCGTCGCTGTTCGTGGCTAGCGAACCCGGGCTGTACACGGCGATGACGCGTTCCGAACGCGTGCGCATAGCGGCGAACCTGCTCGATGCAGGCGTGACGGCGGTGAACGCGAGCACGCTGTCGTCCGGGCTGCCCTCCGGTGTGCCGGGCGTCCCGCAGGAAGCGGGGCGCTTCGCCCGCATCGATCCCTGGGTGGTGCTGCTGGCGGCGGCCGCGCTGCTCCTGGCGCTGGAGTGGTGGTCATACAACCGGCGGATCACGCTGTGAACGCTGCGTTGACCTGGGGTGCGGCCTGGCCGCTGTGGCTGCTGCTGCTGCTGCCGCTGGTGTGGCAGGCAACGCGCCGCTCCCGCACCAACCTCTCGCGCGCGCATCTGCTCACGGCGGGTGCAGTGCGCAGCCTCGCGCTGCTGCTCGTGGTGGCGGCGCTGCTGCAACCGGTGTGGAGCCGTACCGGAACGCGCGTGTCCGTGGTCTACGCGCTCGACGTCTCGCGCAGCGTCGCGGACGAATTCATGCAGTCGGCGATGCGCTTCGCCGACAGGGCCGGACGCGAGGCGCAACCGGCCCTGGCGCGCTTCGTCGTGTTCGGAGGCGATGCACGTCTGGCCGCGTCGGCCGAGGACGTGGCGAAGGTGGCCGTGAGCGCCAACCGGCGCGGGCACGGCAGTGACGGGCCGGTATACCAGGGGGCCACCGATCTCGAGCGCGCGCTCGACCTGGCGCTGCTCGGCCTCGATCCCGCGCATGTCAAGCGCATCGTGTTGTTCAGCGACGGCAATCAGACGCGTGGCGATGTGTGGCGCAGCGTGCCGCGCCTGCAGGCGGAGGGCGTACGCGTGTTTGTCTTTCCGGCCACGCCGCGCGCAGCCGGGGACGCCTGGGTGGAATCGGTGAGCATGCCCGATGCGGTGCGCCGAGACGAGCCGACCGCGATGACGGTGCGGGTGGTGGCGCAGCGCCGCTCGAAGGCGCGGCTGCGCCTGAGCGCGGGAACCGAGGTGCTGGGCGTGCGAGCCCTGATGCTCGAGCCGGGTAGCAACGAAGTGAGCATCCCGGTGCGTCTGCGCCGCGAGGGTGCCGTCCGCCTCGCCGCACAGCTGGTCGCCGAGGGCGACACGCTGCCCGAGAACGACCGCCTGGAGCAGACGCTCTGGGTGCAGCCGCGGCCGCGTGTGCTATACGTGGAAAGTCAGGCCGACTCGGCGAAATACCTGCGCAATGCACTCGCGCGCGAAGGCCTGGACGTCGATGTCACCGCGCCGGAACACGTTCCGACGCGCGCCGCGGCGCTGGAGCGCTATGACGGGGTAGTGCTGAGCGACGTACCGGCGCAGGCCATCGAAGGCGCGCCGATGCAGGCGCTGCAGTCCTGGGTACAGGAACGCGGCGGCGGCCTGCTGTTCGCCTCCGGTGAGACCACGTATGGGGAGAAGGGCTACTCGGGCTCGGTGCTGGAGAAGATCCTGCCGGTGGAGTTCAAGTCCGAGGAGAAGCGCAAGGACCTGGCGCTGGTGCTGTGCATCGACCGTTCCTACAGCATGAAGGGCAGGCCGATCGCGCTGGCCAAGGCCGGTGCGCGCGCCGCCCTGGCGCTGCTCGAGGAGCAGCACTACTTCGGCGTGATCGCCTTCGATTCGCAGCCCAACGAGGCGGTGCCGCTGCAGTACGTGCGCAGCAAGCGCAGGGCCGAGGACCTCATCGACCGCATCCAGGCGAGCGGCCAGACCAATATCTATCCGGCGCTCGCCACCGCCTGGCGCGTGCTGGAGAAGAACACCGCAAAGCGCAAGCACGTCATCCTGCTTTCCGATGGCGACACCGCACCGGCCGATTTCGAGCGCCTGCTCGGGCGCATGAACGAGGCCAGGATCACCGTCTCCACCGTCACCATCGGCAGGAGCGGCGATCCGCAGCTGATGGCGCGCATCGCCGAGCTGGGCAAGGGCAGGAACTACGCCGCCGAGGACATCGAGCAGGTGCCGCAGCTGTTCGTGCAGGACACCAAGGACGTCTCGCGCACCTCGCTGATGGAGGAGGCGTTCCGGCCGGTGGTGAAGAAGCGCGTCGCGGCCGTGCGCGGGGTGGAATTCGCCAAGGCGCCGCTGCTCCTGGGCTATGCCAGCGTGAAGGCGCGCGAGGGCGCCGAAGTGTTCCTGGCTACCGAGGACGACGCCCCCATCCTGTCGCGCTGGCAGTACGGGCTGGGGCGTACGGTCATGTTCGCCTCGGACGTGAAGAACCGCTGGGCGAGCGGCTGGCTCGAGTGGGACGGCTACGGCAGGTTCTGGGCGCAACTCGTGCGCGACACGCTGCGCCGCGACCTGGCCGAACAGGTGTCCTTCCAAGTCGAGCGTGACGGCGAGGAGGCGCTGATCATGCTGCGCGCGATGAATGCGCAAGGGCAGTGGCGCAACGGGCTTGCGCCGCGCGTGCGCATGCGTGTGCCGGGCGGCGGCGCGCGCGACCTCGATCTGCGCCAGCGCGCCCCGGGGGAATACGTCGCCAGCGTGCCGGTGGCTACTGCCGGTGCGCTGCCCTACGACTTCGAGCTGCTGCCGACGGGCGTGGGACGGGACATCGCGCAGCGTGCAGGCACCCGCCAGCTGTTCTATCCCTACGCGGACGAGTACCGCAGCTTTCCGCCCGACCTTGGCCTGCTTGCCGCTCTCACCGCGCAGACCGGCGGCAAGCTGGCGCCCACGGTGGCAGAGATCTTCGCGGACCAGGGTGATCGCAGTCTGACCCGGATCGCGCTGTGGCCCTGGCTTGCCGCGGCCGCCCTCGTCTGCTATCTGCTCGATCTCGCACTGCGCCGCCTGCCCTGGATCCGGCGCTGGTTCGAGTGATCCGCGCGACGCCGCGATGCTTGTGCAGTGCCTCGCAGGGATGTAAGATCATCTCGACAATCGTAATACCGTGGCCGCTTTCCTGAACGAAGCGAACGGGCGGCACGCCGCAAGCGTGCCGCCCCTCTTTTTTCCCCCGATGTGCCGCGTCGCGCATGCTGACACTGCTTTCACTCCTGGCCGTCGGATTCGCCCTGGGCATGCGTCACGCCATGGACGCGGATCACGTGCTGGCGGTGACGACCATCGTCACGCGTGAGCGAAGCCTGCGCGCCGCAGCCGGCATCGGCCTGCTATGGGGCATCGGCCATTCCCTGACCGTGTTCGCGGTCGGCTCGGCCATCCTGGCAATGGGGCTGGTCATCCCCGAGCGGTTCGGCATGGCGATGGAGTTCGCAGTCGGCATGATGCTGGTCGTGCTCGGCGCCATGACGCTGTGGACGCTGTGGCGCGATATGCGCACCGGGGGCGTCGTGACCCTGCCGGGCGCCATGGGGACGCACGAGGCGCATTACGTCGGCCTGAGCGCGCGCGCGCTCGCCGGTGCTGCGACGGGGGCGCCGGCCCGGGCCGCGGTGCGCTACGGCGCCATCGCTCAGGCCGGGAGGAGCGGGGCGCACGCGCACGTCCATGCGCACGGCGACACCATGCACACGCATTCCCATCGCCATGGCGGCGGCCACGGCCATGGGGAGTTCGCCACGGTGCTGGGGAGGCTCGATCGCTGGTTCGGACGGTTGACGCCGTATCAAGTGCTGCGTCCGATCCTGATCGGCGTGGTGCACGGCCTGGCCGGTTCTGCCGGGGTGGCCCTGCTGGTGGTCACCGGGGTGGGCGATACGCTGCGTGGCGTTGCCTACCTGGCGGTATTCGGCGCCGGCACGACGGTCGGCATGATGGCGATCACGCTTCTAATCGCCGCTCCGCTCGCCACGGCAGGCGGCCGCTCGGCCGTACTGGGTCTGGTGCTCAGGTTCGCCGCCGGCTGGTTGAGTCTGGCCGTCGGCCTGTTCCTGATGTACCGGATCGGCTACGTAGAGGGCTTGCTCGGTGCGGCCGCCACGGTCCCCGCGCTGCGATGACACCCGGGCCGGTTCAACTGCCGTAGAAGCGGTAAGCGTTCTTGCCGTTTTCCTTGGCGTGGTACATCGCCGCGTCGGCATTGCGGATGAGCGTTTCCGCATCGCTGCCGTGGTGCGGGAAGACGCTGATGCCCAGTGTGGGCGTGACGCTCATGTCGCACAGGTCTACCCGGTAGGGTTGCGCGAGGCTGCCGTGGAGCTTGCGCGCCACCGCGCCTGCGTCCTGCGCGTCGCGCAGTTCGGGCAGCACCACCACGAACTCGTCTCCACCGACCCGGCACACCGTGTCGATCTCGCGCACGCAGCTGCGGGCGCGCTCCGCGATGTCGCGCAGCAGCTGGTCGCCCACGTGATGGCCGAACGAGTCGTTGACGCGCTTGAAGTTGTCAAGATCGATGAACAGCACCGCCACCAGCGAGCGGTTGCGCTGCGCCGCTGCGATCGCGTGTTCGAGGCGATCGCGCAGCAGCAGGCGATTCGGCAGACCGGTGAGCGGATCGGAATAGGCGAGCGCGTAGATCTGCGTCTCCCAGCGCTTGCGCTCGGTGATGTCGCGTAGCACCGCGGTGAACTTGGGCGGCGAGGGGTGCAGCGAGATCTCCGAGAGCGACAGCTCCAGCGGAAACAGGGCACCGTCGCTGCGCCGTCCGGACAGCTCGCGACGCCCGCCGAGGAGCGTGCGCAGCCATAGGCCGTTGTCCAGCGTGCTGCGCGCCTCGTCGGCTGCCAGATCGATGGCGAGCTGGCGCAGGTTCATGCCGACCGCCTCGTCCAGTCTCAGCCCAAACAGCCGCTGCGCCACGAGATTGATGCGCTCGAGCGTGCCGCTCTCCGACACGACGATCATCCCTTCGGCGGCATTGTTGAGGATCGACTCCAGTTGCCGTTCGCTTTCGCGCAGAGCCTGCTCGGCGCGGACCCGGCCGGTGATATCGCGGCCGATCACCGCAATGCCGGTGACCGTGCCGGCGTTGTCGCGCACTGGTGACAGACTGAGCGACAGATGCACCGGTTCTCCGTTGTCGTGCAGGCGCACGGTCTCGAAGCGCGCCACACGCTCGCCGGCCAGCACGCGCCGGTAGAGTTCATCCATGTCGCGTCGATGTTCGGCGGGGACGAGAGTCGATTCATCGCGTCCGACGATCGCGTCGGAGCTGAATCCCAGTGCGCGTACCGCGCCGCGGTTCCAGTACGACACGGTTCCATCCGCATCGACGCTGAAGATCAGATCGTCGGTGGAATCGAGCAGGGCCGAAAACATCTGATCCAGCGGCGGCGCGCGGGTGCGCTGCGCGCCGTCGACCATGTCGGGCGCGAGCGGGATGCGTTCGTCATGCGCCTGCCGTGCCCAGGCATCGTCGCTGCCAGGCGTCGCGCGCTGCTCCTGTGCACGGCGCATCTGATGCACGAGTTCGAGCAGTTCGTCCCGGCTCATCAGATCGGGAGAATGCGCGGACGAAGTGGGCACGGTGGAGCCGTTCACGATTCAGGGGCGGATGCGGCAGCGCGAGGCGAGGGGAGCGAAAGTATAGAGGCAATGCATGGGCGCCAAGCAAGTACTTCGTAACGCACTGTAACGATTGACGCCTTTTTATCGATCGAGCGCGTGTGTCGCGAGCGCATGATGGTCGACAGGGCGTGCGTGTCTATAATGAAGCGTGCATTGCAGCACAGGCGGCGCAACGAAGCTGCAGGCGCACAGACCGCGGAGGCAGTCGTTGGCACGGCCCGGCCTGCCCGACCGAGCGCGCACCCCGCCGCCACGATGGCCGGCGCGTGCCGGTCCTGATCCACCCCACCGAAGCACTCCCATGTTCCTGCCGATCGGCGACGAACCCAATCCGCATCACCTGCCCGCGATGACGTTCGCCATCATCGCGGTGAACGTCGCAGTCTTCGCGCTGGTCACCCTGCCGCTCGGGATGCGCCCGGCCGATCCTTCCGATCCGCTGCTGCTCGAGTACCTCAGGGCGGTGCTGCCCCATCTGCCCCCCGGGGAATCGATGAGCCGGCTGGCCGCCCAGGTGAGCGCATACGATCTGGTGGTATTCCGCTGGGGCTACCGGCCCGACGCGCCGCAGCTGACCACCCTCGTGAGCGCGATGTTCCTGCATGGTGGATTCATGCACCTGGTCGGCAACATGCTGTATCTGTGGATCTACGGCAACAACGTCGAACACCGGCTCGGTGCAGCCGGCTATCTGTTCTGGTACCTGGCGACTGGGGTCACGGCTACGCTGTTCCATGCAATGTTCAACCAGGGGTCGTCCATTCCTCTGGTCGGTGCATCGGGCGCGATTTCGGGAGTGCTCGGTTTCTACCTCGTCTGGTTTCCCAGGCACGTGGTGAAGATCTGGGTGTTCCTGATTCCGTTCTATATCGGGCTGGTGCGGATCAGCGCCACCGTGGTGCTGGTCATGTACCTGGTACTGGACAACCTGCTGCCGATGCTGGCGGCGGGCGGGCAGGGCGGTATCGCGCACGGCGCGCACATCGGCGGATTTGTCACCGGCATGGCGGTGGCATTCGCGCTGCAGAGGCTGCGCAGGGAATGAGTGCATCCGGTGAAGCCGCGCACGGCAGCCTCGCCGGGGCGGATGCCCGCAGAAACGGGCATCCGCGATGGATCAGGCGCGTCGCAAGCTGTCGCGGATTTCACGCAGCAGAACCACGTCCTCGGGCGGCGCCGCGGGCGGGGCGGGTGGCGCCTCGCGCCGCAGCCGATTGATCTGCTTGACCATCATGAAGATCACGAAGGCCAGGATGGCGAAGTTCAACAGAACGGTGATGAAGTTGCCGTAGGCCAGTACGGGGACACCGGCTTCCCGCAGTCCGGCGAGCGTGTTCGGAACGTTCGCGGGTATCTCCGTCAGCACGATGTACATGTTGGAGAAGTCGACCCTGCCCAGCACGCGCCCGACCACCGGCATGATGAGATCGTTTACAGC
The DNA here is from genome assembly GCA_020854105.1 of Burkholderiales bacterium. Taxonomy (GTDB): domain Bacteria; phylum Pseudomonadota; class Gammaproteobacteria; order Burkholderiales; family SHXO01; genus SHXO01. Next base: position 3,767 of record JADZGB010000031.1, on the reverse strand, counting down.
CGAGTCCACGATCTTGCCGAATGCCGCACCGATGATGACGCCGACCGCCAGGTCGATGACATTGCCCTTCATGGCAAATTCCCTGAACTCGGATGCAAAACTCATTTGTGGATGGCCTCCGCTGCATGTCGTGGGGGAATGGAGCCGGTGCACGCCGGTCCGCTGCGCGTTCCGCGTGCATGGATGTGCGATGCACTGCTGTGCAGGGATTGCGAAACGCGCAGGCTATGCTAAGGGATTGAACGAACCGGCACAACGGCGCCAGGACACGGCGCCGGGAAACGCGGCGCGCGGACCGGTCGGCACGCGGCCCATCCGGCACGAACGAAACGGGCGGCCCGCGAGCCGCCCGTGAGCTGCGCGGGCTCACCCGGCACCATGGCCTGGCCGTCAGCGCTTCTTCAGTTCCACGCGACGGTTGGCCGCGCGTCCCTCTTGCGTCCTGTTCGAGGCGATCGGACGATCCGGGCCGTAGCCCACTGCGCTCAGGCGGCTGGCCGGGATGCCCTTGCCGATCAGGTAGCTGCGCACGGCCTCGGCGCGCTGCCCGGAGAGGCGGCGGTTGGTGGCGGCGGAACCGGTGTTGTCGGTGTGCCCGCCAACCTCGATGGCAAGGTCGGGATTGTCGAGCAGGTCGCCGGCGACGCTGTCGAGCACCTGCATCGATTCCGGCAGCAGCGTCGCCGAGCCGCTCGCGAAGTTCACACCCTGGAGCACGACGATGTCGCCCTGCGCCACCGCGCGGACACTGTCGGACGCAGCGCCGGTCGCGGCGCCAGCCTGCGATCCGGTGCCGCCCGGGGCTGCCGCACCCGTGTCCGGACCAGGGCCCTGATCCGCCGCGCAGCCCATCGCGTCGACCGGCGTGCCGAAGGAGGTGCCGGGGCAGCGGTCCAGGCTGTCGGCGACGCCGTCGTTGTCGGCATCGGTGGTGCGCGTGCAGCCCTCGGCATCCACCGCCACGCCTGCAGGCGTGTCGAGGCAGCGATCGACGGTGTCGGGCACGCCATCGTGATCGCCGTCCTGAGGCCGTTCGCAACCCTGGTCGTCCACCGGAGTGCCGGCCGGGGTGCCGGCGCATCGGTCGCGGCTGTCGGGTACACCGTCGCTGTCGCTGTCGATTTCGCATCCGCTGGCGTCGACCTGGACGCCGGCTGGTGTGGTCGGACAGCGATCGTTGACGTCGGTCACACCGTCACCGTCGGCGTCGAACTCGCAACCGTTGGCGTCGACGCGTGCCCCCACGGGGGTGGAGGCGCACTGGTCGCGATCGTCGGGAACGCCGTCCCTGTCGGCATCCCCTGCCACCGGGCAGCCCGAGGCATTGACCTTGACCCCCGCCGGGGTGCCGGCGCACAGGTCGTTGCGGTCGATCACGGTGTCGCCGTCGCTGTCCATCTCGCAGCCCTCGGCGTCGACCTTCTGACCCTGGGGGGTGCCTGGACAGCGATCGACGCTGTCCAGGACGCCGTCGACATCGTGGTCCGCCGGCTGCTGCACGTCGCGGCACAGCAGCACGCCGATCAGCCCGGCGGTCAGCGCTCCCGCGGCAGCTGCGCCGAAGCTGTCGATCGCCCCGAGCAGGCCGCCGGCCACGGCACCGGCCACTCCGCAGGTCTTCCAGTTGAGCGGCATGCCGCCCACCTGGGTCGGCATCTTCATCGATTGCATGGATGCGCAGCCGGTGGTGACGAGCAGGGTTCCGGCGACGACGGCGGTGGCGATGCGGCGCATTCCTCGATCCCCTCCTTTCATGATGTACGGATGGTACCAGCGCCCGGCGCCCGGTGCGCCGCCCGGCGGCTCAGCGCTTCTCGACCCCGCACCAGCGTGTCATGAACAGGGCGAGAACCTTCGCCACCTGCACCGTGCTCGACAGCGAGACCCACTCGTCGATGCCGTGGATGTGGCTCGAGGTCGGGCCGTAGCAGGTGGCGGGAATGCTGCCGTAGAGGGCGAACACGCGCGCATCGGTGGTAGCCGTGCTGGCGTACCACTGTGGTTGCGTGCCCAGCACGCACTGGTGCGACGCGGCCAGCGTGCCCATCATCGGGTGCGCGCGGTCGGCGACGTAGCCCTCCGACTGGAAGCCTGCGTAGCGCACCTGGTAGTGGACGCCCTGCAGTGACGGATCGGTGCAAGTCGTCTCCCGCAGGCAGGCATCGACCGCCTCGCGCGTGGCTGCGGCACTGACCCCGGGATAGGAGCCGATGCGGATCTGCAGCGTGCAGCGGGTGGGAACCGACGAGGTCCATTCGCCGCCCTCGATCCGACCGAGGTTGATCTTGATCGGGTCGTGCACGTGGGCGAACTGTGCGTGGCGGCTGGCCGGTTCGTTCCACCGCGCGACCATCTGCCTGAGTCCCTGGAAGAGCGCGAAGCCTGCCTCGATGGCGTTGATGCCCTTCGCCGTGTCGAGCACGTGCGCAGGACGGCCCTCGACTTCGAGGGTGATCCACATGACGCCGACCTGCGCGCACAGGATGGTGTGGTCGAAGGGCTCGGGGATGATCGCTGCATCGGCGCGGAAGCCGTGGTGCAGGCAGGCCAGCGCGCCATTGCCGGTGCACTCCTCTTCCACCACCGACTGCATGAACACCGGCGCGGCCGGGCAGTAGCCGAGGCGCTGCAGGGCGCGGAAGGCGGTGATGTAGGCAGCGATGCCCGCCTTCATGTCGCCGGCGCCGCGCCCGTACATGCGATCGCCGTCGATGGTGGGTTCGAAGGGCGGCGCGGACCACAGATCCTCGGCACCCACCGGCACGACATCGATGTGGCCGTTGAGGATCAGGGACCGTCCCGATGCCGTGCGCGGCCGGTGCGTGGCAACGACGTTGTCGTGCCGCTCCCATCTGCCCACCGCGGGTGAGTAGCCGGGCAGGTGCGCGAGTTCCTCGGGCCGCACCGGGATGCGCAGCGTCCTCAGTCCCATGCCCTGGAACAGACCATCCAGGAAATCCTGTGCCGGCGCCTCCTGTCCCAGCAGGCTGGGAAAGCGCACCAGCGTGGCGAGCAGCGCGGTCAGCTCCTCGCGTGCATCGTCCACTGCGGCGAGCAGTTCGTTCTCGAGGGCAGGATCGCCCGTGCCCGTGGTCGTCGCATTCATCGTCCCCCTCCCTCTGCCATGCGCCCGGCTAGCGGCGACGCGCCGCGGCCCACTCCTCGTCCTGAAGGGCGCGCCACTGGATCTTGCCCACGCCGGAGCGGGGCAGCGCCTCGATGAACTGCACCTGCCGCGGCACCTTGTACGCTGCCATGTGCTGGCGGCACCAGGCGATCAGATCCTCGGCGCTGGTGGCGCACGGCTGCTTCAGCACGACGTAGGCCTTCACCGTCTCGCCGCGCCGCTCGTCGGGTGCCGACACGATCGCCACTTCCTTGATGTTCTCGTGCTTGTACATCGTTGCCTCCAGCTCGGCCGGCCACACCTTAGTAGCCGGAGGCATTGATCATGCGCTTGAGGCGGTCGGCGATGTAGAAGAAGCCGTCCTCGTCGATGCGGCCCAGATCCCCGGTGCGGAACCAGCGCTTGCCGTGCAGTTCCACCATGCAGGCCTGCGTCGCCTCGGGGTTGTTCCAGTAGCCCTTGAACAGCTGCGGGCCGGTGGACAGGATTTCGCCGGTCTGGTTGCGCGGCAGCTCCTCCAGGGTCTCCGGATCCACTACGATGGACTCGGTGTCGAAGGTGGGAATGCCCAGACACTGCTTGCGCAGGTTGCCGGGCGGGTTCAGGTGGGTCTGCGAGATGGTCTCGGTCATGCCGTAGG
>JADZGB010000030.1 GCA_020854105.1 Burkholderiales bacterium | reverse complement strand
GCTACGAGGAGCTCACCCGCACCGACGGCATCACCGAGCGGCGCCACTACCTGGCCACGCCGGACGGGACGGCCGGGATCGTCATCAGGAGGAGCGACGGGACCACGGCGCCGCGCTATTGGCTCACCGATCACCTGGGGAGCGTGGTGGCGGAGGTCGATCAGTCAGGAGCACTTAAGCAGAGCGCGACGTTCGGGGCGTGGGGCGACCGGACGCAGGTCGTGCAGGCGGACCCGAGGGCCGAGGATCGCGGATTCACCGGCCACGAGCACCTGGTGGAGGTGGGGCTGATTCACATGAACGGGCGGGTCTACGACCCGCTCACCGGACGCTTCCTCGCCGCCGACCCGCTGATCCAGGACCCCTACGACGCGCAGAGCTACAACCGCTACAGCTACGTCAGGAACAATCCGCTGAGCTTCACCGATCCGAGCGGATATAGCTGGTGGACGAAGTATCGAAAGCCAATTATCGCTATCGCAGCGGCGGTGATCATCAGCCCATTGGTCGCGGCGTGTCGGCGCGCATCTAAAAGTACCCAGGTCTGCGCGTTGACGGACGACCCAGGGCGAGCAGCCGCCCAAGGCTGGGCGGCGCACGATCAAGTGTAGTCGATGAAGGTCAGAAGGGGGCCTCCGTCGTGGCCGCCTTCGACCGCTTGTTCTGCTCCCGCGACTTGATCCTCGATTTGGCGGTCGCTGTGCTGTGATGGAACCGGAAGGACTCGTTGCCGGTTTCGACGATGTGGCAGTGGTGCGTCAGGCGGTCGAGCAGCGCGGTGGTCATCTTGGCGTCGCCGAAGATGCTGGGCCACTCGCCGAAGGTCAGGTTGGTCGTGATCATCACGCTGGTATGCTCGTAGAGCTTCGACAGCAGGTGGAACAGTAAGGCGCCGCCGGCCTGGCTGAACGGCAGGTAGCCGAGTTCGTCGAGGATGACCAAGTCCATGCGCAGCAGGGCGAAGGCGAGCCGCCCAGCCTTGCCGGCTTCCTTTTCCTGCTCGAGCAGGTTGACCAGATCGACGGTCGAGTAGAACCGGACCCGCTTGCTGTGCCGGGTGATGCCGGAGACACCGAGCGCCGTCGCCAGATGCGTCTTGCCGGTGCCGGTGCCGCCGATGAACACGACGTTGTGCGCGGCCTCGGTGAAGGCGAGGTCGGCCAACTCCGTGATCAGCCCGCGGTCGACCTTCGACTGTTCGAAGTCGAAGCCGGCGAGGTCGCGGTGGACTGGGAACCGGGCGGCGTGCATCTGGTAGCTGACGGAGCGCAAGGCCCGGTCGGTCTGCTCCTCGTCGAGCAGGTGTTCGACCAGCCAGCGCGACGCCTCGATCCGGGTCGACTCGCCCTGGGCCATGAGGCTGGCCCACGCCCCGGCCATACCGTACAGGCGCAGCGCCTTGAATTCGGTAGCGAGATCACGCATGGCTCACCTCCTGGCGCAGGCGGTCGTAGCGATCCGTGTCGGCGACGGGCGCCTCCGCCACGCGCAGGTGCGTGGCAATGGGCTCCGGCGGTGGCCCGGCCTTGAGGCGATTGAGCACGTTCTCGATGTGCTCGGCGCTCGGGTTTCCCGATTCCAGCACCAGGTCGACGGCGACCAGCACCGGCTCCAGTCCGGCCTTGGGCACGGCGGCCAGCACCTTGGCCATGACCCGGTCGCCGCCCTCACGCTGCAGCAGCAGTCCGCGCAGCCGCAGCAGCGGCTCCGGCAGGTCGGCAAACGGCGCGCCGTTGCGCAGGGCGCCGGGCTTGCGTTCGATCAGCGGCAGGTAGTGCTGCCAGTCGTAGCGGGTCTGGTTGCGGTCGAAGGATCGCTCGTGGCTGGCAACCACCCGGTCGTGGGCGACGATCTCGATCCGCTCCGGGTAGATGCGCACGCTGACCAACTGCCCGACCAGCTCGCACGGCGCCGAGTAGCGGTTGCGGTCGAAGCTCACCAAGCAGGTGCTGGACACCTTGCCCAGCGCCTCGACGTAGCCGTCGAACGCGGCTACCATCGGCATCAAGTGGGGCTGCTCGTGGTCGAGCATCTCGGCGAGCGTCAGATCGGCATACTCGGGATGCCGCAGTTCCTGCCACAGCGCCCGGCAGCGCGCCAACAACCAGACGTTCAGCTCGCGGAACGAACCGAAGCGCACCTGGGCCGCCTCCTGCCATAGCCGCGGCCGGCTGTCCTGCACGTTCTTCTCGACGACACCCTTCTCCCAGCCGCTGGCCACGTTGCAGAAGTCGGCGTCGAACAGGTAGTGCGAGGCCATCGCGGCGAAGCGGGTGTTCACCGTCCGCGCCTTGCCCTTGTTGACCTTGTCCACCGCGGTCTTCATGTTGTCGTAGATCCCGCGGCGAGCGATGCCGCCGAGCGCGGTGAACGACCGCGTGTGGGCGTCGAACAGCATCTCGTGGCTCTGCGTCGGGTACGCCTGCACCACGAACGCCCGGCTCGCGCACAGCTTCAGGTGCGCGGCCAGGATCTTGCGCCAGACCCCGCCGATCACCAGCCGCTCTTCGCTTCAGTCGAACTGGAACGCCTCCCCCAGCTCGAACCGCAACGGCACGTAGGCGTGGACCTTGGCCTGGCCGCCATCAGCACGCCAGCGCCGCACGAACTCGGTGACCCGACTGTAGTCACCGGCGAACCCGGCGGCCTTCAGTTCGCCGAACAGCTTCAGCGCCGTGCGCCGGTCCCGCTTCGGGCGCCGGGCGTCGGTCTCCAATGCCTTGGTGAGTTGCGCCACGTACGGCGCGATCTTCGTGTCCGGCGTCGGTCGCCGCCGGTACTTCGGCTCGGTGCCTTCCGCCGCCTTCAGCCAGCGGCGCACCGTCTTCCGCGTCAACCCCGTCCGCCGCTCGATCTCCGACAGCGACAGCCCATCCCGGCTTACATTCCGCACATCGGCAGACGCATTTCTCGGTAATTTCCCGATCGCACGTCGGAGTCAGTGATCGCGAGGTTGTTCGGCTTCGATGAGTCGCGCGGATTCTCTCTCCCATTCGCGTAGCAG
>JADZGB010000029.1 GCA_020854105.1 Burkholderiales bacterium | reverse complement strand
GGTCGGATGACCCGACCGAGCTGCCAGGTTTTCCGCGGCGATGAGCCGCGGCCTCAGTGACGCGGGGGGCGCCGCTCAACGATCTACGCTGCGCAACGAGGTTGTCCGCGGCGCTGAGCCGCGGCCTCATTGAAGCGTAGGTCTCTCTGTTGGACCTGTGCCCCGCCCCGGAGGTTTTCCGCGGCGATGAGCCGCGGCCTCATTGAAGCATCTCGCCTTTCCACTTGCACTGCTCGCTTGCGTGGTTTTCCGCGGCGATGAGCCGCGGCCTCATTGAAGCGATGAGCTGGAAAGGCTCCACCGCACCCCTGCCGGGGTTTTCCGCGGCGATGAGCCGCGGCCTCATTGAAGCATTGCTGCCGCGCAGATGATAGACACGCGCGGCACGGTTTTCCGCGGCGATGAGCCGCGGCCTCATTGAAGCGAGGAATCCGATGCACCGCAACTGCTGCGGCACATCGTTTTCCGCGGCGATGAGCCGCGGCCTCATTGAAGCGAGGCGAGGTGCGGCTTGATCACCTCTTGCACGAAGCGTTTTCCGCGGCGATGAGCCGCGGCCTCATTGAAGCAACGAGTTGCTTGGGCGATACGAATATGACGGGTCGGTTTTCCGCGGCGATGAGCCGCGGCCTCATTGAAGCCCGCTCAAGGTCTGACATTTCAATCAACCTTCTCGATGTTTTCCGCGGCGATGAGCCGCGGCCTCATTGAAGCTTTGAGGCCGCAAGAGGCGCTACGGCAGATAAACTGTTTTCCGCGGCGATGAGCCGCGGCCTCATTGAAGCCTGACCTCTGGATCGAGGTTTGCCCACTTCGACTTGTTTTCCGCGGCGATGAGCCGCGGCCTCATTGAAGCAAGGTCGCCGAGGAGACCTACGAGGGCCTGCGCAAGTTTTCCGCGGCGATGAGCCGCGGCCTCATTGAAGCGGTGGGCGCCGCTCCACGATCTACGATGCGCTACGAGTTTTCCGCGGCGATGAGCCGCGGCCTCATTGAAGCGTGGGCACCGCGGATGACTGCACGCGCGCGCGGGCGTTTTCCGCGGCGATGAGCCGCGGCCTCATTGAAGCGGCTGGTAGCGGGGGGCATGCACATGGGACTGCTCGTTTTCCGCGGCGATGAGCCGCGGCCTCATTGAAGCAGGAGTTCTACTAATGACCATGCGCGCCTTAATTGCGTTTTCCGCGGCGATGAGCCGCGGCCTCATTGAAGCACGTCAATGGCCAGCGCCTTGTCATCGTCTGCGCCTGTTTTCCGCGGCGATGAGCCGCGGCCTCATTGAAGCCAGTAGGAGCCGCGCCCGTCGGCCGAGACTTCCAGCGTTTTCCGCGGCGATGAGCCGCGGCCTCATTGAAGCTCTGCGATCTCCTCGATCTGCTCTGGCGTCAGGCCGGTTTTCCGCGGCGATGAGCCGCGGCCTCATTGAAGCGACCGCGAGCGGGCTACCATCGCCCAGCAGACCGAGGTTTTCCGCGGCGATGAGCCGCGGCCTCATTGAAGCGATCTCCAAGTTGCGCGGCCACAGCCGCCGATTGCCGTTTTCCGCGGCGATGAGCCGCGGCCTCATTGAAGCCGCGACCCTCCAACAGCAGATTAAGGAGTTGATTTGTTTTCCGCGGCGATGAGCCGCGGCCTCATTGAAGCAATAGCTGGCCACAGAGTGCGTTCCGCGTGGTGGCTGGTTTTCCGCGGCGATGAGCCGCGGCCTCATTGAAGCGTACGAAAACAATGACGCCATCTTCATAGTCCTGCAGGTTTTCCGCGGCGATGAGCCGCGGCCTCATTGAAGCGCCTTCATCGCCTCGCTCGATGCGGAGGACGACTGGGTTTTCCGCGGCGATGAGCCGCGGCCTCATTGAAGCCGAGCAGCCCAAGATCACCGGCTACCGGCAACTGAGTTTTCCGCGGCGATGAGCCGCGGCCTCATTGAAGCCTCTGGTCGATCGAGAAGCACCCGTTGATGATGCGGTTTTCCGCGGCGATGAGCCGCGGCCTCATTGAAGCTTCGATGACCAGAGCAAGAAGTTCCAGGGCATCGAGAGTTTTCCGCGGCGATGAGCCGCGGCCTCATTGAAGCGGGAGCGGGGGGCAGTGGGCAATCGAGATGAGCCTGCAGGGCGTGGAGAGCGCCCAGGGAGGGTTCTCCCGTTTTGCACGCTTCGCCACCAGCACGTTCGGGGCGCTGGCGAACGCGTTGCTGATCGTCTTTCTCGGCCTGCATCTAGTCGCCGATCCTGCGCTGTATCGACGGGGACTGCTGAAGCTCATTCCTGAACGGGCGCGCGAGTGAACCGGACTCGCCCTCGATCACGCTGCGAAGGCCTTGAAGCGCTGGCTGCTGGGTCAGTTCATCGCCATGCTGGCGGTCGGTGCGGTGACCGGGATAGGGTTGACGCTGCTCGGCGTACCGCAGGCCGTGTCGCTCGCGCTGATCGCCGCGCTGCTCGAATTCATTCCCTTCATCGGCCCGATCGTGGCCGCGATCCCAGCGCTGTTGGTGGCGTTCATCGAAGGCGGCATGACGCCGCTATACGTAGCGCTGCTACCTCGCCGTGCAGCAGGTCAAGGTGATATCTGCTGATGTCGATGGTGCAGAAGTGGGCGGTGTCGCTGCCGCCGACGAAGCCCTGATCCGGCCTCTTCAACGGTGCGCGAGCGCGGCGCACACCGCCTGCGTCACCTCGCGCGTCGTGGCCTTGCCGCCGAGGTCGGGGGTGAACACGCGGGCACGGGTGACCGCCTCGATCGCCGCCATCAGACGGGATGCGGCTGCACGCTCGCCCAGGTGATCGAGCATCATCGCCGCCGACCAGAAGGTGCCGATCGGATTGGCGATTCCCTTGCCGACGATGTCGAAGGCCGAGCCGTGGATCGGCTCGAACATCGACGGGAAGCGCCGCGCCGGATTCAGGTTGGCGGTGGGCGCGATGCCCAGGCTGCCGGACAGCGCGGCCGCCAGGTCGGAGAGGATGTCGGCGTGCAGGTTCGTCGCCACCATGACGTCCAGCGACTGCGGCTTGAGCACCATGCGGGTGGTGGCGGCATCCACCAGCATCCTGTCGGTGCCGACGTCCGGGTAGTCGCGCGCAACCTCCTCGAAGATCTCGTCCCACAGCACCATGCCGTGGCGCTGCGCGTTGGACTTGGTGATCAGCGTGAGCAGCCGGCGCGGGCGGCCGCGCGCCAGCTCGAAGGCGAAGCGCATGATGCGGCTCACGCCCGCGCGGGTGAAGATCGACACCTCGGTGGCGACCTCCTCCGGCAGCCCGCGGTGCGAGCGCCTGCCCTGGCCGGAGTACTCGCCCTCGCTGTTCTCACGGATGATGACCCAGTCGATGTCCGCGTCGCTGTGCAGCTTGAGCGGAGCGCTGACGCCGGGCAGGATGCGCGTCGGGCGCACGTTGGCGTACTGGTCGAAGCCCTGGCAGATCGCCAGCCGCAGTCCCCACAGCGTGACGTGATCAGGCACGTCCTGCGCCCCCACCGCGCCGAAGTAGATGGCGTCGAAGCGCTTCAGGGTGTCCAGGCCATCCTCCGGCATCATGCGGCCGGTCTGCCGGTAGAAGCCGCTGCCCCAGGGGAAACGCTCCACCTCGAGACGGAAGCCGCCATCCTGCGTGACCAACGCGTCGAGCACTTCCAGCCCGGCCTCGATCACCTCCGGCCCGATGCCGTCGCCGCCGATGGCGGCTATCTTGTGAGTGCGCATGTCGTGAGAACTTCCGCCAGTTAGAAGTTCACGCTGCTGCCGCCCTTGAGCTGGAGCATCGCGCGGGCATCATCGGCGGAAGCGACTTCCAGTCCCAGTTCCTCGAGGATGCGGCGGATCTTCGCGACCTGGTCGGCGTTGGTCTTCGCCAGCTGGCCCTTGCCGAGCCACAGGCTGTCCTCGAGGCCGACGCGCACGTTGCCGCCCATCACGGCCGATTGGGTGGCGATGTACATCTGGTTGCGGCCGCCGCCGAGCACCGACCACAGGTACTGGTCGCCGAACAGCCGGTCACCGGTGCGCTTCATGTGCATCACGTCCTCCGGATGGGGACCGATGCCGCCGCGGATGCCGAACACCGACTGGATGAGCAGCGGTGGCTTGATCAGCCCGCGATCCAGGAAGTGCGCGGCCGTGTACAGGTGGCCGATGTCGTAGCACTCGATCTCGAAGCGCGTGGCGTTCTCGCTGCACGACTGCAGGATGTAGGCGATGTCCTTGAAGGTGTTCTTGAAGATGCGGTCCTCGGAACCCTCCAGGTACGGCTTCTCCCAGTCGTTCCTCCATTCCTTCACGCGCGGGATCATCTCGTACAGCCCGAAATTCATCGAGCCCATGTTCAGCGACGCCACCTCGGGCTTCAGGCGCAGCGCCGGCTGCAGGCGCTCCTCGATCGGCATCGTGGGTGCGCCTCCGGTGGTGAGGTTGAGCACCACGTTGCTGCCGGCCTTGATCCTGGGCAGGAACTGCTTGAACACCTCCGGATCCTGCGTGGGCCGGCCGTCGGGCATGCGCGCGTGCAGGTGCACGATGGCGGCGCCGGCCTTGGCCGCGCCGATCGACGCCTCGGCGATCTCGTCCGGGCTGATCGGCAGATAGGGCGACATCGACGGGGTATGGATCGACCCGGTGATGGCGCAGGTGATGATGACCTTGTTCTGCTTGGCTGACATGCATGTACTCCTGTTGATGTGAACCGCGCGCCCGTCCGGGTCCGCGCGGAAATGGTCCGACCAGCGCGCTAGCGGTGGCCTTCGTCCTTCGTCATCTCGCGCTTGTGCGCGATCAATGCCATCAGGCGGCGGTCGCGCCACGCCTCGCGCTTGCCGTGACCGCTCTGCGCCATGAGCTGGCGGCGCTCGGCCTCGACGCGCGCGATCAGCGCCTCGTCCCAGGGCTCGTAGTGCACGTCCTGCATCATGCCCTGCAGCTTCGGGCCGTAGCGCGCCGCGTAATCGACCACGCCGCCGGGGGCGTTCAGGTCGATGGTCTCGAACGGCCCCATGAATGCCCAGCGCAGTCCCAGGCCGTCGCGGATGGTCTTGTCCAGATCCTCGACGCTGACGTAGTCCTCCTTCACCAGCCGCCAGGCCTCGTTCAACAGTGCCGCCTGCAGCCGGTTGAGAATGAAGCCCTCGACCTCGCGCCTGACCGTGATCGGCACCTGCCCCACGCGCTCGTGAAGGCTGCGCGCACGCTCCACCACCTCGGGTGAGGTGAACGGGGCGGGCGAGAGCTCCACGATCGGCACCACGTGCGGCGGATTGACCGGGTGCGCTACCAGGCAGCGGTGCCGCCCGGGCAGGCCCTCCGCGAAGCGGGAGGTCTCGATGGTGGAAGTGGAACTGGCCAGGATGCAGTCCGGTCCGGCCGCCGCGTCCATCTGCGCGAACACGCCGCGCTTGATTTCCAGGTTCTCGGAGGTGTTCTCCTGGACGTAGTCGGCGTCCTTCAGCGCATCGGACAGCGATGAGGCCGCGCGGATGCGCTCGAGCACCGTCTCCGCCTTCTCACTGATCAGACCGAACTCGCGCGATTCGTTCAGACCCGCGCCGATCAGGCCGAGCGCCTTGTCGACTGCACCGGGGGCCGCGTCGAACATCACGACCTCGTGGCCGGCGCGCGCGAACACCATGGCCCACGCCCGGCCGATCAGTCCTGCTCCTACGATTGCTATTTTTTCCATGTTCATCTACCTAAGAGAGATCAGCCACAGAGGGCACGGAGTACACAGAGAGAGCGTTGCTTCGTCGAGTTCTCGGATCCTGTCCTCGGATCGAAACAGCTCTGTGCTCTCCGTGCCCTCTGTGGCAAGAGCTTTCAACCCAGCATCTCCACCCCAGCGCACACCGAGATCGCCTGGCCGGTCACGTGGGCCCCCGCGTCGCTCGCGAGGAACAGCGCCATGTTCGCGACGTCCTGCGGGCTCACCATGCTGCGCATGGAGACGCGCTCGAGCGAGATCCTCTTCTGCTCCTCGAAGCCGATCCCGACCGCCTGCGCCTTGGCAGCGATGACCCGGTCGATGCGCTCGCCCTCGACCACACCCGGCTGGATGGCATTGACGCGGATGCCGTCGGTGCCCACTTCCATGGACAGACTCTTGCTGAAGCCTACCACCGCCCACTTTGCCGCCGCATACGGCGTGCGATAGGGGAAGCCGAGGCGGCCCGCGGCCGAGGAGAGATTGATGATACTGCCTCCGCCTGCGGCCCTGAGCATCGGAACGGCCAGCCGGGTGCAGTAGAACATGCCGTTGAGATCGATCTCGATGCAGCGCTGCCAGTCGGAGACGGAAATTTCCTCCACCCTGCCGGTGGGTCCGGCAATGCCCGCGTTGTTGATCAGCACGTCCAGAGCGCCCAGATGCCTGCCAGCATCGGCGAACATGCGATCCACCTGCTCCAGGTTCGACACGTCGCACAGCGTGGCCGTCACGCCAAGCGACTTGACGGTCTCGTCGATCGCGCTCTGCACCACGTCGCAGACGTGCACGCGCGCGCCCGCCTTCACGAACGTCTCCGTCATGACGCGGCCGATCCCGCCTGCGCCGGCGGTGATCAGGACGCGCTTTCCCTTCATCGATAGTTCCATCGTTTCCTCTCCATAAGATTCATCGGCCACGGAGGACACAGAAGTCACAGAGAAGTAATGGATCGGCGATGCCGAACAGTGACAACGCAATGATGGCTGAAGAAGGCGCCCCAGCCTCTGTGTTCTCAGTGTGCTCTGTGGCAAAAGCGTTCGATCCGGTCACAGCCACAGCACCTCGCGCCGGAAATCCAGATTGCTCAGCAGCGGTACCGCTGGACCGATGTGCGATACGCGGCCGCGGTCGAGCACCACCGCGCGGTCCGCGAGCGACAGGACAGTGTCGAGGTGATGTTCGATGACGAGGATCGACACCTCCTTGCGCAGCTGCTCGATCGAGCGGTAGACCTCCTCGACCATGGCCGGACTCAGTCCCTCGAACGGCTCGTCGAGCAGCAGCAGTTTCACGTTGCCCACCAGCGCACGCGCGATGGCGACCATCTGCTGCTCGCCCCCGGACAACTGGTCCGCGCGCGTACGCAGCCTGTCGCGGATCCGGGGGAAGCATGCGTAGATGCGCTCGCGTTCCCAGCGAACGCCCTCGCCGCGCGCGCGGGACAGTCTGCCCAGGCGCAGGTTCTCCTCCACCGTCAGGCCCGAGAACAGGCGCCGGCCCTGCGGCACCAGTCCGACTCCCAGCCGGGCGATCTGCTCGGGTGTCAGGCCGGTGAGCGTGCGCCGTTCGAGCGTGACGCTGCCGCTGCGCGGCTGCACGATGCCCATGATGCTCTTGAAAGTGGAGGTCTTGCCGGCACCGTTGCGTCCGAGCAATGCCACTACCTCGCCGGCGCGCACCTCGAACGACACGTCGTGCAGGATGTGGCTCTTGCCGTAGTAGGTGTCGATGCCGGCCACGCTCAGCACCGGGTCTCCGGCGATCTGGGTGCGTGGCTCGCGGGCCTGCACGTGCGCCTGGCCGCTGCCGATGTACACGCGCTGCACTTCGGGGTGCGCGCGCACGCTCTGCGCGTCGCCTTCGACCAGCACCCTGCCTTCGTTCATCACCGTGATCCTGTCGGCCACCGCGAACACGCGGTCGATGTCGTGCTCGACCAGCAGCACCGCCATGTGCTGCGTGAGATCGCGGATCAGTTGCGTGACGCGTTCGCGCTCGGCCGCAGCCAGGCCGACCAGCGGTTCATCGAGCAGCAGGGCGCGCGGCTTTGCCGCCAGCGCCACGCCGATCTCCACCAGGCGCTGGCCGCCGTAGGACAGGCTCGAGACGCTCACCTGCTCCACGCCCTCGAGACCGAGGAAGCGCACCAGTTCCCCGGTCTGGGCATTGACCTGCTCCAGTGTCGCGGCATCGCGGAAGGCGTGGAAGCGCAACGGCGAGCGCGCCTGGACCGCGAGGCGCAGATGCTCCCAGACGGTGAGCGATGGGAACAGGCTGGTGATCTGGAAGGAGCGCGACACGCCGCGCGCCATCACGCCTTCCGGCGGCAGGCCGCCGATGGAAGCGCCCGCCATCTCGATGTTGCCTTCGTCGGGCGGGAACATCCCGGAGACGAGGTTGAACAGCGTGGTCTTGCCCGCGCCATTGGGCCCGATGAGCGCATGCAACCGGCGGTCCTCCAGTTGCAGGTCGACGCCGTCCACGGCGACGAATGCGCCGAAGCGCTTGCGCACACCGCGGCATGTCAGCAGGGCGCCGGCCACCGGAGCGTGCTCGCGCAGGAAGGCGGGCGCCTCCCGGCGTGCCTGGGGCGTCACGCGCCCGGCCATCGCGGCGGCGTCCACCTGCCTGCGCCGCAGCGGCGCGAGCAGGCGCTCACCCAGGCCGACGATGCCCAGCGGCGAATAGAGGATGAGCGCCATGAACAGCAGGCCGAACCAGAACTGCCAGGCGGAGGTGATGCCCGAGACCAGTTCGCGGAACATCAGGTAGAGGAAGGCGCCCAGTGCGGGGCCGAGAAAACTGCCCATGCCGCCGAAGATGGTCATGGCCAGGATCTCGCCGGAGAAATTCACGTGCACCAGGTCGGCCGAGACGAACAGCTTGAGGTAGGCCGCCAGCGTGCCGCCCAGGCCGACCACCGTGGCGGAGACGATGAAGGCCGCCAGCTTGTAGCGGTGCACGGGATAGCCGGCGAAGCGCGCGCGCTGCTCGTTCTCGCGAATGGCGACCAGCACGCTGCCCAGCGGGGAGCGCACGATCCGCCACACCAGCCAGGCGACGGTGAACACGACGGCGGCCACCACGTAGTAGTACACGCGCGGGTCATCGAGCAGCGCGTGGCGGCGAACCCCCGATAGCCCGTTCTCGCCGCCGGTGAAGTCGGTCCAGCGGAACACGATGTAGAAGGTCAGGGCGGTGAAAGCGAGCGTGAGCAGCGAGAAGTACACCCCGCGCCGGCGCAGCACCAGGAAACCGATGACCAGGCCGAGGAGAGCGGAGAACGCGATCGCGGCCAGCATGGGCAGCAGCATGCTGTCGCCGAACCAGTGGATCTGGGTCAGCGCGAGGCAATAGGCGGCGAGTCCGAAGAACAGGCCGTGACCGAATGACAGCAGGCCGGTGTAGCCAAGCAGGATGTTGTAGCCGATGCCCACCAGCGCGAAGATCGCGATCTCGGTCGCCACGCCCCAGGTGAAGCCCAGGCCGAGCACCAGCCACGGCAGCAGGATCAGTCCGAGAGCGAGCAGGACGAGCGGATGGCGGGGATTGCGCGGCACCATGCTTCTACTCGAATTTCTCGAAGCGCTCGCCGAGCAGGCCGCGCGGGCGGAACAGCAGGACCAGCACCATCAGCAGGTACATCGACGCCTCTGCGCCCGGCGGGCAGCCGAACACCGTGATCCCGCGCACCACGCCCACCAGCAGGCCCGCCAGGACCACGCCCCAGAACGAACCGAGGCCGCCGATGACGACCACCACGAACGCCGCCGTGAGAATCTCGCTGCCCATCGCCGGCTGGACGCCCGCGAGCGGAGCGGACATGACGCCCGCCAGCCCTGCGAGGCCGACCCCGAGCGCGAAGATCGCGGCCAGCGCGGGGTTGAGGCTGATGCCCAGCGCACGCACCATCTCGGGATCGCGCACGCCGGCCCGCACCACCAGGCCGAACGGTGTCCGGTTGAGCAGCAGCCAGCAGCCCAGAACGGCGAGCACGCTCACGCCCAGGATGGTAAGACGGTAATAGCTGTAGATGAAGTCGCCCACGATCCACTGCCCGCGCAAGGCGTCGGGAATCGAGAACGGCAGGCCGGTGGTGCCCCAGATCATGCGCAGGCTCTGCTCGGCCACCAGGGCCAGGCCGAAGGTGAACAGCAGACCCAGCGCCGGATCCTTCCCGTACAGGCGCTTCAGGAACAGGCGCTCGATCACGATGCCGATGAGCGCCACCAGCACCGGCGAGATCACCATCGCGCCGAAGAAGCCGACGCGCTTCTCTGCTTCGTAGGCCAGGTAGGCGCCGATGGCGTAGAAGGCGCCGTGCGAGAGATTGACCACCCCGCCCAGGCTGAAGATGAGCGAGAGCCCGAGCGAGAGCACGATGTAGAAGGAGCCGACCAGCAGGCCGTTGACGATCTGCTCGAGCAGCAGCGCAAGCAGCGACGGGTCGTAGAACAGCTGCAACAGCAGCGGACTGGGGCAGCTCGTCATCGGATGCGTGCGGAAAGATCGACAGGCGATCGCTGACGGACCGCCCGTGCGAGTGTACTACGTCATCCTGCAGGGGTTCTCGGCCTGCGTCGGCTGGATCACTTCGAAGGAATCCTTGGGGCCGGGAACGGCTTCGATCACGTCGAAGATGTCCCACTTGTCCTTCGACCGGGCCTTGTCCTTGACCTGCACGACGTACATCTCCTGCAGGAGCTGGTGATCCCACGGACGGAACATGCCCTTGCGGTCCTTGAGCAGGTCGAAGGTCGCTCCCTTCTCCAGGTGCTGGACGATCGAGGCCGCGTCGGTGCGCCTGGTCTCGGCGATGGTCTGCAGGGCGATGCGCACGCCGACGTAGTCGCCCCAGGCCTGGTTGTCGGGCGGCAGTTTGTACTTCGCCAGGAAGCGGCGGGAGAAAGCCTGCGCGTCCTTGTTGGCGATGCCGTGGTACCACAGGCTCTGCCAGGTGCCGGACAGGTTCTCCAGTCCGGCCGCCCAGAAGGAGATGGTGTCCATCACGCCGCCGGTCAGAGGGAAGGGCAGGTTGTACTCGCGGTACTGCTTGAGGAAAGTGGTCTGGTCGACGCCGGCCAGGTTCAGATAGACGTAGTCCGGCTTGAGCGAGCGCAGCTTGAGGATGTACGAGCTGTAGTCCGCCGTGTTCGTGGGCACCATGTCGTTCGCGAGCACGATGCCGCCGTTCTCCGCGAGAAAGCGCGAGGACACACGGAACAGATCGTGGCCGAACGCGTAATCGGCGGTGAGGAAATACCAGCGCGCGCCCTTGATGAGATTCTTCTGCTTCTGCCACGTACCGATGGTCTTCGTGTACATGGTATTGCTGCCTTCGATGTGGAACAGATAGCGGTTGCAGTTCTGTCCGCGCAGCGCGTCGGAGTTCGATCCGGTGTTGAAGAAGGGCAGCTTCGCGCGCGCCGCCTGCTCGGCGATGGCCAGGGCCGACGCCGAGCTGACTTCTCCGATGAGGCAGATGACCTTGTCGCGCTCGATCAGCTTCTGCGCCTTGTTCACGGCAGTGGCCGGGTTGACGCTGTCCTCCGCGACCAGCTCGATCCTGCGGCCGAGCACGCCGCCGGCGGCGTTGGCCTCCTCCACCGCCAGCGTGGCGGCGCGAAAGCCCTGCTCGCCGGCCTGACCGAGGAAGCCGGTGCGCGGCGTGATGTGGCCGATACGGATGCTGTCGTCCTGCGCCTGCACGAGGGCCGGTACGCCCAGGGGCAGCGCGGCGGCACCGGCCAGGGCAGCGCCGCGCTTGAGCGCGCCGCGGCGATCGATGGTGGTCATGTCTCCTCCCGAAGAGTGCGGGAGCGTCGACTCGCTGTCTCGCCCCTCGATGCCCTGTTTCGCCCGCGCTGCTTCACTTCGCCTTGGATCCGGTCGCCTTGGATTCCGGGCGGATCCAGTCCAGGCTCTTCACACCGTCCGGCGGGCTGATCCGGGCGAGCGGATGGTATTGAATGCTGGCGAGCGTGATCCAGCCAACCGGAACATGGCGGATTCGATGCGAAACCGATACGGCGTACGGATTCGATGCGAAACCGATACGGCGTGCCGGTCGATTATAGCAACGAAAAATCGCTAGAATAGCTCGACTGCCCCGCACGGCCGAGCAGCGTCCCTCCCTGCTGCAAGCCCCGCTCCGAACTTGAATCTCCTCGCCCTCGACACGTCCACGCAGTGGTGTTCGGCCGCGCTCTGGCGCGACGGCCGCGTATCGGTGCGCGAGGAGGACGCGGGCCAGCGCCACTCCAATCTGATCGTCCCGATGCTCGATGCGCTGCTGCGCGAAGCCGGGATCGCGCTCGGCGACGTGCAGGCGATCGCTTTCGGCGCCGGACCGGGGTCGTTCACCGGCGTGCGCATCGCCTGCGGGGTGGCGCAGGGGCTGGCATTGGGCGCCGGGATTCCGGTCGTGCCGGTGTCCACGCTGGCGGCGCTGGCGCAGGCGAGCGCCGCCGATCGCGTGATTGCCGCGATGGATGCGCGCATCGGCGAGATCTACCATGCCTGCTACGTGCGCGAGCGCGACGCTTGGCGCTGCGTGCACGAGCCCGGCCTGTGCCGGGCGGACGACGCACCGGCGGTGGCCGGGACCGGATGGACCGGCTGCGGCAGCGCCTTCGACGTGCACGAGAGCGCGTTGCGCGCGCGCTATGGCAATGCGCTCGCGCGCGTGCTGCCCGGCCTGCATCCGCATGCGCGCGAGGTGGCCGAACTGGCCGCGATCGCGTTCCGGGCCGGCCGCGCGATCGCGCCGGACGATGCGGCGCCGCTGTACGTGCGCGACAAGGTGGCCATGACGGTGGACGAGCGCACGCGGCGCAAGGCGGCGCAGGGCGGGGCATGAGCGCTCCGGCGTTCGCGCCTCGCGTGCTGCGGCCGATGCACCCGCGCGATCTGGACACGGTGGTCGGCATCGAACGCCTGATCTATTCCCATCCCTGGACCCCGGGCAACTTCCGCGACTCGCTGCACGCGGGCTACAGCTGCTGGGTGCTCGAGGCCCAGGACGGCATCATCGGCTACTGCGTCATGATGGTGGGCGTGGGCGAGGCGCACCTGCTCAATCTCAGCGTGGCACCGGCGTGGCAGCGGCACGGCCTGGGCAGCGGCATGCTCCGGCACCTGCTCGAACGCGCACGCGAGTGGGGCGCGCGCGAGTTGCTGCTGGAGGTGCGGCCTTCCAACGCCGCGGCCCGAGCCCTGTACGCCGGTTTTGGCTTTCGCGAAGTCGCCGTGCGCCGGGGCTACTATCCGGCGGAGCAGGGCCGGGAGGATGCCATCCTGATGGCGTGCGCGTGCGGCGAGCCGGACGCATCCTGCGTTCCTGGCGGAGAATGATGCGGCCAACCGAGCGACTCGACCGGTGACGACCCGACGCGACCTGATCCTGCGTGAACTGGGGCTGGTGCAATGGCGCCTGCGCAGCGCCGTCGCCGCGCATCCGCCCATCCCGCTGTCTCCGGTGTCTGGCCAGGCGCCGGCAGCCGGGGATCCGCCGAGCGCCGTCTCCGGACCGGAGTCCGTGACCGCTGCCGGCGAACGCATCGGCGCCACCGCTGCGATGGACTGGCGGCAGCTGGAGGCGGCGGTGCAGGCGTGCACCGCCTGTGCACTGCACGCGCGACGCAGGCAGAGTGTGTTCGGCGTCGGCGACGAGCAGGCCGACTGGCTGCTCATCGGCGAGGGCCCCGGTGCGGAGGAGGACGAGCGCGGCGAGCCCTTCGTCGGTCAGGCCGGGCGGCTGCTCGACAACATGCTCGCCAGCATCGGACTGCGGCGCGGCCAGGACGTCTACATCGCGAACGTGGTCAAGTGCCGTCCTCCGGGCAACCGTGTGCCGGAGCCTGGCGAGGCGGCGCAGTGCGCACCCTATCTCGAACGCCAGATCGGACTGCTCCGGCCCAGGCTCGTCGTCGCGCTGGGCAGGACGGCCGCGTCGAACCTGCTGCGCACCGATGCATCCATCGCCAGCCTGCGCGGCCGCGTGCACGATCTGCGTGGCACGCCGTTGCTGGTGACATATCATCCCGCCTACCTGCTGCGCAATCTGTCGGACAAGGCCAAGGCCTGGGAGGATCTGTGCATGGCGCGGGATCTGATGGCAAAGTTGAAGGCCGGGCAGGACATCCTCGACTGTTGACGCGGTTCGACCTGGAGACCAAGAGATGACCAGTAACTGGGGCACGACGAAGAAGTGGCTGGCCTGGCTGCTGCTGAGCGTTGCGGTGACGCTCGGGGGCTGCGGCTACAACACCATCCAGCAGCAGGACGAGCAGGTCAAGGCGGCCTGGAGCGAGGTGCTCAACCAGTATCAGCGCCGCGCCGACCTGATCCCGAACCTGGTGAACACGGTCAAGGGGTTCGCCCAGCAGGAGGTCGAGGTGCTGACGCGCGTCACCGAGGCGCGCGCCCGGGCCACCAGCATCCAGGCCACGCCCGAACTGATCAACGATCCGCAGGCGTTCTCGCGCTTCCAGCAGGCGCAGGGCGAGCTCACCTCGGCGCTGTCGCGCCTGCTGGTGGTGGTGGAGAACTATCCGCAGCTCAAGTCCGACCAGAACTTCCGCGATCTGCAGGCGCAGCTGGAAGGCACCGAGAACCGCATCGCGGTGGCGCGCAAGCGCTACATCGAGACCGTGCAGCTGTACAACACGACGATCCGCCAGTTCCCGGTCAACCTGACCGCCATGGTGTTCAGCTACGAGCCGCGCGAGAATTTCTCGGTCGAGAACGAGGCCGAGATTTCCCGGCCGCCGGCGGTGGACTTCGGCAGCAGCACCCCCGCCCCCGCGCCATCCAGGCCTTGAGCGGCGCGCACGCCGGGCAGGCGGCAGTGAGCCGCGTGTTGCGCCTGCGGCATTGGCTGTGGCTGCTGCTGCTCACGAGCCTGGCCGCGTTCGCGCAGCAGGTGGCAGTGCCGCCCCTGCAGGCGCGGGTGACCGATCTCACCGGCACCTTCACGCAGGCGCAGCGTGATGCGCTGGAGCGCACCCTGGCGGACTTCGAGACGCGCAAGGGCAGCCAGATCGCGGTGCTGATCGTGCCCACGACGCGGCCGGAGACGATCGAGCAGTACGGCATGCGCGTGGCCGAAACCTGGAAGCTCGGCCGCAAGGGTGTGGACGACGGTGCGCTGCTGCTGGTGGCGATGGACGACCGCGCGCTGCGCATCGAGGTCGGCTACGGACTGGAAGGCGCGCTGTCGGATCTGGTGGCCAACCGGATCGTCGAGGACATCGTCGTCCCGCACTTCAGGCGCGGCGATTTCGTCGGCGGCGTCCAGGCCGGCGTGGACGCCATGATCCGCGTGGTGGACGGGGAGCCGCTGCCGCAGCCATCCTTCGCGCCCACCCCGGGCGGAGGCGGCCTGGACCTGGAGGCGCTGCTCGTCATTGGCTTCATCCTGGTCGTCGTGGTCGGCGGCATCCTGCGCAGCATCATCGGACGGCTGCCTGCGGCCGCGGCGATCGGCGGCGCGGCCGGCTTCATCGCCTGGATGATGGTTGCATCCGTGGCCGCCGCCGGGATCGCGGGCATTCTCGCGTTTCTCTTCACCCTACTCAGCGGCGTCGCTGGTCGCGCCGGTCGCGCCACGCGTGGCGGCTGGCGTCCGCCGGGCGGATTCGGTGGCAGCGGCTGGGGCGGCGGCTCGAGCGGCGGCGGGGGCTGGGGAGGTGGGGGCGGCGGTTTCGGAGGCGGCGGCGCCTCCGGACGCTGGTGAGCCCGGTGCGTCTGCGGCGCTGCCTCGTGCACCTGCTCACCGGCCGCGGCGCGGTCACGCGGGTGCTGCCGCAAGCCGCGTACGTGCGCGTGCAATCGGCGATCGAGGGCAGCGAAGCCACCCATAGCGGCGAACTGCGCTTCGCGGTGGAGGCGGCGCTCGACCTTCCGGAATTGCTGCGGGGACTGAGCGCGCGCGAGCGTGCTCTGCAGGTGTTCTCGGAGCTGCGCGTATGGGACACGGAGGAGAACAACGGCGTGCTGATCTACGTGCTGCTGGCCGACAAGGACTTCGAGATCATCGGTGATCGCGGCATTCACGGCCACGTCGGCGCAGCCGGCTGGGAGGCGATCGCGCAGCGCATGGAGCAGGATTTCCGTGCCGGCGAGTTCGAGCGCGCCGTTCTGCATGGCGTCGAGGAGATCGGTGCGGTGCTGCGCCGGCACTACCCGCGCCGGGGTCCCGACCTGAACGAACTGCCCGATGCTCCGGTCATCCTGTGAGTGCCGCGGCTAGGATCCGCCGGCGTCCTGCGCACGCGCGTGCCCGTGCCGCCGCCAGATGACGTACATCGCCGACGAGAGCATCAGGCCGAACAGGATCGTGATGGTCTCGATGTGGAGGTCGGCCTCGATCATCAGGGTGTAGGCCGCGAGCATCACCAGAATGCTGATGTTCTCGTTGAAGTTCTGAACCGCGATCGAGTGCCCGGCTCCCATCAGCAGGTGACCGCGGTGCTGCAGCAGCGCGTTCATCGGCACCACGAAGAAGCCGCCGAGTACGCCGATCAGGATCAGGATCGCGACCGCCGGCGGCCAGCTGTCCACGAACACCATCGCCATCACGCACGCGCCCATCAGAATGCCGACCGGCAGCACGCGCACCGCGTGGTCGAGCGCGACGAAGCGTGCGGCCAGCATCGAGCCCAGGGCGATGCCCACCGCCACCACCGCCGTCAGCTGCGTGGCGCGCTCGGTGTCGAACTTCAGCGCCAGCGCGGCCCAGGGCAGGATGATGAGCCGCAGCGTCGCGCCCGCGCCCCAGAACAGCGTGGTCACTGCCAGCGACACCCGCCCGAGCGGATCGTGCCACAGGAGGCGGAAGCTGTACCCGAAGTCGTGCAGGATGTAGGGCAGGGTCTTGCGCGGCAGCTTGTGGTCGATGGCCACGCGCGGGATGTGCAGGTTGACTGCGGCCGCCAGCAGATACAGCAGCAGAACGACCGAAATCGCCACCATCGGCTCGGGGCCATCCGGCGGTGGCGCGCCGGTGAGATGGGCGAGCACGGCCGGGGCGAACACCGGACCGAGCATGAAGCCGCCCAGGATCGCGCCCAGAATGATGGCGGCGACGGTCAGCCCTTCCATCCAGCCGTTGGCCACGACTAGCTTCTCCGGCGGCAGGTACTCGGTGAGAATGCCGTACTTGGCTGGTGAATACATGGCCGCGCCCACGCCCACGATGCCGTAGGCAAGCAGCGGATGCAGTCCCGCCAACATGGCCAGACAGCCGGCCAGCTTGACCGTGTTGCTGATGAACATCACGCGCCCCTTGGGCAGTGCGTCGGCGAACGGTCCGACGAAGGGCGCCAGGGCGATGTAGGCGAACACGAAGAACTGCTGCAGGACCGGGGTCTGCCAGCATTCGCCGGAGGCGCGCGCGCACTCCGGAGCCAGCGTCTTCAGCAGCGCGATGGCGGCGAACAGCAGGGCATTGTCGGCGAGTGCGGACAGGAACTGCGCCGCCAGGATCGTGTAGAAGCCGCGATTCATCGGACGGAAATGAAATGCCGCCCAGAGCGGTGCGCAGGGCAGGCCGCGGGCGCGCTATTAGACCATGAAAGACCGGCGCTTCCGAGGTGTGCCGCGCACCGTGGCGGCACGCATTGCATGCGGCCGGCGGCGTTGGCACACTCTCGCGTTCTTCGCGACCGACCCCTTTTGCCGAACATGACGCGCCCGATCCGCGCCACCATCCGTCCCGCCGCCCTGCGCGACAATCTCGAACTGGCACGCCGCCTCGTCCCGGCTGCGCGGCAGATGGCGGTGATCAAGGCCAACGCCTACGGCCACGGTCTGCTGCGTGTGGCCCAGGCGCTGCGCGCCGCTGACGGGTTCGCCGTGCTCGACCTGGCGGCGGCGGTGTGCCTGCGCAATGCCGGCTTCGACCAGCCGGTACTCCTGCTCGAAGGATTCTTCGATGCGGCCGAACTGCCGGTGATCGCGCACGAGCGCCTCAGCGTCGTGATCCACTGCGAGGAGCAGCTGCAGATGGTGCTGGCATCGCCGGCGGTGGAGCGCGTCCCGGTGTTCCTGAAGCTCAATACGGGGATGAACCGGCTGGGCTTCGATTCCGCGCTGCTGCCGGCACTGCTGCAGCGGCTGGGGCGCGCGCGCCAGGTGGGGGAAGTCACCCTGATGACGCACTTCGCCGACGCCGACGACGATCGGGGCGTCGACTGGCAACTGCAGCGCTTCGACGCGGCCGCCCGCGGCCTGGATCTGCCCGTCTCGCTCGCCAACTCCGCCACCCTGCTGCGTCATCCCGGCGCCGTGCGCGGCTGGGCGCGGGTGGGACTGATGCTCTACGGGGCCTCGCCGCTTCCCGATCGCGGCGCCGTGCAGCTGGGGCTGCGCCCGGCCATGACGCTCGAGAGCCGGCTGATCGCGGTGCGCGAGCTGGCCTGCGGCGAGCGCGTCGGCTACGGCGGGACCTACACCGCGCCCAGGGCCATGCGCATGGGGGTGGTGGCGTGCGGCTATGCCGACGGCTATCCGCGGCACACGCCCTCGGGGGCGCCGGTTCTGGTGGCCGGCCGCCGAGTCGGCCTGATCGGCCGGGTCTCGATGGACATGCTGTGCGTGGACCTGAGCGAGGTGCCCGAGGCCGGCGCCGGCACGCCGGTCGTGCTGTGGGGCGATGGCCTGCCGGTGGAGGAGGTGGCGCAGGCCGCGGGCACGGTCGCCTACCAGCTGCTGTGCGCGCTCGCGCCGCGCGTACCGGTCCACGAGGCGGACTGATGGCCAGGGCGAAGACGGTCTACACCTGCACCGAATGCGGGGGGCAATCGCCCAAGTGGCAGGGGCAGTGTCCGCACTGCGCTGCCTGGAATACCCTGGTGGAAACGGTCGCGGAGCGCTCTGCGCCGCGCTATCAGGGAATGACGCAGGCGAGCACGGTGCAGGCGCTCGGCGAGGTCCAGGCCGCGGAATCGCCGCGACGCGAGACCGGCATCGGCGAACTCGACCGGGTGCTGGGCGGCGGCCTGGTGCCCGGGGCGGTGGTGCTCCTCGGCGGGGACCCCGGCATCGGCAAGTCCACGCTGCTGCTGCAGGCGCTGGCGCAGCTGGCCGGCACCTGCCGCACGCTGTACGTGAGCGGCGAGGAATCGGCGCAGCAGATCGCGCTGCGCGCACGCCGGCTCGGGCTGCAGACCGCTGGCGTGCGCGTGCTGGCCGAAATCCAGCTGGAGAAGGTGCTCGCCGCCCTGTCGAGCGAGCGGCCGGACGTGGTGGTGATCGATTCTATCCAGACCGTGTACTCCGACGCGCTCCAGTCCGCGCCGGGAAGCGTGGCGCAGGTGCGCGAGTGCGCGGCGCAGCTCACCCGTTTCGCGAAGACCGCGCACGTGAGCGTGCTGCTGGTGGGGCACGTGACCAAGGAGGGAGCGATCGCAGGACCGCGCGTGCTCGAGCACATCGTCGACAGCGTGCTCTACTTCGAGGGCGACACGCACTCGAGCTTCCGTCTGGTGCGGGCGATCAAGAACCGCTTCGGCGCGGTCAACGAGCTGGGCGTGTTCGCCATGACCGATCGCGGCCTGCGCGCGGTCAACAACCCTTCTGCGCTGTTTCTGTCGCGGCACGGCAGCGAGGTGGCGGGTTCGTGCGTGCTGGTCACGCAGGAGGGCACGCGTCCGCTGCTGGTCGAGATCCAGGCCCTGGTGGACGATGCGCACGCGCCCAATCCGCGCCGCCTCACCGTTGGGCTCGAGCAGAACCGCCTGGCGCTGTTGCTCGCCGTCCTGCACCGGCATGCGGGGGTGGCAGCATTCGATCAGGACGTGTTCGTGAACGCCGTGGGCGGGGTGAAGATCGACGAGCCGGCAGCCGATCTCGCGATCCTGCTCGCGATCGTCTCGTCGCTGCGCAATCGTCCGCTGCCCGCAGGCCTGGTGGTGTTCGGGGAGGTTGGCCTCGCGGGCGAGGTGCGGCCGGTGCAGCGCGGGCAGGAACGGCTGCGCGAGGCGGCCAAGCTCGGTTTCAGCCGTGCGCTGATCGCGCGCGCGAATGAACCGAAGAGCCCGATCGAGGGCATGGAGACGATCGGGGTGGAGCGGGTGGAAGAGGCGGTCGCGCGCGCCTGCGAGCGCTGAGACACCGCGCAGCAGGCCGACGCCATGGCCTCGCCCGGATTCGGTGTGCCCGGCCAGTGTGCCTAATGAGTGCGTCCGGCCCAGCGCGTCCGGCCCAGCGCGTCCGGATCAGCGCGCCCAGATCAGCGCAACGGCGGCGGCCACCGCCAGTGCGCTGGCTAGCCACAGATAGATCGAGTCGCCGAAACCGTCGCGCCGCGCGGGTGATGGCGCTGCCCTGCCAGGGGCTGGCGTGCCGGCCTCCGGCACGATGCGCTGGGTGCGCTCCATCGGTTCGGCATCAGCGCTCGACAGCGCCGCCAGCCGCATCGTCGCCTCGTGCGAATCGAAGGTCTGCGACAGCCCAAGGCCCCCGGTGCGCTCTCCCGTACCGGGAATGCCCAGGCGCGGCGCGCCGGCGGACGGCGCCGCGGTGCCTGCAGTGAACTCGGGCGCGGCAGCGCGCGCGGCCAGCATGTCCCTGCACTGGCGCAGATCCTGCGCGAGATCCTTGGCGTTGTCGTAGCGCTGCTCCAGGTTCTTGGCCAGCGCCTTGGCCACGATCAGGTCGAGCAGCGGCGGTGACTGGGAATTCCTCGTGCTCGGTGCAGGGGGCGTGTGGTTGAGCACCTGGTACAGGATGCCGTGCACGCTGTCGGCCACGAACGGCGCTTCGCCCGTGAGCATCTCGTACAGCACCACGCCGAGCGAGAAGATGTCGGCCCGGTGATCCACGCGCTTGCCCACTACCTGCTCCGGAGCCATGTACTTGGGCGAGCCCAGGATCATCCCGGTCATCGTCTTGACTTCGTTGGTGCGCATGCGCGCGATGCCGAAGTCCGTGATCTTCACCAGGCCGTCGCGCACGATCATGATGTTGGCCGGCTTGATGTCGCGATGCACGACCTGGCGCTCGTGCGCGTACGCCAGGCCTTCGGCCACCTGCATGCCGATGTCTAGCGCGAGCGGCACCGGCAACGGTTGCCTGTCGGCGAGGATCGAGCGCAGCTCCTCGCCCTCGAGCAGCTCCATCGCCATGTAGGCGACCTTGTCGCTCTTGCCGATATCGTAGATGGTGACGATGTTGGGATGGTTGAGCCCGCCGGCGGCGCGCGCCTCCTGGTAGAAGCGTCCCTCGTATTCCGGCAGCTCGTCCTTGGGCAAGGTCAGGTTGATCGTCTTGATCGCGACCACGCGCTCGAGCACCGGGTCGCGCGCGCGATACACCACGCCCATTGCGCCCTGCCCGAGTTCGGAGAGCAGCTCGTAGCGTCCGAGCTGCCTGATCTGCTCGCCGGCGTGCACGCTCGCGTTCACTTCTTCGCCAGCTCCTGCTTCACGCTGCGGTACACCGGATCCCAGATCGGGTGTCCGCTCTCCTCCGGCGCGAGTTCCAGCCGGGGATCGGCCTTGAACGCCAGCCGGAAGTGCTCGCGGCACGCGGGCTGTTCGCCGGCGATGCAGCGCATGAAGGCCAGGTACTTGTGCGCGCGCGCCTGTGAGCGGGTGGTCAGACCGGCGTCGAGCGCACCCTGGATGGTGCGGGCAGACACGCGATACTCGCCGTCGTCGTATTCGCGGATGCCGCGGTCAAGGGCCGCCTCGGCCTTGAACCGGGCGAGCGGGAACTCCTGCACGAACTGGGTGCTGCAGCCGGCGAGCACGAGGAAGACCAGAGCGAGCAACGGACGGAACATGGCGTACTAGCGTCGAACGAACTTGTGCTTGATGCGCAGCGTCTGGTTGGAGCCCAGCTCGATCTCTTCGTCGAAGGACTTGAACTCGGAGTTGCGCACGACGATGCGGTGCCTGCCCTGTGCGAGCTCCAGCTCCTTGAGGGGCGGACTCACCCCCATCGACCTGCCGTCCACGAACACTTCTCCCCAGGGGGAGATGGCGAAGAGCACGAGGGCGGTCGCGGCCTTCTTCGGACTCGCGGGCGGAGGCGGGGAAAGGACCGGAGGTGCTTTCGACACGTCGGCGGAGGGCTGCTCGGCGTGTGGCACGGGCTCGGCCTTGGCGCTGCGCACGGCCGCGGACCCTTCGGGGAGAGCGGTCGCCGGTCCGGGCGTGGCGGGCGCGCGGCCCGCAGCGGCCTGTGTATGTGCGCGCTGCGGCGGCGACGTGCGCCGTGAACCGGCGTGCCGGGAGGCCGTGCGAGCCTGGGGCGCTTCGAACGCCGGGACCGTGGCGGCGGGGGGGGACACCGCCGTCGGCTCGCCGGTGTCCGCGGATGCATCGGGCGCTGCGGCCACGACGGCGTCGCTCTGCACGCCGGACGGCTGCGCCGCCGGTGCAGGCAGCAGCGGTGTGTGACGCAGTACCAGGGGCCGCTCCAGCGCTGCGGCGCCCGCGTCCGGCCGCAACTGTGCGGGCGTACCAGCGTCGCCGGGCAGCAGGCGCACCAGCACCGCCGCCGCCAGCAGCGTCGCCGACAGGGCGGCGGCGCCGAGCGCCAGCCGGCGTCGTCCCGGGCGCGGCGCATGCACCGGCGTGGCGGGCGCGGGCTCGCGCGCGGACGCCGCCACCGGAGGCGGCACTTCGTCCCGGGCAACGGCGTTGGGATCGAGTACGTAGACCTCGTGCTCGCGCACGTGCGTGTCGGTGCGCGACCCCTGATACAGGAACAGTCCCTTGTATGCGGGAGAGCGCTCGCACAGCGCTTCGTGGTAGGCGCGCGACACCAGGAACTGCCCCGGTGCGCCGAAACCGAGCAGACGCTGGGCGACATTGATGCCATCGCCGAGCACCAGCGCCTGCCCGTTGACGTCGTGCGTGAGACGCACCGGACCGATATTGATGCCGCCGCGCACCTGGAGAGGATCCGACGAACCGGATGCCGGCTGCAGCGAGTGGGCAAAGCGCAGGGCGACGTGCAGTGCTGCCTGGGCGCCGCCGAGGAAGGTGATCGCCACGCCGTCGCCGGTCTCGAGCACCATGCGGTCGAGCAGCGGCACCTGCTCGAGCGCGCGGGCCACGCGTCCGTTGAAGCGTTCCCGAAGCACCAGCTGGTCAGCCACCGACTTGCGCGAGAAGTCGATCATCTCCAGGAACAGCACCGCGCATACCGCATTGCCGGTGGGCGGCGCGACCGTTGCCTGTGCGGGCTCTG
Organism: Burkholderiales bacterium; assembly: GCA_020854105.1. Taxonomy (GTDB): domain Bacteria; phylum Pseudomonadota; class Gammaproteobacteria; order Burkholderiales; family SHXO01; genus SHXO01. Next base: position 61,247 of record JADZGB010000029.1, on the reverse strand, counting down.
CTTGTTCGGGACCGGTCTTCAGGGCACGTAACCGGGTGGTTGCAGCGCCGACCGCGAGCACTTTCTCCATCAGAGGCGAAAACGGGCAGAAATCAATCGGTTCCGGGATGCGGCGCGAATGCAGGCGCTGACCCCGGCGGGGCACGCCATCGAGTATCATCTGGGCCCTCAGGCCGACCGCCCTAGCAAAGCAAGAAGAACGCCCATGCTTTCCGCCGACTTGCCATGCGGAAATCCCGTGCGTCACGCTCAGGAGAACCCCGACATGTCCGCCAATCCCTACGCGCTTGGCCTGGACAGGAATCAGGCGAACCACGTCCCGCTGTCCCCGCTGTCCTTCATCCGGCGTACCGCCGCGGTCTACCCCGATCGGCTCGCACTCGTGCACGGCGGACACCGCGCCACGTGGGCCGAGACCTATCGCCGCTGCCGGCGCCTGGCATCTGCCCTGGCGCGGCACGGTGTGGGACCGCACGACACGGTCGCGGTGATCGCGCCCAACATCCCGGCGATGTTCGAGGCGCACTTCGCGGTCCCGATGCTGGGTGCGGTGCTCAATGCGCTCAACACGCGACTGGATCCGGCCGCGATCGCGTTCATGCTGGAGCACGGCGAGGCCAAGGTGCTCATCGCCGACCGGGAACTGTCGGGCATCGTGGGGCGCGCGCTGCAGATGGTCGGCAAGCGGCCGCTCGTCATCGACATCGACGATCCGCTGGGCAGCGGCGGCGATCTGCTCGGCGAGGCCGTCTACGAGGACTTCCTGGCGAGCGGAGACCCGAATTTCGAATGGGCGCTGCCGCACGACGAGTGGGACGCGATCGCGCTCAACTACACCTCCGGGACGACCGGCAATCCCAAGGGCGTGGTCCTGCATCATCGCGGTGCGTACCTGAATGCCGTGAACAACGTGGTCACCTGGGCCATGCCGCACTTCCCGGTGTACCTGTGGACCCTGCCGATGTTCCATTGCAACGGCTGGTGCTTTCCCTGGACCACGGCGCTGGTCGCCGGCACCAACGTGTGCCTGCGCAGGGTGGAGGCGCAGGCCGTGTTCGATCTGATCCGCACCCATCGCGTCACCCACTTCTGCGGCGCGCCGGTCGTGCACAACATGCTGATCAATGCGCCCGCCGCGCTGCGCGAGGGCATCACGCATCGGGTGCACGGCATGATCGCCGGCGCCGCGCCCCCGCAGCCGGTGATCGAGGGCATGGAACGCATGGGCTTCGACCTGACACACGTCTATGGACTGACCGAGGTGTACGGACCGGCCAGCGTGTGCGCCAAGCATCCCGAGTGGGACGCCCTGTCGCTGCAGGACCGTGCCGTGTGCAACGGCCGGCAGGGAGTGAACTACGAGCTGCAGGAGGCGATGATCGTGGCCGACCCGGATACGCTGCAGCCGGTGCCCGCAGACGGTGAAACCATGGGCGAGATCCTGTTCCGCGGCAACATCACCATGAAGGGCTACCTCAAGAACCCGAAGGCGACCGAGGAGGCCTTTCGCGGCGGCTGGTACCACACCGGCGACCTGGCGGTGGTGTACCCCGACGGATATGCGAAGATCAAGGACCGGTCGAAGGACATCATCATCTCCGGAGGCGAGAACATATCGACCATCGAGGTCGAGGACGTGCTCTACAGTCATCCGGACGTTCTGGAGGCCGCCGTGGTCGCGCGCCCGGACGAGAGGTGGGGCGAGACGCCGTGTGCGTTCGTCGTGCTCAAGCCGGGAGTGGCCCCGATGGAGCCCGCCGGCCTGATCGCGTATTGCCGCGAACGGCTCGCGCACTACAAGTGTCCCAAGACGGTGGTATTCGGCCCGTTGCCGAAGACCTCGACCGGGAAGATCCAGAAGAACGTCCTGCGCGAGCAGGCGAAAGGGCTGCAGAGCAGGTGAAGGGCGACACGATTCTGGAAACGCGCGGACTGCGCAAGGAGTTCAAGGGTTTCGTTGCGGTCAACGGCGTCGATCTGAAGATCCGCCGCGGGAGCATCCACGCCCTGATCGGGCCGAACGGAGCCGGCAAGACCACGGTGTTCAATCTGCTCACCCGCTTTCTGCCTGCGACCGGCGGCAGCATCCTCTACAACGGCACCGACATCACCTCCGTCGGGGCGGCAAGCGTGGCGCGCATGGGGCTGGTGCGTTCGTTCCAGATCTCCTCGACCTTTCCGCACATGACGGTGCTCGAGAACGTGCGCGTCGCCCTGCAGCGCAGACACGCCGGATCGTCCTACCGGTTCTGGCACTCCGAGCGCTCGCTGTCGGTGCTCGATGCGGGCGCGATGGAGCTGCTCGCGAGCGTGGAACTGGCCCCGTACGCGCAGCTCGAGGCGGTCGAACTGCCCTATGGCCGCAAGCGTGCGCTGGAATTGGCGACCACCCTCGCCCTCGAGCCCGAACTGATGCTGCTGGACGAACCCACGCAGGGCATGGCGCACGAGGACGTCGGGCGGGTGACCGCGCTGATCAAGAAGGTCGCGGCGGGGCGCACCGTGCTGATGGTCGAGCACAATCTGGGCGTGGTCGAGGACCTGTGCGATCGCATCACCGTCCTGCAGCGCGGCACCGTGCTGGCCGAAGGCAACTACGCCGAGGTGTCCGGCAACCCGGCCGTGCTGGAAGCCTACGTAGGGGCAGAGCATGCCTGAGGCGATGCTGGCCATGCGCGAACTGCACGCGTGGTACGGCGAATCGCACGTGCTGCACGGCATGAGCTTCGAAGTCGGCCATGGCGAACTGGTCACGCTGCTCGGGCGCAACGGCTCGGGTCGCAGCACGACGCTGAAGTCCGTGCTCGGACTGGTCGACCGGCGCCGCGGCACGCTGCGCTTGGAGGGGCGCGACGTCCTGGGCCTCGCCCCGCACAGGATCGCGCGCTTGGGAGTCGGCTACTGTCCGGAGGAACGGGGCATCTTCGCCTCGCTCAGTACCGAGGAGAACCTGCGGCTGCCTCCGCGCGTGGGGGAGGGCGGCATGAGCGTGGAGGAGATCTACGCCATGTTTCCCAACCTGCACGAGCGGCGCAACAGCCCGGGAACCCGGCTCTCGGGCGGCGAGCAGCAGATGCTGGCGATGGCGCGCATCCTGCGCACCGGCGCGCGCCTGCTGCTGCTCGACGAGATCACCGAGGGCCTGGCGCCGGTCATCGTGAAGGCGCTCGGCAAGGCGATCGAGCAACTGAAGTCGCGCGGCTACACGATCGTGATGGCGGACCAGAACTTCCGCTTCGCCGCCCCGCTCGCCGACCGGCACTACGTGGTCGAGCGCGGGCAGGTGGCCGAGGTGGTCAGGAAGGACGAACTGTCCGCGCGCATGGGTATGCTGCACGAGTATCTGGGTGTCTGAACTTTTCCCTGGGGAATGGCGATGAAGAGAACATACCTGGCGGCCGCCGCCGTGATGATGCTGGCGGCCGGCTCCGCGCTGGCGCAGGGCAAGATCTCCGGCGAGGTGGTGAAGATCGGCGTGCTCACCGACATGTCGGGCCTGTATTCCGACATCGGCGGACAGGGATCGGTGCTGGCCGCTCAGATGGCGGTGGAGGATTTCGGCGGCAAGGTGAAGGGCAGGAAGATCGAGGTGGTCGCCGCCGACCACCAGAACAAGGCGGACGTGGCCTCGAGCAAGGTGCGCCAGTGGATCGACCGCGAAGGCGTGGACATGCTCACCGACGCGCTGAACTCCGCGGTCGCCCTGGCCACTGCCAGGCTGGTCGCGGAGAAGAAGCGCGTCTTCATCGACACGGGCGCCGCCTCCACCCGTCTGACCAACGAGGAGTGCACGCCCTATACGATCCACCACACCTACGACACCTTCGCGCTGGCCAACGGCACCGGCAAGGCGGTGGTCGCGCATGGCGGCGACAGCTGGTTCTTCCTGACCGCCGACTACGCGTTCGGCCATTCGCTGGAGAAGGACACCGCGGAAGTGGTCAAGGCGAGCGGCGGCAAGGTGCTCGGCGCGGTGCGCCATCCGCTCTCGGCCTCGGATTTCTCCTCCTTCCTGCTGCAGGCACAGGCCTCGAAGGCGAAGATCATCGGTCTGGCCAACGCCGGAGGCGACACGATCAACTCGATCAAGAGCGCGAACGAGTTCGGCCTGACCAGAAGGCAGACGCTGGCCGGACTGCTGGTGTTCATCACCGACATCCACAGTCTCGGCCTGAACGCCACCCAGGGCATGTACGTGACCGAAGGCTGGTACTGGAACCTCAACGACGAGACGCGCAAGTGGAGCAGGCGCTACTTCGACAGGATGAAGAAGATGCCTTCCAGCAACCAGGCCGGCGTCTACTCGGCGGTGACGATGTTCCTCAAGGCGGTCGACGGTGCCGGCACCGACGATGCCGACGCGGTGATGGCCTGGTTGCGCAGGAATCCCCAGTCGGACATGTTCGGCAAGAACATGAAGCTGCGCGAGGACGGCCGGCTGCTGCACGAGATGTATCTGTTCCAGGTGAAGAAGCCGGGTGAGTCGAATGGCCCCTGGGACTACTACCACGTGCGCCAGACCATTCCCGCGGACCAGGCCTTCCAGCCGCTGTCCGCGTCGAAGTGCACGCTGGTGAAAAAGAAGTAGGACCGGATTCCGGCTCCCGGTACCGATGGACGAAATCTTCGGCATTCCCACCCAGGCCCTGCTCGGTCAGCTGCTGCTCGGACTGGTGAACGGTTCGTTCTACGCCATGCTCAGTCTTGGCCTGGCGGTGATCTTCGGGCTGCTCAACATCGTCAACTTCGCGCACGGCGCCCTGTACATGGTCGGGGCGTACGTCGCGTGGATGGCGCTCGAGTACTTCGGACTCGACTACTGGTGGGCACTGGTGCTCGCACCGCTGGTGGTGGGCGCGTTCGGCATCCTGATCGAACGCCTGCTGCTGCGCTGGCTGTATCAGCTCGATCACCTCTACGGGCTGCTGCTCACCTTCGGCGTCGCGCTGATCCTGGAGGGCACCTACCGCTACTTCTTCGGCGTGTCCGGCCAGCCCTATCCGGTACCCGATGCGCTCATGGGTGCGACCGACCTGGGCTTCATGGTGCTGCCCAACTACCGTGCATGGGTGGTGGCGGCCTCGCTGGCCGTGTGCCTGGTCACCTGGTACGTGATCGAGCGCACGCGCCTGGGCGCCTACCTGCGCGCGGCGACCGAGAATCCGCGCCTGGTGCAGGCCTTCGGCGTCAACGTGCCGCTGCTGGTGACGCTCACCTACGGCTTCGGCGTGGCGCTCGCCGCCTTCGCCGGCGTGCTCGCCGCTCCCATCATCCAGGTCACGCCGCTGATGGGATCGAACCTCATCATCATCGTCTTCGCGGTGGTCGTGATCGGGGGCATGGGCTCGATCCTGGGCTCCATCTTCACGGGCCTGGGCCTGGGCGTGATCGAAGGACTCACCAAGGTGTTCTACCCGGAAGCCTCGTCCACGGTGGTGTTCGTCATCATGGCCATCGTGCTGCTGCTGCGGCCCGCCGGCCTGTTCGGACGGGAGAAGTAGCGTGAGCCGCCAGACCCTCGTGTATCTCGCCGGCCTCGTGCTGCTGCTGGTGGCACCATTGCTGTTCTACCCCGTGCTGGTGATGAAGGTGCTGTGCTTCGCCCTGTTCGCCTGCGCCTTCAATCTGCTGCTCGGCTTCACCGGGCTGCTGTCCTTCGGACATGCCGCCTTCCTCGGCTCGGCGGCCTACGCCACCGGCTTCGCCATGACGCACTGGGCGGTCACGCCCGAACTCGGACTGATCTTCGGCGTGGCGGTGTCGGCGACGCTGGGTGCGGTGTTCGGCGCGATCGCCATTCGCCGCCAGGGCATCTACTTCGCCATGATCACCCTGGCGCTGGCGCAGATGGTGTTCTTCTTCTACCTGCAGGCGCCCTTCACCGGGGGCGAGGATGGACTGCAGGGCGTGCCGCGCGGCAAGCTATTCGGCATCGTTCCGCTCGCCGAGGACTGGGCCATGTACTATTTCGTGGCGGCGGTGTTCGTGTTCGGCTTCTGGCTGATCCGGCGCATCATCGGCTCGCCCTTCGGGCAGGTGCTCAAGGCCATCCGCGAGAACGAGGCGCGCGCGCTGTCGCTGGGCTATGAAGTGGACCGGTACAAGTTGCTCGCCTTCGTCCTGTCGGCGGCAATCGCCGGTCTGGCGGGATCGACCAAGACCCTGGTCCTGGGCTTTGCCACGCTGACCGACGTGCACTGGGCGACCTCCGGCGAGGTGGTGCTGATGACGCTGGTGGGCGGCGTGGGCACGGTGGTCGGGCCGGTGATCGGCGCGCTCGTCATCGTCGTGCTCCAGAACGAGCTGGCCGACAAGGCCGGTCCCTGGGTTACCGTCATCATGGGTACCATCTTCGTCGCCTGCGTGCTGGCGTTCCGGCGCGGTATCGTGGGCGAGATCGCCGCGCGCTGGCCAGGGAAGGCAGGCGCACCGAAGCAGGAGCACGGACCCGGACACTAGCGGCCCGGTCGCAGGCCGCCTGCTGCGATGCGGTAAAATCGATCGATTCCTTCAACCTCGAACAACCATGAAAGTACTCGTACCCGTCAAGCGCGTGGTGGACTACAACGTCAAGGTGCGCGTGAAGGCCGATGGCACTGGCGTCGAAACCGCCAACGTCAAGATGTCGATGAACCCCTTCGACGAGATCGCCTGCGAAGAGGCGGTACGCCTGAAGGAGGCGGGCATCGTCACCGAGATCGTTGCCGTGTCCATCGGACCCGCGCAGGCGCAGGAGACGCTGCGCACGGCGCTCGCCATCGGCGCGGATCGCGCCATCCTGGTCGAGACGGCCGCCGAGGTGCAGCCGCTGGCGGTCGCCAAGATCCTCCAGGCGATCGCGCAGGCGGAATCGCCGCAGCTGGTCATCCTCGGCAAGCAGGCGATCGACGACGATTCCAACCAGACCGGACAGATGCTCGCCGCGCTGCTGGGCTGGCCGCAGGCGACCTTCGCTTCCAAGGTGAAGATCGCCGAGGGCAACGCGGAGGTGACCCGGGAGGTCGATGGCGGCCTGGAGACGCTCTCGATCAGGCTGCCGGCCATCGTGACTACCGATCTGCGCCTGAACGAGCCGCGCTACGTCACGCTGCCCAACATCATGAAGGCGAAGAAGAAGCAGCTCGACGTGACGCGGCCCGAAGCGCTCGGCGTGGATGTCGCGCCGCGCCTGAAGACGCTCAAGGTCGAGGAGCCCGCCAAGCGCAAGGGCGGGGTGATGGTGAAGGACGTCGCCGATCTCGTGGCGAAGCTGAAGAACGAAGCGAAGGTGATCTGAACATGGCGACCCTGGTCATTGCCGAACACGACAACGCCGGCCTCAAGGGTGCGACGCTCAATGCGGTGAGCGCCGCGCAGAACATCGGCGGGCCGATCCACCTGCTGGTCGCGGGCAGCGGCTGCGGCGCGGTGGCGGCGGCCGCATCGACGATTCCCGGCATCGAGAAGGTGCGCGTCGTGGACGCGCCGCACTACGCCCATCCGCTGGCGGAGAATCTCGCCGCACTGGTGGTGGCCCTGGCGCCCGGCTACTCGCACATCCTCGCGCCCGCGACCACCACCGGCAAGAACTTCATGCCGCGGGTGGCGGCGCTGCTCGACGTCGCCCAGGTATCCGACATCGTCGCCGTGATCGATGCCGACACCTTCGTGCGTCCGATCTATGCCGGCAACGCACTGGCCACGGTACAGTCGGCCGACGCGGTGAAGGTCATCACGGTGCGCAGCACCGGTTTCGACGCCACCGCTGCCAGCGGCGGCAGTGCCGCGGTGGAGACGGTGCAGGCGGCCGCCGATGCCGGCATGTCCAGGCTGCTGGGCCAGGAACTGACCCGATCCGCCCGCCCGGAACTGACCGCCGCGCGCATCATCGTGTCCGGCGGCCGCGGCATGGGAAGCGGCGAGAACTTCAGCATCCTCGAGGCGCTGGCCGACAGGCTCGGCGCGGCCGTGGGCGCCTCGCGCGCAGCGGTCGATTCGGGCTTCGTACCCAACGACTATCAGGTCGGGCAGACCGGCAAGGTGGTCGCGCCCGAGCTGTACATCGCGGTCGGCATCTCCGGTGCCATCCAGCATTTGGCCGGCATGAAGGACAGCAAGGTGATCGTGGCGATCAACAAGGACGGCGAGGCGCCGATCTTCCAGATCGCCGACTACGGCCTGGTCGGCGACCTGTTCCAGGTGGTGCCGGAGCTGACCGCACGGCTGTGAGCCGCCCGCAGTCCCGTCACGCGTCATTCAGGAGACGATAGAAATGCCGGAGTACGTCGCCCCCCTGCGGGACATGCAATTCGTCATCAAGGAACTCGGTGGACTCGACATCGTCGGTCGCCTGCCGGGCTGCGAGGAGGTCACTCCCGATCTGGTGGACGCGGTACTCGAGGAGGCCGGCCGGTTCGCCACCGGCGTGCTCTCTCCGCTGAACCAGCCGGGCGACCGCGCGGGTGCGCGACTCGAGGACGGTGTGGTCATCACGCCCGCCGGATTCAAGGATGCCTATCGCCAGTTCCGCGAGGCCGGCTGGCCGGCGCTCAATGGTGATCCGCAGTTCGGCGGGCAGGGGCTGCCGCATCTGCTGTCGGGCATGGTGTCGGAGATCTGGAACGGCGCCAACATGAGCTTCTGCCTGTGCCCGATGCTCACCACGGGTGCGGTGAACGCGATCCTGCGCCACGGCTCCGACGGGCAGAAGAACATCTACCTCGAGAAGCTGATCTCGGGCGAGTGGACCGGCACCATGAACCTGACCGAGCCCCAGGCCGGTTCCGATCTCTCGGCGGTGCGCGCGCGCGCGATCCCCGAGGGGGATCACTACCGCATCCACGGCACCAAGATCTTCATCACCTACGGCGAGCACGACTTCGTCGAGAACATCGTGCACCTGGTGCTCGCACGCACGCCCGACGCGCCCGATGGCGTCAAGGGCATCTCGCTGTTCGTGGTGCCCAAGTTCCTGGTCAACCCCGACGGCAGCCTGGGCGCGCGCAACGACGTGCGCTGCGTGTCGATCGAGCACAAGCTCGGCATCCACGCCAGCCCGACCTGCGTCATGGCCTACGGCGACAACGAAGGTGCGATCGGCTACCTGGTGGGCGAGGAAAATCGCGGCCTCGAATACATGTTCACCATGATGAACTTCGCGCGGCTGGAGGTCGGCATCGAAGGCATCGCCGTCGCCGAGCGTGCCTACCAGCGTGCGCGCGACTACGCGCAGGAGCGGGTGCAGGGCCGCGAGGCAGGCGTCAGGGGCGGGGAGCGCGTCACCATCATCCACCACCCGGACATGCGCCGCATGCTCATGACCATGAAGGCGCAGGTCGAGGCGATGCGCGCCCTGGGCGCCGCTGCCTGCATCGCGCTCGATGTCGCGCACCGTCATGCCGAGCGCGAGGAGCGCGCCAGACAGCAGGCGCTGTTCGATCTGCTCACGCCTGTGGTGAAGGGCTGGTGCACCGAACTGTCGATCCAGATCGCCTCGATGGGAGTGCAGGTGCACGGAGGCATGGGCTTCGTCGAGGAGACCGGCGCCGCCCAGCACCTGCGCGATGCCCGCATCACCTCGATCTACGAGGGCACGACCGGCATCCAGGCCAACGACCTCATCGGGCGCAAGGTGGCCGCGGAAAAGGGGATGACGGCGAAGGCCGTGATCGCGCAGATCACCGCCTTCGACAGGGAACTGGCCGGCGCCAGCGATCCGGCGCTGATCGTCATCCGCCGTGCCCTGTCCGAGGGCGTGGCGGCGCTCAACGAGGCGACCGACTGGCTGCTGCAGACCTATCCCTACAACATCAAGGCGGCTTCCGCGGGTGCGGTACCGTATCTCGAGTTGTGGGGGACCGTGGCCGGCGGCTGGCAGATGGCGCGCGCGGCACTGCTGGCGAAGCAGCGCATCGAGGCCGGAAGCACCGATCTGCATTTCTACCAGGGCAAGCTGGCGACCGCGCGTTTCTACGCCGAGCATGTCCTGCCGCGGGCGTACGCCTGCAAGCAGGCGATCGTGCACGGCTCGGCCAGCGTGCTGGCGCTGGACGCTGCGCAGTTCTGACGCGCATACGGCCGCTCGAGCCGATCCCGGGATCGTGTACGCCGGACTGTCGGGATGCCTCTGCCCCGGCCCGGCCATTGCGGCGGAAGGATCATTTCTGCCGGAAGGACTGGCCTGCCGGGAAACCGCTTATCCCGTAGTGTTGCCGTCGTGCCTCGGCGAGGCGCTGCTGCACCCGTTCGTGCCGCCTGGAGGCGACCACGGCCGTTTCCCGTGCGGGGGCGATCGGCGCACGCCGGGGTGTGCGCAGGCGAGCGCGACATGGAGACGACCGGCGCGAGCGATGCGGGTACGCATCGGGCATGCTGACAACATGCCGCGGCGCACGGGAGAGTGGTGATGACGAGTCTGCTGTGGATTCTGGCACTGGCCGTGCTGGCCGGCGTACTCGCGTACCGGCGCGCGGGCCGGCTGCCGTGGTTCGCTGCGATCGGTGCGCTGCTGCTGATCGCTACCTTCTCGGGTGGACTGGGAGCGGTCGCGCGCACGCTCCTGTGGACCCTGTTCGCGGCCGTCGCTGCCGTCGGCCTCGTGCCGACGCTGCGGCGCAGCCTCGTGAGCGACCCGCTGTTCGGATGGTTTCGCAAGGTGCTGCCGCCGGTCTCCACGACCGAGCAGGAGGCGCTGGACGCCGGTACCGTGTGGTGGGACGGCGAGCTGTTCAGCGGCGATCCGGACTGGGCGGGACTGCTCGCCCTTCCCCGCCCGCACCTCAGCGACGAGGAACAGGCCTTTCTCGACGGGCCGGTGGAACGGCTGTGCGCCATGGTGGACGAGTGGCAGGTCAGCCACGAGCTCAACGACCTTCCGCCGCACGTGTGGCAGTTCATCCGGGACAACGGTTTCCTCGGCCTGATCATTCCCGGCCGCTATGGCGGGAAGGGGTTCTCCGCGCTGGCGCACTCCGAGGTGGTGATGAAGCTGTCCAGCCGCACGCCCACCGCCTGCGTGTCGGTCATGGTGCCCAATTCACTCGGGCCGGCCGAACTGCTCATGCACTACGGTACCGAAGCGCAGAAGGATCACTATCTGCCCCGTCTGGCGCGCGGACTGGAGATTCCGTGCTTTGCGCTGACCGGGCCCGAGGCCGGATCCGACGCTGGCTCGATTCCCGACTTCGGCATCGTCTGTCACGGCGAGCACGAAGGCCGCCGCGTGCTGGGGATGCGCGTCACCTGGGACAAGCGCTACATCACGCTCGGTCCCGTGGCCACTCTGCTGGGTCTGGCGTTCAGGGTGCGTGATCCGGATCGCCTTCTCGCAGGCGCGGAAGACCTCGGCATGACCGTGGCGCTGATTCCCACCAGCCATCCGGGCGTGGACATCGGCCGCCGCCACATTCCGCTCAATGCCTCGTTCATGAACGGTCCCAACTGGGGCAGGGACGTGTTCATACCCATGGACTGGGTGGTGGGCGGACCGGCCCGTGTCGGCCAGGGCTGGCGCATGCTGATGGAGTGCCTGGCCGCGGGACGCTCCATCTCGCTGCCGGCCTCGGCGGCAGGCGGCGCCAAGCTCGCGGCCCGCACCACCGGCGCCTACGCGCGCATCCGCACGCAGTTCCGCACGCCGATCGGACAATTCGAGGGCGTGGAAGAGGCGTTGGCGCGCATCGGCGGCAACACCTACGCGATCGATGCCGCGCGCGTCATGACCGCCGGCGCGATCGACGCGGGCGAGCGGCCCTCGGTGATCTCGGCCATCGTGAAGTACCACAGCACCGAGCGCGCGCGGCAGGTGGTCAACGACGCGATGGACGTGCACGGCGGCAAGGGCATCTGCCTCGGTCCCGGCAACTACCTGGGGGCCGGCTACCTGCAGGTGCCCATCGGCATTACCGTCGAAGGTGCGAACATCCTCACGCGCAGCATGATCATCTTCGGCCAGGGGGCGATCCGCTGCCACCCGTACGTGCTGCGCGAGATCGCGGCGACCCGGCTGGCCGACCGTGCGGCGGGCGCGGCGCAGTTCGATCGCGCGCTCTGCGGCCACATTGCCTTCCTCGCGGGCAATGCCGTGCGATCCCTCTGGCTGGGACTGACCGGCGCGCGGCTCGTCGCCGTGCCCGGTCCTGCGGCGCTGCGGCCCGCGCTGCGCCGGCTCACGCGCCTGGCGGCCGGATTCGCCCTCGCCGCCGACATCGCCATGCTGTTCCTGGGCGGCTCGCTCAAGCGGCGCGAGAAGATCTCGGCGCGCCTGGGCGACGTCCTCAGCCAGCTCTACATCGCCTCGTGCGTGGTCAAGCGCTACGTGGACGAGGGCGCACGGCAGACCGATCTGCCGATCGCGCAGTGGGCGCTCGACGACAGCATCCATCGCGCGCAGGAGGCCATGTTCGGCGTATTCGGGAATTTTCCGGTGCGCTGGGCGGGCTCACTGATGCGGCGCATGACCTTTCCCTTCGGTCGCGGCTACGCCCCACCCAGCGATGGCCTCGGCCACCGCGTGGCGCGCCTCATGCTGGAGAAGTCACCGGCGCGCGACCGCCTTGCCGGTGGCATCTACCTGGATCTGCAGGAGGCTGACCCGGTTGGCCGCCTGGAACTCGCCCTCGACCTGGTGAAGGAGGCCGAGGCGGTGGACGCGAAAGTGCGGGCCGCGATGAAGGCCGGCGCCGTTCGCGGCCACAGCCCGCAGGAGCGTGTCGCGGCCACGCATGCGCTGGGACTGATCGACGCGCACGAGGCCGCGGCCTGGACACGCTACGATGCCTTGCGGCGTGCCTGCATCATGGTGGATGATTTCCCGCATGACGTGGGCAGGCGCACGGCAGTGGCCGCCGGTTTGGGCGCACGGCCCGGATCGGGCCAGGCATGCACGCAGGGCTCGTCGCTGGACGAGGCGGGCGGGCAGGCGGCAGGAGCGCACACGACCATCGATCTGCAGCAGGAGCGTGCATGAACCGGAGCGTGGTGGTGGCAGTGGAGGAAGGCATCGGCACGATCGCCTTCGACCGGCCGCAGGTGATGAACGCGCTGGACGAGCGCATGATGATCGAGTTCCGCGAAGCGGCCGAGACGCTCGAGCACGATGCCGCGGTGCGCTGCGTGGTGCTGGAGGGCCGTGGCAAGGCCTTCGTCGCCGGCGGCGACGTAGCGCTGTTCGCCGAGCGCATCGCCGAGCTGGCCCGGATCATCGTGAGCTGGGGACGCGAGATGCACTTCGCCATCCAGTCCCTGCGCCGCATGCCGAAGCCGGTGCTGGCGAGCGTGCATGGGGCCGTGGCGGGCGCCGGATTCAGCATCATGTGCGCGGCCGACCTCGCGCTCGCCGAGCAGGGCACGCGCTTCTCTCTTGCCTATGCCAGCATCGGAGCGAGCCCCGACGGTGGCAGCACGCACTTCCTGCCCCGCCTGGTAGGCATGAAGCGCGCGATGGAGCTGACCATGCTGCCCGACCTGTTCGACGCGGCCACCGCGCAGCAGCTCGGGCTGGTGAACTGGGTCGTGCCCGCCGCGCAACGCGCGTCACGGACGCGGGAACTGGCGCACCGACTGGCGAACGGACCCACCATTGCCTACGGCGAGGCCAAGCGGCTGCTCAATGCCTCGTCGTCGCGCTCCATCGAGACACAGATGGAAGAGGAACTCTTCGCCTTCGCGCGCTGTGCAGCGACCGCCGATCTCGCCGAGGGTGTCGATGCGTTCGTGCACAAGCGTGCACCGGCGTTCACCGGACGATGATCGGGGGACAGGAGTTGGATCCGACCGAGCTGCACGTGGAACTGCCCAGCGGCCGCGAACCGGTGCTGCGCGTGGTGCCCATGCCAGCCGATGCCAATCCCTCGGGCGACATCTTCGGCGGCTGGATCATGTCCCAGGTGGACATTGCCGGCAGCATTCCGGCTCTGCGCCTGGCCAAGGGCCGGGTCGCGACCATCGCGGTCAATTCGTTCGTGTTCAAGCAGCCGGTGCTGATCGGCGACCTGGTGAGCTTCTTCGCCGACGTCGCGCGCGTGGGCAGAACCTCGATCACGGTCAACGTGGAGGTGTATGCGCAACGGCGCTTCGAGCAGGAGATCACGGTCAAGGTGACCGAGGCAACGCTGACCTACGTGGCGGTCGGCGCGGACCGGCGTCCGCGCCCGCTGGCGGTGACCGAGAAGTGAAGGGGACAACGCGCCTGGCGTGCAGGCGACATCGACGGAGGAGAGTGGGATGAACTGCAGTGGAGCACGGCTGGCATGTCTGGTGGCACTGGGGGGCCTCGCCGGCGCGATATCCGGCACCGGACATGCGGCTGGATTCGCCTTGATCGAACAGAATGCCAGCGGCCTGGGCAATGCCTATGCAGGCGCTGCCGCGGCGGCGGAGGATGCCAGCACCATCTTCTTCAATCCAGCCGGGCTCGTGTTCCTGCCCGGCCGCCAGCTGGTGGTCGCGGGACACGCGATCAGACCCTCTGCCGAGTTCGACAACGACGGATCGATCGCCGGCGCGGGCAAGCCGCTGGGCGGCGAGGGCGGCGATGCCGGCAGCTGGGCGCTCGTGCCCAATGCGTATCTCTCCTGGCGGCTGACCGAACGCCTGGCGGTCGGCGTGGGTGTGAACGCGCCCTTCGGTCTGAAGACCGAATACGATGACGACTGGATGGGCCGCTTCCAGGCGATCGAATCGGAGGTCAAGACGATCAACATCAACCCCTCCGTGGCCTTCAAGGTGAACGAGCGGCTGTCGATCGGCGCGGGTCTGAATTACCAGTATGCGGAGGCCACACTCACCCGGGCAGTCAATTTCGGACTGGGCGGTGAGGGCAAGGTGAAGGTCGAGGGCGAGGACGACGACAGCTGGGGCTGGAACGCGGGTGTGATCTTTTCCGCGACCCCGGACCTGCGCGTGGGACTGGCCTACCGCTCCGCGATCAGGCACGAGCTGGAGGGCGATGTCACGTTTCGCCGCCCGGCGCTGGTGCCCTCCGCTGCGGCGCCTGACGGTCCGGCCTATGCCAGGACTACGCTGCCGGAGAGCGCATCGCTCAGCGTGTTCCAGCGCTTCGACGATCGCTGGGACTTCATGGGCGACGTGACCTGGACCAACTGGAGCCGCTTCAAGACCCTCGATATCTACCGCGCGAACGGGACGCTGCTGCAGTCCACCCCCGAGAACTGGGACGACAGCTGGCGCATCTCGTTCGGACTGAGCTACCGGCTGAACGACGCATGGAAGCTGCGTGGAGGCGTCGCGTACGACGAGACGCCGGTTCCCGACGACTTCCGCACCGCCCGCATTCCGGACAACAGCCGCACCTGGGTGGCTTTCGGCGCGCAATGGAAGCCGCGCGCGAACCTGGCGGTCGACTTCGGCTATGCCCATCTGTTCATTCCCGGCGCATCCATCGACGACAACCAGACGCCGGTCAACGGGCGGCTGCGCGGCGAGTACGACAGCAGCGTGGATATCCTCAGCGCACAGGTCACGTACAGCTTCTGAGAGCGGCCGAACCGATGCAACGCACTGCCATGCTGCCGGTGCGCAAGGTGGCCGTCCTCGGCGCCGGCGTCATGGGTGCGCAGATCGCCGCGCATTTCGCCAACGCCGGCGTGCGTGTCGTTCTGTTCGAACTCGCATCGAAGGAGGGTGATCCGAACGCCAGCGCGCGCAAGGCGATCGAGGGACTGCGCGGCATCGATCCGCAGCCGCTGGCCTCGCCTGCGCTGGCCGCGCACATCGAGGCGGCCAACTACGATCAGGATCTGGGGAAGCTGCACGAGTGCGACCTGATCGTCGAGGCGGTGGCCGAGCGCATCGGCATCAAGAATGCACTGTACGCACGCATCACGCCGCACCTGAACGAGGCCACGGTATTCGCGACCAACACCTCCGGCCTGTCGATCCAGGCGCTCGCGCAGGCGTTGCCGGAGGCGGTGCGCCCGCGCTTCTGCGGCGTGCACTTCTTCAATCCGCCGCGCTACATGTACCTGGTGGAGCTGATCCCCGCGCGCGAGAGCGACCCGGCCATGCTGGACCGGCTCGAGGCCTTCCTGGTCTCGGCGATGGGCAAGGGGGTGGTGCGGGCAAAGGACACGCCGAACTTCATCGCCAACCGCATCGGCGTGTTCTCCATCCTCGCGGCATTTCATCACACGCAGACCTTCGACCTCGGCTTCGACGTGGTGGACGCGCTCACCGGTCCGTTGATCGGGCGGCCGAGGAGCGCCACGTATCGCACGGCCGACCTGGTGGGACTCGATACGCTGGCGCACGTGGTGAACACGATGACGCAGGGACTGCCCGAGGATCCCTGGCACCGGCACTTCGTGCTGCCCGTCTGGTACCGCGCGCTGCTCGAGGCCGCAGCACTGGGTCAGAAGTCCGGGCGCGGCATCTACCGCAAGGCGGGCCGGAACATCGAGGTGCTGGATCGCACGAGCATGGACTACCGGGCATCGGCAGCAGAGGCCGACGCCGGCGTGGCCGCCATCCTGAAGACGCGCGATCCGGTGGAGCGCTTCGACCGGCTGCGCGCCAGCACCCATCCGCACGCCCGCTTCCTGTGGGCATGCCTGCGCGACATGCTGCACTACTGCGCGGTGCACCTGGGCGAGATCGCGGACAACGCGCGCGATGTCGACCTCGCCATGCGCTGGGGTTTCGGCTGGAGCCAGGGGCCGTTCGAGTTGTGGCAGGCGATCGGATGGCAGCGTGTGACCGGCTGGATCGACCAGGACATCCGCGCCGGCCGGACGATGAGCGACGTGGCGCTGCCGGCGTGGGTGCACGAACCGGCACGCACCGGGGTGCACCAGCCGGACGGTTCGTACAGCGCGGCGCGCGCCATCGCGGTGCCGCGCCCGGCGCTGCCGGTGTACCGGCGCCAGCCCTGTCCGGATCGGCTGGTGGGCGAGCACTCCGGCCACGGCACCACCGTGCTCGAGACGGCAGCGGTGCGCATGTGGAGCACGGGCGACGATATCGCCGTGCTCGGCTTCCGCACGAAGATGAACACCATCTCCGAGGAAGTCATCCACGGAGTCAGGCAGGCGCTCGAGGAGGCCGAACGCGGCTTCAAGGGCCTGATCCTGTGGCAGCCGCAGCCGCCGTTCTCGGCCGGGGCGAACGTCTCGGGCCAGTCCGCGCGCGCGTCCGATTCGCCCAGGTCGTCGGGTTTCGCGCGGATAATGAAGCAGGTGCGCAGGCAGGCCGAGTCGGCCGTGCTGAAAGCGGCACGCAGGCTCAACGTCGCGGACGCTCTGATGGCGGGGCGGCTCGCCCGGGTGGAGGAGATCGTCGAGCAGTTCCAGGCGATGACCCAGGCGTGGAAGTACAGCAGCGTCCCGGCCGTGAGCGCAGTCGAAGGGCTGGCGCTCGGCGGGGGCTGCGAGATCATCCTGCATTCCTCGCGTACCGTGGCCGCGCTGGAGAGCTATGTGGGCCTGGTCGAGCCCGGCATCGGCCTGCTCCCCGCGGGCGGCGGCTGCAAGGAGCTGGCACTGCGCGCCGCGCAGGAGGCGCGCGGGGGGGACGTGTTCCCGTACCTGCGCCGCTACTTCCAGAACGTCGCCACGGCCGAGGTCGGCAAGTCCGCCGTGCAGGCACGGGATCTGGGCTACCTGGGGGCGTGCGACCGCATCGTGATGAATCGCGCCGAGGTGCTGCACGTGGCGAAGAGCGAACTGAACGCACTGGTCGAGGCCGGATATCGTGCTCCGCTGCCGCCGGCCGGCATTCCCGTCGCCGGGCGCAGCGCGATTGCCACGATCAAGGCCTATATGGCGAATATGCTGGAGGGGCAGTACATCTCGGAGCACGACTACCTGGTCGGCAGCCAGGTGGCCTGCGTCATGTGCGGCGGCGACGTGGAGGGCGGTACGCTGGTGGACGAGGCGTGGCTGCTCGCGCTCGAGCGGCGCGGATTCATGGAACTGCTCGCCACCGAGAAGACCCAGGCGCGCATCGAGCACACGCTCAGGACCGGGAAGCCGTTGCGGAACTGAAGACTTTTCAGCACGAGGACACGAAGGACACGGAGGAACACCCCGGAACCTCTTCGTGCCCTTGGTGGCGATGAGGCCGATCGAGGATGGCAAAGCAAATCCAGGACGCATACATCGTTGCCGCCCGGCGCACGCCGGTGGGCAAGGCGCCGCGCGGCATGTTCAGGAACGTGCGTCCGGATGAGCTGCTCGCTCACGCGCTGAGGGCCACGCTGGCGGAACTGCCGTTGCTCGAGCCGAGCGCCATCGACGACGTGGTGGCCGGCTGTGCGATTCCCGAAGCGGAGCAGGGCATGAATGTCGCACGCGTCGCACTGCTGCTCGCGGGTCTGCCGAACACGGTGGCGGGCATGACCGTCAACCGTTTCTGTTCGTCGGGCCTGCAGGCGGTCGCCATCGCCGCCGACCGCGTGCGCCTGGGTGAAGCGCAGGTGATGATCGCTGCCGGCACCGAGAGCATGAGCATGATCCCGATGGGCGGCAACAAGATTTCGTTCAGCGAGCACATCTTCGACCGCGACGAGAACATCGGCATCGGCTACGGCATGGGCATCACCGCGGAGAAGGTTGCCCGGCAGTGGAAGATCGATCGAGCCGCCCAGGATGCCTTCGCCACGCACAGTCACCGCAAGGCACTGGCGGCGATCCAGTCCGGCGAGTTCCACGACGAGATCCTGCCCGTGACCATCGACGAGAAGCTGGCGGATCTGTCGAGCCACGAAGTAAGGCACGCTGCGCGGACGGTGAGTGTGGACGAGGGTCCACGCGCGGGGACCACGCCCGAGGTGCTGGCGCAGCTCAGGCCCGCGTTCGCCGCAGACGGGTCGGTGACCGCCGGAAACAGCTCGCAGACCTCGGATGGTGCCGGCGCGGTGATCGTGGTGAGCGAAACCGCCCTGCGGCGCTACCAGCTCGAGCCGCTGGCGCGCTTCCTGGGATTCGCGGTCGCGGGCGTGCCGCCGGAGATCATGGGCATCGGTCCGAAGCTGGCGATCCCGAAGGTGCTGCGACAGGTCAATCTGCGCCAGGAGGACATGGACTGGATCGAACTGAACGAGGCGTTCGCGGCGCAGAGCCTGGCAGTGATCGATGATCTCGGCCTCGATCCGTCGAAGGTCAATCCACTCGGCGGCGCCATCGCACTGGGCCATCCGCTGGGCGCTACCGGGGCCATCCGGACGGCGACTCTGGTGCACGGCCTGCGGCGCCGCAATCTCAGGTACGGAATGGTTACCATGTGCGTCGGCACGGGGATGGGTGCTGCCGCTGTGTTCGAGGCGCTGCACGGGTAGCCGCCGTCCGTCCGAGACACTGCGGCGCGGGCCGCGCTAAGAACAGATCAGGAGGAGTGAAATGGCAAGGATCACGCGCGTCGAGATTTTTCAGGTGGATCTCAGGCCGCACGTCCCGCGCAGCGACGCGATTCAGACCTTCTCGATGCAGGAGACGCCAATGCTGCGCATCTTCTGCGACGACGGATCGGAGGGTACCGGCTACTCCTACACCATCGGCACGGGCGGATCGTCGGTGGTGGCCTTGTTGCGCGACCACATGGCGCCGCGCCTGATCGGTCGCGATCCGGCCATGGTCGAGGAGATCTGGAAGGACCTGTTCATGCACACCCACGCCACCTCGGTGGGCGCGATCACCAGCATCGCCCTGTGCTGCGTGGACACCGCACTGTGGGATCTGCGCTGCCGGCGGGCGGATCTGCCGCTGCACGTGATGGCCGGTGGCGCCCAGAGGCGCATCCCGGTGTACGACACCGAGGGCGGCTGGCTGCATCTGTCGCCGACGGAGGTGGTGGAGAACGCCCAGGCCGCCAGGGCCAGGGGGTTCAAGGCGGTGAAGATCAAGATCGGCCGCCCGCACGTGGCCGAGGATGTCGCCCGCCTGTCTGCGGTGCGCGAAGCGCTGGGCGACGACTACGACATCATGACCGACGCCAATCAGGGCTTCACGGTGTCGGAAGCGATCCGCCGGGCGCGGCACTACGAGGCTCTGGACATCTTCTGGTTCGAGGAGCCGCTGCCTGCCGAGGACCTCAACGGCCACGTTCTGCTCGCCCAGTCGACCTCCATTCCGATCGCCATCGGCGAGTCGCTCTATCACCCGGCGCATTTCCGCGAGTACCTGCAGCGCGGCGCATGCAGCATCGTGCAGGTGGACGTGGGCCGTGTCGGCGGCATCACGCCCTGGCTCAAGGTCGCGCATCTGTGCGAGAGCTTCAATGTGCAGGTCTGCCCGCACTTCCTGATGGAGATCCATCTGCCCCTGGTGCTCGCCGTACCGAATGCCACCTGGCTCGAGCACATTCCGCAACTGGACCGCATCACGCACTCGCGTGTGGTGATGCAGGACGGCTACGCGCTTCCCCCGCAGACACCGGGACTGGGAATCGAGTGGGACTGGGACGCGATCGCGGCGATGCGCAACGCGGCTCCCGAAGTGGTCTCGTAGACGGGATGTGGCGCGGGCGCGCGCGGGCAGCCGGGCGTCAGGACGTCTACTGCGCCACTTCGGCCTGTTCCACAACGACCCGGAACTGCCGCAGCTGATTCGGATCCGCGACCCGCACGTCGCGCGCGATCGCCACCTGTGCCTGCTTGCCGGGTCCGAGTGATGGCACGCGCAGCAGCGCGGACTGGTCGAGGATACGCTGGCCGTCCGTGCGCACCATGCGCAGGCGCACGTCGGCCAGCGCCACCGGTCCCGCGTTCTGCACCACCGCGTACAGCGTGCCGTCCTCTGCCAGGCGCGGGGCGGAGCGGATGTATCGCTCGGGATTGCGCGGCAGGTCCAGGCGCACGAAGCGCTGGGTGGCCTGCTTGCCGAGTTCGGAGTCCGAGCCGGCCGCGACCTGGTAGTTGTTCAGCGCGTTCTGCAGGTCTCCGCGTTCTTCCGCCATGACACCGAGCAGATAGTGAGCGGGTGCGGTTGGCAGCAGTTTGACGCTGCGCTGCAGGTAGTCCCGAGCCTCGTTGCGACGTCCCAGGTTGAACAGGGCGATGCCGCTCTGGACGACCGGCTTGAAGTAGTCCGGATTGAGCTCCATCGCTCGCGCGTAGTGGTCCAGTGCCCCCTCAGGGCGCTTGCGTGACATCGCCACGTCGCCAAGCAGTTCGTGGAACAGTGCCTCGCGCGGCTCGATGGCGAGCGCCTCCTCGGCGCGTGCGGCCGCCGCTGCCGCATCGCCCTTGGCCAGCGCCTGCACGCCTGCATCATAGGCCTTGTAGGCCGGCCGTCGCTCGCGCAGCCCGGCGGTACGCTCGGCGTAGCGTTCGCGCCCCCATTCACCTCCCGCGCCGATCTCCTGCAGCGTCTGCCTGTTCGCCTCGACGCGCGCCGGTGATGGCGGATGACTGGCGAACAGGCCCTCGAGCCAGCTCGGATTGCGGCCCTCGCTCAGCCGCACGAAGGTTTCCTGGAGCGTGACGGCGGCAGCCGGATCGTAGCCCGCCTCCTTCATGTACTGCATGCCGTAGCGATCGGATATCGACTCGGCGTCCCGGCCGTACTTCTGGTTCGCCAGCTGCGCAGCGACCTGTGCGCCGCCGACGAAGAGCTGGGAATAGCGACTGTCCGCCGTGCCGATCCCGACTGCCATGATGACCCCCTGGAGCAGCATGCCGCGCTCGATGCCCTTGGCACCGTGGCGCGCAGCCGCATGCACGATCTCGTGGCCGAGCACCGCAGCCAGCTCCGCCTCGCTGTCGAGCTCGTAGAGCAGGCCGCGGTTGAACGCGATCTTGCCGCCGGGCATGGCCCAGGCGTTGGGCTGCGAATCGTTCAGAACGACGAATTCGTAGGGCAGCTGCGGTCTGTCCGAGACTGCCGCCAGCTTCTGCCCCACTTCGCGCACATAGGCGGTCAACTCCGGATCGAGCACGTAATCGCCGCCCTGGGATTGCCGGGCCGGAGCGTAGTTCTGCTGTCCGATCTGGATTTCCTGACCTTCCGACATCAGCTGCAGCTCCCTCTTCCCGGTGACGGGATTGGTTCCGCAGCCGCCGGCAAGCAGGGCCACCGCCAGCGCAGATATGAAGACGAGATGACGTGTCATGTCCGGCGACTCCATCCGGGGGTCGAAGCGATTGTATGCGAGGATGCCGCAGTGATACGCCGCGATGCCGCACGGCGCACCGTGGTCCGCGCCCGATGCGTACCGGCATGCAACTCGCTATAGTCGTCAATCGGCCCCCTGCAATCGGCGTTCCGTGCATGCAACGCATCGCAGCCATCCTCCTGATCCTGTTCTTCGTCGCCGGCAGCGCCTCGGCACGACACGCACCAGTGGTTCTGCTCACCATCGACGGTGCCATCGGACCGGCCACTGCCGACTACTTCGATCGGGGCCTGAAGAAGGCGGCCGATCAGGAAGCCGGGCTCGTCATCGTGCAGATGGACACGCCCGGCGGGCTGGACCTGGCCATGCGGCGCATGATCAAGGACATCCTTGCCTCACCGGTTCCGGTGGCAGTGTTCGTCCATCCGAGCGGCGCGCGGGCAGCGAGCGCCGGAACCTATCTGCTGTATGCCAGTCATATCGCCGCCATGTCGCCCGCGACCAATCTCGGCGCGGCGACACCGGTGCAGATCGGCGGCGGCAAGCCCGAGCCATCGAAGCCGGGCCGGGATTCCGGGAAGGACCAGCCACAGGCGGACAGGCAGGAGCCGCCTGCGGGCGACGCGATGAGCCGCAAGGCCGTGTCGGATGCCGTGGCCTACATCAGGGGACTGGCGCAGTTGCGCGGACGCAATGCACAGTGGGCGGAGAAGGCGGTGCGCGAAGCGGTGAGTCTGCCGGCCGAAGAGGCGCTGGCGATCAAGGTGATCGATGTGCTGGCAGCGGACGTGCCCGATCTGCTTGGAAAGGTGCACGGCCGCAGCGTGGATGTGCAGGGCGCGACGCGCACCTTGAGTACGCAGGGCGCGCAGGTGGTGCGCATCGATCCGGACTGGCGCACCAGACTGCTCGCGGTGATCACCGACCCGAGCATGGCCTACATCCTCCTGCTGATCGGCTTCTATGGCCTGCTGCTCGAGTTCTACAGTCCGGGGATGGTGTTTCCCGGCGTGATCGGAGCGGTAAGCCTGCTGGTGGCCTTGTATGCGTTCCAGATGCTGCCGGTGAACTATGCCGGCCTGGCGCTCATCGCGCTTGGCATCGGCTTCATGGCGGCCGAGGTGTTCGTAAGCTCCTATGGCGCGCTCGGCATCGGCGGTACCATCGCGTTCGTCATCGGATCCATCCTGCTCATCGACACCGACGTGCCCGGCTACGACATTCCCTGGTTTCTCATCGGCGGACTGGCATTGCTCAGTCTGCTGTTCTTCGTGGTGGTCATTGACATGGCAGTGCGTGCGCGCAGGCAGCCGGTGGTGAGCGGACGCGAGGAGATGGTGGGTGCGCTGGGTGAGGTGGTGGAGCAGCGTGGCGGAGAGATCTGGGCGCGCGTCCACAGCGAACTGTGGCGCGTGAGCAGCGCCTCGCCGCTCACGCTGAATCAGCGCGTGCGGGTGGTGAAGATCGATGGGCTCGATCTCACCGTGGAACCCGTGGGCGACAGACAATCCGGGCAGACAGGAGGCTAGGCGGGCATGGATGGTTTCGGCGGCATGATTTTCGTGGTACTCATCGCGGCGGCGCTGTTCTACGCCGTGCGCATCCTGCGTGAATACGAGCGCGGCGTCGTGTTCCAGCTCGGCCGGTTCTGGAAGGTGAAGGGGCCTGGCCTGGTGATCGTCATCCCCGGACTGCAGCAGATGGTCAAGGTGGATCTGCGCACGGTGACCATGGACGTCCCGTCGCAGGACGTCATCTCGAAGGACAACGTGTCGGTGAAGGTCAATGCGATCGTGTTCTTCCGCGTGGTCGAGCCGGAGAGAGCGATCATCCAGGTGGAGAACTACCTGGTCGCGACCAGCCAGCTGGCGCAGACGACACTGCGTGCGGTGCTGGGCAAGCACGAGCTCGACGAGATGCTGTCCGAGCGCGAGAAACTCAACATCGACATCCAGGCGACGCTGGATCAGCAGACCGATGCCTGGGGCATCAAGGTCTCCAACGTGGAGATCAAGCACATCGACCTGAACGAGACAATGGCGCGCGCCATGGCGCGCCAGGCCGAAGCCGAGCGGGAACGCCGCTCCAAGGTCATCCTTGCCGAAGGCGAACTGCAGGCCTCGCACAAGCTGCTGGAAGCGGCGCAGACGCTCGCCACCCAGCCCGAGGCGATGCAGCTGCGCTACCTGCAGACGCTCACGACCATCGCCAACGACCGAAGCAACACCATCGTCTTTCCGGTGGAGTTGATGAACGCGTTGAAGGACGTCATCGGAGCCGGTCAGGCAAGGGGCTGAGGCGGCGTAGACCGGGTCGCGAACCGCACTCTAGCGTGCCGCCGGCTGCGCCGGATCGCCCGCGGTGGGGTCGGCCGCAGTTGGATCGGCCGCGATGGGATCGGCCGCAGTGGGCGCCGCCGTAATGGCGCCCGGCACGATCGCCACCGGCAGCGCGCGCGCCGGATCGAGATACTGGCGCGCCACTGCGTCGATGTCCTCCACAGAAAGCGACGACAGCTCCTCCACGCTGGTGAGCGCGCGCTGCAGCCGCTCGGGCCGTTCCTGGGATCCGCTGACGACGCCCGACAGCAGATAGACATTGGTTTCCAGGAGTTTCTTCAGTTCCGCGACGATCGGGTTACGCGCGCGCTCGAGTTCGTCCTGGGTAATGCCATCGCGCCGGATTTCGCTTCCGATATCGCGGATCAGGCGCGCCAGATCCTCGGCCTTCTGCGGCGGTGCGTCCACCACGCCGAACAGGACGCCGTAGCCCGGAAAGGCCTGGCTCGGCGCGTGATCGCCGTGTGCGGTGTAGGTCAGGCCCCGCAGGTTGCGCGCGCGCTCGAGTACCCGATTGCCCAGCACCTTGCCGAGCACGAACAGGCGGCGCGCGTCGCTCAGCCTGGAGAGGTCGGTCGTCGGCCAATATGTCGCCGCGATCGCCTTCGGGTCGTTGGTCTCGTAATCGAAGCGCACCACCTCGGGACTGCCGGCGGGAAAGCGTACGTCGCGCTCGGCCGTGAACGGCGGCTTCGCCGCAGCGCGCAGCGGCAGCGCGCCGAACGTGGCAGATACCGCTGCGATGGCCGACTCCATCTCGAAGTCGCCGACCAGTGTCAGTTCCAGATAGCCGCCGGCCAGCGCCGGGTCCAGCACCGCGCGCAGGTTCTCGAAGCTGCGGGTAGCCAGCGTGGCCTGATCCGGAAAGCCGAAGCGCGCGTCGCCTCCGCGCAGGAAACGCACGACCTCCTTCTGCAGCACGCCGGTGGGCGTGCGCTCGAGCATCTGATAGCGCTGCGGCAGCGTCTGCCTGAACTTGGCCAGGGCCTCGGACCGGTAGCCGGGGTCCGTGACATAGGCGGCGAGCAGCTGCAACTGCAGCAGCAGGTCCGCTGGTGTCGTGCGCCCGCCCAGCACGAAAGCGTCGTCCTCGACCTCGAATCCAAGCCCCACGCTGCGTCCGGCGATGATCCGGTTCAGTTCGTCGAGACTGTGCTTGCCCAGGCCGCCGGAGACGAATGCACCCTCGGCCAGCGCCTCCAGGCCGGGCTTGTCCATCGGCAGTTCCAGCCGCCCGCCGCCGATGCGGGCAGAGATCAGAATGCTGTTGGCCTCGAAGCGCGTGGGCTTGAGATTCACCCGCACGTTGTTGGCGAAGCGCAGCTGCGTCACCTGCAGCGCGTCGCTCACACGGCGCTGCGCCGGTTGCGCGCTGCCGGAGTTCTCGTAGCCGAACGGC
Source organism: Burkholderiales bacterium (assembly GCA_020854105.1). Lineage (GTDB taxonomy): Bacteria > Pseudomonadota > Gammaproteobacteria > Burkholderiales > SHXO01 > SHXO01. The sequence continues at coordinate 35,465 of JADZGB010000029.1, read as the reverse complement.
GCGAGGCGGGCCTGGGCCGGCGCATCCACGGGCACCGCAGCGCTGTCCAGATAGGCTTCGCGGATGGCGGCCTGCGGTGCGTCCAGCTTCACCGGACCCGAGACGAACACCAGCGGACCGGCATCCGACCACATTGCGCGCATCGCCGCGAGTACGCTTGCCGGCGTGGTCTCGGCGAGGATCCCGCGCAGCTCCGCCAGATCGGTCCGCGGGTGCGTGAACACCAGGCCCTCGCTCACGCTCTGCACGATCTCGTTGGCGAGATCGGCCGACTCGCGTGTGCCCGCCGCCCTCGTGCTCTCCTCGAACTGCGTGACCAGGATGCGCGTCTGCTCGTCCAGTTCCTCGGAGGCGAATCCGTGCTTCAGTGCGCGCCGCAGCTCCTGCTCGGCTACGCGCAGACCGTCCTTCCAGCGAGCCGGTTCGGTGTTGATGGTCACGTTCGCCACGCGCGCGAACTCGAGGAAGTCGTCGGACTGCGCGAAACCTCCCACGAAGGGCGCGTCCTGCGCCATGGCCAGAGTGGCCAGGCGGCGGTTGAGCACCGCGTGCGCGAGGTAGAGCTGGATGTCCTCGTAGCGGCGGGCGTGCGTGTCGGGCCCGGGCCGCGCCGGTCTGGCCACCTGCAGCGTGACGTTGGTGCGTCCCTCCGCTTCGTAGTGCAGGCGCGTCTCGAGCTGGCGCGGACCGATGTCGCCGATCCTCGGATCGGAGCGCTCGGCAGAGCGCGCCTGGAAATCGGCGAAGTGCTGGTGGATCGCGCGCGCGATAAGCGCCGGGTCGACGGCGCCCACGGCGACCAGCGTCATACGCGACGGCCGGTACCAGGTGTCGTAGAAGTCCACCAGGCGCTCGCGCGGGGCCGAGGCGATGACCTCCTCGCGACCGATCGGCATGCGCGCAGAGATCAGCGAGTCGGGGAAGAGAAAGCGCAGGTTCGCGTCCATCGCGCGGAACTGCGCGGTGTCGCGCAGGCGCTTCTCGCTGAGGATGACACCGCGTTCGCGCTCGAGTTCGGCGCCGGGGATCAGGAGTCGCCCGGCCTTCTCGCGCAGCACGAACAGGCTCCGATCGAGCAGCGCGGGATCGTTGGAGGGCAGCTCGAGCTGGTAGACGGTCGAATCGAAGCCGGTACGTGCATTGGTGTCGGCGCCAAAGGCCATGCCCAGGCGCTCCAGGTACTGCACCAGGTCGCCGGCGCGCATGTTCTCCGAACCCTTGAACGCCATGTGCTCGAGGAAGTGCGCCAGGCCACGCTGGTCGTCGCGTTCCATGAACGATCCCGCATCGACCAGCAGCCGCAGACTGATACGTCCCTTGGGTGTGTCGTTGGGAAGAACGACGTAGCGCATGCCGTTGTCCAGGCGGCCCCACACGGCGGCGGGATCCGGAGCGATGTCCGCACTCTCGTGCGCCCACGCGACGTGGCGCTGCCCCTCCTGCGCGTGGGCGAGGGTGCTCGCGAGCAGGGCGGCGAATGCGAGGAACAGGACCTGGAGGCGGACGTATCGCATGAGGGTCGAGGCAGAGGGGAGGAGTGAAGGCGCGCGGGAGCGGGCCGGCTCATGCACAGACTACGCCGCGCGGGAGCGAGTTCCCCGCGCTGGTTGCGCTCGGGAACGCGTGCCTACATGTTGGGGTAGTTGGGTCCGCCGCCGCCTTCCGGCACGACCCAGTTGATGTTCTGGGTGGGATCCTTGATGTCGCAGGTCTTGCAGTGCACGCAGTTCTGCGCGTTGATCTGCAGGCGCGGATTGCGACCCCGCGCATCGCGCACGATCTCGTAGACGCCTGCCGGGCAGTAGCGCTGCTCGGGCGCGTCGTACAAGGCGAGATTCACGCCTATCGGCACGGACGGATCCTTCAGCTGCAGATGGCTGGGCTGGTCCTCCTCGTGGTTGGTGTTGGACAGGAACACCGAGGACAGCTTGTCGAAGCTCACCTTGCCATCGGGCCTGGGATACTCTATCGGCCTGAACGACGAGGCCTGCTTCAACTGCGAGTGATCGGCATGGTGGCGCATGGTCCACGGCGCCTTGCCGCGGAACACGTAAGTGTCGAGTGCCGAGTAGGCGATGCCCCCGAACAGTCCCCAGCGGAAGGACGGGCGAATGTTGCGCACCGCCTCTAGTTCCTCCCAGACCCAGCTGTTGCGCAGACGCTCCGGATAGCCGACGACCTCCGGCCCGCCATTCGCGGCGAGGTGCTCGAACAAGGCCTCTGCCGCGGTCATCCCGGACTTCATCGCGGTGTGCGTGCCCTTGATCTTGGGCACGTTGAGGAAGCCCGCGGTGTCACCCACCAGCAGCCCTCCCGGAAAGGCGAGCCTGGGAATGGACTGGAAGCCGCCTTCGGAGAGCGCGCGCGCACCGTAGGCGATGCGCCGCGCGTCCTCGAACACCGGGCGGATCGAGGGATGCGTCTTGAAGCGCTGGAATTCGTCGAAGGGGCTCAGATAGGGATTCTGGTAGTCGAGGCCGATGACGAATCCGACCGCCACCTGGTTGTTCGACAGGTGATAGAGAAACGACCCGCCGTAGGTGGCCTTGTCCAGCGGCCATCCGACCGTGTGCACGATGAGGCCGGGCTCGGATTTCGGCGGTTCGACTTCCCACAGCTCCTTGATGCCGATGCCATACGTCTGCGGGTCGACTCCTTCCCTGAGCCTGAAGCGCTCGAGCAGCGTCTTGGTGAGCGAGCCGCGGCAGCCCTCGGCGAATACCGTCTGCTTCGCGTGCAACGCCATGCCCCGTTGATAGCGATCGGTCGGCTCGCCGTGCTTGCCGATGCCCAGATCGCCGGTGGCGACGCCCTTGACGCGTCCGTCATCGTGATACAGCACCTCGGCAGCCGCGAACCCCGGATAGATCTCCACGCCCAGCGCCTCGGCCTGCTGGCCGAGCCAGCGGCAGAGGTTGCTCAGGCTGATGACGTAGTTGCCGCGGTTGTGCATCTGCGGCGGCGTGGGCAGCTGCCACGACTTGCTCTGCGACAGGTAGAGAAACCGGTCCTCGCGCGCCGGCGTGTCCAGCGGCGCGCCCAGATTCTTCCAGTCGGGCAGCAGCTCGTTCAGCGCGCGCGGTTCGATCACCGCGCCGGAGAGGATGTGCGCGCCGACCTCGGAGCCCTTCTCGATCACGCACACCGACATTTCCGCCTGGCGTTGCGCGGCCAGCTGCTTGAGTCGGATGGCCGTGGCCAGGCCGGAAGGACCGGCGCCGACGACCACCACGTCGTATTCCATCGATTCGCGTTCGGACAAGATCTGCTCCAGGATGCTCGGGCAGGCGCTCGTGCGCGCCTGCTTTACAATCGAACGATGATAAACGGTTTCGAGGGAGAAACGGATTGTCGCTAGAAGCGCCCGACCCGGGCAGGCAGGTCCACGTCGAGCGCATGCGCATGCGCTGGGGCGACATGGACGCGCTCGGCCACATGAACAACACGATTTATTTCCGCTACTTCGAGCAGGCGCGCATCTCGTGGTTCGACGCCATCGGCGCCGACTACAGGAAGCTTCCGGAAGGGCCGATCCTGGGCAGCATCAACTGCCGCTTCGTGCTCCCGGCGGTGTACCCGTGCGAACTCGAGGTCAGCCTGGTGGCCGGCCAGGCCCGGCGCAGCGCCTTCCCGCTGTATAGCGAGCTGCGCGACGCCGGGCACCCGGAGAAGGTGTACGCGCGCTGCGAGGCGATGATGGTGTGGATCGACCTGGCCGACGGCAAGTCGAGGCCGCTGCCCGACTGGGTTCGCGCCCTGCTGGCCTGATCGAACTGCGTTTACCACGAAGGCACGAATCAAAAGAGGAACACGAAGGCACGAGGGACACGAATGAAAACCTGGCCCCGGGTTCTCGCTGTTCGTGTCTTCGTGGTTGATACGCTGTCGTGATGAATGCTCTCCGTCGTGGTGAACCGTTCACCTGGCGAGCAGCTTCGACGCTTCGAACACCTGGCCGCTGACGCCCCGGCTGTCCGGTCCCATCAGATAGAGCCACAGCGGCACCAGTGCCGCGGGGGCCAGCCGCGATGCTTGCGTCTCCCCGGGATGCGTGCGCGAGCGCAACGGCGAGGCCACCGCACCGGGCACCAGCAGGTTCACGCGCAGGCCGGGCAGGGGCGCCCATTCCTGCGCCAGGATCGTTATCCAGCCGAGCAGCGCGCCCTGAGACACCGCGAACGCACCCCAGTACGCTGCCGGCTGCAGGCCGTGCATCTCGGCGGTGGCGACCACGGACGCATCCGGCGCGGCCCTGAGCAGCGGCAGGCAGGCGCGCGTGAGTGCGTGCACGGCAGCACTGTTCACCCGCAACGTGGTGAGCCAATGCTCGAGCGACTCGTGCGCCAGTTCGGTGAGATGGGCGAAGTGCGCCGCGCTGTGCAGCAGGCCATCGAGGCGCCCGGCCCGCGCCCGGATCGCCTGTTCCACGTTCGCATAGTCGACTTCGCCCGCCCTGGCCAGATCCAGCGGCAGGATGATGGGCTGGGGCGCGCCGCAGCCCTCGATTTCGTCGTAAAGTTTCTCCAGGCGCTTCGTGTTGCGTCCGTGCAGGATCACGGTCGCGCCGTGGCGCGCGAAGGCCAGCGCTGCCTCGCGTCCCAGGCCGGAACTGGCGCCGGTCACGAGGATGACGCGCTGTGCGAGCAGATCGGGGGCAGGGCGGTAATCAGGCGTGAACATGGCTTCCTTCGCTCAGGAGCCGTGCGCAGCGCACTCCGCTGCGTACGGCGGCTTCCAGCGTGCCGGGATAGGGGCTCGCGGTGTAATCGCCGGCCAGCACGAGCCCGGCTACGGGCGTGATCTGATCGGGACGCCCGAGGTCGGGGCGGCAGGAGAAGGTCGCCCGCTTCTCCGCGATCACCTTGCGCCAGCGCGGGGTGCCCAGCCGCGGGAAGCGTGCCCGCAGTTCGTCCTCGACGTGCACCGCCAGCTGCTCGTGGGACAGCGCTTCGTGCGCTCCGCGGGCACTGACCACCGCACAGACCAGCCCGTGCTGCCCGGCAAGGCGCCCGCGATCGAACGCCCACTGTGCGTGTCCGTCTTCGAGACCGACCATCGCGCCCGGCAGCGAGGCGCCGGCATCGAACTGCAGGTACACGCTGGTGATGGGCTCGTGCTCGAGCATGACGATGTCGCGGGTGATCGAGCGCATGGACGCCAGCGGGGCCAGCGTGTCGGCGACGCGATACGGCGGCAGCGCGCACACCACCGCGTCGCACGGTTCGCGTCCGTGCGTGTGCTCGATCTCGAAGCCGCGGCCGTGCTCGCGCACCGCGTGCACCGCGCAGCCGGTCACCACCCGGCCGCCGCGCGCATCGACATGATCGGCAGCGGGCAGCGGGAACAGGTGCGAGAGATCGCAGCGAGGCAGGATCAGCTCGCTGTCGCTGCGCGCGCCGTTCAGGCTGTCGCGCAGCACGTTGAGGAACACCTGCGCCGAGGCCTGCTGCGCACGGGTGTTGAGCGCGGCGATGCACAGCGGCTCCCACAGGTAGCGCCGTGCGTGCGTCCCCTGCGCGTGGCACTCGAGCAGCGCGGCCACGGTGGTATCGCGATCCAGCGTGAACCGCATGGACTGCAAGGTGCGCATGAAGCGCACTGCCCCCAGCCGCTCGCCCCAGGGCAATCCGCTGCAGCCGAGCAGCGCCGCTGCCAGGTGCAGAGGCCCCGGCAGGCGCGGCGCGCGCAGGCGGAACCGGCCCGGGAAGTTTAGTTCGAGCGGGAGGCGCGCGAACAGGCCGCGTGCCTCGTCCACGCCGACCTTGCGCATAATCGCGAGCGTCTCGCGATAGGCGCCGACGAGAATGTGCGCGCCGTTGTCCAGCGTGGTGCCGCGATACACGACCGCGCGCGCGCGCCCGCCCAGCGTCTGCGCGGCTTCGAACACCGCCACCCGCGCTCCCGCATCCGACAGTTCCACCGCCGCGGCCATGCCGGCCCAGCCACCGCCCAGGACGGCTACACGCCGTCCGGCCATGCCGCTCATGCGCGCACCCAGGTCTTCCATGCCAGCCACAGCTTGCGCAGCGGGGTGAGCGAGATGCGCTGCGTGAGCACCGGGGCGCGGCTGCGCTCGATCTCGGCCAGCAGCGCACGGTAGATGGCCGCCATCACCAAGCCGGGTCGTTGCGCCTTGCGGTCGACATCGGGCAGCAGCGCGAACGCGCGATCGTAGGTGGCCTGCGCGCGCGCGATTTGCACGCGCATGAGTTTCTCGAAGCGTGCGTCCTCGCGCAGCAGGACGAGATCGTCCACGCTCATGCCGCACCGGGCCAGTTCGTCCAGCGGGATGTAGACGCGGTTGCGGCGCACGTCCTCGCCCACGTCGCGGATGATGTTGGTGAGCTGGAAGGCAATGCCGAGGGTGCGCGCGTAGTCCAGGGTGCGTGCATCGGTGAAACCGAAGACGTGCGCCGACAGCAGGCCCACCACGCCGGCCACGCGGTGGCAGTACACCTCCAGGGTGGCGTAGTCGGGATAGCGGTTGTACTCGAGGTCCATGCGCATGCCGGCGATGATCTCGAGCAGCAGTTCCTCCTGCAGGCCGAATTCCCGTGCCGGCGCGGCGAGCGCCTGTCCCACCGGGTGCTGCGGGGTGCCGCGGAAGATCCGTGCGGTCTCCTCGGTCCACCAGGACAGCTTGCTGCGCGCGACGCCGGGATCCGACACCTCGTCCACCACGTCGTCCACCTCGCGGCAGAAGGCGTACAGCGCGGTGATCGCGCGCCGGCGCGGCGGCGGCAGAAACAGAAAGCTGTAGTAGAAGCTCGAGCCGCTGGCAGCGGCGCGCTGCTGACAGTACTCGTCGGGTGTCATCGTGAGAGCAGCGCGCGGGAGATCATGTACACCCAGTCCCTGCGGCGCAGGACCGGGCGATGCCGGAAGACATCGCCGTGCGCGTCGTGCAGCTGGCGCAGGATGCTCTCGCCGCCCAGTACGATCATGCGCAGTTCCAGGCCGACGCGCCCGCTCAGCACGCGCCCGAGGGGTGCCCCGGCGCGGAGCATTCGCCGCGCACGCTCGGCCTGGAAACGCATGAATTCCGACCACATCCCGCCGGCGTCGCGCTCGGCGATCTGCTTCTCGTGAATGCCGTAACGGGCCATCTCGTCCTGAGGCAGATAGATGCGGTCCTTGCGGTAGTCGATCTCCACGTCCTGGAGGAAGTTGACGAGCTGCAGGCTGGCGCAGATGCCGTCCGACATGGCCAGGCTGCGCGGGGAGGTCTCGCGGAACAGATGCAGCAGCAGGCGTCCGATCGGATTGGCCGAACGCCGGCAGTAGTCCATCACTTCGCCGAAGTCGGCGTAGCGGCTCTTGGTGACGTCCTGGCTGAAGGCCGAAAGCAGGTCGCGAAAGGGTTTCAGTGGCAGCTGGTGGCGGTGGATGATCTGCGCCAGTCCCTGGAACAGTTCGGATCGCGGCTGTTGCTCGGCCTCGATTCGGTCCAGTTCGTCCTCGAAGCCCGCCAGGAGCCGCAGACGCTCGGCCGGAACCAGGTCGCCCTCGTCGGCGAAATCGTCGGCCTGACGGGCGAACGCGTAGATCAGGCGAACCGCGGGCCGGAAGCGCGCCGGCATGGCCAGCGAGGCCACCGGGAAGTTCTCGTAGTGTCTGGACGTCGTCGGGATGGTGAAGGGTGCCGCGGACAGGTTGGCCGGTAGCGCTGCGTGTCGGCTGCCCGCCGGCAGGGCGCGGGCATCGAGTGGAGCGGGAGGGATCGATTATATTAAAATGAGGACTTTGCGAAAGTGGCGGAATTGGTAGACGCACCAGATTTAGGTTCTGGCGCCGAAAGGCGTGAGAGTTCGAGTCTCTCCTTTCGCACCAGGGCCATTTCGCATCAGGGCCATTTCGCATCAGGGCCATATCGCAGCGGGGCCGTATCGCAGCGGGCGGTTTCGTACCGGGGCTGCGACAGCATCAGCCGGCTGATGCCGGAGGATCGGGAAGCCGACTGCCCGATCGACCATCCCGCCGGATCGGGCCAAGACACCGTGGCGCAGGACATCGCTCCGTCCCGCGCTTGTTCATGACGAGTTGCCAGGAATCGCACCAATGCAAGCCACCATAGAAAAAGTGAGCAATCTCGAGCGCAGGCTGAACGTCGCACTGCCGATCCAGGAGATCGAGGCCGAAGTCGAGAGCCGCCTCAAGCGCATGGCCCGCCAGGCCAAGCTGGCCGGCTTCCGTCCAGGCAAGGTTCCGTACCGGATGGTGCAGGCGCAGTACGGCGGTCAGGTCCGCCAGGAAGTGCTGGGCGATGTGCTGCAGAAGAGCTTCGGCGAGGCTGTGCGCCAGCAGAACCTGCGCGTGGCCGGCTTCCCCCGGTTCGAGCCCAAGCCTGCCGCCGAAAGTACGCAGGAGGTGCAGCAGGTCGAGTTCAGCGCGACCTTCGAGGTCTACCCGGAGATCGTGCTCGGCGACATCTCCGGAGTCGAGATCGAACGCCCGCTGGTCACGGTGGGCGAGGCCGAGATCGACAAGACGGTCGAGATCCTGCGCAAGCAGCGCGTCCACTACCATGACGTTACGCGTGGCGCGCAGGCCGGCGACAGCGTGCTGATCGACTACGCGGGCAGCATCGACGGGGTGCCGTTCGAGGGCGGCAGCGCCACCGGCCACTCCACCGTGCTCGGTGAAGGCCGGCTCCTGCCCGACTTCGAGAAGGAGATTGTCGGCGCCGGCCCCGGCGAGGAGCGCTCGTTTGAATTGACATTCCCGGAGGACTATCATGGCAAGGACGTTGCCGGGAAGACGGCGCGCTTCGAGGTGGCGGTCAGGCAGGTCGCGCAACCGCACCTGCCGGCGTTGGATGCCGAGTTCGCCAGGGCGCTCGGGGTCGAGAGCGGGGGCGTTGCGCAGATGCGCAGCGACATCCAGGCCAATCTGGAGCGCGAAGTCCGCCGGCGCACCGAGGCGCGCGTCAAGGACCTGGTAATGAAGGGGCTGCTGGAGAATACCAGCATCGAATTGCCCAACTCCCTGGTGCAGATGGAAATGGAGCGCCTGATGGAAGGCATGCGCCGGGATCTCGCGCAGCGGGGCATGAAGGCCGAGGACATGCAGATGCCCACCGAGATGTTCGAGCCGGAGGCCCGCAAGCGGGTGGCGCTCGGCCTGATCGTCTCCGATCTGGTCCACCGCGAGAACCTGGTGGCGGAACCCGACAGGATCAAGGCGCTGGTGCACGACTACGCCGAGAGCTACGAGCGCCCCGAGGAAGTGGTGCGCTGGTACTACTCCTCGCCCGAGCGGCTGCGCGAGGTGGAATCCCTGGTGCTGGAGAACAATGTCGTCGAGTGGGTGCTGGCGCGCGTTAAAGTCCAGGACAAGCCGACCGATTTCGATGACCTGATGGGTGGCCGCCAACAATGACCTGGGGCCGGAACAGCAACCAAATGGAACACCGGGGGCACATGGAGCGTCTGGGCATGGAACCGCAAGCACTGGGGCTTGTCCCCATGGTGATCGAGCAGAGCGGCCGGGGCGAGCGCGCCTACGACATCTATTCGCGCCTGCTCAAGGAACGGGTGATCTTCCTCGTGGGCCCGGTCAACGAGATGACCGCCAACCTGGTGGTGGCGCAGCTTCTTTTTCTGGAATCCGAGAACCCGGAGAAGGATATCTCGATCTACATCAATTCCCCGGGCGGTTCGGTCTCGGCGGGCTTGGCGATCTACGACACGATGCAGTTCATCAAGCCGGACGTGAGCACGCTGTGCATCGGCCAGGGCGCGAGCATGGGCGCCCTGCTGCTGTCGGCCGGCGCCAAGGGCAAGCGTTTCGCGCTGCCCAACTCGCGCGTGATGATCCACCAGCCGATGGGCGGGTTCCAGGGACAGGCGACCGACATCGAGATCCATGCGAAGGAGATCCTGTATCTGCGCCAGCGTCTCAACGAGATTCTCGCGCGGCACACCGGTCAGGATATCAAGACGATCGAGCGCGACACCGAGCGGGACAACTTCTTCGGTGCCGACGATGCCGTCAAGTACGGGCTGGTGGACAACGTCCTCACCAGCCGCACCGACGTCGCGGCCTGAGCGGCCGTCGACGGTGAATTGCGGAGACCTGTAGTCGTATGTCTGAGAAACCGGGCTCGGAGAAGCTGCTGTACTGTTCCTTCTGCGGCAAGAGCCAGCACGAGGTTCGCAAGCTCATTGCGGGTCCTTCCGTCTTCATCTGCGACGAGTGCATCGAGCTGTGCAACGACATCATCCGTGAGGAGAGCCAGGGCGACCAGGCAGGCAAGGGCGCGCGCTCGGATCTGCCGGTCCCGCACGAGATCCGGGAAATCCTCGATCAGTACGTGATCGGGCAGGAGCAGGCCAAGAAGATCCTGTCGGTGGCGGTGTACAACCACTACAAGCGCCTCAAGAGCATCGGCAAGAAGGACGATATCGAACTCGCCAAGAGCAACATCCTGCTGATCGGTCCGACCGGTTCCGGCAAGACCCTCCTGGCCCAGACGCTGGCGCGCCTGCTCAACGTCCCGTTCGTGATGGCGGACGCGACCACGCTCACCGAAGCCGGCTACGTCGGCGAAGACGTCGAGAACATCATCCAGAAGCTGCTGCAGAAATGCGACTACGACGTCGACAAGGCGCAGCGCGGCATCGTCTACATCGACGAGATCGACAAGATCTCCCGCAAGTCCGACAACCCCTCGATCACCCGTGACGTGTCGGGCGAAGGCGTGCAGCAGGCACTGCTCAAGCTGGTGGAAGGCACCATCGCGTCGGTGCCGCCGCAGGGCGGGCGCAAGCACCCGAACCAGGAGTTCGTGCAGGTCGACACGACCAACATCCTGTTCATCTGTGGCGGCGCGTTCGACGGGCTGGACAAGGTCATCCGCGCGCGCTCGGAGAAGGGCGGCATCGGGTTCGGGGCCGAGGTGCGCAGCAGGGACAATCGCAAGGACATCGGCGCCGTCCTCAAGGACGTCGAGCCGGAGGATCTCATCAAGTACGGCCTGATCCCCGAGTTCGTCGGGCGGCTGCCGGTCGTGGCCACGCTGGACGAACTGGACGAGGCGGCGCTCATCCAGATCCTCACCGAACCGAAGAACGCGCTGCTCAAGCAGTATCAGCGCATGTTCTCCATGGAAGGGGTGGAGCTGGAGCTGCGACCCGAGGGCCTGCACGCGGTGGCCACCCGGGCGCTCGCGCGACGCACCGGCGCGCGCGGTCTGCGCTCGATCCTGGAGCAGGCTCTGCTGGAGACCATGTTCGACCTGCCGTCGATGAGCAACGTGCGCAAGGTGGTGGTCGACGACGGCACGATCTCGGGAGGGCAGAAACCGCTCCTCATCTACTCCGATCAGCCCAAGGTTGCCGGTTCGGCTTGAACGACGACGACCCGTTCCCCGCGGGCCTTGCCCACATTCACCGCGCCGCCGCGCGGCGCGAAGGCTCGTTTCCTCCGGCGCATGCCGGAACGGCAGTTCCATTCGCTGCGTCGTGCGCGGTCGATCGCGCCGTGCGTGCGCGGCCGGCGCCCCGGGCCCCGGATCGAGTCAGACCAGGATGGGTACCGATGCGTCTGCTTGAATTGGCGGCAATCCGCCCCACCTGAATCAATCGATTGACCAGAGGTGAGAACATGACCAACTTTTCTTCCGCGGGCGAACCCACCGTGCTGCCGCTGCTGCCGCTGCGCGATGTCGTGGTGTTTCCGCACATGGTGATTCCGCTGTTCGTCGGGCGGCCGAAGTCGATCAAGGCCCTGGAAACCGCCATGGAGTCGGGCAAGAGCATCCTGCTCGTCGCGCAGAAGTCCGCGGCCAAGGACGAGCCCGGCCCGGAGGACATGTACGGCACCGGCACGGTGGCGAACATCCTGCAGATGCTCAAGCTGCCGGACGGCACGGTGAAGGTCCTGGTCGAGGGCACGCATCGTGCCCGGATCCCGTCCGTGACGGATCTCAAGAGCCATTACGTGGCCGAGGCGGTGCCGGTTCCCGCCGAACTGCAGGAAGGCACCGAACTGGAAGCGATGCGCCGCGCGATGATCTCCCAGTTCGATCAGTACGTGAAGCTCAACAAGAAGATTCCTCCGGAGATCCTCACCTCCCTGGCGGGAATCGACGAACCCGGCCGGCTGGCCGACACCATCGCCGCGCATCTCCCGCTCAAGCTCGAGCAGAAGCAGGAGGTGCTGGAGATGTTCGACGTGCAGCGCCGCCTGGAGCATCTGCTCGCCCTGATGGAGACCGAACTCGACATCCTCCAGGTCGAGAAGCGCATCCGCGGGCGCGTCAAGAAGCAGATGGAGAAGAGCCAGCGCGAGTACTACCTCAACGAGCAAGTCAAGGCGATCCAGAAGGAACTGGGCGACTTGGAGGAGGGCGCGGACCTGGACGAGATGGAAAAGCGCATCAAGTCCTCGCACATGCCGAAGGAAGCGCGCGTCAAGGCCGAGGCGGAGCTGCGCAAGCTGCGCCTGATGTCACCCATGTCGGCCGAAGCGACGGTGGTGCGCAACTACATCGAGACGCTCACCAACCTGCCATGGAAGAAGAAGAGCAAGATCAGCGGCGACCTGGCGAAGGCCGAGGAGGTGCTGGAGGAGGATCACTACGGTCTGGACAAGGTCAAGGAGCGCATCGTCGAGTATCTCGCCGTGCAGCAGCGCGTCGAGAAGGTGAAGGCGCCGATCCTCTGTCTGGTCGGCCCGCCCGGGGTGGGCAAGACCTCTCTCGGCCAGTCGATCGCCCGTGCCACCAACCGCAAGTTCGTACGCATGTCGCTTGGCGGCGTGCGTGACGAGGCGGAGATCCGCGGTCATCGCCGCACCTACATCGGTTCGATGCCGGGCAAGATCCTGCAGAACATGACCAAGGTGGGCGTGCGCAACCCGCTGTTCCTGCTCGACGAAGTGGACAAGATGGGGCAGGACTTCCGCGGCGACCCTTCCTCGGCGCTGCTCGAGGTGCTCGATCCGGAACAGAACCACACCTTCGTCGATCACTACGTCGAGGTCGATTACGACCTGTCCGACGTGATGTTCGTGGCGACCGCGAACACCATGAACATCCCGGCGCCGCTGCTCGACCGCATGGAAGTGATCCGCCTGTCCGGCTACACCGAGGACGAGAAGGTCAACATCGCCGTGCGCTACCTGCTGCCCAAGCAGATGAAGACGCACGGGCTGAAGGCGGAGGAACTCGCGGTATCCGAGAGCGCCATCCGCGACATCGTCCGCTACTACACGCGCGAGGCGGGCGTGCGCTCGCTCGAGCGCGAGATCTCCAAGATCTGCCGCAAGGTGGTGAAGTCGCTCGTGCTCAAGCGCCGTTCGTCGAAGACGGTGGTCAATTCGAAGAACCTGGGCAACTACCTGGGTGTACGGCGCTACACCTTCGGCATCGCGGAGAAGCACAATCAGGTCGGCCAGGTTACCGGCCTGGCGTGGACCGAGGTTGGCGGAGAGCTCCTCACGATCGAGAGCGCGGTCATGCCCGGCAAGGGCAAGATCGTCTCGACCGGGAAGCTGGGCGAGGTGATGCAGGAGTCGATTCAGGCCGCCCTGACCGTCGTGCGCAGCCGTTCCCAGAAGCTCGGCATTTCGGAGGAGTTCCACCAGAAGAACGACATCCACGTCCATCTGCCCGAGGGCGCCACGCCCAAGGACGGTCCCAGCGCGGGCATCGGCATCTGCACGGCGATGGTCTCCGTGCTCACCGGCATCCCGGTGCGCGCCGACGTGGCGATGACCGGCGAGATCACGCTGCGCGGCGAGGTGCTGCCCATCGGCGGCCTCAAGGAGAAGCTGCTCGCTGCGCACCGCGGCGGCATCAAGACCGTCCTGATCCCGGAAGAGAACGTTAAGGATCTGACCGAGATTCCGGACAACATCAAGAACCGCCTCGACATCCATCCGGTGAAGTGGATAGACCAGGTGCTGGATCTCGCGCTCGAGCGCACGCCAACGCCGCTGCCCGAGCAGGCCGAATCAGTGGCCCTGCCTCCGGTGGAGGCGCCTGGTGCAGTGGCTGCCGTGAAGCACTGACGCGGCGCAACGACCAAACGACGCCCCCGCAAGGGGGCGTTCTCATTCGAGGTGCCGATGCGTGCATTACTTTCAATGCGCGCGATGGGTGCTTCCACTCACTTGACATGGGCTTTTGCCGCTTGTTATAAACAATCGTGGTTCGCATTCCTGAATGTCCCGATTCCGCCCTCGCGCGGCAATCACACCTGCGCGCTCGGTTCTGGGAAAGGCGCGGCGCGTCTTCGAATCAGACCGGGCCACGTCCGGCCCTTACGGCAAAATAAAAGAAGGGGGGCGTCTCGTGAACAAGCAAGAACTCATCGATGCGGTAGCCATTTCCGCCGACATCTCGAAGGCGGCTGCGGGGCGCGCGCTGGACGGCGCCATCGCCGCGATCAAGGGAACGTTGAAGAGAGGGCAGACGGTCACCTTGGTCGGTTTCGGCACCTTCTACGTGGGCAAGCGCGCATCGCGCAGCGGGCGCAATCCGCGTACCGGCGCCAGCATCAAGATCCGCGCAGCGAAAGTTCCCAAGTTCCGTGCTGGAAAAGCGCTGAAGGATTCGGTAAACTAGCCATCTTTCTGCAGTCGGTAGTCGGCACGCACGCGAAGCCTTGCGGCGGCGGAACGAAACCCCCGTTCCGGTGCTGCGCGGCGAGTATTGACACGCAGCGTGGGTGCTTAGCTCAGTTGGTAGAGCGTCGCCCTTACAAGGCGAATGTCGGGAGTTCGAGCCTCTCAGCACCCACCAACCAACATGCGCTGGCGCCAGCCGAAGCGGAAGATGCAGCATCAGGAGTGGTAGTTCAGTCGGTTAGAATACCGGCCTGTCACGCCGGGGGTCGCGGGTTCGAGTCCCGTCCACTCCGCCAGTATCCCGAAGAGGCGAACACATGTTCGCCTCTTTTGTTTTGAGCCGTGGTGACCGCAGCCCCGGTTTCCCGGCGATCATGCAACGCTGGTGGCGCCGTTTCGCGCGCAGAGGCAGGCCAACATGTTCGAGTACTTCAAGAGCCACAAGGTCATCACGGGGATCATCCTCTTTCTTCTCGCGATCCCCTTCGCTTTCTTCGGCATCGACTTCTACTTCAGAGGGGGCGATGCGATCGGGCAGGTCGCCAAGGTGGACGGCACGCCGATCAGCCAGCAGGAGTTCGCGCAGGCCCTGCAGTCGCGACAGGAGCAACTGCGCGAGGCAATGGATGGGCGCGTCGATCAGGCCATGCTGGACAGCCCCGAGGTGCGCAAGGCCGTGCTCGATGCGCTGGTCGATCAGCAGGTGTCCTATCGCGCTGCAATCGAATCCGGCATTCGGGTCTCCGACGCCGAGCTCGCGAAGGTCATTGCCGAGCTTCCTGCATTCCGCGAGGACGGCGGCAAGGGTGCCTTCTCGGTGCAGTTGTACGAAGCGGCGCTGCGTAATCGAGGGATGAGCCGAGAGGGGTTCGAGGCCCTGTTGCGCCGCGATCTCATGGTCGGGAGGCTGCGTACCAACCTGGCCGCCACGGCCTTCGTGCCGGGACAGGTGCTCGATCGCATCTACAGGATTCGCTCGCAGCAGCGGGAGGTCAGCCAGGCGGCATTCGACCCGCAGCAGATGCAATCGCGGGTCAAGGTCGAGGACGCGGAGATCCAGACCTACTACGACCAGCACAAGGACGAGTTCCGCATCCCCGAGAAGGTCAGCGTCGAGTACGCCGTGCTCTCCTACGACCACGTCCAGCGCCAGGTCCAGGTGGCGCCGGAGGCGCTCGCGGCCGCCTACGAGGAACGCAAGGCGGCGCTGCAAGGCGCCGAGGAGCGGCGTGCGCGCCACATCCTGGTGTCCGTGCCGCAGGGCGCCACTGCCGAGCAGAAGGCGGCCGCCAGGAAGCGTGCCGAGGATCTGCTGGCGCAGGCGCGCAAGGCCCCGGACAGCTTCGCCGAGCTGGCAAGCGAGCATTCGCAGGATCCCGGGTCGGCTGCAGAGGGCGGCGACCTCGGCTTCGTCCCGCGCAAGCAGATGGTCAAGCCCTTCGACGACGCCATGTTCTCGATGCAGGAGGGGGAGATCGCGGGGCCGGTGGAAACACAGTACGGCTTCCATGTGATCAAGCTCGAGCGCATCCGCGCCACCCCGGTGCCCGGCTTCGACGAGATGAAGGAGCAGCTCGAGGCCGACCTGCGCACGCAGGAGACGAACAAGCGATTCGCCGAGGCGGCCGAGGAGTTCAGCAACCTCGTCTACGAGCAGCCGGATACGCTTCAACCCGTGGCGGAGCGATTCGGCATCGAGGTGCAGAAGAGCGATTGGCTCTCGCCGCAGGGATCGGAGAGCGCCCCTCTGCTCAACCACGAGAAGGTGCTCGACGCGCTGTTCAAGGACGAGGCGATCAAGGATCGCCGCAACATCGAGGCGACCGAGATCGCACCGACGCTGCTGCTGTCGGCCCGCGTCACGGATCATCAGCCGTCGAAGGAGCGGCCCTTGACGGACGTGCGCGGCGAGATCGTTCAGCTTCTCACCCAGGAGAAGGCGGCCAGGCTGGCGCAGTCGGCGGGCGAGGCGAAGCTCGCGGCTCTCGGAAAGGGCGAGGACGCGGGCCTGTCCTGGAGCACACCGGAGATGATGAGCCGCGACCAGCGCCGCGAAGGACTTACCCCGGAGGCCGCGCGGGCAATCTTCTCGGCCGACACCGCCAAACTGCCGGCCTACGCCGGACACAAGCTGGATGACGGACGCTATGTGGTGTTCCGCATCAGCCGGGTGGTCGAGGCCTCCGGCATGGATGCAGCACAGCGCAAGTCGCTTGGCCGTCAGGTCGAGCAGATGGCCGGCATGGAATCGGCCAGCTCGGCGCTGGAGAGCCAGAAGCGCAAGGCGGAGGTCGAGATCAACGCCAAGGCACTCGATCGGGCATCCTGATCCGGGGGCTGGTGCCGGCCCCTGCCGGCGCCGCGCAGGCGCCTCGGCACTACCTCATTCGGCGCGGAAGGCCGCGACGCTGAAGCCCGCGTCGACGTACACCACCTGGCCGGTGATGCCGCTGGCCAGGTCGCTGCACAGGAAGGCCGCGGCGTTGCCCACTTCCTCGGTCGTGACGTTGCGCCGCAGCGGCGCGACCTTCTCGTTGTACGCGAGGATCTTGCCGAAGCCGCTGATGCCCGCGGCAGCAAGGGTCTTGATCGGTCCGGCCGAGACGGCATTGACGCGGATGCCTCGCGGGCCGAGGTTGAATGCCATGTAGCGCATGTTCGCCTCGAGGCTGGCCTTGGCCACACCCATGACGTTGTAGTTGGGCATGGCGCGCACGGCGCCCAGGTAGCTCAGCGTGAGCAGGGTCGCGTCACGCCCCTCCATCATCGGCAGCGCCGCCTTGGCGAGCGCCGCGAAGCTGTAGCTGCTGATGTCGTGCGCCACCAGGAAGGCGTCCCGGGTGAGGCCATCGAGATAATCCCCGGCCAGCGCTTCCCGGGGGGCGAACGCGATGGAGTGGATCAGGCCGTCGAACCCGTCCCAGGGTTGGCGCAGATCCTCGAACAGACGGGCGATCTCGTCATCCCTGGTCACGTCGCAGGGAAAGACGAGATCGCTCTGGAATTCCTCGGCGAGCTTGCGCACGCGATCCCTGACGCCTTCGTCCTGATAAGTGAAGGCCAGCGTGGCGCCCTCCCGCCGCATCGCCTGGGCGATACCGTAGGCAATGGAGCGGTTGCTCAGCATGCCGGTGATCAGAATTCTCTTGTCCTGCAGAAAGCCCATGCCTGCCTCCCTGGATTATCGCGGTGCGATTATAGCGCCCGCGCCCTGCGCGGCCGCTATCGCCACGGACCGGTCGAGCGGTGCGCACGCGGTGTACACTGACCTCCCATGTCGCGCCTGCTGCGAATCTGCCTGGTGCTCTGCGCCCTCGTGCTGTGCGCATGCGGTTCGCCCTGGAACAATCCCTATCCCGCTTCCCGGGGCGGCGAGAACGTCCTCTACACCTCGTTCAGCGAGCGTCCCAAGCACCTCGACCCGGTGCAGTCGTACGTCGAGAACGAGTACGCGCTCATCGCCAACATCTACACGCCGCCGCTGCAGTACCACTACCTGAAGCGACCCTACGAACCGATCCCGCTGGCTGCCGTAGAGGTCCCTCGGCCGGCATACTTCGACGCCCTCGGCCAGCCGTTGCCCGAGGATGCGGCGGGTGAGCAGGTCGCCTACAGCGTGTACGAGGTGCGCATCCGCCCGGGGCTGCGCTACCAGCCGCATCCGGCCTTCGCGCGCGACGGGGCGGGGGCTCTGCGCTACACGAACCTGTCGGAGGCCGACCTGGAGGGCATCCGGTCCCCGGCCGATTTCCCGCACAGCGGCACGCGCGAAGTAGAGGCCGCGGACTTCGTCTATCAGATCAAGCGCCTCGCGCATCCGCGCCTGCATTCGCCGATCGCGGGACTGATGAACGAGTACATCGCCGGGCTGGCCGAGTACGGCAAGCAGATCGCGGACATGGCACGTACCGTGCCGCCGGAGCGCTGGCTCGACCTGAACCGCCACGAGATCTCCGGCGTGCAGGTGGTGGATCGCCACACCTATCGCATCCGCATACGCGGCAAGTATCCGCAGTTCGTCTACTGGCTGGCGATGCCGTTCTTCTCGCCGGTCCCGGTCGAGGTCGACCGCTTCTATGCCCAGCCCGGAATGGCGGCGCGCAATCTGACGCTGGACTGGTTTCCGGTGGGCAGCGGCCCGTACATGCTCACGGTGAACAACCCCAATCGCCAGATGGTGCTGGCGCGCAATCCCAACTGGCCTGGTGAGCCCTATCCCGACGCGGGAGAGCCCCAGGACGCGGCCGCGGGCCTGCTGCGCGATGCCGGCAAGCCGATGCCGTTCGTCGATCGCGTCGTGTTCAGCCTCGAGAAGGAGCAGATTCCATACTGGAACAAGTTCCTGCAGGGCTACTACGATGCCTCGGGCATCAGCTCGGACAATTTCGATCAGGTGATCCAGGTGAGCGGCACAGGTGATGCGCAGCTGAGCGAGGCGATGCGCGAGCAGGGGATTTCCCTGCAGACCTCCGTTGCCGTCTCGACCATGTACATCGGCTTCAACATGCTCGGCCCCGTGGTGGGCGGCGACAGCGAGCGCGCACGCAAGCTGCGGCGCGCGATCTCCATCGCCGTGGATCAGGAGGACTTCATCTCCATCTTCATGAACGGCCGCGGCATCGCGATGCAGGGGCCGATACCGCCCGGCATCTTCGGCAACAGGGAGGGCGAAGCCGGCATCAACACCCATGTCTACGACTGGGTGGACGGCGCACCCCGGCGCAGGTCGATAGAGGAGGCGAAGCGGCTGCTGGCGGAAGCAGGTTATGCCGGTGGCATCGATCGGGAGACCGGCAAGCCGCTCATCATCTACTTCGACAGCACGCTTACTGGCGTGGGTGCCAAGGCGCGGGCGGACTGGCTGGTCAAGCAGTTCCAGCGCATCGACCTGCAACTGGTGATGCGCACCAGCGACTTCAACCGGTTCCAGGAGAAGCTGCGCAAGGGTGCGGCGCAACTGTTCTACCTGGGCTGGAACGCCGATTATCCGGATCCGGAGAACTTCTTCTTCCTGCTCTACGGCCCTCAGGGCAAGGCCAGGTTCAACGGCGAGAATGCAGCGAACTACGCCAGCGCCGAGTACGACAGCCTGTTCGAGCGCATGCGCGAAATGGACAACGGACCCGAACGCCAGGCGGTGATAGACCGGATGCTGGAGATCCTGCACCGCGACGCACCCTGGGCCGGCGGCTTCCATCCCAAGGACTTCGCCCTGGCGCACCAGTGGGTGAGCAACCGCAAGCCGAACAAGCTCGCCAACAACACCCTCAAGTACCAGCGCGTGGACCCGGCTCTGCGTGAGCGGCTGCGTCGCGAGTGGAACCAGCCCGTACTCTGGCCGCTGGGACTGGGGCTGCTGGTGCTCGCCGCGGCAATCGCGCCAGCGGTGCGCACGTGGCGGCGGCGCGAGCGGGCCGCGGCAGTGGCCAGCGTCGAGGGCCGCTGAGCGATGCTGGCCTATATCGTGCGCCGCATCCTCTACGCCGTTCCGATCCTGGTCGGCGTGAATCTCATCACCTTCGCCCTGTTCTTCTTCGTGAACACGCCCGATGACATCGCCCGCATGCAGCTGGGGCAGAGGCGCGTCACGCCCGAAGCCATCGAGAAGTGGAAGGCCGAGCGCGGCTATGACAGGCCGATGCTCTTCAACCCGGAGGCACGGGGCGTGCAGAAGCTGACCGACACGCTCTTCTTCCGCAAGTCGGTGAGCCTGTTCTGGTTCGATTTCGGACGTGCGGAAGACGGGCGCAGCATCTCGCACGAGATCCGCCTGCGCATGGGTCCGAGCCTGGCGATCGCGCTGCCCATGTTCCTCGTCGGGCTCGGCTGCTACGTCACGTTCGCACTGGGTCTGGCGTTCTTCCGGGGCACCTCGCTGGACTTCACCGGCGTGGTCCTGTGCGTGGCGGCCATGTCGATCTCCGGGCTGTTCTACATCATCGGCGGGCAGTACCTGGTCAGCAAGCTCTGGAACCTGGTGCCGATCTCCGGCTACGGCGATGGCGTGCAGGCGTGGCGCTTCGTGATCCTTCCGGCGCTGATCGGCGTGGTCGGGGGCATCGGCGCCAGCACCCGGCTCTACCGCACCATCTTCCTGGAGGAGATGAGCAAGGACTACGTGCGCACGGCGCGCGCGAAGGGCCTGTCCGAGCGGCGCGTGCTGTTCGGTCACGTCCTGCGCAACGGCATGATCCCGATCCTCACCGGAGTGGTGGTCGCGATACCGGCGCTGTTCATCGGCAGTCTGGTGCTCGAATCGTTCTTCGGCATTCCCGGCCTTGGCAGCTACACCATCGACGCGATCAACGCGCAGGACTTCGCCATCGTGCGCGCCATGGTGTTCCTGGGTGCGGTGCTCTACATCGTCGGCCTGCTCCTGACCGACATCTCGTACACGCTCGCCGATCCCCGGATCCGCATGGAGTAGACGCGATGCCGTTCAAACCCGTCATCCTGTGGACCGACGCGCTGATCTTCCTGCTGGTGGCGGCGATCGCCGCGCTTGCCTGGACCGTGCGCCGCGACGAGCATCTGCGCGCGCCCTGGGCGAAGGTCGCGCGCAGCCGCAGCGGCATGTGCGCACTGGTGGTGCTGACGGCCTTCGTCGTGACAGGCCTGCTCGACTCGCTGCACTACCGTCCGCGCCTGGAAGGCACGGGAGGCGCGGTCAACTACGGGGCCGAGGTGCGCAGCGCCTTCGATGCGCTCGCGGACGGCCTGCGCACTCGGACCGAGCGCACCTATTCGGCCCCGCTCGCCACGCATGCCTTCTCGCGCGAGAGCATCGAGCGCGCGCACGGCACCCAGGCGCGCGAATACCCGCGCCTGCGCCATGGAGGTGCCCACCTGGAGGATCCGCACGGCGAGCGCTGGCCGGACGTGGGACGCAAGACCCTGGCAGGCGCGGGCCTGGCGCTGGCGCTCTGGACCGTGCTGGCAATGCTCCTGGCCGCGCTGCTCGCCATGCGCCACCGGGAGGGCATCGACGGGGCGCTCTCGGACCTGGTGCACGGGTGCACCGAAGTGCCGTGGCGCGCGATGCTGCTCACCGCCGGTGCGCTCCTGGCAGTGGCCGGGCCGGTGTGGGTTCTCGCCGGTTCGTATCATGTCCTGGGCACGGACAAGGTCGGCCAGGACATCCTCTACCAGACACTCAAGAGCATTCGCACCGGCCTCGTCATCGGAACGCTCACCACCCTGGTGATGCTGCCGTTCGCGGTGATCCTCGGGCTCATGGCCGGCTACTTCAGGGGCTGGATCGACGACCTCGTCCAGTACGTCTACACCACGCTCAGCTCGATTCCCGGGGTGCTGCTGATCGCGTCAGCCGTGCTGCTGACGCAGGTATGGATGGACAATCGGCCCGAGCTGTTCGAGACGGTCAGCGAGCGCGCCGACGTGCGCCTGCTGTTCCTGTGCCTGATTCTGGGCATCACGGGCTGGACCGGTTTGTGCCGGCTGCTGCGTGGCGAGGCGCTCAAGCTGCGCGAGGCGGACTACGTGCAGGCCGCGCGCGCCTTCGGGGTGCGCGACGCGCGCATCCTCACGCGCCATCTGCTGCCCAACGTCATGCACATCGTGCTCATCGCCGCGGTGATGGATTTCAGCGGCCTGGTCCTGGCCGAAGCGGTGCTGTCCTACATCGGCGTCGGAGTGGATCCGTCGATGATCAGCTTCGGCACGATGATCAACAACGCGCGCCTGGAGCTGGCGCGCGAGCCGATGGTGTGGTGGTCGCTGGCCGCGGCATTCCTGTTCATGTTCGTCCTGGTGCTGGCGGCAAACCTGTTCTCCGATGCGGTGCGCGACGCCTTCGATCCCCGCATGCGCAGCAGTTGGGCACTGCCGGCCGCGCTGCGGCCGGCGCAGCGCCTGCGGGCGGGCAGCGCATGAGCGGGCTGGACACGCTGCTCCAGGTTCGGGAGCTGCGCACGGTCATCGAGTCGCCGCTCGGCGCGGTGCGCGCCGTCGATAGCGTGTCGTTCGACATCCGCGCGGGGGAAACCTTCGCGCTGGTGGGCGAATCCGGCTGCGGCAAGTCGCTCACCGCACTGTCGCTGTTGCGGCTGCTGCCCGATGCCGCGCGCATCGACGCCGGCCAGGTCCTTCTCGACGGGGAGGATGTGCTGTCGCTGCCCGAGTGGCGCATGCGCGAGGTGCGCGGGGCGCGCATGGCCATCGTGTTCCAGGAGCCGGGCACCAGCCTCAACCCGGTGCTCACCGTGGCCGATCAGCTGATCGAAGTGCTGCAGCGGCACGGCGCGGCGAACGGCGATCCGCTCGGGCATGCCCGGGCGCTGCTCGAGCAGGTCGGCATTCCCGACGCGCAGCGCCGCCTGCACGAATACCCGTTCCAGCTCTCCGGCGGGATGAAGCAGCGGGTGATGATCGCGATGGCGCTCGCCGCGGCCCCCGCTCTACTGGTCGCCGACGAGCCCACCACCGCGCTCGACGTGACGATCCAGTCACAGGTGCTCGAGCTGCTGCGCAGGCTTCAGCTCGAGCGCGGCATGGCGCTGCTGCTGATCACGCACGACCTCGCCGTCGTGTCCGAAATGGCACAGCAGGTGGCGGTGATGTATGCCGGGCAGATCGTGGAGCTGGCGCCACGCGCCCGGTTCTTCAGCGCGCCGGCGCATCCTTACTCGCAGCGCCTGTTCGCCGCCCTGCCCGGCGGTGGAGAGGGTCGTGGCCGCCCGCTCGCCACCATCCCCGGTAGCGTGCCGGCGCTTGCGCAGCCGTTCCGCGGCTGCCGCTTCGCCGAGCGTTGCGACCGAGTCCGCGACGTGTGCCGGGTGCGTGTGCCGGAGCTGATCGACGTGGGCGACGCAACGCGCGTGCGCTGTCATCTGTACGCTCCCGGCCAGGTGCCTGCGGCGCAGCCGCCGACCGATGCCGCCGCAGCCAGCGTTCCAGCGGACGCACCGGCGGGCGCCGCGCGCGACGAGGCATTGCTTGAGGTGCAGGGGCTGCGCGTGCACTTTCCCATCCGCCGCGGGCTGTTCAAGCGCGTCGTGGGCCATGTGCGGGCGGTGGACGAGATCGATCTGCGCATCGCCTCGCACCGCACGCTCGCTCTGGTGGGGGAGTCGGGCTGCGGCAAGAGCACGGTCGGCCGGGGCATCCTGCAGCTGCTCCGCCCCGATGGCGGGCGCGTGCTGTTCCAGGGCGAGGATCTGGCCGCGATGCCGACCGGGCAGCTGCGCACGCGCCGACGCCACATCCAGATCATCTTCCAGGACCCCTACGCCTCGCTCAATCCACGCATGCGCGTACGCGATCTCATCGCCGAGGGCATCGATGCTCTCGAGGTGGTCGCGGAGCAGACCCAGTGCGACCCGCGCATCGATGCGATCCTGGCGCAGGTGGGCCTGGATGCCGGGATGAAGTGGCGCTATCCGCACGAGTTCTCCGGCGGCCAGCGCCAGCGCATTGCCATCGCGCGCGCGCTCGCGGTGGATCCGCGGCTGATCGTGTGCGACGAGCCCACCAGCGCGCTCGACGTTTCGGTGCAGGCGCAGATCCTCAATCTGCTGAAGGAACTGCAGTCACGCCTGGGGCTCGCCTACCTGTTCATCACGCACAACATCGCGGTGGTGGAGTACCTGGCGCACGACGTGGCGGTCATGTACCTCGGCCGGATCGTGGAGCGGGGGCGGGTCGAGGACGTGCTGGGAGGGCCGGCACATCCGTACACGCAGGCGCTGCTGTCGGCCGTGCCGACGCTGGACCCGGCGCGCAGGACGCAGATCATTCGCCTGCAGGGCGAGCTGCCCTCACCGGTGAATCCCCCCGCGGGCTGCCATTTCCATCCGCGTTGTCCCGCGGCGAGCGAGCGCTGCCGCATCGAGTATCCGCAGGCACGCACGCTGCCCGACGGACAGGTGGTGCACTGCCACCTCTATCCGTAGAGGCCGCGTTCAGTTGCTGGCAGTACGCTGCGGCCTGCCGCCCTCGGCCTGCTTCGACTTGCTGTTCGTCGCGGCGCTCTTGTTCGTGCGTTTGCCCTGCTTGGCCTGCTTGCTCTGCTTGGACTGCTTGGCGCTGCTCCGGGCGGCGGTCTTCTTCTTGGCGGAAGCGGGCGCAGCCTTGACACTGCTGGCCGGTGCCGCGGCTCGCTTGGCGTTCTTGGCCGACTTGGTGGCAACCGATTTCGCCGGCTCCCAGACGCTCAGGCGCTGGCCCGCCTGCACGCTGTCGCGCCGCAGCCCGTTCCATTCCTTGATCTGTTTGACCGACACGCCGTAGCGCCGTGCGACGGAGGTCAGGGTGTCGCCGCGCTTGACGCGGTAGATGACGCGACGGGTGTGATCCTCGAGCGGCGCCTTGAACTCCGCGCTGTCGAAGGCCTCGTCCAGGTTGGTGTCGGCATCATCGCCGCGCGGCACCAGCAGTGTCGTGCCGGGACGTATGCCGCGCCGTGTCGACAGGCCGTTGACCTCGCGCAGGCGTTCGGCGCCGATGTCGAATTTCTCTGCCACCGACTGCAGCGTCTCGCCACGCTTGAGCTGGTAGATCTGCCAGGTGACGAGAGGCTGGTCGTTGTTCTCCAGGTTGGCGTTGAACACGTCCACCTTGTCCACCGGCACCAGCAGCTGCCGATTCGCGATCGGTGTGATCACGGCCCGGTTGTGTCCGGGATTAAGGTAGCGGAACTCTTCGATGGGTACGTTGGCGAGGCGGGCGGCCAGCGCCACGTCGATGTGCGCAGGCGCCGTGACGACCGCGAAATACGGACGATTGGGCACCGGCTCGACGTTCATGCCCACCACCGCCGGATCGGCGACGATGTTCTTCACCGCCTGCAGCTTGGGGAGATAGTTGCGTGTCTCCTTGGGCATGCCCAGGCTCATGTAGTCCGCCCTCCTGCCGGCCTTGCGGTTCTTCGTGATGGCACGTCCGACCGCGCCTTCGCCCCAGTTGTAGGCCGCCAGCGCCAGTTCCCAGTCATCGAAGCGATCGTGCAGATATTGCAGGTAATCGAGCGCAGCGTCGGTGGCGGCCAGCACGTCGCGGCGGCCGTCGTACCAGAAGTTCTGCTGCAGTCCGTACTTCTTCCCGGTGGAGGGAATGAACTGCCACATCCCTGCGGCACGCATGTGGGACTGCGCGACCGGGTTGTACGCGCTCTCGATCATCGGCAGCAGGGCGATCTCCATCGGCATTGCGCGCTTCTCGAGTTCCTCCACGATGTGGAACAGGTAGCGGCGGCTGCGCGAGACCATGCGCTGGAAGTACTCGGGGCGGTTCAGATACCACGCCTCGTGTCGCTGCACCAGCGGACTGTCGATCTCCTCCATCTGGAAGCCGGCGCGAATGCGCTCCCAAAGGTCGCCGTACCGGAGAATGCCGCTCGCATCGTCCCATTCGATGACCGGTTCGCCCGTGGCATAGGCTTCACCGACGTCGGCCAGTTCCAGTTCGCGCGGTGTCGACGGTGCGACGGGAATCGGCAGGCGTGGCGTGCCATCGGCAGCGGCAGGAACAGCCACCAGCGCTTCCGATCCGACGCGATGTGCCGGCACGGCAATGCGCGAAATCTGCTGCGGGGAAACGACTGGATTCCCGCCTGCGACGAGTTGCGTGCCGATGAGCGCACCGTCAGCCCAGGCCGGCACATGGCCGCCCAGAAGCATCCCCAGCACGAGCAGGTGGGTGCTCAGGCGGCGCCCGTGGGCGTCGTCCTTTCCGGTGCGGCGCCCACTGCGTGACGCCTTCGAGGGTGTCCGATGTCTCAAATGCAAACTCCGGCTAGGGAAGGGTCCTCCGGGGGGCATCGATGCAAGATCCAAGCCCCGGAACGCGCGATCCGTGGATCGCAGGGAGGGCGAAGCAGGGTCGGACAAGACCTGTGCTTTCCTCCATAATACGAAGCGCCTGGAGGGCATGGCGATGCAGCGTTCGCGGCCGCGTCGACGCCCGGCAGGCGCGTCCCGGCAAGTCCATGCCGCACGCATGAGACTGCAAACCCGCTGCTGAAACGTGTCGCACCGATTGGCTCATTCCGCACTGCAACTGACTGGTCGGAAGCTGTCTGCACAAAACGACAGAGAGGCACCGCCGGTGACGGTGACGGCGCGCGCAGGGGCGCAGTTTACCTTCATTGGTGTTCCATCGAAACCCGCGTCCGGATCAGCACGATGTTAACGGAGACCGGACTTCCCCCGGATTGGTTCGACTCCCCGCTGGGAATGCACCTCGCCGCCTGCGAGCAGGCGTATTTCGACAACGAGGTGGCGGACGTGTTCGGCTTCAATGCCTTCCAGGTGGGACTCAATCGCTTCGACTTCCTGCGTGCGAACCGCATGCCGCTGCGTTGTCGCATCGGTCCACGGGGCCCCGCCCAGGTGCGCGCCGAGTACGAGCAGCTTCCGATCCTGGGCAGCAGCGCCGACCTGATCCTGCTGCCGCACGTGCTCGAGTTCAGCGACAACCCGCACCAGGTGCTGCGCGAGGTAGTGCGTGCGCTCATGCCCGAGGGTCACGTGATCGTCTCCGGCTTCAATCCATGGAGCCTGTGGGGCACGCGCCGCTACTTCGGAAAGGAGCGCACCGAGTATCCGTGGGGCGGGCAGTTCATCACGCTGCCGCGTCTCAAGGACTGGATGGCGCTGCTCGGATTCGACATTGCCGGCGGAAGGATGTGCGGTTACGTCCCGCCGATGCAGCGCGAGAAGTGGCTGGACCGCTTCGCCTTCATGGAGCACACGGGAGATCGCTGGTGGCCGTTCGCCGGCGGCGTGTATTTCCTGCATGGCATCAAGCGCGTTCATGGCACGCGCGTGATCACGCCCCGCTGGAAGACCGATCTGGCCAAGAGCAAGCGCCTGGCTCCGGTGCCGCATCGCGTACACGATGGTGAGCGGCTGGTGGCACGCAACGGCGACGATCGCTCCGATCGCTGAGTCGAGGTCGCGGTCGCAATGAGCGATGTCGTGGACATCTTCACCGACGGGGCCTGCAAGGGCAATCCCGGGCCGGGTGGCTGGGGCGTGCTGATGCGCAGCGCCGGCCACGTGAAGGAGCTGCACGGCGGCGAGCCCGCCACCACCAACAACCGCATGGAACTGACCGCGGTGATCCGTGCGCTGCAGGCACTCAGGCGCCCGTGCAGGGTGCGCCTGCACACCGACTCCAAGTACGTGCAGCAGGGCATCAGCGTGTGGATCCACGATTGGAAGCGGCGCGGCTGGAAGACTGCCGACCGCAAGCCGGTCAAGAACGTGGACCTGTGGACTCAGCTCGATCAGCTGGTGGCCATGCACGAGATCGAGTGGATCTGGGTGCGCGGCCACGCCGGGCACGAAGGCAACGAGCGCGCCGACCAGCTGGCGAACCTCGGCGTGGTGCAGGTGGGTGCGGGTCCGGGGACATAGCCGGACCGGTCCTGCCTGATACACTGTGCGCGATCGCGCCGCGCCGCGATCGAAGAACATCAACGAATCACCGCGGGGAGCCATGCGCCAGATCGTCCTGGACACCGAGACCACGGGACTGGAAGTCACCCTCGGGCATCGCATCATCGAAATCGCCGCAGTCGAGATCGTGAACCGGCGCCTGACCCGGCGCTCCTTCCACCGCTACGTCAATCCCGGACGCGACATCGATCCGGGGGCGCAGGAGGTGCACGGCCTGACGCGCGAGTTCCTGCAGGAAAAGCCCTGTTTCGCCGACGTGGCCGGCGAGTTCCTCGAGTTCGTGCGCGACGCGGAACTGCTCATCCACAACGCGTCCTTCGACGTCGGCTTCCTCGACTTCGAACTGTCGCTGCTGGACCAGGGACGCCTTTCCCAGCACTGCACGCCCATCACCGACACGCTGCGCATGGCGCGCGACCTGCATCCGGGCAAGCGCAACAGCCTGGACGCGTTGTGCGAGCGCTACGAGATCGACAATTCCCACCGCACTCTTCACGGCGCGCTGCTCGACGCGGAACTGCTGGCCGAGGTGTACCTCGCCATGACGCGCGGGCAGGATGCCCTCATCATCGATCTCGCACCTTCGCGCGCGACCGCTGCAGCGGTCGCCGTGGATCTCGCGACGCTCGATCTGCCGGTGATCCTGGCCAGCGAGAAGGAACTGGCGGCGCACGCCAAGCAACTCGACGCCATCGACAAGGCGAGCAAGGGCAAGTGCGTATGGAAGCGACTCGATGTCCCGGAGCAGCCACTCGCGCTGGCATCGTAGGACAGGCGAACGGCGCTCCCTGCTCTGCTGGATCCCGGCTCGCGCCGGGATGACGGGAGGTCGTCGCCCCGGCGCGAGCCGGGGCCCAGCGAAAACGAAAGGACGATCGCTTCTATTCCGCGCGCAGCGCCTCGACCGGATCCATGCGCGCTGCACGGCGCGCCGGCAGCACGCCCGCCGCGATGCCGATGGCCACCGCGATCACCTCGGCCAGCAGCGCATAGGTCCATGGCGTGCTCACCGGCAGGGCCGGAAAGACGAGGCCGAGCAGCCACGCCAGGCCGACGCCCAGCACCAGCCCCGACAGGCCGCCCACCGCGGCGAGCAACGCGGCCTCGGCCAGGAACAGCGACAGGATCTGGACGCGCCGCGCGCCGAGTGCGCGCAGCAGCCCGATCTCTCCGGTGCGCTCGGCCACCGAGATCGTCATGATAGTGAGGATTCCCACCCCGCCGACCAGCAGAGAGATGCCGCCCAGCGCGCCCACGGCGAAGGTGAGCACGCCCAGCACGGACGACAGCACGTCGAGCATCTTCTGCTGAGGCGTGATGGTCACGTCGTCGCGCCCGTGGCGGCCGATCATGGTTCTGCGGATGGATTCCACCACGGCGTCGACGTCGGCCTCGGGATCGTGGATCACGTTGATCTCCATCAGGCCTTCGCGATTGAACAGTTCCAGTGCACGGGCGGCGGGGATGTACACGGCATCGTCCAGATCCATGCCAAGCACCTGTCCACGCGACTCCAGCACGCCGATCACGCGGTAGCGGCTGCCGCCGATCTCGACCCGTTCGCCCAGGGGATTGGCGTCACCGAACAGCTCCTTGCGCAGGGTCGCGCCGAGCACGGCGAAGGCGCGCGCCTGGCTGGCGTCCTCCTGCGGCAGGAAGCTGCCCACGGGTACGCGCAGCTTGAACGCCGATGCGAAACTGGCGCCCACACCCACGACCATGACACGGCGTGTGCGTCCGCCCGCAGCGACCTCGGCATTGCCCGAGACTGCCGGGTTGGTCATCTGCACGTGCGGCAGACGGGCAAGCGCGTTCGCATCGTCGATGGTGAGCGGACGCACGGTACCGAACACACCCACCGATACACCCTGTGTCGAGATGCGGCCGGGCGAGACGCTGATGATGTTGGTGCCGAACTGCGTGAACTCGGACACCACGAAGCGCTGCAGGCCGGCGCCGATCGAGGTGAGCAGCACCACCGCTGCGATGCCTACCGCGATGCCGAGCGCCGTGAGCACGCTGCGCAGGCGGTGTGCAGTGAGCGACGTGGAGGTGAGCTGCAGGAAATCGGCGAGCTGCATGGACCCGGAACCAGGCTAGGTGCGCCGGCGTATCGAACGCCACGGCAACGGTGCGCCTCTCATCGTCTGGACAGAGCCAGCACGGGATCGAGCCGCGCTGCGCGGCGTGCCGGCAGCAGCGTGAACACGATGGCGGTCAGCGCGGCCGTGAGCAGCGCGGCGGCGATCGCCCAGGACGGCGCGTACGCGGGCAGGGCGGGATACAGCCTGCGGATGAGGGCACTGCCGGCCAATCCGAGCGCCAGTCCGGCGGCAGCGCCCAGCATCGCCAGCAGCAGCGCCTCGATCAGGAACAGCACGCGGATCTGCGCACGCGTCGCACCGACGGCCTTGAGCAGCCCGATCTCCTGTCTGCGCTGCGACACCGCGATCAGCATCACGTTCATGACGAGGATGCCGGACACCGCCAGGCTGATGCCGGCGATTCCTCCCACCGCCAGCGTGAGTGCGCGCAGGATGCGATCGAAGGTCTCGAGCACGGCGTCCTGGGTCACCACCGTCACGTCGCGCTCGCCATCGTGACGTTCCTGCAGGATCGCTTCGGCCTGTGCCTTGGCACGCGGGATGTCGGAGCGGCTGCGCGCCTCCACCAGGATGCGCAGCAGCGTGGAGATGTCGAACAGCGCCTGCGCGGCGGCCACTGGCACGATGACGACCTCGTCCATGTTGAAGCCCAGGCTCTCGCCGTGCGGTGTCATCACGCCGATGACGCGATAGCGGCGGTCGCCGATGCGCACCTGCCGGCCGACCGCGACCTCGCTGCCGAACAGTTCGTCACGCACGGTGCGTCCGATCACGCACACCGGTGTCGCGGCCCGCGCATCGCCGGCCGGGAGGAAGCTGCCGCTCTGCATCTCGACCCCGCGGATGTCCTTCCAGTGCCAGCTCGTACCCAGTACGATGGTCTCGCGGCTGCGTCCACCGTAGGTCATGAGCGCGGTGCCGATGGTGAGCGGCGCCACGGCGGCGATGCCGGGTGCCCGGGTGAGGGCGAGGGCGTCCTCCAGCGTGAGATCGCGAGGCGTCTGTCCGACCAGCATGCCGGTACCCGTGCCGCCGGTTTCGGTGCGGCCGGGGAACACGATCAGCAGGTTGGTGCCGAGCGCGGAGAACTGGTTGACGACGTAGCCGCGCGCGCCTTCGCCGAGCGCGGTCAGCACCACGACCGCGCCCACGCCGATGGCCATCGACAGGACCATCAGCAGCGCGCGGCTGCGGAATCCACGCAGCCCGCCCCATGCGAAGCGCGTGGCATCGTGCCACCTCATCCGCGCAGATCCTGCTCGATGCGCCCGTCCACCATGCGCAGCCGGCGGGGTGCCCGCGCCCCCAGGTCCGGATCGTGCGTGACCACGATCAGCGTGGTGCCGGCGCCGTGCAGGTCCTCCAGGATGCGCACCACCTCCTGTCCGGATGCGCGATCGAGATTGCCGGTCGGCTCGTCGGCGAGCAGCACGGGCGGGCGCATCACCGTCGCGCGCGCGATCGCCACCCGCTGCCGCTGGCCGCCGGAGAGCTGCTCCGGCTTGTGGTGGGCGCGCTCCGCCAGGCCGTAGCGCCGGAGCAGATCGTCGGAACGGCGCGTGCGCTCGGCCGCCGGGATGCCCGCGAGCAGCATCGGCAGCTCGACGTTGTGCTGCGCGCTCAAGCGTGCGATGAGGTGGAAGAACTGGAACACGAAGCCGATCTTCTCGCGTCGCACCCGCGCCTGCTGCTCGTCGCTGAGCGCGGTCACGTCCAGCCCGTCCAGCCGGTAGCTGCCCGCGCTGGCGCGGTCGAGCAGGCCGACGATGTTGAGCAGGGTCGATTTGCCCGAGCCGGAGGGACCCATCAGGCTCACGTACTCGCCAGCGCCGATCTCCAGGTCGATGCCGCGCAAGGCGCGCACCGGCTGATCGCCCACCAGGAACACGCGTTCGATGCCGAGCAGCGAGATCACGGTTCGATCAGCGCGGCGTGGCTGCGGCGCCGTTGCCGGCAGGCGGCTGGGGCGTGACGCGCGCGCCCGCCGCCACGCCCGCTCGCTCGAGCGAAAGCACCACGCGGTCACCCGGATCCAGGCCGGCGGTCACCTCGGTGAACTGCCAGTTGGACAGCCCGGTCTGTACGCGACGATCCTCGAGCCGTCCATCCTCGGGACGGTAGCGCAGGACGCGGCTGCCCTCCTGGATCGCGGCGGTCGGAAGGCGCGGCACGCCCGCGCGTGCGTCCAGCACGATCTCCACGTCGGCGCTGTAACCCACCAGCAGCGCCCCGGTGGTGCGCGGGTCGTCGAACTCCGCTTCGACGTCCACCGTGCGTGCCTGCTTCTCCACGTCCAGCACGTATGGGGCAATGCGGCGCACGTGGGCGGGAAAGCTGCGGCCCGGGAACGCGTCCACGCTGATGCGGGCCGGCATGCCGAGCCGGATGGCGGGGGCGTCCACCTCGTCGATCGGTGCAGTCACGTACAGGCAGCTGTCGTCGATGAGGTCCACCGCGGGAGGGGTCGGGATGCCGGGAGGCGAGGGCGTGGTGAACTCGCCCAGCTCGCCGGTCACCTCGGCCACGACGCCGTCGAAGGGCGCCCGCAGCGTCTGGCGCGACAGCTCCGCCTGGGCGACCGAGACGGCCGCCTGCGCCTGCCGGGCGTCGGCGCGAGCGGCGGTGCAGGCCGCCGCCTGCGTTCTTGCCTGGGAGTTGGCGCGCTCGACCGCCTCCTGGCTGACGAAACGCTCCTCGCGCAGCTGGCGAGCGCGATCGGCGTCGCGGCGCGCCTGGTCGGCGGCGAGGCAGGCCTGGTCGGCGCGTGCCCGCGCCGCGTTCAACTGGTCCTGGGCGAGGTGCACCTGTGCGCGCCGGTCGTCGCTCCACAGTTCGAGCAGCACCTGACCCTCTCGGACGCGGTCGCCCTCGCGCACCAGCAGCCGGGCGATCTGGCCTCCGGACTGCGGGGCCAGCCTGGCCCGCCGACATGCGGTGACGGTTGCCGCGCGGGTGTTGGCGACGGTGCGCTCGACCGGGCCGCGCTCCACGGTGGCCAGTGTCACCGGGATCGCCTGGGGGCGGGTCGAGTAGTAGATGCCGGCACCGGCGAGGGTGAGGACGGCGGCCACGAGCAGCCAGCGGGACCGTATGCGCATGAGGGAAGGAGAGGGTTGGCAGCCGAGACCGTACCAGATGACGGCCGGATGATCACGACGCAATGGCGCCCGTTGCAGGCACTGCCCCGCCGGGATGGTACCGGTCAAGACAGATCCGGGTAAAGGCAGGCCAGTACCACTCCGTTAATGCTCCGCATGCTGCGGTTGCGTGCCGCGGCCTCACTCGAACAACTCGAACTACCCTGGGAAATACCCTCGATGCCCGCGTCTGCGCCTCGTTTCCTTCGCCGTCAATCCCTTGCCACCAAGCTCACCGCGTCCGTCGTGCTGGGATTCCTCCTCGTGTTCGGGGGATTCACCGTCGCCGTGGCCGTGCACACGACACGAGTGCTGAATGCGCGTGCCCTGGACGAACTGACCCTCCAGGCACGTCAGGCGGTGGAATTGTTGCGCACCAATGATCAGGCCATGCGCGATTCGGTCGCTCGCCTGGCGGGCGTGCTGCGCAACGAGCACGCCGGCGATTTCACCCTGGACAGCGGAAGATCCCTGAGGGCGGGTACGCGCATGGTGCCGCTGCTGCGCAGCGGCGGCATCGTCCTCAACGACCGGTCGCAGGCCGTCGATCGCCTCGGGCGGGACGCCTCCGCGGTAGCGACCGTGTTCGTCCGCGACGGCGACGAGTTCGTGCGGATCGCGACCAACGTTCGCGATCCGGGCGGCGCCAGAGTCACCGGCTCGTCCCTGTCCGCGGGGCATTCCGCGCATGGCAAGCTGCTCGCCAACCAGAGCTACACCGGTCCCGCGGAACTCTTCGGCAAGACCTACATGACGCGCTATGACCCGGTGGTCGATGGCCGCGACAAGGTGGTGGGCGCGCTGTTCGTCGGCATCGACTTCTCCGAGGAACTGGCCGCGGTGAAGAAGGTCATCCGCGAAATCAGGATCGGCGAGACCGGCTATATCTACGCTCTGGATGCCGATCCGGGCAATGGATATGGAAACGTGACGATCCACCCCGCGCTGGAGGGCAGGAACATCGCCGGCGCGAAGGACAGCGACGGTCGGGAATTCATCCGCGAGATTCTCGAGAAGCGCCGCGGCGTGATCACTTATCCGTGGTTGAACGCGTCGCTGAACGAGACCGCGCCACGCGAGAAGATCGTGGCATTCACCGACTTCCCGGAGTGGAACTGGGTGATCGGCGCCGGCAGCTATTCCGAGGAGTTCTCGGCCGCCGGACGCGAGATGGTCAAGTATCTGGCGCTCGCGAGCCTGCTCGCGATCGTCGTGCTGGGCATCCTGATGCGCACCGTGGCGCAGCGCATGATTGCCCGGCCCCTGCACGCCATGCTCGGCCACTTCTCCGCCATCGGGCAGGGACGCTACGACAACAGCATCGACGCGCACAACGAGGACGAGATGGGCCGCTGCATGAAGGCCCTGGCCGAAATGCAGAAAAGGCTGCGCGAGAACCTGACCGAGATCGAACGCGCCGCGCGCGAGAACCTGCGCGTGCGCCAGGCCCTGGACAGCATCGAGATGAACGTGCGCATCGCCGATCAGGACGGCACGCTCGTCTACGTGAACCGCGCGCTGGCCGATACCCTCGCGCGCATCGAACCGGAACTGCGCAAGCGCCGGCCGGACTTCCGCGCCGCGGATGTCGTGGGCCGGAGCGTGGGAGTGTTCTACGAGGATTCCCAGGCGGCACTGGCGCGCCTGCGCAATCTGCACGGCGCGGCGCGCTCGCGCATGGAGATCGGTGGCCGAACCTTCGATGTGGTGACCAGTGCCATCGTGGACGCGGGCGGCGCTGCCGTCGGCAGCGTCGGGCAGTGGCTCGACGTGACCGAACAGCTCGCCGCCGAACGTGAACTCGAGCAGGTCCTCGGCGCCGCCGCGCGCGGCGATCTGGAGCGCCGCATCGCCATCGACGGGAAGGAAGGCTTCCTGCGCAGCATGGGCGAGGGGCTCAACCGTCTCCTGGTTGCCGTCAACGACTCGCTGAGCGAACTGTCGCGCCTGCTTCAGGCCATGGCGCAGGGGGACTTGTCTGCCCGCATCGAATCGAGCAGCACCGGCATCTTCGCCCAGCTGGGCAGCGACGCGAACGCGACCATCGGCCAGCTGCGCAC
Organism: Burkholderiales bacterium; assembly: GCA_020854105.1. Lineage (GTDB taxonomy): Bacteria > Pseudomonadota > Gammaproteobacteria > Burkholderiales > SHXO01 > SHXO01. The sequence continues at coordinate 174 of JADZGB010000029.1, read as the reverse complement.
GCTCATCGCCCAGGTGCGCGAGTCGGCCGAGCAGATCGACACCTCTTCGCGCGAGATCGCGCAGGGCAATGCGGACCTGTCGCAGCGCACGGAGGAGCAGGCCTCCTCGCTGGAGGAGACGGCTTCCAGCATGGAGGAGCTGACCTCGACGGTGAAGCAGAACGCGGAGAACGC
>JADZGB010000028.1 GCA_020854105.1 Burkholderiales bacterium | reverse complement strand
GGTTGCGAACTCTCGGCCAGACGGTGGCCGACCTCTCCGGCCTCGACGTCAAGACGATCCAGCCGCGCCTGAACGCGCTGAAGCGTTACGCGCAGGCGCGAACGTCGCTCACGGAAGACGAGCTCTACGCACAGGTCTTCGAACCCGTCTTTCATCGATTCGCGGAGCAGTACCCCCACACGGGGGCGTTCAGTGTCGCTGCCACCTGCGAGGCCTGTGAAGTCGCCCTGGCGCGGCACCTCGGCGAACCCGTTGACGGGCTGCGCGAGGCTCTGAAACCAGGGGCAGGTCGCGGAGCGCAGGCCAACCTGTCGGCTCCCACGATCGGCATTGCGGACGCCAGCATGGTGTCCGCCGATCGTCCTACGGCGGGCGACGAGACTATCGAGCTCGCCGGTGCGGAGTCAGACGAGCTGCTGACGCGCGCAAGGAGCTTCGCCGACGCGGTCGGCCTTGGCGGTGTCGTCCATCCGGAGCCGCAGTGCGCCGCCGGCCTGCGCGTGTCAAGGCCGCCCGCCGACGATGCAGCCCAGCCCGAGCGTGAACGCGCCTGGTGGTTGCTCGCTGGACTTCTCGGCCAGCTCGACCCGGGCACGCCGCCACCGGCGTCGCTGGACCCGGGATTCCTGCATTGGCTCGTCGATTCCGATGACTCATCGGCCACGGCGTTCTGGGAGCTGCTGGTCTGCGCCAGGCGATCGCGCGGCCTGTTGCGAGAGGTGCGCGCGACGAGCAGGTCGGCGTCCGCTTCGGAGGAGGCGTGATGCTCCCGCTGCAAGACGCCCAGGTGCGGCTCGTCCTGCTCAACCACGTGACCGTGCGGTTGGCCGATGCCGCACAGGATGAACTTCAGGCGGCCGGCATCGAGAACGAGCTGTTGGCCCATCTTCGACAGCTCTCGGCGGTCGATCTCAGTCGCCTGGCCGCGATGCGCAGCTTGACGATCGGCGTCGCCTTCGACGGCGCCGCCCTCAAGGCGGGACTGCGTGCGGTGGCCCTCGTCAACGAGGCCAAGGCGCTGGAGACGTACTTCATCCGCCACGGTGCATCCACGCATCTGATGAGCGCGCTCTTCAAAGTCCGCCGCAAGCTGACGCTCAAGCGCCGCCGCGACTTCGATGCGCGGCGTCCCGCGGGCCGTGTCCGGCTGCCGGACTACTCGACGCGCGAGCGCATCTACCAGGCCTGGCGGGCCATCACCGACCCGACGCCGCGAGTTCGCTACTACCGCCTGCACCAGGAGTTTCAGCACATCCCGATCGCCGTGCTGGAGGCGGTCATCCGCGAGTTTGAGGCCGACGCATGAACGCGCGCCTGGAAGGCCTCGGCATCACGCCGCAGGTGTTGCTCGATGTCTTCGACACTCCGGTCAGCTTTCATCGTTGCCTGGTGCCGATCACCGGTGGCGTCACATCGGCACTGATGCTGTCGCAGGCGATCTGGACCACCCAGTCGCTCGAGCCCTGTGCCGATGGCTGGTTCATCCGCTCGCAGGAGCAGTGGACGCAGGAAACCGGGCTGTCGCGCTGGGAGCAGGAAACCGCGCGGCGCGCCTTGCGCCGCTCGGGACTGCTCGAAGAGCGTCGCGTGGGTATGCCGGCCAAGCTCTGGTTCCGCGTGCGTCCCGACGCTGTCTGGCGTGCGCTGCAGGCTCATGCCGGGGCGTCGTACCGATGACGGCGGGCAGGAGCCGCCGTGGCTGAGGACCTGCGCGTTGCAGACGAGGAACCGCGGGGGCGGCAGGCGGCTTTCGATGCGGCGCCGCTGTCGGTCATCTGGCCGCTGCTCGGGCGGCACATCGCATTTCATCGCCGCCTCGTGGATCTCACGTCCAGCGTCAAGGCAGCGCTCTTGCTGTCGCAGTCCGTCTATTGGACGCGCCATGGCCGGGACATCGCCCAGACCGCCGGATGGTTTCACAAGACGTCCGAGCAATGGGAGATGGAGACCGGCCTGTCGGCGAAGGAGCAGGCCAGCGCGCGCGAGGTGTTGCGCGGCCTGGCGCTGCTCGAAGACGAGCGCATGGGGATTCCCGCCCGGCTCCACTTCCGGTTGAACGTGGACGAGCTGGGCATGCGCCTCGCCGACCGGATCGCCTGCCACCCGCACGCGGCGGACTGGAGAGACCGTGTCGTACTCGCCGAGCTGCTCGGACCTTCGGTGGCTTTCCACCGCACGCTCGCCGATGTCGCCGGTGGCGTGCATGCCGGCCTGATGCTGTCCCGCGCGTTGCACCTGACGCGGCTGCAGGCCAGGCACCGACTGGAACACCGGATCTCCAGCTCGGCAGCGCGCTGGTTCGAAGAGATCGGCCTCTCGCGGCGCGAACAGGAAACCGCGCGCCGCGATCTCGTCCGCACCGGGCTCTGGGAGGAGTGCTTGCGAGGCATTCCGCCGAGCCTGGTGGCGCGCATTCGGCTGGACTGTCTGCTCGCACTGCTCACCGACGACGCATCGGTGGCGAGGAGCCTCGGCTCGCGCACCGCGGATCCAGACCGCGGCGTTACCGCAGACAAGGCTTCACCGAATGTCGAATCAAGACTGAGGCAACCCCGCAGCCTTGTCTCGCCGAAACCGCCGGATCAGTTTCGCCCGATCCGCCAACACGGTTCAGCCGAAAGCGCCGTTCTTCTTATGAATCACAGTACAGGTGAATCATTACAACCACAGCACACCGCCTCGTCTGCGAATCCGCCGG
>JADZGB010000027.1 GCA_020854105.1 Burkholderiales bacterium | reverse complement strand
GCTACATGATCCACCCGAACAAGGGCGGCATCATATTCGTGTACAACGCCGACCCGGGCATGACCCAGGGCGAGCAGAAGCTCAAGGTCGAGAACGCGTACATGATCGGCAAGACCTTCAACTACATCCAGGGTGTCAATGCCAAGACGGGTGAGCTGATCGGTCGCCGCGAACTTCCGCTCGGCAAGCACGCCGACGTGTGCCCGGCCATCGACGGCGCGATCTCGTGGAACACCGGCAGCTACAATCCGAACACCGGGCTGTTCTACAAGGTCAGTCAGGAGTGGTGCTTCGACATCGAAGTGCAGAAAGTGGATCGTCCGGACGACTTCTCCGGCCAGGCCTACTTCGGCGCCTCGTGGACGGTGAAGCATCCGCAGGGTCGCCAGGCCTTCGGCACGGTGCAGGCCTTCGATCCGATCACCAGCAAGAAGAAGTGGGAAGTCGAGATGAAGTACCCGCCGCTCGCCTCGCTGCTCTCGACCAAGGGCGGTCTGGTGTTCGTGCCGGGTGCCGACGGAACCTTCTACGCGCTGGACGCAGACAACGGCAACAAGCTGTGGCAGCACAACAACGGCGTGGGCCACCACGGCGGCGTGATCTCCTACACCGCCAAGGGCAAGCAGTACGTCGCCGTCGTGACGGGCTGGGGCAGTCACGTTGCCGGCAACTACGCGCCGCTGTTCGGTGAACCGTTTGCCAGCATGCCCACCGACAACGGCCAGCTGCTGGTCTTCTCGGTGAAGTAAGCAGGCGGCAGCCTTCGCGGTTGCCGTCAGTCCCATGCGGGGCGGAGGGAATCCTCCGCCCTGTTCGTTTGTCCGCTCGAACGAGATTTCGCTATGAAAGCCATCTCGACGCTATTCCTCGCCGCCGGCACGATCCTTCTCGCATCGCCCGGGAGCAAGGCAAACACCGAACCGCAACCCGCGCCCGCGGAATCGCAGAACGCGCCCGTGGCGGCGGACCTCGACCCCAAGAAGCTGTTCGCGAAGAACTGCACCTGGTGTCACGCCGGTTTCGGCATGGAGTTGGGCAAGGGGCCGAAGCTGGCCGGCACGATGCTCTCGGCGAAGGGCGTGTACGAGCGCATCTCGAACGGCAAGTCCGGCGCCATGCCGGCATACAAGAAGCTGTTGTCGGAGGCGGAGATCCAGGCGCTCACCGACTACATCAAGGCGCTTCCCGCCAACTGAGTCCGTCCGGCCGGTTTTCCCGGTCGGGGTGTAAACTGCCAAGCGTGCTCCGCGTTTCAGGTCTACGTGGGTCGCTCCGCGCCTGCCCGGCGGGGATCCCCGCCGGGCAGGCTGCCCACGCCACAGGACGGAGTGAAGTCAGGAGAGATGAGAATGACATCGAAGAGCGTGCTGCTCGCCGCGATCGTATCGATCGCAGCGGGGACAGGGACCGCCGCACTTGCCCAGGACATCGACACCGCCATCGCGCCCGCCGTGCAGATGGTCAACGAGAAGTATGCCGAGCACAACCTCGACATCAAGAAGCTGTTCTCGCAGAAGTGCAGCTGGTGTCACCAGGGATACGGCATGCGCCAGGCGGACGGCCCCAAGCTCGGCGGCACCGACAAGTCGCACGAGCAGGTCGCGAAGCAGATCGCCAATGGCAAGTCGCCGATGCCCGGGTTCAAGAAGCAGCTCAAGGAGTACGAGATCCAGGCGCTCGCGGACTACATCAAGGCGCTGCCGGCGAACTGATACGGTAGCGACCAGCCAACGCCCGGGGTGGCCCCCTGCCGCCCTGATTGCTTCCGTCCGACCTGTCCGTCTCCGCCTCGACCTGGCTGTTTCCGCCCTGACCCGGCTGTTTCCGTTCCTGCCTGTCCGTTTTCGTCCCTACCTGTGCGTGCGTGCGAGTTCGAAGCGCACCCCGAAGCCCTCGTGCTTGCCCATGCCCTTCATCTGATCGCCGCGCGCGTTCAACTCGAGCCGTGCCCGCATCGGCCCGCCCCCGCCCGGGGCCTCGAAGCTGAACGTCTTTCCATCGAAGACAGTCTTCTGAAGCGGATGGGGACCGTCGCCGAAGGTCTCGGCATTGGTCAGTTCCATCGTCCCGGCACCGTCCCGGATCTCGAAGCGGGCCTTGCCGCTGCTCATCCCGCGGTACCAGGGTCCTTCCCAGATTCCGTCGATCGCCCCGGTGTCGGGCTTCCGTGCGAATACGCTGCCCACCGGCTGCGCCGCCAGCAGAGCCCCGGCGGCAGCGATGAATGCGCGTCTGGAGTGCATGCGGTCCCCCGTCTTCTGTGCCAGGATGAGCGCAGTGTAATGCCTTCGCCAGCTGAACGAACCCTCCGGCGTTCATGAACTTCTGCAGCAATTGCGCCGCTCCGCTCGCGCGCCGCGTGCCGCCCGGCGACTCGCTTCCCCGCCACGTGTGCGACGCGTGCGGCACGATCCATTACGAGAATCCGAAGATGATCGTCGGCTGCGTCGCGGAATGGCAGGGTCGGATCCTGCTGTGCAGGCGCGCGATCGAGCCGCGCTACGGCCTGTGGACGGTGCCTGCCGGGTTTCTCGAGAACGGCGAGACCACCGCCGCCGGCGCCCGGCGCGAAACGCTGGAGGAGGCTAACGCGCGGGTGGAGATCGACGATCTGTTCGCGTTGTTCAACCTTCCGCACATCAACCAGGTCTACATGCTGTTTCGCGCGCGTCTGCTCGATGGCGATTTCGGACCCGGGTCGGAGACCCTGGAGACGCGCCTGGTGGACGAGACGGAGGTGCCCTGGAACGAACTGGCCTTCGTCACCGTACGCAACACGCTCACGCATTACTTCAACGACCGGCGCAGCGGCCGCTTCAGTCTGCACATGGGAACCATCGAACCCATGACGCGCGGGAGCGTGCGCGGCGGCGACTGACCGGCGCTCAGTGGAACACGCGTCCGGCGTCGACGACCAGGGTCTGCCCGGTGATCGTGTCAGCCGTGCACAGCGCCACGACCTGCCTGGCGATGTCGTCCTTGTCCGCCGCGCACTTGAGCAGCGCGCTGTCGCGTGAGCGCTGGCGGTATGCCGGATCCAGCGTCTGCGTCGCACGCGTGTCCTCCAGATAGCCCGGCGCGATGCAGTTGACCAGGATCGACGGTGCCAATGCCACCGCCATGCAGCGGGTGAGATGAATCAGACCCGCCTTCGACACCGCATAGGGAATCGACGATCCCGATGGCGCCAGTCCCGCCACCGAGGCGATGTTGACGATGCGCCCGCCACCCCCCCGTTTCATGGCTTCGGCAGCCGCCTTGATGCACAGCATGGGCCCGGTGAGGTTGATCGAGAGAATCTTCTGCCACTCCTCCAGGCTCAGGGCGTCCAGATCGGGGAACGGAATCCATTTGTTGTACGCCGCATCGTTGACCAGCACGTCGATCCGGCCGAAGGCCTCCTCCACCTGCGCTACCATGGTGGTGATCGCGTCCGGATCGCTGACGTCGCAACGCAGCGACTGCGCTCGCACGCCGCGCTCTCGCAGTTGCACGGCCACTTCCCCGGCGGCCCGCGCACTGCGCGCATAGACCACCGCCACGTCGCTCCCGGCTTCGGCCAATGCGTGGCAGATGCGCTGTCCCAGGCCCCCGTTTCCACCAGTCACGATGCTCACTTTTCCCTTCAACCGCATCTGAACTCTCTCCTTCAGCTACCGTTATATGGGGAACGATCTTTACACAGACGGATCCATCGAAGCGCATATGCAGTTCCGGATCAAGGACATTCTCCTCACGTTGATTTCCGTTCTGGCGGTGATCGCGCTGGCGGCAGGGACCGCCATGCTGGCCGCCCCGGTCCTGGACGCCCTCATCGGCCGCTATGCCCCCACCGTGACGGTCCTGCTGTTCATCGGCGCGGTCTTCTTCTTCACTGCGCTGTATGCCAGGGTCCTGCGTCTGTTCCAGCCCTATCGCGAGGGCACCTTCGCGGTCGACGGCGGAACCTTCATGACGTTCTGGAAGTATTATCAGCTCAGCAACGACTGGACACAGGGCGTGCTGGGCTATGTGCTGCCGGTGAGCATGCGGCGGTGCGTGTATCGCCTCCTCGGGGCACGGCTCGGCAACGGCGTGATGATTGCCGGCAAGCTGGTGGAACCGCCTCTGATCGAAATCGGCGACTATTCCTTCATGGGGGAGAACAGCGTTATCACCGCGCATGCCATCGAGGGCGACTGCGTGACGCTGAATAAGATCGTGATGGGCAGACACGTTACCGTGGGAACGCTGGCGGTCGTTCTTCCGGGTGTGCGCATCGCCGACCACGGCATGGTCGCCGCCGGCGCGGTCGTGCTAAAGGGCACGCACATTGGCCGGGGCGAGATCTGGGCTGGCGTGCCCGCCAGGAGGGTCGGCATGGCCTCGCCCGAGCTCACTCGGGAATCGGTGCGGCCTTGGGATACAGCCGCCGGGTCAGACTGCGCACCGCGGCCCGCAGGAGCGGATGCAGTTGCGCGGTCAGGTGCGCCTCCTCGTTAGCGTCACGGCTCGTCCCGACAATTTCACGCAGTGACTGGCGGCGCGCATCCAGTTCCTCCCGGACGGCCTCCCGCCAGAACGGAGGATGCTCGGATTCGTGCCACTCGCCGCGTCCGCGGCCGAAGTGCGCGACCGCCAGGTAGGTGAGCAGCTGGGTCGATACCAGCTCCAGCACGAACTCCCCGGACCACGCGACGGCCGCCTGGTCCGCACCGCGCACCAGGTTGAACCCGTGGGCGAGGCCGGCGGCTCCCAGTGCGCCGAGCAGGCCGCCGGTGAGCAGGCCCGCACCGAGGGTCATGCCGCCGCTGGCCAGATCCGCCGCCAGCCCCGACAGGGCGCCGGAGACCAGCCCGCCGACCACGGCCGCCCTGCCTTCGTGCACCGGCGCGTCCGCCGATACGTTCTCCGCCACCCGCGCGAGCACCACTTCGGCGGCCCTGCCCTGAAGTCCGTGAATGGAAATCAGGCGGTCGGCTGCACTGCGCACCGCGCTGCGGTAACGCTGCGCCAGCTGCTCGGAGGCGCGCGCCTTCGCACCGTCGCTCCGGCTGCCCGCGCCGAACAGCGCACCGACGTCGCGCAGGCGCTCGCCGATGCCCTGCTCGGGCAGCAGCTCGCGGTCGCAGGCCACCCGGGCGATCAGTTGCGCGAGCGTGCGCATGGAGTCGTCGAACTGCGCCAGCCGGCGCGCGTGCCAGGCCTGCGCCAGGCGCGCGAACGCGGCTCGCTTCTCCTCCGGCACCGCCTCGGCGAGCGCATCGATCAGGCTGAACTCCTGGACCCAGAAGCGCGCAAACGCATCCAGCGTGAGTACGTCGCGCACGAACGCATGGGCGCGCACGTGCGCGCGCCAGCGCTCCACTTCCGCCTCCTCCTCGGCTGCCGGGCGCGGCGGACCGGCCTGGTTGAGCAGCAGGATCGCCGGCTTGCCGATCCACTCCAGGATGCGCATCTCCGGTTCGACGTAGCCCGCCTGCTGCGGATCCTCCGCCGCACTCACCAGGTAGAGCACGACGTCGGCCGCCTCACGCACGTTCCTCACCGCCTGCTGACTGGACCAGAAGGCGCGATCGCGCCACCGGTCCCAGACCTGGGTGAGGAACCAGCCGATCGGGTTTCCCGACTGCGCCAGGCGGGCTGCCAGGCGTGCACTGTCGCCAAAGCCGGGCGTATCCCACAGGCGCAGCAGATCGCCCTCGACCGTCTCCACCATGATGAAGGGCTCGGCCTGCACGGTGACGTGCGCCGCATCGTGCACTTCGCCGACTTCGCGTCCGAGCAGGCTGCGCGCGAGCGTGGTCTTGCCGACGTTGGTGTGCGAGACGAGCGAGAGTTCGATCCGCTGCTCCTCGCCGCTCATCGCCCGCTCCGAGCACTGCGCTCGACCGCTGCGTTCACGGCGGCCTCGGCGGAGACGAGATCGGGTTGCTCCAGATCGACGAACACCGCCGGCACATGGCATTCGTCCAGCAGTGCCTGCCAACCCGCACGGCGCTCCTCCAGACGCCCCGGCATATCGGCGAAGCGCCTGCGGAATGCCGACTCGTCGACGACGGCGAGCAGTACGGCGAAGCGGCCCAGGCCCGCGCGCAGCCTGCCCAGGAACGCGCCGTGGTTCTCGCGTTCCGGCGTGGCCGCTGCCGGGAACAGAGCCCACATGGCATTCACGCCGCGGCCACCGACGGCGACATCGAGGCTGTCCTCGCCGCCCCAGGCAACCGGCTCGATCACCTCCACGCTCGCCTTCGCGCCATGGATGCGTGCCACCAGCGCGAGAAGATTCGCGCGCGCTTCGGCAGAAAGCTGCAGCGCGTAGGGCACCACGCGCAACTGCGAGGACTCGCCGCGCAGCTGGCGCACGAGGCGCTGCGCGTACAGGTCGGCATCGACATCGACCATGCGGCCGGCGCGGCGCCGGGCCAGCAGCCCGGTCACGATGGCGAGCAGCGCGCGCGGCAGCAGGACGAACAGGCCGATGGTGACGGCATACAGATGCAGCCAGGGCGCGGCGCGCTCGCCCTCGCCCTGGGGCAGACGCATCGCCTCCAGCCGCGCGGCGTCGGGTAACGCAATGCCGGTGAGCTGCGCTGCCGGGCCGAGCACCGTCTGCAGGATCGCCTCGACGGCCGGCGGCTCGAGGAAGGTGCTCTCCCATCCGGCACGGTACTCGAGCACTATGCCGCGCGCGTACATGCCCGCCAGCACACCGAGGGCGAACACGAAGGCCGCCCAGTGCAGGATCCGGCTCACGCGCGCGGCCGCAAGCGGCAGCGATGCCTGCACCCAGTCATGGGCGAAGGTGGTCAGCGCGCGGGCGACGATCGGCTCCCGATCGCGCAGGGAAGGAGGGATCGCGTGCCCCAGGCGCGCGAGCAGCGCGCGCAGCGGTCCGGACAGATTGAACCTGCCGGTCAGGGCCGCCACCGCGCGCGCGAGGACCATCGCATACGCCAGCAGGTTCCAGGCGAGCAGGCCCAGCAGCGGCAGCGCGAGGATGTTCACGCGCCTGCCTGCGCCGATCTGGTCTGCCGCCACCCCCGCGACGAGCGCGACGAGCACGGCTGCCCATCCGATCCACGGCCGCCACGCAACCATGCGCAGCGCCCGCGCCATGGACGGATGGCGCGCACCCAGCCGTTCCATCGCCAGGCCGGCGCGGCGCGCCAGAAAGGACGCTGGGGACGCATCGCCTCCCTCCACTTCCGCCGCAGCGCGCGTGGCCCATGCGCGATCGTCATCGGACCAGACGCGCCGCTCGGTGTCGGTGGCCTCGACCGCGCGCACCAGCAGGAAAGCCCGGGCAGCCTTCTCGTTCATCCCATGCCGCTCGTTCATCACATGCCGTTGGAAAAGACCTGACACACGCCGAGTGTACCCGAGCACCGCTCGCAGGCGGCACGTCTGCCGGTGGGCAGCTGTGCGCCGCGCAGCGCTTCCGGCTGAGGAGAGGACGAGTGCAGCCGCGACACCCGCCCGCGGCGCCCGCTCACCAGCGCGGTTCGCGCTCCGGGCTGGCGCTGATCCGGTGGACGGACAGATCGGCCCCCCGGAACTCCTGCTCCGGTTCGAGACGGATGCCCACCAGCAGCTTGAGCGTACCGTAGACGACCAGCCCTCCCACCACCGCGACGATCACACCCAGCCCGGTCCCGGCCAGCTGCGCAGCCATGCTCACCCCGCCCAGTCCGCCGAGCGCCGTGGCGCCGAAGATGCCCGCCGCGATACCGCCCCATACGCCGCACACGCCGTGGAGCGGCCACACGCCCAGCACGTCGTCGATCTTGAGCCGGTTCTGCGTGAACGTGAAGAGGAGCACGAACGTCACGCCCGCCACGCCGCCGGTCACCAGCGCGCCCAGCGGATGCATCAGGTCCGAGCCTGCGCACACGGCCACAAGTCCCGCCAGCGGGCCGTTGTGCACGAATCCGGGATCGCTGCGCCCGACGAACAGCGCCGCCAGCGTTCCGCCCGCCATCGCCATCAGCGAATTCACCACGACCAGGCCGCTGATGCGGTCCAGCGCCTGCGCCGACATCACGTTGAACCCGAACCAGCCGATGGTGAGCACCCAGGCGCCGAGCGCAAGGAAGGGAATGCTCGAGGGCGGGTGTGCCGCGATGCCGCCGTCCCGGGCGTAGCGTCCACGCCGTGCGCCCAGCAGCAGCACGGCGACCAGGCCGATCCAGCCGCCCATCGCGTGCACCACGATGGAGCCAGCGAAGTCGTGGAAGGGCTGGCCGAACCGCGCCTGGAGCCACGCCTGCACGCCGAAGTGTCCGTTCCAGGCGATGCCCTCGAAGAACGGATAGACGAATCCGACCAGGAGGAAAGTGGCGGCGAGCTGCGGGTGGAAGCGCGCACGCTCGGCGATGCCGCCGGAGACGATGGCCGGGATGGCCGCAGCGAACGTCAGCAGGAAGAAGAAGCGGGTGAGTTCGTAGCCGTTCTTCGCCGACAGCGCCTGCGCGCTGGCGAGGAAGCTGATGCCGTAGGCGACTCCGAATCCGATGAAGAAGTAGGCGATCGTGGACACGGCGAAGTCGGCCAGGATCTTCACCAGTGCATTGACCTGGTTCTTCGATCGCACGGTACCCAGTTCCAGAAAGGCGAAGCCGGCGTGCATGGCCAGCACCATGATCGCGCCGAGCAGTACGAACAGGACGTCCCCGCCAGGGCTGCTGCTCATGGTCTCCTCCGTTGTCGTTGCAGGAAGCCGATTCGAGGGGGGCTTCTAGCAATCCCTGCACCACTCGATGGCAAGTCTTTTCCTTCATGCACTTAGACGGTGATCGCGGGTCGCCCGGGCCTGCCGCCCGCACCGACATCGCGCACGCACCGACCTTCGCGCACCATCCTCGTGCATGCGAGCGCTGCCATCTGGAATGGAACTCGCTTCAGCGTCCGCACCCACACCACTCTCTCCCATGTCCGCAGCCGTCTCCACTCCCGTCCGCGTCGCCGCCGCCCCGCCGTCGCAGGACGATCGCCGCCTGGATCTCAGGCAGGTGCTCGACGATCTGGTCCGCGACGCTCTGGTCGATGCCACCACGGCCCAGTCCCTTCTCGCCGCCCAGCACCTGCGTCGCGGCGACGTCCACCCGCTGAGCTTCGTGGCGGAACAGAAACTGCGGGATCCGCGCCACGGCCGCAAGCTGCTGACGCTCGAAGCGCTCACGGAATGGCTCGCCGCGAAGGTCGGCCTGCCCTACATGCACATCGATCCGTTCAAGATCGACTTCGCTGCGGTCACCCGGGTCATGTCGAGTGCATACGCGACGCGCTTCCGCATCCTGCCGGTGCAGGTGACGGCGCGCGAGGCGGTGATCGCCACCTGCGAACCGTACGTGCGCGCGTGGGAGGGCGAAATCGCGCAGATCCTGCGCCTGCAGATCCGGCGCGTGCTCGCCAATCCGCAGGACATCGCGAGCTATCAGGCCGAGTTCTACAATCTGGCGCGCTCGGTGCGCAACGCCTCGGCGCAAAGCGGCCCGAACCTGAGCGAGATCGCCAACTTCGAACAGCTGGTCGAACTGGGCCGCAACGGCAAGCTCGACGCGAACGATCAGCACATCGTGCACATCGTCGACTGGCTGCTGCAGTACGCCTTCCAGCAGCGCGCCAGCGACATCCACGTCGAACCGCGGCGCGAGGCGGGCAACGTGCGCTTCCGCATCGACGGGGTGCTGCATCAGGTCTATCAGATCCCCACGCCGGTGATAGCGGCCATGACCAGCCGGATCAAGATCCTCGGCCGCATGGACGTGGTCGAGAAGCGACGGCCGCAGGACGGGCGCGTCAAGACGCGCACGCCCGACGGCGACGAGGTGGAGCTGCGCCTGTCGACCATGCCCACCGCCTTCGGCGAGAAGCTGGTGATGCGCGTGTTCAATCCCGACGTGCTGGTGAAGGACTTCAAGGAACTGGGCTTCTCGGACGAGGACGAGACGCGCTGGAAATCGCTCACCTCGCGCCCGCACGGGATCATCCTCGTCACCGGACCCACCGGATCGGGCAAGACCACCACGCTGTACTCGACCCTGAAGCAGCTCGCCACGCCGGACGTGAACGTGTGCACGGTCGAGGATCCGATCGAGATGGTGGAGCCCCGGTTCAACCAGATGCAGGTACAGAGCGCCATCGGTCTGGACTTCGCCGCTGGTGTGCGCACGCTCATGCGCCAGGATCCGGACATCGTCATGGTCGGCGAGATCCGCGACGGCGAGACCGCCCAGATGGCGATCCAGGCCGCGCTCACCGGCCACCTGGTGCTCTCCACGCTGCACACCAACGATGCGCCTTCGGCCATCACCCGCCTGCTCGACATCGGCGTCGAGCCGTATCTGCTGCATTCGACCCTTCTGGGCGTGCTCGCACAGCGGCTCGTGCGCACACTTTGTCCGCACTGCAGGGAACAGATCCCGGCCGACGAGGCGATGTGGCAGTCGCTGACCAGCCCCTGGCGCATCCCCATGCCCGCTCAGGTGCAGCGCGGACAGGGTTGCCTCGAGTGCCGCATGACCGGCTACATGGGCAGGCTCGGCATCTACGAGCTGATGACCATGACGCCGGCCCTGCGCCGGCTGATCCTGGCCGAGACCGATCTGAGCGCCCTGCGCCAGCAGGCCCTGCGCGAGGGCATGAAGCCGCTGCGCACCAGCGGCGCGCTGAAGGTCGCGCTCGGACTGACCAGCGCGGAGGAAGTCCTCAAGGTGGCACCGCCGGTGATGCCCGACCGTCACGCCGGCCAGCCGTCCTAGCCGCCATGCACGATCCGCGACCGATTCCGGCGCCGCCGCAGACACTGCCGGACATCATCGCCCGGGTTGCGGCCGCCCGAGCGCTCAGCGCACCAGCTCGCGCATCGCCTCCTCGAGGCCGCCGAGCGTGAGCGGATACATGCGATCGGCCATGAGCCGGCGCATCATCCCGATCGACTCGTAGTAGGGCCATCGCTCCTCGGGCTGGGGATTGAGCCACACGGCGTGCGCGTACACGTCGAGCATGCGCTGCATCCACACCACCCCCGCCTCCTCGTTGTGGTGCTCGACCGAACCGCCGGGATGCGCGATCTCGTAGGGGCTCATGGTGGCATCGCCCACGAACACGAGCTTGTAGTCGTGTCCGTACTTGTGCAGGACGTCGAAGGTCGGGATGCGCTCGCTGCGGCGGCGCCGGTTGTCCTTCCACACCGTCTCGTACAGGCAGTTGTGGAAGTAGAAGTACTCCAGGTGCTTGAACTCGCCGCGCGCCGCGGAGAACAGTTCCTCGCAGATGCGGATGTGGTCGTCCATCGAGCCGCCGACGTCGAGGAACAGCAGCACCTTCACCGCGTTGTGCCGCTCCGGCACCATCTTCAGATCCAGCCAGCCGGCATTGCGGGCGGTCGAACGGATGGTGTCGTCCAGATCGAGTTCATCCGGCGCACCCTCGCGCGCGAAGCGGCGCAGCCGGCGCAACGCCACCTTGATGTTGCGCGTGCCCAGCTCCACCGAGTCGTCCAGATTGCGGAACTCGCGCCTGTCCCAGACCTTCACCGCGCGGCGGTTGCGCGAGCCCTCCTGCCCGATGCGCACCCCCTCCGGGTTGTAGCCGTAGGCGCCGAAGGGTGAGGTGCCGCGCGTGCCGATCCACTTCGAGCCGCCCTCGTGGCGCTCCTTCTGTTCGGCCAGGCGCTGGCGCAGCGTCTCCATCAGCTTGTCCCAGCCGCCGAGCGACTCGATCAGTTTCTTGTCCTCCTCCGACAGCGTGAGCATGGCGTTCGCCCGGAGCCACTCCTCGGGAATGACGGCGAGCAGGTCGCCGGGCAGCGCCGCGATGCCGCGGAAATACTCGCCGAACACGCGGTCGAAGCGGTCGTAGTGGCTCTCGTCCTTGACCAGGCACACGCGCGAGAGCAGGTAGAAGTCGTCCAGGCTGCCCCAGGCGACCTTCTTCTGCAGGGCCTCGTGCAAGGTCAGGAACTCCTTGAGCGAGACCGGGACGCCGCCCTGGCGGAGCTGGAAGAAGAAGTCGGTCAGCATGCGCGAAACGCCGTCGCCACAGAGGGCACAGAGGTCACGGAGAGAGGATCAGGAGGCCCGCCGATCATCGATCTGTCGACTACGCCTCCGTGTTCTCTGTGTCCTCTGTGGCAGATTCCGTTCATCCCTTGCGCCGCGACATGAACACCAGCCGCTCGAACAGGTGCACGTCCTGCTCGTTCTTGAGCAGCGCGCCGTGCAGGGGCGGGACGATCTTGTGCGAGTCCTTCGAGTGCAGCACCTCCGCCGGGATGTCCTCGGCCATCAGCAGCTTGAGCCAGTCGAGCAGCTCGGAGGTGGACGGCTTCTTCTTCAGGCCGGGCACGTCGCGGATCTCGAAGAAGGCCTCCAGCGCCTCGCGCAGCAGGCTCTTCTTGATGCCCGGGTAGTGGACATCGACGATGCGCTCCATCGTCTCCTTGTCCGGAAAGCGGATGTAGTGGAAGAAGCAGCGGCGCAGGAAGGCGTCGGGCAGCTCCTTCTCGTTGTTGCTGGTGATGATGATGGCCGGGCGGTGCCGGGCAGCCACCAGCCGCTGCGTCTCGTAGACGTAGAACTCCATGCGGTCGAGTTCGCGCAGCAGGTCGTTGGGGAACTCGATGTCGGCCTTGTCGATCTCGTCGATCAGCACCACCGCCGGAGCATCCGCCTCGAACGCCTCCCACAACGGCCCGCGCTTGATGTAGTTGGCGATGTCGTGCACGCGGTCCTGACCGAGTTGGGAATCGCGCAGGCGCGACACGGCGTCGTACTCGTACAGGCCCTGCTGCGCCTTGCTGGTGGACTTGACGTGCCACTGGATGAGCGGGCGCTGCAGCGCCTTCGCCACTTCCAGCGCGAGCATGGTCTTGCCGGTGCCGGGCTCGCCCTTGATCAGCAGCGGGCGTTCGAGGGTGATGGCGGCGTTCACCGCCATCATCAGGTCGTCGGTGGCGACGTAGGTGTCGGTGCCGGTGAAGCGGGACATGGGGCGGCTCGAAGAGGAGGCCGAAGAATTATAGCGGCCCCTCGTGCCACCTCCTGTCCTGGCGAAATCGCCGAGGGCGGCCATGAGCCGCCCTCGCAACACGGAGACGCTCCGGCTACGGCTTTTCCAGCCACCCCTTGAAGGGATTGAGGTAGCGGTCCTTGCCGGTCACGATCACCGGTCCCCAGGTACCCTCCCCCTTCCAGCCTACGGTGTTGCCTTCGATTCCAGAGATGGTCCAGGTGCCGGAACTGCCATCCGTCCCAGGCGGCACTCCCCACTTCACCAGCCACTTTCCGCCCTGGGGATTGGTGCGCACACAATAGCCCTGTCCGATAACGGCCTTGCCGTCCTTCAGTTCCACCATCCCGCTGCACGGCCCTGCCGAATGCTGCATCGGATTGTCCGCATTCGGCCCGCTGAGCATGTAACCCGTGCCTTCGCTGGAGTTGAGAATGAGCACATGGTTCGCCCCGAGTTCCAGGATCTGGCTCTTGTCGATCGCGCCGTAATTGCCGTTGATCTGTATTCTCTCGCCGGCGCAGACGCCGCCCGAGACCAGCGTGGCAAGGCCCAGACAAAGCACTTTCTTTTGCATCGTGGTCTCCTGAATGTTGGTGAGCTCGAGTCGCATCCGCCGCAAACGGGCAGCGCGGGCGGAAGGGTCGCATGCAGGTACTTACGAATGGTTTACGCATGCAGGTATAGATCTTCGCCCGGGGGGGGGGGCAGGCCGGCATCCAGTTCTTCGGAGGCCGTCGGACTCGGAGGCTTCCCACAGCAGCCCGCGCTTGGCCGGTGAAGCGGGAAATGGGGCGGCGTCATATGGGAGTCCCGGGCGGCTCCGCTGCGTCGTCAGATCAAGCGACAGAGCAGGCGGCACGCGGGTGCAACCCGGATGCCGCCCGGCGTCTCGTAGGCCTTGGTCCCGACCGCGCTGATCTGCCACGCCGGCACCCCGGCGAAACGTTGCCGCAGGTAGCGCAGCCCTGGAGAAATCTCCGCACTCCCCCACTTGCACTCCACCATCGCAATCGGGGTACCGCGCTCGCATGGCACGAGCGCCTGTTCCCGGACCGACAACGCTCGGGACGACCAGCGGCCCGCGGTGACGCGCGGCCCGCCGTACAATCGCGCTTCGAGAGGAGACCGCACATGCCCAAGCTCAACGCCAACCTGAGCATGATGTTCAACGAGGTCGATTTCCTGGAGCGCTTCGGCGCGGCCGCGAAAGCCGGCTTCAAGGGGGTGGAGTTCCTCTTCCCCTACGCCTGCGACAGGAACCAGCTGGCCGAGCTCATCGGCAAGTACAAGCTGGAGATGGTGCTGTTCAACATGCCCCCCGGCGACTTCGCCGCCGGCGACCGCGGGCTGGCTTGCATCCCGTCACGCAAGGGCGAATTCCAGGATGCGGTGGGCAAGGCCCTCGACTACGCCCGCACGCTGAACTGCAAGCTCCTGCACTGCATGGCCGGACTGAAACCAGTCGGCGTGAACGAGGAGACGATGCGAGCCACCTACATCGAGAACCTCCGGTTCGCGGCGAAGGAACTCGGCAAGCACGGCATCACGCTGCTCGTCGAAGCGATCAATACGCGCGACATCCCGGGCTTCTACCTGAACACCTCGGCGCAGGCATTCGACATCATGCACTACGCCGGCATGACGAACCTGAAATTCCAGTACGACATCTACCACATGCAGATCATGGAGGGCGACCTGGCGCCGACCATCGAGAACAACCTCGACAGGATCGCGCACATGCAGCTCGCCGACACGCCCGGCCGCCATGAGCCAGGCACCGGCGAGATCAACTACGACTTCCTGTTCCGGCACATCGACAGGATCGGCTACACCGGCTGGATCGGCTGCGAGTATCGGCCGGCAGGCAGGACCGAAGATGGCCTGGGGTGGGCGAAGGCGTGGCTGACGTGATTCACCGCGACAGCACGGAGAACCGTAAAAGGCCCTCGCCACAGAGGGCACAGAGGGCACGGACAAAAGTCGCATGTTCAGGCGGATCCTCTGTTTCTCCCCTTTTATCCTCCGTGTCCTCTGTGTTGAAAGAGTCGTTTCTTCTTGGTGGCTAAACAAGATCATCCGATGCAACCCGAACAACTCCTGCGCACCATGTTCGACGCCGCCGTCGCGCGCGCGATGCCGGACAAGTGCGTTCCGCCCTACCTTCCCCGGCGTCCCGAGGGCCGCACCATCGTGGTCGGCGCAGGCAAGGCCGCGGCGACGATGGCCAAGGCGGTCGAGGATCACTGGGAAGGCGAATTGACCGGCCTGGTGGTCACGCGCTACGGCCACCACGTGCCGTGCAGGCGCATCGAGGTGGTGGAGGCGGCGCACCCGGTGCCCGATCTTGCCGGGCGCGAGGCGGCCGAGCGCATCCTGAAGATGGTGCAGGGACTGAGCGCGGACGATCTGGTGCTGTGCCTGATCTCGGGCGGCGGCTCGGCGCTGCTCGCCCTGCCGGCGCCGGGTCTCACGCTGCAGGACAAGCAGGCGATCAACCGCGCGCTGCTCAGGAGCGGCGCCAACATCACCGAAATGAACTGTGTGCGCAAGCACCTCTCGGCCATCAAGGGCGGCCGCCTGGCGGCGGCCTGCCATCCCGCGACGGTGGTTACCCTCACCATCTCCGACGTGCCGGGCGACGATCCGGCGGTGATCGCCTCGGGCCCCACGGTGCCGGACCGCACCACCTTCGCCGACGCGCGCGCCATCCTGCGCAAGTACGGCATCACCGAACCGCTTTCCGTGGTGGCACATCTGGAGGCTGCTGCAGAGGAAACGCCCAAGCCGGGCGATGCGCGGCTTGCACGCTGCGAAACGCACCTGATCGCCGCACCCCAGCAATCGCTGGAGGCGGCAGCGGAAGTCGCGTTGCGCGCGGGCGTGACGCCCCTGATCCTGGGCGACAGCCTGGAGGGCGAATCGCGCGACGTCGCCCTGGTGCACGCCGGCATCGCGCGCCAGGTGGCGCGCCGCGGCCAGCCGGCATCCGCGCCGTGTGTGCTGCTGTCGGGTGGCGAGACCACCGTCACCGTGCGCGGCAACGGCCGCGGCGGACGCAACGTGGAATTCCTGCTGGCGCTGGCCGTGGCCCTGGACGGCGAAGCCGGCGTGTTCGCGCTCGCGGGTGACACCGATGGCGTGGACGGCACGGAAGACAACGCAGGCGCCATGGTCACGCCCGACACCCTGGCGCGTGCCGCGCAGGCCGGCGTGGACGGGAAAGCGCGCCTCGCCGATAATGACGGGTATAGCTTTTTCAACGCACTCGGGGATCTGATCAAGACCGGTCCGACCCTGACGAACGTCAACGACTTTCGCGCGATCCTGATTACCGGACGTTGAACGGCCTGCGTCCCGGCTTTCGCCGGGATCACGGACAGGCGAGGCATGACGGACATGCAAGTGATGACGGATGGCAAGGCATGACGGTAGAGCAGAAGCCGGAACGATGAACCACCAGCCCGCACCGCGATAACTTCATGACCAACTCCGTAGCGATCGAGAGCGCCGTCACCTCCGAGAGCCCCGTCACCTTCGCGGTGGACAAGGCTGCGCTCGTGCGCCGTCTGTCGGCGGTGCTGCACCCCGGTTGCCTGCTGCACGAGACCGAGGACCTCAAGCCCTACGAGTGCGACGGCCTCAGCGCCTACCGCGAAGTGCCGCTCGCCGTGGCCCTTCCGGAAGACGAAGCGCAGGTGGCTGCTGTACTGCGCATCTGCCACGAGCTGAAGGTGCCGGTGGTGGCGCGCGGCGCGGGCACCGGACTGTCCGGCGGCGCCATGCCCCACGCACAGGGCGTGCTGCTCGGCCTGTCGAAGATGATGCGCATCCTCGAGATCGACCCGGTGGCGCGCACCGCGCGCGTGCAGCCGGGCGTGCGCAATCTGGCGATCTCGGAGGCGGTCTCGCCCTACGGCCTGTACTACGCGCCCGACCCCTCCAGCCAGATCGCCTGCTCGATCGGCGGCAACGTCGCCGAGAACTCGGGCGGCGTGCACTGCCTGAAGTACGGACTCACCGTGCACAACGTGCTGAAGCTGCGCGTGGTCACGATCGAGGGCGAGATCCTGGAGATCGGTTCCGACGGCCTGGATTCACCCGGCTATGACCTGCTCGCGCTGCTGATCGGCTCCGAGGGGATGTTCGCGCTGACCACCGAGATCACCGTCAAGCTGCTGCCCAGACCGGTGAAGGCGCAGGTCGTGCTGGCCGCCTTCGACTCCGCGATCAGCGCCGGCAACGCGGTCGCGAACGTGATCGCCGCGGGCATCATCCCCGCGGGGCTGGAGATGATGGACAAGCTCGCCACCCAGGCGGTCGAGCAGTTCGTCCACGCCGGCTATCCGCTGGATGCGGAAGCCATCCTGCTGTGCGAGTCGGACGGGACCGAGGAAGAAGTCGCCGCAGAGATCGAGAAGATGTCGAAGGTCATGCGCGACAGTGGGGCGATCGAGATCCGCCTCTCGCGCGACGAGGGCGAGCGCCTGAAGTTCTGGTCCGGGCGCAAGTCCGCCTTCCCTGCGGTGGGGCGCATCATGCCCGACTACTTCTGCATGGACGGCACCATTCCGCGCAAGCGTCTGGGCGAGGTGCTGGAAGGCATCCATGCCCTGTCGAAGGAATTCAATCTGTCCTGTCCGAACGTGTTCCATGCCGGGGACGGCAACCTGCACCCGCTGATCATGTTCGACGCCAACGACGACGACCAGATGCAGCGCGCGGTCCGGTTCGGCTCGCGGATCCTCAAGCTGTGCATCGAGGTCGGGGGCACGATCACCGGCGAGCACGGCGTGGGCATCGAGAAGATCAACGAGATGTGCGACCAGTTCAGTCCCGGGGAACTGAGCAGCTTCCACGCACTGAAGACGGCGTTCGATCCAGACGGGCTGCTCAACCCCGGCAAGGGCGTGCCCACCCTTCATCGCTGTGCGGAGTTCGGCTTCATGCACGTGCATCACGGGCAGGTGAAGTTTCCGGACATCCCCAGATTTTGAAAGAAGGGCCTATGCCACAGAGAACACAGAGAGCACAGAGGCATGGCGACGCCGCGAGAAGTGCGGCGAATCCTCTCTGTGTACTCCGCGCCCTCTGGGGCGAGACTCAGGGCCTTTGCCACAGAGAACATGGAGGAGGATACAGAGGCATACCCGCCCACGCATGAAGTGTGGCGAACCTCTCTGTGTTCTCTGTGCCCTCTGTGGCAGGAGGTTTGGATAAGCCCATCAGGCGCACTGTAGACCCGATGATCGAACGACTGGCCGAAACCATCCGCGCCGCTTCCGCGCACAAGCGGCCACTGCGCATCCGCGCCGGCGGATCCAAGGATTTCTACGCGCACAGCCTGCAGGGCGAGGTGCTGGACATGCGCGCGCATGCGGGCATCGTCGACTACGAGCGCACCGAACTGGTGATCACGGCCAGGGCCGGCACGCCGCTGGCGGAGATCGACGCGGTGCTCGCCCGCGGCGGACAGATGCTCGCCTGCGAAGCGCCGCGGTTCGGCGACGCGGCGACCCTGGGCGGCTGCGTGGCGGCAGGCTTCTCCGGACCGCGACGGGTGCACGCCGGCTCCGTGCGAGACTTCGTGCTCGGCACGAAGGTGATGACGGCGAGCGGGGACGTGCAGCGCTTCGGCGGACAGGTGATGAAGAACGTCGCCGGCTTCGACGTCTCGCGCCTGATGGCGGGCTCCTTCGGCACGCTGGGCGTACTGCTCGAGGTCTCGCTGAAGGTACTGCCGCTGCCGGACGAAGAACTGACGCTGCGCTACGAGACCGGCGAGGCCGAGGCGATCGAGCGCATGAACCGCTGGGCCGGACAGCCCCTGCCGATCTCGGCCACCTGTCACGTCGACGGCGCGCTGCACGTGCGGCTGTCCGGCAATGGCCTGGGCGTAGGTGCGGCGCGCCGGAAGATGGGCGGCGAGGAGATGCCGGAGGCAGACGCGTTCTGGGGGGCGGTGCGTGATCAGCGCCTGGCCGCGTTCCGCGGCGGCACGCTGTGGCGGCTGTCGATCAAGTCGAGCACACCCCCGCTCAATCTGCCCGGATCGCAGGTGATCGAGTGGAACGGCGCGCTGCGCTGGATCACCGGCGATACACCCGCCGAAACCGTGTTCGCCGCGGCGCGCAAGGCAGGCGGACACGCAACGCGCTTTCGTGGCAGCGCACCGACGCCGCTGATGCAGCTGGATCCGGGAACGCTGGATCTGCACCGCCGGATCAAGGCCGCGCTCGACCCGCTCGGCATCTTCGGCCCCCAGCGGCTGCATCCGGAGTTCTGATGCAAACCGTTCGACGCAACGACGCAAGGAAATGAACCTCACGACGCAGGAGCACAAGGAAGACCAGCGTCGATGCGCGGATCCCGTACTTCCCCTGCGTCGTGGGCGTTTCCGTTGTCTGCGCTCTCTGCGTTGAAGAAGTAGAACTCGATCCGTGAAGACCAACCTCGCCGACTTCATCAAGGACACGCCCGAGGGCCAGGAGGCCAATGCCATCCTGCGCGCCTGCGTACATTGCGGATTCTGCACCGCCACCTGTCCCACCTATCAGCTGCTCGGTGACGAGCTGGACGGACCGCGCGGGCGCATCTACCTGATGAAGGAGATGCTGGAGGGACGCGAAGTCAGCCGCAGCACGCAACTGCACCTGGACCGCTGCCTGACCTGCCGTTCCTGCGAGAGCACCTGTCCGTCGGGGGTGAAGTACGGGCGGCTGGTCGACATCGGCCGCCACGCCATCGAGCAACGCGTGCCGCGCCCGGCCGGCCAGCGCATCGAGCGTGCCCTGCTGCGCAGGGTCGTGCCGCACGCCAGCCTGTTCACCGCACTGCTGCGGCTGGGGCAGCTGACCCGCCCGCTCCTGCCCGCATCGCTCGCGCGCAAGGTCCCTTCCTCGACGCAGGCCGGCGCCTGGCCCGCGCCGCGCCACGCGCGACGCATGCTGGTGCTGCAGGGCTGCGTGCAGCCCGGCATCGCGCCCAGTATCAACCCGGCGCTGGCACGTGTGCTCGATCGTATCGGCATCTCGCTGGTGGCGGCACCGGAAGCCGGCTGCTGCGGCGCCGTCTCCTGGCATCTGAACGCGCAGGAGGAAGGCCTCGACTTCATGCGCCGGAACATCGACGCGTGGTGGCCGATGGTGGAACAGGGGGTGGAGGCGATCGTGATGACCGCCAGCGGCTGCGGCACGATGGTGAAGGAGTACGGCCATCTGCTCGCGCACGATCCGCGCTATGCCGAAAGGGCCAGGCGCATCTCGGAGCTGACGCGTGACGCGACCGAAGTGCTGGCCTCGCAGCGCGACGCGCTCGCGCAGCGCCTGGGCGCCCACAAGAATGCGCGCGGAAAGGCGGCGTTCCATTCGCCCTGCTCGCTTCAGCATGGCCAGCAGATCCGCGGCCTGGCCGAGTCGATGCTGAGCGCGGTGGGCTACACGCTGACGCAGGTACCCGACGGACACCTGTGCTGCGGCTCCGCCGGCACCTACTCGATCCTGCAGCCCGAGCTCTCGAAGCAGCTGCTGACGAACAAGGTGGCGGCGTTGCAGTCCGGGCAGCCGGAGGTCATCGCCACTGCCAACATCGGCTGCCTGGCGCACATCCAGAGCGGCACGCCGGTGCCGGTACGGCACTGGGTGGAACTGATGGACGAGGCGCTTGGCGTCGCGTGAACCGAAGCCGCTTCACCCGGCGCTCGCCCGGGTCAGCTGTCAAGCTTCGTCAGAGCTCGGCCAGTCCTCGGGTGTCCCGGGCGCCTCGGGATCATCGACCTGCACGGAAGAATCGTCGACGACGCGCACCGCGCGCACGATCCGCCCGTGGCCCTCCCGCCAGCGTTCAGGGCATCTGCACCGACGGAGGGACGTTCATGCCTCGTGCCCCCACCAGCCCGCAGCACCGGACCGCCCGATCCGCATCGCATCCCCCCGCTTCCGACAACCAGGCGCCGCCGCTTTACGACTACGACGCCTGCGCCGTGACCAAGTCCTGAGCGAAGCCATCGACCGCGCCGGCGCGCAGTGGATCGCAGCGCAGGCGAGCTCGGAAGGGTCGTGACCACCGAGCGCATCGCCCGGCTCGCCCGGCAGGCCAACGCCCACACGCCCCAGCTCGTCAGCCACGACCGCTACGGCCGCAGGATCGATCTGGTCGAATATCACCCTGCCTATCACGACCTGATGACGGAAGCCTTCGGCCGCGGGCTGCATTCGCTCGCCTGGACCGCTGCCGGTCCGGGCGCGTTCTCCGCCCGCGCGGCCCTGTGCTACCTCTGGAACCAGGCGGAAAACGGCACCGCCTGCCCGATGACCATGAGTTTTGCGGCACGCGAGGTGCTGCAGGCCGATCCGTCACTCGCCGCCGAGTGAGAGCCCAAGCTTCTCACGGCCGACTACGATCCGCGGCCCCTTGCGCTCGGAGAGAAGCGTGCGGTCACCATGGGTATGGCGATGACCGAGAAGCAGGGCGGCTCCGATCTGCGCGCCAACATCAGCGAAGCGAAGCCGATCGACGACGGCGCCTATCTGCTCTCCGGCCACAAGTGGTTCTGCTCGGCGCCGATGAGCGATGCCTTTTTCGCACTGGCGCGCACCGCTGCCGGCATCACCTGCTTCTTCGTGCCGCGTGCGGCGAGCAACGGTAGCAGCAATCCGTTCATGATCCAGCGCCTCAAGGACAAGTGCGGCAACCGCTCGAACGCCTCGGCCGAGATCGAGTTTGCCGGCACCTGGGCACGGCGCGTGGGCGAGGACGGGCGCGGCATCGCCACGCTGATCGGGATGGCGCACCTGACCCGCTTCGACATCGTCGTGGCCGCGGCCGGCACGATGCGAACAGCATTGATGCAGGCGCTGCACCACGCCGCGCACCGCAGCGTCTTTGGCCGACGTCTATCCGAGCAGGCGCTGATGCAGAACGTGCTCGCCGACCTGGCGCTCGAATGGGAGGCCGCGCTTCTGCTCGCCTTCCGCGTCGCACGGGCCTTCGACCGTGCTCTCGAGGACGAGCGCGAGCAGCGCTTCGCGCGCATCGCGACGTCGGCGGCAAAATACTGGCTGTGCAAGCGCAATCCGGTCTTCATGGCCGAGGCGATGGAGTGCCTGGGAGGCAACGGTTACGTCGAGGAGCACGGCCTGGCGCGGCTCTACCGCGAGGCACCAGTGAACGGCATATGGGAAGGCAGCGGCGATGTCATCTGTCTCGACGTGCTGCGCGCTATCGCGCGCGACCCCTCGAGCGTCGCCGCAGCACTGGAGGAGATCGAGGAAGTGGCGCGCGAGGACGCGCGGATCGCCTCGCTGAGCGCCGACATCGCACGCAGCCTGAAGAGCGGCGCCAACCTCGAGGGCGAGGCGCGGCGCCTCACCGAACGTCTGGTGCTCGCACTGCAGGCGAGCCTGATGCGGCGCCACGCGCACCCGACGCATGCCGACGTCTTCATCGCCGCCCGCCTCGGCGGCGACGGCGGCCACGCCTTCGGCACCTTGCCGCCGGGCACCCCGTATCGCGCCATCATGGAGAAGGCTTGGAGCCCGGCCTGAAAGTCATCGACGGCCGCGAGCGTCCCGCCAAAAGAACCTTGCCACGGAGAGCACAGAGAACACAGAGGGATTCGACGGTGGGCTGATTCTTCTCTGTGCCCTCTGTGTCCTCTGTGGCAAAAGCTCTGAAGAGCAACGTAGCGACAGGTCAAAAAAAGCGGATCGGCGTGACCGATCCGCAATACCGGTTGCTCCTTCAGTAATGCGTCGACTAGAACGTATCGCTGAGTGACACATTAGTCCGTCGGTTGCGGCCCGACCATGGCGATGCGTCCTGCCACCATCGGGACTCCTTCCGGATCGCTGCTCAGTCCTGCAGCGCGAACACCCAGATCACGCCGCCCTGCGCCACCTGCTTCGGCTCCCAGCCCGACAGGTCGTGCATCAGCCCCTGGACGAACGCGGCGTCGACGCCCCAGCCGGAGGTGACGGCGATGTACTGGATGCCATCCACCGCGAACGACGTGGGGGGCGCGATGATGCCGGAGTTGGTCTTGAACTGCCACAGCTGACGGCCGGTCTTCGCGTCGTACGCGCGGAACACGCGGTCGCTGGTGCCGCCGGCGAAGATCAGGCCGCCGCCGGTGCTCAGGATCGAGCCCCAGTTCCACGACTTCTCGTACTTCTCCTTCCAGACCGTCTGACCGGTATTGACGTCCCACGCCTGGATGCCACCGATCCACGCCGGGTTCTTGTCGACCAGCAGCTTGATGTCGGGAATGTCGACGCCGGCGGACCACTGCCCGGGCACGCGTTCCTGCACCTTGCCTTCGAGACTCATGCAGTGGTTGTCGTTGATCGGCACGTACATCATGCCGGTCTTCGGGTTGTAGGACTCGTACGGCCAGTCCTTCCCACCCCACAGGCTCGGGCAGTAGGTCGCCTGCTTGCCGGTTCCGGGCTTGTGCTGCTCGTTGTACGTCGGCCGGCCCTCGGCATTGAGCGACTTGAACACGTTCTGCTTCACGTAGGGCACGCCGCGCACGTAGTCGATGCGGCCGTCGTCCTGGCGGTCGAGCCAGTACATGTAGCCGTTGCGCTGCGGCGTCACCAGGCTGGGCACCTTCTTACCGTCGCGTTCCACTTCGATCAGCGTGGGTGCATTCATGCCGGCCCAGTCCCACGAGTCGTTCCAGTGATACTGGAAGTGACCCTTGATATTGCCGTCGTTGGGATTGAGCGCGAGGACCGACGCGACGTACAGGTTGTCGCCGGGACGCTGGTCGCCGAACCAGGGCGAACCGTTGCCCACGCCCCAGTACAGCAGGTCGGTCTTCGGATCGTAGTTGCCCTGCATCCACATGGTGCCGCCGCCGATCTTCCACGCGTCCTTCCAGCGCCCCTCCTGGGGCCAGGTCTCGGAGCCGGGTTCTCCGGGCGCCGGCACGCTGTAGCGCTGCCACGCGCGCTTGCCGGTCTCGGCGTCGAAGGCCTGCAGGTTGCCGCGGATGCCGAATTCGCCGCCCGACGGGCCGATGAACACCTTGCCTTTCACCACGTGCGGAACGGAGGTGATGTACGCCCCTTCCTTCCAGTCGCACACCTCGGATTCCCACACGATGCTGCCGGTCTTGGCATCGAGCGCGGTCAGCACGCAGTCCAGGTTGGCGAAGTAGACCTTGTCTCCCCACAAGGCGACGCCGCGGCTGGTGACGTGCAGCGCACCGAAGCCTTCGGGGAATTCGCGCTTGTACTTCCAGATGAGTTCGCCGGTCTTGGCGTTCAGCGCCAGCACCTGGTTGTATGGCGTGGTCACGAACATCACGCCGTTGTTGACCAGGGCGGGCGCCTCGTGGCCGGAACCGACACCGGTCGAGTAGCTCCATACCGGCACCAGCCGCCGGACGTTGCGCGTGTTGATCTGCTCCAGGGAGCTGTAGTTCCAGCCGTAGTAGTTCCCCTTTGCCATGAGCCAGTTCTCGGGCTCGGGCGAGACCAGCCGCTCGTGCGTGACCGGCTTGTACTCGATGGCGCCGCAGACCGCCGGCACCACCATCATGCCGAGCAGCGCCGCGAACCTGGACTTCTTCATGAAAGCCTCCTCATGCGCTTGGTTTGTGGGTCGACGGAAGAGCGCGCAGCGCAACACCCGCTCACTCCTGTGGCGGACCGAGGCGGCCGATGAACGGCGCCGCCACGATCAGGGCGCCATCCACCGACTTGATCGGAAGGATGGCCAACCGTCGGGTTGCCGGCCCGACAGTGATCTCACCGTTGTTGCCAGCATCGAAGGTCGATCCATGGCAGTTGCAGATCACCGCACGCTTGTTCTCGTGCATCAGCGTGACCGGACAGCCGTAGTGGGTACAGATGGCCGAGTACGCCACCACACCCTCGGCGCTGTGCGGACGCGTCTGATCCGAGATGTCCTTGTCTTCCAGGCGCACCAGCAGCACCTGGTTCAGGCGCGATCCATCGCGCACCGTCTGCGTGGCCGCGTCAGCCGGATAGGCGAACCTCGGTGCAACGCCGATCGCCAGATCGGCGACGCTCACCGGCTGGCCTGCACGTTCACCATCGCTGAACACGAGCCGGTCGCCCGGCCGCGGCCGGGCGTTCCGCGCGCTCGGCTCGTTCTGTGCCGCCACCTGCAGCGGCGCCAGCGTCAATGCCAGCGCGCCGGCCAGCAGACTGCGCCGCGTGCATCCACACGTGCCGAGCTCATCGTCGGCGTCCCGATCCGGATCGATCCTGTTCCCCGTTCCCGCGTGCATCTGCGTGCTCCCGTCCCGTTCTCTACCGTGCGCAGCGCGCGCTCGTGCGCGCGGCCGCGAGTCAGGCGCCAATTCTTGGCGATGATCGGGAAATCAAGAAGGGAATGCGCACCCGTTGCGTTCGGAACAGTGAATGCCGATGCCAGGGAATTGCACCAGGGCATTCCGGGAGGGGCGCTCCGGCATCCGGGATGGGCCACGCGCAGATCGGGAGGAACTTCCGCGGGCAGGACCGTTCGTAGAGCGGGATCACCTGGAGGGAATGCAATGAACGGACAGTGCCTACGCACCATCGGTCTCGTCGCGGCGCTCGCGCTGGCGCTACCTGCACAGGCAGCAGGCGATCTCACCGCCGGCGAGCCGATCCGGATCTCCGTCCGGCTCGGCACGACGGACGGACTGCACCGCTTCGTACCCGACACCCTCGCCTTCGAGACGGGAAAGCTCTACGCGCTGCGGATAGACAACCCGGGCAAGCACGACCACTACTTCGGCTCGCAGGGCTTCGCCGACGCGGTGTATTCGCGCAAGGCGGTGGTGCTCGATGCGTCCGGACGGGATCTGGTGCAGGTCTACGGCCCGGTCCGCCGCTTCGAGCTCGAGGCCGGCAGTTCAATGGAATGGTGGTTCGTGCCGGTCCGCGCCGGCATCTTCGAGGACTTGCGCTCCACGCGTACGCATGACGAGGCCGGCATGAAGGGCAGGATCGAGGTTCGCTGAGGCTCGTCCGCTCCGCCGTTTTTCAAGCCGTCGCTACGTTGCCCTGAAGAGCTCTTGCCACAGAGGACACCGAGGGCACGGAGAAGAATCAGCCTACCCTTGAATTTCTCTGTATTCCCCGTGCTCGCTGTGGCAACGTTCTTCAAAAAAAGAAGCCGGCGCAGGGCCGGCTTTAATTGGGAGGTCGTGCTGTGGTGAGAACAGTTACCAACTGGCACGACAGGAACTGTACCGGCGCCACACGGTGCGGGCGTCGGAAGCGCACCCCGCAGAACCGGGAATGCCTCCCGAGACCGCCTAATCATTGCGAAAGGGTCAACGGCTACCGGAATCGACCAGGCCGTGGCTCATGGCCAGCCGGATAATCTGCGCACTGTTGGTCAGCTCCAGCTTCTGGCGGATGTTCGACTGGTAGTTGGCGATGGTCTTCTGCGACAGGCGCATGGTGTTGGCGATGTCGGCCACGGAACGGCCCTCGGCCAGCAGCCGGAACACCTCGAACTCGCGCGGCGACAGATTGTTGAGCGGCAGCTGCTGACCGGGGATGGCCTGCAGGGCGAGCTGCTGGGCCACATCCTGGCTGAGGAAGACCTTGTTCAGCGCCACCGCGCGGATCGCGTCCACCAGCACGTCGGGCGCGCTGGCCTTGGTGATGTAGCCGCGCGCGCCGGCCTGCAGCGCGCGCGAGGCGAACATGGCGTCGTCGTGCATGCTGAACACCAGCACGCGCGCCCCCGGCTCGCGCGTGGTGATGCGACGCGTGATCTCGATGCCGCTGGTGCCCGGCAGATTGATGTCCATCACCACCACGTCGGGCGAGAGGTCGCAGAACGCACGGTAGGCATCCTCCGCGCTCTCGCTCTCGGCCACCACCTCGATGTCGCCGGTGCGCTCCAGCAGGCGGCGGTAGCCCTCGCGCACCACGGCATGATCGTCCACCAGCAGAACCTTGATACCCATTGTCCAGACCCTGTTCTAGATGTGCTTCATCGATTCGCCTTCGCGCTGCGCTCCCGTGCCCAGCGCCGCCGCCTCCGGCACCGGCAGCGTGGCCGAGATCTCCACGCCGCCGCCCGGCTCCGTGGTGAGCCGCAGGCGCCCGGCCAGCGCCTCCACGCGCTCACGCAGTCCGACCAGTCCCAATCCGGTGCGCTTGGCGCGCGGATCGAAGCCGCGACCGTCGTCGCGCACCCTCACCGTCACCTCGCCCACCGCAGTACGGTGCAGGCCCACCCGCACCCGCGTCGCCTGCGCGTGCTTGACGATGTTGGTCAGGCACTCCTGCACCAGGCGATAGACGGTGATGTTCACCGCCTCGCCCAGCCCCGACAAGTCGCCGCTGGATTCGAAGCGGCAGTCCACCGCGCGGTTGCGCCGCTGCCACTGCCCGACCAGCTGGTCCACCGCATCGTGCAGACCCAGCGTGTCGAGCGCCGCCGGCCGCAACCGCTGCATGATCCCGCGCACCACGTCGTATACGTGCGCCGACAGCTCCACGATCGCGTTCGCGCTCGATTCGGCTGCCGGCAGCGTATCGTGCGTCATCTCGCGGATGGACACCGCGTCGAGCTTGATCGCGTTCAGGCACTGGCCCAGCTCGTCGTGCATCTCGCGCGCGAGGCTGCGGCGTTCGTCCTCCTGGACCATCAGGTATTTCTGCGACAGCAGGCGGTTCTCGCCCAGCGAATCGGCGAGCTGACGCTGCATGTGGTCCAGCTCCGAGATGTCGACGAAGTAGATGTGCAGGCCGGGCTCGCGCTCGCGCGGCCCATGCGGCAAGACGCGTGCAATCACCCGGACCGGCGTGCCGTCCTGTGCCTCCAGCGCCAGCACCGGCACCTCCACCCGCTCGCCGCGCTGCGCCGCGCTCCGGTGCCGGCGCCACTGCTCGCGGTCGACGTAGAACTCGGCCAGGTTGCGTCCCAACGCCTGGTCCGGATGGTCGAGCCCGAGGATGCGCGCCATGGCGGGATTGCACAGCTCGATCACGCCGTCGCGCGAGGCCACCGCGTTGCCGGCGAGATCTTCCATGAACAGGGTGCGGTACTGGCGTTCACGCTCGGCCAGCGCGGCCTGGGCCTGCATGCGCAGGTGCAGCTCGTGGCGCGCATGGCGCCAGCGCCGCCACGAGAACCAGGACATGGCGATGGCGAGCACGGCGAACACGAACGGCAGCTCGTCGATCTGATAGGGCTCGAGCGGCTCGGTGACCTCGGCCAGCCACTCGCGGAACTCGAAGGCAGAGGCGAGCAGGAAGGACAGCAGCGTGATGCCGGCCACCAGCAGCAGATCGCGGCGCACCATGCCCTGCTCCTGGCTGCCCTTTCCCGGGATCGCGGCCGCCTTTGCGGTCACCTCGGACTGCTCGTGTAGTTCCATGATTCTGAACTCTATACCTCAGTCGAGGTGGATCCGGCAAGGGCGCCATTCCCAAGGCACACTACCGGCATCCCCCGGGAAACGTTCCCGATCCGGACGGCAATCGCTTCCCTGGATTCCGGGCACCGCCGGTCGCACCCTGACCGCATCGGTTCCTGCGCTGGAGGGATGCCATGGGCGAAGCCATTCTCGCGCTCCTTGGCGGCACGCTGTTCATGCCTCTCGCCGTCGCCTACGCACTGGCCCTCGCCGCTGCCGTGTTCCTGCTGGTACGGGAAAGCTGCCGGCCACCGCGGACGCCGCCTGCGTATCGGGAATAATTCCCGATCCTTGCCAGGAAAACATCCCTCCCACCCCCATGCAGGCTCGCCTAGATTCGTGGGCCGGCGTCATATTCCGTACGTGCCGCGCGGTCGGAACGGCCCGCGCACGCGCCCGCTCCCGGCGCCGCGATTTCGCTCGCATAACAACAGGTGCAGAGACCTCATATGAAATCTTCCCGACTTCGCGACGCCGTGCTGTCGGCGCTGGCCGCCATGGCGGTGGTGCCCTCCGTCCGGGCCCAGAACGCCGACGCGCCGATCTCGCTCGAAACGCCCACGGTGGAAGTCATCTCCACCACCCCGCTGCCCGGGCTGGGCGTGCCCATCGACCAGGTGCCCTCCAACGTCCAGGCGCTCACCCACGAGGCCATCGAGGGCCGTCAGGCCGTCAACATGACCGATCTGATCACGCGCACCCTGCCGTCGGTGAACGTCAACGAGATCACCGGCAACCCCTTCCAGGCCGACGTGAACTATCGCGGCTTCCAGGCCTCGCCCCTGCTGGGCACGCCGCAGGGCCTGTCGGTGTTCATGGATGGCGTGCGCCTGAACGAACCGTTCGGCGACGTGGTGTACTGGGATCTGATTCCGCAGAACGCGGTGTCGGCGATCAATCTGATCCCCGGCTCCAATCCGGTCTATGGCCTGAACACGCTGGGCGGCGCGCTGTCCCTGCGCACCAAGACCGGCGCCGAATATCCGAACACGAACGCCGAGGTCTACGGCGGCTCCTGGAGCCGCATCGGGGTGGACGTCGAACACGGCGGATACCAGGACAACATCGACTACTACTTCAGCGGCAGCTACTTCGACGAGGACGGCTGGCGCGATCATTCGCCCAGCACGGTCCGGCAGTTCTTCGGCAAGATCGGCTACGAGACGGCGACGACGGACTTCGACCTGAGCCTGACGGTGGGCGATACCGACCTCACCGGCAACGGCGTGGCGCCCGAGAGCATGCTCCGGCGCAATCGGGAGCAGGTGTTCACCATCCCGGACAACACGAAGAAGGACATGTGGATGCTCAATCTCACCGGCAGCCACATGCTCAATGAAGTGTTCCAGCTCGGCGGCAACGTCTACTACCGCAGCAACAAGATCCGCACGCTCAACGGCGACGCCAACGACGACTACGAGGACTGCTACGAGGACGCGGTGGACAACCTTCTCGATCCGCTGGTCGAGTGCACCGAGACGGCGGTGAACAACCGCACTCGCACCGTCGAGGACGTATTCGGCGGCGCGCTGCAGCTGTCCCACCTGAGCGAGCGCAACAAGCTGACAGTGGGCATCTCCGCCGATCGCGGCGAGGCCGACTTCCGGCAGAAGGCGGCCGAGGGTGTGCTGGACGAGAACCGCGGTGTGGAGGAGACCGAGGACGAGGAACTGGAGAACGAGCTCGAAGGCTCGACCACCACCTGGTCGATCTACCTGGCCGACACCTTCAACCTGACCGAGCGCACGGCGCTGACGCTGGCCGGCCGCTACAACTACACGCGGGTCAAGACCGACGACCTGCTCAATCCGGTCACGCCCAATCTCGACGCCAACTACACCTACCGCAGCTTCAATCCGGGCATAGGCATCACGCACCAGTTCCAGGCTCCCGACATCACCCTGTTTGGCGGCTGGAACAAGGGCACGCGCGCGCCCAGCCCCATCGAGCTGGGCTGTGCCGATCCGGACAACCCCTGCAGCCTGCCCAACGCCATGCAGGCCGATCCCTTCCTCGAGCAGGTGACGACCAACACCTTCGAAGCCGGCGTTCGCGGCAGGTTCGGCAACGGCATCCGCTGGACCGCCTCGGCCTTCCGCGCGGACAACAAGGACGACATCCTGTTTCTGAGCACGAGCACCAGCGCCGGGTACTTCACGAATTTCGGCAAGACCCGCCGCCAGGGCCTGGAACTGGGCATGACCGGGGCCTACGGCAAGGTTAACTGGTACGCGAACTACGCCTACGTGCGCGCCACCTACGAGTCGTCCGCCTGTTTCCTGGGCGAGAACAACAGCTCCCGCGGCCAGTCGGCGGCATGCGCGGCCGATGACGAGATCCGCGTCGAGAAGGGCGACACCATGCCGGGCGTGCCCGAGCATCAGTTCAAGCTGGGCCTGGACTTCCGTCCGATCGACCGTCTCACGCTCGGCCTGGACATGAACCTGTACGGCTCGCAGTACGCGCGCGGCAACGAGAACAACGAGCACCGGGCCGGCACCTTCACCGACCAGTTCGGCGGCACGCGCACCTTCGAGGGTTCCGGCAAGGTCGATGGCTACGCGGTGTTCAACCTCACCGCACGCTATCGCGTTGCGCGCGACTGGGAGATCTTCGCCCGCGTCGACAACCTGCTCGACACCGATTACGAGACCGGCGCGATCCTGGCGGAGAACCCCTTCGACGCCACCAACCAGTTCCAGACCGACCCCGACGACTGGGCCCGCGAGACTTTCTTCGCGCCCGGCGCCCCACGCGCCGCCTGGATCGGCATACGGTTCAACATCGACCGCGCGCCGCGCCGCTGATCACGACGGCGTCATCCCGGACCTTCCGCCATCCCGGCGGAAGCCAACAACATCGTCGTCCCGGCGAAACCCGCCCCGGAGTGCCTTTCTCCGGGGCCGGGACCCAGCCGCCCGTCGTCCCGGCGAACGTCGGGATCCAGCCAGCCAGACAGACAGGCCCTTCTCCACCTCCGCCGCCCTTCCCACCCTCGCAACGCTGTAACACTTCCTGAACCGGCTCGTGATTTTTTCACGCCCGGATTCGAGACGTTCTCCCTTAGCGGCTTGCACGCACGCACGTAGCATCTCGGGGCGGCGCGATCCCGACCAGGCGCCGCGCGATCCGCGACCTTCGATGCGCGGGCGCACAAGTAGAACGACATGAGACCGTCCACCGAACGCAAAGACACTGCGCACACCAGCCCGCCATCTCCCGTGTGCGTGCTGATTGCCGCCGCCCAGGCCGTCGTGCGCTCGGGCTACCGGCACATCCTGGAGCAGGCTGGCGAGCAGGTCGTCGGCGAAGCGGTCGACGCCGGGGAACTGCTGTCGCGCGCCGAGCGCTGCGGCGCGAACGTCGCGATGCTCGACGTGTTCCTGCCGCCCCTGGGCGGACTCGAGGCGGCGCGGCGGCTGGCCCAGGGCGTCTCGTCGCCCTCCATGCTGCTGTTCGCCTCCGGCTCCGATGGCGATCTCGCCTCGCGCGCCCTCGACGCGGGCGCGCTCGGGTTCCTCTCCCGCGACTGCGACACCGGCACGGTGGTCGAGGCCGTGCGCTCAGTCGCCGCAGGACGGCCCTTCCTGACCCCGGACGTGATGCAGCAGGTCGCCCTGCAGCGCGTGTCCACGCGCAGCGGCACCCTGTCCTCGCTTTCCGCGCGCGAGTTCGAGATCTTCCGCCTGATCGCGGAAGGCCGGCCCATTCCGGAGATCGCGCGCCTGCTCGACCTGAGTCCGCGTTCGGTCGCCAACTACCAGACGCACATCAAGCGCAAGCTGCAGCTGACGACCACGGCCGAGCTGGTGCACCTGGCCATCCGGCGCGGCGTCGTCCGCGTCGGCGAGGCATGAGATACCGTCATGCGCACGCTGCTGGCATTCCTTCTCGCCCTGTCGCTGTCCCTGCCGGCCGCCCTCGCGCGCGCCGATGACGCGTTCACGCTGCGCATCGTGCGCGGCCACTCGCGCATTCTCGACACCTCCGGTCCGGTCGCCACCATCGCGGTGGGCAACCCCGGCATCGTGCGCACCACCGCCATCAAGAACACGGCGATCCTGATCAACGCCGGCAATCCAGGCAGCACCAGCCTGACCCTCATCCTCAAGAGCGGCGCGACGATTCCCTACCGGATCATCGTCACGCACGATCTCACCCATCTCGCCCGCCATCTGCAGCAGCTCGATCCGCGCATCCGGGTGGAGAGCGATCCCAACAGCGATGCCGTGATCCTCACCGGCGTGGTGCGCAACAGGAGCGTGGTGGAGCGCGCGTTCGAGGCCGCCACGCGTTATTTCGGCCAGGCCGAAGTGAGCATCTCCACCAACCCGCGCGAGGCCCGGGAGCAGATGCGACCGCGCGGCCCGGGGACCGCCCCTGGAGCGACGTCCGCGGGCGCTGCGGCGAACGCTTCCAC
The DNA here is from genome assembly GCA_020854105.1 of Burkholderiales bacterium. GTDB lineage: Bacteria > Pseudomonadota > Gammaproteobacteria > Burkholderiales > SHXO01 > SHXO01. Next base: position 129,187 of record JADZGB010000027.1, on the reverse strand, counting down.
GCCGTCGTCGACATCGGCGTCGGGCGAGCCAGTGTCCGGCGCCGAGGGCGAGCGCTCGCGCATCAGCGAGGAGCTGAGCGGCGGCCGCACACGGGTCATCAATCTGCTGGTGACCGAAGATGCGCTGCAGACGGCGGCAGAGCGGCTGCAGGGCATCCTGCGCCGGGTCGACCCGAAGATCAGCGCCGAAGAGGTCAACGGCGTGTTCATCCTGCGCGGCAAGGTCGCCAGCCCCACTGCGCTGAGCCGCGCGCTCGCGCTCGCCGATCGCTTCGTGCGCGCCGAGGGCAACCCGGATTTCGCGGTGATCAGCGATCGCGGCGGCGTGCTCGCGGGCAATCTGACCGCCGACGACGAGTTCGATCCGGTGGTCGATCCCCTGTCCCTTCCCGGCATAGGCGGGCTCGGCAGCCGTGGCGGCGCTGGGCGGGCCGGCTCGGCGGGTGCACGCCGCGGCGGCTCTCTCGCGCTGCCGGTCGAGATCTCGCCGGCCAAGGGCAACCTGGGCCAGAACGTCTCGCGCGCGGACGTGGTCATGATCGCCAACGGCCGCGTGATGAGCCTGCTGGAGGTGGCACAGCAGCCGCGTGTCGAGATCAAGATGAGCATCGTGGCGGTGGATCGCAACCGCACCGAGGAACTGGGCATCAACTGGCGCATCGACGGTTCGCGCGTGTCGGTGTCGACCACCGGCAATCGCCTGTTCACGCCCCCGAACAATCCGGGCACGTCACTGCCCCCGGTTCCGCTGGGCGGGCTGAACGCGGTCGCCACGCTCGTCGGCGGCAGCACCACCGTGCAGGCCTTCCTGCAGGCTCTCGAGGAGACCGGGGCGGCACAGTCGGTGTCGGAGCCGATCCTCTCGGCGGTGAGCGGAGAGGCGACCAGCTTCCTGGTCGGAGGCAATATCCCGTTCCCGGTGGAGACGGTCATACCCGGTTCGCCCACGCAGAATGCCCTGGTGGTCAACAACATCGAGTTCATCGAGTTCGGCCTGCGCATCGTCGCGCGTCCCACCGTGCTGGAGGACGGACGCATCAGCATCGTGCTCGACCAGCTGTTCACCGAGCCGGACAACTCGCGGGCGATCAACCTCAACGGCATCGTCGTCCCCGGCTTCAAGCAGCGCTCGGTGCGCACCCTCACCGAATCGAGCGACGGCGAGACCTGGGCCGTGGCCGGGCTGGTGTCCGACACCGACACCCAGTCCTCCAGCGCCGTGCCCTGGCTGTCGCGCTTTCCGATCCTCGGCGCGCTGTTCCGAAGCAAGTCGGACGAGAAGGTTCGCACCGAACTGATCGTCACCGTGACCGCGCGCAAGGTGCCCGAGGGCGGCTTCGCTGCAATGGCTCCCGCGCCGATGACCGACGTGCCGATGACCGACTTGCGGGAACCGGCGGCCATGCCGGGCGGCGCGTCGGCGCCGGCCGCACGGCGCGTACCGGGTGCGGCCGGCACTGGCGTGCCGGCCCAGGTCGCGACGCAGGCCACGACGGCAGCGGCAGCCGGCGCATCGCGGCCAGGGGCGGCGCGCAAACCCAGATGGGAACAACTCCAGTACGAGGGAAGAAAATGAACAAGCGGCTGCGGCTGTTCGTCGTCGCCATCGCGGCGCTGGCGCTGATCCTGGGCGCGATCGTGGCCGCCGGCGTGAGCAAGGCGCGTGCGAAGAAGGAGATGGAGGAGCGGCTGGAACTGGTGCAGCGCGCGGCCGCCGTCGGTGCCGCCGGCCGCGCCAGCTGCGAGAGGATCGTCGGCCCGCTCGAGCAGGATCTGGCTGCGCTGGAGACCGACGAGGGCGGGTCGGACCGGGTGAAGAAGGCCTATCGCGCGCTCGGCGACTGCCAGATGCAGCTCGGGCGCCACCAGCAGGCCGTGGATGCCTACGCCAAGGTGGCGTTCTTCGACCCGCAGCAGGGGCGCGCGCACGGCGACCTGGCCAACGCGTACACGCGGCTGGGCGACCAGTCGAATGCCATCCGTCACGCGCGGCTGGCGGCGCAACTCTCACCCAATACTTGGCAGGCGCACCGGGTGCTCGCGCGCGCGCTGGAGAACGCCGGCCGGTTCCCCGACGCGCTGGCGGCCATGCGCAGGGCGGCAGAGCTGGCCCCCGCGAACCAGCAGGGCGCTGCGCGCCAGGCCGTGACGCGCCTGGAGAGCAAGGTTGCGGACGCCGCCCCGGCGGCAGCGGCGCAGCGAGGCAGCGATGAATAGCCGTGGCCGCGCGCTGCTGGCGGCGGGCGCGGCCGCGCTGGCGCTGGCCGGCTGCCATACCCCGCCCTACCGTCATTCCGCCGTGCCGCTTCCGGCCAACCATCCGACCTCCCTGCAGCGCGAGCTGCAGGCGGTGCAGCACTGGCAGATGCTCGCGGCCAGCATTGCGCTCGCCACGCGTGCCATGCTCGACGCCGAGCCGGGAATGCTCGGCCATCCGTTCAGCGTGATGCCGCCGCAGCCGGCCAGCGAGTTCAGTCTCGCCTTCCACGAACTGCTGGTGACCGAACTGCACAAGGCGGGCGTTCGCGTGGCCGCGCCGCCGGCTCGGAGCACCGCGATCCGCTACGCGATCCGCCTGGTCGAGTTCGGCCAAGGGCGGCGCACCGACTATCCTTTCTACGCGACGAACGACTCGCTGCCACCGGAACTGGCGGTGGCCGACCAGTCCGAGATCTCCGACCGTCGCGTCCCTCGTCACGAACTGCTGGTGACGACCTCGATCCTGCGTGGCGACGGCTACTGGCTGCGGCGCGGCGACATCCACTACCTGCGCGACGAGGATGCCGGGCTCTACCGCGTGGACGGCAGCGCGCTCGCCGACGCCCGCCTGATCGACGTGGTGCGCACGCAGGAGAGCCGGCGCATGCGCGCGGAGGGCTGGCCGGCCTACGCGCTGCCTGCGCGCTGACGCACGAGGCGGCTTCGCATGCGCGTCCTGGTCATCAGTGCCCACGAGAACTTCCGGCAGCAGGTGCAGGCGGCCTGCCTGCGCTTCACCGAGACCCTGATCAGCCTGCGCCTGGCCGACACCGTCGGCCAGGGCCTGGAACTCGCCCATCAGATCGAGGCCGAGACCGTGTTCCTCGACCTCACCCGCAGTCTCGAGGCCGGACTGCTCTCCATCGAGCAGCTCGCCCAGGTGAAGGGACGCCTGGTCGCCGCCAGCCTGGACAAGATCGCACCCGACGTGATCACGCGCGCGATCCGCGCGGGTGCGCAGGAGGTGCTCGCCCAGCCGGTACAGGACGAGGAGGTGCACCAGATCCTGCGCAAGGCGCTGCGCCTGCAGAGCGAGGACGGCGCGCCCACGCGCCGCCAGGGCCGGCTCGTCGTCACCTACAGCAGCAAGGGCGGCGTGGGCAAGACCACGGTGACGGTGAATACCGCGCACGCGCTGGTGCAGGCGCTGGGCAGCGGACACGTGGCGCTGGTGGACGCCAACACGCAGGCGCCCAACATCGCCGCCATGCTCGACCTGCGCCCCGAGCACTGGCTGCGCGACGCCGTGGCGGAATACCGGCGCATCGATTCGGAGATGCTGCGCAGCCTGATGACGCCGCATGCCAGCGGCCTGGAGGTGCTCGCCCACTCGTCGGACAACCCGCTCGAGCTGGATTTCCAGGAAGACCAGCTGTCCAAGATCCTGCTGGTGGCCAAGGGCACCTACGACTACACCCTGGTCGACACCTTTCCGATCCTGTCCAGTCTCAATCTGGCGATGATGGACCTGGCCGACCACATCCTGCTGGTGACCGAGGCGGTGGTGCCGGCCATCCGCAGCGCACGCCACAACCTGCAGATGCTGCGCCAGGCCGGCTACGGCGAGAGCCGCATCACCGTGGTCATCAACCGCTATACGCGCTTCCGCGGCAACGTGCCGCCCGATCTGGTGGCCGAGACGCTCGACTGGCCGGTCGAGATGGTGATGCCCTACGACGTGCACGCCACCATCGCGGCCAACAACGGCAAGACCGTGCTGGAGGCGTTCCCCAACCAGCGCCTGACCGACAGCTTCCGCCTGCTCGCCGCACGCCTGAGCGGCGAGTCCTCCGCGCTGCGCGGCGCAGAGTCGTGGCTGGAACGCGGCAGACGACTGCTGGCGCGCTTCTGACCATGTCCGAGGATCCGCTCCCGCGCGACCCCGGTACCACCCTGCGCGACAACCTGCGCCGCACGCAGCACCAGCACTCCAGCCTGATCGCCGAGCGCATGCGCTCGCTGGCCAAGCCGGCCATGGAAGGCCGCATGCTGCGCGAGGATCCGGTGCAGGCCACCTCCACCGGCTATGACCAGGTGCGCCAGCGCCTGCACCGCGCACTGGTGGACGTGCTCAATCCGCAGGCGGTGGCCAATGCCACGCTCGGGCAGATCGAGACGGCGGTGGACGACTACCTCGCCGTCACGCTCGAGGCCGAGACCATTCCCCTGTCCCGGGTCGAGCGCCTGCGCCTGCGCAGCGACCTGGTCTACGAGCTGATCGGGCTGGGTCCGCTCGCGCCGCTGATGGCGGACGCGACCGTGGCCGACATCCTGGTCAATGGGCCGCACACGGTGTTCGTGGAACGCCACGGCGTGCTCGAATCGACCGACGTGCGCTTCCACGACAACGAGCACCTGATGCTCACCATCGAGCGCATTCTCTCGCGCGTGGGACGGCGCGTGGACGAGGGCTCGCCCATGGCCGACGCGCGCCTGCCCGACGGCAGCCGGGTGAACGTGATCATCCCGCCGCTGTCGATCGACGGCCCGGCCATCTCGATCCGCCGTTTCATGCGCGACATCCTGCGCCTGGAGGAACTGGTCGAGCGCGGCTCGGTGCCCAGGCGCGCTGCGCAGTTCCTGCGCGCCGCGGTGCAGGCACGCCTGAACATCGTGGTGAGCGGCGCCACCGGCTCCGGCAAGACCACCATGCTCAACTGCCTGTCGCACTTCATCGGCGAGGACGAGCGCGTCCTCACCATCGAGGACACGGCTGAACTGATCCTCAGCCACCGGCATCTGGTGCGTCTGGAGGCACGTCCGTCCAACACCGAGGGCAGGGGCTTCGTGTCCATCCGCGATCTGGTGCGCAACGCACTGCGCATGCGTCCCGACCGCATCATCGTCGGGGAAGCGCGCGGGTCCGAGGCGCTGGACATGCTGCAGGCGATGAACACCGGCCACGACGGCAGCCTCACCACGCTGCACTCGAACTCGCCGCGCGACACGCTGGCCCGCCTGGAGACGATGATGCTGATGGCGGACGTGGAACTGCCGCAGCGCGTGCTGCGCGAGCAGATCGCCTCGGCCATCCAGCTCATCGTGCATCTGAACCGCTACGAGGGCGGGCAGCGGCGCGTTGCCTTCATCACCGAGATCACCGGCACCGACAACGGCGTGGTGCTGACCCAGGACCTGTTCGTCACCCGGCGCGAGGGCAACGCACTGGTGACCCGGCCCACCGGCATCGTCAGCGCGCACGCCGAGCACTTCCACGAGCGCGACGTGGTGCTCGACCCCGAGCTGTTCCGCGAGGACTGACCAGGTGGCCATCGTCGTGCTGCTCGTGCTCGCCGCCGCCGTGGTGGCGCTGTTCGCGTGGTACCTGTGGATCACGCGCCTGGACGCGCAGCGCGAACGCCTCATGGCGGGCGTGTTCGACGAGCCGGCACGGGACGTGTCGCTGTGGAAGGATGCGGCCGACCTGCTGCAGGTCGCGGCGCTGCAACGTCTGCTGTCGCGCTCGCCGCTCGCACGCAGGCTGCAGGAGCGCCTGCTGCGTGTGGGCATGCCGCTCGGCCTCGCCGGCTTCGTGCTGGCCGTGGCGGCCGCCGCCGTGCTCGCGCTGCTCGTCGCGCTGCTCCTCAGCGGCCGGGTGGACGTGGGTCTGCTCGCGTTCCTGGCGGTGATCGCGATCACCTGGGTCGTGCTGTCGATGGTGTCGGCCAGCCGCGTGCGCAAGCTGGAACTGCAGCTGCCCTCCTTCGTGACGCAGATGATCACCACGCTCGGTGCCGGCGGCACCCCGCTGGCCGCCGTGCGCAATGCCGCGCGCAACGCTCCCGCACCCCTGGGCCCGTCGATGAACGAAATTATCCGGCGCCTCGAGATCGGCGCCGCGCCGGTGGAGGTGTGGCGCGACTGGGCCGAGAACTGGAACAGCGCGGCGGGCAAGTTGCTGTCCACGGCGCTGCGCATCAAGTGGGACGCGGGCGGCGAGATGAGCACCATGCTCGGCTACGTCCTCGACCAGCTCGAGAGCCGCCGGCGCATGGAGCTGCGCGTGGACACGCTCACCGCCCAGGCGCGCCTGGCGAGCATCGTGCTCATCGCCCTGCCCTTCGTCATCGGCTTCATCACCTACAGCTTCAATCCGCACCTGTTCCAGGAGATGCTGGCCGACCCGATCGGACAGAAGGCGCTGATGGTGGCCGGTGCACTGATGGTCGTCGGTTTCTTCTGGCTGCGGCGCATCGCGCGCCTGGACAGCTGAGACGATGGGCGTCGTCCTCGCCGCCGCCTTCCTGCTGCTGCTCGGCGCCACGGGGTGGGTGGTGCTGGAGATGCGCCGCGACGCCCTGCGCGAGCGCCTGCTGTTCGGGCTCGAGGGCGCGCAGCAGGAGGAGCGCGAGGATCTGAGCGCGGGCGACTACGGCCTGCGCGGGCCGGCGTGGTTCTTCTACCACCTGTCCGGATTCCTCTCCACCTGGCGCGGACGCGTGACCGTCATGGCGGTCGGGGCCGCGGCCGGGTTCGCCGGCGCACTCGCCAGCGGCACCGCCGCCCTGCCCGCGAGCGGCGTGGCGGTGGCATCCGGCTTCGCCGGGCTGGCGGCGAGCGTGTGGCTGCTGCGCATGCGTGCCAATGCGCGCACACAGCGCATCAAGCGCGAACTGCCCAATGCGCTGGAGCTGCTCGCCGCGGTCATGGAAGGCGGGCAGGGCTTCGAGGCGGCGTTGTCCTATCTGCTGCGCGAGGCCGATGCCGCGCATCCGCTCTACTTCGACCTGAACGTCATGAACGAGGCGATGCGCCGCGGGCAGCGCCGCACCGACGCTCTGCGCCTGTGGGCGCAGCGCTGCAACGTGCTGGAGGTGTCCGACGTCACCAGCGCGCTGATCCAGGCGGACATCAGCGGCGGGTCGCTCGGGCGCGTGCTGCACCACCACGCACGCGCACTGTTTCGCGACAACGAGGCCGAGATCCAGCGCCGGGCCGAACGGCTGCCGATCCGCATGCTCTTCCCGATGCTGTTCACCATCTTTCCGGCGATCCTGGTAGTCGCCGCCATGCCCTCCTGGCTGCGCGTGGTGCGCGTGCTCGAACAGGTGCTGCAGGGCATGCGCGGCCTGTGAACGCGAACGCAGGAGGCACGATGCTGATCAACGTCACGCGCGATGCGGTCCTCGCCGAACGCCTGCTCGTCGCCGATTCCTTCTTCGCGCGCCTGCGCGGACTGATCGGCCACGCGCCTCTGGCAGACGACGCCGCGCTGTGGATCCGTCCCTGTCAGCAGGTGCATACGCACTTCATGCGCTATGCGCTGCACGTGGTCTTCCTCGACGCCGAGCAGCGCGTGCTGCGCGTGGCCCAGGCCATGCGTCCCTGGCGCGTGTCGCCCTGGGTGCGGCAGGCACGGAGCGTGATCGAATTCAACGCCGGCCGCAGGATCGAGGTGGCCGAGGGCGACCGGCTGCGCATCGTCGAATGCTTCCCTGGATCCGGGCTTTCGCCGGGATGACGATGATCGAGGCTTGCGCCGCGCTGACGAAAGGCGTGCCTACCGCCGCGCCGACGACGCGGGCGATTGCCTCACCGCACCCGCCACGGCCGCCGCGTTGCACGAGGCCTCGACACTTCCCCCGGCCTGTAGACCATCCATCTGGCCGAGCAGCGTCGCGATCGCGGGCGTCGCCGTGTTGCGCACGTACCAGCCGCGCGCACGGTCGGCATGGCGTGGATGGATGCGCAGCGCCTTGTCGAGAAGGCGGCACGCTTCTGCCGGATAGCCGTTGACCGCCAGCAGCGCGGTCTGGCGCCACACCATGCGAGGGGTCGGCCGCCAGTTCATCGAGCGCGAGTTGAGCACGAGCTGCGCGCGGCTGCCTCCGAGATCCACCTGCATGGCATCGGCGCGGATGGAATCGACCAGGGCGGTGAAGAACGGGTTGTCGCGCGCGGACCCGAGCGCCGCCGCCAGCCCGGTAGGGCGCGCGGCCGCACCGGCGACCGCCATTGCCCGGAAATCGCGCATCGTCACCAGCAGCACCACGGCGCCGATCACCACCGCCATCGCGTACGCGTGTGGGGCGAACCTGCCCGGTGCGCGCACCCCGCCCTGCTCCGCCACGCCCATCAGCACGACGAACGGCGCCAGCAGATGCGCGAACCACAGATTGAGATCGAGCAGCGCCCGCAGCAACACGATGGCCAGCATCGCATTCACCGGCCACCATGCCGCCTTCGGCAGGCGTGCGCGCTGACGCCAGGCAAAGCCGCCCAGCGCCGCTGCCAGCAGCCCCGTGCCGATCAGCCCGAAGCAGGCGAGGATCTCGGTGACCAGGTTGTGCGAGTGCACGGTGTAGGCCAGCGCCGGCTGAGACTCCAGCAGCCGGAAGTAGTGCCATGTGAACGCGTCGGGGCCGGCGCCGAATACGGGCGAGTCGGCGAACATCTCCAGCGCCTTGTCCCACAGCGGCCAGCGCTGGTTCATGCCGGCGCCATCGTGCGGTACGCGCGCGAGCGTCGATCTGTGCCCGGCTGCCGGCGCGAGCATCGGCAGCGTGCGCGTGCCCCACTCCCAGGCTAGGAAGGCGATCAGCGCTGCGCCACTGGCCAGGGTCAGACGACGCGGCGCGGGATCGGACCGGGACTCGTCACGCTGGCGCATCCACAGCAGCGCGCCGCTGAGCGGCAGCAGCACCAGTACCAGCACCACCGCGCGCGACCCGCTCAGTGCCAGCGCGAGGCCGATGAGCGCGAATCCGGCCAGCAGCGCCCAGGCCCGCAGCCACCGGCCGGCGAACAGCCATGCGCCGGCCACGATGCCCATCAGCAGCTGGTCGGCGAAGTAGCTCGCGTGTTGGAGATTGCCGAACACGGTCATGCGCCTGTCCTGCAGGATCAGGTGCTCCACCCAGGCCGGCACGCCGTAGGCCTGCAGACAGCCGGCGGCGGCGGTGAGCAGCGCTCCCGCGAACGCCGCCCAGCAGATCGCACGCACCATGCTCTGGCTGCCGGCACGCTCGCGCACACCCGCCGCGGCAATCAGCAGCAGGGCCGCCCAGCCCAGATACAGGGCGTAGGCCACCGCCGGCTGCGCATACGGGGCATCGACGAAGAGCGGCTGCGCCAGCACGTACAGGGCGAATGCCAGCAGATACAGGCCGCTGCGCGGCAGCACCAGCGGCTGCCCGCGCAGCGGCAGCCACATCGCACACGCGGCCAGCGCGAGCGCGGCCGCCAGCCATTCGCGGTGGAAGTGCTTGAGCGGCCACTGCGCGATGGGCAGCAGCGGTGGCACCAGCCAGAGGGACGCGAGCAGCCCCAGGGCGATCGGCAGGCGCATGGCGTGGCGGGCGAGCGAGAAAATCAGTCGAGCGTGGTCTGCTCGTACCCCCGGTTCACGCCGTTGATGACCTCGATGCGCCTGACGTCGGCGGTCACGTGCGTGAATTCGTCGATCGGACGTTCCGCGCGGACACGCTCGCGTTCGTTGAACGGCCGGAACACCAGGCGCAGGCTGTTCCCGGCGGCCAGCGAGAGGGTGGTGATGTGCGCATCGTCCGGCTTCATCTGCAGCACCAGGTGGCGCTCGCCGCCGCGTGCGGCGCGCGGATTGCCGGCTGCGCGCGGCGGCGTCTCCGGCGCGCGCAGCACCTCGGCGTCCTCGCCCACCAGCTTGGCCACCATCTGCGTCTCGGCACCCATCATCATCATCCCCGCGCCCGGTCGAGGCGTGCGGCGCGAGGCCGCGTTCGGATCACCCGGCTGGCTGCCGCCGCCCTCCACCGTGTTCGGACTGGCGGCCAGCCGCTGAGCTGCCGCATTTGCCGGATTCATGCCCCCGCCATACGAGATTGCCAGGACGTCGACGCGGTCACCAGGCCGGATGTAGCCAGGTACGGCGGAAATCTGACTTGCTTCCACCACGACGATACGCATGCCCGGCTTGGCCAGGCCGGACAGGCTCGCCGGCGCGCCCACCGGGGCCAGGTCGTCCTCGCGGAAATAGGCGCCGGCCGGAATGCGGCGCAGCACCACGCGCCCGGCGAGCTGCGAGGAGCGCACGATGGCGTCGGGCGGCACCGCGGCCGGCGGCAGATAGCGGCTGCGCAGAAACTGCGGGCGGATCGATTCGCCCAGCGCGATGTCGCCGCCCGCGACGGGGACGGCGACGGTGCCGGGCGGCTGCTGTTCGCGGCGCTGCGGCTCGGAACGCGTGCCCGTGTACCAGTACCAGGCCGCGCCCGCGGCGAGCAGCAGGAAGGCCACCGCCAGGATGACGAGGCGCTGGCGCCGGCGCTGGCGCATGCGAAGCGTGATCGGTTGTTGTGCCATGTCGTGTTCACCGTCTCCGGGTCAATTGCATGCTCTGAGGTTGCGGCTGCCCTGCATGCCGGCAGTCGGGCCGATGGTGACCGTCTCCCAGCAGCCCAGGAAGGTGCGCTGCAGGCGCCGGACGTTGCCGCGTGCGACCTCGCTGCCCACCGTGCCGGCCCCGCCCGGTCCGCGGTCGAGCTGCTCCAGCGCCTCGGGCGGCAGGGGATCCTGCCAGTACATGAACGGGAACTGCAGGAAGGCGTTGAAGACGTAGCGGTAGCGCACGCGCACGCGGACTTCGCAGGCGAGTGGCACGGGCTCCATGCTGTCCTGCTCTCGCCAGCAAACGGGCTCGTCCCTGCCCGCATCACTATCCATCGTGTCGCACGCGCCATAATCGGTCGTGCCCCCCGGCGCGCACTCGATCTCGAAGGCCGGCCGCGGCGCCGCGTCGAGCGGGAACTGGAAGCCGGGCGAGTCCGGGTCGTTGTCCAGCACGCCGATGCCCACCGTGTCGGTGACCGGATCCAGCCGCCCGGGCAGGCGCAGGTAGGTCGAGACCACCGCGGGGTCGCCGCAGATCACCTCGTTGCCGTCGGCATCGCCGCAGTGCTTCTGGTAGGAGGAATACAGCGCACGATTGAGTGCGGGGAGTTTCTCGATCAGGACGGCGCGGCGCGTGCGGCTGGCATCGTCGCCGTCCTGGCCGATGCAATCCGTCAGGTCGATGGGTCGGGGATTGAACAGATAGACCGCTGTTCCTGGATCATCGGGATTGGTGACGGAGTCATCCGGCAGCCCGTCGTCGTACACCGCGGCATCGTTCGGATCGCACGCAGGACGATCGAACGACTGCGCGTGGTCTCCCAGTCCCACTTGCGGCTCAGGTAGTGGCGGCTCGACGTGAGGGGAATTGCTGATCTGCCAATCGACGCAGTTTTCACCGTAGATGCCGTAGACGGGATCCTCGCTGCACTCGAGAGGCGTGGCGCTTGACATGTATACCCCTGCATTCCCCGTCGCATACACCCAGTCCGCGACGGCCGCCCTGGCTGCATCCGAGGAGCGCTGCCCGGAGAACGCGGCCAGCGCGAGTTCGATGCCGCCGGCGATCAGCAGGATGAGCACCAGCGCGATGATGGCGAACTCCACCATCGCCTGACCGCGCTGCCGCCCGTGCGCGGGCGGCGGGCGCCACCGGATCGGCCGCACGACCATGCACGTCCTAGGGCAGGCGCAGCGCCAGCTGCCAGAGCGCCACCAGGATCGCGCCGGCGGACAGGGCCACGCCGTAGGGCATGGTCACCGCACCGGCGCTGCGCAGATCCCAGTGCAGTTCCTTGAAGCCGGTCAGCCAGGCCGAGCGCGCCATCATGCGCAGGTTGAAGAACGCCTGGCGCAGCCCGCCGCTGCGCCAGGACAGCCACATCGCCCACGCTCCGCCCAGCAGCGCGCCGGTGAGCAGGGTGAGCCCGGCCCCGATCGGGCCGAGCAGGAATCCGAACACCATCAGCAGCTTCACGTCGCCCGCGCCCATCTGGCGCACGAAGTAGGCGGGAAGCAGACAGATCGCCCCGAGCAGCATGCCCATGAGCGAGTAGAGCAGCGCGCGCGACACGAACGCCAGCCCGAGCGCCTCGCCGGCCCAGGCATACACGCCGAAGCCGAAGCACATGGCGGCGGCCAGCAGCCTGTTGGGAATGCGCCGCTCGCGCAGGTCGAAGTAGGACACGCACAGCGCGAGCGCGATCACCGCGCCCAGCAGATAGAGGGGAACGACGTCGGCAGCGGGACTCATGGCAGGATCCACCGGATGCGAAGCGCAACGCGGCCGCGCATTGCGTGCGCGGCCGCGCGGGACGGCACGGACGGCGCAGGCGCCGCCCGTGCGATCACCCGATCAGGAGATCAGGGGGTCGGGTCGCCCGGGGTACCCCAAGCCTCGACGTCGTCATAGGCCGAGTTCGAACCCAGTGTATTGATCATGGTGTAGTCGGGCTCGTTGCGAGCGGCGAACCCAATTTGTTCGTTGAAGCCCACGTCCTCGTTCAGCCCGACCAGACCGTCGGAATCGACTCGGGCCTGACCGTTGTCGTCCGCCTCGCCGCCCGGCAGGTGGTTGGCCATCCACGCGTACAGGTCGGCCACGCGGTCGCCCATCATCACGATGGCGATGTAGGACACGGCCGCGACACCACCCAGGGTGATGCCGTACTCGACCATGCTCTGGCCTTCTTCGTCCTTCAGGAACTTCATCAGATTCATGCTAGGTCTCCATAACCGGTCATTGGTTTTCTTGGCCCGGGCCCTCCCTGGACGGATGTTCCCGAACAGAGCTCGAACCGCGACCACGGACCGCCTCGACCGCGACGTACGATCGCGGTGACCCGTGAGTTGCGAGACGGAGCATGCCCGACAGTCGGGAGTGCCCGACAGGGATATGGAACCCGACGGCGACGTGAAAAAGTCACGCTTGGCGCGTGAGACGCAGGGAGGAATGTCAACGGCGCCGCAGATCCGCATCGCCGTGCAGCGACAGAATCGCGGCGCCTGCGCGCGCCGTCTGCCAGGTCACTCCCTGCCGATCTGGTGGAGTTCCTGGTTGTCCTCGACAATCTCGCCCGAAGTCGCGTCCACCTCGACCTTGCGCTCGGTGCCGTCGGCCATGACGATGTCGAACTCGTAGGAGGCCTTGCCGTCCGGCTCGATCTCGTACTCGACCTCGATGATCCTGCCCGCATGGCGGGCCAGCGCAATCTCGCGCGCCCGCGCCTCGCCCACCTTCATCCTCGCGGCGAAGGGTGGCGCGGAAGGCGAGGTGACCTCTTCCTCGACCTCGATGATCTTGCCGGTGAGCCCGCTACACTCGATGTCCCAGGCGCGGCCGTCCGGAGACTCGATGTCGAACTCGTACACTAGCTCGCCGCGCTCGTCCTTCACCTCCATCTTGACGATGGTGCCGGCATGCACCGCCTGGGCAGCGGCAATGCATTGCTCGATCGGAACCTTGCCCTTGGGTGGTGCGGCGTGCGCGACCTGCGTCGATGGCGGCATGCCGATCAGCGCTGCCGCAGCAATCGCACTGATTGCGAAAGTGGCTCTCATGTGACCTCCTGTTAGAACGACCGGGGAATATTTCCCAATCTATCAGGGCGTCACTCCCAATGACAATCCTGCTGCTTTTCCTGTTGTAACGTGCGTTTCTCACTCGCACAGGAAGCCGGGGTTCGGGAAGAGCACGGCTCTTCCCGTTCGCGCTGCGAATCGGCCTGATCGATGTCAGAAACCGTAGCGCAGGCCGGCGAACGCCGTGCGCGGGCGGCCGGTCTGCAGACCATTGGTGCGCGAGCTGAAGTAGCGCTTGTCCGTCAGGTTCTCGATCGTCGCGAACAAGGTGTACTTCTGCCTGACCGGCGAATAGCTGAGCGATGCATTGAACAGCGTCAGCGCCGGACTCTCCCCGAACAGGCCGGTATCCTCCTGCTCCGCCGGCGCGCCGCCGCCAAGATCCACCTCGCCAGCATAGCCCTCCGGTGAGGTGCCCCGGTAGTTCTGCGTGTTGGCATACTGCCGGCCGAGGTAGGTCATGCCGATACGGCCCAGCCAGCCATCGGGGTGTTCGCAGGAGAAGTTGAGCGTCAACATGTGCTTTGGCGCGTACGGGAGCCGGTTGCCGGCCTCGTAGGTGCCGTAGCCGTCCTCTCCCTCGCCTGCCACCACGCCGCTGTCCTTCAGCTTCAAAACTTCGTTGGTTGTGCACCATCGCACCGATGTGGCGCCCGTGCATGCCCTCGGTTCAGGGACCAGCGCATAGGGCCCGGAGCCGATCGGCGGCATCGCATGGGACGGGAGCGGCTAGAATGACGTGCACTCCCCGCTTACCCGCCCCGACCGTCTCACCATGCCCCTTCGCGCGCGCAGCCTGCTGCTCGCCGTCCTCGTCGCGTCGCTTCCCGCCTGCGCCACCTTCCGCAGCTATGACACGGAACTGCGGGACACCCTCACCCGGGCGGCCGCGGGCGACGTCGGGGGAGCCATTGCCACGCTCGAGCGCAACAACCGCCGCACCCGCAAGGATCTGCTCTATTACATGGAGCGCGGCGAACTGGAACGCCTGCGCACCCGCTTCGAGCCGAGTACGGACGCCTGGATGCGCGCCAGCGAACAGGTCGCGGCGTGGGAGTCCGCCGCGCTGGCCGACCCCTCGCGCCTGGCGGGATCGCTCGCCTCGGTCACCCTGAACGACAAGTCGCGTCCCTACGAAGGACACGACTACGAGAAGGTGATGCTCACCACGCGCATCGCGCTCAACCACCTGGCGTGCGGCGACTGGGACGCGGCGCGCGTTGCCATCCGCCAGACACACGAGCGCGAGGCGGTGATCGCACGGCTGCGCGAACAGGAGATCGAGAAGGTGCGCAGCGAGGCCGAGCGCCACGGCGCGCGCACCCGCATCGAGGAACTCGACGGCTACCCGGTGGAGACCATCGACAATCCCGAAGTCAACGCGCTGCGCAACAGCTACCAGAGCGCGATCAGCCACTATCTCGCGGGCTTCGTGTACGAGGCGCTGGGCGAGCCCGGCCTGGCGGCGGCCGGCTACCGCCAGGCGATCGAACTGCGTCCGGACACGCCCGTGCTCGAGGAGGCACTAGCGGGGCTCGACACCCGCACCGCCTCGGCCGACGACGGCAGCACGGACGTGCTGTTCCTGATCGAGACCGGCCTCGCGCCGGCGCGCCTGTCGCGCCAGTTCAGCCTGCCCATTCCGGTCAACCGCGAACTCGTGCTTATTTCGGTGTCCTTCCCCGTGCTGCACGCGCCGCTCGCGCCCTTCCTTCCCGCATCGCTGCACATCGGCGAGGACCGCAGCTGGCCGCTGGCGAACGTCACCAGCATCGACGCCATGGCCCGGCGCGCCCTGCAGGACGAGATGCCCGCCATCATGCTGCGCGGGTTCGTACGCTCGGCCGGCAAGGCCATCGCTCAGTACCAGGCGCAGCGCGCGGCCCGGGATCGCCACCATCACGGCGACGACAGCGGCGGCGCGGCACTGGACGTGGGCGCACTCGCCCTGATGCTCGGCTCCATGATCACGGAATCCGCGGACGAGCGCGGCTGGCGCTCCCTGCCGGCGAACCTGCTCGTCGCCCGTGGTAAATTGCCCCGCGGGCCGCATCGCGTGACGCTGCCCACGCCTGCGGGCGAACGCAGCGCACAGGTCCACGTCTCCGGACGCCATGCGTTCATCGCATTGCGCCTGATCGGTAAGCGGCTGTTCGCGATGCTGCCGACCGTCGAGACGCACGAGCCGCGCGATTCGAACCTGGTGCGGATCGCGCCCATCGGCGGCCGGACCGACTAGCCACATGGAGAGGGGGTAGGCATGAAGACCATCGTCGTCGCCGCGGCACTGGCCGCCCTCGCGCTCGGCGCCGGCTGCGCCAGCAGGAAGGGCTTCGAACGCGAGGGCTTCGCCTTCGGCTGCCCGGTCGCGGACGCCGACGTCGACTCCATGGGCGATCTGATCGCGGCCAAGGTCGCTCCCGAGGGCAAGCGCACCAACGTCGTCGTCACCGAGATGCGCTGCACGATATCGGGCGAGCGCATGAAGATCGAGGCCAACCTCGAGAACGACGCCGGCCAGATCCGGCGCGTGGCCTACAAGTTCCGCTGGATCGACACGGAGGGCATGCGCGCCGCCGACGAGGAGTCGTGGAAGCCGGTGCTCATGTACGAGAAGTCGAACCACGTCGTAACCGCCATCGCCCCCAACAGCAAGGCGGTGGATTTCCGCCTCGTGTACATGGGCCAGGACTGATCCTCGCCCCGTTCCAGGAGACAAGCGCATGACCCCGCTCACCCCCCTGCTGCGCATCGCCACCGTGTCCGTCCTCGCCGCGGCGCTGCTCGCCGGCTGCGCGAAGGACACGGTGCGCTACGGCGACGCCCGCGGCGTGGAGACCATCACCAACGAGTTCGGCTCGACCGATCTGCAGATGATCGCCGAGGCGATGACGCGGTCACTGCTCGATGCGCCGGTGGTGGCAGCGAACAACCTGCCGATCGTGACCGTGCAGGAGGTGCGCAACAAGACCAGCGAGTACATCGACACGCGCGCCATCACCGACTCCATCCGCGCCGAGCTGCAGAAGAGCGGCAGGGTGCGCTTCGCGGTCGACGCGGCAGACATGGCGAACCAGAAGGAGGAGGTCGACCGCCAGCAGGACGACGAGTACTACGACCGTGAGCAGACGGCGGAGAAGGGCCGCATGGTCGGTGCGCAGTACCGCCTGGAGGGCAACATCTCGTCCATCGTGAAGCAGGCCAAGGACATCAAGGACGTGTACTACAAGTTCAACCTGCAGATGTGGAACGTGCGCGACGGTCTGCTGGAGTGGACCGACGAGAAGGAGATCCGCAAGACCACCACGAAGGGCTGACCGGGCCGCAGGCGCGAGTCCGGATGGCGTGGTTCCGGCGAAAGCTCGACCCCGTCATCCCGGCACGAGCCGGGATCCAGCGATTCACATCTCTTCTGACCCGCCTTGCCGCGCCAGGGCCCAGGCCACGTGTTCCCGCACCAGCGCGGACGGATGGTCCAGCCGCCCACGCAATGCCGCCTGCGCCTCGGGCGAAGGCGGCGCGTTCCCCAGTGCGACGGCGATGTTGCGCAGCCACCGTTCGTGGCCGATTCGACGAATCGGACTGCCCTCCAGGCGCCCCTCGAACTCCTCCTCGGTCCACGCGAACAGCGCGACCAGCGCGGCGCCGTCCAGGCCGTTGCGTACGTTGAAATCCTCGACCTGCGCGGTGCCGGCGAACTTGTTCCACGGGCACACCAGCTGACAGTCGTCGCAGCCGTAGATGCGATTGCCCAGCAGCGGCCGCAGCGCTTCCGGAATGCTGCCGTGGTGCTCGATGGTGAGATACGAGATGCAGCGGCGCGCGTCCACCAGAAAGGGCTCGACGATGGCCGCGGTGGGACATACGTCGATGCAGCGCGTGCACGTGCCGCAGTGGTGCTCGGTCGCCAGATCCACCGGCAACGGCAGATCGGTGTACAACTCGCCCAGGAAGAACCACGAGCCGGCCTGCCGGTCGAGCAGCAGGGAGTGCTTGCCACGCCAGCCCAGACCCGCCTGCCGCGCCAGCTCCACCTCCATGACCGGCGCGCTGTCGGTGAACACGCGATAGGCGAAGGGCCCGACCTCGCCCTGGATGCGCTCGGCCAGCCGCTGCAGGCGCGCGCGCACGCTCTTGTGATAGTCGCGACCGAGCGCGTAGCGGGACACGTAGCCCAGCGCGGGATCGTCCAGCACCTCCGCGGCCGCGCGCGCGTGCGCCGGCAGGTAGTTCATGCGCACCGACACCACCCGCACCGTGCCCGGCACCAGCTCCGCCGGCCGGCTGCGCCGGGTGCCATGCCGCGCGAGATAGTCCATGTCCCCATGGAAGCCGCGCGTCAGCCAGCGCAGCAGGCCGGCCTCGGCCTCGCCCAGGTCGATCCCTGCCACGCCCAGATGCTGGAAGCCGAGTTCCGCCGCCCATTCCCGCATGCAAGCCTTCAGCGCGGCCAGTTGCGCCGGGGCGAGTGCCTGCGGAGGAGCATTCCGGAAGGTCATGGCAAGGCGTTTAGATGACGACAGTCCCGTCGCACCGACGAACGCCGGTGCCCAGTGATAACGATAAGGGAATTTCACTTCCGGAATGCCGGCTTCGCCGGAATGACGGGGTGGGGCTTTCGCCGGGATGAGGGGGTGATGCTTTCACCAGGATGACCGGATCAGGATGACGACCATTTCAAGAACATGCGTCGGACTTCCTTACAGCGCCGCGCACGGGGCAAGCCTCATCACCCGAACAAACAACCACTTGCAGGGCTAGCACGCGCATTGCATACGCCCGCCCGCGATGCCGCAGAGCATCCATGAAGCGGACCGCCAACAGCGTCCGGCAACGCCCAGGCGGCCCGCTTCAGCCTCCGAGCACGCCCGTCAGAAGTGCGTGCCGGGCCACGCAGCACGGAGACCGACACATCGTGAAGAGACTCGCGGGATTGCTGACGCTCGCAGCCGGCGCGCTGATCCTCCTCGCCCTGCCGCTGGTGATCGGCGCGACCCAGAACGTGCTGAACGAGCGCTTCACCAGCCTCATGCTGGCCGCCCTGCTCGCTTGCGTCATCGCCCTGGTGCTGACGCGCCTGTCGCACCGCCTCATGCGCGGCCATCCGGACCCGGAGGCGCCGCGTGTGCGCGCCCCGATCCGCGACGACCGCCCGGACTGACGCGGGTCAGGGCGCCAGCCTGCGCTCCACCGCACGCGCGAAGAACGCCGCTCCCAGCGGCAACGCGGCATCGTTGAAGTCGTACGACGGGTTGTGCACCTCGCACGCGCCCTCGCCGTCGCCGTTGCCGATGTTGAGATAGCAGCCGGGGATCTTCTCCAGCATGTAGGAGAAGTCCTCGGATGCCATGATGAGCGATGGATCGCGCACCACGTTGGTCTCCCCCACCAGTTCGGCGCACACCTGCGCCGCGAACTGCGCCTGCTCCGCGTCGTTGACCACGGGTGCGAAGTTAACGCGGAAATCGACGCTCGCCCGTGCCCCCATCGCCTGGGCGATGCCCTCGGCCGTGCGCTCGATGTTGTCGCCGATGAGTCGCATCACCTCGTTGGAGAACGCGCGCGCCGTGCCGCTCAGGCGCGCGGTCTGCGGAATCACGTTGTAGGCGTCACCGGCGTGGATCTGGGTGATCGACAGCACCGCGGTGTCCACCGGACGCACGTTGCGCGAGACGATGGTCTGCAGCGCCGAGGCGATCTGCACCGCGACCATGACCGGATCGACGGCCGCTTCCGGCCGTGCGCCGTGGCTGCCCACCCCCACGACGTCGATGTCGAAAAAGGCGCCACCCGCCATTGCCGCGCCCGAGCGGACCGCGAACTTCCCCAGCGCCAGCTTCGGCCGGTTGTGCATGCCGAAGATGGCATCACAGGGAAAGCGATCGAACAGCCCGTCCTCCAGCATGGCCAGCGCTCCGCCCAGCCCCTCCTCCGCGGGCTGGAAGATGAAGTTCACCGTCCCGTCGAAGCTGCGCGCCTGCGCCAGGTACCTGGCCGCACCCAGCAGCATCGCCGTGTGGCCGTCGTGGCCGCAAGCGTGCATGCGCCCCTCGTGGCGCGAACGGTGCGCGAAGCCGTTGGCCTCGGCGATGGGCAGCGCGTCCATGTCGGCGCGCAGTCCGAGCCGGCGTCCCGGCGTATCCGCGCGCGCGCCGCTGCGCAGCACACCGACCACGCCGGTGCGCCCCACCTTGCGGTGCACCTCGATGCCGGACTCGGCGAGCTGGCGCGCCACCAGATCGGCGGTGCGCTCCTCCATGAAACCGATCTCTGGATGCGCGTGGATGTCCTGTCGCCAGGCGGTGATCAGGCTGTGAAACTCGCGGATGCGCTCGAGCGCGCTCATTGTCTTCTCCGGTGCGTTGCGGATCAGCGTACGCGGTACTTCTCGACCGCTTCCTCGTCCCAGTCGATGCCCAGGCCCGGCCGTGCCGGCGGCGTGAGCGTGCCGTTGACCAGGGTGTAGCGTTCGCCGAGCAGGTTGCCGACGACGTCCATGTGCTCCAGCCAGTGCCCGGTGGGCGTGGCGCAGAGCAGGTGCGCGCTCGCCTCCACGAAGGTGTGCGACGACATGTCCATGTTGTACGCACGGGCGAGCGCGGCCGCATCCAGCCAGCCGGTCACGCCGCGTATGTACTGCGCATCGGGCATCACGTAGTCCATCGCGCGCAGCTTCAGGGCGCGCTCCATGTCTTCCGGTCCGTTGAAGTTCTCGCCGATCTGGATCGGCGTGGCGACCATCTCGGCCAGCCTGGCGCAACCCTCGTAGTCGTCGGCCAGGATCGGCTCCTCGATCCACGTGAGCCCCTCGCCGTCCAGCGCGCGACAGCGGATCTTGGCCTCGGCGAACGTCAGCGACTGGTTGTAGTCCACCATCAGCGCACGCGCACCGAGCACCTTCTTCGCCGCGCGCACCGCGGCGAGGTCCTCGGCCAGCGTCGGGAAGCCGAGCTTGATCTTCAATCCCGGGTAGTCGCTCGCCACCGCCTCCTCCGCCACCTCGATCACGCTGTTCGCGTCGTACAGGCCGACGCTGTAGTAGCAGCGGAATGCACGCGGGGTGGCACCCAGGGTCGCGTACAGCGGTTCGTTGCGCGACTTCGCGTACGCGTCCCACAGTGCCATGTCCATTCCGCCCAGCGCGATGCAGGGCAGGTTCTTCACACCGGTCAGGCGCAGGCGCCGGAGCAGGTGGTCATGGATGTCGCGCGGCGCGAGGGGACGTCCCTGGATGAGCTGGCCCAGACCCTGCACCGTCGCCTCCAGGGCGGGCAGCAGAGCCGGGATGTAGACCTGCGAATAGGCGCGCCCGGCGATGCCCTCGTCCGTCAGCACCTCGATGAGCACCAGGGGAAAGGACTCGATGAAACCGGAGGCCGTGCGGATCGGCCGCTTCATGGATGCCAGGACCGGCACCGTGTTGATCGCTTCGATGATTGCCATGTGGGTCGTCTCGGTTGGTGATTCGTGTCAGTGGTCGATTGCGGGCAATGCCTCGATCCGGCGCACCGCATCGGCGATGTTGCTCGCGCCCAGCACCCGCTGGAAGTCGCGCGCGTGCGGCGCGGTCATCGTGGCGGCCGCGATCGCCACGATCTGTACGCCGGTCGGCTCCGGCATGCCCAGTGCGCGCAGGCAGATCGGCAGTTCCACTGCCTGGAAGAAACGCCGCATGTTCTCTCTGAATGATCGGGAATACGAGGAAGCGCCATCCTAGCGCACAACGCGCGGGGAAAATCCCGCCGCCCCGGCGGATGAAGCAACCCCCGTCGCCCCGGCGAACGCCGGGGCCCAGCGCAAACGGACAAGGCGCTTTTCTGTTTCGGCTTGCGCCGGGATGACGATTGGTTGCTTGCACCGGAATGACGATTGGTCGCTTGCGCCGGGACGACGATGTCGATCGCCCCCGCCGGATAAGCCTGAAATGCATCGCTCACACCAGCGTCAGCACGGCCTGCGCGAACGCGCGCGGCGCCTCCTGGGGAACGTTGTGTCCGACATCGGGAAGGACGCGGCGCTCGTAGCGGCCGGTGAAGAACTTCGCGTGGCGCGCCGAACCGTCGCCCTGCATCACGCCGTCGGCATCCCCGTCCAGCGCGATGGCCGGCACGCCGATGCGCGGCTGCGCGGCGAGCCGGCGCTCGGTCTCCTCCACCGCGGGATCGCCAGGCACCAGGCCGTAGCGATGGCGATAGGAGTGGATGACGACCTCGACGAAATCCGGATTGTCGAAGGCTGACGCGGTGCGTGCATAGGTCGCCTCGTCGAACCGCCACTTCGGCGACCACTGCGTCCACAGCAGCCTGCACAGCTCGCGGCGGTTCGCCCCGAGGCCGGCGCGCCCGCGTTCACCGTGGAAGTAGTACTGATACCAGTAGCGGTACTCGTTCTCCGGTGTCGAGGGCTTGCCAGCGTTGGGGATGTCGTGGATGTTGTAGCCGATCGCCGAGACGAGTCCGGCTGCACGCTCGGGCCACAGCGCCGCCACTATGCACGCGGCGCGGCCGCCCCAGTCGTAGCCGGCCAGCACGGCACGCGGGATCGACAGCGCGTCCATCAGCGCGAGCAGGTCGTGCGCGAGCACCGCCTGCTGGCCGGAGCGCGGCGTGTCGGGGGACAGAAAGCGCGTCGCACCATGGCCGCGCAGATAGGGAACGATCGTGCGGCAACCGGCCGCGGTCAGCAGCGGCACGACCTCGTCGTAGGCGTGCACGTCGTAGGGGAAGCCGTGCAGCAGCATGACCGGTGTCCCGCACGCAGGACCCGCGTCGCGGCAGACCACGCGCAGCACGCCCGCGTCGACGCATTGAAGTGTCATTGCATCATTCACGAACGCGGCACGATGGCGTGGACTGTCGCGATTGTACGTGAGCGTCGTACTGGTTCGGATACCCGCCACGGCTGACTGTATCGTGTACTGAACAGCGCCGATCCCTGCCAAGCGGCTGATTTTCGGTCGTGGGTGCCTCATCGGCACGCGGGCGCTGTTTCGCCGGCGATACATGTGTCGAATCGTGCAGCTACCGTGGGCGGTGCTTTTCCGCTTTCCAATCCGTTACTTGGCGTGCCGCTCCGGCCCTGCCCGCGATGGGTACGGCGCTTGTTGTACAGCCTCTCGTGCTGCGCGGTGCAGCGCCTCGATCATCAACAATTGAGCGGAGCGAATGTGATGAGAAGAACCTTATTGTCTGCAGCGATCGCGCTGGCCTTCGGCGTGACGCTGCCAACTCTGGTATCAGCCAACCCCACGCAATCGTCCGACGGAGACGGCGCCACCATCACGTCCAACCAGACGAACACGGTGAACGCCAATGGCGGTGCCGGCGGAACCGCCGGCGGCGGTAACGGTGGCTCGGGCGGCTCCCCGTACGGCGGCGACAGCAGCGCCGGCGACGGCGGTTCCGGAGCCTCGGGAGGATCGAGTGCTGCATCGAGCGGCGGTGCGTCGGGTGGTTCAGGCGGCTATGCCGTTTCGGGCGACGCGAACGGCGGATCCGGCGCCACGGATGGCGGAGAGACGGCCACTGCGGGCGGCGGAGCCGGCGGCAGCAACACGGCAACCGGCGGAGCAGGCGGTGGCGGCGACGCAGGCACGACCACGGCCGGTGCCGGGGGAGCAGGCGGTGCCGGCGGCGGTGGCGGCGCGAGCGGCGGCGGCGGAACCACCGGCAGCGCGGATGCCAACGGCGCGGCAGGCGGCAACGGCGGCGGCGGCGCGGGCGGTGCGGCAGCGAACGAGTACTCCGCGGCATTCGTCGGGTCCACCGGCAATACCGCGACCATCAGCGACACCAAGATCTTCACCCGCTTCGTGAACACCACGGCGCTCACGGGAACGGTCAGCGGCGTGGCGCTCAACAGCCCGATCGCCACCTTCGACGGAACGGCGGGCGGCGCCGGCGGCGCAGGCGGCTACGGCAACGCGAGTGCGAACGCGGGCTCGGCCGATGGCGGCAACGGCGGCGACGGTGGAAACGGCGGTAACGGCAATGGCGGCACCCAGAGCAGCACCGGCACCGGTGGCCCGGGCGGCAATGGCGGCGATGGCAATGCCTCGAACTCGGGCACGACCGGCGCTTCGGCTGGCGGCTCGGGTGGAGCGACCAATGGCAATGCCAACGGCGGCACGTCCAGCGCGGATTCCGGCGACACCGGCACCTCGGCCGGCAACGGCGCGGCGGGTGGTGGTGGCGGCGGCACGGGCGACGGCGGCAACGGTGGGCTGGGTGGGAACTCGGCTGCGACCGGCAGCGCCGGCTCGGGCGGCAACGGCGGCAACGGCAGCACCGCGGGTGGAACCGGCGGCGATGGTGACGGCGGTGGCACAGGCGACGGCGGCAGTACGCACACGGCCTCCGGCGGTGCGGGCGGTGGCGGCGGCGCGGGCACCGGCACCTCGGGTGCGGGCGGCACGGGCGGCAACGGCGGCAGCGCGACCGCGGCAGCAGGCGGCAACGGCGGCACAGGCGGGGCCGGCACCGGGACCGGCGGCGCGGGCGGCACGGCCACCGCGAGCGGCGGAACCGCGACCGGAACCGGCGGCAGCGCCGACGGTGGCGCGACGGGTGCGAATACCGGCAGCGCGACTGCGTCCGGTGGTGCGGGTGGTGCAGGCGGAGCAGGCACTGGCGGCGCCAACACGCAGACCGCATCCGGTGGAGCAGGCGGCGCGGGCGGTGGCGGCGGTGCCGGCGGCACGGCGACGGCGACGGCGACCGGCAACGGCGCCGCCGGTGGCGCAGGCGGCGCAGCGACGGCCACGCACACGGTGAACCTGTCGAACAACATCAGCGGCAGCTTCACCAACGGCGCCGGCATCATGGTCAGCAGCCAGAACAGCGGCTTCGGATCGCTGGTGCAGCAGAGCGTCAACGTCCAGGCGAACCTCTCGGTCCGCTGACGGGCTGGCAACGCGTGCACCGGGGCAGCGATGCCCCGGTGCATTCACGCGTCGAACGCAGAGAGGAGACACGATGCGACTGCGGCCGACCATCACACTGTGCTGTGTGCTCGCCTTTCCGGCAGGCGGACTGCTGGCGGGCGAACTCCCGGCGGGCGGACTTCCGGCGCAGGAGCCCGCCATCTCGGTGTTCCACAAGCGCCTGGGCGAGTCCGAACTGGACACGCGCCGCGGCGGCGACCGGACCGAGGTCTTCAACACCATCACGCTGAACGGCACGGCCGACAACATCAGGGTGTACGACACAATCACCGGCAACAACACCATCGGCGGCGGCTCCTTTGCCGGCGCCCGGGGATTTCCGACCGTCATCCAGAATTCGGGCAACGGCGTGCTGATCCAGAACGCCACCATCATCAACGTCACGGTGCGTCCATGAACGGCATCGCGCTCGCAGTCGGTGCCCTGCTGTACGGGGCGCTGGCACCGCAGGCGGCGGCGCAGGCCACGGCCGCCCTGCCGAGCGAGATTGCCGGGGGCTTCTCGGTGCCGGTGGCGAGCTTCAAGGAGACAATGGCGCGCTATCGCTTCCGCTCGACCATCCGCCAGCAATACGATTTCAGCTGCGGCTCCGCCGCGGTCGCGACCCTGCTCACGTATCACTATGGCGCAGCGACCTCCGAGGAAGAGGCGATCCGCGCCATGTTCGCGCGCGGAGACCAGGCCAGGATCCGCACCGAGGGCTTCTCTCTGCTCGACATGAAGATCTATCTCGAAGCGCGCGGCTTCCATGCCGACGGCTTCGAGGCAACCGTGGATCAGATCGTGCAGTTCGGCGCGCCCGGCATCGCGCTCATCCAGGACAACGGCTACCGCCACTTCGTGGTCGTCAAGGGCGTCCATGAAGGACGCATCCTGCTCGGCGATCCTGCCATCGGCGGGCGCATCCTGTCGCGCATGGACTTCGAGCGCCTGTGGGTGAACCACATTTTTTTCCTCGTCCACAGCCACCGTGATCGCGCGCGCTTCAACGTGCCGGCGCAGTGGCAGATCCTGCCCGGCGCGGTGCTGGCCGATGCGGTGAGCCGGCAGAGCCTGATCGCCGGCACGCTCCTGCGGCTGGACCGGGCACGGGAGTTCTGATGCGCATTGGCCGTGGCGCCACCGCCGCGCTCTGCCTTGGCACCTGGTGCGCCAGTGCACTCGGAGGCGAGCCGTTCGCGCCGGGATCCGCGCTGAGCACGCAGGTGCTCGATTCGATGCGCGGGGGCTTCGTATCCGACCACGGCATGAAGATCGCGATCGGCATCGACCGCGCCATGCTGGTGAACGGAACCCTGATCGAGACGGGATCGATCCGCATCTCCGACCTGTCCGCACTGGCCGCCGGCGCCCCCGGCGCGGTGCAGACCCGCGGTTCGCCGCTGAGCCTCATCCAGAACGGGCCGGGCAACTTCGCCGATCCCGTGCAGCTGCGCCAGATCGGCCCGGGGATGATGACGCTGGTGCAGAACAGCCTGGACAATCAGGTGATCCAGGGGCGCACGGTGCTGACGATCGATGTATCGGGACTGGGTTCGGTGGGGATACGCGAGGCTGTCTCGGCGCTGAACTTCCAGCTCCACGCCGCACGCTGATCTTCTCCTGCCGATCACTTCTTCGGGGCGAGTTCCTGGAACTTCTCGCTCATGTTCACCTCGGCCACGAACCAGCGGTTCGCCGGCCGGTAGAAGTAGAACTGCCACACGGTGACGTGGCGCTCGGACTTGAGCAGGTACACCAGGCGAGACAGCGAGGCGCCGAAGTTCTCCTCGCGCACCAGCTCGTAGCCGAGCACGCGCCCGAGCGGCGTGAGCGTCGCCTGCGTCGCGCGTGCGATCGACTGAGCCTGGTTGCCGCCGATGTTCGAGCCCTGGAAGAGCTTCTCGTACGCGGGGCCGACCTGGCCGCGCTGCAGGCTGGTGAGGAAGTTCTCCGCCTGCGCGCGCGGCACACCCTGGGCAAACGCCGGCATCGGCAGCAGCGCGATCAGCAGCAGCAGACAGGCACGTGTCATGACAGATCTCCGGATCAGAAGGTGGTCGGGAAGCGCAGATTGATCTGCACGTCCGGGGCGTCGCGCGTGGCGCCCACGCCCAGCGCCAGATTCAGGTAGCTCCGGGAGCCGATCTTGTAGGAATAGCCGACCAGCAGCGAGCCGAGTTGCACCGTGAGGTCGCTCGCCGGCGTACGTCCGTCGATCTCGTTCTTGAGGTAGGTGGTGTGTTCGTAGCCCACGCTGAAGGATGCCCGGTCGTTCAGTGCGAGGCCCATGCCGAAGTTGAAGCCGAACGCATCGCCGGGGTCGATGTCCAGCCGCGACCCGAGCTGGGTCTTGACGTCGTTACGCTTGATGTTCCACAGATAGTGGACGCTGCCGAAGAACACCACGGGGTCGCTGGGGTAGATCACCGTCAGCTCCGGTCTCAGGCCAATGAAGCCGGTGCCGGTGGGTAGTTCGCGCAGGCGCCCGCCTCCGTGCGGCAGCGACGGCTCGAGATCGACCTCGAACGGGTCGGTACCGGTGCGCGTCTTCAGGCGCAGCGTGCCGATGTAGTAGGGCTTCTCCACGCCGCCCTGGTTGAACTGGTAGCGCAGGGCGAGTTCCACGTCACCCAGTCCATTGCCGTCGGCGTGGAAGGTGTCGTCGGCGAATGAAGCCTCGAGGAACTCGCGCGCCTGCAGCGTCTCCGTGCGATAGACCCACGGCAGCTTGATCTCGGCCTCCAGCCGGTTGGTGATGCCGTAGCGTCCGGTTAGGATGGCCGAGTAGCTGGACCGGTTGGCGGTGCGGATGTCGAGCACACCCACCAGAATCGCCGGAAAGATCTCGAAGCCGATGACCGATACGCGCGTGCTGTTGGAGTAGCTGTACTCGAATGCCGGCTCGAGCACGAACTTCCCCCTGGGCGTGAGCACCCCGGGCTGATCGAAGATGGGCGCGATCTCGGGCGGCCGCGTATCGGCAGGCTGCGGCGGTGCCTGGCCGACCGTCGCGGGCGGCGGCGCCGGGGCGGACTGTTGCGCCGGTACTGCCTGTTGCCCTGGCACTGCCTGTTGCGGCTGCACGGGCTGCTGCGTGCGTGCGCCGCCGGGGCCGGTTCCGGTACTGGCCCGCAGCACGGAATCGCCGACGCCTGCCTGCGCGGCCGATCCCTGCTCCACCATGCTGCGCTCCAGCCGCCGCAGCCGGCGACCCTGGCGATCGAGCGCCTGCTCCTGCTGCTCGAGCCGGCGCGCCTGCTGCTGCAGCGCCGAGCGCAGCCGCTGCATCTCCTCGCGGGCCGCGTCCAGTTCGCGCTGCAGCGCGGACGCGCCGCCGTCGCCGGCTGCTGCCGATGCGGGCGGCAGCGTGAGCGCCACGCACAATGCCGGCAGTGCGCTGCGGCGAAGCAGGCTTGCCGCGCGCATCAGGCCTCCCGGTCCAGATCGATGTCGAACTTGCCCATCAGCCGGTACAGCGTGACGCGCGAGACGCCAAGTTCGCGCGCCGCGCGCGAGACGTTGTTGGCATTGCTGCGCAGGGTATGCCGGATGACATCGCGCTCGGCGACGTCGCGCGCATAGGACAGGGTGATCACCTTGCCCGAGCGCTGCCCGCTGTTCAGACCGAGATCCTCGGCGGTGATCAGGCGGTGCTCGCCCATGATCATCCCCCGCTGCACCCGGTTCATCAGTTCGCGCACGTTCCCCGGCCATGCGTACTGCATCGCGGCGCGGACTGCCTCCTGGGCAAACCCCTGCACGCCTGAATTCTTCTGCGCCGCGAAGCGTTCGAAGAACGCCCGCATCAGCAGCTCGATGTCGGGACCACGGTCGCGCAGCGCAGGCACGTGCAGCTGCAGGACGTTGAGGCGGTAGAACAGGTCCTCGCGGAATGCACCCTCGGACACCGCGCGTTCCAGGTCGACGTGGGTGGCGGCGATCACCCGCGCGTCGATCTTCAGCGCACGCGTGGAGCCCACGCGCACGATGGTGCGGTCCTGCAGGAAGCGCAGCAGGTTCACCTGCTGGTCTAGCGGCAGATCGCCGATCTCGTCGAGGAAGATGGTCCCGCGGTCGGCGATCTCGATGTTTCCCGGCTTGGTCTGGTGCGCGCCGGTGAAGGCGCCGCGCTCGTGTCCGAACAGCTCGGACTGCACCAGCGTGTCGGGCAGCGCGCCGCAGTTGACCGGCACGAACGGGCCGTCGCGCCGCGCCGAGCGCGCGTGAATGGCGCGCGCCACCAGTTCTTTGCCCGTGCCGCTCTCGCCGGTGATCAGCACGGGTGCATCGACCTGGGTCAGCCTTCCGATGTGCGTGAACAGGCGCTGCATGACCGGACTGGCGCCGATCATGCCGTTCGATTCCGGCACGAGCGGGGCGGACCGCGTGTGCCCGCGCAGTTGCACCCTGCCCCAGGCATGTCCGAGGATGACGAGCAGCCGCTGGACGTCGATCGGTCGCGTGTGATGATCGTAGAAGCCGCTGAGCAGCAGGCGCGCACGCGCGCCATCCATCGGGTCCTTGCTGGTGTTCAGGTCGCGCGGCATCAGCGCGATCCATTCCACCCGGCCGGCATTGACCAGTCCCTCGATGGTCTCGGTGTCTTCCAGCATGCCGGGCGCGACCGCCAGGAGGCCGACTGCTTCGCCCAGGCGGGCGGCCGTGACACGGGCCTCGTCCGGCTGCCGCACGCAGTGCACGTTCCAGCCGACTTCCAGCAAGGCGCCGGCGAAAACAAGCTCGGCGCCATCGTGATCCACCAGCAGCAGATTCTTCTTGGTCATATATACCGGTGCCGCATCAAGGAAATCGCTACACGGATCGAAGCGCTCGCCGCTGCTCACGGCAGGCGCCAGTGCCGACGGCGAAATTCAGGAGCATGCGGCGTGCGTGGCACGTCGATGCAATGTCCAACCGGCGACATTCACTGCCGGCACGCTGGCAAGTCCGTGCACGCGCAAGGGCGGGCGCATGCTGTAAGGATTACGCGCCAACGCCCTTGTGTGCGATTGCCGCGAAGTTCTTACAGCGCGTACTTCCGGCCTATAATTTCGCGCGCGTCACGGCAATGCCAGGCACTTGCCCGCGCGCCAGCCCGGCAGGTGTCGCGCCGTATCGCGCGACAGCTCCGCGACCACCAGACCGATGCGACCAGCGATCGGCACGACAGGGGAGACAGGACACGTCATGGCAAAGGGGAACTCCAGGCAGTGCGTCGGCATCATCGGGCTGGGCTCGATGGGGCTTGGCGTCGCGCGCACGCTGCTGTCGAAGGGATTCACGGTCAATGCATACGACGTGCGGCCCGAGATGGTGAAGAGCTTCGCGCGCGAAGGCGGACGCGGATGCGCGACGCCGGGCGAAGTCGGCGCGCGCTCGAGCGTGGTCATCGTCCTCGTGGTGAATGCCGAGCAGACGCAGGAGGCCCTGCTCGGCAAGCAGGGCGCCGCACAGCGCATGGCGCGCGGCTCGGTGGTCATCGCCAGTTCCACCGTGGCCCCTGCCTACGCCGAGCAACTGGGTGCGGACCTCGGGTCCAGGGGCATCCACATGATCGATGCACCGGTCAGCGGCGGTGCGGCGAAGGCGGCGCAGGGCCAGCTGTCCATCATGGCGTCGGGCGCGCGCGAGGCCTTCGCGCGCGCCGAAGCGGTGCTCGAGGCGATCGCGGCGAAGATATATCGCCTGGGAGATGCGCCGGGCATGGGTTCCAAGGTGAAGATGATCAACCAGCTCCTCGCCGGCGTGCACATCGCCGCATCCGCGGAAGCCATGGCGCTGGGGATCCGGGCCGGCGTCGATCCCAACGTCCTGTACGAGGTGATCTCCAACAGTGCCGGCTCCTCGTGGATGTTCCAGAATCGCGTGCCCCATATCCTGGCCGGCGACTACACGCCGCTGTCCGCGGTCAACATCTTCGTCAAGGATCTCGGCATCGTGCTCGACTCGGCGCGCAAGTCCACCTTCCCGCTGCCGCTGACCGCCACCGCCCATCAGATGTTCTTGATGGCGGGCGCGCAGGGTCTCGGCGGCGAGGACGACTCCGCCGTGGTCAAGGTGTTCCAGACCATTTCGGGCATTCCTCTGCCGGAGAAGAAGCGCGCGCGCGCGGCCGCGAAGGCGAGCAAGGCCAAGCCCGCAAGGCGCACGAAGACGACGAAGAAGGCGCGCGGCCGACACACCGGGAAGCCTGCACCGGGATGACGAAGTCCGTCGCCCCGGCGAAAAGCCGGGGTCCAGCGACAACGTGCGGGCCGTTCGCTGCACTGCCCTGGATCTCGGCGTTCGCCGGGGTCCGGCGACAACGATAAGGCGCTTCTCTGTTTCGGCTGGATCCCGGCTTGCGCCGGGATGACGAATCGATCGACGATCCCTTGGTCAGATTTCCTGGCGGCCGGTCCTGCCCAGTCGGTGACGCACCAGCGTCAGTCCGATCTCCACGCCTTCCAGGTTCGGGTTGAGCTCGAAGGCGCGCTCGAGGTAATCGAGCGCGTGCTCGAGTTGATCGCGATGGGCGTAGATGCCAGCGCAGCCGGCGAGCGCGCCGAAGTGGTTGGGGTTGCGCTCGAGGGCCTTCTCGCAGTCGTGCAGCGACTGGTCGAAATCACCGATCAGGAAGTAGGCGGTCGCGCGCTTGTTCCAGGCCTCGGCGAAATCCGGTCGGCGCTCGATGGCACGCGTGAAGGCGTCCAGCGCGGCGCCCATCTGCCGGGCCTCCATGTGCGCGACGCCCTTGCGCACGAGTGCGTCGGTGTCGGCATCGCCCGAGCGCAGCCAGATGCTCCAGATGGCGCCTTCGGCAAGCGAGCGCACGTGCGCATCCTCGTCGCGCAGCGCGTCCAGCAGCGCTTCCACGTCCGCCATCGTGCCGGAGCGCGCGAGCCGCTCGACCGCCGCACTGCGCTCCCCAGGCGCATCGCTGCGAAGTGCGGCGACGGCCTGATCGCGGGACATCTCCGCGCGCGCCGGAACAACGGCTCCGCCCGCCAGTGCGCAAAGAAGAAGAAGGGGCGTGACGATGCGCTTGATGTTCGCCTCCGTGGCACCTGCGCGCGCCCGCTGCCCGACGCGGCGCGCGGGCGCTGCGCCCATGCATTCTAACGCCGACCATCCTCCCTGCTAAAGTTACGACCTCGCGAAGACACGTGGCCGACCGACGATGAACGCCCCTGCCGCCCAACCCGCCCTCCAGCCCCTCCCGGCGCCCGCGCGCATCGGCATGCCGCTCGCTGAAGTGGACACGCCCGCGCTGCTGCTCGACCTGGATGCGTTCGAGCGCAACCTGGAACGTCTGTACGACTCGCTGCAGGGTCGCCCGCTGCGCGTGCGGCCGCACGCGAAGTCGCACAAGTGCCCGCAGATCGCCCTGCGGCAGATCGCACGCGGCGCCGTCGGAGTGTGCTGCCAGAAGGTGAGCGAGGCCGAGGCGATGGTGCGCGGCGGGGTCGCGGACGTGCTGATCGCGAACGAGGTGGTCGGGGCACCGAAGCTGGCGCGCATAGCGGCCCTCGCCCGCCACGCACGCATCGGCGTGTGCGTGGACGATGCCGGCAACGTGGAGGATCTGCAGCGCGCCGCGCAGGCGGCGGGGACCGTGCTCGATGTCTACGTGGAGGTGAACGTGGGCGCCGATCGATGCGGCGTCGACCCCGGCGAACCTGCCGCTGCACTCGCGCGCGCGATTTCGCGCGCCGGCGCGCTGCGCTTCGCGGGGATCCACGCCTATCACGGCGGCGCGCAGCACCTGCGTACGCCGGCCGAGCGCAGCAGCGCCATCGCCCAGGCGGTGGAGAAGGTCGCACGGACGAGATCACTGATCGAGGCGGACGGCATCCCCGTGGCGGTCGTGACTGGAGCCGGCACCGGCACCTACACGCTGGAAGCCGCCAGCGGCGTGTACAACGAGATCCAGCCGGGCTCCTACGTGTTCATGGACGCCGACTACGGCCGCAACCTGGACGACGACGGCCGGCCCGTGCACCACTTCGAGCACAGCCTGTTCATCCTGGCAACGGTGATGAGCCGCGTGCTGCCGGCGCGCGCGGTGGTGGACGTGGGCCTGAAGGCCCACAGCGTCGATTCGGGCATGCCCACCGTGGTCGGCGTGCCGGGCGCACGCTACGCGCGTGCCTCCGACGAGCACGGGGCCATCGAGCTAGACGGACCGGGCAGCATGCGGCTCGGCGAGAAGGTCCGACTGATCCCCGGCCACTGCGATCCGACGGTCAATCTCCACGACTGGCTGGTGTGCTATCGCGACGACCGTGTCGAGGACATCTGGCCGATCAGCGCGCGCGGTGCCTTCTACTGAGAAACACACCATGGCCAACCCCCGCTATCTCGGTTTCGACACGCTTTCCCTGCACGCCGGGCAACAGCCCGACCCGACCACGGGGGCGCGTGCCACTCCCATCTTCCAGACGACCTCGTTCGTGTTCCGCGACACCGACCACGCCGCGTCGCTGTTCAACATGGAACGGGCCGGTCACGTCTATTCGCGCATCTCCAACCCCACCAACGCCGTGCTCGAGGAGCGCATCGCCGCACTCGAGAACGGCATCGGGGCGATCGCCACGGCAAGCGGGCAGGCGGCGCTGCACCTTGCCGTGTGCACGATTGCCGGCGCCGGCTCGCACATCGTCTCCAGCCGCTCGCTCTATGGCGGCTCGCACAACCTGCTGCAGTACACGCTCAAGCGCTTCGGCATCGAAACGACCTTCGTCGATCCGCGCAATCTCGACGGCTGGCGCGCGGCGATCCGCCCGAACACGCGCCTGCTGTTCGCGGAGACACTCGGCAATCCGGGCCTGGACGTGCTGGACGTGCCCAATGTCGCGCAGATCGCGCACGAGGCGAAGCTGCCTCTTCTGGTGGACTCGACCTTCACCACGCCCTATCTGATGCGTCCCTTCGATCTGGGTGCCGATCTGCTGTACCACTCCGCCACCAAGTTCCTCGGGGGACACGGCGTGGCCATCGGCGGCCTGCTGGTGGACGGCGGCGCGTTCGACTGGGAAGCGTCGGGCCGCTTCCCGGAGCTGACCGAACCCTACGACGGCTTCCACGGCATGGACTTCCAGGAGGAATCGACCGTGGCCGCCTTCCTGCTGCGTGCGCGGCGGGAGGGCCTGCGCGACTTCGGCGCGTGCATGGCGCCCACGGTCGCGTTCCAGATACTGCAGGGGGTGGAGACGCTCGCGCTGCGCATGCAGCGCCACGTGGAGAACACCCGCGAAGTGGCCGCCTTCCTCGCCGGTCATGCTGCAGTGGAGTCGGTCAACTACCCCGAACTCGACACTCACCCGGACTGTGCGCTCGCCCGGAAACTGCTGCCGCGCGGATGCGGGGCGGTGTTCACCTTCGCCATCAAGGGCGGTCGTGCGGCCGGACGCAGGTTCATCGAGTCGCTGCGGGTGTTCTCGCACCTGGCGAACGTGGGCGATGCGAAGTCGCTCGTCATCCACCCCGCCAGCACCACCCACTTCCGCATGGACGACGCGGCGCTGGCGGCGGCCGGCATCGGTCCCGGCACCATCCGGCTGTCGGTGGGTCTGGAGGATCCACGGGATCTGATCGACGATCTGGCGGGCGCACTGCGGGTGTCGCAGAAGAACTGATACGGCGGAGAAGCGATGGAGCTATCGGTCAACGGCCGCGAGGCCTACGTGTACACCGGCGGCAGGACGTTCGACGCCAGCCTCCCGACGGTGGTGTTCATCCATGGCGCCGAGCACGACCACTGCGTCTGGGTGCTGCAGACGCGCTATTTCGCCCATCACGGACGCAGCGTGCTGGCCGTTGACCTGCCCGGCCACGGACGCTCGGCCGGACCGGTGCTCGGCAGCGTGGAGGAGATGGCGGACTGGATCGTTGCGCTGCTGGATGCCGCGGGGGTCGGGAAGGCCGCGCTGGTGGGGCACAGCATGGGGTCGCTGATCGCGCTCGAGTGCGCCGCGCGTCATCCCGCGCGGGTGAGCGCCCTGGCCCTGGTCGGCACGGCGTTTCCGATGCGGGTGTCGGACGAACTGCTCGGCGCCACGCGCGATGACGAGCCGCTCGCGCAGGACATGGTCAACATCTGGTCGCACTCGGCCTATGCACAGTATCCGGGCAATCCCGGCCCGGGCTTTTGGGTGATGGGCGAAAACTTGCGACTGATGCAGCGGCAGAAGCCCGGGGTCATGCACGCGGACTTTGTCGCGTGCAACGCCTATGCCAACGGCGCAGCGGCAGCCGCGGCGGTGAAGTGCCCCGCGCTGCTGGTGCTGGGCAAGCGCGACATCATGACCCCGCCGCGCGCGACGAAGGAACTGATGGCCGCGATGCCGCAGTCGCGCAAGGTCGAGATCGCCGGCAGCGGGCACGCGCTGATGGCGGAAAAACCCGACGAGGTGCTGGAGGCACTGGTCGGGTTCGTGTAGGCGGCGCGACAACAACCTCGTCATCCCGGCGAAAGCCGACGGGATCCAGTCAAGAATAGAAAAGCCGCCTGTCCGCCTCCACTGGGGTCCGGCTTTCGCCGGGGTGACGACAGCCCGTGGGCCCCGGCCTGCACCGGGGTCACAACAACCTCGTCATCCCGGCGCACGCCGGGGTCCAGTCAAGAACAGAAAAGCTGCCTGTCTGCCTTCGCTGGGCCTCGGCTTTCGCCGGGGGCGACGACAGCTTGTGGGCCCGGCTTTCGCCGGACCGACGGAGACGGGTCAAGGCACGAAATTCGTCACCTTCATCGCCTGCTCGAGCAGCTTCTCGGGAGTGCTCACCTCGTACTTGCCTGCCTCCTCGATATTGAGCGCCTTCACCACGCCGTCATCTAGCAGCATCGAATAGCGCTGCGAGCGCACGCCCAGGCCGCGTGCGGTGAGGTCCAGTTCGAGACCCAGCCCGCGCGTCAGCTCACCGCTGCCGTCGGCGATCATGCGCACCTTGCCCTTCGCTCCCTGCTCGCGGCCCCACGCGCCCATCACGAACGCGTCGTTGACCGACACGCACCAGATCTCGTCCACGCGGGCGCTCGTGAACTGGTCGGCACACTCGATGTAGCCGGGCAGATGCTTGGCGGAGCACGTGGGGGTGAACGCCCCTGGCAGACCGAACAGCGCGATGCGCTTGCCGCGCACGATCTCCTGCACCTTGAAGGCATTCGGGCCGACGCTGCAGCCCGGGGTTTCGTCCTCGATGAATTCGTACACCGTCGCGGCCGGCACGCGGTCGCCTACCTTGATCGCCATCTGCACCTCCTCGTTTCTGTCGGACGTTCGATTCTAACCAACGCGGGGATGCCCTGCGTCGCACCGTATAATTCCCGGGCAGGTCAGCCAGACCCCTTCCATGAGCACTCCAATCCCTCCAGACGACGACGAGAACGGCGATGTCCCGCCGATTCCGCCCGGCAGCAGGAACTACATCACCCCCGCAGGCTTCAAGCGCCTGAAGGACGAAGCCCTGCGCCTGCTCGACCGCGAGCGGCCGGATCTGGTGAAGGTGATCGCCTGGGCGGCATCCAACGGCGATCGATCGGAGAATGCGGACTATATCTACGGCAAGCGGCGCCTGCGCGAGATCGACCGGCGCATCCGCTTCCTGACCAGGCGGCTGGACGCGGCAGAGGTCATCGACCCGAGCGCGCGCGAAGACACCGGCCGCGTATTCTTCGGCGCGACGGTCACGCTGGCAGACGAGGACGGCGCGCAGAGCACCTACAGCATCGTGGGCATCGACGAGGCGGACGCCTCGCGCGGGCGCATCTCGTGGGTGTCGCCGCTCGCGCGTGCGCTGCTCAAGCGTCAGGAGGGCGAGCAGTTCACCCTCAAGACGCCGGGTGGCGACCAGCTCCTGGAGATCGTGCAGGTCGAATACAGGACGCTGGACTGAACCGCGCCGGCCAGACGCCTCGCGGCCTCACGCCAGGCGTGCCGTCTTGAGCCATGCCTGCACCTTCGGGCACACTGCCGCTTTCCGCAACCTTTCAGATCCAGGGCATGACGCAGAACTACGACCTCATCACCATCGGCGGCGGCAGCGGCGGCGTCGCTGCCTCCAATCGCGCGGCCACGTACGGCGCGCGCTGCCTGCTCATCGAGAAGGACCGCCTGGGCGGCACCTGCGTCAACGTCGGCTGCGTTCCGAAGAAGGTAATGTGGAACGGCGCGCAGATCGCGCACGCGCTGGAGGACGCGGCCGATTACGGCTTCACGGTCGAGCGCAAGCACTTCGACTGGGCGAAGCTCAAGGCCGAGCGCGACGGCCACGCGCAGGAACTCAACGGACACTATGCACGCTATCTGGCCAGCAACAAGGTCGAGGTGATCCGGGGCGCGGCGCGCTTCACCGGTCCGCGCACCGTCGAGGTGAACGGCACGCGCCACACCGGCCGGCACGTGCTGATCGCCACCGGCGGACACCCGGTCGTTCCCAACGTGCCGGGCGCGGAGCTGGGCATCACCTCCGACGGTTTCTTCGAACTCGAGGCGCTTCCGCGCAAGGTCGCCATCGTCGGCGCGGGCTACATCGCGGCCGAGCTCTCCGGCGTGCTGCACGCGCTGGGCAGCGAGGTAACGCTGATCCTGCGCCGCGAGCAACTGGTGATGAGCTTCGACCCGATGCTGCGCGAGAATTTGATGGAGCACATGCGCGCGGACAACATCGAGTTCGTGACCAATTCGCAGGTGAGCGCACTGCGCCGCGAGAGCGACGGCACGTTGAGCGTCGTGTGCGACGGCGGCACGCGCGTGGGCGGCTTCGACACCGTGATCTGGGCCATCGGCCGCACGCCCAACACCCGTGACCTGGATCTGAACGCGACCGGGCTGGCCTGCGACCAGCTGGGGTTCGTCACGACCGACGAATTCCAGGAAACGGGCATCGAAGGCATCCACGCCGTGGGCGATGTCACCGGACGCATCGCGCTGACACCGGTGGCCGTTGCCGCGGGGCGCCGGCTGTCGGACCGCCTGTTCGGCGGCATGGCCGGACGCAAGCTCAGCTACGAGAACGTCGCCACCGTGATGTTCAGCCATCCGCCCGTCGGCACGGTCGGCCTGAGCGAGCCGCAGGCGGTCCTGCAATACGGCGCACAGGCGGTCCAGGTGTACCAGGCCAAGTTCACGCCGATGCTGCACGCGTTCACCCGACGCAAGGTCAAGGTCGCGATGAAGCTGGTGGTGGCGGGGCCGGAAGAGCGGGTGGTCGGCTGTCACGTCATCGGTCCGGGCGCGGACGAGATGCTGCAGGGCTTCGCGGTGGCCGTGCAAATGGGCGCGACCAAGCGCGACTTCGACGACACGGTGGCGATCCATCCCACCGTCGCCGAGGAACTCGTCACCCTGCGCACCGCGCGGCCGGCCGCCATGTGAGGCGCTCGCGCCACGGCGGGGCTTGCCGAACGGAGATGCGGAGGGCAGCGCGCCTGCGCCGGGCTGCGGCCCGTCCCTAGGATCGCTCGCCGAATCCGACGAACAGCGCTCCGCCGTCGCTGCGCACCGGATAGGTGCGCACGCGGGCGGACTCGGGCGGGTCGACCCGCCCGCTGCGCAGATCGATGCTCCAGCCGTGATCGAGACAGGCGATCTTGCACGGCTCGTACACCGGGCCGGTCGACAGTCGCGCGCCGCGGTGCGGGCAGCGGTCCTCGATCGCATACACCACACCCTCGGAACGGAACAGCGCGACCGCGTTCGTCACGCCGCGTGCGTCGGCCAGCATCAGACCCAGCCCGCGACCTTCGGCCAACTCGTCGGTCGTGCACGCGTATACCCAGAACATTGCATCGTTCATCTGCCGGAGGGCAAGGCCGATGTGCCATGGTGCAACGCACCGCGGGCAGAGGCCATTGCCACTACTAATGAGACTTCATTAATGCTAACGTAGCGCGCTGCCGCTCGCCCGCGATTCCTGGCAGCGAGCCATGACAAGAACGACGGAGGATCCCCATGAGCGAGAGTGCGCGCACCGCCGAGGAAGTCGAGGTGCAGGCCGGGCACGTCGACCCCTACCAGCTCGACCCCAAGCACATCCTCGAGCCACCGGTGGCGATGCGCGACATCCTCAAGAAGATCGGCCCTGGCATCGTCCTGTCCGCCTCCATCGTCGGATCCGGCGAGCTGATCGCCACCACCACGCTCGGCGCGGAGGTCGGCTACACGGTGATGTGGCTGATCATCTTCTCGTGCCTCATCAAGGCGCTGGTGCAGTCCTTCCTCGGCCGCTACACGATCGCGAAGGGCGAGACCGGGCTGGAGGCATTCAACCGCATTCCGGGCCGTCTCGGTCGCGTCAACTGGGTGGTGTGGGCGTGGGCGGCGATGGTGCTGGTCACGCTGTTCCAGATCTGCGCCATGTTCGTCGGCGTTTCGCAGGCGATGAAACTCATCACCGGCATCGAGGTGATGTGGTGGGTTCTGGCGTTCTTCGTGCTGACGCTGATTCTGCTGCTGGGCGGCGCCTACCACCGGATCGAGCGGCTGGCCATGATCAAGGTCGGACTGTTCACGCTGATCACTCTGCTGTCCGCGGTCGTGCTCACGCGCATGCCCGAGTACTTCTCGTGGAGCGATGTGTGGCAGGGCTTCACCTTCAAGCTGCCCGATGCCGGCCTGGCAACCGCGCTCGCCGTGTTCGGCATCACCGGAGTCGGTGCGACCGAACTGTACATGTACACCTACTGGTGCGTGGAGAAGGGATACGCCCGCTACACCGGCCCGCACGAGGACAGCGAGGCGTGGCGGCGGCGTGCACGCGGCTGGGTGCGGGTGATGAACGTGGACGTGATCTGCTCGATGATCATCTACACGGTGGCGACCGTTGCCTTCTATCTTCTGGGCGCCGGCATTCTGCACAGCATGGGGCAGGTTCCGTCCACCAGCGACATGATCCCGATCCTGTCCAACATCTACACGCAGACGCTGGGCGGCTGGGCCAAGTGGCTGTTCTACTTCGGCGCGATCATCGTGCTCTACGGCACCATCTTCGCCGCGACGGCGGGACACTCGCGCATGTTCGCCGACTTCATGCGGCTGCAGGGTGCGTTCGAACACGACGACATGAAGGCGCGCAATCGCTGGCGCGACATCTTCATCGTCGTGCTCACCGTGATCCCGGTCTGCCTCTACTTCATCTTCGGTGAAAGGCCGGTGGCGATGGTCAAGTGGGGCGGCCTGGCGCAGGCGTGGACCCTGCCCATCATCTCGCTCGGCACCATATACCTGGTCCATCGCCACATGCCGCGCGAGATGCGCGCGACAGCGCTCGGCCATCTTATGCTATGGGTGGGCGCGCTGGTCATCACCGGCTTCGTGCTGATCAGCGAGGCAAGACGCTGGGGCCTGTGGGGTTGATCTCTCGGAGGAAATGAGCATGAGCATCGAGCGCAAGCACATCGGCCCGCGACTGTCCCAGGCCGTGGTGCACAACGACATGGTCTATCTCGCCGGCATCGTCGCCGATCATCCCGTCCCGGATGCTGCGGCGCAGACGGGGCAGATCCTGGATCAGATCGACAAGCTGCTGGCCGAGTGCGGCACCGACAAGAGCAGGATCCTGACGGCCACCATCTGGCTCGCCGATGCGCGCTACTACGACGAGATGAATTCGGTGTG
Organism: Burkholderiales bacterium; assembly: GCA_020854105.1. Taxonomy (GTDB): domain Bacteria; phylum Pseudomonadota; class Gammaproteobacteria; order Burkholderiales; family SHXO01; genus SHXO01. The sequence goes on along the minus strand of JADZGB010000027.1, from coordinate 89,020 downwards.
GGACAAGTGGGTCCCGGCCGGACAGACGCCGGCGCGCGCGTGCGTGGAGTCGAAACTGGCGCACCCGAAGTATCTGGTCGAGATCCGCGTGGTCGCGGCACGCTGACACCCGAGGGCGCTTGCTCGCCCGCTCTTGCGTTCCCACAGTCGAGGAAACCCGATGAACGATCAGGCGCAGGCGCTGCCCGCACGGTTCGACCCCTACCGGCTCAGCAAGGAGCACATCCAGGAGCCGCCCGAGGGCGTCGGCAACATCCTGCGTCGCATCGGCCCCGGGCTGGTCCTGTCCGCATCCATCGTCGGCTCCGGCGAACTCATCGCCACCACCACGCTGGGCGCGAAGGTGGGCTACGTGATGCTGTGGCTGATCATCTTCAGCTGCCTGATCAAGTCCATCGTGCAGGCCGTGCTGGGCCGCTACGTGATCACCACCGGCGAGACCACCCTGGTGGCGTTCGCGCGCATGCCCGGCCCACGGTTCGTCATGCACTGGTTCACCTGGGCCTGGGCCGCGGCGAGCTTCATGGTGCTGTTCGCCCTGACCGGCATGTACATCGGGATCTCGCAGGTGATGTTCAGCCTGGTCCCGGCGATTCCGGTCGACGGCTGGGTGGCGGTCTTCTTCGTCATCACGATGGTCCTGCTGCTGGGCGGGGCCTACGGACGGATCGAGAAGCTGGCGGTGATGAAGGTGAGCGTGTTCACCATGCTCACCCTGCTCTCCGCGCTGCTGATGCTGAACATGCCGCAGTACTTCAGCTTCGAGAAGATCGCCAGCGGACTCACGTTCGGCTTCCCCGAGGCCGGCCTGGCAGTGGCCATCGCGGTGTTCGGCATCACCGGCGTGGCCTCGGGCGAGCTGTGCATCTATCCCTACTGGTGCATCGAGAAGGGTTACGCACGCTTCACCGGGCCACGCGAGGACAGCGAGGCATGGCGTCGGCGCGCGGCGGGCTGGATCCGCGTGATGCACGTGGATGTGGTGGTGTCGATGATCGTGTACACCGTGGCGACCATCGCGTTCTATCTGCTGGGCGCGGGCGTCCTGAACGGCATGGGGCTCGTCCCCGCCGGCAAGGACATGATCGGGACGCTGTCCAAGATCTACACCGAGACGCTGGGCGGCTGGTCGCTTTGGCTGTTCTACCTGGGTGCGATCGTCACCCTCTACGGCACCATCTTCGCGGTGACGGCCGGCAACTCGCGCATGCTCGCCGACATGATGCAGACCGCCGGCGCGTATCAGAAGGACGATTACCAGAAGCGCACCCGCTGGCGCGACATCTGGATCGTCGTGGTCAACGTGCTTGCCGTCGGCTTCTTCTACCTGCTCGGCCAGGCACCGGTGAGCATGGTCACCTGGACCGGGATCGGGCAGGCGATGCTGCTGCCCATCGTGTCGTTCGGCACCGTCTACCTGGCGCTGCGCCACTTGCCGCCCGAGATGGCGGTGCCCCGCTGGATGATGGTCGTGCTGTGGATCGCCGCGATCGTCATCACTGCCTTCATCCTGCCGTCGCTCTACTTCGAGTTCAGGAAGATGTTCTAGAGGGCAGAGAAAAGCCCTTTCCGTTCGTGCCGGGCCCCGGCGTTCGCCGGGGCGACGTCGGTTTGTCATGCCGGCGCAATCACCCACCTCGTCCATCCCGGCGCAGGCACCCGCCCGTCATCCCGGCGAATGCACCCGCTCGTCATCCCGGCGCAAGCCGGGATCCAGCCGAAACAGACAGGCGCCTTTTCGTTTGCGCTGAGCCCTGGCCCCGGGCCCGCTGCCGGGGCAACGACGACTCCGGCTCCACGGCCGCGGGGGCATGCGGGAAACGGTATCCTACGAGGCCCGGCATCATTCGGACCCCTACATGGAACTGCTCTTTCTGGCCATCCTGATTCTCCTCAACGGCGTATTCGCCATGTCGGAGATCGCCGTCGTCTCCGCGCGCAAGGCGCGGTTGCAGCAGTGGGCAGACGATGGCAGCCAAGCAGCGGCAGCGGCACTGAGCCTGGCCAACGAACCGGGCAGATTCCTGTCCACGATCCAGGTCGGCATCACCACCATCGGCATTCTCAGCGGCGCACTCGCGGAAGCGGCCGTCGCGCAATCGCTCGCCGACAAGTTCACGCGCGTGGGCATGCTCGATCCGTACAACCAGTACCTTGCCACGGGCATCGTGGTGGTGACCATCACCTATCTCTCGGTCGTGGTCGGTGAACTGGTACCCAAGCGCCTGGCGCTGCGCAACGCGGAGATGATCGCGAGCGCCATCGCACGTCCGATGCAGTGGCTCGCGCGCGTGACCTTTCCTCTGGTGCGTTTCTTCAACCTGTCCAGTGATGCCCTGCTGCGCCTGGTGGGCGGTCGCGAGGGCGCCGAGCCGCCGGTCACGGAAGAGGAGATCAAGGTGCTGATGGAACAGGGCACCGAAGCCGGCGTGTTCGAGGAATCGGAGCAGCATCTCGTCTCCAACATCCTGCGCCTGGACGAGCAGCGCGTGGGGGCGATCATGACCCCGCGGGTGGACATCTTCTACCTCGACCTGGAGGAACCGTACGACGACAACCGTGAGAAGCTGCTGAGCAGCCCCTACTCGCGCATGCCGGTGTGCAAGGACGGACTGGACAACGTGCTGGGCTTCCTGCAATCGAAGGTGCTGGTGCGCCAGAGCCTGCGCGGCGAGCCGATCGATTTCACCAACCTGCTCGAGCGGCCGCTGTACGTGCCCAATTCCATCTCGTCCATGGAACTGCTGGAGACCTTCAAGAAGAACCGCGTGCACGTCGCGCTGGTGGTCGACGAGTACGGCGAGATTCAGGGGCTGGTGACCATGAACGACGTGCTCGAGGCCATCGTCGGCGACATCAACACCGATCAGACCGAGACCGATCCCGACGCCGTGCAGCGCGAGGACGGTTCGTGGCTGCTCGACGGCATGCTGTCCCTGGACAAGTTCAAGGAGATCTTCGAACTCGAGGAACTCGAGGACGAGGACAAGGGCAACTTCCACACGCTCGGCGGCTTCGTGATGCTGCGGCTGGGACGCGTGCCGGTGGTTGCCGATCGCTTCGAATGGCAGGGACTGCGCTTCGAGGTGATGGACATGGACCGCCACCGCGTGGACAAGATGCTGGTGTCGCATCTGCCGAATCATGCTCCCGAGGAGTCGGCCTCTCCCGGAGAAGAGTAGGAGCGCTGCGTGCGCTCGCCCGCGCGTGCCATGATTCGCCCCGTCCTTGCAGCCCTCCTGCTCGTCCTGACTTGCGCGATCCCGTTCGGCGTGCGCGCAGCACCGCCCGTGCAGCTGTGGGAGGAGGCGGATCTGCGTCTGCGCCCCGGCGTGAATGCCACGGTGATCATCCGGCTCAGCATCGCGGAGGGCTTTGCCGTGGTGGGCGCTGGCGTGCAGCACGAGACGCTGCGGCCGTTGCAGCTGCGCATGCAGCCGGCCGAAGGCGTGCGTTTCGGCGTGCCTGCGTATCCGCGCCCGCAGCCGGTGCAACTGCTGGCCGGGAGATCCGGGATTCCGGCACACAGCGGAGTGGTGGCGATCCGTCTGCCGGTCCAGGTGGCGGCGAACGCGACGTGGAGCACTGCCACGCTGCGCGGCGCGTTGCGCTACCAGGCGTGCCGCGCCGGCACCTGCGAGGCGCCCCAGGCCCTTCCCGTCGCGATCGAGCTGGAAGCGGTGCGCAGCCCGACGCCCAGGTAGTACCGGATCGCAGGCCCGTCTGTAAGGTTCGTGCGCCTGCCCTTCTCTTCTGGCAACGGGCACGGCGATTCCCGAGCCGGGACGCGCGTGTCCGGGTCAACCCTGCGGATCAGAACCGAGATCATGTGGACCCCCTGCCTCGCCGGCCCCGGCCGATACGCGCTACGCTTACGCCCATCCCACGAGCGGGAGCGCGTACAGGACGTGGAACGGGAGGCCTTCGAGGGGATGGTGCGCACGCATTCGGCGGACCTGTACCGATTCGCCTATTGGCTGAGCCGGGACAGGCACCTGGCCCAGGATCTGGTGCAGGATGCCTTCTCCGCGGCCTGGAAGGGTTTCGGCTCCCTGCGCGACCGCGAGTCGGCAAAACCGTGGCTGTTCTCGATCCTGCGCAACGAGTTCGCACGCGGTTTCCAGCGCAAGCGACTGGATATCGTGGACGCCGAACTGGACCAATTACCGGTGTCCGTTCCCCCCCTGGGGCAGGAACGGGTGGAACTGGAGAACCTGCTGAAGGCGCTGCCGGAGTCCTATCGCGAGCCGCTCATGCTGCAGGTGATCGGCGGCTTCAGCGGCCGCGAGATCGCGCAGATGATGGGCATCACCGAGCAGAACGTCATGGTGCGCCTGACACGCGCGCGACAGGCGCTGCGCCAGTTGGCCGATCCGGACGGCGGCAGCGGCGAATGAGCACGGATACACGATGATCGACCGCGAGAACATCGATTGCAGGGGCTTCCGCGAGCGCAAGCTGTCCGATCCGCTGTGCGCGGATCAGGCGCTGCATGCGCATGCACGAGGCTGCCCTCCGTGCGCGCACTATGCGGCGAAGCTGGAAGCGTTCGAGCGCGACCTGCGCGACTGCGCCACAGTGGCCTGCAAAGTGCCGACAGATCTCGCGCAGAGCATCATCGAGCAGTGCTGCGGCAGCGGCACGAAGCGTTCGCTGTTCGCGGCGCTCGTGGCGCGACTGAGCGGCCTGGGACCCCGTTCGTGGTTCGTACCTGCCACGGGTGCACTCGCGACGGCGCTGCTGCTCGGCCTGGCCGGAATGGTCGCATTCGACGTCTCAACGCGCCCGGAACCGTTGGCGCACGAGGTGATCGCACACGTGCTGTCAGAGCCCGACGTGCTCGACATGCGTGAGGACGTACCGGCAGAGGCAGTGCAGGCTGCATTCGCCGGCATCGGCGGACGGCTCCACCGGGCGATCGGCGAGGTGCGTTTCCTCGGCACCTGCGTGATGAACGGACAGGTCGTCCAGCATCTGCTGGTGCAGACACCCGAAGGCGAGGTATCGCTAATCCTGCTGTCCGGCACGCTGCTCGACAGCGGACCGTACAGCAGCCAGGGGATGACTTCCGTCCTGCTTCCGCTGCAACGGGGCAGCATCGGCATCGTCACGCGCTCGGCGGACACGGCCCGCAAGATCCACGAGCGCATCACGGGCGCAGTCACGGTAGAGGGCTGACTCGCCTCACTCGATGGCGCTTTCCGGCTCTTCCCGGTGCGCGTACCTGTGCCCCCAGGCAACGTACAAGCCGCTGCCGACGATGATCAGCATGCCGGCCAGCGCGTGCACGTCCGGCACGTGGCCGAATACCAGAAACCCGAGCAGCGTCACCCACACCAGCTGCGTGTAGCCGAACGGTGACAGCGTCGAGGCAGGCTGCAGTTCCATGGCGCGGATCAGCAGATAGTGCCCGAGCGCACCCATGACCCCGAGCAGCACGAACAGCGGCATGTGCGGCACGCTCACCGGCCGCGAGACCAACGGCGCGAACAGCGACATCGCGACGAAGCCCACCAGCGACGTGTAGAACAGCGTCACCAGCGGGTTCTCGTCATCGCTCATCCGCCGCGTCATGATCTGGTACAGGCTGTAGCACAGCGCGCTGCCGAGCGCGAGCGCGGTCGCGGGCGACAGCATCGCGCTGCCGGGCCGCACGATGAACAGCGTGCCGGCGAAGCCGGTGAAGATCGCCAGCCAGCGGTCACGCGTCAGGGATTCCTTCAGCAGCCAGACGGCGAACAGCGCCACGAGCAGCGGCGAGACGAAGCTGATCGCCTTCACCTCCGCCATGGGCAGGAAACTGAGCGCGCCGAAATTGCACAGCGTGGAACCGAGCAGGAGGGAAGCGCGCAGCAGCTGGCTCAGCGGATTGGTCGTGCGCACCAGACCCAGGCCCATGCGCCGACCGAGCAGCACCAGCATCAGCAGCATGTGCACGGTGTAGCGTGCCCACACCAACTGTGGCACCGGATAGAAGTCGGTCAGATACTTGGCGGTGGTCTCCAGGACGGCGAAGCACAGCACCATGCACATCATATAGAGGACCGCGCGCGGGAACGGCGCGAGCGCGCGCAGGCGCGAGAGGACTTGATCCATGGCGATGCAGCGGACGACTTGTTTTTCGAGACGTGCTGTTCCGCATTCTACGCCGCGCCGGATGCCGCCGGAGAGCGTCGCCCGCGGACCGCCCGACCAGTCCGATGGGCGTATACTCGCGGTCCCGGAACGATTCGGCGACCCCGGTACGGCGACTCGGGATCGTCGTTCACCCAAGAGAACCGTCATGCGCACCGAAGTCCACGTCCACGGCATCCTTCCCCTTCGCCCCGGCGTCTCCCTGTCGCAGATCGAAACTTCCCTGCAGCCCTGGCTCGACTACCTGGACGTCGAGAGCCTGGACGAGCTCAAGAGCGTACATCGCGACGAGCCCGGCGTGGTGTACGACTCGCGGCGGCGCATGCTGGAGATCTGCTGGACCGGCGATGTCGGACGCAATTTCCGCAAGGTGATCGAGGAGTCCCTGCAGGGGCTGTCACGTGCGACCGAACAGGCCACGGAGATCCAGCTCAGCTACTACCACGAAGACGGCCGCGACGAGATCGGCATCGTGTTCGTGGGCCCGAATCCGGAGAGCGTTCAGGAAGCGCAGCGCCGGCGCATGGCCGAGGATCTGTCGAACCTCCTGTCGCGGCATTTCAACCCCCAGGAAGTCTCGGAAGTGGTCAATCACGTGAACGACCTGTTTCTGAAGAGCTTCGAGCAGAGGGGCGAGGTCGGTCAGGTCGAGGTGTCCACCGAACCCGCACGCATCTCGCGCGGACGGCGCCACCTGCACTGATCCTGGATCCCATCGGCTTTCGCCGGGATGACGAATCGGGTGCTTCCGCCGAGGTGACGAATCGGGTGCCTGCGCCGGGATCACCCCACTCCCGTCGCCCCTGCGAAAGCCAGGGTCCAGCGCCAACAAGCCAGGGTCTTTCGCTTCACTTCCCTGAATCCCGGCTTCCGCGGGGATGACGAGTCGATCGCAGCGCCTCGACCGCCTCGTGCGTGCTGAGGAACACCCGCCCGGGAGGCAGCCGATGCATTAGCTCGGTCTCGCGCAGACGGTCCATCACCGGCCCCTTGACCTCGGCCAGATGCAGTGTGATGCCGGCGGCGCGCAGTGAGAGGGTGAGCTTGACCAGCATCTCGAGCGCACTGAAGTCCACGCCATTGATGCCACTGCACACCAGGACCATGTGTTCGAGTTTCGGCCTGGCCGCGACCTGCTGCATCAGCGCCTGCTCGAGATACACCGTGTTGGCGAAGGACAGGTGCTCGTCCACGCGCAGCAGAAGCAGGTGCGGCCAGGTCTCCAGATTCGAATAGCGCAGCACGTTGCGGAAGTGCTCGGTACCGCGTACACGGCCGATCACGGCGAAATGCGGGCGCGATGCGCGCCATACGTAGGCGAGCAGTGACAGCACCAGTCCGGCCACCAGCCCCGTCTCGATACCCAGCGTGAGCACGCCCAGCGCGGTGGTCAGCAGGACTGCACCATCGATCCTGTCGTAGCGCCACGCCAGCAGTGCGGTGCGCACGTCGACCAGCCGCGACACCGCGAAGATGATGATGGCTGCGAGCACCGCCTTCGGCACGTGGGCCAGCAGCGGAGTGAACAGCAGCGCCACCAGCGCGACCAGTGCCGCGGTGAGGATCGAGGCGGCCTGGGTGCGGGCGCCGGCATTGAAGTTGACCATGGTGCGGCTGAACCCGCCAGCCACCGGCATGCCGCCCGAGATGGCAGCGGACACGTTGGCCGCGCCCAGCGCGACCAGTTCCTGATTGGGATCGATCATCTGGCGCCTGCGGTTCGCCAGGGTCTTGGCGATCGACACGCTCTCCACGTAGCCGACGAAGGCGATGAGCGCGGCCGAGGGCAGCAATCCGATCAGCGTGGTCCAGCCGGGCAGGTCCAGGTCGAGTTCGGGCAGCCCGGCGGGCAGGCTCCCCACCACCTGCACGCCGTGCACGGTGTCCAGATCGAACACGCCGACGGCCACGGTCCCCGCCACCACGGCGAGCAGCGGCGCGGTCTTGCTCGCGCTGGACGCGGCGGCCGCGGACATGCCGCCGGCGCGCAGCACGCGCTCCAATCCGGTCGCGGCGAACCACAGCAGCGCGAGTGCGCCGGCGCCGATGGCCAGCGCAGCAGGGTTGAACGCCGCGACCAGGGCAGGCAGATCGTCGGGCTGCCAGTCCCGCGGCAGCGCGATGCCGAGCAGGCTCGGCAACTGCGCCGCCACGATCACCAGCGCCGCCGCGGTGGTGAAGCCGCTCAGCACCGGGTGGCTGAGAAAATTGGCGAGCAGGCCCAGCCGCAGCACACCGAGGACGATCAGCACGATTCCGGCGAGCAGCGCGAGCAGCACGGAAGCAGCCAGCCGGTCGCTATCCGGGGGCAGGCTGGCGAGGGCCTGTGCCACCATGATCGCGGCCACCGAGACCGGGCCCACCGCCAGGGTGCGGCTCGTACCCAGCACTGCGTAGGCGACCGGCGGAAGGATGCTCGCGTACAAGCCCGCCTGCGGCGGCAGGCCGGCGAGCAGGCTGAATGCCATTGCCTGGGGCACCAGCATAATGGCGGTGATAGTACCGGCGAGCAGATCGCCGTTCAGGTCGGCACGCGTGTAAGTGCGCGCCCATTCGAGCAGAGGTATCGACCGGCGCAGCGCCATGCCTTGTCGCGAATGAACGGGAATGCGCATCAGAGAGTTCCCGATGTACACCGGCTGGCAGGCGTGGTATTCAGACGATATCCCGCTGATTCAAATCCGTTTCACGATCCTACCCTGCGCTGCCCGCGCGCGGCCGTGCCCATGTGGGCCTTCAAGGCATCCGGCGCACCGACGATACAACAAAGCGAAGTGTTCCACCGCTTGTCGTCCCCGAAATTTCTACGCATCTGCTGATGCCCCCATTGCCGCGAATCGCACGCGACCGCCTTGCAGCCCTGCTCGCGGCCTTCTACGGGGTCGCCTCGGCGCTGTGGATCCTGCTGAGCGACGACCTGGTACAGGCCATCGCGACGAGCAGCGAGCAGATCACGCGGCTGCAACACTACAAGGGCTGGGGTTTCGTACTGCTGTCCACCGTCCTCGTGTACGCGCTGCTGGCGGGCGCGCATCGCGTGCGCCGGCGCAGCGACGCGGCCGCGAGCCACCATGCGGCGACGCGCGACGAGCTGGCCCGCGTCTTCGATGCCATACCCGCCGGAATCTACGTGTTCCGGCGCGATGCGCACGGCACCGTCACGTTTCCGTATGCGAGCAGGGCGTTCGATGACATCGTCGGCATCACCGCGGCGAATGTGACTGCCGATGTCCGTCGCATGGACGTGTACACCCATCCCGACGACCGGCAGAGGATTGCCGACTCGATGGCTGCCTCGGCACGGGATCTGACTCCCTGGCGCGCCACCTTCCGCATGCGGCATCCGCGCAAGGGCGAGGTGTGGATCGAGGGGCGCTCCGCGCCGATCCGCCAGCCCGATGGCAGCGTGCTCTGGTACGGGATCCTCGAAGACGTCAGCGCGCGCATGCGCTACGAACGCGCCCTGCTCGAGAACGAGGAGCGCCTGCGCCTGGCGCACGAGGCCGCCGGCATCGGCACCTGGCTGCATGACATCGAGTCGGATCGCATCCGCGCCGACGACAAGGCCAAGGAACATTTCGGTCTGATCGGCGACGAGTTCACGGTGACGCAGGTGCAACAGCACGTCCATCCGGACGACGTCGGGCGTCTGCGCGCCACCATCTCGGCCGCCGTGGACCCGGTGGACAGCGACGGCCGGCATGCCGCCGACTACCGCGTGATCCACGCCGACGGCTCGGTGCGCTGGGTCTCGATCCTTGCCCGCGTGCACTTCGAGGATGTCAACGGCCAGCGGCGGGCAGTGCTGTGCGTGGGGACGACACAGGACATCACCGCGCGCCGACGCGACGAGGAACTGCTGCGCGACAGCGAGGAGCAGTTGCGCACGGCGCTGGAGGCGGCGCAGCTCGGCACCTGGCGTCACGACCTCCTGCGCGACACGGTCTCCTACGATACGCGTGCGAAGGAGCACTTCGGCCATGCGCGCAGCAGCATCCCCTGGAGCGACGCGCTGGAGCGCGTCCACCCCGAGGATCAGGCCAGGGTCGCGGCTGCGGTCAGGCAGGCGACGGACCCGATGCACGCAGAGGACCGCTACGCGGTGGGATATCGCGTCGTGGACGAGGATGGCACGATCCGCTGGCTCGCGGTGCAGGGCCGCGTGCATTTCAACGGCGGCGAGAGCGCGCGTCACGCCGTGGTGCGCATCGGTACGTCGCAGGACATCACCGATCGCATCGAGACCGAAGCCGCGCTGCGCGAGAGCGAGGCGCGCTGGCAGTTCGCCCTCGAAGGCACCGAGCAGGGACTGTGGGATTGGAACATCCTCACCAACGAAATCTATTATTCCGGCCGCTGGAAGGCACTGCGCGGCTGCGAGCCGCACGAGATCCCGGGCGGACTGGAGGAATGGGCCAAGCGCGTACATCCCGAGGATTTGCCGCGCGTGCTGCAGGATCTCGAACGCCACGTGGCAGGCACGGATCCCGCCTATCAGAGCGAGTACCGCATCCGCCGCAAGGACGGCGATTACCTGTGGATTCTCGATCGCGGGAAGGCCATCGAGCGTGACGAGGCCGGTCAGCCCCTGCGCATGATCGGCACCAACACCGACATCTCGTCGCGCAAGGCGATGGAGACGGCGCTGCGCGAGAGCGAACTACGGGCGAACCTGATCATCGACACGGCACCCAACGCGATGATGGTGATAGGCGCGGACGGCCGGGTAGTGCGCGCCAACGCGCGTGCCGCCCTGCTGTTCGGCTACCCGCTGGAAGCGATGCTCGACCTGGGCGTGGAAGAACTGATTCCCGCGCGCTTGCGTGCGCATCACCGCATGGAGCGGACGCACTATGCCCGCGCCGCCTCGCCCCGTCCCATGGGAGAGGGTCGCCCGCTGCTCGCCCTGCGCCGGGACGGATCCGAGTTCCCGGTGGAGGTGAGCCTCGGCCCGCTGCATGTGGCGGGCAAGCAGGAGACCGTCGTCATGCTGATCGACATCTCGCTGCGGCGCGAGGCCGAACTGACGATCGAGCGCCTGGCGGAGATCGTGAAGACCTCTGCCGACGTGCTCGCGCTGATCGATCGCGAGGGCCGCTACCAGGTCGCCAATCCGGCGTATGCGCGGCTGTACGGCCGTACGCCCGAGGACCTCCAGGGCCGGCGCAAGACGGACGTCCTTCCCATCGACATCCTGGCGCAGGTGCGCCCCGCCCTTCAGCTCGCACTGGCGGGCGAGTCGAGCCGGGTGGTGGTCACCGCGGTGTTCAGCGACGGACACGAGCACGTGCTGGAGATGGACTACCGGCCGTTCAGCTGGAACGGCGAGATCGCCGGGGTCGTCACCAGCGGACGCGACGTGACCGGGCGCACCCGGGTGGAGCTGGCGCTGCGCGAGAGCGAACAGGCACTGGAGCACGCGCAGAACATGGCACACGTGGGCAGCTGGACGCTCGACATCGCCACCCGCACCTTCCAGCGCAGCGCGGAGGCGAGCCGCATCATCGGCGTGCCGGCCGGCACCGTGCCCTGGGACGTGGCGATGGCCACAATCCATCCCGACGACGCCGGGCGCGTGAAGGAGGCGTGGGACAGGACGCTGGCCGGTGCACCGTACGACATCGAGCACCGCAGCGTGGTGGACGGCAAGGTGCGCTGGACGCGGATTCGCGCCGTAGTCGTGCGCGACGATGCAGGCAGGCCGGTGAAGGTCATCGGCATGACCCAGGACATCACCGAGATCCACGAGGCGCAGCTGGCGCTGGAGGCGCATCGCGAGCACCTGGAACGACTGGTGGCCGCGCGCACGTCGGAACTGCGCCAGCAGACGCGCTACCTGCGCACGCTCATCGACGGCTTCCCGTTCATGGTCTGGCTGAAGGACACGCAGCACCGCTACCTCGCGATCAATCGCCGCGCGGGCGAGGTCCTGCCGATGCCTGCCGGCGAGATTCCGGGCAAGAGCGACATGGACCTGTTCCCCGAGCCGCACGCGCAGCGCTACCGCGCCGACGACGAGGAGGTCATCCGCACCCGCGCACCCAAGCTCATCGAGACGCCGCTCGAGAGCGAAGACCGGACCGTGTGGCTGGAGACGTTCAAGGCCCCGGTGATGGACGAGGACGGGTCCGTTCTGGGCACGGTGGGTTACACGCGCGACATCACCGAGCGTCGTGCCGCCGAGCGCGCACGCGAGCAGGCGCTGGCGGAAGCCACGCGCCTGGCGCAGGCACGCAGCGCCTTTCTGGCCAACATGAGCCACGAGATCCGCACCCCGCTCAATGCAGTGCTCGGCCTCGCGCAGCTCGGCGCCCGCAGTGCGGTGGCCCACGCCTCCCGCGACACCTTCAGCCGCATCGTCGATTCCGGACGGCTGCTGCTCGGCATAGTCAACGACGTGCTCGACTACGCGAAGATCGAGGCCGGTAAGCTCGAACTCGCGCACGAGCCGTTCGAACTCGGCACCACCCTCGACCAGGCGATCGATCTGGTCAGCACGGCCATTCTCGACAAGGGGCTGCGCTTCGAGGTTCACGAGGCGCCCGATCTGCCGACGACGTGCGAGGGCGATTCGCTGCGGCTGGCCCAGGTGCTGGTCAACCTGTTGTCCAACGCCGCGAAGTTCACGCACCAGGGACACATCGCGCTGCGTGTCGCCCTCGAAGGGGCCGACCTGCTGTTCGAGGTCGAGGACAGCGGCATCGGCATGACCGCGGAGCAGATGGCACGCCTGTTCGCGCCGTTCGAACAGGCAGATTCCTCGACCACGCGCCGCTTCGGCGGAACCGGGCTGGGACTGACGATCACCCATCACCTGGTCGAAGCCATGGGCGGCGCCATCGACCTGCGCAGCAGCGCCGATGTCGGCAGCTGTTTCCGGGTGCGCATGCCCGCGCGCGTGCTGCACCCGGCCGCACCCCGCCTGCCGGTGATGGTGTTGCTGGCCGAACTCGACGATGCGGAGGCCGGACCGCTGGCCGCAGCACTGCGCTCCCGCGGCGCGACCGTTCACACCGCAGACTTGGAACTGATCGATGCGGGCGAGTTCGACCTGGCCCTGTGCGACAGCGCGCGGCTGTCACCGGCACAGCGCGCGCAGGTGGAGGCACGCGCACGCACGGGGTCGCGCATCGCGCTGACCGGCACGACGGAGGGCGATTCCGGACTGCGGCGCATCGAGCGTCCCCTGCGCGCACGTCACCTGATCGAGGCCGCCACTGCGGCAGCGGCGTCCCAGCCGCCGCCCGCGCACGCCCGCCTCGCCGGCCTGCGCGTGCTGGCCGCCGAGGACAACGAGATCAACCGCCTCGTGCTCGAGGACATGTTCGCCCTCGAGGGCGGCGATCTGGTGCAAGTGGAGAACGGTGCACGCGCGCTCGAGCGGCTGGAGCGCGACGGACCGGAGCACTACCACGTCATGCTCTCAGACGTGCAGATGCCGGAGATGGACGGATACGAGACCGCGCGCCAGATCCGCACCCGCGGCTGGACGCTGCCCATCCTGGGTCTGAGCGCGCACGCCATGAGCGAGGAACGCGAGCGCTGCCTGGCCGCCGGCATGACGGACTACCTGCCCAAGCCGTTCGAAGTGGACACCCTGGTCGCCGCGGTGCTGCGCCTGCATGCCGGGACGGCACGCCAACCGGACGGCGCGGCGTCATCCGCGGAGGCAGCGGCGATCCAGCCCGAGGGAGCGGTGGACTGGGAAGCGCTGGCGAAGCGCTTCGGCAACAAGCAGCCGTTCATCGACAGGCTCGTTGCCTCGGCACTGTGCAGCCACGCCGAGGCGCCGGCACGTCTGCGCGACGCGGCCGCGCAGCGCGACTTTCCGGGCATCGCCTTCGTCGCTCACAGCATCCGCGGCACCTGCGGCAATCTGTGCGCGCACGCCGTCCAGCGCCTCGCGCACGAGACGGAGACCTGCGCCAAGGAGTGTACGTCGAGCGCCCTGCAGCTTTCCCTGCGGCTGGCCGAGGACACCGAGTCGCTCCTGGCGGAACTGCGCCGCAGGAGCGGGTAATCGATCGGCACAAAACGGCAACGCGCATGAAGGACAAGGCCATCATCCTGGCGATCGACGACCAGCCGGACAATCTCCTGATCCTGGAGGAACTGCTCAGCGACCGTTACACGGTGCACGGCGTGGGCGACGGACAGGCGGCACTCGCTTTCCTGGACGGGCGGGGGCCGGTGGATCTGATCCTGCTCGACGTCATGATGCCGGGACTGAACGGCTACCAGGTATGCGAGCGCCTGAAGGCCGACCCTGCCACCCGGCACATCCCGGTGATCTTCCTCACCAGCCTGGACAGCGCCGCCGACGAGGAGCGCGCGCTGCGCCTGGGCGCCGAGGACTTCATGCACAAGCCGTTCTCGCCGCCGGTGGTCATGGCGCGGGTGGCCAACCATCTCAAGCTCAGCCGCTTCACCGCCCTGCTGCGCGAGCGCAACGACGATCTGGAGCGCATCGTGGCCGAGCGCACCCGGGAGATCCGCAGGCAGGCGGACGAACTGCTGCGACGCGAGGAACTGCTGGCGGCGGCGCAGGACTCGACCATCCGCGCCTTCTGTTCGCTGGCCGAGGCGCGCGACAACGAGACCGGCAACCACATCCGTCGCACGCAGCACTACGTGAAGGCGCTGGCGTTGCGCCTGCGCGACCATCCGCGCTTTCGCGCCCATCTCACCGAGGACACCGTCGAGCTGCTGTTCAAGTCCGCGCCGCTGCACGACGTGGGCAAGGTGGCCATCCCCGATGCGATCCTGCTCAAGCCCGGCAAGCTCGGCCCGGACGAGTGGGAGATCATGAAGCAGCATGCGGAGTACGGCCGCGCCGCCATCGCCAGCGCCGAACTGGAGATGGGCCCTGCGCACCGCTCCTATCTGCGCCATGCGCGGGAGATCGCCCACGGCCACCACGAACGCTGGAACGGAACCGGCTATCCGCAGGGACTGGCCGGCGAGGCGATACCGGTGTCGGCGCGCCTCATGGCGGTCGCCGACGTGTACGACGCGCTCATCTCGCGCCGCGTCTACAAGCCGGCCCTGACGCATCAGACTGCCATCTCGATGATGGCCCAGGAGCGCGGTGCGCACTTCGACCCGGACGTGGTGGATGCCCTGCTCGCCATCCGTGACGAGTTCCACGACATCGCCCGCCGCTACTGCGACGATGAGCGCAGCCGGGACGGCGCGACGCCGGCACTGGGCGCGTCCGCGCGCGGCTAACCGGCAGGCGCGTGACGCACGCGCAGCCGTGCCTCTGCGCGCACGCGTCGCGCAGGGCTATGCCGACGGGTCCGGTTCGGTCAGTCGCGACAACGCCCGCGGCCTGAGCTTGTCCGGCAGGACGCGGCCCATGCGCGCGCGATGCCCGGCGTAGTGTCCCATGTCCTTCTCGCCGATGGTGACCTCGCGCTCCTTTCCGCCACGACCCGTGCCCGAGACGCTGAGCGTGCGCTGATTGGTCACGGCCACCGCCAGCAGCTTCTCGTCCTTCTCCAGCCCCATGACGATGACCCCGCGTCCGCGCGCCATCTGCTTCATCTCGGCGATCTGGAACAGCAGCATGCGCCCCTGCTCGGACACGGCCACCACGTAGTTGCCGGGCGCCTCGCGGTAGGGCATCGGCTGCAGCGGCCGCTCGCTGTCCTCGACGCCGAGGAACTCGCGGCCGGCACGGCGCGACGACATCATGTCGGATAGCCTGGTGAGGAAGCCGTAGCCGCCGGTGGAGGCGACGATCAGCGTCGTGTCCGGCTTGCCCGCGACCACGTACAGGATGTGCGCACCGTCCTGAACGTCCACCAGCGAGGAGGCGGGGACGCCGTCTCCGCGGCCGGTCGGCAGCTGCGAGGCCTCTATGGTGTAGGCACGGCCCTTCGAGTCCAGGAACACGACCGGATCCACCGTGCGCACCCTGATCAGCGACTGCAGCGCATCGCCTTCCTTGAATGACAGCGAACCGGGATCGACCTCCCAGCCCTGGCGCGCGCGCACCCAGCCCTTGCGCGAAAAGATCACCGTGAGGGGTTCGTCCACGATGGGCGTCTCGACCTCCGCCTTTTCCGCCTCCTCGATCCGCGTGCGGCGCTTGTCGCCGAAGGTCTGCATGTCCTTCTCGATCTCCGACACGACCAGATCCTCCAGCGCCTTGCGGTCGCCGAGGATGCGCTCGAACTGCTTCTGCTCCTCGCGCCTGTCGTTCAGTTCCTGCTCGATCCGGACGTGCTCGAGCCTGGCCAGCATGCGCAGGCGCATGTCGAGGATGTCCTCGGCCTGGCGCCCGGACAGGGCGAACGCTGCGATGAGATCGGCCTTCGGGTCGTCGGCGTTGCGGATGATCCTGATCACCTTGTCCACGTTGAGCAGGACGATCATGCGTCCTTCCAGCACGTGGATGCGGTCGAGCACCTGGTCGAGCCGGAAGCGCGTGCGCCGCGTCACCGTGGCGAGGCGGAACTGCACCCATTCGGACACGATGTCGCGCAGGTTCTTGCCGGTCGGCCGGCCGTCCAGCCCCACCATCACCAGGTTGAGCGGGACGTTGGTCTCCAGGCTGGTCTTGGCCAGCAGCAGATTGATGAACTCGTTCTCGTCGATCTTCGAGGTGCGCGGCTCGAACACCAGCCGCACCGGGTGCTGGCGATCGCTCTCGTCGCGCACGCTGCGCTCGCCGCTGTCGAGCATCGAGAGCACCAGCTGCTTCTCGCGCTGCTGCTCGGGCGTGAGCGATTTCTTGCCGGGCTTGGGCTGCGGATTGCTGAGCGCGTCGATCTCCTCGAGCACCTTGCGCGCCGAAGTGGCGGGCGGCAGCTCGTGCACCACCAGCTGCCACTGGCCGCGCGCCAGGCGCTCGATGGTCCAGCGCGCGCGCACGCGGATGCTGCCCCGGCCGCCGGTGTATGCCTCCTTCAGCTCCGCGCGCGGCGTGATGATCTGGCCGCCGCCGGGAAAATCCGGGCCCTTCACGTGCCGCATGAGACCGGCGATGGACAGCTCTGGATCGCGGATCATCGCGATCGCCGCATTCGCCACCTCGTTCAGGTTGTGGCTGGGGATCTCGGTGGCCATCCCCACGGCAATGCCGGAGGCGCCGTTGAGCAGCACGACGGGCAGGCGCGCCGGCAGCACCACCGGCTCCTGGCGCGTGCCGTCGTAGTTGGGAATGAAATCGACCGTGCCCTGGTCGAGCTCGGCGAGCAGCACCTCGGAGAACCGGGTCAGCCGCGCTTCCGTGTAGCGGTAGGCCGCGGCGTCGTCGCCATCGCGGGATCCGAAATTGCCTTCGCCATCGATGAGCGGGTAGCGCAGGGTGAATTCCTGCGCCAGCCGCACCAGTGCATCGTAGACCGAGGCATCGCCGTGCGGATGGTACTTGCCCAGCACGTCGCCGACCACCGCTGCCGACTTGATGCGCTTGGTGCCGGCGCGCGTGCCGTTGTCCCACATGGTGTAGAGGATGCGGCCCTGCACCGGCTTCTGGCCGTCTCCCACGCGCGGCAGCGCGCGATCCTTGACGGTGGCGATGGCATATTGCAGGTACTGCGTCGAGGCGTAGCGCCCGACCGGCAGGGCATCGCCCAGCTCACCCGACATTGGCGCGAAGTGCGGAGGCAGGCGGCCGCTCCCGCTGCCGCCGGCAGCGGCCGGCTTCGCGCCCTGCGGCTTGTCGGATGGCTTCTCCTTTTCCGCGAGCGCCGCGTCGCCGAAGAGGTCAGGCTGCTCGTTGTTCACGTGAAGTCCGCTTCCACCAGGTTCCCGTACGTCTCCATCCACTCCCTCCGCTGCGAGGCGTTCTCGCGCGCCATCATCATGTTGAAGATGTCGTTCGACACCTCGAGGCCATCCTCCAGGCTCACCGGCAGCACGCGACGCGTGTCCGGATTGAGGGTGGTCTCCCACAGCTGATCCGCATTCATCTCGCCCAGGCCCTTGAAGCGGCTGACCTGCCAGCTGCCCTCGCGCACACCCTCGTCGGCGAGCTTCTCCTCGAGCACGGCGAGTTCCTGTTCGTCGAGCGCGTAGAGCTTGCGCGCCGGCTTGTTCCTGCCCTGTCCCGGCACGTCGATGCGAAACAGGGGCGGCTGCGCGACGAACACGTTGCCGTTCTGGATCAGCTTCGGGAAGTGCTTGAAGAACAGGGTGAGCAGGAGCACCTGGATGTGCGAGCCGTCGACGTCGGCGTCCGCCAGGATGATGATCTTGCGATAGCGCAGGTTGGACAGCTCCACCGTGTCGCCCATCTTGTGGTGATCCACGCCGATGGCCAGCGCGATCGCCTCGATCTCCTTGTTCGCGTACAGGGTGTCCGGGCTGTCCTGCCAGGTGTTCTTGGGCTTGCCCTTGAGCGGCAGCACCGCCTGGAACTCCTTGTCACGCGCCTGCTTGGCCGAGCCGCCCGCGGAATCGCCCTCGACGATGAACAGTTCGTTGCGCTCCGGGTCGTCGGATGCGCAGTCGGTGAGCTTGCCCGGCAGCACCGCCACGCCGGCGGACTTGCGCCGCTCCACCTTCTGCGCCGCACGCGTGCGCGCGTTGGCCTGGCGGATCACCAGCTCGGCGATGCGCTTGCCTTCGTCCACGTGCTGGTTGAGCCACAGCTCGAACGGATCGCGCACCATCTGCGCGGTGAGCTTGACCGCATCGCGCGAGATCAGCTCGTTCTTCACCTGCCCCTTGAACTGCGGGTCGAGCATCTTCACCGAGAGCACGTAGCTGGCGCGCGACCAGACATCCTCGGGCACCACCTTCAGGCCGCGCTGGCCCATCGCGTGCAGGTCGATGAAGTTGCGGATCGCGGCGTACACGCCCTCGCGCAGGCCGGACACGTGCGTGCCGCCGTGGCGCGTGGGAATCATGTTCACGTAGGACTCGGTGATCAGCTCGCCCTCGGGCGTCCACGCGATCGCCCACATCGCGCCCTCGCCCTCGGCAAAGCTGTCCGACTCCGATTGCGCGGCGATGTAGCGCTCGCCGAAGAAACTGTCCGCCACCGGCTCGAGATTGCCCACCGCGCTTTGGAAGTAACCCTGGATCCCCTGCGGGAAATGCCAGGTCTGGGTCTCGACCTTGCCCTTCTTCTCCATGCCCAGCGTGAACGTCACGCCCGGGAGCAGCATGGCCTTGGCGCGCATGAGCGCGGCCAGATCGGCGGCGACGATCTGCGGCGAATCGAAGTAGCGCGCGTCCGGCCAGAAACGCACGCACGTGCCGGTGTCGCGCGCTGCCGCCTTGCCCAGTTGCCTGAGCGGCTCCTTCACCTTGCCGTTGTCGGCGAACACGATGCGATGCACGCAGCCGTCCCGGCGCACCTCCACCTCGAGCCGCCGCGACAGCGCATTGCTCACGCACACGCCCACCCCGTGCAGGCCGCCGGCGATGCGGTAGGCCGCTTCCTTGTCGGTCTTGCGGAACTTGCCGCCGGAGTGCAGGGTGGTGAAGATCACCTGGACCGCGGGCACCTTCTTCTTCGGATGGATGTCCACCGGAATGCCGCGGCCGTTGTCGGCCACCTCGGCCGAACCGTCCTCGTACAGCGTGACCGCGACGTTGTCCGCGAATCCGGCAAGCCCTTCGTCGGCGGCGTTGTCGAGGATCTCGACCAGCGCGTGATTCGGGTTGACCGGATCGGTGTACATCCCGGGCCGGTGCAGGATGGGAGAGAGATCCTCGAGGATCTCAATATCTTCGGCCGTATAGCCGGGCTTCTTTGCCATGGGTACCTCGTTTGCTGCCTTTCGCCGCGTCGAGCGCCGGGCGACGCGCGAGCGTTTCGATGGGCGATGCGCGCAGACGTGCGCGCATCCGTTGCCGCACCCGCATGGGATCCCTGCACTCGCCCGCGCGCAATACATCGGCCAGCGCGAGCAGTTCGTACAGCCGGGCATCGCGCGCCGCCGCGAACGGTACCGACTTGTACAATGGAGAGAACCCGATTCCCTCGACGCTTGCGTCCGGATCCGGCCACACGGGGGGCGGACCCGCCGGCGCGTCGAACAGTCCGCGCAGCGGGGGCGCAGCATGCGCGGTCGGCACCCCGCGCGTCAAGCCTCCGCGCATCGGACCGAACGCATACTTCAGTCCGTGCACGAGAAATTCCTCGAGCGCGTGCAGGTCGGGCACGCCCCAGCCGTCGTTCAGGCACATCAACGACGCTGAGTCGGCACGCCTGACACCGACGTGGACCTCAGAGGCGGACATCCCCAGTTCCATGGCCAGCTGGCCATAGGACCAGGGGCCGCGCTGGAAGACGGCAAGCTTGAGGAGGACGCAGATGTCCTGTGGCTTGAGGCTCAATTGCCGGGGGAACGGAAGAACGGGCATAGTCTATTCGCGAATCGCGAATGACGGAAGCGCCGCGCGGTCGATCCGCGCGGGATCTGCGTAACCGCAGCGACGAGGTGACATCAGACGAGGAGCGGCAGATGGCCTATACGGAACAACAGATCGAGGAACTGCGTGGCCATCTCGAGCGGCGGCGCACGCAGCTCGTGGACGAGATTCGCGGCGAGCTGGCGCGTTCGGACGAGCAGCGCTACATCGACCTGGCCGGACAGGTGGCCGACGCGGGCGACGCGTCGGTGGCCGATCTGCTCGTCGACATCGACCATGCCATGTCGGTGCGCGACATCCGCGAATTGCGCGAGGTCGAGGCCGCGCTCGAGCGCATCGCCCAGGGCGAGTACGGACAGTGCGATTCCTGCGGCATGGAGATCGGCTTCGCCCGCCTGAAAGCCTACCCGACCGCTGCCCGCTGTATCGCCTGCCAGACGAAGCTCGAACGCGGTCACGCCGGCACGGGCACGCCTTCGCTGTAGGCACGATGCGCCGGATCGGCTGCTGCCTCGCGCTGGCTCTCCTCGCCCTGGCCCTGCTGTCCCCGGGCACGTGGGCGCAGCAGCAGGCGCAGATCCCCAGGCAGCACCGCGCGCTGCACGATGCGCTGCAGGCGCGCGTGGCGGCCTTCCGTGCCGCACTTCCTCGTGTGCGGGGCGACCCGCCCCTGCTTCGCGGCGCGCCGGTGCGCGCGCTCTCGTGCACCACCCCCGGGGAATTGCTCAGCCCGATGCGTCGCATCGGGGCGCAGCGCGAGATGGATGCGCTGCGCCGCGCGGGTGTCCAGCTGGTCGTGATCGAAGCCTGCCATCCGCTGCTCACGCCGGCCTTCCACGATCCGCGGCCGGTGCTCGAGCTGCTGGCCAACGTCGCCAATGATGCGCGCATGCGCGGGCTGCGGCTGCTGCTGCGTCACGTATCGCTGGCGCCCGCGCAGGCCGTGGTGCAGGGCCGGCACCACTATCGCGGGATCACCAGGGCGCGCTTTTTCGAGGAGCGTCTCCAGGAGGCGAAGCTGCTGGTAATAGCGGTGCAGCCGGACTACCTCACGCTGGCGAGCAGTCCGCGCGTGCAGGCCGGGCTGAGCCTGCGCCCGTCCGACTGGCGCGCGTACCTGGACAGCGCCAGCACGCGACTGCGCGCCGATCTGGGCGATCTCGTGCCGGCACTCGGTGCTGGCAGTTCACTGGAGGAATCACCCACCTACGTGGATGCCTTCGCGGACGTGGCCGGGCTCGACTACGTCGATCTGCGCTTCTACCGCGCCACCCGCGACCAGGATGCCCTGCTCGAGCGCCTGATCTCCTGGCCGCGCGCGATCCGCGCACGCGATCCGGCCAAGCGGCTGGTGCTGAGCGAGCTGTGGCTGGCCAAGGCCGCCGGCGACGAGGCTGCCGCAGGACCTTACGAGGGAGCCACGGCAGCCAGGGCGTCCTACGGCTTCTGGTCCGGACTCGATGCAGCCTTCCTGCGCGCGGTCGCGCATGCTGCGCGCACCGGCGGCATCGACGTGCTCGCGGTCTCGCGCCCGGACCTGCTGTTCTCCTATCTGGATTTCTTCGATCCGACCCTGTTCCGCGCCACCCCGCGGTACGTTCTGGAACTCGCCGCGCAACGTGCCGCAGCGGCAAGCGACTCGGGCGCCCTCAGCGAGACCGGGCGGGCCTTCGGCGCCCTGTAGCACCGGAAGGCGGCAGCGTGGTCCGCGCGCCGCTTCGATGCGCCATCCGCAAGTGGCGGGAGAGCCTCGAAAAGCCGGTCAGCATCGTGGCATCGCGGCGTGCGATGCGGGAATTTGTCGGTGCCGCCCGAGGCCTGGCCCTGCCTCGTGCGTCAGACCGCCGCGGCAAGGGCCGGCACTTCATCGAGGCGCGCTTCGAGGTCGTTCACGGTCAACCCCAGGACGCGCGCAACCTGGTCGGCATGGGCCGGCCAGTCGCAGTGCGATCCCTCCTGCCGCCGGATGGCCTCGTTGCCGAAGGCGGACAAGGCCACCAGCGTGCGCGCCTCCGGATCGATGCGGAGGCTCTCCAGCCCGCCCAGGTCATGATGACTCCTGACCGTGACTGCGATGACATCGGGCAGCCCCCAGGCGCGGATCAACGCCTGGCTCAGCATCACGTGATCGAGGCCGTGCATCTGCCGCTCCGTCTGCCGCGGATCGGCCAGCCCCAGCAGCCGGGGCAGTGACTGCGCGTAGGCGGTCGAACGCAGCAGCAGGACGGCCATGCCGCAGTCCTCGAACAGGCCGCAGGTGTAGGCGCGGTCGGGATGGGCCGCCCGCAGCT
Source organism: Burkholderiales bacterium (assembly GCA_020854105.1). Taxonomy (GTDB): domain Bacteria; phylum Pseudomonadota; class Gammaproteobacteria; order Burkholderiales; family SHXO01; genus SHXO01. Next base: position 66,260 of record JADZGB010000027.1, on the reverse strand, counting down.
GGCGTGCGAGCCAGGTCATGTATCCGGCGCGCTGCGCTGCCAGATCCCACAACTGCTCCATCTGCGCTCCGCCGCCCTTGAAGCTGCGCCGCAACAGCAGACCGGTCACCACGCCGAACACCTCGGACAGCCCCAGATAGACGACCGCCTGCTGGACCGAGGAAACCCGGCGGCCCAGTCCGATGTACGGGGAGTTGGCGATCCTGACGACCGCCGAGGCCAGGCCGACGTCGGCACCGATCAGCTCGCTCACGCGGGCAAAGTTCGGATCCTCCTGCTGCATCTCGACCCCCAGGCGGGTAAGCACGGCCGGTCTTGCCGGCAGTTCGGTCTGCAGGATTTCGTCGGTGGTGGTTGCCATGTCGTGCTCTGCTGCGGTTGGATTCGGTTTCCTGTCGGGGACGGCGGGTCTGCGTGGCAGAGCGCATGTCCGGGCGCTCAGCCCATGCGCCGCACGCGGCTGCGCGAACGTGCCATCTCGAGTTCCATCCTCTCTCTGGCCGCTTCCGCCTCGCGGGCCCGGTTGCGATGCAGGATGATCTCGTCATCCGCGCTCGACAGGCGCCGGGCGAGCATGCGCGCCATGTTCTTCAGCACCTGGGCAGCGACATCGGGGCGCGCCAGCAGGGCGGTCTTGGTGAAGCGTAGTGCGACGCTCGGCTGGAGCGCACGCACCGTGGCACTGCGCGGCTGGTTGGCAATGAGGGAGATCTCGCCGAAGTGCTCGCCGGGCAGCACCTGCGCCAGTTCCGCGTGCTCTCCGTTGGAGACGCGATAGACCTCGAACGCACCCTGCACCACCACGTACATGGACTCGCCCTCCTCGCCCTCGTGATACACGACCTCGCCGGTGTGGAACACGGACTTGGTCGCCGTAGAGAGCAGCGCACCTGCCTGGCTGCGATCGAGATGCCGGAACAGGTCGATCTCGGACAGCACGCGCAGGAACAGGTGGTCGATGTTGGCCTGGGAGAACATGCAGATGGCGGATGGTGTCGGGCAGCCGGGCGCAAGATCGGTGCCAATCACGGCGCGCAACAGTCGTTGACGATTCGCGCGCCGGCGCTCAGCATTGCGCACTCGCATCCCCACACACGAACGGACAAGGACATGCACCGCCGCGCCCTGCTCACCCTGATCTGTCTCGCTCTGCTCGGGCCCATCCTGAATGCATCCGCCGCACCGCTGCCGGAGGCCAGGCCGGAGGACGTCGGCCTGTCCTCGCAACGACTGGAACGCCTCGGCACGATGATCCAGCAGGCCGTGGACAGCGGCGAGATCCCCGGTGCCGTCGTGATGGTCGCGCGCAAGGGCAGGCTGGTGTATCAGCGCGCCTTCGGCACGCAGGATCCGGCACACGGCGTTGCCATGAAGACCGATGCGATCTTCCGCATCTTCTCCATGACCAAGCCGGTGGTCAGCGTCGGCGCGATGATGCTGGTCGAGGAAGGCCGGCTCGGGCTGCACGAGCCGATCTCGAAGTACCTTCCGGAGTTCAAGGACATGAAGATCGCGGTGGAGGGCTACGATGCGGCCACCGGCGCATCCTCCTTCACCACCGTGCCGGCCAGGCGCCCGATCACGGTGCAGGATCTGCTGCGTCACACGGCCGGCCTCACCTACGGCGTGTTCCTGCCCAGGCACAGCCAGGTGGGCAACCTGTATCGCGAGGCGAAGGTGTTCTCGGCGCCCAGCCTGGAGGAATTCTCACGCACCATCGCGCGGCTGCCGCTGCGCAGCGAACCCGGCACGACCTGGGAATACAGCCATGCCACCGACATTCTCGGGCGCGTGGTGGAGGTCGCCTCCGGCATGCCCCTGGACCGCTTCGTGTCCGAGCGCATCCTGCAGCCGCTGAAGATGACCGATACCGGCTGGTACGTTCCCCAGGACAAGGTCTCCCGCCTCGCCCAGCCGCTGCCCGGACGCGAGAAGGACTGGTTCCCCGAACTCCTGCTGGACTGGACCCGGCCACCCGCCTTCTTCGCCGGCGGGCACGGGCTGGTCTCGACGGTGGGCGATTACCTGCGCTTCGCGCAGATGCTCGCCAACGGCGGGGTGCTGGACGGGGTCAGGTTGCTCGGACCGAAGACGCTGGCGTACATGACTTCGGACCACGTCTTCACGGCGGACATCGGCAAGGGCCCGAACTGGCTTCCCGGTCCCGGATACGGATTCGGACTCGGCTTCGGCACGCGCACGGCCGCGGGCGGTTCATCCTGGAACGGCAGCGTTGGAGACTTCTACTGGGGTGGCTACGCCGGTACCTACTTCTGGGTCGATCCCGAGGAGGAACTGGTGCCGGTGTTCATGATGCAGGAGGTAGCGCGGCGCAATCACTATCGCGCACTCGTGCGCAACGCCGTGTATCAGGCCATCGTGGACTAGGAGGCGGCCTCACGCGAAGGCGCGCCAGCTGCCGGGTGCGCGCGCTTTAGCGGCGCGCGCGCTCAGCCCAGCGCGGCCTCGCTGCGGCCGCCGGACTTTCTGGTGGCCGCGCGTCTGGCGCGCGGTGCTGCCGCTGCTGCCAGCGCCTTGGCAGGATCGAGCTGCCCGAGTTCGATGGCCTGTTCTTCGGACAGATTGAGCGGCCCGCCGTCCACCGGGATCGGCATGTCCGTATGCACCGCCAGAAAGCCGTAGACGTCGGGACGGCGGCCCTCGGCCACGCAGGCCAGGAACCGGTACTCGATACCGTTGGGCACACAGGCCACGCGCACGGCAGACCAGTCGCCGTCGCACAGCTGCTCGAGTACGCGATGCATGGACGTGAGCACCGAACGGTTGGCTGCGGAAATGTTCATTCGCTTCCTCTCTTCGACATTCCCGTCCAGCGAAGCAAGGTGTCTGCCAGCTACCACAGGGGTGCGCAGTCATGAGAGGCGGAGCGGCACCCGGCAAGGCAGGCTCCGGGGTACATCGCCCTAGTGTGCATCGCCCTGGGGTGCATCGTCGGGAATGCAGGCCGGTTCAGTCGGCCAGCTCCCCTTCGTGGGCCGCGGCACGCACCACGTAGCCGCCGGACTTGTCGTCGCGCTCCAGCCCGAGCAGGCCGCGTGCGCGCGCCTCCTCGAGCAGGCCGTTGAAGCTCTTGAATCCGTAATAGGTTTCACTGAAGCCGGGCTTGCGCCGCTTCAGCGCCTGCTTGATCATCGAGCCCCAGATCTTCTCGTCCCCGCCGCGCTCCGCGAGCAGGGCCTCGAACGTGTCGACCACGAGATCCATCGCCTGCTGAGAACGGTCCTTTTCCTCCGGGACCGGCTCCTGCAATTCGGTGATCTCGCCTGCCGCATCCGGCTCCGGGGCTGCGGCGCGTGATGCCGTCTTTGCCTTCGCGGGCTTGCGCCGGCTGGTACGCTTGCTGCCTTCCTTCTCCCGCACCAGATCGTCGTAGTAGATGAACTCGTCGCAGTTGTTGATCAGCAGATCGGACGAGGACTGCTTGACACCCACGCCGATCACCGCCTTGTTGTTCTCCCGCAGCTTGGATACCAGCGGCGAGAAATCCGAATCGCCGCTGACGATGACGAAGGTGTCCACGTGCGCTTTGGTGTAGCACAGGTCCAGCGCGTCCACGACCATGCGGATGTCCGCGGAGTTCTTGCCCGACTGGCGCACGTGCGGGATCTCGATCAGTTCGAACGCGGCCTCGTGCATGACCGCCTTGAAGGTCTTGTAGCGCTCCCAGTCGCAGTAGGCCTTCTTCACCACGATGCTGCCCTTGAGCAGGAGGCGCTCGAGGACCTTGGCGATGTCGAACTTGTCGTACTTGGCATCTCGCACACCGAGCGCGACGTTCTCGAAGTCACAGAACACCGCCATGCTGCGCGTCTCGCCGCCGCCCGAGCCGGCCATGGCGTTATTGCCCAGCCATGCTGGGGACGGTTCCGGTCACCTCGATGTCGACCCGGCGATCCGGCTGGAAGCAGGCGCCGCGCTTGCCCTTGGGCAGGCTCCTGCAGGTGGCGGGATCCACCACCGGCATGCTGCTGCCGACTCCCTGCGCAGAGATCCTGTCGCCCGGCACGCCCTGTTCGATCAGGTGGCGCTTCACCGCTTCCGCGCGACGCCTCGAGAGACGATCGTTGAGAGAGGCCGAGCCGGTGGGATCGGTGTGGCCGACCACCTCGACGGTTTCGTACTCCATGCCGGCGAGCTTGCGCGCCAGCGCATCGAGGCTGTCCCGGGCAGCGGGTTTGAGCACGTCGCTGTTGACGGCGAACAGTGCATCGGCCGACAGCGTCATGGTCTCGCGCGGCGAGGGAGCCGGCGGCGCAGGCGAGGGAGCCGGCTCGGCCTCGGCGGCGAGCGGCGCCTGCGGCTCCTCCGCCGGGGTGGGCAGAGGCTGCACTTCGACCGGCTCGGGCGCGGGTTGCGGTGCAGCGACTGGCTCGGCCTGTGCGACGGCCCCGGCCTGCGACGCAGCGCCGCCACACTCCCCGGCCTGCGCGCCCTCGTGCCACGTGCCGGTCTTCACGCACTCACCCAGCACACCGGTTCGCACCACGCGCTCCGGACTGTCCACCGCGTAGCCTTCCACGGGCCCCGAGCCGCGCGACGCAGCCGGGGGCGCAACCGGACGCGGCTCGGCAGCCGACGCAACCGCAGGCGCGGGATCGCTCGCCCGCTCCTCACCGCTGAACCACCCGGTCACCCTCCCCCAGGCACGCTTGTACCAGGGCTGCCCGGCGTCGGACGCCGGTGTGTCGGAAACCGGTGCACCGTAGACCGGAGCAGTGGAAACCGGTGCCGCGGCACTCTTTCGCTCGGGAACGCCGGCCGGCGTCGCCGCCGCGGGCGGGACCGTCACAGCGGGCGCGGGAGCGGCCGTGGCTGCCGGAGAAGGGACGGTCTGCGCGGCAGGCGCGGGCGCATCGAGCGTCGGCGGCGGCAGCTCGCCACCGCCCTGTCCCTGCTGCGCGAAAGCGGCCGCAGGCGATGCGACGATGACGAAGACAATGCCGATGCGGAGAGATCTGGGAGTGAACGGACGACGCATGAGCGCTCCTCGTGACGGTGCTCGGAAGGGAAAGTTGCGGCGCATTATAGCGAAGTCATGTATCGCGCCCGCCGTCTTCCCCAGCGGACGCGGCGCTCAGCCCGCATGCAGCGCGGCCCGGGACGCGGCATAGGCGACGAAGAATTCGCCCATCGCACTCACCACTGCATCCACGTCGTGCGCGTCGATGTCGAGGTGGGTGACCATGCGCACGCGTGTCCCGCTGCCGATGCGCACGTTGCGCGCGTGCAGGAAGGTGCGCAGCGCATCGGCACGCTGGGCCGGAAGATCGACGAAGACCATGTTGGTCTGTACCGCCCGGGGCTCCACGCGCAGTTCGGAGATCGCGGACAGCCCGTGCGCCAGCCGCCCGGCGTTGGCGTGATCCTGTGCCAGCCGCTCGACGTGATTCTCGAGCGCGTAGATGCCCGCCGCGGCCAGCACACCGGCTTGGCGCATCCCCCCGCCGAGCACCTTGCGCCAGCGGCGCGCCTTGGCGATGTGCGCGGCGCTGGCGCACAGCACGGAGCCGACCGGCGCACCCAGTCCCTTGGACAGGCACACCGACACGGTATCGAACCAGTGCGCGATCTCGCGCACGGCCACCTTCTGCTCGACCGCGGCATTGAACAACCGTGCCCCGTCCAGGTGCAGACCCAGTCCGTGTGCGCGGGCGAACGCGTGCACGCGCTCGAGGTAGGCTAGCGGCAGCACCTTGCCGCCCTGGGTGTTCTCCAGGCACAGCAGGCGCGTGCGGGCGAAGTGCGAGTCGTCCGGCTTGATGGCCGCAGCGACGCGCTCGAGGTCGAGCGTGCCGTCGGCCTCGAACTCCAGCGGCTGCGGCTGGATGCTGCCGAGCACTGCAGCGCCGCCGCCCTCGTACTTGTAGGTGTGCGCCTGCTGTCCGACGATGTACTCGTCGCCGCGTTCGCAGTGCGCCATGACCCCCAGGAGATTACTCTGCGTGCCGGTGGGGACGAACAGAGCCGCCTCCTTGCCCAGCATGCCGGCGGCCAGCGACTCGAGACGATTGACCGTCGGATCCTCGCCATACACGTCGTCGCCGACATCGGCGGCTGCCATGGCCGCGCGCATGCCGGACGTGGGCCGCGTCACCGTGTCGCTGCGCAGATCGATCTCCTTCATCGCGTCCGTCTCCGTGGAGTGCATGGCACATGGTACACCGCCTACCTGGCCAGACCCTCTCCCAGCACGTCCAGGGCAGCCACGCGCAGGCTGTCGGGATAGCGCGAACGGAACTGCGCGATGGTCTCGCGTGCCTGCTTCGCGTGCACGCCTCGCGCACCGGCATCGGGTGCGGCCCTGGCCGCCTGCAGGTGGTGTACCGCGAGGATGAACAGCACCTCCTCCCGGTTCGGCTCGGCGGGCGAGGCGCGCAACAGGATCTCGGCATGGCGGATCTGTTCCTGCAGCATGGCCCAGGACTGATCGCGGGGCTGGAGCGGATCCTGCCCGAAGCTGTCGTAGAAATGACCCTGCAGCAGGCGCAGGCGCGCCTCGCCGGCGCCGGGCCCGTCGGGATCGAGCCGCAGCGCCGACCGGTAGAAGCCGAGATTGGCCGGATAGCACCCCAGCGCGGGCGAGATCTCGAGGGCGAGGCCGCGGCTGCGCAGCGACTGGATCAGGAACAGCGTGGGCAGCCCCTGCGGCTGACCGTGCGAGGCGATGTCGCGGTTGAGCAGGTCCCTGATCTCGTCCAGCGTACTGCCCAGCGCGACACTGGCCTGCGCCCGCGCCGTCGGCGACGCCTTCGAATGCAGCACATCCTGCTCGCGCTCGATGCGCAGGAGGTAGCGTTCGGCGCCTTGCGCATCGATGAGATCGTGCGCCGGCGCCCGCGACGGCAGCGCCGCGATGCATGCCGCGACCAGCCAGGCGGCGAGGCGGCGCGTCATCGTCCGGTGACCGGCTCGCCGCGCGCGAACGCCAGCGCCCCCTCGTGCGTGGGCACGTCTCCCACGGCGACGGACAGCGGCACGTGAAGTGCCGCCGGCCGCGGCGCCGCGCTCAGTGCCTCGGCCACCGCGTACGCGTGCTCGCGGCGGAAATCGTCGCGGCAGATCACGCGGTAGGTCTCGACCTGCACCAGCACGCGCAGCGGCACCTTGCCGTAGTGCGCAAAGGCGCCCTCGCCGCGGTAGAGCGCGCGTGCATCCTCGCTGCGAAGGATTCCCACGTCGGCCTGGCGGCTGGATACGAGACTGGCGATGCGCTGCGCATGCGGCGCGCGCGCCACCTGCGCGCGGCTGTCGGGCAGTCGCTCGCGCAGCGCGGCCGCGAGCAACTCGCCCAGCTCGTCGGAGCGCGGATCCTCGCGCATGGTGAGCAGCAGCAGGTGCGCCTGCCGGTACAGCTTCCACTGGCGGTACGGCGAGTGCCCGCCGAGCAGGGTGCCGGCGGCCGCTGCGCCGAGCAGCGTGAGTACGCAACGACGATTCATCCGATGCGGTGCAAACGGATCGGGGCGCGAATCCCCGCCCCGATCACGAACCGAAGACTCTGCTCAGCGCCTGATGTGCTCCAGGGGGCAGATCGTCGACACGGTATAGTTGGGCACGTCCACGACGTTCGCGATGCGCAGGTCGCAGGCGACGCTGGTGTAGACGTAGGCCTGCTGCGCCGTCATCCCCTTGTTCTTCTGCAGCCACTCGAGCATGTCGATCAGGGAATTGCGCGCGGCCATCATCAGGTCCTCGGACAGGTTGGTGAGGCCGGCGATCTTCGCGCTGTCGAGGTACTTGTGATACGGCGGCACTTCGCCCGCCTTCTTGGTCGGATAGCCCACGGTGGCGTGGAACACGTCCGGCTCGAGCTTCTTGAGCTGAGAGCCGCCCTCGAAGTGCGGCCCGCCACGGATCATCGACAGCATCCCCTTGCGGATCTCGGTGCGCACGGTGACCCTGGCACCCATCTCGATCGCGGTACCGGAGACTTCGCCGTCACCCTGGGCGAAGTGCACGTCGCCCACGAACAGCCCGCAGCCGTCCACGTAGCAGGGCAGCAGCAGCGTCGTACCCACCACCATCTGCTTCACGTCCATGTTGCCGCCATTCTCGCGCGGCGGGATGGTACGCAGGCACTTGTCCTTGTGCTTGCCGCTCGGGCCGCACACGTCGGCCGGGATCGCGTTCGTGGGCTGGGGCGGCAGCGCGATGCCGCCGGCCTCGCCCAGCTTGGTCTCGCGCTCGAGCCAGGCATCGATCTCCGCCTCGCCCGGCAGCGTGCCCACGGTGCCCATGAACGCGTTCATCGGGATCGCCACGCGCGGCAGTTGCTTCGACACCGCTTCCATGCGGTTGAGCTCCCAGTTGGCGATGTAGGGCTGCGTGAACAGATCGCGCAGAAAGCCGAAGCCGGGAACGATCGTGGTGTAGCCGTACTCGTCCGGTTCGACGTCCACCAGTGTCACGGCAAGCACGTCCCCGCGCCTGGCGCCCTCGATGTGCACGGGCCCGGTGATCGGGTGAACGTTGTTCAGATCGATCGCCGCGAGATCCTTGGGCTGGGAGTTCACGTCGAGATCGGAGTCGAGCGCGTCGCGCGTCTCGAACAGGATGAGCTGCCCGGGCTTCGCGGTTGCCACCGGCTTGATCGCCGGATGGTACCGGTTCATGCAGTTCGGATCGTCCTTGCAGTGGGCGCCCTTCTTCTTGACGTGGACCCATGACTGGGTATCGACGTCGGTCGTGTCGGCGTAGGCAGCGGATGTCGCGAACGATGCGCTGGCAGCCAGCAGCGCGGTGAGCAGCCTGATCTTCATGATGCGGGATCTCCCTTTGTCCGAACCGGAATGAAAGAACCTGCCAGGATGACGCACTGCGGGACGCCGCTGCGCGCATCATGTGTCTGGCCCGGCGCCCTGTCAATCCTGCGTCATGTCGAGCTGGCGTCACGCGCTCAGCACCCGCTCGATCGTCCAGTACAGCCCGAGCAAGAGGATCACGCCCGACAGAAGCAGCGGCATGGCCCGCATCGCGGGCTGCAGCGCCTTGACGTCGCGCATGCTCCGCTCGAGCAGCATGAATACGGCGAGGGACACACCGACGATCGCCACCTGCCCCACTTCCACGCCAACGTTGAAGGCGGCCAGCGCCGGCACCAGCGCGTCCTGCGGCAGGCCGTAGTCGCGCAGCACGCTGGCGAAGCCGAAGCCGTGGATCAGGCCGAAGCCGAAGGTGATCCACGCACGATGGCGCATGTCGCGCACGAAGAAGTTCTCCGCTGCGACGTAGACGATGGACAGGGCGATCAGCGTCTCCACCAGCAGCGATGGCAGACGCACGATGTCGAGCACGGCCAAGCTCAGCGTGATCGAGTGCGCGATCGTGAACGCGGTCACCACCTTCACCAGCGGCCACGGCCTGCGCCCCCAGACGATGACCGCGATGAGAAAGGCGATGTGGTCGTAGCCGATGGCGATGTGCTCGATGCCCGCGAGCAGGTAGTGCCACATGACGCGCCAGACGTTGCTGCGTGCGGTGGCAAGCTGCAGTGCCGGATTGGACACCCCCAGCAGGCCCACCATCTTGACCGCCCCGCTGGCCGTCACCATGTGGCGCGATGCGGCGTCGATCTCGTGAAACAGCGTCACCGTGTAGGTCAACGTGCCGTCGATCGGCGGACAGGACCAGCGCAGGTCCACCAGCACGTGGTCGCCCTTCGCGCGCACCCCGGCGGGCTCGCCGCGGCAATGCGCATCGGGCGCCACCGACAGGCGCGTGTGCTCCAGTGCATAGGCCTCGATGGCCGGACGCGCGGCCGCCAGCCGATGCTCGGAAATGGTGCCGTCGCGAGCCAGCAGAGCGCTTCTCAACGCGACATCGAGGTCGCGCGCGTTGAGCTCGAGTTCCACGGCGGCACCGTGCTCGGCGAGCAGCATGCGCGAACTGGACAACTGGGTGGCGTGACCCCAGGCAAGCGTGTGCACGCACAGCAGCAGCAGCGCACATGCGGCGCGCGCCGCACGGGCGAAATTCCTGATCGGCAAGTGCATCGAAGGTCTCCGTTTCTTGTCGTTCTGGCTCGATCCGACCCGGCCGCTCAGCCCAGTCCGAGCTGCCACAGCATGAAGGCGTAGCCGAATGCGATCTCCCGCAGGAAGTCGTAGCGCCCCGATGCGCCGCCGTGGCCCGCCTCCATGTTGGTCCGCAGCAGCAGCGGGTTGGTGTCGGTCTTCAGGGCCCGCAGCCGGGCGACGTACTTCGCCGGTTCCCAGTACATCACCTGGCTGTCATTGAGCGAGGTCTGCACCAGCATCGCCGGATAGGCCTTGGCCTCGAGGTTGTCGTAGGGCGAGTACGCGCGCATGACCGCGTAGTGCTGCGCATCGTTCGGATTGCCCCACTCCTCGTACTCGCCGGTGGTCAGAGGAAGGCTCGGATCGAGCATGGTGTTGATCACGTCCACGAAGGGAACATCGGCGACCACTGCCTTGAACAGGTCCGGACGCATGTTCGTCACCGCGCCCATCAGCAGGCCACCGGCGCTGCCGCCCTCGATCACGAGGCGATCCGCCGTCGTGTAGCGCTGCCCGATCACCGTCTCCGCGGCCGCGATGAAGTCCGTGAAGGTGTTGCGCTTGGCGAGCATGCGTCCTTCGTCGTGCCAGCGCTTGCCCATCTCGCCGCCGCCGCGCACGTGGGCGACGGCCACGATCACGCCGCGCTCGAGCAGGGACAGCCGCGCGGAACTGAAGTGCACGTCGTGCGGGTAGCCGTAGGCGCCGTAGCCCGTGAGCAGCATCGGCTGCCCCTGGGAACGCCGCATGTCGCGCCGGTAGACCATCGACACCGGCACCGGGGTTCCGTCCGCAGCCGCGGCGTGCAGCAGTTCCGAGGCGTAGCGCGACGGATCGTAGCCGCCCAGCACCGGCCGCTGCTTGAGCAGGACGCGGCTGCGCGCGTCCATGTCGTAGTCGAACACGGAATCGGGCGTGACCAGCGATTCGTACACGAACCGGAACCGGTCCGTGTCGAACTCGGCGTTGGCACCTGCGTGCACGGCGCACACCTGCTCGGGCGTGTCGATGTCATGCCCCTCTCCACTGTCGATGCGCACCACGCGCAGACGTGGGAATCCGTCGCGCCGCTCGTGCAGGACGTAGTGCCGCGCGAACAGATCGATGCCGTCGAGCATGACCCCGTCGCGGTGTGGGACCAGTTCGCGCCAGTTGTGCTCGCCGGGCGCCGACACCGGAGCGGTGACCGCGCGAAAATTGCGCCCCCGATCGTTGGTCACGATGTAGAACTCGTCGCCGCGGTGATCGACGTAGTACTCGTGCTCGTGCCGCCTGGGCGCGATCAGCGCGAACGCGCCCTCGGGCCGATCCGCGGACAGGCAGCGCACCTCGGAGGTGGTGGCGCTGTGCGAAGTGAGGAACAGCCAGCCGCGGCTGCGCGAGCCGTCCACGCCGATCGAGAAGCGCTCGTCCGCCTCCTCGTACATCAGCGCGTGCACCGTGCTGCCGAGCCGGTGCCGATAGAGGCGGTACGCGCGCTTGGCCTCGTCCTCCACCACGTAGAAGAGCGTGGCACTGTCGAGCGCCCACGCGACCGAGCGCGCCCTCTCCACGCGCAGCGGCAGGATCTCCCCGCTGCGCAGGTCCTTCACCTGCAGGGTGTACTCGCGAAAGCCGGTGACGTCGGTGGAGAAGGCCAGCAGGCCGGCATCCGGGCTCGCGTCGTAGGCGCCCAGCGCGAAATACTCGTGCCCCTGCGCCATGGCGTCGAGATCGAGGGTCACCTGCTCCGCGCCACCCGGCACCGGGCGGCGGCACAGGATCGGATAGTTCTTTCCCTGCTCGGTGCGCGCGTAGTACTCGAACGGCCCGTCGCGGTAGGGCACGTCCATGTCGGTTTCCTGGATGCGCGCGAGCATCTCCCGGTAGAGGGTCTCCTGGAGGCCTTCCGTGTGCGCCATCACCGCCTTGGTATGGGCGTTCTCGGCCTCGAGATGGGCACGCACCCGCGGGCTGTCCTTGTCCTGGAGCCAGCGGTAGTCGTCGATGCGGTGCTCGCCGTGGATGGTGGTTTGCACCGGCTCGCGCACGGCAACGGGAGGAACGGTCGCGGGTGAATCGCTCATGCGGGCTGCTGCTCCGGGGACGGCTCCCGATGATACGCGATAGGCACGAACGGCCGGCTCGTCGGGCCGGAGAAAGTGCTGCGTCAAGCCAGGCCGGGATGCAGCCGTTACAATCTGTGCGGCACGCGTTCAGCGTGCAGATCCGGGGAACAAGTGAAGCTGACCAACTATCAATCCGAGATAACCGCCTTCATCCGGGGCTTCCTGGACAGGAATCCCGAGGTGGTGGAGAAGCAGAAGCGCAACCGTGCCACGTGGTGGGACCGGCCGCAGTCTCTCGAGGAGCGCGCGCGCGTCGAGGCATCCGAGGTTCCGCAACCGGGCTACGTGTACTACCACAATCCCTGATCGGGAAACGATCATCCGCGAGCCATGGCGGCTACCACTGGTAGCCCACGCTCAGGATGACGCTGCGGTCGGTCGACTTCGTTCCCGGCGGTGGATCGCCCTGCCAGTCCACGTTCACCTGTGCCTGTGCCAGCAGCCCCTTGCGCAGCGGGAAGCGCAATCCGGTCTGCGTGCGGACGAAGCTGCGCTCGATCGTCTCCAGATTGGCATAGCCTTCCGCCCTGGCAAACAGCTGCACCACGTCCTGCCATAGCCAGTGATCCAGCCGGAGCGCGACGCGGCCAGCCGGGAAGTCCTCGTCCGGCTCGTCGTAGTACTGCACCGTCACGTACTCGACGCCACCTTCGAACGACAGCGTGGTGCGCGCGTTGTCGAGCACCTGGTAGCCGGAGCCTCCACCGGCGGTCGCGCGCAGTCGCAGATCGCGGTACGGGTCGTACTCGAGGCTGGAGTTGGCGTAGGCGTACCACTTGTCGCCGAGGAACCGGTCGTACTTGCCATTGGCCGATGCGTTGCCTTCGGTGCCGCGGCCGGAATCGCGCGCGTAGGCGCCGCGTGCGCCCACGATCACCCGGCTACGCCCGCGCCGGGCCACGACCTCGCCGCCCGCGTTGCCGCGCGTCACGTCGCTGTTGCCGCGGCTGCTGGAAGCGCCGAGGGTGATCCGGCCGCCGAACACCCAAGCCGCAGTGGGGACGATCCCCTGTTCGAGCGAACCCACGCGCCCCGGCACGACCGCCACCGCGGCCGCGCCCGGAGCGCGGACGATGGACATCCGCCCCTCGCGCATTCCGAGCAGACCGGCCAGTCGGCTGTCGTCCTTCAGCACCAGCGTGACCGGTGCCTCGCTGTCGAGCTGCGCGATCCGGTCCAGCGCGAGCGGGATCTCGCCCGCGTAATCGGTGCGAAGCCTGAGCGAGGAGGCGTCCAGCCCCACCACGCGGCCGCTGAGCCGGTCACCGTTGGTCATGAGCACGGTATCGGCCCGTGCGGGCAGTGCGCCCGCGAGGGCGAACATCAGCAATGCCAGAAATGTCAGCCGCATGAATATCGATTCTTCCGCTGTTTCGAACCCGGCGCCAAGCGTACACGGCATCTCTCGTCGTACACTGCGCCTCCCGACCGCCGATCCCGTCCCACCCAATCCGCCCATGCCCATCGTCGCGCGCCCGGCCCTCGCCTGGCTGCTCCTCTGCTTCGCGTCTGCCGCCCAGGCGCAGGAGCGCATCGTGCCCATCGAGCAAGAACCCGGTCACGTCCTGAAGTTCCAGAACCAGCACGTGCGCTTCTTCGACGTGCAGCTCCAGCCGGGCTACCTCGCCCTGTGGCACACGCATCTGCACGACGGCGTGTTCGTCAACATCGAACCGAGCCCGACCAGCGCCCAGGACCTGGGCGGGGACACGCGGATCCGGCCGCCGCGCATGATAGGCGAGACCTACTTCATCAACTACACCCGAGAGCCGAAGTCGCATCGCGTGGGCAACGTCGGGGACACGCCCTACCGCGTGATCGACACCGAGATCCTGCGCGGCTGCGGCGGGTTCGTGCCGGTACAGGATGCGCCGGCCCAGACGCTCATCGTCGAGAACGAGCGGGTGCGCGTCACACGCCTGATGCTCGCCCCGGGCGAGCAGGCCGACCTACACGCACCCTGCGGCATGCTGGTCGGCGTGAGCGCCGGCGAACTGGCCTTCGACAGTGGCGGGCCGGAGGAGCGCATGAGCATGACCCCGGCCGGATTCAAGTGGCGCGAGGCGAGCACGCCGGTGCGCGTGCGCAACAGCGGCACCGAGGTGTTCCACGGCGTAGACATTCTGGTCAAGTAGGCGCATGCGACCGAATCTCCGGCGGCGCCGATGAGCGCGGACCGCCGCAGCGTGCTGGCGCTGTTCGCATGCCAGGCGCTGCTCACCGTGAACAACCTGACCATCATCTCCGTGGGCTCGCTCGCGGGATTCGCGCTGGCGCCGGACAAGAGCTGGTCCACGTTGCCGGCCACCACGTACATCGCGGCCGGCGCCCTGTCCACCTATCCGATCTCGCAGTACATGCGCCGTCACGGGCGGCGCGCCGGCTTCACGCTCGGCATCCTCGCCGGCATGCTGGGCGCCGCGATCTCCACGGTGGGAGTCTGGTTCGAACTGTTCTGGGTGTTCTGCCTCGGCACCTTCGTCGCGGGCGCGTACACGGCCTCCGGCGGCTACTACCGGTTCGCCGCTGCCGACGCAGCGGCGCCGAACGCACGCGGCCGGGCGATATCCCTGGTGCTTGCCGGCGGACTCGCCGGCGGCATCCTCGGCCCGGAGAGCACCAAGTTCACGCGGGATCTGCTCTCCGCCACCTTCCTCGCCTCCTACGCCGCCCTGATGCTGTTCGCGATGCTGGCCCTGCTCATCGTGCGCACGCTCGAACTTCCACAGGCCACCAGCGAAGAGCGCACGGGCAGCGTGCGCGGCCTGGGAACGCTGGTACGCCAGCCGGTGTTCGCAGTGGCCTGCCTGGGCGCGGTCAGCGCCTACGCGGTGATGAACCTGCTGATGGGTGCGACTCCGCTGGCGATGCAGATCTGCGGACTGCCGTACGCGTCCGCCGCGATGGTGATCCAGTGGCACGTCGTCGGCATGTACGCGCCCGCGCTGGTAATGGGCAACGTGGTCCAGCGTTTCGGCCCCCTGCGCGTCATGCTGGCCGGGGTCTGCATCAACCTGGGCTGCGTGGCCGCCGCCATCAGCGGACAGACCACGATGCACTTCTGGCTCTCCGGTCTGCTGCTGGGCGTGGGGTGGTGCGCGCTGTTCGTCGGCGCCACGGCCCTGCTCACCCACTCGTACGCGCCGGCCGAGAAGGCGCGCGCGCAGGGCACCAACGACGTGGCGGTATTCGTCGTGATGGGCGCTTCGAGTGCGGTGTCGGGCGGCATCCTGTACCGGCTGGGCTGGAACTGGCTCAACTACACCGCCCTGCCGTTGCTGGCTGCGACGGCGATCGCCGTCCTGTGGCTCGCCTGGAGCCGCAGCGGCCGCAGCGCGATGGCAGCCGCGCCCGCGAAGTAGCCCGGCGGCGCAGATCACACCGGCTCTAGGATCATCAGGAAGTAGATCCCCAGCATCCCGAAGAAGGATGTGGACGGTCTTCAGCAGCAGATTTGCCGTGATCATTCCGTCGCCCGCATGACCGACGGCCAGCGCGCAGCCGGACGCCAGGACTGGTCTGGGCACACCGTCACCGGGTTCACACTCGACCTCGCGGGCTGCCTGGGCTGGGCTGGGCCGGCATCGCCGAGGCATGGGCGCACGCGTGACCCCATCGGCACGCCTGCGGTGCATTCGCACGCGGCGCCGGACTAGCGTGCGCTTGGCAGCCGGCCATGCCTGGGCTAATCTCTGCAGCAGACATGAGGGCCGGGACACCGGCATCAACCGACGAGGCGGATCGACGATGAAGGCCTGGCTGTGGATCGGCGCGCTCGCACTGATCGTCCTGGGGGCGTGCGCGGCCAAGGGCGGTCCCGTTCTGATCGATGGCAGCACGGCCGGTCGTCTGCTCGGCGTCGAGTGGCAGCTCAAGACCCTGACGGTCGATGGGCAGCGCGTGATCATGCACACCGACGGCGACATGACCCTCGTGTTCGGTGCGGACGGGCGCGCCGGCGGCTATGCAGCGGTCAACAACTTCAGCGGCAGCTACCGCTTCGACGAAAGCGGCCGCCTGAGCTGGAGCGAGGGCCTGGCAGCCACGCGCAAGGCCGGCCCGCCGGAGTTGATGGAGAAGGAGCGTGCGTATCTGGCCGGGATTCCGAAGACCACACGCGCTATCCTGGCCGGCAATGCGCTGCAACTGCAGAGTGACGACGGCAACACCGTGCTCACGTTCGTGAAGGCGGGCACCTGATTGGCGTCTGCTATGCTCGTGGTTGACCGGATCAGTCGCCAGGCAGGCAAGTGCAGCGCGAATCACCCGAGTTCGATGAGGAATGGGACGCCGGGGACCTCGGTTGCGGCGACCTCGTTATCCGGCTGCGCTTCCGGCTCAAGGCGATGCAGCCCGGCGAGGTGATCCGCGTTCACGCGACCGACCCGGGCGCGCGCGAAGACCTTCCGGCGTGGTGCCGCATGACAGGCGAGACGCTGCTGGCGCACGATCCCGACCGGCACCTCTATTTCATCCAGCGCGCAGGCGGCTGAACGCCGCCCGCCGCTCGAGCCTCAACGGAGACCATATGGCCGGAACCGGCAAATTCTGCGTCAATCTCACCTGCTCGAAGGACAACACCGACAAGGCCACCGTCGCCTTCGTCGTGGCCAACGCCGCTGTCGCCTCGGCTCAGGACACGCTGGTTTTCCTGAGCATCGAGGGCGTGCGCCTGTCACAGACAGGCTTCGCCGATTCCATCCACGAGGAAGGCTTCGCCCCGCTGAAGGAGTTGATGGACAGCTTCGTCAAGGCGGGTGGAAAGACGTACGTATGCTCGCCCTGCTTCAAGAAGCGCAAGCTCGACGAGGCCGCGCTGGTGGACGGCGCGACCATCGTCGGCGGTGCGAAGCTGGTGGAATTCCTGGCCGACGGCACGCCCTGCATCAGCTATTGAGAACCGCCCTCTGCCAGCGCCGCCGAGCGCCTGCGCCGGCGCGCCCTTCCCCATGAGCCATCCGCATCCGCACGCGCCGGCCGTCAGCTTCGACGGAGGCGACCTCGACTGCGGCAGCGGCCTGCTGCTGCTGATCCGCAAGCACATCGATCCGCTCCCGCGCGGCGCTCTGCTGGAGATTCTCTCAACCGAGATCTCGGTCAGGGAGGATCTGCCGGCGTGGTGCCGGCTCACCGGCAACGAACTGGTGTCGCAGGCTTCTACGGGCAAGGCCGTCTCCTTCCTCGTGTGCAAGGGCGCCTTGAGCGAACGTGCGGCGGCGCAGGCGCTCCCCCGGGCGCAGTTCGTCGCGACCCGGTCGCTGGTCCCGGTGACGATTCCCGGCCGCCTTCCCGAGGCGGCACCCGCTCCCGCCATCACGCCCCTGTCGGTAATGGGCGTGGGCAGCTGGCCGCGTCCGCGCTGGATGCTCCAGGCCATCCACGAGTACCTCGAGGGTCGCCTGTCGGAGGACGACTTCCAGGCCACCGCGGACGACGCGGTGCGCCTCGCAGTGGAGGCGCAACTGGGCGCGGGCGTGGACGTGCTGACCGATGGCGAGCAGCGCCGCGACAGCTACGCGAGCTTCGTCGCCGCCCGCCTGGACAACTGCCAGCTGATCCCGCTGACCGATCTGCTGCCTCTGGTGGACGATCCGGCGCACTTCGAACAGGAATTGCGTGCCCTGGACGTGCCGGCGGCAAGCGTGCGCCATCCCGCGGTGTTCGGGCCGCTCGGGCGCTCGCGGCCGATCGCGGTTCACGAAGCCCGCTTCCTGCAGGGGCTCACGCAGCGACCGGTCAAGGTCGCCCTGCCGGGTCCGTACCTGCTGGCACGCACCATGTGGATGGAGTGCGTCTCCGACAGCGCGTACCGCTCGCGCGAGCACATCGCGCAGGATATCGTGCGCGTGCTGCGCGAGGAACTCGCCGATCTGCTCGCCGCTGGCGTGTCGATGGTGCAGTTCGACGAGCCGGTGCTGTCCGAGGTGGTATTCACCGGCGCCAGGAATCAGCGCAGCTTCATGTGCGGCGCCCTGTCGGAGAAGGGCGATGCCGCGCACGAGCTGGCCTTCGCGCGCGACCTGATCAATGCGCTCACGCAGGGTTTTCCCGTAGAGCGCATCGGCCTGCACATGTGCCGCGGCAACTGGACGCCCGACGAGGACGCCTGCCTGTCCGGGAGCTACGCGCCGCTGGTCGAGACGCTGCGCACGCTGCAGGTGGGCACGCTGTTCCTGGAATCGTGCACGCCGCGCGCGGGCGAGCTGGGGATCTTGCGCGGATTGCGCGAAGAACAGCGCGTGGGGGTGGGCGTGGTCAACCAGAAGCACGCGCGCACTGAAAGCGCCGAGGAGATCGAGGCGAGAGCGCGCCAGGCGATCACCCTGTTCGGCAAGGAACGCGTGCTGCTGGTACCCGACTGCGGTTTCGCCACCTTCGCGGACAATCCCGTCGCCTCTGCGCAGATCGCACGAAGCAAGCTCGCGGCCATGGTTCAGGCGGCCGAGCGCTTGCGCAGGTAGCTACGCCAACTTCGGGAGGTACGGCATGCGGCTTCGTCTGGCCATCGCCAACAAGAACTACTCGTCCTGGTCGATGCGGCCCTGGGTTCTGCTCACCCAGGCCGGCATCGAATTCGAAGAGATCCAGCTCGCGTTCGAAGACGATGGCAGCGTGCGCGACATCGCACGCTGGTCGCCGACCGGCAAGGTTCCGGTGTTGTGGGTGGACGAGGAACCGGTGTGGGACTCGCTCGCCATCTGCGAGACGGCCGCCGAGTTGTTCCCCGAAAAGTCGCTCTGGCCCGCCGACGCGGCCACGCGCCGGCACGCCCGCGCGGTATCCGCGGAGATGCACGCCGGCTTCGGCGAGTTGCGCCGGAACATGCCGATGAACATCCGCGCGTCGCACCCGGACAAGGGGCGCACGCCGGGTTCGCTCGCGGACATCGCGCGCGTCGCGGCCGTGTGGGAAACGTGCCGCAGCCGCCACGGGGAGGGGGGCGACATGCTGTTCGGCCGGTTCTCCTGCGCCGACGCGATGTTCGCGCCGGTGGCCATGCGCTTCATGACCTACGCGGTCACGCTGCCGCCGGTCGCGCAGGCCTACTGCGAGGCGTTGCAGCGCCTGCCGGCGGTGCAGCGCTGGTGCCAGCAGGCGCGGGCGGAAACCGGGTTCGTACCGGCCGACGAACCGTACGCGTCGGTATGATGCAGCCGAGATCGGTCCGGCGGACCGCACCCCGCCGCCCCACACCCCGTCGCCCCGGCGAAAACCGGGGCCCAGCATAACCCCGTCGCTCCGGCGGAAAGCCGGGACCCAGCACACTACGTCGCCCCGGCGAGAGCCGAGGCCCAGCGCGAATGAATGAGCCGTTCACATCCTGGCTTCCGCCGGGATGACGAGATCGGGGAGCTTCTGCCGGGATGACGCGATCCGAACTCTTGCGGCCATGATGAAGACGTTCAGATCGCCTTCAACACGTCATAGCCGGTGAGGATGTAGGTCGTGCCTGCCTTGAAGTCGCGCACGAGCACGGCGGGGTGCTCCGGCGTGATCATCGGTGCCAGCAGCTGCACCGGCGTATCGATGTCGACGAAGCGGAAGGCCTTCTGCATGATGGACTTCACCGGCTGCCCGCGCAGCTTCGGATCGCGCACCAGCGCGGCATACGCGTGCGTCTCGTCGAGCGACCCCACCACGCGCTTGTCCTGCGTCACCGCGATCTGCGAAAAGCCGTGCCGGCTCATCACCTGGACGGCGGTGCCGACGGTGTCGCTGACTTCCACGCCGACCACGTCGGCCACCTCCTTGTTGCGCACCAGGTCGCGCGCGGTCGGACCGGGCGGATCGTCGTAGCCCATCATGCGCATCCAGTCGGGATTGAACATCTTGCCGACGTAGCGCGTGCCATGGTCGTGGAAGATCACCACCACCGTCTCGCCCTTCTTGAAGCGATCCTTGAGTTGCAGCATGCCGGCGATGGCCGAGCCCGCCGAGTTGCCGACCCAGATGCCCTCCTGCCTGACGATCTCGCGCGTGAAGATGGCGGCGTCGCGGTCGGTCACCTTCTCGAAGTGGTCGATGACGGAGAAGTCCACGTTCTGCGGCAGGAAATCCTCGCCGATGCCCTCGGTCACGTACGGGTAGATCTCCTCCTTGTCGAAGATCCCCGTCTCCTTGTACTTCTTGAACACCGAGCCGTAGGTGTCGATCCCCCACACCTTAACCGACGGCTTCTTCTCCTTCAGGTAGCGGCCGGTGCCGCAGATGGTGCCGCCCGTGCCGACGCCGACGACGAGATGATCGACTCTTCCCTCGGTCTGCTCCCAGATCTCGGGGCCCGTGGTCTCGTAGTGCGCCTGCGCGTTGCTGAGGTTGTCGTACTGATTCGCCTTCCACGAATTCGGTGTCTCCTTCACCAGGCGCGAGGAAACCGAGTAGTACGAGCGCGGATCTTCGGGATCGACGTCCGTGGGGCACACGATCACCTCCGCGCCGAAAGCGCGCAGGGCATCGACCTTCTCCTTGGACTGCTTGTCGGTGGTGGTGAAGATACACCCGTAGCCCTTCACGATGGCGGCGATGGCCAGCCCCATGCCGGTGTTGCCGCTGGTGCCCTCGATGATCGTGCCGCCTGGCGCGAGTGCGCCGCTGCGCTCGGCCTCCTCGATCATGCGCAGCGCCATCCGGTCCTTGATGCTGTGCCCGGGATTGAACGTCTCGACCTTGGCGTACACCGTCGTCGGGATCTCGCGCACGATCCGGTTGAGCTTCACCAGCGGCGTGTCACCGATGGTGCCGAGAATGTTGTCGAAGACCTTGCGAGCCATGGTCGGATCCTTGCAGTTGTAGGGTGTTCAGCGCACGTGCACGCGCGCATCCCCCGCGCGCATCTCGCCGATCACCGCTGCGCGGGCGAATCCGTGCGCGCGGAACAGCGAGAGCACCTCGTCCACCGCCGACGGCGCGCAGCTCACCAGCAGTCCGCCGCTGGTCTGCGGGTCGGTGAGCAGATCCCGCTGCGCCTCGCCGTGCCCACCCAGGTCGACCTGAGCGCCGTAGCTCGCCCAGTTGCGCACGGAGGCGCCGGTGCGCCCTGCCTGCCGGGCGAAATCGAGCACGCCGGGCAGCAGCGGCACCCGGTCCCATTCTATGCGCGCGCCCAGGTCCGAACCACGGCACACCTCGAGCAGGTGTCCCAGCAGGCCGAAGCCGGTGACGTCGGTCAGCGCGTGCACGCCCGGCATTCGGCCAAGCTCTGCGCCGGGCGTGTTGAGCTGCGTGGTGCTGTCGAGCATCACCCGGTACTGCTCGGCGGCGAGTCTGTCTTTCTTCAGCGCCGCACTGTACATGCCGACCCCCAGTGCCTTGCCCAGGATGAGGGCGTCACCGGCCCGTGCGTCGGCGTTGCGCTTGAGGTGGCGCGGGTCGACCAGACCGATCACCACCAGGCCGTAGATCGGCTCCACCGAATCGATGCTGTGCCCTCCGGCCACCGGAATGCCGGCGCGCCGGCACACCGATTCGCCGCCTTCCAGGATCAGGCGGATGGTCTCCACCGGGAGCTTGTCGACCGGCATGCCGACCAGCGCCAGCGCGAACAGCGGCGTGCCGCCCATCGCGTACACGTCCGAGATCGCGTTGGTCGCGGCGATGGCGCCGAAGTCGAAGGGATCGTCCACCACCGGCATGAAGAAATCGGTGGTGGCAACGATCGCCTGGGTCTCGCTGATGCGGTACACGGCCGCGTCGTCGCTGGTCTCGATGCCCACCAGCAGGCCGGGCGGCACGACGCCGCCGGCACTCCGGGCGATGATCTGCTGCAGCACGCCGGGGGCAAGCTTGCAGCCGCAGCCGCCGCCATGGGCGAGGCTGGTCAGACGCGGAGGCGGGTGAGGCGCGTTCATGGGTTTCTCCTGCACGAGGGCGAGATTCTAGCGCCCTCAGTACAGCGCGCTGGGACGCACCTTCATCCAGACCCTGCCCGGCTCGCGTTCCACCGCGCAGTGATCTTGCGCCGGATTGCACCGGTAGGTGAGCAGCATGCGCTCGCGCACGTTGGACAGCCGCTCGCGCCGCAGGATCGCCGCGTTCACGCCCTTCGAGCGCGCCGAACGCACCAGCAGCCCGTTGCTGCCCTGCCCGTGCAGGAAATGGCCCAGGCGCTGCGTGAACGCGTAGCTGGTGCGGTGCACGAGATCCGCATGCCGGCGCTCCTTGCCTCGCAGGTCGATCAGCAGCGCTTCGCAGCGCACGTCGTACAGGCGCCGCTCGCCGACGATGCCGCGGTCCTCGCCGGCATAGCTGTCCATCAGGAAGCGGTGCCAGTGGAACACCGTCTCGTAGACCGTGGTCACGACATCGGTCGAGCCGTACCACACGCCGTAACGGGTGCCGTCCCCGAAGCGCGTGGCCTGCCAGTGCGCCGGATCGAAGGAGTAGCTGATCACGGTGCCGTAGTCGAACGGACGGGTGATGACCGAGGCCGCGGTGGGAATGCGCTCCTCGGCTTCTGCCGTGATCGCGGCGGCCCAGTCGGCCGGATCCGCCGACAGGTCGTCGAACAGGTTCTGGGATGCCCGGATGGTCTTGATGTTGCGCACCAGATCATCGGCCCAGGCGACATTGGTGTCCACCAGATCGGGCAGCATCAGGTGCCGCGCTCGAAGTCGAGATAGCGGCGCACGGCCAGCAGGCCTTCGAATCCGTGCTGGACGACCACGTCCACCGGTCGCGCACCGAAGCGGCGGTTCGGCGTGCTCATCCAGCGGTAGGCCAGATCGCGATCGTGCGGAAACAGGATGCGCAGCGACTTGTGGATGCCGAGCAGGTGGCCGGCACGATCCAGCAGATCGCGGCTGTCGGCGAGCGGATCGCCCTTGCGGTAGCGCGCCAGGGTCGAGCGGTTGTCCGCCGACAGGCCGAGCAGCGCGGCCTGCTCGGCCACGGACAGGCGCCACAGCTCGAACAGTTGCGTGACCATGCGCGCCAGGCGCTCGCGCGCCTCGCGCGTCTTCAGGTCGACCAGGGCCGGCAGTTGGGGGGAGATGGCTTCCATGGCAGATTGCGCTGAACGCTACGATAAATGTAGCAGAAGAGAAGCCAGCCCGCCAACACCCGCCCAACGACACCGGCCCGACAACACCGCCCCAACAATACTGACCCAGCAACACCGATCCGGGAAACATCTTTCCGTTCCAGCCGGTGGCTCACGGCCTGATCCACCCCGGCCCTATACTGGCGCTGCCTCCGCACAGCAGCGTCGCCTGCCATGCACCCGACCGCTCTTGCCGCTCCGCCCGCGCAACGCGCCGACGCCTCCGATGCGCTGCGCCTCGACCTCGAGGTGATCGACCCCGAATGCATCGATGCGCTCTCCTCCCTGCCCGAGGGACGCGCGCGCAACGATTTCGCGCGCCAGGCGCTGCGCATCGGCATCATCGCCATGCGCCAGGCGCAGGGACGCATCGACGGCGAGGCGGTCCGCAACGAAGGCGAGCGCGTGATCGCGCTGCTGGCCGGCACGCTCGCAGACTACCGCACGCAGACCGAGGCGCTGCTACAGGGCACGCTGAAGGACTATTTCGACCCCGGCGACGGCCGCTTCACCGAACGCGTGGAGCGCCTGGTGCGGCAGGACGGCGAACTCGAGCGCGTGATGCGCGCCCAGATAGAGAACAACCAGCGCGTCATCGCCGGTGTGCTCGCCGAGTACATTGGCGAGGGCAGTCCGCTGCTGCAGTTGCTCACTCCGGACGAATCGAACCGCTTTCTCGCCGGCCTCAGCCAGAGCCTGGAGACCGCCCTGTCCGGCCAGAGCGGGCAGATCCTGCGCGAGTTCTCGCTGGACAACCCGGACAGCGCGCTCGCCCGCCTGGTGCGCGAACTCAAGGCGCGCCACGGCGAACTGACCGGCGATCTGGCCCGCCAGATCGAGTCCGTGGTGGGCGAGTTCTCCCTGGACAAGGAAGATTCCGCGCTGAGCCGGCTGGTGCGCCGCGTCGAGCACGCACAGAACGAGCACGCACAGAAACAGATCAGCAGCGAGTTCTCGCTGGATGCGGAGAACTCGGCGCTGGCGCGCCTCAAGCGTGAGCTGCTGGGAGTGCTCGCTGCCCAGCAGCAGCGCAACGACACCTTCCAGGCCCAGGCGCAGGAAGCGCTTTCCAACATGCGCGTGCGCAAGGAGGAGGCAGCGCGCTCGACCCTGCACGGACGCTCCTTCCAGGAAGAAGGCTTCCGCCTGGTCCAGCGCCTGTGCGAGCAGGCTGGCGACGTTGCCGCGGACGTCGGGGACACCACCGGCGTGATCGCGCGCTGCAAGACGGGGGATTGCGTGGTCACGCTCGGCGCGGACTGCATCGCCGCCGGCGCACGGGTGGTAATCGAATTCAAGGAGGATGCCTCCTACAACCTGAAGACCACGCTCGATGAGGCAGAGACCGCCCGCAAGAACCGCGGCGCCGACATCGGCCTGTTCGTGCATTCGCGCCTCACTGCGCCCGCAGGCATCAGCGAGTTCTCGCGTCACGGCAACGACATCGTCGTCGTCTGGGACGCCGAGGACGAGGCGAGCGATCTGATGTCGCGCGCAGGCTTGATGGTGGCCAAGGCTCTGTGCGTGCGCGCCGGTGTCGAGGTGCAGGGACGCACGGCCGAGATCGCGGAGATGGAATCCGCCGTACGCGCCATCGAGAAGCAGTCCGAGAAATTCCAGGCGATCCGCATCAAGTGCAACACGATCAAATCGTCGGCCGACTACATCATTCAGCACGCCGAGATCGGCGAACGCGAGATGCAGCGCCAGATCGCCGAACTGGACGAGCACCTGGCCGGGCTCAGGATGCAGCCGTCCTGAACGCCGGCCGGGCCGGTCCGGGTGACTCAGTACCGGGCGCCGTCCTGCATCGCCTTGAATCCTTCCGCCGCCTTCTGCACATCGGCCGGAAAGTCGTCGAACTCCTGCACCTGCCGGATCTCGATGACTTCGTTGTCGGAGGCCGGGCAGCGCTTCGCCCATTCGATCGCCTCCTGCCTGGAGTCGACCTTGATCATCCAGTAGCCGCCAAGCACCTCCCTGGCCTCGATGAACGAGCCGTCGGTGACCACCGGCTTGCCTCTCGCGAAGGACACCCGCGCGCCCATCGAGGGCGGGTGCAGCCCGTCCAGCGTGAGCAGAACGCCCGCCCGCTGGAGCGCCTCGTTGTACTTCATCATCGCCTCCACCGCCGCGGCATCCGGCATGGTTCCCGGTTCGGCTCGCTCGTATCCCTTCGGAATCATCAGCATCATGAATCGCATCGCTCGCTCTCCTCGACCACTCGTCACACCACGTTGACCATCCACGCCACGCCAAAGCGGTCCTCGAGCATGCCGAAGCGCGCGGACCAGAACGTTTTTCCCAGCGGCATGGTCACTTTGCCGCCTTCCGACAAGGCGGCGAACACGCGGTCGGCTTCGGCCTCGCTGGCGACCACGATCGACAGCGAGAATCCCTTGAAGCTCGATCCCTCGAACGATAGCCCGTCCGAGGCCATCACCACCGTCTCGCCGATGCGAAAGCTGCAGTGCATGATCTTGTCACCGGATCCCGGGGGCAGCATCCCCGCCGGCGGCTGGTCGGGCGCCTCCTTGAACCGCATCATCATCTCGACCTTCGCGCCCAACGCCTCCTGGTAGAACTGCACCGCCTCCTCGCAGCGCCCGTTGAACGTCAGATACGCTTCCACCTTCATGTCATCCTCCTGTTCAGTCTCGATGCTATCCGCCGGCGATTGCACCGACGATGAGCAGCGGTTCACGCCCTTCGAGCACATCCCGCGGCAGCGACGTGTCGAGGGGGTCATGCGACAGATCCTGCTCGCACGCGAAGAAGCGGATCAGGGGCCGCCTGCGCCGCGTGCCGTGTTCGCGGATGGTCCCGCCCAGCATCTGATAGCGCGCCTCCAGTGTGTCGATCACCGCGGCGATGCTCGCCGTCGTACCCGCCTCCAGCGCGATCTCACCCTCCACGCGCGCCAGACTGCGCAGATGCGCGGGCAGCAGCACGCGGATCATGGCAGCGTCTGCACTTCCACCGACAGCAGCGGCGGCAGGTCGCGCACGATCGCCATCCAGCTGTCGCCGGCATCGGCCGACCCGTACACCTGGCCGCCGGTGGTGCCGGAGTACACCCCGCACGGGTCGAGGCGATCGACCGCCATCGCATCGCGCAGCACGTCGACGTAGCAGTCGCGCTGGGGCAACCCCTGCGTGAGCGCTTTCCAGTCCCCGCCGCCGCTGCGGCTGCGGTACACGCGCAGCCTGCCCTCGGGCGGGAAGTGCTCGGAATCGCTCTTGATGGGCACCACGTAGATCGTGTCCGGCTCGTGCGCGTGCACGTCGATGACGAAGCCGAAATCGCTCGGCAGGTTGCCGCTGACCTCGCGCCACGAGTCGCCGCCATCGTCGCTGCGCATGACGTCCCAATGCTTCTGCATGAACAGGACGTCGGGACGCGAGGGGTGCATGGCGATGCGGTGCACGCAGTGCCCCACCTGCGCGTCGGGATCCGGCAGCTGATAGGGCGAGTGCAGGTCGCCGTTGACCGGCTGCCAGGTCGCGCCGCCGTCCTCGCTGCGAAAGGCGCCCGCTGCGGAGATGGCGACGAACAGGCGCCCGCGCCGGGAGGGATCGAGCAGGATCGTGTGCAGGCACATGCCGCCCGCGCCGGGTTGCCAGAGCCTGCCCTTCACTGCCCGCGGGCCGGACAGCTCCTTCCAGCTGCGTCCGCCGTCGCGGGTGAGGAACAGCGCCGCGTCCTCCACGCCGGCGTAGACGGTATCCGGATCGTCGGGCGCGGGTTCCAGGTGCCACACGCGCTTGAACTCCCACGGGTGCGGCGTGCCGTCGTACCACTGGTGCGTGCCCGGATCCCCCTCGTAGGCGAAGCGGTTGTCCACGCTCTCCCAACTGCGGCCGCCGTCGTCGGAGCGCTGCATGGTCTGGCCGAACCAGCTGCTCGACTGCGACGCATACAGACGCTCGGGATCCGCTGGAGAACCCTATCATGTGGTAGATCTCCCAGCCGGCGAAGTGCGGCCCGTCGACCCTCCAGGCGCGGCGAGTGGCGTCCGAGTCGAGGATGAACGCGCCCTTGCGCGTCCCCACCAGCAGGCGCACCCGGCTCATGGCTGCTCTCCCGTTGCCCGGGCGTCTGGCAGGCCCGGAATGTCGATCGCCGGCCGCACCTCCACGGTGCCGTAGCGCGCCGCGGGTATGCGTTGCGCGACCGCGATGGCTTCGTCGAGGTTGGGCGCCTCCACCAGAAAGAAGCCGCCGAGCTGCTCGCGGGTCTCCGCGAACGGCCCGTCGGTGACCAGACTGCGCCCCTCGCGCACGCGCACGCTGGTGGCGCTGGCCACCGGATGCAGCGGGCTGGCTGTCAGGAACCGACCCTCTGCATGCAGTGCCTGCGCCAGCCCGGTCGAATCGACGTAGCAGGACCTCGCGCTGCGCCTCGTCCATCGCCCGCTCGTCCATGTAGATCAGCAACATGTACTTCAATTCGGTGTCCTCCTGCGGTGTTGGCAAGGAAATGCGTCGATAAAGCGTGCCTTCACTGCCTGGTCGAACGGCGTGCGCACGGATCGACCAGGCTGCAGAAAAAAATCAGGGACGCGCACCGAGCTCCGCCAGGCGACGCCTGAGAAAGCGCCGTTCGGGCTCAAGGCTGGCCAGCGCCAGCGCCTGCCGATAGGCGGCCACCGCCTCTCGCGGACGGCCCAGGCGGCGGCACATGTCCGCACGGGCGGCATGCGCGAGGTGGTAGCCGGCCAGTTCTCCGCGCACCAGGATGACATCGACGGCATCCAGTCCGGCTGCAGGACCGTCGCGCATGGCGAGCGCCGCGGCGCGATTGAGTTCGACCACCGGGGTGGGCTCGAGGGAGAGGAGAAGGTCGTACAGCGCCACGATGCGGCCCCAGTCGGTGTCGGCCGGCGCCGCCGCGCGCGCATGCTCCGCCGCGATTGCGGCCTGGATTCCGTACGGACCGATCTCCCCGGCCGCGAGAAGATGCTGCACCAGCGCCGTGCCCTCGCGGATCCTGGCGGCATCCCACGACGTGCGATCCTGCTCGTCGAGCAGGATCAGGTCGCCTTGCGGCGTGGCGCGGGCGGCGCGCCTGGATTCGTGCAGCAGCATGAGCGCGAGCAGGCCCCACACCTCCGGCTCGGGAAGCAGTTCCGCGAGCAGCCGCGCCAGGCGGATGGCTTCGGACGACAGATCGAGACGCGTCAGCGCATCGCCCCCGGAGGCGCAGTAGCCCTCGCTGAACACCAGATAGATCACCCGCAGCACGCTGTCCAGGCGCTGCGGCAGCTGCGCGCGTCCGGGCACCTCGTAGGGAATGCGCGCGGTGCGGATCTTGTTCTTGGCGCGCACGATGCGCTGTGCCAGCGTAGCGGGCGTGGTCAGGAAGGCGCGCGCGATCTCCTCGGTGGTCAGGCCGCATACCTCGCGCAGCGTCAGTGCGACCTGGGCTTCCGGGGCGAGCGCCGGATGACAGCAGGTGAAGACCAAGCGCAGCCGGTCGTCCTCCACGCCTGCGGCCTCGACCGGTGCGCGCTCGTCGGCAATGTCCTCGACGAGATCCGCCACGTCCTCGAGGGCCTGGAAGCGCACGTTGCGCCGGATCGCATCGATCGCCTTGAAGCGACCGGTCGACACCAGCCAGGCGCGGGGACTTGCCGGCACACCGTCGCGCGGCCATTGCTCGAGGGCGGCCTGGAAGGCTTCGTGCAATGCCTCCTCGGCACGGTCGAAATCGCCGAGCAGGCGGATCAGCGTGGCCAGGACGCGGCGCGACTCGCGCCGATACAGTGCCTCGACCTCGACCACAGGATCCAGTCCTGGTTCATCGGCATCCTGTGCCCGTATCGATGGTTGCCTGAGGGAAGATTCGGGGAGTCGAGGATCAGGGATGATACGCAATCTACGAGGAATGCTTTGACATCCGGCCGCAAGGTGCGTATAAGTGGCCACGCATGCTTTGAGCGCTGAATCGTAGTTGCCCTCGTACGTGCCGCGTTCGCGGTTCTACCTGTTCTTCCTGCCTTCTCCTCTTGAAGTTCTGCGCGACCCGCGGGCACCAGCCCGTATTCAATGTAATTATCACGAGGTAGTTCACATGGCAGCAGGCAGCGTCAAATGGTTCAACGATGCGAAGGGTTTCGGCTTCATCACGCCCGATGACGGCGGCAAGGACCTGTTCGCTCATTTCTCCGAGATCCAGGGCAACGGTTTCAAGTCCCTCAAGGAAAATCAGCGCGTCACCTTCACCGTGTCGCAGGGCCCCAAGGGCCCCCAGGCCACGGCCATCCATCCCGAGTAAGCGCATCACCCGGGTCAGGCTCGACCTCCGCCTCTCGCAATGCAGGCAAGAGGCGGAGCCGGGATGGTCAAGGCCCGCCCCCGACGGCGCACACCGTGCGCCGTCTTTCCTCGTTCCGTTCCATCGCGTCGAGCCGGACTGCATACCCCGTGTGCGGTCCTGCCGGCCGTGGTTCGTCCGTTCATCCACCCGATCCCACCGGAGGCATATGGCGAAGGAAGAAATGATCGAACTCGAAGGAGTCGTGGACGAAGTACTGCCCGATTCACGCTTTCGCGTCACACTGAAGAACGGGCACGGCGTCATGGCCTACAGCTGCGGCAAGATGCGCCGCCACGGCATCCGCATCCTGGCGGGTGACCGCGTCACCCTCGAGATGACGCCCTACGATCTGTCCATCGCGCGCATCACGTACCGGCACAAGGACGAAGCGCCCACGGGATCCTTCCAGCGCAGGCCCTATTCGTCCCGCCGCTAGGCCGGCGCCGCCGCGCGCGACGTGCCTCGCCCTGTACACTCGCGCGCATGCGCATGCACGTGAACCAGGGAGGGACAGGATGGACGACTACCAGCGCGGCTTTGCACAGTTTCGTCGGATGGTGGGGAATCAGCGCATCGACGCCCTGGTTGCGCGCTTCCGCAGCGTATGCCCCGACTTCGAGCGGGAAGTGGTATCGGTGGTGGGTGGCCGGATGTGGACGCGGGGCGGCATCGACCTCAAGACACGGTCCCTGTGCAGCATCTGCGTGCTAGCGGCGCTGGGCCGCGTCAACGCGCTGAAGCTCAACTTCGAGATGGCGATCAACAACGGCGCCACGACGGAGGAGATCTTCGAGGCACTGTTCCAGGTGGCCGTCTACGCCGGCTTTCCCGCGATGTGGGATGCGCTGGTGATGCTCGAGCAGGTGCTCGACGAGATGCCCTCGTCTGCCTGAGAGCGGCGGAGCGGGCCGTTCGCACCTCCCAACGTGCGGTGGCAACGGGTGAGCCGCCGCTCATTCCACCGGCAGGAACCCCTCCACCGAGAGATAGCGCTCGCCGGTGTCATAGTTGAAGCCGAGGATGCGGCTGCCTGTCGGAATCCGAGGCAGATGCTGCGCGATGGCAGCCAGTGTCGCACCCGACGAGATGCCCACCAGGATCCCTTCCTCGCGCGCCGAACGGCGCGCCATGTCCTTGGCCGCATCGGCCTCGACCTGGATGGTGCCATCGAGCACGGACACGTCGAGATTGTTCGGAACGAAGCCCGCGCCGATGCCCTGGATCGGATGGGGAGCAGGCTTGCCGCCGGAGATCACCGGCGATGCCGCTGGCTCGACTGCAAACACCTGCAAACCGGACCAACGCTGCTTCAGCACGCGCGCCACCCCGGTGAGATGGCCGCCGGTGCCCACGCCCGTGACGACATAGTCGAGGCCGTCAGGGAAATCCGCAACGATCTCCTGCGCCGTCGTACGCTCGTGCGCCTCGATGTTCGCGGGATTGTCGAACTGCTGAGGCATCCACGCGCCCGGCGTTTCCGCGACCACTTCCGCGGCGCGCGCGATGGCGCCGTTCATGCCCTTCTCGCGCGGGGTAAGCACGAAGGTGGCACCGTAGGCCAGCATCAGGCGCCGGCGCTCGACCGACATGCTCTCGGGCATGACCAGCACCAACCTGTAGCCCTTCACCGCTGCCACGATCGCCAGACCGATCCCGGTGTTGCCCGAGGTCGGCTCGACGATGGTGCCACCGGGTTTCAGGCTGCCATCGCGCTCGGCCGCCTCCACCATGGAGAGCGCGATGCGATCCTTGATCGAGCCGCCGGGATTGGCACGTTCGGACTTGATCCATACCTGATGAGCGCCGCCGAACAGGCGATTGATGCGGATGTGCGGCGTGTTGCCGATCGTCTGGAGAATGTCGTCTGCTCTCATGAGTGCCTCTTCGGATCCGGGATCGTCACATTATGACGACGTACGGGCACGCTCATGCCCGTCCGAGAATCAACGCCGCATCGGTGCCGCCGAACGCGAACGAGTTCGACAGCGCATGGTCGAGATCCGGCACGTCGCGCGCCTTGCACGGGACGCAATCGAGGTCGCACGCCGGATCCTGTTCGCGCAGGAAGGCCGTGGGCGGGATGCGGCGGCGCTGCAGCGCCAGCGCCGTGATCGCGCACTCCAGTGCGCCGGCCGCACCGACCAGGTGCCCGTGCATCGACTTGGTCGAGCTGATCGCGAGCGATGAGGCGTGTGCGCCGAAGCTGCGCTTGATCGCGTCGATCTCGATGTTATCTCCGGTCGGTGTAGCGGTGGCGTGCGCGTTGATGTAGCCGATCCGCTCCGGTTCGAGCCGCGCGTCGCGCAATGCCCGGTCCATTGCCCGCGCCTGCCCGTCGGCGCAGGGCTGGGTGAGGTTGTGCGCATCGCTGGCACAGCCGAAGCCCGCCAGTTCCGCGATCGGCGCACCGCCGCGCGCGCGCATGGTGTCCTCGCACTCCAGCACCAGCACTGCCGCGCCCTCCCCCAGGACGAAGCCAGTACGATCGGACGAGAACGGGCGGCTGGAGGCAGCCGCGCCCTCGACGTGCTCCTTGGCCAGTACACCCAGCATCTCCCACGCGCACAGCGTACCGTCGTTGATCATCGATTCGGCCCCGCCGGCCACGGCCGTGTCGAGGTAGCCGTCGCGCAAGGCACGAAACGCCTCGCCGATCGCCACCGCCGAGGAGGCGCAGGCGATGGAATAGGTGTACGACGGGCCCTGCAGGCCGAAGCGCATGGAGACGTGCGCGGCCGGCGCATTGGCCATGATCAGCGGAACGGTCGTGGGCTTGGGCCGGCGGCTGCGCCGCTCGAAGTAGGTGCGATAGGCGTCCTGGATCGCCTGTGATCCGCCCAGTCCGCAGCCCATGTAGACGCCGGCCTGCGCCGGCACGGCACCGCGCTCGCCATCGAGCAGCCGGGCAGAGCGCAGCGCGTGATGCGCGGCCACCACCGCCATCTGCGCGACCCGATCCATCGCGAACGCCTGCGCCCTGGGAATGATGCCCTCGATGTTCAGCTCGGCGGCGGCGAGCAGGCAGTCCGCCCCCAGCTCCTCGGTGCCGCTGCGCAGCTTGCGGATCGCGGACTCGCCGGCGCACACACGCTCGAACACCGCATCCGTCGCACATCCGTGCGGGGATACCATGCCGATGCCGGTGACGAACACGCGCCGGCGCATGGAGAACTCAGGCGGCCTTGGCGGCGCGCAGGCGATCGACCAGGGCCACTGCCTCCCCGAGCGTGGTCTGGAACTCGAGGTCGTCCTCGGGAATCTCGATGCCGTACTTCTCGTCGATGTCGAACACCAGTTCGGCAATTCCCAGCGAGTCCAGCCCGAGATCCGCCAGCTTCGAGTCGGTATGAATCAGGTCGAGCTTGACGTCGAACTTTCCGGTGAGCATGGTCTGGAGCTCGGTGAACGTTCCCATCTCGTGGCCTCCGTCAGTCTGTTCTTGTGCGACCTCGACCGCATTCTAGCCACGCCACGCCCGCATGTCTGCAGTCCGGGACGGACCGCGAGAAAGCAAGAGGCCGCGGACAGTGCCGCGGCCTCGCCTTTCGGATCTGCTGCAGAGTTCGCCTGCGCACCCTGCACGGTGCCGGCTTAGCCGGCGCGTGCGTGCCTGCGCGTGAGCGACGCTCCCAGCGCCAGCACGCCCAGCAATGCCAGGATGCCCGGCTCGGGCACGCCGTTCGGATCGGGATCCGGATCGATCGGATCGAAGTCGTCGATGAAGGTCCAGCTGATGATGTCGTGGAAGCCACCGGCAGCACCGGTTCCCGAGGTGAATCCGATGAACGCATCGGTCTGGCCGAGTACGTCGACCAAGTCAACGGTACGCGTCAGGGTCGCGATGCCAGGACGCGAGTTGGTCTGCGCCAGACGCACTTCGACGACGTTGGTGTCGCCGCTGTAGTCGATCCAGGCAAACCAGTCCGTCGCATTGTTCATCCGTTGCGCGATGGCCTGGGTCGGACCGTTGAAGCTGCCCTCGGTATTGATGCCGACGTGATTGCCGTTGGGATCGTTCAGGCCCGATCCGTTGTTCCAGGTATCGAATTCGATGCCAACGCTATTGCCGATACCCAGGTAGCCGATCCCTCCACCCGAACCGCCTGCGGTGTTCGCCACCGTCTGCACGACGAACACGATGCCGTCGGCACCTTGGCCGTCGCCGTCCGAGATCCCCATCGGATTGGAGATGCGGAACGAGAAGAACGTACTGAATGACGCCTGATTATCCAGGCTGACCGGGTTCGTCAGAAATGCACTGCCGCTCTGGCTCAGCGAGTTGGTCAGACGCAGGACCGTTCGTCCTGCGGTGTCGACGACCGGATCGGCGATCGACGCCGTGGCACCGTTCTGCTGAAACGCGGAAAGGTCGGAGAACTCACCATAGGTGATGGTCGTCGCGCCTGCGGATGTCGCAGCCAGAAGGCCGACGGCAGGGACGAGCGCTGATAGTGCCTTGTTCATCGGGTATCTCCCTGCGCGGTTGTACTGTTGCCGATCAGAAACACGTTTCATGCCACATAAACATGTTATTTATATTCCGTGTCTTACAATGTCGTCCTGAGTCGTGTTGTAAAATTATCCGACAGTGCAACCGCTTACTGCGCGGTCCACCCTCCGTCGACCACGAGCGACGTGCCGGTGACCATGGAGGCTGCGCCGGAGGCCAGATACACCGCCGCCGCCACGATATCCTCCAGCCCGGCAAGCCTGCCCATGGGGATGCGGTTCATGATGAATTCGCGCTTCTCCGGCGTGTTGACCACGCGCCGCACCAGCGGCGTGTCCACGAAGGTCGGCGCGATGCTGTTGACACGGATGCCCTGCGGCGCGAGTTCGACGGCGAGCGCCTTGGTGAAGCCCTCCACCGCGTGCTTGGTCATGCAGTAGAGGGTGCGGTTGGGCGAGCCGACATGCCCCATCTGCGAGGACATGTTGAGGATCACGCCTCCGGCTTCCCCGCGGCGCGGATCCTCCAGCATCTTGCGCACCGCGGCCTGTGCCGCGACATAGACCGACTTCACGTTCAGGGCCAGCATGACGTCGAGATGTTCGTCGCTCACCTCCACGATCGGCTCGGGGAAATTGGTGCCGGCATTGTTCACCAGGATGTCCAGGCGGGGCAGGCCGGCAATGCCATCCCGCAGCGCGGCGCTGTCGGTGACGTCGCAGGCGATGACGGTGCAGCGCCCGCCATCCGCGCGAATGCGCTCCGCCACCCGCTCCAGACCCTCGCGCGTGCGCGCGATGATGGCAACCTGCGCACCGGCCTGCGCCATGCCGATGGCAATGGCGGCACCCAGTCCGGCGCTGGCACCCGTCACCAGTGCCACCTTGCCATCCAGCCGGAACGCCGGCAGTTTCACGCCGAGTGCGTCGTCGGCGTCTTGCTTGCTGTGCTCACTCACTTCGCGTCTCTCCAGAGGTGGGTTCGTCGTACCAGCGCAGGCGTGACGCCGGACGCGGCGACCATGTCACGTGTCGTGCGCTGGCGCGCGTCAGCCGAACGGGCGTACACCAATCCAGGCAGCGTGCAGGTACATGGCAAACGCTGCCCACGCGGCCAGACCGACGATCACCGCGATGAGATCGCGCCAGACCGGTCCGGCGCGGTACACCACACCGGTGGCGCGGTCGCGCTGCCGGGCGGCGCGCAGATCGAGAATTGCCCACACTAGGAAAGCGCCGAACAGCACGACGTCGGCCAGCCTGCCGTTGGCAAGCAGGTGGGCGAATGCCCACAGCTTCATTCCGATCACCATGGGATGCTTCACCGCGGCCCGGATGCGGCTTCCCGGTACCTTTGCCGCGACCAGCAGAATGAACGCGGGAATCGTGAGCAGCGTCGCCAGGTGCTTCGTCCACACCGGCGGGTACCAGAGATCGACCGGCGTGCTGCGGGCCTGGCCGTAGCCCCATACGACGAGCACGAGTCCGACCACCGCGATCAGCGTGTACGAGCCCTTCCAGGCGAGTTCTCCCATGGCCTGGATACGTCGCCGGCGCCAGTCCTCCGCAACGATGCGCACGGAGTGGACCCCGAGGAACAGGATCAGCCCGATCACGAGCATCGACATGAAGCAGCATCCTTGCGGTGTATACGAGGTGACGCAGTATCGCACGGGCGGCCGCTGCATCGATGGTTGGCGCCATGGCGGCAGGCTCTGCACGATTCCTGCTCGAGACCAATGCAGGCCGCCATCGGTCTGGTCTTGCGGCCGTGTCAATACCCGGTTATCCACAGAAACGGTGGATATCTTCGATGCGCCGATCCGGTTGTGTGCAGATGCGCACCGAAGGCAGAATGCGCATCGGAACGGTTTCGACGGAAAAAGCACGATGGACGGGAGAACGGTGGACGAGAAAACGATGACCACCCTGGACAGACGCTTGAATACGTCCGGCTCACGCGCAATGGAAGAGTCTCCCGCAGGCAACGCCGACGAGTTCGCCCGCCGCTGGCTGTACGGCGCCCAGACCGACCGCCATCAGCGCACCTACATCCTGCGCTGCCTCATGGCGGCCGCCAGCCTGATCCTGGTGATCGCGCTATTCGGCATCGGCGTCCTCGCCGGCTTCATGCCGCTGCAGCCGTATCTGATCGGATCGGGCCTGGTGCTCGCCTCCATCCTGGCCTTCCTCCTGCTGTTCCGTACGGGGATGAACCGGCGTTTCACCGACGCCAGTCTCACCGTCCAGCAGATGAGTGCGGCCGTGCTGTGTCTGAGCTACGGGCTGTACCACGCGGGGGAAGCGCGCTCCATCTTCGTCCTGTTCTACCTGGTGTCCTTTCTGTTCGGCGTGTTTCATTTCGGCACCCGCCGCCTCAT
This sequence comes from Burkholderiales bacterium, assembly GCA_020854105.1. Lineage (GTDB taxonomy): Bacteria > Pseudomonadota > Gammaproteobacteria > Burkholderiales > SHXO01 > SHXO01. The sequence continues at coordinate 29,929 of JADZGB010000027.1, read as the reverse complement.
GCAGCTGGCCCTGGGCATGAGTGCGTCGTACGTGGTGGTCGTGTCGCTGCGCCATGCCCTGCATCCGGGGGAAGTGGACCTGCGGCTGGAGCTGCTGCGTTGCATCGTGCTGGGCGCGGTACTCGCCTGGTTCGCGCTGATGGGCGGATACATCCAGATGCTGCGCCATCGCCTGCGCGACGCGCGCGATTCCGCGCAGGCAGCGGACCGCGCCAAGAGCGAGTTCCTGGCCAACATGAGCCACGAGATCCGTACGCCGATGAACGGCGTACTCGGCATGACCCAGCTCGCGCTGCAGACCGAACTGACTCCTGCGCAGCGCGAATACCTGACCACGATCCGCGATTCCTCCGGTGCGCTTCTCGCCATTCTCGACGACATCCTCGACCTGTCGAAGGTCGAGGCCGGCCGGCTGCACATCGAGTGCGTCGCGTTCGGCCTGCGCGCGGCGGTCGACCGCGGGCTCGCGCCCCTGATCGCGCATGCCCACGAGAAGGGCCTCGCCATGCACGTTCACGTGGCCGAGGATCTTCCCGACATGCTGGAGGGCGATCCCGGCCGCATCCGCCAGGTGCTGGTCAACCTCGCAGGCAACGCCATCAAGTTCACTCCGAAGGGGTCGGTGCAGGTGCTGTTCGAGCGCGCAGCGGTGGAAGGCGACGCGATGGACCTTTGCATGATCGTGCGCGACAGCGGAATCGGCATTCCCCCGCACAAGCAGGAGATGATCTTCGACGCGTTCGCCCAGGCCGATAGCTCCACGACGCGCGAGTTCGGCGGCACGGGGCTGGGCCTGACCATCTGCGCGCGGCTCACCGCGCTGATGGGGGGCGGCATCTCGGTCTCGTCGGTATCCGGCAGCGGCAGCGAGTTCCGCGCCTGGGTGCGCGTGCGCCAGGCGCTCGCACTGCCGGCCCCGACAGCAGAGCCCGACACAGCGGGACCGGACGGGGATGCCGGACGCATTCTGCTGGCGGAGGACAATCCGGTGAATCAGATCGTTGCCAGGCGCATGCTGGAGAATCTCGGCTATCAGGTCAGCCTGGCCGGCAACGGCCGCGAGGCAGTGGAGCAGGTGCAGAACAGGCGTTTCGACGCGGTGCTGATGGACGTGCAGATGCCGGAGATGAACGGCCTGGAGGCCACGCGGGCGATCCGACGCCTGGAGGCGGCCGAGAGACGCCACACGCCCGTCATCGCGCTCACCGCCAACGCGATGCGAAGCGACCGCGACGCCTGCAGCGCAGCCGGGATGGACGCATTCCTCACCAAGCCCGTGGACCTGCAGACACTGGCCCGCACCCTGCGCCAGTACCTGGGCACACGCGGCGGCGGCGCCTGAATCGCACGCCGCCAGGGCGCGGCTACACGCGCGCCGGCGCGAAGGTGTCGCATCGATCCAGGTCGCCGCTGTCCAGACCCTGGCGGAACCAGCGTACACGCTGCTCGCCGCTGCCGTGCGTGAAGGAATCGGGCGCGACGTAGCCGCGGTCGCGCATCTGCACGCGGTCGTCGCCGATCTGCGCCGCCGCAATGAGCGCCTCCTCCACGTCTCCCTGCTCCAGGATCTGGCGTGCGCGATCGGCATGATGCGCCCACACACCCGCCAGACAGTCGGCCTGCAGTTCCTGGCGCACCGACAGCGCGTCTGCCTCGGCCTGCGACACGCGCTGGCGCCGTTCGTGGACCTGGCCGGCGATGCCCAGCAGATTCTGCACGTGGTGCCCCACCTCGTGCGCGATGACATACGCCTGCGCGAAGTCGCCGGGCGCCTGGAAGCGGCTGCGCAGGTCGTGGTAGAAGCTCAGGTCGATGTAGACCTTCTGATCGGCCGGACAATAGAACGGCCCCACCGCCGCCTCGGCCATCCCGCATGCCGACTGCACGGCACCGCTGAACAGCACCAGGACCGGCTCACGGTACTGCCCGCCGGCTCGCGCGAACAACGCGTTCCACACGTCCTCGGTGTCGGCCAGCACCACCGACACGAATTGCGCCAGCGGATCGTTGGCCGCCGGCTGTTGCTCGCCCTGCTGCGGCGACACGCTCTGCTCGGCCGGCATCATCTGCGTGAGCATGCGCGGATCCACACCCAGGAACAGCGCGATCAGCACGATGACGATCGCCCCCAGGCCACCCCCCGCCACGCGCGGCGACATGCGCACGCCGCGCCGATCCTCGATGTTGTCGCTCCGCCTGCCCCGTTCCCAACGCATCCTGGCTCCTCCGCGAAAAAGTGCATGCCTGCAAGTCAGCGGAAGCGCACGCTCACGCCGGGATCCCCGGGCAGGCCGATGTACTGCACGCTCGAGGAGGCGCCCGCACGCGGCGGCTGCAGCGGCAGGAAGGAGCCGAGGCTGAGCATGTCGCCGGGCTTGAGCCGCACGCCATTGCGCTCCAGTTCACGCGCCAGCCAGATCGCCGAGTTCAGCGGATGCCCCATGATGGCCGAACCCGGTCCGCGTGCCAGCTCCTTGCCGTCCTCGGACAGCACCACGGTCATGCTGGCGAGGCTGTCGATGAAGGCATCGTCGGTCTGCATCGGAATGCGCCTGCCCATCACGCCGTAGCGCGCACCGGTGTTGATCGCCACCAGGGCGGGGCCGGTAAACGCGACCCCTTCCGCCAGCATCGTGTCGGGCAGTTCCATGAAGGGCACGACGTGTGAGATGCTCTCGGCCGCCTCGCGCAGGGTCTTGGCGCGGTGCAGGCCCGCGTCCCTGATCACCACCAGCAGGTCTGCTTCCCACAGGGGCCGGGCACCGAAGCTGGCCGGCAGCTCGGCGCCGTCGGGCAGCAGCATGTGGCGCAGCAGCCTCCCGTGCACCGGCTGCTTCACGCCGAAGCGTTCCTGCATCGCCGGGTTGGTCAGCGCCGCCTTGTAGCCGACCACCGGGCCAAGCTGGGCCGAAAGCTGCTGTGTCACCTTCTTCTGTGCGCACCACGCATCCTGCATGCTCTGCACTGACGGCAGGCCGGTCGAAGGCGTGCGTTGCACGAACTGCAGGACATAGGCGCGGACTTCCTCCGCCGAGGGGCAGGCGGCCCGGGCACCCTGGGCGCAGACGGCAAGCGCCATCGCGGCGAACGCAAGCGACCTGATCACGCGATCTCTCTATCCGGATGGAATCGACGGGCTAGTGTACCGTGCACGCCGGTCGCGGGCAGCTAGGACCGCGCCGCGCTGCGCAGGAGGCGGCGACGAACCGCCGGCACGCCATAATGCGAAGCCCTTCGCCGATCTGCCTCGCCCGATGCATCGCCTTCCCGCCCTGCTGTTCGTTCTGCTGTGCACGTCGCTGTCCGCCATCTCGTACGCCGCCGACAGCGTGCGCGTGCGCGTGCTCGCCATCAACGATTTCCACGGACAGCTCGAACCGGCGGCGGAAGCCGCCGGTTCGCCCGGCGCTGCTTCCCTGGGGGGCGCGGCCTGGCTGGCAGCCCACGTGCGCCGGCTCGCCGCTGCCAGCCCCCACCACGTATTCGTTTCGGCCGGTGACCTGATCAATGCCAGTCCGTTCATTTCGGCACTGTTCCAGGACGAACCGACCATCGAGGCCATGGACACGATGGGCCTCGCGCTCAACGGGGTGGGCAACCACGAGTTCGACGAAGGCGTGGACGAGCTGCTGCGCATGCAGCGCGGTGGCTGCCACCCGGCGTTCGGATGCCGCTTTCGGCCGCGTTTCGATGGTGCGCGCCTGCGCTTCCTGGCCGCCAACGTGGTGCGCAGGAGCGATGGCGAAACGCTGTTCCCGGCCTACGAGATCCTGCAGTTCGGGCCGGTGCGCATCGCCTTCATCGGCGTCACCCTGCAGGCCACCGCCGGGCTGGTGAACGCGCAGCGCATCGCCGGCTGGCGCTTCGACAGCCCGTGGCGCAGCATCAACGCGCTCGTGCCGCGGCTGCGTACCCAGGCAGTGGAGGCGATCGTGGTCCTGCTGCACGAGGGCGGCTATGCCGGCGGCGGCGCGAACGACTGTCCGTCGCTGTCCGGGCCCGTGCGGGCGGTGGTGGAGAAGATGGATCCGGCGGTGGACGCCGTTCTCACCGGACACACACACCAGAGCTACGTGTGCCGGGTGCAGGGCCGGCCGGTGACCTCTGCAGGCAGCGCAGGCTGGCTGGTCACACGCCTCGACCTGGAGATCGACGTGCGCACCGGCCACGTGCTCGCCGCGCACGCGCACAACGAGGCGGTCACGCACGACATCGAGCCCGATCCGGTGGTCGCCGCCATCGTGCAGGACGCCGTGCGCGTAGCGGACCGCCACGACAGGGTGGTCGGCACACTGGCCGGGGACATCGGCCGCCGCGGCGCCTTTCCGGCCGACGTGGCGCGAGGCGGCACCGGCGAATCCGCGCTCGGCAATCTGGTCGCGGACGCGCAGCTGTGGGCCACGCGCGAGGCCGGCGCGCAGATCGCGCTGACCAATCCCGGCGGCCTGCGTGCAGATCTGCTCCGCAGCCCCGACGGCCGCCTGCTGTTCTCCGACCTGTTCGCCGCGCAACCCTTCTCCAACCATCTGGTCACGCTCACCCTGAGCGGGGCACAGTTGCGCGAGCTGCTCGAGCAGCAGTTCGCGCGTGCACGCACCCCGCGCGTCCTGCAGGTGTCGCGGGGCCTGAGCTACACGTGGCGGTCGAGCGCAGCGCGCGGACAGCGCGTGCACGACCTGCGCCTGAGCGGACGGGCGATCTCGCCGGGGTCGACCTACCGTGTGACAGTCAACGACTACCTGCTGGGCGGCGGCGAGCGCTTCGGCGTGCTCGATGCGGGTGGCGCGCGTACGGTCGGACCGCTGGACGTGGAAGCGCTCGAGGCCTATGCGCGCGCCCATGCGCCGTTGCGCGCGCCGGCGCCCGGGCGCATCCGGCGCATCGACTGAGTCCGGCGCATGCGCGGCCCGGCCTCTGCCACATCGCGGCGCCTGCCGGCCCTGCGCCGCGACCCGCACGGCACCCGGCGCGTGGACTATCGCGCGGTGTTCGCACTGGCCGCGCCACTGTTTCTGAACAGCGGCGTGCAGGCGATCCTCAATCTGACCGACACCTGGTTCCTGGGACGCGTCTCCACCGCGGCAATGGCCGGGGTGGGCGCGGTGTACTGGTTCGTCATCGTGTTCGTGCTGCTGTTCGGCGGCGTATCGATGGCGGTCCAGACCCTCGTAGCCCAGGCGCACGGCGCGGGCGAACGCGGCGAGGCAGCCGAGGCCGCGTGGGCCGGGCTGTGGAGTGCCCTGTCGATGCTGCCCCTGTTCGTCATTGTCGCGCTGTGCGGCACCTTCCTGCTGGCGCCGTTCCCGCTCGCACCCGAGGTGCGCGATGCGGCGCTGGAGTTCTGGTTCCCGCGCATGCTCGGCGCGGCCGCCGGCGTCGCGCTGTGGACGGTGACCAGCTTCTTCAACGGCATCGGACGCACATCGGTCACCCTGGCAGTGATGCTCGTCGTGTCGGTGAGCAATGCCGTGCTCAATCAGTGGTTCGCGTTCGAACTCGGACTCGGGGTGGCAGGCGTCGCCTGGGCCACCGGCGCCGCGCAGCTGATCGGCATCGGACTCGGCCTGGCGCTGTTCCTGAGTGCCGGGGTGCGGCGGGCATACGGCTCGCATCTGCACTGGCGCCCCAGCGCGGCACGCATGGGGCTGGTCGTGCGCCTGGGTGTGCCGATGGGGATGCTGCCGGCGGCGGACCTCACCGGCCTGGCACTGTTCCAGGTGATGCTCTCCGGCCTGGGGGCCGCTGCCGGAGCGGCCACGCAGATGGTCATGATGATGACCTCGCTCGCATACATGCCGGCGATCGGCATCGCCAGCGCAGGCACCACCCTGGTCGGACAGTCCATCGGCGCGGGTGACCGCGACTGGGCCGCGCACGTGGGCAACGCGGCGATCCGCATCAACGTCATGTACATGGGATTGGTGAGCCTGCTGCTCGCGCTGGCCGGACCCTGGCTCCTGCCGCTGTTCGTGACCGCGCAGGATGCCGCGGCGGCGCAGGCGCTCGAATCCGCCCGCGTGCTGCTGTGGATCGCGGCCGCCTACCAGGTGTTCGACGGCTTCAACCTCGGCGCGAGCTTCTGCCTGCGCGGCGCCGGCGACGTGCGGGTACCGACGCTGCTCGTGCTGCTGTTGTCCTGGCTCGGCTTCGTTCCACTCACGCACATGCTCAGCTTCGCTCCGGGCGAGGGCCTGGTCGGCTTCCTGCCGCAGTTCGGACTGGGTGCGGCCGGAGGCTGGGCGGCTCTGCTGCTCTATACCGGGATGCTCGGCGCCGTGATGTTCCTGCGCTGGCGCTCGGGGGCATGGCGCCGCATCGCGCTGCGCTGAGCCGGGTCGGCATGAGCCGGGCCCGCACTTGCGACGCGCTGCCGCCGCCTGTACCGTTGCGCCGTGTGAGTTGCGCCGTGTGAGTTGTGCCGTGTGAGTTGTGCCGTGTTAGTTGCGCCGTGTTAGTTGCGCCGTGTTAGTTGCGCCGTGAGAATTGCGCCATGAGAATTGCGCCATGATAGTTTCGCCATGATACCGATGTCCCGGAACGCTGCGTCATCCATGCGCCCCGCATCCGCTTCGCGCACCATCCCCACGCCCGGCAGCCTCGTGCGCAGCCTGCTGCTGGCGCTGGTGCTGCTGTCCGCGGCGCTGCTCGCCGGGAGGCACGCTCACGCACGCGAGCCCGTACTGCTGGTGGCATCGCCGCAGCTGGCCGATCCGAACTTTCGCGCGAGCGTGGTGCTGGTGGTCTTTCCCGAGAACGGAGCGCCCACCGGAGTGGTGCTGAACCGGCGTGTCGACATCCCCTGGGCCGAGGCCTTCGCCGAGGACGGGATCCTCAGCCGGCTGCAGGATCCGATCTACCTGGGCGGACCGGTGCGCCCGGACATGCTGTGGTACCTGGTTCGAAGCACCGTGGCTCCCATCGACAGCTTTCCCGTCCTGGGCGATCTGCACCTGAGCACGGATGGGTCCTTCCTGGATGAATGGCTGATCGGGAACGGTCGCATCGAACGCTTCTTCGTCGGCTACGCGGGATGGACTGCCGCGCAGCTCGAACGCGAGATCGAGTCCGGCGCCTGGTACGTATTGCCGGCCGAACTCGAGACGATCCTCGATTCCAGGCCGGATCAGCTGTGGCGCAGGCTTCTGGTGCGTGCCACGGCGATCGAGACCTGACCCGTCCTTCAACCGACCTGTCACTGCGCACGGACATGCACAACGACGCGCTCTTCTCCGTCACCGACCAGATCGTCCTCGTCTCCGGCGGCAGCCGCGGCATCGGCCGCGCACTGGGGGAGGGATTCGCCGAGCGCGGCGCGCGGGTCGTCATCGCCGGCCGCGAGCTCGGCACGCTGGAACAGGCCGCCAGGGAAATCTCCAGCGCCAGACATCCGGTCTCCACAGTCGTGTGCGACGTGGCGAAACCGTCCGACATCGAAGCCATGGTCGATGCGGTGATCGGCGAACACGGCCGCATCGACACCCTGCTCAACGTGGCCGGCGTGAACAAGCGCATGAAGGTCGAGCAGTACGACGTCGACACCTACGACTGGATCCTGGACATCAACCTGCGCGGGGCGTTTCTCGCCGCACAGGCAGTGGGCCGCCACATGATCGCGCGCGGCAGCGGCTCCATCGTCAACGTGGATTCGCTCAATACCTACGCCCCTCTGAAAGGTGTGACGCCCTATGCCATGAGCAAGGGCGGGCTGAGCATGATGACGCGCGGCATGGCCACCGAGTGGGGCCCGCACGGCGTGCGCGTGAACGCGATCGCGCCGGGATTCTTTCCGACCGCGCTGTCCTCGAAGATGTGGCAGCAGGAACACGTGCGCGACTGGGCCATCGCCAACACGCCGCTGGGACGGCTGGGCGAGGTGCGCGAGCTGGTGGGCACGACCGTGTTCCTGGCATCGCAGGCAGCCGCCTTCGTCACCGGTCAGGTGATTCGCGTGGACGGAGGCATCTCGGCCGGCACGGCCTGGCCGATCGAGCTCTGAGCCGCAGCGCACCGCAACGCACCGTGAATTCCGGCTTTCGCCGGAATGACGATACGTCGCCGCTTTCGACGCGGACGGCCGTTGTCGTCAGACGATCGCGGACAGGGCCAGGGGCGCACACCATCCCGGCGGCGCCAGCAGCCCGCGGCGCCACAGCGCCTCGAATGCATCGGCTGCCAGCGGCGGGCTGAAGTAGTACCCCTGCGCCTCGTCGCAGCCGTGACGGGCCAGGAACCGCAGCTGCTCCTCGGTCTCCACGCCCTCGGCCGTGACCGCCAGTCCGAGGATCTGCCCGAGCCGGATAATCGCCTGCGTGATCGCGGCAGCGCCGGCGTCGCGTGCGATGTCGCGCACGAAGGACTTGTCGATCTTGAGCCGGTCGACCGGAAACCGGCGCAGGGAGCTGAGACTGGAATAGCCGGTTCCGAAGTCGTCGAGCGACAGTTGCATGCCCAGCGTCTTGAGCGCCTGCAGGCACTGCAGATTGGCCTCGACGTTCTCCATCATGAGGCTCTCGGTGAGTTCGAGGTCGAGGCAGTGCGCCGGCAGCCCGCTCGCTCGCAGCGCATCGTCGATCTGCTGCACGAGATCGCGCTGCTTGAACTGGCGCGCGGACAGATTTACCGACAGGCAGTTGAAGTCCAGCCCTGCGTCGCGCCACGCCCTGGCCTGCCGTGCCGCTTCGCGCAGCACCCAGTCGCCCAGCGGCAGGATCAGGCCGGTCTCCTCGGCGACGGGAATGAAGCGCACGGGCGGGATCACGCCCTTGTCGGGGTGATTCCAGCGCACCAGGGCCTCGGCACCGATCATCGTGCCCGACCGCAGCGCCACCTTCGGCTGATAGTGCAGTACGAACTCCTGGTTCTGCAGCGCCCGGCGCAGGTCGCGCTCCATCGCCAGGCGCTCTGCGATCTGCGTGTTGATCTCCTCGGTGAAGAAGTGGTGCGCGTTGCGGCCCACCGCCTTCGCGCGATACATCGCCGCATCCGCGTGCTTGAGCAGAGTCTCCACGTCGCGTCCGTCGTTCGGGAACAGCGCCACGCCGACGCTGCAGGTCAGTACGAATTCCTTGCCCAGCACGCGATAGGGCTGCGACATCGACCCGAGCAGGCGCTCCACCGCCTGGCTCACGGACCCATCGCCCTCCTGGTCCACCAGAAGCAGCACGAATTCGTCGCCGCCCAGTCGCGCCACGGTGTCCTCCTCGCGCACACAGGCGCGCAGGCGATGCGCGGCAAGCTTGAGCAGTTCGTCGCCGACACTGTGCCCCATGCTGTCGTTGATCAGCTTGAAGTCGTCCAGATCGATGAACATGAGTGCCAGTGCGCGCTGCTGGCGCTCGGCCTGCGCGATGGCCTGGTGCAGCCGCTCGCGCAGCAGGCCGCGGTTGGCCAGGCCGGTGAGCGGATCATGATGGGCCTGGTACTCGAGCTGTTGGCGATAGCGCCTGACCGCGGTGATGTCGGCGATGAACCCTTCGATCTGCTCCAGCTGTCCGCCGCCGTCGAACACGCCCACGCCGTTGTCCCAGACCCACTTCTCGCCGGCGTCGCGAGTGAGGATGCGATACTCGAGCGTGAAGCGCGTGCGTGCCCGCAGCGCGGCCTGGGTCTGCGCCGCTACCTGCGCGCGGTCCTCGGGATGAATGAGCTGCCCGAAGGACAGCGCACGGGAGTGCGTGAGTTCGTCGGCGCGATATCCGGTGAGATCCAGGCAGCCGTCGCTGACGAAATCCATGGTCCAGTCCATGTCGAGGCGACACCGGTAGACCATCCCAGGCAGGCTGTCCATGAGGGTTGCCATGCTGCGCTGCTGCGCGCGCAGGGCCGCCTCGGCCTCCTGCTTGCGCCGCTCGGAGGCGAGCCGGTCGAGCGCGTGCGAGACCTGGTCCGCGATGCGCGCGAGCAGATCCGTGAGTTCGGAATGGAAGTAGCCGGGTTCGTCGGCGTAATAGGCGATCACGCCCACCGGCCTGCCCTGCTCCAGCAGCGGAAAGGCCGCGACGCTGCGCAGGCCGAACGCCTGAGCCGGCGCCAGCCAGGGGCGCTCGGCCGGGTCGGCGGCGATGTCGTTGCACACCTGCACCACGCGTTCGCGCATGGCGCTCGTCAGCAGGCCCTGCCCCTCGGCAAGCCGTGGATCCAGCGACACGCGCACCTGCCGGCAGTAGCCCTCGCCTGGCCCGCTCGCGGCGGCGGGCACCACGCGGCCGCGGCCCGCATCGGCCAGACCGATCCAGCTGGTGCGCAATCCCCCGTACTCGACCGCGGTGGTGCACACGTGTGCGAACAGCTCCTCGCACGTGCGCGCCGCAGCCGCCTGCTGCGCGGCAAGGCTGAGTGCGAGATACAGGTGGGTCACGCGCGCGATGCGGCGCTCGACCTGCCTGCGCTCGCTGACATCGCGCACGAAGACCTGGATCGAGATGCCCCGTGGCGTCGAAAACGGCGAGGCGCTCACCTCGACATCGAACCGGCTCCCGTCCATGCGCAGCCAGCGCATGCCGGCCGGCTGCGCGATGCCGCCCTGGACGACACGACGGGTCCGCGACAGGGCAAGCTCGCGGAACTGCGGATCGATTCGCTCCATCACCGGCTGCCCGAGCAGTGCGTCCCGCCCCTGCGCGCCGAACAGCCGTACGGCGGCCTCGTTCACGTAGGTGATGCGCCCGTGCAGGTGCATGAGAATCGCATCCGGCGACAGATCCACGACGGCGCGGAAGCGGTCGTGATCCAGCGCGATGCGTGCATCGGAGGTGGGGGCGTTCATGCGGGCAACGTATAATTCGGATCGCTTAGGGCCCGCGGGCAGGTTGTCTCGCCGGACAAGTGCCCGAGTCGAGCAGGACATCGCGCGAGCAACAAGCGCGCCACGAACGTGGCGGTCACCGAAGAGCACTCTTGAACAGGGATTTCCTGATGCCCCCGATGCGATGTATGCGCGTGGCGCTCGTCGCCGGCTGTCTTTGCGTACCTGCCGCGTCGTGGGCCGAGGTCGCATGCCCGGACAGCATCCGCGCCGAACAGCGTGTGGAACCGCCCGAGGGCTGGAGCGTCAGCTATGGCGATTCCACTGCACGGCTCGCCGGCATTGCGCTGTTCGACGGTCCGCCCGCCAACCGGGTCCGGCTCAAGCAGGATCAGGCGCGCCAGGGCAAGCGCGAACTCGTGCTTCGCTGGGTGCTGCGCGACTCGCCGCGCACGCACTACCTGCAGTGCAGCTACGACCGCAGCAACGCCGTGCTCACCATGCCGCTGCCCCCGGGCGTGCGCGCCTGCGAGCTGGTGTTCGAGCGCGGCAATACGATTCCGGGCGGATCGATGCCGGTCAAGCGCATGTTCTGCCGCTGACCGGGGAGATCCTGTAATGCACCCGGCACAGGGGAGTCGCACCGCTTGAAGATCCTAGTCCTCGGCGCCGGCGTCGTCGGCGTGACCAGCGCGTGGTACCTGGCCGAGGCCGGCCATGAGGTGCACGTGATCGAGCGCCAGTCCGGCGCCGGGCTGGAAACCAGCTTCGCCAACGGCGGCCAGATCTCGGTGAGCCAGGCCGAACCCTGGTCCAATCCCTCCGCACCCGCGAAGATCCTGAAGTGGCTGGGCAACGAGGAGGCGCCGCTGCTGTTCCGTCCCATGCTCAGCGCACGCCAGTGGCGCTGGGGCGCCCGCTTCCTGTACGAATGCCTGCCGGGCCGCACGCGCGACAACACCCTGCAGATCCTGCGTCTGGCGATCTACAGCGGACAGGAACTCAAGGCGCTGCGTGCGGCCACGAAGCTCGACTACCACCACCTCGAACGCGGCATCCTGCAGCTGTATTTCGACGCGCGGGAGTTCGAGGCCGCGAAGCCGCGTGCCGAGCTGGTGCGCCGCGGCGGCTATCCGCTCGAGACCAGGAGCGCACAGCAGTGCCTCGAGATCGAACCAGCACTCGCGGGCAGCCGCGTGCGCCCGGTCGGCGGGACGTATGCGCCGACCGACGAGAGCGGCGACGCTCACGTGTTCACGCACAATCTGGCGCAGTCCTGTGCTGGGCGCGGGGTGGCATTCTCGTTCGACACCACCGCGCTGGCGATCGAGGCCGACGCCGAGCGGGTGCGCGCGGTGCGCATCGAACGCGCCGGCACCCAGGAGCGCCTGGAGGCCGACGCCGTGCTGGCGTGCCTGGGCGTGAGTTCGCCGCACCTGCTGGAGCCGCTCGGCCTGCGGGTGCCGGTGTATCCGGTGAAGGGTTACTCGGTGACGATACCCGGCGCCGGTGCCGAGGCGCCGACCGTGTGCCTCACCGACGAGGGTCACAAGCTGGCGCTGTCGCGGCTGGGCGATCGCCTGCGCGTGGCCGGCACCGCTGAACTCGGCGGATATGACACCAGCGTCAACGAGGTGCGCTGCAATGCCATCCTGCGCCGCGTGCGGGAACTGTTTCCACGGGCGGGCGACTTCGCGAACGCGGTGAAGTGGGCGGGGCTGCGCCCGGCAACGCCGGGCAACGTCCCGGTGATCGGGCGCACGCGCATTCCCGGCCTGTTCCTGAACACCGGGCACGGCACGCTCGGCTGGACCCTGTGCGCGGGGTCGGGCCGCGCCATTGCCGACATCGTGAGCGGACGCACTCCGTCGGTGCAGTTCCGTTTCGCGGCAGACTGAGACGACTCAGGCCGGGGGGGCTTCGTGCGTGCCGTCGCGCGCCACGGCACCGTGGTGCGGCAGCCAGCGCGCGAGCACCTGCGCCAACGCGCGTTCGCTGTAGGGCTTGCTCAGGTAGGCGTCCATGCCCGCTGCCTCGCAGCGCTCGCGTACCCCGGACACGACGTTCGCGGTGAGCGCGACGACCGCCACGCGCGCCAGTCCGCGGCTGGCCTCCTCGTCCCGGATGCGGCGCGTCGCCTCGTATCCGTCCAGGACGGGCATCTCGCAGTCCATCAGCACCAGGTCGAATCCGCCCTGTTGCCAGGCCTGCAGCGCCGCCATGCCGTTGACTGCGATCTCGCATTCGAGTCCCAGTGAGCGCAGCATGGCGCGTGCGACCAGCTGATTCACCCCGTTGTCCTCTGCCACCAGCACGCGCCCGGCGAGGCTCGCCTGCGGCGCGGGCAGCGGCGCGACTGTTCGCGGCGCCCCCGGCCGGCCCAGCACCGCGAGCACGTACTCCAGGAGCTCGGCCTGCCGCACCGGCTTGGTGATCGCGCGCGCGATGCCTGCCGCTTCCAGCGTGTGCGCGGGTTCGCTGTCGCCCACGGAACTGAGCAGGATGCGGGGGACGGTGCGCAAGGCGTCGTCTGCCTGGATTGCTCGGGCCACGTCCAGGCCGTTCATCGCCGGCATGTGCATGTCGAGAATCACCAGGTCGAACGGCTCGCCGCGCTCCCGGCACAGGCGCAGGGCCGCCAGCGCCTCGCCGCCGTCGCCGACGCACAGCGTATGCAGGGCGAGACCGCTCAGCTGCTCTGCGCAGATCTCGAGGTTGGTGCGATTGTCGTCGACGACCAGCACACGTCTGCCTGCAGCAATCACCCGGTCCGGGCAAGCCTGTCGTCCCTGCGCCTCGTCGACTGCCTGCAGTTCGATCTCGAACCAGAAGCGCGAACCTCTGCCCGGTGTGCTCTCGAGCCGGAGCTCACCACCCATCAGGGCAACCAGGTGGGCGCTGATCGCCAGACCCAGGCCCGTACCTTCGTACTGGCGCTGGCTGCGATGGTCGGCTTGCGCGAACGCCTCGAACACGCGACGCTGCGCCTGTGCATCGATGCCGATGCCGGTATCGGCGACATCGAAGCGCAGGCGGCGGTTGCCGTTGCCGGCCGCCTCCAGCACGCGCACGCTGATCGACGTCTCTCCGCTGTCGGTGAACTTGACCGCGTTGCCGAGGAGATTGGTGAGTACCTGTCGCAGACGCACGGCGTCGCCGATCCAGCGCGCTGGGATGTCGTGCGGGATCCTGCAGAGCAGTTCCAGGCGCTTGCGGTGGGCGCGCTCGGCCAGTGCGTGGGCCACCGCTTCCACCGTGTCGCGCAGGTTGAACTCGTAGGCCTGGATGAACAGCTTGCCGGCCTCGATCTTCGAGAAGTCCAGGATGTCGTTGATGACGCTCAGCAGCGCGCTGGCCGACTCCTGGATGGTCAGCGCGCAATGGCGCTGTTGCGGACTGAGCGCGCTCTTGAGCAGGATCTCCGCCATGCCCAGCACACCGTTGAACGGCGTGCGGATCTCGTGGCTCATGTGCGCGAGGAACTCTGACTTCGCGCGGTCGGCCGCTTCGGCCGCGCTACGCGCCTTCTCCAGCTGCGCCTGCGCTTCCTGCAGCTCGGACATCATCATGCCGGCATTGACGATGGCCTCGGCCTGGGCCTGCGCGAGATCGTCGGCCCGCCGCCTGGCGGCGCCCACCTCGCTGCGCAGCGCGTGCACCACGGCGGCCATCTCGCCGCGGTCGCCGCCCGGCGTTCGGGCCATCGCCTCCAACCTGCTGAACAGGTCGTCGACGTTGCTCACGCCGGTGCACCGTCCGCCAACGATCCGGTCACGCCCGCCGCCGGATGCGTGCCCGGACGATGCCATCGGCGCTCGCCAGCGCCAGCAGCTCGTGCCCGGTACGTCGGCACCATGCCTTCGCGTCCAGCTCGAAGGCCGGGTCGTCGCTGAGCGCTTCGAGTTCCGCCCCCTGCGTAATCTGGCGGATCTCCGCATTCAACTGGACGATCGGCCCCGGACATCTCATTCCGGTCAGATCGATGGTCTTGCGCTCGCTCACGGTTGCCTCACCGACGGGTCCGATCCTTCATACGAACAGCGTGACGTTGCCCTCGGCCGCCATGTCGGCGAACTGCGCGGCACCGCACACGCGCAGTCCGGGGTAATCGATCAGTTCCCCGGCACGGATCCCCATCAATTCCATCGACATGCCGCAGGCCAGGATCTCCACCCCGGTGTTCTTCGCCATCTCCATCAGCGCGGCGAGATCGGGGACGCCCTTGCGTCGCATCTCGGCCAGGATCATGCGCCGCCCCAGTCCACCCAGGTCGAGACGGGACAGTCGCACGGCGTGCGGGCCCGCCGGCAGCAGCCAGCCCAGCATGCGCTCCACCAGGCGCTTTCCCCGCGAGGCGACCCGCGGCCTGCGCAGAAGCGTGGTACCCCAGAAGGTGAAGAACATGCATACCCGCAACCCGCACGCGGCCGCGCCATTGGCGATGGAAAAGGCGGCGATGAGCCGGTCGAGATCGCCGCTGAACACGCATACGGTCAGGCCGTTGCGGCCCGACAGGCGCGCGACCTCCTGTTCCAATGCTTCCAGGCGATACGCGATGTGGCGGTGCAGTTCGGACGACTGAACGTCGGCGCTGGACCCGACGGCGGACGATGGCTCGATCATTGGGAACTGAGGCGCGAATTGGGGGTATGCAATCACCCCGCGGCAGTAACCCCATAACGGCTGGCGGCGCGTCGACTTGAAAATTTTGCACGGCCGACCCCGGACGCTCGCCCCGTCTCGCCGGGATCGCGACGATCCGCGTCGTATCATCTGCGACCCGGGATTCTCTCCTCCTTTCCCATGCACGCGACACCCG
The DNA here is from genome assembly GCA_020854105.1 of Burkholderiales bacterium. Taxonomy (GTDB): domain Bacteria; phylum Pseudomonadota; class Gammaproteobacteria; order Burkholderiales; family SHXO01; genus SHXO01. The sequence goes on along the minus strand of JADZGB010000027.1, from coordinate 14,366 downwards.
CCGAAGCCGGCTCCGCGAACCCCCTTCTCGACGAACTGGCGCGCCGCCTGGACGAACTCGACCACGCCGGCCTGCGGCGTACACGGCGCACCGTGGAGGCAGCCGAGGGCGTGCGCCTGCGCATCGACGGCAGATGGCTGCTGAGCTTCTGCAGCAACGACTACCTGGGGCTGTCGGGCGATCCGCGCCTGCTGCAGGCGGCGAGCCGCAGCGCGCAGACGGCGGGCGCCGGCGCCTCGGCGCTGATCAGCGGCCACTGGTCCGCACACGAGCGTCTGGAGACCGAACTCGCGCGGTTCGTCGGCGCCCAGCGCGCCCTGCTGTTCTCCACCGGCTACATGGCCAATCTGGGCATCGTCCCTGCGCTCGCCGGCCGCGGCGATGCGGTGTTCTCGGACGCGCTCAACCACGCGTCCATCGTCGACGCCGCACGCCTGTCGCGCGCGGACGTGCATGTCTACCCGCACCGCGACGTGCGCGCCCTGGCGCGCATGCTGGAGCAGAGCACGGCCCGGGTGAAGCTCGTGGCAAGCGACGCGGTGTTCAGCATGGACGGCACCATCGCGCCGCTGCGCGAACTGATCGCGCTGTGCGAAGCGCAGCGCGCCTGGCTGGTGCTGGACGACGCGCACGGCCTCGGCGTCCTGGGGCCGCAAGGGCGTGGGACGCCGGCGCATTTCGGGGTGCATTCGCGCAACCTCGTTCACATGGGCACGCTGGGCAAGGCCGCAGGCGTGGCCGGAGCCTTCGCGGCCGGCGATGCCTGCACCATCGAGTGGCTGCTGCAGCGCGCCCGCACCTACGTGTTCACCACGGCATCCCCGCCCATGCTGTCGGATGCCCTGCACGAGTCGCTGAGGATCATCGCAGCGGAGGACTGGCGGCGTGCGCGCCTGCGCGAACTGGCCCGGCAGCTGCAGGCAGGGCTGGCAGGATCGCGCTACCGCCTGCTGGCGTCCGACACCGCGATCCAGCCCATCGTCGTGGGCACGAACGAGGCGGCAGTCACGCTCGCGGCGGCACTGATCGCGCGCGGCATCTGGGTGCCGGCGATCCGCCCCCCCACCGTGCCGGCCGGGACGGCTCGCCTGCGCGTATCGCTGTCCGCGGCACACGACGCCGGGGACGTGCAGTGCCTGGTCGATGCGCTGCGCACACTCGAGCGCGAGATCGACTCCGCTCAGTCCAATACGAGGCCTGAATAGTCCTGGGACGGCTCCGGATATTTCATCTTCAGCTGCTCGAGGATGTCGATCAGGAGCGAGGACACCACGAAATTCCGTCCGGACTTGGAGTTGGCAGGCACCACGTACCAGGGCGCCCACGGCGACGAGGTGGCCGCGATCGCATCCTCGTACGCCTGCATGTAGTCATCCCACTTCCTGCGCACCTCTAGGTCGCGCGGGTCGAACTTCCAGCGCTTGAGCGGATCGTCCAGACGCGCCTGCAGCCGGCTGCGCTGCTCGTCCCGAGAGATGTGCAGGAAGAGCTTCACGATCGTGGTGCCGGTCTCGGCGAGCATGCGCTCGAACGCGTTGATGTGCTGGTAGCGCCGCTCGCACTCCGCCCGGTCGATGTGCCCGTGCACCCACGGGACCAGCACATCCTCGTAATGGCTGCGGTTGAAGAGGACGATCTCGCCCGTGCCCGGCACCTGCCGGTGCACGCGCCAGAGATAGTCGCGCTCCATCTCCTCGCCCACGGGGGCACGGAAGCTCACGGCTCGCACGCCCAGAGGATCGACCTCGCCGAACACGTGACGGATGGTGCCGTCCTTGCCCGAGGTGTCCATGCCCTGCAGGATGACGAGCATCCGGTTCAGGTGCTCGGCGTACAGCAGATCCTGCAACACGTCGATGCGGCCGGCCATTTCGGCCTGCCTATCGGCACGCTCCTGCTTGCTCGCGGGAATGCCGCCCCGGGCCGCGGGGTCGCGCTGCGCGAGCTCCGGTGCACTGCCCGGCTCGACTCTGTATCGTGTGAAGTTCACCTGCCTCTCCATTCGGCCCTGGCCGCGAAGCCAGCATACGCGCACATCCGATGTTCCGTGTTCGCCCTCCATCGCCGGCCGCGCTCGCGCTCGCGGTCACGCTCGCCTGCGTCGCTGCGCTCGCGCCGTCCCGCGCGGGCACGCCGGTGCAGGACGTGGCGGGCATCGAGCGCGGCCGGATCCTGTTCGAGCAGCGCTGGAGCGTGGCGCCCTCGGGGCTGGGGCGCTGGGGTCGCGGACCGACCTCCAACGGCGAGACCTGCCTGGACTGCCACGCCGGCGCCGGCCGGGGATCGCCCCCGGCCTCGGCCGAGGTGCCGCTGCGCCAGGGCGTGCTGCGTCTGTCGCAGCGCGTGGGCGCGCTGCTGCTGCCGCATCCGGCCTACGGCAACCAGCTGCAGTACCAGGGCGTCCTCGGCAAGGTGCCGGGCGAGGGCGAGGTCCACGTCGAGTGGCACGAGCATGTCATCACCCTGGCCGACGGCACACGCGCGAGCCTGCGCCGCCCGGTGCTGCACCTGACCGGCCTTCCGTTCGGCGAACTGTCCGCGGACACGCTCGTGTCGCTGCGGCTCGCGCCCGCCCTTGGCGGACTCGGACTGCTGGAGGACGTGAGCGCGACGACGCTCGCCCGCGTAGCGGCCGGCCAGCGCGCCGCCGGCGTATCGGGGCGTGCGCACCTCGTGCCGGATGCGGGCGGGGGCGAGCCGGTCACGGGCCGCTTCGGCCACAAGGCGATGCAGCCGGACCTGCGTGCTCGGGCCGCAGGCGCGCTGTTCATGGACCTGGGCATCACCTCCTCGCATTTTCCTGCGCACGACTGCCCGCCCGTGCAGTGGGAGTGTGCGCGGCTCGCAGCCGGCGAGTCGAGGGAGATCGAAGACGCGGAGATCGCCGACCTGGTCCTGTACCTGCGTGCGCTTCCCGCCCCAGCATCGGCGCTGCGTGAACCCGCAGCGGCCGGTGAAGGCGCGCGGCTGTTCACGGCGGCAGGCTGCGCTGCATGCCATCTGCCCGAGCTCGGGCGCGAGGGATATGCCGAGCCGGTCCGCGCCTACACCGATCTTCTGCTGCACGACCTGGGGCCTGGACTGAGCGACGGGCGCCCCGAGGGTGCCGCAGAAGGCGGCGAGTGGCGCACTGCACCCCTGTGGGGCTTGGGTGCCTACCTGGCGCGCGCTGCGCACGCCGGGCTGCTGCATGACGGGCGGGCACGCACGATTGCCGAGGCCATCCTGTGGCACGATGGCGAAGCGCGCGCGGCGCGCGATGCGTACGGCCGCATGAGCGCCCGGCAGCGCGAGGCGCTGGCGGCATTCGTCGAATCACTCTAGGGGCAGACAGAGGATGGGTTTCGAGCAGTTCCCGGCCGGTGCGCTGATGAACATCACGACGCGACCCGAACTGATCTTCGTCAGGGGCCAGGGATCCTGGCTGTGGGATCACGAGGGTCGCCGCTATCTGGATTTCGTCCAGGGCTGGGCAGTGAACTGCCTGGGCCATTCACCGCAGCCGATCGCCGACGCGCTCGCCGTGCAGGCGCACCGCCTGATCACGCCCAGTCCTGCCTTCTACAACGAACCCAGCATCCGCCTGGCGGACTGGCTGGTGCGCCACAGCTGCTTCGACCGCGTGTTCTTCACCAACTCGGGTGCCGAGGCCAACGAGGGCGCTATCAAGCTGGCGCGCAAGTATGGCGCACGGCACCGCGAGGGTGCCTACGAGATCATCACCTTCGACGGCGCGTTCCATGGGCGCACGCTGGCCACCATGTCCGCGTCGGGCAAGAAGCAGTTCGACGCGCTGTTCGAGCCGAAGGTGCCCGGGTTCCCGCGCGCGCGCCTGAACGACCTCGCCTCGGTGGAGGCACTGCTCGGCCCGCGCACGGTCGGCGTGATGTTGGAACCGATCCAGGGAGAAGCGGGCGTGTGGCCGGCCACAGTGCAGTTCCTGCGCGACCTGCGCGCGCTCACCGCGGAACGCGGGATCCTGCTCATCGTGGACGAGGTCCAGACCGGCATGGGGCGCACCGGCGACCTGTTCGGATACGAGCACGCGGGCATCGAGCCCGACATCATGTCGCTGGGCAAGGGCATCGGAGGCGGCGTTCCGCTCGGGGCCATGCTGGCGCGCGAATCGGTCTCGTGCTTCGAGCCGGGCGACCAGGGCGGCACCTACAACGGCAATCCCCTGATGTGCGCGGTCGGCCTGGCCGTGGCAGGCAGCATCGGCGCCCCGGAGTTCCTGGACGGGGTCCGCAGGACCGGCGAGCACCTGCGCGGCCGTCTGGAGGCATTCTCCCGCGCGCAGCACCTCGGCGAGGTGCGTGGCCGGGGACTGCTGCTCGCGCTCGACCTGGGCCAACCCATCGGCGGCCGCATCGTCGACGCGGCGCGCGCGCGCGGACTGCTGATCAACTCGCCGCGCCCCGAATGCCTGCGCTTCATGCCGGCGCTCAACGTGACGCACGAGGAGGTCGACGCGATGATCGAGATCCTCGCGGCCTGCGTGACCGGCCCGGCCAGCTGAGGCCGAGTCAGCGCGCCAGGCGTGCCGCACGCGCGGCGATGCGCACCTCGTGCGGGAGTGCGCCGCACCCGCTCCTGCTGCTGCGGCGGCGCAGGTTCACGCCCGCGAACCGCCGTTCCATGCCAGCAGGTTCAGGAACTCGCGGCGAGTCTTCGGCCCGTAGGTCCGATAATGCGGTTCCGGCCGCTCGAGATAGGCGAGGCGCTCGCGTGCGATGCGGTCGCCGCGTGCGCGCATCTTCACCTCTTGCGCGCTGATCCCGTAGGGCCGCGTCGCGTTCAGACCGAAGATCTTCGCGCGCAGCCGCGGCGTGATCTCCGGATAGCCGTACTTCTCGCGCAGCTCGGGCGTGATCTGGAACGTGCGCAATGCCTGGATCTGGTCCTGCGGCGAGCCGTACCAGATGGAGTCGGTCCCCCATACGACGTTGTCGGGGCCGCAATACCGGAGCAGCTTGCCCAGCGCATGCGCGGCCGAATCCGGATCGCGCATCAGGAAGCGCCGGGTGCTGCCCAGTTCCGCGTACACGTTGCTGTTCGGTCCGATGCCGTTCTCCACCAGCGAACGGATCAGGGTGTCGATGCCGTCGTCCGCACCCCTGCCGACGAACGGACCTTCCTTCACGCCGGGCACGAAGCCCGAGTGATAGATCAGGAAGCTCACGTCGGGGAAGCGCCTGGCGACCACGCCGATGTCGCTGCACTGGCTGTGTTCGTACGAGGGCTTGCCGAAGGGCAGCCCCTTGTGCACGCAGACCACCTTCACGTCCAGCTTGCGCGCGTTCTCGATCAGGCGTGTGCCGGGTTCGTCGGACAGGAAATACCCCTTGCCGTCCGGCCCCCATTGCGTATAAGTCTTCCACGCCGCGATGCCCCAGCGGTCGCGCAGTTCCTCCATGTCCTCGACATCACCTGGCTGGTTGGGGTTGACGCGTCCGTGGATCAGCAGCCGGTGCGTGCCTTCCATGCGATCGACGATGCGGCGTACCGCGTCGGCCGACTGGATGGTGAGCGGCTGGGCATCGCGCCGCGAAGGCACGAAGGACAGCACCATCATGTCGGTATCGCTGTCCATGAACACGTCCTTTACGAACTCCTCCGGGGTCAGGCATGCGAGATGACTGAGTGCAGCGTCGCCGGTATTCAGCGCGCACCGCGTCTTGGAGGCGAACTTGAACGCGGTGGCGGGAGCGGTCTCGAGCCATTGCCGGTTCGGATCGACGAAATGGCCCTGCACGTCGAAGATGAACTCGGCCTTGTCGAGCGAGGCCTGCGCCAGTTGCGGCTCGAGCGCGGCATCGGCGTGCAGGTCGAAATAGCCCCCCGTCCTGCCAGCGGCCGCGTTGGCGGCATTGAACGCGAGCAGCGTGCTCGCCGCCCCGCAGGTGGAGAGCAGGAAGTCGCGCCGCTTCAACCCGAGGCGCCGGGCGTTGCGGGAGGCGGCCTCCTGCGCCATGCGGTTGGCGGCGCGGTTGGTCCCGGACAGGGGAACGGGAACGAATTCACCGTTGGAGGTGGTGTCGAGCTTGATCGGAAGGCGCTGGCCATCGGGGTCGATGCGGTGCTTCATGCGGGTCTCCTCCGGGGGATCTGCTCCGGGGGATCTGCTCCGGGGCATCTGCTCCGGGTGTCCGCCCGCTCGCTGCGCGCCGGCGGAACTGCGACGACGCTGGTGAGGCAGCCCGGGCAGATCGAAGGTTCCCGCAATGATCGGCCGGTGCACGGCGTGAGCACGCGCGCCCGGCCCATGCGCTACTGCGCGCACCACCCCCCGTCCATGAGCACGTCGTTGCCGGTCATGAACGCCGCCTGGTCGGAGCAGATGTACAGCGCGAGGCTCGCGATCTCCTCCGGCTGGCCCCAGCGGCGCATCGGCGTCTGATCCATCAAGGCCTGGTTCTTCACCGGATCCGAGCGCAGCGGCGCGGTCAGGTCGGTCGCGATGAAACCGGGACTGATCGCCACGCAGGTGATCTTCTCGTCCACCAGCTCGAGCGCCAGCGCCTTGGTGAGGCCGGCCACCGCATGCTTGGTCGCGGAGTACACGCCGCGTCCGGTGCTCGTCACGTGCGCCATGATCGAGGTGAGATTGATGATGCGTCCGTAGCCGTTGCCCTTCATCAGCGGCACGATGTACTTGCACATCAGGAACACGCCGGTGATGTTGGTGTCGGTGAGCGCGCGCCACTCCTCCATCGAGAAGTCGATCACGTTCTTGCGGATCGCGGTGCCGGCGTTGTTGACCAGGACGTGCACGCTGCCGAAGCGCTTGCCCACGTCGGACGCGAGCTGCCTGACCTGCGCCTCGTCGCGCACGTCGCACAGGTACATCTCGGCCTCGGCGCCCTGGTCGCGCACCATGCGCAGCGACTCCTCCAGCATGGCGCGGTCGCGCCCGGTGAGCACCAGCTTCGCGCCGGCCCGAGCGAAGGCCAGCGCCGTGCATCGGCCGATGCCGCGGCTCGCTCCAGTCACTACTGCCACCCTGCCCTGCAGGAATTTCTCTGCCATGATCGACTCCGTTGTCTTCGTTGGTCGCGGCGCTGCGTCACGGACGCTGCCGTCAATCGTGTCCGATGACATCTCCGAACAGCACCCAGCGCTGGCCATCGAAGCGCGCCATCTGCAGCTGCTCGACCAGGTAATAGTCCTCGGCGCCGGTGTCGTACTTGACGCCCGGCAGGGCGACGTCGAGGGTGACGTCGTCCAGACTGGTCGCCTGCTTCATCAGGTTCTCGCGCGACAGGTCGTCGCCGGCATTCTTCAGCACCAGCGTCATCAGCTCGGCGGCACCATAGCCGTAGACGTGATTGAAATCGCTGATGTCGGCGTTGGGCATGTACTTGGCCATGAACTCACGCCAGCGCCGCATGCCCTCGTCGTTCTCCCATTGCGGATCGGTGGGATCCTTCATGTACAGCGCCGTGATCAGCCCCACCGACTTGTCCAGCCCGGCTGGCGTGAGCACCGCCCCCACCGACGAGGCGACGTTGTTGACGACGTGCAGCGGCTTCCAGCCGATGTCCGCTACCTTGCGGATCGACTGCGCGGCGAACTTCGGGGTCGCGATGGTGAACATCACGTCGGCGCCGGAGGCCTTGAGCGTGACGATCTGCGAATCGACGGTCGGATCGGTGACTTCGTAGCTCGCCTCGGCGACGATCTGGCCCACCTTGTCGCCCAGCCCCTCCTTGAATCCCTCGAGGTAGTCCTTGCCGTAGTCGTCGTTCTGATAGAGCACGGCGATCTTCGCCCCGGGATTCTCGGTCAGGACGTACCTGGCGTAGATCTTCGATTCGATCCGGTAGCTGGGCTGAAAGCCGATGGTCCACGGAAAATTCTTCGGATCGCCCCACTTGCTCGCGCCGGTGGCGAGGAACAGATGGGGCACCTTCTGCGCATTGACGTACTCGTGGATGGCCGAATTGCTCGGTGTCCCCAGGGTCTGGAACAGGGCCAGCACCTGATCCTGCTCGACCAGCTTGCGCACCTGCTCGACCGCGCGCGGCGGCGAGTAGGCGTCGTCCAGGCTGATCAGGTTGACCTTGCGGCCGTTGACGCCGCCCTGGTCGTTGATCATCTGGAAGTAGGCGACCTCGGTCTTGCCGATCGCGCCATAGGCCGACGCCGGGCCGCTGTAGGGCATGGTCTGCCCCAGCTTGATCTCGGTGTCGGTGACACCGGGCGCGCTCTGCTTCCGGTCACAGCTGGCAAGGATGGCGACGGCGACGGCAGCGAGCACGACACCGCGTCCGATCCGGGCGATCTTCATGGGCTCCTCCTCGTTATCGTTGAATGCCTGTCGCGTGCAGGCAGCGGCATTATAGCGAGCTGCCCCGACGGCCCCGCACGCGGGCCCAGGACAGCCGCAGGAAGCCGGCCACCCCCGTGGGCATGGTATAGGCGAAGACGATCATGAAGATGCCGTAGATCGCCCAGGGTGCGGCTTTCGAGATCTGATCCGCGAAATTGGGCACGAACTGGATGAACAGCGCCCCCCAGATGGCCCCCGATATCGAGGCCAGGCCGCCGACCACCACGCCCACGAGAAAGTTGATCGACAGCACCGCGGTGAAGCTGTCGGGCGCGACGAACTGGACCACGATCGCACCCAGCGCACCGGCAACGCCGGTGTAAAGGGCGCTGATGCCGAACGCCGCGGACTTGTACCAGGCGCTGTGCACACCCATCGCCTCCGCCGCGACCGGGTGGTCACGGATCGCCATGAGCGCCCGGCCGACCCGGCTGTGCACGAGATTCCACGCCAGTGCGAACATGAGCACCGCAACCGCCAGCGTGAGCAGATAGAGCCATTGGTCCTGCGTGAGCGGCAGACCCGCCGGAGCAGTGGGCTTGACGATGACGATCCCCTGCACACCCCCGGTCCACTCCTCGATTCCCCTGTGCTTGAGTAGCTGCGGCATGGCTACCGCGAGCGCGAAGGTCGCCAGCGCCAGGTAGTGTCCCTGCAGGCGCAGCGCCGGCAAGCCGAACAGGAAGCCGGACACCAGACACACCACACCGCTCACCGGAATCGTTGCCCAGTACGGCACCCCGAAGCGGTCCATCAGGATCGCGGCGACATACGCACCGATCGCGTAGAACGCGCCATGGCCGAGCGAGATCTGGCCGTTGTAGCCGGTGAGGATGTTCAGGCCGAGCAGCACGATGGCATAGATCAGCGCCAGCGTGAACTGGAACGTCCGGTAGCTGCTCACCACGAACGGCAGTGCGCACAGCAGCGCCAGTCCGATCAGGACGGCGAGCACGGGGAGCAGGCGGGAGCTGCTGGCGGGCTGCGCCGCGGGGGACTTCGATGCCTGGATCACGGTCTGCTCACACGCGGCTGATGATGACGCGCCCGAACAGGCCGGAGGGGCGCACCAGCAGCACCGCGATGATGACGATCAGCGCGACGGTGAGCTTGAGCTCGGTGCCGATCACGAACGCGCCCATCACGTTCTCCACCACGCCGACGATGAATCCCCCGATCACCGCCCCGCCCGGACTGTCGATGCCGCCCATGAGCGCGGCGGCGAAAGCGTACAGCAGCACCCCGGACATCATGCTCGGATCGAGGTAGACGATCGGCGCGATCATCATGCCCGCCACGGCGCCGATGGCTGCTGCCAGCCCCCACCCGAGTGCGAGCATCCAGCCGACGCGGATGCCCACCAGCCGGCTCGAGACCGGATTCTGCGCCACCGCCCGCATGGCGAGGCCCAGCGGCGTGAACTGGAAGAACAGGTAGAGCAGGATCAGCAGAACGAGCGTCACGGCGACCGCACCCAGTTCGTGCGCCGACATGAGGCCGCCGAGCACCGCCTCGGACGGGAACGGGCTGGGAAAGCTCTTGATGGTGTAGGTGAAGATCCAGCCGGCCACGCTGTTGAGGATCACCAGCAGGCCGATGAACACGATCACCACGGTGAGAACCGGCGCATGCTCGACCGGGCGGATGAGGATGCGCTCGATCAGCATGCCGAGGGCGAAGGATGCCAGCACCGTGAGGGTGAAGGCCCCCCACCAGCTCATGCCGGTGCTGATCAGCGTCCACGCGAGGTAGGTGGAGAACATGGCCATCTCGCCCTGCGCGAAATTGATGTGGTGGGTGGACTGGTAGATCATCACCAGCGCCAGCGCGAGGCTTGCGTAGATGCCGCCCGTGGCGAGGCCGGAGAGAACCTGGTGCAGGAAGGCTTCCATCGCTAGGAAGTCCTTTTGCCACAGAGAGCACAGAGGACACAGAGAAGGACAGCAGGCCGGTTGCTGCCAGGATCGGAATCGTTGATTCCCTGATCATGAGGGGCGCGCGCGATCATCTTCTCTGTGCTCTCCATGTTCTCCGTGGCAAACGCTTCTCGTCTGTCAGTAACCCAGGTAGGACCGGCGCACGGCCTCGTTCTGCCTGATCTCCTCGGCCCGCCCGCCGAGCACGACCCGGCCGGTCTCGAGAAGATAGGCGTGATCGGCGACCTCCAGTGCCAGGCTGGCGTTCTGCTCCACCAGCAGGATGCCGACCTTCTGCTCTTCGCGGATGCGCTGCATGATGCGGAAGATCTCCTGCACCACCAGCGGCGCGAGGCCGAAGCTGGGCTCGTCCAGCAGCAGCAGGCGCGGACGCAGCATCAGCGCGCGCGAGATCGCCAGCATCTGCTGCTCGCCACCGGAGAGCGTGCCGGCCTGCTGCCTGCGCCGCTCCTTCAGCCGCGGAAAGTATTCGAAGCAGCGCTCCATGTCCTGCGTCACCGCCGCACGGTCCCGGCGCGTGTAGGCGCCCAGACGCAGGTTCTCCTCGGTGGTCAGGTGCAGGAAGGTGCCGCGCCCGTCCGGGACGTGCGCCACGCCGCGCCGCACGATGTCCTCGGTGGCGCGCCCGGCGATCGCTTCGCCGGCCAGCACGACCTGCCCGCGCATCCGGAGCATTCCGCACACCGCGCGCAGCGTCGTGGTCTTGCCGGCACCGTTGGCCCCCAGCAGGGCGGTGATGCCGCCATCCTCGACGCTGAACGAGATGCCGTGCAGCACGGTTAGCGCGCCATAACCGGCGTGCAGCTGCGCGACCTCGAGCAGCGCCGCCATCACTTGCCTCCGCCGCCCAGATAGGCGCGGATCACCTCGGCGTCCTGCTGCACCAGCTCGGGCGTGCCGTCGGCGATCTTGCGTCCGAAATCGAGCGCGACCACCTTGTCGGAAGTGCGCATCACCAGATTCATGTGGTGCTCGACCAGCAGCACCGTGATGTGCAGCACGTCACGGATGCGGCGGATGACGCTCATCAGCCCTTCCACCTCCTCGTGGTTGAGCCCGGCCGCCGGTTCGTCGAGCAGCAGCAGACGCGGCGCACTGGCGAGCGCGCGCGCGAGTTCCACGCGCTTCTGGATGCCGAACGGCAGGTCGGCCACGCGTCGCGCGGCATACGGCGCCAGCCCCACCAGCTCCATCAGTTCGCGCGCGCGCTCGGCGATGCGCCGCTCCTGCGCGCGTGCACGGGGCAGGCGCAGGGCGCAGGCGAGGAATCCGCCGCTGCTGCGCGCGTGCGCGCCGAGCATCACGTTCTCGCCCACGGTAAGGCCGCGGAACAGGGCCAGGTTCTGGAACGTGCGTGCGATGCCCAGGGGCGCAATGCCGTGGCGCGGCACCTCGATCAGGGAGCGCCCGTCGAATTCGATCCTGCCCTCGCGGAACGGATAGAGCCGGGACAGGCAGTTGAAGAATGTCGTCTTGCCGGCCCCGTTCGGGCCGATCAGCCCGCAGATCTGGCCGGCCGCGACCTCGAAGCTCACGCGATCGAGAGCCACGATGCCGCCGAAGCGAACGGTGAGGTCCGTCACGCGCAGCAAGGGCGAAGGCGCCACGGTAGACGTGGCGGCGGTGCCGGCACTGCCCAGCAAGATCCCCTCCGTGCGTGGATGACAGGCGCGTCGTGGTGCGCGCTTGGATGACTGGTCCGATCGATACTGACACACTTGCACCGGCGTCGTAAAGAAATGCCTCGGCTGCGGAATCGCGCGTTGCCATTCGCCTTCGCGCACCACAGAATAGGACTGTCGCCCGTGTTCGCGGCGCGACGGCGATAACGCACCGCAACATCAGCGCGACGCATCAGCGGGAGGAGCGATGGCAGCGAACGAGCGGGCGCACGAACCACTTCACTACGCGCACTGGCCTGCCGGCCTGCCCAAGGCGCTGCCGTTCCCCGACACGAGCGTGTTCGACAATCTGCGCGTGAGCGCCACGCGCTATCCGGACAAGCCGCTCGCCTGGTTCTACGACTGCGCGCTCACCTACGGCCGCGCCCTGCGCGAGACGGAGGCGCTCGCCGGCTACCTGCAGCAGCACTGCGGCGTCGCGCGCGGCGACCGCGTTCTGCTGTTCATGCAGAACAGTCCGCAGTTCATCGTGGGTTTCTACGCGATCCTGCGTGCCGATGCGATGGTGGTGCCGGTCAATCCGATGAATCTGACGGACGAACTGCGCCACTACGTCGAGGACAGCGATGCGCGCGTGGCGCTGTGCGGCCAGGAGCTGTACGGGCAGCTCGCCCCGCTGCTCGGCCAGGGCCTGGAGCGCGTCGTGGTCGCCGCCTACTCGGACTATCTCGCAGGGACGGCCGCCGCGCTGCACGTACCGGAAGTGGCGGCCGCGCCGCGCCAGCCGCTGGACGCCGCCGGGGCGGTCGCGTGGACCGACGCGCTGGCGGCCGGACTGCGGCCCGGCCCGCATCGTGCCGGGCCGGAAGATCTTTGCGTCATGCCCTACACCTCGGGAACGACCGGGCATCCGAAGGGCTGCATCCACACGCATGCCACGGTGATGAGCACCATCGTCATCATGACGCACTGGGGCGGATCGCACCAGGACGCCACGCTGCTGTGCACGCTGCCGCTGTTTCACGTCACCGGCATGCAGGGCAGCATGAACGCACCCATCTACAGCGGTGCGAGCGTGGTACTGATGACACGCTGGGACCGGCACACGGCGGCGCAGCTGATCCAGCGCCACCGCGTGGACGGATGGACTGCCATCTCCACCATGGCGATCGACTTCCTGGCCAACCCCGAACTCGGCCGCTACGATTTGTCCAGCCTGCGCCGCATCGGCGGCGGCGGGGCGGCGATGCCCGGGCCGGTGGCACAGCGCCTGAAGGCGCTGACCGGGCTGGACTACATCGAGGGCTACGGCCTGTCCGAGACGATCGCTCCCACGCACATCAACCCGGATGCGCGACCCAAGAAGCAGTGCCTGGGCATCCCGGTGTGCAACACGGACGCGCGCGTGATCGATCCCGACACGCTCCAGGAACTGGGTCCGAACCGGATCGGCGAGATCGTCGCCAGCGGACCGCAGATCTTCAAGGGCTACTGGAAGAATCCGCAGGCCACGCGCGAGTGCTTCGTGGAACTGGACGGCAGGACCTTCTTCCGCACGGGCGATCTGGGCCGCTACGACGAGGACGGCTACTTCTTCATCGTGGACCGGCTCAAGCGCATGATCAACGCCTCCGGCTACAAGGTGTGGCCGGCCGAAGTCGAGGCGATCATGTACGGCCATCCCGAGGTGCAGGAGGCCTGCGTCATCGGCACGCGCGATGCGCACCGCGGCGAGACAGTCAAGGCGCTGGTGGTGCTCAAGACCGACAGCCGCGGACGCGTCTCGCCCGAGGAGATCATCGGCTGGTGCCGCAGCCACATGGCGGCCTACAAGATCCCGCGCCGAGTCGAGTTCGTCGATTCCCTGCCCAAGTCGGCGACCGGAAAGATCCAGTGGCGCATGCTGCAGGAGCAGGAGAACGTGCGCGCCAGCTAGCGGGTGGCGGACGCCGCTTGTTGGAGCGCCTCGGGATCGCGTAACCTCTCACGGTTTCGAACACCACGCAGCAGCCGCATGAAACCGGAAGACTACCCGATCTGGCCCCGTCAATACCCCATGCACCTGAGCGTGCCGCGCACGTCGCTGTGGTTCAACCTCGACGTGTCGGCCGCCCGCTACCCCGACCGGCCCGTCACCATCTTCTACGATTCGCGCCTGAGCTACGCCCGCTTCCGCGAGCAGGCCCTGGCGCTGGCCGGATACCTGCAGTGCGAATGCGGAGTGCGCAAGGGCGACCGCGTGCTGCTCGACATGCAGAACAGCCCGCAGTACATGCTCGCCTTCTACGCCATCCTGCGCGCCGGCGCGGTGGTGGTGCCGGTGAGTCCGATGAACGTCGCGGAGGAGCTGGAGCACTACGCGACCGACAGCGGGGCACGCACGGCGCTGGTCGGCCAGGAGGTGTACGAGCACTTCCAGCCGCTGGCCGGGGCGCTGCTCGACCACATCGTGGTAGCGACGTACTCGGACTATCT
>JADZGB010000026.1 GCA_020854105.1 Burkholderiales bacterium | reverse complement strand
TGGCGTCCCCACGGGGATTCGAACCCCGGTTACCGCCGTGAAAGGGCGATGTCCTAGGCCTCTAGACGATGGGGACTTCTGGTTGGTGGAGGTAAGCGGGATCGAACCGCTGACCTCTTGCATGCCATGCAAGCGCTCTCCCAGCTGAGCTATACCCCCAACAGAAGGCGCGCATTATAGCCAGCCGGCGGGGCAGTGTAAACCGCCGGTTCAGCCGGCAGCCTGGGACAGTTCCTCCTTCATCCGCTGCAGGGTTTCGTCGCGCCCGAGCAGCTCGAGGATCGCGTCGATCGACGGCGTCTGGCTCGAGCCGGTCACCATCACCCGCAGCGGCATCGCCACCTTTGGCATCTTGAGCCCGTGCGCTTCGGCAGCCGCCTTCATTGCCGCGGAGATCGCGGCCTTGTTCCACTCGGCGCCCTTCAGCGTTCCTGCCAGGGTGCCGAGGGCGGCCAGCGACTCGGCCGTGTAGTGCTGCGCGCGCAGTTCCGCGCTCGGATGCAGCCGGCGGTAGAAGTACACCGCCGCATCGGCAAGTTCCCCGATCGTGCTGACGCGCTCCTTGAGCAAGCCCGCGATCGGACCGAGTGCGGGTCCCCTCGACAGGTCGCAGCCGTCCTTGTCGAGGAAGGGCCGCGCGAGATCGGCCAGCCGCGCATCGTCGCTCGCCTTGAGGTAGTGCGCGTTGAGCCACAGCAGCTTCTGCGGGTCGAAGCGCGCGGCGGACCTGCTGATGTGATCCAGCTCGAACCATTCGACCATCTGTTCCTTGGAGAACACCTCGTCGTCGCCGTGCGACCAGCCCAGGCGCGCGAGATAGTTGAGCATGGCCTCGGGCAGGTAGCCGTCGTCGAAGTACTGCATCACGCTCACCGCGCCGTGGCGCTTGGACAGGCGCTCGCCGTCGGCGCCCAGGATCATCGGTACGTGCGCGAACTTCGGCAGCGCGGCGCCGAGCGCCTTGAAGATGTTGATCTGCCGCGGCGTGTTGTTGACGTGGTCGTCGCCGCGGATGACGTGGGTGATGTCCATGTCGAGGTCATCGACCACCACGCCGAAGTTGTAGGTCGGCACGCCGTCTGCGCGCACGATCACCAGGTCGTCCAGCTCGGTGTTCGCCACGATGACGGTGCCCTTGACGAGGTCGTCCATCACTACCTCGCCCTCTTCCGGGTTGCGGAAGCGGATCACCGGTTCCACGCCGGCCGGGGGCGTCCTGCCACGCGCGTTCTCGGGACGCCAGCGGCCGTCGTAGCGCGGCTTCTCGCCGCGCGCACGCTGGGCCTCGCGCATCGCCTCCAGCTCGTCGCGGCTGGCGTAGCAGTAGTAGGCCTTGCCGTCCCGGACGAGCTGCTCGGCGATCTCCGCGTAGCGTGCCAGCCGCTTCATCTGGTAGAACGGCCCCTCGTCGTAGTCCAGCCCCAGCCAGTCCATGGCGTCGAGGATCGCCTGGGTGGAGACCTCGGTGGAGCGCTCGCGGTCCGTGTCCTCGATGCGCAGGATGAACTTGCCGCCGTGCTTGCGCGCGTAGGCCCAGGAGAACAGTGCGGTGCGGGCGCCGCCGAGGTGGAGATAGCCGGTCGGGCTGGGGGCGAAGCGGGTGCGGACCATGAGGGAAAGGGCGACAGGATATCGATGGGGAAGGGCCGGATTCTAGCCGATAGATCCCTCGTGTCCCGGTTCGTGACGCGGCCGTTGCGGGTGACGCCGACTCTTGCCTATAATTGCGGCCTGCTTTCGCGGCTGGCCGTCCCGGCCCGCCGCAGCCGGGCGGTTAACTCAGCGGTAGAGTGCCACCTTCACACGGTGGAAGTCAGTGGTTCGATCCCACTACCGCCCACCACGATTCCTCCACGCGGTACCCGTATCCCCAGCCTGCCGCACAAGCTTCGCGTGATCGCGCCGATAAGCGCCTGTCGGCATGTGCGCGACAAGCCGTGCGCCGGCTATTTCCCCTCGTGCGCGCCTTCGCTATAGTGCCGCCCTTGTCCAACACCGCCATGAGTCCACCTGGATGCGTAAGCTGATCGCGCTTGTCCTCGTCGTTGCCGTTCTCGGCAGCGTTGCCTTCCTCGGCTTCCGTGTCGGGCCGCCCCCCGAGATTTCGATCGCGCCTGCCGCCGAGATGATCGGACGCAGGACCCCGGTCACGGTGACGGTGAGCGAGCCCGAGCGTGGTGTGGGCAAGGTGACGGTCGAACTGGTGCAGGGCGATGCGGTGCAGACGCTCGCACAGGCGGACGGCGATCAGTCCCCCGCGTGGGCCATCTGGCGTTCCGGCACCCCGAACTCGGAATTGCGCTTCGACGTGGGCAAGGAAACGATCAAGAACCTCGAGCCGGGTACGGCCACCATCCGCGTCTCCGCCGATCGTGCCGGCGGCATGTTCTGGTCGGCCGCTCCCGAGGTGAAGCAGGTGGAACTGCCGGTGCGCCTGGTCCCGCCAACGCTGCAGGTCATGTCCACCTTCACCTACGTCGCGCAGGGCGGCTCCGAGGCAGTGGTGTACCGGGTGGGCGAGAGCGCCCGGCGCGATGGAGTGCGCGCCGGCGACCGCTTCTTCCCCGGTTACCCGCTGCCGGGCGGCGGACCGCAGGACCGCTTCGCCCTGTTCGCCGTGCCCTACGACCTGAACGATGCCGGCGCTGTCATGGTGGTGGCGTCGGATGCGGCGGGCAACGAGGCGCAGGCGCGCTTCATCGACAAGTTCTTCCCCAGACCGCTGCGCACCGACACGATCAGGCTCGATGACGGCTTCATGCAGAAGGTCACCACGGAGATCATGACGCAGACGCCGTCGCTCGCGGACAAGGGCAACCTGCTCGACAACTACCTGCAGATCAACCGCGACCTGCGCATGCAGAACATGGCATTCCGCCAAGAAATCGCCGCCCGGACGCAGCCGGCCTTCCTCTGGCGCGAGCCTTTCCTGGCCATGGTCAACACGGCGATCAAGGCGAGCTTCGCGGACCGGCGCTCGTATCTGTACAACGAGCAGGCCGTGGACCAGCAGGATCACCTCGGCCTGGACATGGCCTCCACGCGTGCCGACAAGGTGCCTGCCGCCAACGACGGTGTGGTCGTGTACGCCGGCTACCTGGGCATCTACGGCAACTGCGTGATCCTCGATCACGGCTATGGCGTGCAGACTCTGTATGGCCACCTTTCGGCCATCGACGTCAAGGAAGGCGACAAGGTCACGCGCGGCCAGCCGATCGCCCGCAGCGGTGCGAGCGGCCTGGCCGGCGGCGATCACCTGCACTTCGAGGTCGTGCTGCACGGCCTGCCGGTCACGCCGATCGAGTGGTTCGATTCGAAGTGGATCAACGACCGCCTCAAGCTCAAGCTCGGAGGAGCGCTTCCGTTTGGGGAGAAGGCGCAGTAGCCGGTCGGCGATTGCCGGCGCCGGCTGGGCAGGCGGGGCCTCGCCCTAGCGCTACCCGCGCATGGTGGAGGTCCCCGCTGCCTTCCCCCGGTGCGATGTCCCTGGCTAGGGACGTGCTTCACGATTTTCCAGAGCGCGGTATCCTGGTGCCACGCCATGACGAACCACTATGGAGAAAGCGATGCTGCGCACACTATGGCTGTCACTTGCCCTGTTCGTTGCTGTGCCGGCGGTGGCCGACGAGGGCAAGGGCAAGGACAACTGCGGTCAGCTGGCGAACGAGAAGGGCCTGAAAGGGAAGGAACGCAAGGCGTTCATGAAGGAGTGCACCCACGGCAAGGGCGACAAGCGCGAAGGCCGCGGGGATGACGACGATAAGTCCGCCAAGGAAGACAAGCGCAAGGCGGGGCAGGATCGCACCGCGAAGGAGAAGGCCGAACAGGAGCGCATCGCAAGGGAGAAGGCCGAGAAGGCGCGGCAGGACGCCGTCCGGGATGCGCGGGAAAAGCGCCGTCAGGAAGGCAACGTCCAGGTGCGCTGACGCCGGCGTGACCGGTTGCCGCAGCCTGGCGCGAAGCCGCCATGCGCCCGGCCGCGGCCCTTTCGAAATACGCTACTTCGCCTGGAACAGCGCGCCCGAAGTCCAGTTGTAGCTGCCCGTCGCGAGGCGTGAGGAGCCGCCTCCCACGCTGGAGAAATCTCCCTTCGCGACATTGTTCAAGCCGCCTGCCACGCTGCCGTACATCGCGCTCGAGGTGTTGAAACTGCCGCCGGTGACGCTCGACAGATTGCCGCTGGCGACATTGCCCGAGCCGGCCGCGACCACCGAGAAGGGCGCGTTCACCACGTTCTGCGTGCCCATCAGCAGTCCACCCCACAGCGAGTAGCTGTTGAAGTCCCCGCCCACGATGTTGTGCGAGCCGCTCTTGTGGCTCGCACCCCATCGGCCTCCCTTGCCGGTGCACTCCGCCTCGGTGGCGAAGTAGCCGATCGAGCACACCGGCGTACCTTCCCGCGCACGGTTGTAGCCCACGATGAGGTTACCCACGCCGTTGGCGGTCTGCGTGTCGCCGGTGCCGTTCACCACCTGCACGTTCACGCCGCGGAACACGGCGGTGGGATAGCCGCTGCTGTTCTCGAACGTGAGGTAGCCGTTGAGGTCGAGGATGCTGTTGGCCTTGATCCCGCGCACCTCGTCGCGCATTGCCAGCACCTGCTCGCGCAACGCGCGGATCTGCTGCTGCAGGAGCTTGCGGTCCTGTTCGGCTGCCGCGCGTTCCCCGCGCAGCTGCTTCATCTCGGCGCGCACCGCGGTGAGTTCGCGCTTGAGCGCGCGCTGCTGCCTGTCGGCAGATGACGACGTCTGCGCGAAGGCCGCCCCGTACCAGATCAGCGTGAGCAGCGCGAGCATGAGCGCCGCGCCAGGCGTGCGTGTGGTGTTCATTCGGCTTCCGTTTCGTGTTCGTTCGCAGGGCCGAGGATACTGCACTGCGCCCACCCCGGCACATGCATTGCGGAACCTGTTCACCACACGCCGCTTCGCGTTCCATTCGTGCCGGCGCTTCTTACCACGATCAAGGAGGTGAACATGAAACGCACGTATCTGCTGGCCGTACTGGTCGCGGCAGGCTTCGGTGTCGGCAGTGTCCACGCGCAACAGTCCGATTCCTCGATGCCCGATCAATCGCTGAACGATCCCGCCATCTCGAGCCCGTCGGATTCGTCGATGGGCGAGGCCACCGCCGAGCAGGGCCAGGCCTACGACGACGAGATCAACGTCGAGGGGCCGGAGGAGCGCCTGCACGGGCAGCGCGACGGCGACATGGAAGGCGAGACCGACAACCTGCGCGACGACCAGCTCGAACGCGCACCGACGGGCGATGCCGGGTCGGCGCAATCGGCGGAACAGCCGCAGATTCCCGATCAGAGCCTCGGTTCGGTGGGTCATCCGACGCAGGCTGAGACCACCGGGCAGGGTTCCGGTCTGGACGAACAGCCCGCCTCCGCCGAAGGAGAGGACATGTCCAAGGACAAGCAGCAGCAGTAGGACGGATCCCGGGGAGGGGATGGGGTTTGCTAGAATCGCCGGCTCTCAACCCCTCTCTGGAGTTCTGCATGGAGCGCAGCAACGGCAAGGGCGACCGTCGGACGCGTCGCGGCAAGATCTACAACGGTTCCTACGGCAAGACCCGCCCTGGCCGCGTCAAGAAGCCGGCCGCTCCCGCCAGGAACGCGCGCTGACCATCCTGTCCGGCGCCCGCATGCTGCTCGAGCAGCGCCGCGGGCGCTCTGCTGCCGCGTGCTGTCCGAGCGTCGGCTGAAGGACCAGGTGCATGATGCGGCTGTAGCGCCGGGATGTCAGCCGCCACTCACCGCGGGGCGTCAGAACGCGAGCAGCCAGGACTCAATCCTCGTGCATCGGCACCTTGTGCTGCGCCACCAGTTGCTGCTGCACGTTCGGCGGCACCGGCTCGTAGTGGCTGAACTCCACGCTGTACGATCCCTGACCGCCGCTGAACGACTTCAGCCTCGAGCCGTATCCATTCAGCTCGGACAGGGGTACCTGTCCCAGTACGCCGGTCAACCCGCCGGGCATCGTCTGCGTGCCGGCCACGTGCCCGCGCTTGGATGAAAGATCGCCGGTGACATCGCCGATGTTCGCCTCCGGCACGTTGACCTGGATATTCACGATGGGTTCGAGCACGATCGGCCGTGCCTTCGTCACCGCGTCCAGAAACGCCTTGCGTCCCGCCGCGACGAACGCCACTTCCTTCGAGTCGACCGGGTGCGACTTGCCGTCGTATACGGTCACGCGCACGTCCTGCAGCGGATAGCCCGCGATCGCACCGCCCTGCAGTACCTGCTGCACGCCTTTCTCCACGGCGGGAATGAACTGGCCGGGTATGACGCCTCCCTTGACGGCATCGACGAACTCGAAGCCCTTGCCGCGCTCCAGCGGTTCGACGCGCAGGAACACTTCGCCGAACTGGCCCGCCCCGCCCGTCTGCTTCTTGTGGCGGCAGTGACCCTCTGCCTTTGCCGTGATCGTCTCCCGATAGGCGATGCGCGGTGGATGCGTCTTCACCTCGAGCTTGTACTGCGAGGAGAGCTTCTGCAGCAGGACGCGCAGGTGCAGCTCGCCCAGGCCGTGCACCACGGTCTCGTTGGTGGACGCGATGTGCTCGATGTTCAGGCACGGATCCTCGCCCGCGAGCTTGTGCATCACTTCCCACAGGCGCTGTTCGTCGCCGCGCTTGGTCGCTTCCACCGCGAGTCCGAAGATCGGCGCAGGGAACTGCGCAGGCACGAGATGGATGTGATCCTCGTCGTGGGAATCGTGCAGTACGCAGTCGAACGCGAGTTCCTCGATCTTGGCGAGGGCGCCGATGTCGCCGGGCAGGCAGCGATCGACCGGCACGTACTCCTTTCCGCGCAACATCAGCAGCTGCCCGACGCGGATCGGCTTGCGTACGTCGCCGATGAAGAGCTGGCTGTCGCGCGTGACCGTGCCCTGGTGCACGCGAAACACGCCCAGCTTGCCGATGAAGGGATCGACGCTGACCTTGAACACGTGTGCCACCACGTGCAGGGCGGGGTCCGGCTGGATCTGGAACGGCTGCGCCTGCGCCGCGTCCCCCTTGAGAAACCGCGGAGGATTGCCCTCCTCCGGGGTGGGCAGGAGGTGCTCGATGACGTCGAGCAGTTCCTGCAGTCCCGCGCCGGTGCGCGCGGAGACGAAGCAGATCGGCACCAGATGGCCCTCGCGCAACGACTGCTCGAACGGTTCGTGCAGTTCGCCGGCCTCGATGTCTCCCTGCTCGAGGTAGCGGTTCATGAACGCCTCGTTCACCTCGACGACTTGGTCGATCAGGGCGCGGTGCGCCTGCGCCACCGAGGACAGATCCGTGTCGCCGTCGGCTTCGCTGCCCGGGTTGAAGAAACAGTCCACGACCTTGCTGCCGCCCGCGGCCGGCAGGTTGATGGGCAGGCACTCCTTGCCGAAGCTCTCCTGGATCTGCGCGACCAGACGGGGCAGATCGACATTCTCCGCGTCGATCCTGTTGATGACCACGATGCGGCACAGACCGCGGTCCTGCGCCCAGTTCATCATGCGGGTGGTGGTCAGCTCGATGCCGGTCTGCGCGTTGACCACGATCATGGCGGTCTCGACCGCCTCGAGTGCGCTCAGCGCATGGCCCACGAAGTCGGGATAGCCGGGCGTGTCGATCATGTGCACGCGCGCACCGCCGTGATCGAAATACGCGACCGCCGAATAAAGCGAATGCTGGTGCTCCTTCTCGAGCGGATCGAAGTCGCACACGGTCGTGCCGCGCTGGACCGATCCCGGACTGGCGATCGCACCGGCCCGGTGCAACAGGGCCTCGGCCAGCGTGGTCTTTCCGCTGCCCGCATGCCCGACCAGCGCGAGCGTGCGGATCTCCTCCGTAGACATGCTTCCCATGATGCCCTCCGCGGGTTGTAATCGAAACCGGCGTTCGCGTATCAGTATAGGAGTCTCGTGCACGCGCTCCAAGGCGCACCCGTGCTGCGGCGCACGATCCTGCGCGGGCGTGCGAAGCTCGGATCCGCCCCGCATCGTCAGCCTCGAAGCAGCGTCCTGCAGCGATCCGGTTCGAGTCGGTGCGCCAGTCGGCTCACTTCGCAGGCTGCACCGGCCTGCGGCTCAGCACGAGCAGCGCCAGCACGCCGCCGACCAGTCCCCAGAATGCCGAGCCGATGCCGAACAGAGACGTGCCGGAGGCCGTGATCAGGAAGGTGACGAGCGCGGCCTCGCGCTGCGATTCGTCGCGTGTGGCCGCGGCCAGGCCGCCGCCGATGGTGTTGATCAGCGCCAGTCCGGCCAGCGCCAGCACCAGTTCCTTCGGAAATGCGGCCAGCAGTGCACCGATGGTGGCACCGAACAATCCCAGCACCACGTAGAAAGCGCCCGCGGATACTGCCGCGGTGTAGCGGTGCGCGCTGTCCTCGTGCGCCTCGCGCCCCATGCAGATCGCCGCCGTGATCGCGGCGAGATTGAGCGCGTAGGCGCCGAACGGCGCGAGCAGGAGCGTTGCCAGCCCGGTCCAAGTGATGAGCGGCGATACCGGCGTGTCATAGCCGAAGGCGCGCATGACCGCCACACCCGGCACGTTCTGGGATGCCATGGTCACCGCGAACAGCGGGATCGCGACTCCGATGACGGCGGCCCAGGAGAAGGTGGGCATGACGAACGCGGGCTGAGCCAATTCCAGCCTTACGTCCGCCAGGTGCAGCTGGCCCTGCAGTGCGGCGACGGCAACGCCCAGTGCCAGCACGCCGGGAACCGCATGGCGCGGCCAGAAGCGCCGGCCGACGAGGTACACGGCGAACATGGCGAAGACCAGGACGAACTGGGCATGCATCGCGGTGAAGGCGTCCATGCCGAAGCGCACCAGCACCCCGGCCAGCATGGCCGAGGCGAGCGGAACCGGGATACGCGAGATGACGCGCTCGAACCAGCCGGTCGCCCCGCACAGCACGATGAGCGCGGCCGACACCATGAATGCGCCGACTGCGTCGGACATGCTCAGGCCCGCAACGCTGGTCACCAGCAGCGCTGCCCCGGGTGTCGACCAGGCGGTCACCACCGGTCTGCGGTAGCGCAGCGACAGGCCGATGCAGGTCAGGCCCATGCCCAGGCCCAGTGCCCACATCCACGAGCCGATTTCGCGCGGCCCCGCACCGAGCGCCTGGGCGGCCTGGAACACGATGACCGCGGAACTCGTGAAGCCTACCAGGACGGTAACGAAGCCGGCGATGATCGCCGAGAGCGACAGATCGGCGAAGACGCTGCGCCGCGGCGCGGCGACCGCGCCCTCAGTAGCGGGCATTGCCCGGCGTGCGCGGGAAGGGAATCGCGTCGCGGACGTTGTTCAGTCCGGTCACGTACATCACCGTGCGTTCGAAGCCCAGACCGAAACCCGCGTGCGCAACCGTGCCATAGCGGCGCAGGTCGCGGTACCAGTCGTAGTGCGCCGGGTCGAGCCCGGTTTCCACCATGCGTGCGTCCAGGACATCGAGGCGCTCCTCGCGCTGGCTGCCGCCGATGATCTCGCCGATCCCCGGTGCGAGCACGTCCATCGCCGCGACGGTCCTGCCGTCGTCGTTCAGGCGCATGTAGAACGCCTTGATCTGCTTCGGGTAGTTCATCAGGATGAGCGGGCCGCGCACGTGCTGCTCTGACAGGTAGCGCTCGTGCTCGGACTGCAGGTCCATTCCCCAGTGCACCGGAAACTCGAACTTCTGGCTGCAACGCTCGAGGATGCCGATGGCCTCCGTGTAGTCCATGCGCACGAAGGGCGTGTCCACGATGTTGCGCAGCTTGGCGATGACACCCTTCTCGACGCGCTCTTCGAAGAAGGCCATGTCGTCGGCGCGATCCTCCAGCACCGTGGCGAACACGTGCTTGAGCAGCGCCTCGGCGAGTTCCGAATCCTCCTTCAGCGAAGCGAAGGCGATCTCGGGCTCGATCATCCAGAATTCGGCCAGATGGCGGCTGGTGTTGGAGTTCTCGGCGCGGAAGGTCGGTCCGAAGGTGTACACCTTCGACATGGCCATGCAGTAGGTCTCGACATTGAGCTGGCCGGAGACGGTGAGGAAGGCCTCGCGTCCGAAGAAGTCCTGCGCGAAGTCCACCCTGCCATCGGGCGTGCGCGGCAGGTTCGCCAGATCGAGCGTGGACACCCGAAACAAAGCGCCTGCTCCTTCGGCGTCGGAGGAGGTGATGATCGGGGTGTTGATCCACAGGAAGCCGCGCTCGTGGAAGAAGCGGTGGATCGCCTGGGCCAGCGCGTGGCGCACGCGCGTGACCGCACCGATCACGTTGGTGCGCGCACGCAGGTGCGCCACCTCGCGCAGGAATTCAAAGGAGTGCGGCTTGGGCTGGATCGGATAGGAGTCGGGATCTACCACCCAGCCGATGACGCGGATGTCGCTGGCCTGCATCTCGAACGGCTGTCCCTTGGCGGGGGAGGGCACGATGGTGCCGGTTGCCTCGATCGAGCAGCCGGCAGTCAGGTGCAGCACCTCGTCGGCGTAGTTGTGCAGCGTGTTCGGCGCCACCACCTGCACCGGGTGGAAGCAGGAACCGTCGGAGACGTTGACGAAGGAGATCCCCGCCTTGGAATCGCGACGCGTGCGCACCCAGCCCTTGATGGTGACGGGGGAATCCTGCGGTGCGCACCCGGCCAGCACGTCGGCACAGCGGAGGGATTGCATCGGATGGCGTTTGCCTGGAACCGGAGTCATTCTGGCAACCGCTGGTTCTCTCCCGATGGCACGTAGATCGCCATTGCGCTGCCACGCTTGCGCGTGAGGGGTGCCGACACGCCCACGCCGATGCCGCCCGCGCCGATGGTGGTGCCGGTGCCGGCACCCACCGACGCGCCGCCGGTATCCCCCACTTCGCGCAGGATGATGCCGTTTGCCCCGACCTGGGCGGCTTCGGCCTTCAGCTTCTCGATCAAGGCGTCGGTGCGCGCCTGCGAGCCGATGGTGAATGCGCTGCCGATGGCCTCGACGATGGCGATCTCCTCCGACCTGTCCGGGGCTTTCGTGTACACCTGCACCTGGGTCGGATCGATCGGCGTGCGTGGCGTGCCGATCAGCACGCGCGACGGCCCGGCGCAGGCAGCGACCAGCATTGCGGCCAGCACGGCTGCGGTCAGGCGGATTGGATGCATGACATGGACTCCCGGACGAATCAAACGAAGCTGACCTCGACCGCGTCGAAGGGCTCGAACACCGAGCGCACGCGCGCCGGACTGTCGAGGAGGTACTGGCGCGTGAACGAACCGGAGATGACGCGCTGGCCCGGTTCGAGGTTCCAGTCGAACTCGGCCAGCTTGTTCGCCAGCCAGACGATGGAGTTGATCGGATTACCCATCACCTCGACGCCGCTCGCCTGGTTGATCAGCGCATCGTTCAGGTAGACCGACACGGTCGCCGTCGACAGATCGTGATGGCCGAGCGCCCGCGCCGGTCCGGTCACGAAGGCCTTTTGCTGCGCATTGTCGGCCATCGTCAGCGGCAGGTCGGCAGCGAAGTCGCCGCGCGTCTCGATGATCTCGAGAGCGGGTGCGACGTCGGCGATGGCCGCGCGTGCCTGTTCGAACGTCACGCCCGGACCGCGCAGCCGCTGCCCGATGGTGAGGCACAGCTCGTTCTCGACGCCGGGCCGGATCAGGTCGGCATACCGGAACGCGTGCCCCGACGGCCTGTTGCCGCTGGCGAGCAGGAAGCCGAAGCAGGGTTCGTGCACCTTCATCTGGGTGCGCATGGCAGCGGCGGTCAGGCCCACCTTCCACCCGGCATGGCGTTCCCCGCGGGCGACGAGCCGGCGCAGCACTCCGAGCTGGATGCGGTAGCCGTCGTCCATGCTCAGGCGGTGGCTCCATTCGGCAGGATGGTGCACGCCGCGCTGCATCCCCTGCCAGATCGATTCGGTAGCGGCTTCGAGGTCGAGGTCGGTCATGGGGGGAGTATATCGAACGGATAACCACGAAGACACGAAGGCACGAGGAACCGAGAAAAGGCATGTGCCACGGAGGACACAGAGGACACAGAGCAGAGTACAGGGATCACGAGATCCTGGTTTCCCGCGTTTCGCCTCTGTGTTCTCTGTGCTCTCCGTGGCTCACGCGTTTTTTCGTGTGCTCAGTGCCGATAGAGGTCGTCCTGCCTGCTCACGCGGACGCCACTTCGCTCTCGTGCCAGCCCCGCAGCGACAGGCGCGCGATCCACGAGGCCAGGGCATACAGGGCCACGCCGGCGAGGGTGATCACGAACAGCGCCGCGAACAGCCGCGGCATGTTCAGGTTGATCCCCGCCATCAGGATCTGATACGCCAGCCCGGACCGGCTGCCCCCGGTGCCCGCCACGAACTCCGCGACCACGGTGCCGATCAACGCCAGCCCGCTCGATACCTTGAGTCCGGCGAAGAAGTAGGGCAGGGCGCTGGGGATGCGCAGGCGCACCAGTGTCTGCCAGCGCGAGGCGTCGTGCAGGCGGAACAGGTCCAGCAGTCCCGGGTCCACGCTGCGCAGACCCTGCGTGGTGTTGGCGATGATCGGGAACAGCGCGGCCATGGCGGCACACAGCACCAGCGCGAGCGTGAGATTCTTCGCCCAGATGATGATCAGCGGCGCGATGGAGACGATCGGTGTGACCTGCAGCAGGATCGCATAGGGCAGCAGGCTACGCTCGACCAGCCGGCTCTGGACGAACACGAAGGCGATAAGCACGCCAGTCACCAGCGCCAGCGCCAGGGCGAGGAGTGCCACCTTCAACGTCACCAGCAGCGCGCCGACGAGCAGGGCGCGATCCTGGACCAGTGCCTCGGCGACGTTCAGCGGCGAGGGCACGAGATAGACGGGCACGTCGTTCAGCGTCACCAGCGCGTGCCACACCGCGAGCGCAATGATGCCGACCAGGATCGGAGCGAGGATGCGCGCCATCGTCTCAGGCGCTCGCGTTGCCGTGCGCCGCCGAGGCGAGCATCGTGCTCAACCGGTTGCACCAGTCGGCGAAGCGCGCACTTTGGCGGAACGCCTCGTCACGCGGCTGTGCCGGGTCGAGCCGCAGTTCGCCTGCGATGCGTCCCGGACGAGGAGACATGACCAGCACGCGCGTGGAGAGGAACACCGCCTCGTAGATGCTGTGCGTGACGAACAGCACCGTGAGCCGGTGCCGGGCCCACAGCTCGCGCACGTCGTGATCGAGACGGTTGCGCGTGATCTCGTCCAGCGCCCCGAACGGCTCGTCCATCAGCAGCAGGCGTGGCTCGATGACGAGTGCGCGCGCGATCGACACGCGCATCTGCATGCCGCCGGAGAGCTGGCGCGGATAGGCATTGGCGAAATCGGCGAGTCCGACCAGGTCCAGGGCTTCATCGACGCGCGTGCCGGCGTTCATGCCGGCGAGGTCGAGCGGCAGCCGCACGTTGCGCGCCACGCTCGCCCAGGGCATCAGCGTGGGCTGCTGAAAGACGAAGGCTGTTCTGCTTGCGCCGGATTCCGGCATTCGCCGGAATGACGAACCTTCCGTCGTCCCGGCGAAAGCCGGGACCCAGGGTTTCTCACCCGTGTCCGCTTTACTGCCGGATTCTGGTTCTCGCTCCAATGTCAGGGACTGCGTCGTCCACAATTCCACCGTTCCGCCGGCCGGCGCGCTCAGCCCTGCGACCATGCGCAGCAACGTACTCTTGCCGCAACCCGACGGACCGATCAGCGTCACGAACTCCCCTGCCTGGACCGTGAGGTGGATCGGCTCCAGCGCCTTCAAGCCGTCGGGATAGGTCTTGCCGGCGCCGCACAGGCGCACGGCGATCCGGTCGCAATCACCCATGCGCCGGATTCTACCGTGCGCCTTCGCCGCTACAGCATGCGCACGGCGCTGCGGTCCAGTTCCTGGACGCTGCTGCGTCCGAGCAGTGCCAGATTCACCTCCAGCTCGGTGCGCAACAGCTCGATCGCCCGCATCACACCACGTTCGCCGCCGGCCGCCAGGCCGTAGAGGAAGGGACGGCCCGCCATGCAGGCGCGCGCGCCGAGCGCCAGCGCCTTGAGGATGTCGCTGCCGCGGCGCACGCCGCCGTCGAGAATGACTTCGGCGCGACCGTCGACTGCCTCGACCACCTCGGGCAGGGCGGCGATGGCCGAGCGGCTGTGATCGAGCTGGCGTCCGCCGTGGTTGGACACGATCACCGCGTCGGCTCCGTGTTCGACCGCGAGCCGTGCGTCCTGGGCCGTGAGTATGCCCTTGAGCACGAACTTGCCGCCCCACCGTGCCCGACACCAGTCGATGTGCGACCAGTTCAACGAGAAATCGTACTGCTCGGCGGCGAAGCGCGCGATGCTGATGATGTCGCTGCTGCCCACGAGGCTGCCGGCGAGATTGGCAAAGGTCACGCGCGGACCCATCGCCACGTCGCGGATCCAGTCCACGCGTCGCAGTACGTCGAGTGCATTGCGCCAGGTCACGCGCGGCGGCACGGTGAAGCCGTTGCGCATGTCGCGCTCGCGCGGGCCCTGTGCCTTGGTGTCGAGCGTGACGACGAGCACCCTGCAGCCGGCGCTCGCCGCGCGCTCCATCAGCACCTCGTTGATGCCACGGTCCTTGACCAGATAGCTCTGGAACCAGAACGAACGCCGCGTCGCTGCCTTCACCTCCTCGATGCTGCAGCAGGCCATCTGGCTCAGGCAGTAGGCGATACCCGAGGCTTCCACTGCACGCGCCTCGGCCACCTCGCCCTTTCTGGACAGCATCCCGGCCAGGCCGGTGGGGGCGGCGATCAGGGGAAAGGCCAGACGGTCACCCAGGACCGTGGTCGACAGCTGGCGTCTGGATACGTCGGTCAGCACGCGCGGCATCAGCGCGATGCGCTCGAAGTCGCGGCGGTTGGCGGCGAGCGTGACCTCGTCCTGGGAGCCGCCGTCGATGAAATCGAAGATGGCCCTGGGCAGGCGTCGCCGCGCCCGCTGGCGCAGGTCCTCGATGCTCGCGAGATGGCCGGAACCAAGCATGCAGTCTCCGCAGCCGGATCGTTGTGTCGCCGGAGGCTGCGTCCGGCTCCCGGCAGCCCCTTTCTGCCCGAACGGCCGGGCCTGCGGCAGCACTCGTTCGCGCGCTCGGATTGACCGTGATCAAACCTCGCCTGCCGCCGGCGCGTAGCGTATCCCGAATCGGGGCAGGCGAACTGAAAATCTTGCAGTCCCCATCACCCCACGCAGGAGAAACCATGAACAGACTGACCGTCGCACTGGTTGTCGCGGGTTTGCTGGCCCTGGGCACATCGGCCTTCGCGCAGGAGGACGATGACGAGCACGCCGGCCATCACCCGGCCCCGGAGGCCCAGAGCCTAGAGGTGCAGGCTCCGCAGGCGCAGAGCCCGGAGGCCGGGACCTCGGAGGCCCAGACTCCGGAGGGCCAGGCCCAGGTGCCCGCTAATCCGCTCGCGGCCGGCTTCGAGCGGATGCGCAGCCTCATCGCGCAGGCGCAGACCGCGCAGGATCCGGCCGCGCGTCAGCGGCTGCTCGGCGAGCACGTGCAGGCGATGCGCGAGCAGCTGCGCGCCATGCGTGCCGCTGCGCAGCCTCCTGCGCAACCTTCGGCGCAACCTTCGGCGCAGACAGAACACGATCACGCCGGGGCAGAGGCCACGGATGCAGTTCCCCCGGCGGACAGGAAAGGCCGCGGCATGATGAAGGGCAAGGGCGACATGATGAAAGGCAAGGGCGCAATGATGGGCATGCACCGGCGCGTCGAGCAGCGCCTGGACGCGATCGAGCAGATGCTCGAGCAGCTCGTGGAGCGCGAAGCCCTGGAGCAGTGAATGCCTGGAGCAGTGAGCCGCTGATCGCTCAGCGCGTCGGGGCCCGGCGCGATCCGGGCGCCGCCGCAGGCGCGGCGGCCACGTGCGCCAGCACCAGGTCGGTGATGTGGCGCAGCCAACGGCGCTGGCGAGCATCGGACATGAGATCCTCGCCCAGGAAGCTGGACAGCGTGTAGCGATTGGACAGGTAGAAGTAGGCGAGCGAGGCGATGGTGAGATATACCGTCACCGCGTCGACGCGGGGACGGAACGCCCCGCTTGCCGCACCGCGCTTGAGCAGGCGTGCAAGGATGCTGAGCAGCGGAAACGACAGTGCGCGCACGCGCTGTGACTGGCGCAGGTGCTCGCCCCGGTGCAGGTTCTCGCTGTTGAGGAGCCGGATGAACTCGGGGTGTGCCAGGTAGTAGCGCCAGGTGAAGGCCACCAGTTCCCGCAGGCCTTTCACCGGATCGGTCTGCTCCAGATCGAGCTGCTGTTCCGCGGCACCCAGTCGCTCGTAGGCGTTCTCGAGCACCGCCCGGAACAGACCCTCCTTGCTGCCGAAGTAGTAGTAGAGCATGCGGTCCACTGTGCTCGCGGCGGCGCTGATGCGCTCGACGCGCGCGCCGCCGTAGCCGTGGGTGGCGAACTCGGAGGTGGCCGCCTCGAGGATGCGGCGGCGCATCGCCTCCGGATCCCGCACGCGCCGTCGAGGGCGCGTGGCCTGCCGGCCGATGGCCGCGCGTGCCGTCACTCGCGTTCCAGGTACCTGAGCTTGCCCTTGACGTCCTTGAACTCCTCGGCTTCGGGCATTGGCTCCTTGGTGTCGGTGATGGTCTGACAGGTCCTGGACATCTCCGCATTGATCTCGACGAACTGCAGCTGATCCTTCGGCAGATCCACGTCGGCGTAGATGGCATTCACCGGGCACTCCGGGATGCATACCGCGCAGTCGATGCACTCGTCCGGGTCGATGATCAGCATGTTCGGGCCTTCCTTGAAGCAGTCGACCGGACAGACGTCCACACAATCCGTGTACTTGCACTTGATGCAGGCCTCGGTAACGACGTGGGTCATGCGTGATTCCTTCTCTCTCTAGACGGCCTCCGCCAGGCCGAAAGTGAACGAAAAGCGTGATCGCTCACGCCGCGAGCGCGCGCAGCGATTCCCTATACAATGAAGCATCCGCTCCATAAGAGCACCGTCCGGGCGTGGCGGCGATGCCCCCTGCTCGTTGCGCCGGGGCATAACCCTACGGTGGACAGGGAGCAGCGTGTCGTCACTGCCCTACGTACAGCCTGCAATTCTAGCCGACGCGCTGTCCGCGCTGTCGCAGCAGCGACTGGTGCCGCTGGCCGGCGGCACCGACTTCTATCCGGCGCGTGTCGGGCAGCCGGTTGCCGACGGCATCCTCGATCTGAGCCGGCTGACGGATCTGTGCGGTCTGTCGACGAGCGTCTCGGGCTGGCGCCTGGGTGCGTTGACGACCTGGAGCGCCCTGCGCCGCGCGCCGCTGCCGGCGGCACTGTGCGCGCTGCAGCGCGTCGCTGCCGAGGTCGGCGGAGTGCAGATCCAGAACGCGGGCACCGTCGGCGGCAACCTGTGCAACGCATCGCCGGCCGCGGACGGCGTTCCGGCACTGCTGGCACTCGATGCGCAGGTCGAACTGCAGTCGGTGCGCGGCACACGCACCATGCCGCTCGGGCAGTTCATCCTGGGCAACCGGCGCACTGCGCGGGCACCGGACGAATTGCTCACGGCCGTGCTGCTCCCACATAGCGGCGCGCACACGCGCTCGACTTTCCACAAGCTCGGCGCGCGCCGCTATCTGGTGATCTCCGTCCTCATGGTCGCCGCGCGGCTCGATCTGGACGACAGCGGCCGCGTCGCTGCAGCCGCCGTGGCGGTGGGCGCCTGTTCGGAAGTGGCGCAGCGGCTGCCGCTGCTCGAGCAACGTCTTGCCGGACGCCGGCTCGACGCCGCGCTGCGCGAGGTGCCGCACGCGCACGATCTGGCGGCGCTGACGCCGCGTTCGGACGTGCGCGCCAGCGCCGCGTACCGGCGCGACGCCGCGCTCACCCTGGTGCGCCGGGCGCTGGGAGCATTGTGCGATGAATGACCGCAGCCGCCCCGCTGTGCAGCCGATCGGCTTCGAACTCAACGGACGCGGCGTGCAGGTGGCGGTGACCGCGTCCGCGCGGCTGTCGGACGTGCTGCGCGACACGCTCGGGCTCACGGGCACGAAGGTCGGGTGCAGCGCCGGCGATTGCGGGGCCTGTACCGTCGTGCTCGATGGCCAGCAGGTGTGTGCGTGCACCGTGGCAGCGGGACAGGTGCACGGGAGGAGGCTGACCACGGTCGAGGGACTGGCTGCCGACGGCACGCTCGCTCGACTGCAGCAGGCTTTCCTGGCGCACGGTGCCGCCCAGTGCGGTGCCTGCACGCCCGGAATGTTGATGGCCGCGGCGGACACGCTGGCACGCCATCCCGATCCGTCCGCCGAACAGGTCGCTGACGGACTGGCCGGCGTACTGTGCCGCTGCACCGGCTATCGCGCCATCGTGGCGGCGGTGCTTGCCGCCGCCGGCGGACCGGTGTCGCTGCCCCAGGCAGCTCCCGGACGCGCGGTCGGCGCGCGCGTGCCCAGGCTCGACGGCGCGGCCCGGCTCGACGGCCGGGAGTGCTATGCGGCCGATGAGGCACCCGCGGATGCGCTGTGGCTGCGGGCGGTGCGCTCACCGCACGCGCGCGCGCGCTTCCGCCTCGGCGACCTGGCCGCGTGGATCGCCTCGCACCCCGGCATCGTCGACGTGCTCACCGCTGCCGACGTGCCGTGCAACAGCTTCGGCATCTTCGATGCCGTGAAGGACCAGCCGGTGCTCGGCGACGCACGGGTGCGCTTCCACGGCGAGGCGGTGGTTGCTCTGGTCGGGACGCAGGAGGCAGTGAGCGCGGTGCACGACGAGGAGTTGCCGATCGAATGGAGTGTCGAGGAACCCGTGCTGGGCATCGAGCAGGGGTTGGCCGTGACCGGTGCACCGCTGCACGATTTCGCCCCCGACAACGTGCTGGTTCGCGGCCGCGTGATCAGGGGAGAGGTGGACGAGGCGCTGCGCCGGGCGGCCTTCGTCGCCGAGGGCGAGTTCGTCACCAGCCACGTCGAGCACGCGTACATCGAACCGGAGGCGGGTTACGCCATGCGCATGCCGATGCCAGACGGGGGCGACCGGCTGCGCGTGTTTGCCTGCACCCAGACTCCGTACATGGACCGCGACGAGATCGCCCGCATCCTCGCCATCGAGCCGGATCGCGTGCAGGTCGTGCCCTCGGCCATCGGCGGCGGCTTCGGCGGCAAGCTGGACCTGTCGATCCAGCCGCTGCTAGCGGTGGCCTCCTGGAAGCTGAAGCGGCCCGTGCGCGGCGTCTACACCCGCCCCGAATCCATGCTGTGCACGACCAAGCGCCATCCGGCACGCATGCGCGTGCGCTTCGGCTGCGATCGGAACGGCGACCTGGTGGCCGTCGATTTCCTCGGTGACTTCGACACCGGCGCCTATGCCTCCTGGGGAAGCACGGTGGCCAACCGCGTGCCGATCCACGCGAGCGGTCCGTATGCCGTGCCGAACGTGCGCGCGCTCACGCGCGCGGTCTACACCAACGGACCGGTCGGCGGCGCCTTCCGGGGCTTCGGTGTACCGCAATCGACGTTCGCACACGAGACCCTGGTGGACGAACTCGCGCGGGCGTGCGGGATGGATCCCTTGGCATTCCGGCTGCGCAACGCGATACGGGCGGGGCAGGCCACGGCCACCGGCCAGGTGCTGACCGCCAGTGCAGGTCTGGTGGCGTGCCTGCTGCGTCTGCAGCCGGCATGGGAAGCGGCACGGCGGCGCGTCGAGGCGCTCGATCCGGCCAGCGCCGGTGCGCTGCGCAGGGGGGTCGGGATCGCCTGCATGGCATACGGCATCGGCAATACCGTCATCGCCAATCCATCCACCATGCGCGTGGGGCTGCGGCGCAACGGACGCGTGGTCCTGTACAACGGCGCAGTGGACCTGGGCCAGGGTTCGAGCACCGTGCTGGTGCAGATCTGTGCCGACGCCCTCGGCCTGCCCGTGCATCTGTTCGATCAGGTGACGGGCGACACCGACCGCACCGCCGACGCGGGCAAGTCATCGGCATCGCGCCAGACCTTCGTGTCGGGCAATGCCGCACGCATCGCCGGCAGCGTCCTGCGCGAGCGGCTGCTCGCGCTCGTGTGCGCGCCGGCCGACGCACGCTTGCGGCTGGTGGACACGCAACTGCAGGTCGGGGAGGGCAGCGGCACGCGCTCGCTCGATCTGAGCGCGCTCGATGCCGACCGCAACGGCGACGTCGCTGTGGGAGAGGGCAGCTTCGATCCCCCCACCACGCCGCTCGACGGCGACGGGCAGGGGATGCCCTATGCCACCTACGGCTTCGGCGCACAGTTCGCGGAAGTCGAGGTGGACATCGAACTGGGCACGGTGCGGGTGCTGCACGTGGAGGCGGCGCACGACGTGGGACGGGCGATCAATCCGACCCAGGTGGAAGGCCAGATCGTCGGTGGCATCGCCCAGGGCATCGGCATGGCGCTGATGGAGGAGTACGTGGCCGGGCGGAGCGACAACCTGCACGATTACCTGATTCCCACCGTGGGCGATGTTCCGCCTGTAGTGGTACACGTCATCGAGGATCCCGAGCCGCTCGGGCCCTTCGGCGCGAAGGGCGTGGGCGAGCCGGCGATGATTCCCACTGCGCCGGCGATCACCAACGCGATCCGCCACGCCACGGGCGTGCGCGTGACGCGCCTGCCGGTGACGCCCGATCGCCTTCGCGCGCAGCTGTTGGGGAAAGCAAAAGCATGAACACAGAGCACACAGAGGAAAAGCGAGGGCACGGAGAATTCGTGCCGAATCTCTCTGTGTCCTTCGTGTCCTCTGTGGCAAGGGTTCTTCTGCGGCGAGTCCGATGAGCGACGACACCATCCGCTGTGACGCCTGCCCGGTTCTGTGCATGATCGCGCAGGGCCGCATCGGCGCCTGCGACCGCTGGGGCAACTTCGGCGGCCGGCTCACGCGCGTCGACCCGATCACGCTGTTCCGCAAGGTGACGACGGAGGCAGGCGAGGTAACCGGCTTCCTCGCGCGCTCCGACTGGGACGGGGGCATGTTGCCCGACGCGCCCGTGTTCGTCTCCGGCGTCGGCTCCGGCACCACCTATCCCGACTACAAGCCTGCGCCGTTCATCGTCTCCTCCAGGCACGACGACGTCGACATGGTCACGGTGGTGACAGAGGGCATCTTCAGCTACTGCAGCTTCAAGGTGAAAATCGACACCGACCGTCATCTCGGACCCGAGCAGGCAACCGTGCGCTGCAGAGGCGAGGCGGTGGGGCACGTCACCACCGTCGAGTACGGTTCGCAGATGCTCTCGCTCGGCGGCGTGCATCACCTGACCGGCGGCAGCAGGAAGGAGGGCCGGGTCACCTGCGACACGATGATGGACCTCGGCAACCGCAAGCCGGTCGAACTGCAGATCGACGGCGGTGCGCGCGTTGTCGTCCAGGCCGGCGCAGCCCCCGTGGTCAACGGCGTCGAGGAGCAGCGCATGCGCGTGGGCTGCGGCTCGGCCACCATCGGCATCTTCGCGCAGCAGTGGTTCGGCCACGTGGACGAGGTGGTGGTGGTGGACGATCACATCACCGGCGTTCTCACCGAGCATCAGGCCGGGCGCTTTCTCGGGCTGCCGCCCTCTGGCATCCGGATCCGGGGCCGCAAGTCGACGCCGGGGCGCTACTTCCAGGTGGCCGATCCCGGCACCGGCTGGGGCGGTACCGACATCACCGATCCGCTGTCCATCGTCGCCGGCTTCGATGCGGTGATCGCACGTCCCGGCCTGCGCCTGCTGATGGTGTCCACCACCGGGGAGGACGCGGCCTTCTTCGTGCTCGACGAAGCCTTGCGCATGACGCCCGCGCCCATGCCGGCAGGCGTGCAAGCGGTGGTGGAGCGCATCGGCGAGAACTGCGAACCGGCCCTGTGCAGCGTCCTGTTCCTGATGGGCGCAGGCGGCAGCCTGCGCGCGGGCGTGACGGAGAACCCGGTGCGGCTGACGCGCTCGATCAAGGACCTGCTCGTGCGCGTCACCTGCGGCGGTGCGCCGGTGTACGTGTGGCCCGGCGGCGGCATCACCGTGATGGTGGACGTCACCCGCATGCCGGCCGATTCCTTCGGCTGGGTACCCACGCCGGCCATCGTGGCACCGATCGAATTCAGCATGCGCCTTGCCGACTACGCGGCCCTGGGCGGGCACATGGACCGCGTGCGCGGCGTGCAGGACGTGCTGCGCGGCGAGCGTGTGCGCATGCTCGGCTGGGATGGGCTGAATCCCTGGCCGCTGGAGCCCTGAGGTGGCGCCAGGCTCTGCCGTGCGTGCGTACCTGGGCGGGGGCCGCTGGCATTTCCAGCACGGACCGATCGATCTCGTACTCGGCGTCGATGGCGAGTCGGCCGCGGTGGCGGCCTGCGTCGATGACGCCTGGGTGCGCATGCAGTCCATCCTCGCCGAGCTGGTTCAGGAACTGTGCGTGCTGCGCTCGCCGGTATGCGCGGGAGCATTGCGCGGCGCCGTTGCGCGTCGCATGGAGACCGCCTGTCTGCCGCATCGGCCGGCATTCCTCACGCCGATGGCGGCAGTCGCCGGTGCGGTCGCGGACGAACTGGTCGCCCCCGCGCTGGCGCGCGCAGGCGTGCGGCGCGCCTTCGTGAACAACGGCGGCGACATCGCCCTGCACCTGGCCCCCGGCGAGCGCTATCGGGTGGGCCTGTTCGCGGATCTCGGCCGCTTCGAGCGCGGGGAGCGCATGCGCCTGGACGGCGACATCGAGATCGGCTTCGGCACCGCGGTGCGCGGGATCGCGACCAGCGGCTGGCGCGGGCGCAGCTTCAGCCTGGGGATCGCCGATGCCGTCACCGTACTCGCGTCGGATGCGGCGCGGGCCGACGCGGCGGCGACCATGATCGCCAATGCGGTGAACACGGATCATCCCTGCATCGAACGGCGTCCAGCGCGTACGCTCAGGGACGACTCCGATCTGGGCGAGCGGCCTGTCACGGTGCACGTTCCCGCCCTGCCGGACGATGCGGTCGAGCAGGCGCTCGCCGCCGGTGCGCGCCATGCACGGGCATTGCTCGATCACGGCCTGATCCTCGCCGCGGTGCTGTGGCTGCAGGGCCGCGCGCGCAGCGTGGGGACCATGGTACCGACTCTGCCGAGTTCGTGTACATTCCAGGCAACTGCCCTGTGACCGGACACGCATGAGAGCGAAGATCAGGAAGATCGTCGTGCAGATCGACGAGACCAGGATGGAGATGGGGCGTGAAGTGTCCCCGCCCACGCGTCGCGCGCTGGCGATGGCGGTGATCGAGAACCCCTATGCAGGGCGATACGCGACCGACCTCGCCGACCTGGTGGACATCGGCGAGGAACTGGGCGGCCTGCTCGGCGAGCGCTGTGTGCAGGCGCTCGGCATACAGCCCGCGCAGGCAGAGAGCTACGGCAAGGCTGCCATCGTGGGCGAGAGCGGCGAACTCGAGCACGCTGCGGCGATCCTGCATCCGAAGCTCGGCGCACCGCTGCGCAAGGCGGTGGAGAGGGGCGCTGCGCTGGTGCCCTCCGCCAAGAAGATGGGCGGCATGGGAAGCGCCATCGACGTCCCGCTGGGGCACAAGGACGCAGCCTACGTGCGCAGCCACTTCGACGCGATGGAGGCGCGCGTGAACGACGCCCCGCGGGCGAACGAGATCGTGGTGGCGATCGCGGTCACCGACAGCGGACGGCCGCTGGCACGCGTGGGCGGTCTGCACAAGACCGAGATCCGCGGCGAAGACGGACTGCGATGAATACGGACCAGCCGGCCATTGCCGCCAGGCGTCCCTGGGTCCTGAAGTACCCGTCTGGCGCGCCCCTGGACATGGGGCCGCTGGAGTTCGAATCCATTCCCGCCATGCTCGAGGCGTCGGTGCGGCGCTTCGGCGGCAGGCCGGCGTTCGAGAGCTTCGGCGTGCGCATCACCTACGACGACCTCGACCGCCTCTCGCGGCAGTTTGCCGCCTGCCTGCAGTCGAGTCCGGGACTGCAGCGCGGAGACCGCATCGCGGTGATGATGCCGAACATCCTGCAGTATCCGGTCGCGGTGTACGGCATCCTGCGCGCGGGCATGGTGGTGGTGAGCGTCAACCCGCTCTACACCGCGCGCGAGCTGGAGCATCAGCTGTGCGATTCCGACGCCAGCGCCATCGTGATCTTCGAGAGCGCCGCCCACACCTTGCAGGGCGTGCTCGCCCGCACGCCGGTGCGGCACGTCATCGTGTCCTCGCTGGGGGACATGCTGGGGCTGGCCAAGGGCGCGCTGCTGAACTTCGTGTTCCGCAGCGTGAAGAAGATGGTCGCGCCCTGGAGCATCGCACATGCGAAGCGCTTCCCGCAGGTGCTGGCCGAGGGCGCGCGTCGGACCTTCCAGCCGGTGAGGGTGCACGGCGAGGACCTCGCGTTCCTGCAGTACACCGGTGGCACCACGGGGGTGTCCAAGGGCGCGATGTTGCAGCACCGTCACGTGCTGGCGAACCTGCAGCAGATGCGCACCTACTTCGGCAGCCGCCTGCGCGAAGGGGAGGAGGTGGCGATCGCGCCGCTGCCCTTCTATCACGTCCTCGCGCTGGTGCTGAACTGCATGATGATCGTGCGGCTGGGCGGGGTGCAGGTGCTGATCGCCAATCCGCGCGACATTCCCCGGTTCATCAAGACACTCGCAAACAGCCGCTTCACCTTCTTCGTCGGCGTGAACACGCTGTTCAATGCGCTGGTGAACGATCCCGCGTTCGCAAAGGTGGACTTCAGCAGGCTGCGCATCGCCGGGGGCGGCGGCGCGCCCGTGCAGCTGCCGGTGGCCAGGCGCTGGAAGGAGGTCACCGGGCAGGTGCTCTCCGAGGGCTACGGGCTCACCGAGACCTCGGGTGCGGTGTCGATCAACCCGCCTACCCTCGATGAGCACAGCGGAACCACCGGCTTCCCGGTGCCGGGGACGGACGTGGAGATCCGGGGCGACGACGCAACCCCGCTGGCGCAGGGGCAGGCGGGCCAGGTGTTCGTGCGCGGTCCCCAGGTGATGGCGGGCTACTGGCGCAAGCCCGAGGAGACCGCGAAGGTGATCGGCCCCGACGGCTTCTTCGCCACCGGCGACATCGGGCTGATCACGCCCGAGGGCTATCTGAAGATCGTCGATCGGGTGAAGGACATGATCCTGGTGTCGGGCTTCAACGTCTACCCCAACGAACTCGAGGAGGTGGCGGTGATGCACCCCGGTGTTCGGGAGGCCGCAGCGATCGGGGTGCCGGATGCCTCCACGGGCGAGGCGGTCAAGCTGTTCGTCGTGCGGCGCGACCCGGCCCTCACGCAGGAGCAGTTGATCGCGCACTGCCGCGCGAACCTCACCGGGTACAAGGTGCCCCGACATGTCGAGTTTCGCGACGTGCTGCCGAAGAGCCCGATCGGGAAGATTCTGCGCCGCGAGTTGCGCCCCGAGGCCTGAGGGTTTCCGATGCATGCCGAGTTCCCGCACGTGTCCTGGCAACCCAGCCAGCGCTATCCCGATCCGGCGATCGAGATCCTCGACGAGGGCTTCGACCGATATCGCATCAAGAGCGCGTCGGTGGAGCGCATCGCGCACGGCTTCCGCTGGGCCGAAGGTCCGGTCTGGTTCGGCGACGGCCGCTACCTGTTGTGGAGCGATATCCCGAACGACCGGATCATGAAGTGGGAGGAGGAGACCGGAGCGGTGAGCGTCTATCGCAAGCCCTCGGGTTTCGCCAATGGCAACACCCGCGACCGCCAGGGACGGCTGGTTACCTG
The DNA here is from genome assembly GCA_020854105.1 of Burkholderiales bacterium. Taxonomy (GTDB): domain Bacteria; phylum Pseudomonadota; class Gammaproteobacteria; order Burkholderiales; family SHXO01; genus SHXO01. The sequence continues at coordinate 110,271 of JADZGB010000026.1, read as the reverse complement.
CGAGCACGGCGGGCGGCGCGTGACGCGTACCGAGTACGACGGCAGCGTGAGCGTGATCTGCGACGGCTTCGACGGCAAGCGGCTGAACTCGCCCAACGACGTCGTGGTGAAGTCGGATGGGTCGATCTGGTTCACCGATCCGCCGTTCGGCCTGCTCGGCTGGTACGAAGGCAATCGCGCCGAGCAGGAGCTGCCGCACAACGTCTACCGCGTCGATGCCGATGGCGAGGTGAGCATGCTCGAGAGCGAGGTGAACCGGCCCAACGGCCTGTGCTTCTCGCCGGACGAGTCGATCCTGTATCTGGTCGAATCGGGGACCGTGCCGCGCGACGTCTACGCCTACGACGTGGTGGACAGTGGGCGTCGCATCGCCAACCGCCGCAAGTTCATCGACGTCGGCGCCGGCACGCCGGACGGCATGCGCTGCGACACCGACGGCAACCTGTGGATGGGCTGGGGCATGGGCGACGAAGCGCTCGACGGCGTGCACGTGTTCAACCCCGACGGTCGCCTGATCGGCCGCATCCGCCTGCCCGAGCGCTGCGCCAACGTCTGCTTCGGCGGACGCCATCGCAACCGCCTGTTCATGGCCGCGAGCAAGAGCGTCTATGCGCTGTACGTGAACACGCAGGGAGTGGCGGGGGGTCGAGGTTGGTCGCCCCGGCGCGTGAACGTCTGCCCCGGAGTGCTTTAATCCGGGGCAGAGGCCCGGCGAAAGACCAAACCCTCGTCGCCCCGGCGCACGCCGGAGCCCAGCCAGAGATGTCAGGGCCTTTCGCTCACTGCACTGGACCCTGGCCCTCGCCCCGATGACGAAGCACTTCAGGCGCGCACACGCTGGTACAGACTCACCGTACTCGCCGATGGCTGCAGGCCCAGGGTCACCGAGAGGGTCTGCTCGAGGCGCCGGTATGCAGCAATCGCTTCGGTGCGACGGTCCAGTGCCACGTAGCAGCGCATCAGGCCCTGATAGAACGGCTCGATGATCGCGTCCGCTTCCAGCCCGCGCAGATACCAGTCGATTGCCTCGTCGTGGCGTTGCTGCGCCTCCAGTTGCCGCGCCAGCTCGCCCAGTGCATGCACGAATTTTCCGCGCAGCCGCTCGCGCGCGGCGACGCTGAACGCTGCATCGGCATCGTGCGGAAGAAAGGTACCGGCGTAGAGCGCGAGCGCCTTCTCCGTGCGGGCCGGATCAGCCGGCCTGGCGTCGAGCCGCCGCTCGAAGGCCCAGGCATCCACCCAGCAGTGCTGCGGATCGATCGACAGCCTGCCGCCGTGCTGGCGGATCAGGTCGTTGTCGCCCAGCAGGCGGCGCAGGCGAAGTACCGTGATGCTCAGCGACTTATGGCCGGCGTCGCCTTCCTCGTCCGGCCACAGGGCGTCGATCAGGTGCTCCTCGGGCACGTCGCGCGGACCCATGGCGACGAGCGCCTTGAGCAGCGCCAGGACCTTGCGCGGGGTCTTGCGGCCGGCCTCGAGCGGCAGTTCGTCGACCTCGACGCTGAAGTCACCGAAGCAGCGGATGCGCAGCCGCCGGGGCCATTGCTCGATGTCGGGCGAGGGCGGGCGCAGACGAAACGTACGGATGAGCCAGCGTGCCTGGTCGGCCTCGATGTTCTCTTCTAGCGCGATGGGGAGCATATGGGCGAGGGTGGTGTCGATGAAGCGCATGTGACACCAGGCGAATCCTGCTCGCGTTTCCTCCAGTGCACTTCTTAGCAGGATGCGACTGTCCCTGCCTTGCCCGTTCTTCTCGGCAGCCCACGCCTCCACGATGACGATGGCCGCGTTCAGGATCGCGAGAACCGGGCATCTCTGCAGTATTTCTCTCGATCGCCCGAGGAGGGGGAGCGCGTCCGGGAGCAGGCCGGCATGCAGCAACATCTCCGCGTTGATGAGGCCGAAGAGGAACTCGTGATACAGAGACCCCGTACGTACCATCAGGCGCTGGGATTCCCGCGCGAACTTCGCGCCGGTCGACAGATCCCCCCTGAGTTGTGCGATGCGTCCTCTGTAGCAGACGAGCACGGAACGCGAGTAATCGCTCTTCGGCGCAAGCAGTGCTTCGATGCGCTGCAAGGTAGCCTCGGCGGTGCGCGGATCGGAAAGGCGGAAGTCGATCATGAAGCGATGCATCAGGGCGGCCGTGAGCACTTGTCGCAGACCGTGCGCCTGCGCGAGCGACCAGATCCGATCGAACCGCTCGATTGCCGTGCCGTACTCTGCATCGAGGAAGAACGAATGCGCGACCTGGAACTGCCCCCAGCACGAAAGAAGAGGACCGACTTCGTCCGATGCGGCGAGCTGTTGCACCATCTCTCGAAGCTGACGGGATCGCTCCATCTGAGCCGACTGGGACGCAATCGTCAGTGCGCTGATCGCAGCAGCCAGGCGCGCCGGTGCCGCGAGCGCTTCGCCCAGCAGGACGTGAATGCGGCTCAGCGCGGGTGCGATGCAGGCATGCCACGGCGCGACGAAGAACGCGGACCAGGCCAGTGCGGCCAGTACCGACAGCTCCTGCTCCGGCGTCTGAAACGGGGTGGCAACCACGTCCTCTGCCAGACTGTCGAGGTACTGTTCCACCGGCCCATAATCGACGTGGTCGACCGAACACACCTGCAACAGTCCGGCGGTCGCCAGCATCCGTCCAAGCCTGTCGTCGTGCCGCTCGAACGCGGCGCGTGCGCACGAGAACGCGGGCACGGCGGCGGCGAGCTCGATCTGCGCCAAGGCACGGGCCCGCCAGTACTGCAGCCACGGGGCCTGCTCCAGATCGCCCTGCGGCAGGGATTCCGCCCACCGCACCAGGGTCTGCCAGCGCCCGCTGTCCAGCAATGCCTGCGCGTGGTCGAGCAGCAGACAGCGCGCATCCTTCCATGCCCCCGCTTCCACCAGCAGTTCGAAGGCAGGCTCCCTATCGCCATGTCGATCAGCAGCCGCGCGGATCGGTGCAGTAGAGCCGGCCGGGATTCGGTGCACGGTCCGTGCAGCAGCTTCATCTGCAGGAACTCGCGGAACAATGCATGGAACTGATATACCGGCGCGGGTCCGGGACGGCGATCGGTGAACAGCTGGCGGCGATGCAACGACTGGAGCAGCTTCTCGGCATCCGCATTCGCGCTTGCGGCAGCCGCAAGTGCTGCTGTCATGCGCGGAAGAAAGGCGAGTGAGAGCAGTGTGCGCTGCGTCGTTTCACCAGCCTGATCGAACACGAGGCTGGCAAAATAGTTGAATACCGATTCACGCGTTTCGCCTGAAAGCTGCCCAGCGCCAGCTCCCCCGCGCTTGAAGCGCTCCAGCATCAGTGTCACACCAGCTGCCCAACCAGACGCCTGCTGATGCAAGGCCTGCACGACCCAGTCCTCTCCCACCCCGCGCCCGGCACACATCGCGCGCGTCTCCTCCAGAGTCAACTGGACCTCGCTCCAATCGATCCGGTCCAGTAGGCCGCGCGCTTCGAGTTCGGCGAATGCCGCCGGCGGCCGGGTTCTGCTTATCACGAGGACATTACCCTGCAGCGGCACTTCCCGGGCAGCGTGGCACAGAAGATCGCCCAGCAGCGGATCGGCGGACTCCTGGAAGTTGTCTAGAACCAGCAGCCGCACATGGGCGAAGAGGCAGCGAAAGAAGCGCCGCGCGAATGTCGGCAGATCGTTCAGATGCTCCGGAGCGAGTTGCGGCACGCGAGCATTGCCACGCTTGCCGCACACGAACGAAAGGTAATGGAAGAATGTCGCGGGATCGCTGTCGCCCGCATCCACCTGGTACCAGGCGTCTGCGTTGCCGCGGGTCGCCAGGTAGGTCGCGACCAGAGTGGTCTTTCCCGCACCGGGTGGCGAGTCGATCCACACCAGTGGACATGCGCGTGCGCTGTCCAGGCGCGCGAACAGCCGTTCGCGCGCCACCGCCTGATGGGTGCGCGGACGGGTCAGCTTCGCGAGCGCGGGCGACCTGGCCATCAGATCATCGTGCCGGGGTGATTCCCCGGCACGCCCATGGCGTCATCCAGTACCGGCGTCAGTTCATGTCACGCGCCGATGCTGCGCAGTATGCGCCATCCCGGACAGTCACGGGAGCTTGTAGTCCAGGCGCTGGGCACACTGAATCTCGCCGTTGCTCCCCATGGGCTTGCACTTCCAGGGGCCGCTCCCGGTGATGCCCTTGTATTTTCCCGTTCCGCCCGTGATCTCGTTCGTTCCGTTGCCTCCGCCTTCCGGCACCAACTCACCAGTGAACGACGTGAAGACGCGATCTCCGTCGGGGTCGCCAAACGCGCAGTAGCCCTTGTTGCTGCCTCGACCCTGTATCAGGAAGAACGAATCGAAGCAATTCGCCGGGCCGAGGTGGAGTGGCCCGCTGCCCTTGTCGTTGAAGGTGATGCCCCCGACCGTTCCGTGTCCCATCATGTGATCCTCGGCCGGCTTGTGCACTTCCCCGGTGAACTTCCATCCCGTGTGGAACTCGATGCTTCCTGATCTCGGCAACTGCTGGGCGTGTGCGAGGCCGCCGGCAAAGGCGACGGCGCCCGCGAGAATGGCTGCGACTGCTCCGGCTCTACTTGTCATGGTCTGCGTTCCTTTCTTCAGGTGACGGAGTCGAAGGGCGCATGGCTTCAGCCCCTCGTTTTCCCGAAACGGGAGAGGGTCGTCCCAGCGCCTGCCACAGTTCCTCCATCGACTGGAACGGCACTGTGCGGCCGGTGCGTACGTCCTGAACCGTGCCCGCGAGCGCATCGGCGCGCTGCCGGTACACCTTGACCACGAAGCTGCGCGGGCTGGGCACGTTTGCTCTCCTGCTCGGTGGATCCACCATACGGGCAAGGCGACTACGTATCGCTTACGGATTGGCGTGCCTGTTGGTCATGTTGTCGTACCTCGCGCGAGACACTGCGTCGGCTCGGGGAGGCCTGGGCTCGGGTGAAGCCAAGACCCGCCTTGTTTTTCCTGCATCCCGCCTTTCGCCTGGCTTTCGCCGGGATGACGACGGGGTCGTCGCCCCGGCGGTCAAGAGCCTGCCGCCCGATGCCCCGCTTCGGGGTCAGGACCCGGCGCCGACGAGAACGCGGTTCTCGATTCCCGACTGCCCGTGGCACCATTGACCCACAAGGAGGATGCGTCATGGCCGTCGACACCGGTGTCAGTCCCAGAGGCAAGCTGGTCGTGCGCAACATCGGTCTGCTGCTGTCGGGCGATCTCGACCGGCCGATCCTGGACGCCGATACGGTCGTGGCCGTGGACGGCCTCATCGCCGCCGTGGGCAGGGAGAAGGACTGCGACACCGGCCGCCCCGACACGCTGATCGACGCCCGGGGCACCTGCCTCGCGCCGGGGCTGATCGACAGTCACGTCCACCCCGTCTTCGGCGACTGGACGCCGCGCCAGAGCCAGCTCGGCTGGATCGAGTCCACGCTCAACGGCGGCGTGACCACCATGATCTCGGCCGGCGAGGTACACCTGCCCGGGCGGCCGAAGGACATCGTGGGGCTCAAGGCCCTGGCGATCACCGCGCAACGCGCCTTCCATGGCTTTCGCCCGGGCGGCGTGAAGGTTCTGGCCGGGGCGCCGGTGATCGAGCAGGGCATGACCGAGTCCGACTTCAGGGAACTGGCCGAGGCCGGCGTCGGCCTGCTCGGTGAAATTGGCCTGGGCTCGGTGAAGGCTGGCGAGGAGGCTCGGCGCATGGTGACCTGGGCGCGCAAGTACGGCATCCAGAGCACCATCCACACTGGCGGCCCGTCGATTCCGGGCTCGGGGTTGATCGACAAGGACGTGGTGCTGGAGGCTGACGCGGATGTCATCGGTCACATCAACGGCGGCCATACCGCGTTGCCCGAGACGCACGTTTGCGAGCTGTGCGAGCGCTCCTCGCGCGCGATCGAGATCGTGCACAACGGCAACGAGAAGATCGCCGTCGCCGCCGCCCAGACCGCGCGCGACCGTGACTGCATGCACCGCGTGATCCTGGGCACCGACAGCCCGGCCGGCTCGGGGGTGCAGCCCCTCGGGATCCTGCGCATGATTTCGCTGCTGTCGAGCTTCGCCGGCATTCCGGCCGAGCAGGTGTTCTGCTTTGCCACCGGCAACACGGCCCGCATCCGCAAGCTCGCCGGCGGACTGATCGAACCGGGCCGCGCGGCCGATTTCGTGTTCCTCGATCGGGCGCAGCACACCGCTGGCCGGACCATGCTGGAGAGCGTGCAGCTGGGCGACATCCCGGGCGTGGGCATGGTCGTGATCGACGGCGTCGTGCGCTGCGGGCGCAGCCGCAACACGCCGCCGGCGGTCGAGATTCCGGTGGTGACGGGCCACTGAATCCGATGCGCTACGGTCTAATGCACTGCAGTCTCGGACCGGCGATGCCGCGGATGCTACACTCGGCTCATGCCGAAGCGATGCACTTCGGCCGCACTCCATTCACAAGGGCTGGCTAGGAGACTCCCGTGACCACGATTACTCGACGCAGGTTCCTGATTGGTGCAGGCGCCATGGCCGCCGCGGCGGGGATGCCGCTCGCGCTGCGCGATGCCCTGGCGGCGGGCAACATGAAGGTCGGGGAAGGCGATGCGCTGCTGGTGATCGACGTGCAGAACTGCTTCGTGCCGGGCGGCAGCCTGGCGGTCAAGGGCGGCGACGAGATCGTGCCGCTCATCAACCGCATCGCCAAGGCGTTCAGGAACGTCGTCCTGACCCAGGACTGGCACACCGCCGACCACGTCTCCTTTGCCTCTCAGCACGGCGGCAAGAAGCCGTACGAGTCGATCAAGCTCGGCTATGGCAGCCAGGTGCTGTGGCCCGATCACTGCGTACAGGGCACCGACGGGGCCGAGCTGGCGCCGGGCATCGAGATCCCGCACGCGCAGCTCATCATCCGCAAGGGCTTCCACCGCGAAGTCGACAGCTACTCGGCGTTCCTCGAAGCGGATCGCAAGACGCAGACTGGCCTTGCAGGCTACCTGAAGGGACGCAACATCAAGCGCGTCTTCCTGTGCGGGCTGGCCACCGACTACTGCGTTGCATGGTCGGCGCTCGATGCACGCAAGTTCGGATTCCAGGCAGCCGTGATCGAGGATGCATCGCGCGGGATCGATCTGAACGGCTCGCTGTCCGCCGCCTGGAAGGACATGGCCAAGGCGGGCGTGAAGCGTATCCAGTCGGCAGACATCGCCGGCGCCTGAACCCTGGTCGCGTCGCGCCGGGCTCGGCGCGACGCTCAGCGCACCGCCAGCAGCCAGATGGCTGCTGCGGCCGCCCAGAACACCAGCGTGCCCGCCAGATTGGCCCAGCCGTTGTTCTGGCGCAGCAGTTCGCTTCGCCAGTAGATCACCGGATTGCCCCGGTACGGTACCCCGGGCAGGAAGCGGTTCACGCGCGCACAGTATTCCTCGTACGGCCTTCCCAGCGCCGGGCGCAGGCGCCTCTCCTCGCGCTTGACGCGATTGACCATGTAGAAGTAGTAGATCAGCGTGTAGATGCCGATCAGCCAGGGATTGCCGAGCAGCATCACCGCCCCGAGGATGATGAAGTAGCGGCCCAGATACATCGGGTTGCGCACCAGCGCGTAGGGGCCGTTGCAGGCGAGATCCACGTTCTTGTTCAGCGATGCGAAGGACCAGAGCTGGATGAACTCGCCCAGCATCGACACCGCGAACCCCGCCCAGAACCACTGCGGCTGCGCGAACCAGAGCAACGCTCCGGCCACCAGGACGCCGAGCGGTACCCGTGCCTTGACGAAGGCCGTGCGCAGGCCGGGATGATTGAAGAAGCCGTGGATCGCGTCGAGCATGTCGGGAGGGCCGTCGGAAGGACGCCTATTCTAACGGGCGCGACTTGCGCACGCCGAGGTAGCCGCGCAGGATCCAGAATCGACGCCAGCGATTCATCGCCTGCAGGTGCTCGAGGCGGGCGGCATCGATGGTGTCCGGGCTGCGGCGCGCCCAGTGCTTGTACACGCCGGCCATGTCGTACTCCTCGAACCAGCGCCGCAGCGCGCGCGGCATCCGACGCGTGCCCAGGTGCGACTGGAAGTCGATCAGCACCGGTCTGGCGTCATCGGTCACGAGGATGTTGCGGCTGTTGCGTGAATCGAGGTGCACGAGACCGATCGAATGGATCTGCTGCACGAGGCGCTCGAGGTCGGAGAAGAACTCGCCGTAGCGGCCGTCCAGCGTACTTCTGGTCAGGGTGTTCCCCGCCACGTACCGATAGGCCACCGCGTACGCGTCCAGACGGAACGGGTCGCGCGGCACGCCGGCAATCCCTTGCAGGCGGTGCAGGGCGTCGTGCTCGCGCGCCACGAACAGCCGGCCGATGGTGGCCCTGACCAGCCAGGGGCGGGCGGCGAAATCCTTCACCACCCAGCGTTCGCCGCCATGCTCGACCAGGTAGAGCACGGCGTTCGCCCAGCGGCCCTGGTTCAGCACACGCGTCGTGTCGCGCGCGAGGGCGTCACGACCGAAGCGTGGAGCGTCAGAGGAACGGGGAGGTGTGCGGGGCAAGGTCACGGCGGCCAGCGAGGGTGGCGCGGAGTATAACCGGGCCGGGATGAGAAACGGGTGAGGGGGGAACAACTCTCACCTTGCGCGCTGCCCTGTCTCCGGATGACCGGGTGCCCCTGGAAAGATGCTTTCGTCATTCCAGCGAAAGCCGCAATCCAGCCTTTCTGTATCCGCTGGGCCTCGGCTTTCCGCCGGGGCGACGGGAATTTCGGCGCGAGCCGGCATCCAGCGAAGCCGAAAAGGCTCTTCTCCGATCCTACCCGGCCGGCTGCAGCTTCTGACGGTGCTTCTGCAACGCCTGCAGGACGAGCGGCTGCAGTCCCTCTCCGTTGCACTGGTCCACCCACTCGAGGATCGCCTTGCGCATGCGCGGCTCCCAGAACCGGCGGATGTGGTCGGCCACACGGTCCGCTGCGGCAGACGTCTCGGCCTCGGAACCGAAGAAGGCGCCGATCTGATTGGCCATGTACACCAGTTTGCTGACGTCCATCGCTCAGGTCTTCGTGCCGACGCGTTCGCGCTGCGCCAGCAGATCCTGCTGCTGGTGGTCGAACTGCGTGAACCTGCGCTGCCACTCCGAAGGCTGGGTGACCCGCGAGACCTGTACTGCGGTCACCTTGTATTCGGGGCAGTTGGTCGCCCAGTCGGAGTTGTCGGTGGTGATCACGTTGGCACCGGAGAAGGGGTGGTGGAAGGTGGTGTACACCACGCCCGGCTGGATGCGCTCGGACAGCACCGCACGCATCACCGTCTCGCCTGCGCGGCTGCGAATGCCGACCCAGTCGCCATGGTTGATGCCGCGCTGCTCTGCGTCGTGCGGATGAATCTCGAGCCTGTCCTCGTCGTGCCATACCACGTTCGCGGTGCGTCGCGTCTGCGCGCCGACGTTGTACTGGGACAGGATGCGCCCGGTGGTCAGCAGCAGCGGGTACTGCCGGGTGCTGCGCTCCTCGGTCGCGATGTAGCGGGTGACCATGAAGAGTCCCTTGCCGCGCACGAACTGCTCGACGTGCATGATCGGCGTACCCTCGGGTGCGGCGTCGTTGCACGGCCACTGGATACTGCCCAGCTTCTCGAGCTTCTCGTAGCTCACGCCGGTGAAGGTGGGGGTCAGGCGCGCGATCTCGTCCATGATCTGCGAGGGGTGCGTGTACTGCATCGGATAGCCCAGCGCAGCGGACAGCGCCGTCGTCACCTCCCACTCCTGCATGCCGGACAGCGGCGGCATCACCTTGCGCACGCGCGAGATGCGGCGCTCGGCATTGGTGAACGTGCCGTCCTTCTCCAGGAACGAGCAGCCGGGCAGGAACACGTGCGCGAACTTCGCCGTCTCGTTCAGGAAGAGATCCTGCACCACCAGGCATTCCATCGCCAAGAGCGCGGCCGTGACGTGCTGCGTGTCGGGATCCGACTGTGCGATGTCCTCGCCCTGGACGAACAGGCCCATGAAGGAGCCGTCGAGCGCGGCATCGAGCATGTTCGGGATGCGCAGGCCGGGCTCGGGTTCGAGCTGCACGTTCCACACGGATTCGAACAGCGAGCGCGTGGCGACGTCGGAGATGTGGCGGTAGCCGGGCAGCTCGTGCGGGAAGGAACCCATGTCGCAGGAGCCCTGGACGTTGTTCTGGCCGCGCAGCGGATTCACCCCCACGCCGCGCCGGCCGATGTTCCCGGTCAGCATGGCGAGGTTGGCGATGCCCATGACCATGGTCGAGCCCTGGCTGTGCTCGGTCACGCCCAGACCGTAGTAGATGGCGGCGTTGCCGCCGGTGGCATACAGGCGTGCGGCACCGCGCAGGATGTGCGCCGGCACGCCGGTGACCGCGGCCATCGCTTCGGGCGCATTCTCGGGCAGCAGGATGAACTGCTTCCACTTCTCGAACTCCGCCAGGTCGCAGCGCGACTGGACGAAGGCTTCGTTCCACAGCCCTTCGGACACGATCGTGTGCGCCAGTGCGTTGATCACCGCCACGTTGCTGCCGGGACGAAGCTGAAGCAGATAGTCGGCCTGCACGTGCGGCAGGCGCGCCAGGTCGATGTCGCGCGGGTCCACCACGATCAGCTTCGCCCCCTCGCGCAGGCGGCGCTTGAGCTGCGAGGCGAATACCGGGTGGCCGTCGGTCGGATTGGCGCCGATCACCATCACCACGTCGGCGTCCTGCACGGAGTCGAAATCCTGCGTCCCGGCCGATTCGCCCAGCGTCTGCTTCAGGCCGTAGCCGGTGGGCGAGTGGCACACGCGCGCGCAGGTGTCCACGTTGTTGTTGCCGAAGGCGGCGCGCACCAGTTTCTGCACCAGATACGTCTCCTCGTTGGTGCAGCGTGAGGAGGTGATGCCGCCGATCGCTCCGCGCCCGTACCTGGCCTGGATGCGCTTGAACTCCGATGCGGTGTGCGCCAGCGCCTCGTCCCAGCTCACCTCGCGCCAGGGATCGCTGATCCGGGTGCGGATCATCGGCCTGGTGATGCGATCCGGATGGGTGGCGTAGCCCCAGGCGAAGCGGCCCTTCACGCAGGAATGGCCGTGGTTGGCCTGGCCGTTCTTGTCGGGCACCATGCGCACGACCTGCGTGCCCTGCATCTCGGCACGGAAGGAGCAGCCTACGCCACAATAGGCGCAGGTAGTGATTACCGCGTGCTCGGGTTGTCCGGCCTCGGCAATGGATTTCTCCATCAGTGTCGCGGTGGGACAGGCCTGCACACAGGCGCCGCACGAGACGCACTCGGACTCCAGGAAGTTGCCGGTCGGGCCGGGCATGATCACCGAGGCGAAGCCGCGTCCGTCCACGGTCAGCGCGAAGGTGCCCTGAATCTCGTCGCACGCGCGCACGCAGCGCGAACACACGATGCACTTGCTGGGGTCGAAGCTGAAGTACGGGTTGGAGGCGTCGGTATCGGCGTCCAGGTGATTGGCGCCGTCGTAGCCGTAGCGCACCTCGCGCAGGCCGACCACGCCGGCCATCTCCTGCAGCTCGCAGTTGCCGTTGGCCGGGCAGGTCAGGCAGTCGAGCGGGTGGTCGGAGATGTACAGCTCCATCACGCCGCGGCGCAGCCTGGCGAGCCTGGAGGTCTGGGTACTGACCTTCATGGCCGGTTCTACCAGCGTGGTACAGGAGGCGGGATAGCCCTTGCGGCCCTCGATCTCCACCAGGCACAGGCGGCACGAGCCGAATGCCTCGAGCATGTCGGTGGCGCACAGTTTCGGTACCTTCACGCCCATGGTGCTGGCGGCCGCCATCACCGACGTGCCCTCCGGAACGGTGACGGACTGGCCGTCGATCTCGAGGGTGACGAGTCGGGTCGATACGCGCATCGGCGTGCCGGTGTCGAGTTCCTTGACTGAGTACATCGTCTGCCTCCGTTCCCCGTGTCATCTCCGGCGAAGGCCGGCATCCAGGAAGTAGAACTGCCCTTTACATTGCGCTGGACCCCGGCTTGCGCCGGGGCGACGATGTATCCGTCATTCCGGCGCGAGCCGGAATCCAGGAAGTGGAACTGCCCTTTACATTGCGCTGGGCCCCGGCTTGCGCCGGGACGACGATGTATCCGTCATGCCGGCGCAAGCCCGAATGGCGGCCTCGATGCCTCACGCCGCCTTCGGTGGTTTCTCCTTCAGTCCGAAGTCCTCGGGAAAGTAGTTCAATGCGCTGAGCACGGGGTAGGGCGCCATGCCGCCCAGCGCGCACAGCGAGCCGCCCAGCATGGTGTCGCACAAATCGCGCAGCAGTTCGTGGTTCTTCTCCACGTTCTCGCCGCGCACGATCCTGTCCACCACTTCCACGCCCCGCGTCGAGCCGATGCGACAGGGCGTGCACTTGCCGCACGACTCCACCGCACAGAACTCCATCGCGTAGCGCGCCATCTGCGCCATGTCCACGGTGTCGTCGAAGGCGACGATGCCGCCGTGCCCCACCATGGCTCCCATCACGGCGAACGCCTCGTAATCGAGCGGCGTGTCGAACTGTGATTCGGGCAGGTAGGCGCCCAGCGGGCCGCCGACCTGAACGGCACGGATCGGGCGGCCGCTGGCGGAGCCGCCACCGTAGCCGTAGAGCAGTTCCCGCACGGTGATGCCGAACGCCGCCTCGACCAGCCCGCCGTGCCTGATGTTGCCGGCGAGCTGGATCGGCAGCGTGCCGCGCGAGCGGCCCATCCCGAAGTCGCGGTAGAACTCCGGGCCGCGCTCGAAGATCACGGGCACGCTCACCAGCGTGATGACGTTGTTGATCGCGGTGGGCTTGCCGAACAGGCCCTGCACGGCGGGCAGCGGCGGCTTGTAGCGCACCGTGCCGCGCCTGCCTTCCAGGCTCTCGAGCAGCGAGGTCTCCTCGCCACAGATGTAGGCCCCGGCGCCGCGGCGCAGTTCCAGGTCGAACCGCCGGCCCGAACCGAGTACGCTCTCGCCGAGATAGCCGGCCTCGTAGGCCAGGTCGATCGCCTGGTCCTGGATGCGTTCGGCATTCGGATACTCCGAGCGCAGGTAGATGTAGCCCTGCGTCGCCCCGACCGCCAGACCCGCGATGATCATGCCCTCGATCAGCAGGAACGGATCGCCTTCCATGATCATGCGGTCGGCGAACGTGCCGGAATCACCCTCGTCCGCGTTGCACACGATGTACTTCTGCGCGCCTTCCGCGGCCAGCACCGTGCGCCATTTGACGCCGGCCGGAAAGGCCGCGCCACCGCGCCCGCGCAGGCCCGACTGCACCACCGCCTCCACCATGTCGGCCGGCTGCATGGCGAGCGCCCTGCGCAGGCCGCGCCAGCCGCCGTGCGCTTCATGGTCCTCGAGGCTGAGCGGATCGGTGATGCCGCAGCGCGCGAAGGTGAGCCGCTGCTGGCGCTCGAGCCAGCCGATGTTCTCGGTGCGTCCCTGAAGCAGCGCGTGATTGCCGCCGTCGAGGAAGTGCGCGTCGAACAGGCTGGCGACGTCCCCGGCGCGCACCGGCCCATAGGCCACGCGCCCGCCGGCGGTCGCGACCTCCACCAGCGGCTCGAGCCAGACCATCCCGCGCGACCCGTTGCGCACGATGCGCACCGCCTGGCCGCGCTCGTCGGCGATGCGGACGATGGCATCGGCAACGGCATCGGCACCGGCGGCAAGCGCGGCTGCGTCCTGCGGCACGAACACTGTCGCTGCAGCATGCGGCGGCACCGCCTGCGCGTGTGCCGGGTTCGCGGCCCGGCCGGCATTCAGCAGCAGCGCATCGAGCCGCTCGGGCGTCATCGAGCCGTGCAGCGCACCGTCGAGCATGACGTTGGGTCCTGCAGCGCAGTTGCCCAGGCAGTAGGCGGGCTCGAGCGTGAAGGCGCCATCGGCGCTGGTCTCGTGCAGGCCGCAGCCCAGTCGCTGCTGTGCGTGCCGCTCCAGTTCGCTTCCCAGCATGGACTGGCAGGCCTCGGCGCGACACACTTTCAGGACGTGACGCCCCGGCGGTGCACGCCGGAAATCGGGGTAGAAGCCGATGACGCCGTGCACCTCTGCCTGGGACAGGTTCAGGGCGTGCGCGATCGCCGGTGTGGCCCCCGGCGGGACGAAGCCGAGCGTATCCTGCACGGCGTGCAGCAGCGGCAGCAGGGCGCCCGGTCGCTCCCGATGGGCGGCGATCGCGGCCTGGACTGCCTGCTGCTCGCGCTCGGTCATGGCGCGGGCGAGTGCCGCTGGAACTCTGCCTTCTTCCACGGATCCGCTCTCCTCGGTAGCCTATGAACTTTTCTGCATAGGCTGCGTAGCTCTTTCAACGCCCGGACGCTAGCAGGTTGTATGCTGCGCAACAATATGCACCGGGGTGCCAATGTCCCAGATCGAAATCCGTCCCGCCTGGATGTTCCGCGACACCGTGAGCGGCCGCCACCTGGATCCCCGGCTGTTCGTTCTGCTGGAAGCCATCCACGAGTGCGGAAAGCTCACCCTCGCGGCGCGCCGGGCCGGCCTGTCCTATCGGCACGCGTGGAACACCATCGGCAGATGGTCGGACTTCTTCGGCACGCCCTTGGTTCTCATGGAGAAGGGCCGCGGAGCGAAACTCGCGCCGCTGGGCGAGAAGCTGCTGTGGGCGCAGGCCCGGGCGCGGGCGCGGCTGTCCCCGCAGCTGGAGAACCTCGCCTCCGAACTGAATCTGGAGATCAAGCGCGCGCTGGCGCAGGGCAGTGCAGTGCTGCGCCTGCACGCGAGCTACGGCTACGCCGTGGCCGAGCTGCCCGATCTGCTGCGCGAACAACCGGACATCGAACTGGATCTGCAGTACCTGCCCGCCGCCGATGCCCTGGCGTCGCTCACGCGCGGTGACTGCGACCTGGCCGGCATCCACGTGCCCGAAGGGACACTGGGCACGCGCGCGCTGGAACTGTACGGCCAGTGGATCGACCGGCGGGTGTACCGGCTGGTCTACCTGGTGCGGCGCCAGCAGGGTCTCTTCCTGCAGCCCGGCAATCCGCGCCGCATCCGCGGCCTCGCCGACCTGCGCCGGGTGCGCTTCGTGAATCGAAACCGCGGCTCGGGCACCCGGTTGCTGCTCGACACGCTGCTGGAGCAGTCGGACATCGATCCGGGATCGATCGACGGCTACGCGAACGAGGAGTACACGCACGCGGCGGTGGCCGCCTACGTCGCGAGCGGCATGGCCGACGCGGGCATGGGCGTGGAACCGCCCGCCCGCCAGTTCAAGCTCGACTTCCTGCCGCTCGCCGCCGAGCGCTACTTCCTCGTCGCGCGCAACGAGACCTTCGACTTCCCCGCAGTGCACGCCCTGCTTGCGCAGCTGCGCGGGCCGGAGTTCCGGGCGCGCGTGGCCCGGCTGCCCGGCTACAGCGCCGAGCGCTCGGGGGAGACGACGTCGATGGAGGCGGCATTCCCCTGGCTGGCCGCGCGACGCCGGCGGCGTGCGCCCTGAGGACTATGCACCGGCCCGCCACAGGCCCCACGCATATGCGGCCCAGGCGGCGATGAAGGCGAGACCGCCGAGCGGCGTGATCGCTCCCAGCCAGCGTGTACCGGTCGTGGCGAGCAGGTAGAGCGAGCCGCTGAAGATCACGATGCCGGCCAGCATCAGCCAGCCGGCTGCGCGGATCGCACTCGAAGCGGGCAGGTGCAGCAACGTCAGGCCGATCGCCAGCACTCCCAGCGCATGCCAGAAGTGGTATTGCACGCCCGTGTGGTAGACCGACAGCGCATCGGCGGGCAGGCGGGCGCGCAGCCCGTGGGCGCCGAAGGCGCCGAGGATGACGGCGAGCATCGCGGCAACGGCGCCCAGCAGCAGAAGGATTCTCGCGGCGGCAGGCATTGGTCCCTCAGCCGGGCAGGACCAGTTCGCGCAGCGCGCTGCGGCACTCCAGTTCGACCTCCGAACCCACGATAGGCGGACGGGCATGGTGCACACGCAGCCCGCGCCGCGCGGCACCGCCGAGGGCGGGCACGAGCAGTTCGCCGATCAGGTTGTCCACGTCGCGCGCCACGCACAGATCGACGTGCGTGGCCTGATTCCAGTCCAGTTCCAGCTGCGCCAGCCGCTCCGTGATGGCGTTGACGCAATGCTGCAGGCGGGCGCGCATGCCGGCGGCGGTGACATCGCCCGCGGCCACGATCCTGCCGCGTTCGTCGATGTCCGCCGTGCCGGACACGCAGAAGGTGGTGTTGCGTCCCTGCGCGGGTGCGCAATAGGAGAACGCGTGCAGGACCGCCTCCGCGGGCTTGTCGGCGGCCGGTACCACGTTCGTGCGGCACACCGCGCTGTAGTTGCCGAGAATGAGCCGGTGCTTGCGCAACTGCTCGGAATAGGGAGCATTGAATTCCCGGAAGCCCTGCCATTCGAGCTGCTGCGGCATGCGCAGCTCCATGCCGCACAGCGCCTGCATCGGCAGCTTCTGGGCACTCAGGTGAGCCTGGACAAGCGACCAGGCATCGCGCATCGGTACCCAGGGGGTGACCAGCACGTGTACGATCTCGCGCCCCGGGTGCGGGACCACGCCGCCACAGAACACCGAACCGGCGGGCAGGACGCGATAGCCGCCGGCTTCGTTGTCCAGCAGCGCAGGCGGGTTGATGATCGGCCGCTGCTGGGCGTGCGCACGGCCGAGCGGGGCGACGCTGGCGGCCAGGGCAGCGGCTGCGGTCAGGAATTCACGGCGCGAGTCGAACTTCCTTCGAACTTGCTGATGCACTGGCGGTCTCCTCACGATTGCAATTTTCGTACGCCGATTTCAGTTTTCCTGCACCGGGCGCGGCGCGCCCGGTCTGTCCGGGCCGATGCGCAGTGTAGCGAAATCGCGCGGGCGGCCCGACATGGAGGACTGGATGCGTCATCGCCTGGGAAGGTGGTTGTGTCTGCTCGCGGTACTGGCCGCACTGACCTCGTGCAGTGCCTTCAAGTTGTCCTACGAGAAGGCCGACTGGCTGTTGGCGCACTGGGCGCAGCGCTACGTCGATCTCACCGCGGAGCAGACACGCGCACTGCGCAGCGAGCTGGCGAACCTGCAGCGCTGGCATCGCGCGCACGAGCTGCCCGAGTATGCCCGCGCGTTCGATCGCGCCGCCGTGCAGCTCGAGGCAGGCATGACCCGCGCGCAGATCCAGGTGCTGGTCGACATGGTGCGCGCGCGCGCCGGCACGCTCGGCGTCCGTGCGGGGCAGTCGTTCGCGCCGCTGGTTACCTCGCTGTCCGAGGCCCAGCTGCGCGACCTGCAGAGGCGCTTCGCGGCGGACAACCGGCGCTTCGAGCGGCGTCACCTGTCGGGTTCGCCGGCGGAACTGGCCGAGCGTCGGAGCGACTGGATGGAGTCCCGGCTGGAGGACTGGTTCGGGCCGCTCGATCGCACCCAGCGCGCGCGGGTGAAGCGCCTCGTCGCCGCCTTCCCGGACATGCCGGCGCTGCGCCTGGCCGAGCGCAGGCGGCGGCAGGCGGCACTGCTGGAGGCGGCCCGCGAGGGCCGGGGAGGCGGCGCAGCAGGCGCACGCCTCGGCGCGCTGCTCGCCAATCTGGAGCGCGGCGGTCCCGCGCCGGTGCACGCGGCGATGGTGCGCTGGGAGCATGCCTTCATCGACATGCTGTCCGAGCTCGAGGACAGCCTCAGTTCCGCCCAGCGGGCGCACGCCGCGGCGCGCCTGCGCCAGTACGCCGACGACTTCCGCGAGCTGGCGCGGCGCCAGGCCACCGCAGTGCTGTAGCGCGCGCGGCGCTCAGCGCGGCAGCGGATAGCGCTGCACTTCCTGGTCGATGGCCCCGAAGATCGAACCGCCTTCGCCGTCGAGCATCTCGATGCGTACGCGGTCGCCGAAGCGCAGGAACGGCGTGCTGGCCCTGCCGTTGTCCAGCAGTTCCAGGGTGCGTTTCTCCGCCAGGCAGGCGCACCCGCGACTGCGGTCGAGATTGGAAATCGTGCCCGAGCCGATGATCGTCCCGGCGCAGAGGAAGCGCGTGCGCGCGGCATGCGCGATCAGCTGCGGGAAGTCGAAGGTCATGTCCTGGCCGGCATCGGGCTGCCCGAACAGCGACCCGTTGATGTGCACGCTCACGGGCAGGTGTATGCGTGCACCGTCCCAGGCGCCGCCCAGTTCGTCCGGCGTCACGGCGACCGGCGCGAACGCGGTGGCGGGCTTGCCGTGGAAGAAACCGAAGCCCTTGGCCAGTTCGCCGGGGATGAGGTTGCGCAGACTCACGTCGTTGACCAGCATGAGCAGTCGGATGTATTCGCCGGCGCGCCCGTTCTCCACGCCCATCGGCACGTCGTCGGTCACCACCGCCACCTCGGCCTCCAGGTCGATCCCCCAGTCCTCGGACGCGGCGAGGATGGGGTCGCAGGGGCCGGCGAAGCTGTCCGATCCGCCCTGATACATGAGCGGATCGGTCCAGAACGAGGGCGGCATCTCGGCCCCGCGCGCGCGGCGCACCAGCTGCACGTGATTGACGTAGGCCGATCCGTCCGCCCACTGGTAGGCGCGCGGCAGCGGCGAATGGCAGCGGTAGGGATCGAATTCGAAGGCATCGGCCGCGCGCCCGCTGTCGAGCAGAGCCGAGATCTGGGCCAGCCGCGGTCCCTTCGCGGCCCAGTCGTCCAGGGCGGTCTGCAGCGTGGGAGCGA
Source organism: Burkholderiales bacterium (assembly GCA_020854105.1). Lineage (GTDB taxonomy): Bacteria > Pseudomonadota > Gammaproteobacteria > Burkholderiales > SHXO01 > SHXO01. Next base: position 91,700 of record JADZGB010000026.1, on the reverse strand, counting down.
CCCTGGACGCGGCCACGGCCTGCCTGAGGTCGCGGCTGACCACGATCAGCTTCCCGTCCCGGCCTCCAGTCCTGAGCGTGGCGAGTTTCATGAGGCGATGGTACCCCGCCCCAGAACCGGCCGCGGGGGCAGGCCGTCAGGGGGCGTGGGGGTGGACGCAAACCTCACAAACTGATAAGTTTGTTCCACTGTAGATTGTTCACGGTCGGGTCCTAGTCAATCTGGACGTGACGGTCGTCAGCGAACAACAAGGGTCGGACGATGCAGTTCCGATCCACAGGCCGGCCCCCATCCGGCCATTTGCGGCTGCTGTTGTTGCGTCCGGTGGCCGGGCCCGAAGAGGCCCGGCTGGAGTACTGCGAGGCCGGTGTAGTCCCCACATCGCCCCGGAGAGCCGGTTGTCATGAGCCCGCGCGGTCCACCCCCCCGTGGCCGCGCGTACTTTCTTGCCCCCGCCTGGCACGGCGCCGATCCGGCTGTCCCGACGCGCTATCGTCCGTCATGGCTCGCGTGATCGCCCCTTCGATCGGTTCGAACTCCCCGGTGTTGGGGCTGCGTGCGGCCATCGCCTCAGGCTTCCAGCGGCACCGTCTGCCTGTCCCTCACCCGGTGCGAGCGTCCGCGCAGCACCGCCACGGTCTCGCCGCGCTGATTGGTCACGTGTACGTCGTACACCCCCGTGCGGCCGCTCGCCGTGAGCTCGTGTGCCTCGGCGGTGAGGACGTCGCCGAGCTGCGCTGGGGCGATGAACTCCACCGCGATGCCGGCAGCGAGCGTCAGTTCGTTGTAGCTGTTGCAGGCGAAGGCGAAGCAGGAATCGGCGAGCAGCGTGATGTAGCCGCCGTGGCAGATCCCCAATCCGTTGAGCATGTCCGCCCGGACGCTCATGCGCATGCGCGAGCGGCCTGGTGCCATTGCCTCGACCGTCATCCCCAGGCCACGGGAGGCCTCGTCCACGGCCAGCAACGTCCGGCCGACGTGATCCGCGATCGCCTGCGGGTCCATGCCCTAGGCTCCGCTGAAGCGCGGGGCGCGCTTGTTCAGGAAAGCGGCCACGCCTTCCCGGTAGTCGGCGCTGCATCCCAGTTCGCGCTGGGTGTCGCGCTCGAGATCGAGCTGCGCTTCCAGGGTCTGGCGCTCGGCGGCGTAGATCGCCTGCTTGGTACCGGCGTAGCCCTTGGTCGGACCGGCGGCGAGTTGCGCCGCCATCGCGCGCGCCGTCGGCATCAGCTCGTCGTCGTCCACGCAGCGCCAGATCAGTCCCCAGGCGGCGGCCTGTTCGGCGGGCAGCCGGTCCCCGAACAGGGCCAGGCCCAGCGCGCGTGGCGAACCGAGCCGGCGCGTGAGAAAGTAGGTGCCGCCGGCGTCGGGGATCAGTCCGAGCCTGCAGAACGCCTGGATGAAGTGCGCCGAGCGTGCAGCCAGCACCACGTCGCAGGCGAGCGCCACGTTGGCGCCGGCGCCGGCGGCGACGCCGTTCACCGCCGCGATCACGGGAATCGGCAGGCTGCGCAGCGCGAGCACCAGCGGCTTGTAGTTGCGCTCGATGGAATCGCCCAGATCGACCGGCGCGCTGCCGGCAGGCACGCGGCGGTCGTTGAGGTCGGGACCGGCGCAGAAGCCGCGGCCGGCACCGGTAAGGATCAGTGCGCGCACCGCACTCGTCGCCCGGACCCGGGCGAGGGCCTCGCGTAGTTCACCGTGCATTCGCTCGGTGAAGCTGTTGAGGCGCTCGGGCCGGGCTAGCGTGAGCGTGGCCACGCCATCCTCGATCTCGAGCCGGATCTGTTCGAACGCGTTGACCATCGCCTCCTGCCCGCGTGAACCGGCCCTGTTCCCGCACCTCTGGTGCGGATGTTCGACCGGCCGGTCGAAAAGAAAAATGGTACGGACAATCGACGGTCCGAACAAGCCGGCACTCTCCTCCGTGTGGCACTCCCCTCCGACAGCCGGCCCTCTCCTCCGGCCGGCGCTGCTGCTTGCCCTCAGCGGGAAGCGTCGGTGCTGCCCGGCATGATCCGTATGCGCGCGCAGTGCGCTCAGCGCAGCGGACCGACCACCTCGAAGGCGAGGAACTGTGTCTGCTGGCTCGCGCGGAAGTTGTTGTCGGAGACCAGCACGAGCGTGCGGTTGCCGTTGGGCAGGATCGGGCCCAGGCTGATCGCCTCGATGTTGTCCAGCCACAGCGGGCTGCCGTCGTCATTGGCAAGGCCGGACAGGTCGAGCAGAGGGTCCTTGGGCATCGCTGCGTAGGTGGCCCCAGCCAGCGTGTCGAGTCCGGACACGTCGCTCGCTCCTGCGGTGCGCGTCAGGTACAGGCGGATCGACAGGCGGCTGCCGGCGGAGAAGGAGCGCTCCACCGCGATGAACGAGTCCTCGTCCAGGGCGATCAACTCGGCCAGCCCGTTGGTCTCCAGGCCGTTGGGCAGGATCGAGGGGGCCACGACCGGATCGACGCGATAGACGTACTGTCCGAGGGCGCGGCCGCTCGCATGATCGAACACCACCACCCGGCAGTCGCTCGCCTCGCGCCGGCTCGCCCGGGGGCCGTCCTGCTTGAGCGCGTTCTCGACGGCGGTCAGCACGCGCGCGCCGGAGGGCGTCACCGCCACGCTCTCGAACGCGAGATTGTCGCGCACGCCGTGCGCGGCACCGCCCGCGCCGAGGAACTGCGGCGGCAGCACGAAGACGCGCACCGGTGTGCCGTCCGCGTTGGTCTCGCGCAGGAACGGCGCGATGCCCCTGCGCGGGTCGCCTTCGCTGCTCCACAGCAGCGTCTTCGTCCGGGGGTGCAGCCGTATCGCCTCGGGATCGACGCTGCGACCCTCGAATGCAATGCCGCCCGCGTCGAGCAGCCGGTGCACCGCGGTGAAGCGCACTCCCGCCATGCCCGGTGCGAGCGCGCGATGGAACCTGTCCAGATCGAGCGTCAGCGCATAGAAGCGGGCGTCGCGCGAGCGGTCATCGCTGATGGCGTAGAAGATCCCGGTGTCAGCGTCGAAGTCCAGGCCGGACAGCCCGCCGACCTCGGTGCCCTGGAAGCGATGTCCGGTCGGGACGATCTGCTGGCCGATGTAGCGCAACTGCGCGAGGGCCTCGCCCGCGGCGAGCGCGAGCATCAGTGCCAGGAAGGAGGCGCAGCGTCTCACGCGTTCGGCTCGCGCGAGCCGGCCTCACCCCCCGGCGCGATGCGCGCGGGCAGCGCCGCGATTCCGATCGGGATGCGGGCATTGCTCACGGGGCGGCGGGGTCGTCGAGTCCTTCCCGCGCAGCCGCGAGGGCTTCGCGCAGGACCTGCATGTCGCCGATGTGGTTGGCGAGCAGCAGAATCAGGCGTGCGTTGAGCATCTCGCTCTGCGCGTCGGTGAGACCGCCGTGCGCCTCGATCAGTGCCTCGTAGAAGTCGTCCGGGGACTCCAGCCGTGCGATGGTCTGCAGTGCGTTCATGCCGTCTGCGCTTCCAGCTGCTGGCCGGTCGCGCGTGCCAGCGCCTCGCGCACCGCGCGCAGTTCCAGATGCCGCCAGCGTGCCGCGACGTGCTGATCCGGCCGGACCAGATAGAGCGTTCCGGGCGCGGCATCGTAGCGCCCTGCGTACAGACCCTCGACGTCCTCGAACACGCTCGCCCCTAGCGCGCGCCAGGGGCCGGCGCAGCCGGTGGCGCACAGCAGCAGCGGGCGCACCGGAAGCGGCAGGCGTGACAGGCCCTGAAGCCGCGCGAGCAGGCCGGGGTCGGGCGCCTGCGCGCCCGCGTAGTACATCCCGCCGAAGGCACCGCCCAGCTGGTCGAGGAGCCAGGCCTGCGCATCGCCTGCGCGCAGCGGCGCATCGGCGCACGGCGCGCCGGGGCGCATGCGGCCCGCGAAGCTGTCCCGGTCCGGCGTGCTGAGCGGCGAGTCGCGATAGGTGTGCGGCAGCGACAGGCGCCCGCTATTGACCAGCCCGCGTGCGAAGGCGTGCCTGCCGGCAAGCTGCAGGGCGGCGTCGCGGAACAGGCGCGAGGTGCGGCTCTTGGGCGTGATGAAGTCGGTGCTGCGCGTGGAATTGAGCACGTTCTCGTCGGCGGCTGCCATGCGCTCGCGCTCGTAGGTATCGAGCAGGCTCTCGGGCGCCTTGCCCTGCATCACCAGCGCGAGTTTCCAGGCGAGGTTGTCCGCGTCCTGGATGCCGCTGTTGGCGCCGCGCGCGCCGAAGGGCGAGACCTGATGGGCGGCATCGCCGAGGAAGAACACGCGGCCGTGGCGGAAACGGTCCATGCGCTGGCAACGGAAGGTGTACACGCTCACCCATTCCAGCGAGAAGGGAGTGTCTTCGCCCAGCATGGCGCGGATGCGGGGCAGCACGCGTTGCGGCTGCCTCTCCTTCTCCGGATCCGCGTCCCATCCGAGCTGGAAGTCGATGCGCCACAGGTCGTCGGCCTGCCGGTGCAGGAGCACCGACTGCCCGGGGTGGAAGGGCGGATCGAACCAGAACCAGCGCTCGGTCGGAAACGACGCCTGCATCTTCACGTCGGCGATGAGGAAGCGGTCGCGGAATACCTGGCTCTTGGCCTCCAGACCGAGCGTGGTGCGGATCGGGCTGCGGGCACCGTCGCAGGCGAGCAGCCAGTCGCACTCCAGCGCGTACACGCCGTCCGGGGTGCCCACCGTCACGCTCACTCCGCCCTCGTGTACGGTCACGCCCGTGACCCGGCTGCGCCAGCGCACGTCCACCGGGGTCCCGGCCAGGCGTTCGACGAGGAACTGCTCGAGGTGGTACTGCTGCAGGTTGATGAAGGCGGGCCGCTTGTGCCCGGATTCGGGCAGCAGGTCGAACTGGTAGAGTAGGCGATCGCGCAGGAACACCTTTCCCAGGTTCCACACCACGCCCTTGTCCACCGTGCGCTGGCCCGTGCCCAGCCGGTCGAGGATCTCCAGCGTGCGCTTGGCAAAACAGATGGCGCGGCTGCCCTCGGAGGTCCTGTCGTCCTCGTCGATGAGCACGCACTCGATGCCGTGGCATGCGAGGTCGATCGCCATGCACAGGCCGACCGGACCTGCGCCCACCACCACCGCCCGGTAGCGCGGCGCAGGACGCCGGTCCAGTTCGGGCGCCTTGCGGTAGGGCAGGGTGGCCAGGCGATGGTTCACGTGTTCAGCCTTCGAGCGCCTGCCACATCTCCCTGTCGCGCTGGGCCGTCCAGATGCGCGGATCCGGATACTGCGTGGCCTCGTCGTAGGCGCGGCTGACGTCGAAGGGCATGCAATGGTCGAAGATGACCCAGTGCCCGAAGTCCGGCCGCAGCTTCCGGTACGTGCTGCGGTAGACCTCCCTGAGCGACCCGCCCGCGTCGGCCCCGTCACGCACCGCCGCGAACATCTCCGTGATGAAGCTCTTCGTGCCCTGCAGGCCGGCCTCCACCTGTTCGGGCGTGACCAGCGCATCGCCGCGTCCGGGAACGAGCTTCCCGGGTTCCAGCGCGCGCAGGCGGTCCAGGGTGGAAGGCCATTCGCGCAGGTAGGCATCCCCGGTGTAGGGCGTGGCCCCGTACTCGACCAGGTCGCCGCTGAACAGCACCTTCTCGCGCGGCAGCCAGACCACGGTATCGCCCTTCGTGTGGCCGCGGCCAAGATGCAGGATGCGCACCTCCAGCGTGCCCATCCACAATGTCATCTCGTCCTTGAACACGATGCTCGGCCAGGTCAGTCCGGGAATCGACTCGACCGCACGGAACAGGCGCGGGAAGCGCTCGATCTCGGAACGCATGTCCGCTTCGCCGCGCTCGACGATCAGGTCGCGGGTGCCCTGGCTGGCGATGATCTGTTCGACCCCGTAGGCACTCGCGCCCAGCACGCGCACGGCATGGTAGTGCGACATGACGACGTACTTGATCGGCTTGTCGGTGACCGAACGGATGCGCCGGATCACGTCCTGCGCCATCACCGGGGTGGCCTGTGTGTCGATCACCATCACGGCGTCGTCGCCGATGACGACCCCGGTGTTCGGATCGCCCTCGGCGGTGTACGCGTACGCGCAGTCGGCAAGCCTGGTGAAGGAGATCTTCTTCTGCTCGAGGTCGGCCTGGGAGGCGAATTTCTTTTCCATGATGCGTCCGGTCGGGTGAACCTGTGGCCGAAGTGTACCCGCGATGCCGGCGGGTCCGCGCGCACGCATCGGCCGTGTGCGGCCGGGCCGGGCGTGCGGATTCAGTGCGCCGGGCCGGAGCCGAACAGCCGCCCCGGCACCGCGCGCATCCCGCGGAACAGCCTCGGCGCCAGCAGGATGGCGACGATCAGGAACAGGGCGGGCAGTCCGAGGAACAGCAGCGCCGGACAGCAAGGGCGATGGTGTCCATGCCGCAGTTCCATGGAGGTTTAGAATCCGCCGGTGGACCGCACCGAACGCTTCTATCGGATCCGGCAGCTCATCGAGCGTCATCGCGTGGTGCCGATCGAGCGCTTCCTGGGAGAACTCGAGATCTCGCTTGCCACCTTCAAGCGCGATCTGGAGTACCTGCGCTCGCGCCTGAACATCCCGATCGTGTGGGACCGCGAGGCGGCCGGTTACCGCTTCGATCCGAGCGCCCGGATGCAGGAACTCCCCGGCCTGTGGTTCAACGCCGCGGAGATCCACGCGCTGCTCACCATGCAGCATCTGCTGCAGAACCTCGAGCCCGGCCTGCTCGGCCCGCACATCGAGCCGCTGCTCGCCCGCCTGAGCGCCGTCATCGACAGCAGCGATCTCCCGGCCGACGCGATGCAGCGCCGGATCCGCATCCTGCACGCCACGCGGCGGGCGCTGCCGCTGGCGCACTTCCAGACCGCCGCCCGCGCGCTGCTCGAGCGCCGCCGGCTGCGCGTGGAGTATTACAACCGCGCGCGCGACGACTGCACCGGGCGGGAGCTGTCTCCGCAGCGACTGGTCCACTATCGGGACAACTGGTACCTGGACGCGTGGTGTCACCTGCGTGGGGGCATCCGCAGCTTCGCGGTGGACGCGGTGCGGGCGGCGGAGGTCCTGCCGGGGCCCGCGTGCGAGATACCCGAGACCGAACTCGATGCCGTGCTGGCGAGCGGTTACGGCATCTTCGGCGGCCGCGACACGCAGTGGGCGGTGCTGCGCTTCACGCCCCTGCGCGCGCGCTGGGTGGCGCAGGAGCAATGGCACCCGCAGCAGCGGGGGCGGCGGGAGGATGACGGCAGCTACGTGCTGGAGATTCCATTCAGCGACGATCGGGAACTGCTGATGGACATCCTGCGCCACGGCGACGAGGTCGAGGTGCTCGGTCCGGCATTGCTGCGCGAGCGTGTGCGCGAACGGCTCTCGGCCGCGCTGAGACGCTACGGCTGATGCGATGACGCGCGTGCCGCGCGAGCGCCTCCGGCAGCCCTACCTCGCCACCGTCTACCGGGTGGAGGAGGCCGGTCCGCGGACCCAGTACATCGACCGGCGCATCGGCCGGCGCATCAATCGGCGCATCGACCTGCGCATCGGAAGGCGCGCGCCGCCGCTCGATCGCCTGCTGCATCGCAAGGACGTTCGCCACTGGGCGTTCATCACCGCCTGCAATCCCGCATCCCGGGTACTGCCGCGATGGCGCAATTGCGCCCGCCAGAGGCGCCTACGCGATGCACTGCGGCGCACACGAGTGGTCGTGACAGCGGTGGCGATGCCGGACCTGCCGAACTGGACCGCCGAGCCCGGCTTCCTGGTCGCGCCGGTGTCCTGCGGCCGCGCGCTGCGCATCGGTCGACGGTTCGGTCAGTACGCGGTGGTGGCCGGCCGCCGGGGTCATGCCCCTGCGCTGGTGTGGACCGGCTGACGCCTGGCTGGCTCATCTGCTGAGCCAGTCACCCGCGCATCCTTGGCGCCATCGGATGCGAACGACGGAGGCCCCATGTATTCCACTCGAACCGCGGACCATGCCGGTGCCCGTGCGGGAGCGGCGCAATGAGTGTCCTGGCCGAAGCCCTCAGCGTGCTGGTGGAGAACAGGATCCTGACGCAGCGCTACCCCGGCGGGGTGGAGGGCTTTGCACGCGACTGCCCCAGTGCAGGCTTCTGCAGCGACGGGCGCATCAGCCGCGTCGGCTTTCTATCGCCGCGCGACACGCGTTTCTTCCTCGGCGTGCTGGAGGCTTGCGGGCTGCACTGCGGCGGGGAATCGCGGGTTCCCGAGGTCGCGATCGTCGATCAGAACGTCGGGCTGCTCCATCCATGCCTGTGGCTGGAGTCCGGCCACGCGCAAGGAATTCCGCTGTGCTGGCATGCGGCGCATCGGCCCGGCCGGTTGGTGATCCCCAGGGCCTGGAGCAACAAGCAGTCGGAGGCGTTCGAACCGTTGCCGGACGTGCCGTTCCCGCGGCTGATGCGCTTCCTGCGCACCGAGGACCGGCTCGACTGGTATCAGAACCGGCGAACCGGCGAGCTGGTGTACGTCGACAGTCCGTTCGTGACGCACTGAGGCCGGCGTCGTGGAACCCGAATGGATGTAACACGTCTAAAGAACAATTCCGCCGGGCCGATGATCTGGCCTGGCGGTCGTGGAGTGTGTGCCGGCAAGGCATGCGTTCCACCACCGGTCAAACACGCTGTCGTGAGAATACAGAAGCGGCAGAGCTTTGCGTCGGGGCTGGTAATCCCGACGGCGAAAGCATCTCATCGTCGCGCTGCAAGGGGAGGCACCGCCTCGTCCCTGCGCGCGCTGGTGCCGGGAAAAGGCGGTAGCATGGAGGCCTTTCCGCCGGCCCTTCCATGGAATCTCCCCCGACCCTCGAACAGATCCGCGATCGCCTGCGCGCATTCGTCGCCGAGCGGGACTGGGATCAGTTCCACAACCCGAAGAACCTGGCGATGGCCATGGTGGTCGAGGCCGGGGAACTGATGGAGCATTTCCAGTGGCTGAGCCCGGAGCAGGCGCAGTCCCTGGATCCGCGCACCCGCGCCGAGGTCGAACTGGAAGTCGCCGACGTGCTTCTGTTCCTGCTGCGTCTGTGCGACCGGCTCGACATCGATCCGCTGCAGGCGGCGCAGCGCAAGCTCGAACTCAATGCGCGCAAGTATCCGGTGGACAAGGCACGCGGACATTCCACCAAGTACGACCGGCTCTGACCCTGCAGGCGGTCGCGACCTTCCGCGCGGCCGCTTACTTTCCCAGCCATCCCATGCTCGCCTATCGCCATCTGTTCCACGCGGGAAACTTCGCAGACGTGTTCAAGCACGCGCTGCTGACACGGCTGCTGATCGCGCTGGGCAAGAAGGACAAGCCGTTCTTCTATCTCGATACGCACGCCGGCATCGGACGCTACGACCTGAACCACGAGTGGGCGCAGAAGCTCGCCGAACACCGCGACGGGATCGCACGGCTGTGGGAGCGTACCGACATTCCAGGCCCGCTCGAGCCGTACATGGCGTGCGTGCGCGCCGAGAACGCCGGCGGGCGCCTGCGCTGGTACCCGGGTTCGCCGCGCATCGCGCGCGCGTTCCTGCGCCCCGGCGATCGCGCCGAGCTCACCGAGCTCAACCGCGACGATGCCAACGCACTGGGCAAGCTCTTCGATGGCGATCGCCAGGTGCACGTGCACCTGATGGACGGCTATCAGGCGCTCAAGGCCTTCCTGCCGCCGAAGGAGCGGCGCGGACTGGTCCTGATCGACTCCTCGTTCGACCGCGCGCGCGAGTTCGCGCGCCTGACCGATGCACTGGCCACCGCGCATCGCCGCTGGGCGAGCGGCGTGTACGCCCTGTGGTACCCGCTCATGGACGGTACCGCCATGCACGCATTCGAGCGCGGCGTCGTGGCGACGGGAATCCGCAGGATTCTGAAGCTGGAGCTGTCCGTGCTGCCCGAGGGCTGGAACGAGAGCCTGCGTGGTTGCGGGCTGCTGCTGGTCAATCCCCCGTATGGCCTCGAGGACGAGGCGAGGAAGATGCTCCCCTGGCTGTGGCGCACGCTTTCAGAGGAGCGCACGGGCGGCACCGAGGTGCGCTGGGTGGTTCCGGAGTAGCGTTACCGGCGGTGCGCCGCCGTGACGGCGGGCAATTCACCGCGGGCCGGCGCAATCGCCACCCGAGCGCGTCCGGCGGCCTTGGCGGCGTACATCGCGCCATCCGCGCGCGCGATCAATGTCTCGACGGCAGGCCCAGTTCGGCCAGGCGATGCAGTGCGCGGCTTGCGATATGGGTGGCAGTCATGACCGGTTGTCTGCTGATCGACTCGGTATTTTCCTGACTTTAGCGGGGTTGCCGGGGCGTGCTGACGCGCCGCAGCGCCCACTCCAGCACCAGTGCCAGCCGGGGCGGGAGGATGTCCTCGGCCTCGTCGAAGGTCACCCAGGCGAAACCGTTGTCCTCCTGGGCTTCGGCGCCGGCCGGCACACGCAGCTCGATGTGGGCGTCCGGGCTCTCCGCCAAGTAGTAGCGCGACACCCTTCCGTCATCGAAGGCGATCGTGTCGCGATACTCCTCGCCCCACGGAAACTCCAGGGTCTCGAGCCCGGTGGCCTCGCGCGTCTGCGCAGTCGCGGTGTCCAGGGCATCACTCTCGTCGGCAACCGCTGCCTTCGGGAAGTCCCAGGTGTCGAAATGGCGCAGACACAGCATGCGCAGGCGTGCGCCATCGTGGTGGACCACGATCAGTCCTGCGGACAGTTCCTTGTGGGGCAGATGGGTCTCGATCACGTTCGGCGAGCTGGATGCAGGGTCGAAGCGGGAGGGCCGCAAGGACCGCTCCCGAGCGACGGGAGGAAGGCCGCGGTATCGGCGCCAGGTGCAGATACCGCGGATGGAGCTTACAACCGGAACGCTTCGTCTCGTTGGCCGTCGGATTCGGTTGGCCAGCGGGATCCGGTTGCCCGCAGGCTAGCGGAAGCTTACCCCGCCCCGCTTGTGCGGGCGCGGGTAGGGCTTGGGCCCGCCACCGCCGCCCGGCTTCCCGGCACAGTGGGCGCCGCGGCAGGGCCGCGCACCGCCATCGGCCACCGGGTACAGCGGGTAGGCCGGCCACCACACGCCTGCGCCGCCGGCCACCGGCTCCTGATCACCGGCCTGCAGGCGCTCGATCTGGGCCAGCTTGAGCTGCCGATCCAGTTCGTGCGCCTCCGCCCGCAGGCGCATCTCCTGCATCTGCACCAGCGCCGCGCGCTCCTCACGTAGCCGCGCGATCGACTGCTCGCGCGATTGCTGCAGTGCACTTTCGCATTCGGCCGTGTCGCAGGTGCGCACCGCGTCGGTGAGGTTGGCGGATGCGACCGTGTTCTCGTCGCACGCCGAGTCGCTGTAGGTCACCGCACCTTCCGGTGCCACGCAGCGGAACACGTCCGCGAGAGCAGGGGTCGACCATGTGCCGACAGCCGCCGCGCCGATCCCCAGTGCCATCGAAATAACAAAAATTTTTCGTTTCATATCAAGGTCTCCTCGAGAAAAATCTCGATGTCCCATCATGCCAAACTGCGAGCGCGTTGGCATCAATTTCCTGTCCGCTTCCTGTCCGCGCATGAGGCTGCGCATGGTCACGCACGCGGCCTCGTAGAATGCGCGACACGCGTGCACGTCGTCGTGTGCGCGGATTCGAGCGTTCCTTCGACACGCAACCCTCTGCGCGCGCAATCGATGATTCCACGTTCCGGAGTCCGTCCTTGAAGCTGCCGTCCCCGATCGGACGCGCACTGCGCTGGCTGCTTGCCGCGCTCGCGCTGATCGTGCTGCTGCCCGTCGTCGCGGCCGTCGTCATCGTGAGCTTCGAGATCACGCTCAGTGCGGGACCGTGGCGCGATCGCCTCGGTGAAGCGGCGACCAGGCGCCTCGGTCGAGCCGTGACGTTCGAGGGGCCGCTGGAACTGGTGCCGTCGCTGCAACCGCAGATCAAGGTCGGCGGCATCCGCATCGCCAACCCGCCCGGCTTCTCCTCTCCCGATTTCGCCTATCTGGGCGAGGCGCGGCTGCATGTCGATCTGGGTGCGCTCGTCGGGCAGGCGATCCGTGTGCACGAGCTGAGCGCGGAGAACGTGCGCGTGAACCTCGAACTCGCGGCCGATGGCCGTGCCAACTGGCGCTTCGCGGCGCTGGAACGCGATGCCCGGCGCGTTCCCGCCGAAGACGCAGCGCGCGCGCCGGATCTGTCCGGCGTATCGGAGGTCGACGTCGACGTGCGCGACGTCTCGCTGCGCAATCTCTCGGTGGAGTACTTCGCGGCTGCGGCCGGGTCGCGCCACTACTTCCAGCTGGAGGAACTGAAGGCAGCCGCGCCGCACGATCAGCCGGTGACGGTGCGCCTGCGCGGCAACGTGGAGAAGAAATTCCCGTACGCGCTGACTTTCACGGGCGGCAAGGTGAGCGAGTTGTTCGCCAGCGAGGTGAACTGGCCGGTCCGGCTCGGCTTCGACTTCCTCGGCACCGCGCTGCAGGTGGAGGGCACGGTATCGCGCAATGTACGGGGCGAGCAGCTCGACCTGCTGCTGGGGCTGGGGACCGAGGATCTCACGCAGGTGGAGCGCCTGCTGCAGATCGAACTGCCGGAGCTCGGCGCGACCGCACTCAGTGCGCGTGTGCGCTGGGACGGCCCGCGCATCGAACTGTCGCAGCTGCGCGGGGTGATGGGACGAACCACGCTGGAGGGCGACCTGCGATACGACGCCGGCGGCCCGCGTCCGAAGCTGAGCGGTGCCCTGATCCTTCCCACGCTCGATCTGCGGCCCTTCCTCGGGATGCAGGCGGCGCCCGACGACGAACCGCCGCGCAGCCTGCTCGACACCTACCGCGAACTCGAGCAGCAGACGTTCAGCCTGCGCGTGCTGAGCCGGATGGACGCCGATCTCGATTTGAGCGTGGCGCGCTGGCTGTCGCTGCCCGGGGATGTGCGTGATGCACGCCTGAAGCTGGAACTGGCGGCAGGCAGGCTGCACGCGCCGGTGCAGGCGACCATCGCCCAGGTTCCCCTCGAAGGCGTGATGGATGTCGATGGCAGCGCGCCGCAGCCCACCTTCCTGCTGGAGCTGAAGGCGCGCAGGACCCGACTGGGCGGACTGGCCGAACTGCTTGCCGGCGTGCGCGGCGTGCAGGGCGACGTGGGCAGCTTCCTGTTCCGCCTCGCCGGGCAGGGCGAGAACCTCGGGCAGCTCACGCGCACGGTGGACGTGCGACTGGGCATCGAGGACGGCAGGCTGTCGTACGGCAATCTCGAAGGCGGCCGGCCGGTCGAGTTCCGGCTCGACGACTTCGAGGTGCGCCTGCCGAGTGCGAAGCCGCTCAGCGGACGCGCGCGCGGGACTCTGCTGCAGGAGTCCTTCGACGCACGCTTCAGCGCAACCGACCTGCCGACGCTCGCGCGCACGCTGCGCTCGCCCATCGAACTGAGGGCCCGGGCCACGGGAGCGACGCTGCAGATGCAGGGCACGCTCGCTGCACCGCAGGCCGATGGCGGCAGCGAGCTGCGTTTCCGCCTCGCGGCCGAGCGTGCGGGGGATGTCGGCCGCTGGCTGGGCCTGTCGCCGAAGGCGAACGTGCCGCTGCTGCTCGAGGGCCGTGCGCGCGCCACGGCCGACGAATGGCGCCTGTCCGATTATCGGTTCCGCCTCGGCAACACGCGCATGAGCGGCGAGTTTGCCCGCGTCGGCCTGCGCACCAGCCCGCTGATCCAGGCGCGCCTCGACGTGCAGCGGCTGGACGTGCCCGAACTGGACAGCATGCTGCCGCCTTCGCCACCCGAGCCCAAAGACGACGCACCGCGCAACACGCTGGATCTGCCGATTCTCCCGCAGGGCATCGATCTCAGCGACGCGGACGTGGCGGTGCGCGTCGAGCACGTGGCGATGAAGCCCGCGCACACCACCGATGTCGCGTTCGACGGCCGCATCCGCCAGGGCAGGATGGAGCCCTCGCCGTTCTCCGCGCGCATCGCCGGCACCGCCTTCTCCGGGGCGATTGCGCTGGACCTGCGCGGCAGCGTGCCGCAGGCCTCGTTGTGGGTGGCGGCCAATGCGGTCGACGTGGGCGAGCTGCTGCGCCGGCTCAACGTCGCCAAGGGCATCCAGGCGCAGGTGGATTCCCTGCGCCTGCAGCTCATCGGGCGCGGCAGCCGCCTCGGCGAGATGCTCGCGAAGTCGGAGCTGGATGCGAACCTGGAGGACGGCAGCCTGGTTCTCACCGACCCGGCCGGCAAGCCCCTGGTCAAGGTGGACGTCGACAACGGCCGTGCACTGGCCGAGCCGGGACAGCCCATGCGCGTGGACCTCCACGGCATGATCGACGAGACGCCGGTCGCCATCGGCGTGACGACAGGTACTGCACTGAGCTTCCTCGCGGGCGAGGACAAGGTGCCGTTCGCGCTGCGTGCGCAGGCCGCGGGCGCCATCCTGCAGCTCGACGGGCGGGTGAAGGTGCCCATCACGCAGGCCGAGGGCGAGCTGGGATTGAGGATCCAGGGCGAGCGCCTGGATTCGATGAACCGGCTCGCGCGCGTGGAATTGCCGCCCTGGGGACCGTGGTCGCTGAGCGGGCGCTTCGTCGCCTCCGCGCGCGGCTACGAAGTGCCGGATCTGGCGCTACGCGTGGGCGACAGTCGCCTGGTGGGACAGGGCAGTTATGTCAGCGCAGCACAGCGCCCGCGCGTCGACGTCAAGCTCGCGGCGCCCCGCGTGCAGTTGGACGACTTCCAGTTCGGGACGTGGTCGCCCTTCGAGCGGAAGGCGTCCGGCGCGCAGCAGAACGACAGCACGATGGACGTGGAGCAGATGCGCGCGCGGGCGAAGGAAGCCGCCGCCGAGGGCCAGCGCCTGCTCAGTCCGGAGACGTTGCGCCGCATGGATGCCTACCTGGACGTGCGTGTCGACGAGGTCCTGTCGGGCAGCGACCGGCTGGGCAGCGGCGCCCTGCACGCGCAGCTTGCACAGGGACGCCTCGAGTTCGGACCGGCACAGGTGGAGGTTCCCGGCGGCTCGGCGCGATTCGCCGCGACCTATGAACCGACCGGGCGCGACGTCGCGGTGAGCATGCAGATCGCCGCCGACCGCTTCGACTACGGCATCCTTGCGCGGCGCGTCAAGCCGGGCACCGACTTCGAGGGACTGGTCAGCCTGCATCTGGATATCAGCGGACGTGCGCCCACGCTCGATGCCGTCATGGCGCACAGCGACGGTCGCATCGACGTGGCCGTGTGGCCGCGCAACATGCGCGCGGGCATCTTCGACCTTTGGGCGGTCAATCTGTTCATGGCACTCGTTCCCGCCGTGGATCCATCCAAGGAGTCCAGGGTCAACTGCGCAATCGGCCGCTTCGATCTGCGCGATGGCAAGCTCACCCAGGAGGCGCTGCTCATCGATACCAGCCGGATGCGCGTGATCGGCGAGGGCAAGGTGGATTTCGACAGCGAGCGTCTGGATTTCCGGCTCTCGCCCAAGGCAAAGTCGGCGCAGTTCTTCAGCCTCGCCACGCCGATCTCGGCGACCGGCACGCTGAGCGATCCCGAGATCGGCGTGGCACCCGGGGGTGTCGCCGAAACGACGCTCAGGCTGCTAACCTCCATCTTCGTCGTCCCGATACAGAAACTGGTGCAGGGCAGGCTGCCGCGCGACGGCAAGGATGTCTGCAGTGCCGGCGTGCGTGCGATCGAGCAAGGCCCGGCGGCGCAGTAGTGCGTGATCGGGCTGGCTGCTTGCTCGACGTTCCGGCGCGGCATCCGTTCCGGCGGCTGGATTATCCGGGCCGGCAACAATCTCCCGGCACGTTAGCTACGCAGCGAAGCGAGGAAGAACCTCCGATGAACCAGAATCACGCGTCGGCAGTGCAGCCGATCGAGCCGCTCGCACGTCTGCTGTACCGCTATTTCTTCTTCGGCTGGCTGTTCCACGACGTCACGCGTGGATCGCTGATGGAGCGGGCCGCGGCCTGGCGCATCAACCGGGAGCGGCGACATCATCTGCTCACGTATCTGCGTCGCTGGTGCTTCGTGTGCGGGGCGGGCTACGGTCTGGGCGTGCTGTTCGAGCACCCGCTGCAGCTGACCTATGCGGCCGCGTGCTGCTACAGCGGCAGTTGCGTATCTGCGTCGGTGATCTTCGTGATCCTGACATCCTGGATCAGCATGAGCCGCGATCCGGTCACCTGAGCCGGGCCGGTCAGTCGCCGGCGATGCGCCGGGCACCTGCGTAGCGCGTCGACCAGTAGCGCTCGCCGAGTGCCGAGACGCGCACTTCGCCCCCGCTGCGGGTGGCGTGCACGAAGCGCCCGTCGCCGATATAGATGCCGACGTGCGATACGCCGGTCCTGCGGGTGACGAAGAACAGCAGATCGCCTGCGTGCAGCGCGGAGCGCTCGATGGCGGCACCGATCCGGCTCATTGCTGCAGCGCTGCGCGGCAGTGCAATGCCCAGCGCCTGCTGCACCACGTGGCTCACCAGGCCGCTGCAGTCGAATCCGCCGCTGGGTGACTGTCCGGCCCAGCGGTAGGGAGTGCCGAGCAGGGCGAGGGCCTGCAGGACGACTTCGTGCATCACGCCGGGGCCTTCGTCGGCTCGTGGCGCGCTCGTGGCGCTCGCCGGGGGCACTTCGCCCAATGGTGCGGGTGGCGGCACGGCAGGCGTTGCATCGGTCGTGTCGGCCACGATCACGACCGGCTCCGACATCACGGACGCGGGTGCCGCCCACGCGTGTACCGAATGAAGCAGGGCTGCCGGCAGCAACAGGAGACGTTTCATGTGGCCGGGATTGTAGTGTACCGGGCGCGGTCCCATGCAAGGTCGATGCCGGCTGCTGCTGCGCCGGTCGCCGTTCCGCTGGCCACTGCTGCGCCGGTTACTGTTCCGCTGGCTCCACGCGCACCAGCAGTCCGTGGTTCGAGTCCACGAGCAGATAGACCAGGCCATCCGGCCCGACCCGCACGTCGCGGATGCGCCCCAGGTCGTTGACGAGCATGCGCTCCTCCGAGACCACGCGCTCGTCCTCCAGGACCAGGCGCACCAGCGCCCGGCTGCGCAAGCCGCCGACCAGCAGGTTGTCCTTCCATTTCGGGAATCGGTCGCCGGTGTAGAACGCCATTCCCGAGGGTGCGATGGACGGCACCCACACGTGAAGCGGCTGCTCGGTGCCCGGCTTCTGCGTGCCTTCCCCGATGCGCGTGCCCACGCCGTAGTTCACGCCGTAGGACACCAGGGGCCAGCCGTAGTTGGCGCCCGCGCGCACGACGTTCAGCTCGTCCCCGCCCTGCGGCCCGTGCTCGTGGATCCAGAGCGCGCCGCTGCCGGGATGGATGGCCGCGCCCTGGACGTTGCGGTTGCCATAGGCGTAGATCTCGGGACGCACGCCGGCGCGGCCCACGAACGGGTTGTCCGGAGGAATGCTGCCGTCGTCACTGATGCGGACGATGGAACCGGCGTCGTCGTCGAGCCTTTGTGCACGGTCCTTGGCGCCGCGGTCGCCGAGGGTGACGAACAGGCGGCCGTCGCGATCGAATGCGAGGCGCGAGCCGAAGTGCACGCCGCTGCGCGACTTGGGCTGCATGCGGAAGATCACCTTCACGTCGTCCAGACGATCCCTGGCGAAGCGGCCGCGCAGCACCTCGGTGCCCACGCCGCCTTCTCCCTGCGCGGCATATGACAGATACACCAGACCGTTGTCGGCGAAGTGCGGATGCAGGGCGACGTCCATCAGTCCGCCCTGACCCACTTCGACGATGGGCGGCAATCCCTTCAGCGCTTCGCGCTGGATGCCTCCATCCGGATAGACCACACGCAGCCGTCCCGGACGCTCGGTGACGAGCATGCTGCCGTCGGGCATGAATGCCATGCCCCACGGAAAATCGAGCCGGTCGGTAAGGATGACGAGCTTGACCAGATAGGACTGCGTCTTCGACGTCTTGAGCGTGACGGCAGCGTCGGCTGCAGGCGTCAACCATGCGCCGGCGACCAGAGCGACCGACGAGGTGAGGAGGAAGCGTCTTCTGCTGATCATCGCCAGGTCATCCTTGTAGAAGTGATGCGGTTGGTCCGCACAGCCGAGGCGCTGGTTCCCGCGCACAGTGGCGCAGCGGCTGCGTTGCATGGCAGCGACATCTGGACGAGCAGATTGCGAGGCGCGCGCCCGGTGAACTGTGCGCGAAATGCGCGGCGCGATGAAGCGCTGCCAGTATACTTCGCCTCTCTCGACAATCTGCATCGCGGACGCCGCGCAGCACACGCAATCGCCGACACGAGATGATCGTCGAGCAACGAAGCGCCGTCGTCCCGGCGAACGCCGGCCTCAGCAAGACACGAAGCGCCGTGGTCCCGGCGGAACCTGCCCCGGAGTGCCTTGATCCGGAGGCCGGGACCCAGCGAAAAACGAAAGGGTGTTGTGCAACGTGGATCCCGCGGGCTGGTACGCGAGTAGGAGCGTTGCGCGGTGACCACGCGATGCGGGCGTGCGGCCGCGAATCGCTGCGTGAAGGTTGAGATTTGCAGTGCGGGCGCGGTAGACTCGCGCTCGCGCGACGAGGAATGATTGCGACGTTCACTGCGCGGCGCGGTCTGCGTGCCGCACGTCTTTCCCGCTGCCAGGCGCGGTCCGGGCGGCACCGCGTTCTCCGGCCGTTCCGCGATGCCGGCGGCACCGTGCAATCTCCTTCGGGCGATCTCGTTCGGGCGATCTCGTTCGGGCGATATTCATTCAGGCGATCATCATTCAAGGCTGTATGCGGACAGCCGATAGCGGTCCATCTCGGCGTTCAAGCGCCAGCTTCTCAGGAGTAGCTCTGCCATGACTCGACCCTCCTTCTCCGGTTCGTGCCCGAAACGCCTCGCATCGGCCTCGCTCGCGCTGCTGATGGCGGCCGCGCTTGGTGGTTGCGCCAGCAGCTGGCGTAGCCCGGCGGCGGGCAGTGATTCCTCCATGTCCTCCGGCGCTCAGGCGGGAGCAGGTGCTGGTGCCGGTGGTGCCTCGGGCTCCACGGCAGGACAGGGGGCGGGCGCCGGGGGCGCCGGAGCCGCGGACGGCGCGGGGGCTGCAAGTGCGGGCGGTGCGACGGGCGGAGCCGGTGCACAGGCGGGTGCGGGCGGAGCCGGCGGTACCGGCGATGGCAGCGCCAGCGGAGCGGGTGCCGGAGGAGATGCCGGCGACGCGACAGCCGGTGGCGAAGGTGGGACGGGTGGCGCGGACGACGCATTCGCGAGCGGCGCAGACGGCGCGAGCGACGACAGCGGTTCGGCGGGTGCCGGAGCGATCGGAACCGATGGCGCAGGCGCAGTGAATGGCGCGGGCGGTGCAGGCGGCGCGGCTGCCGGCGGCGCGGATGGCGCTTCGGGCGCGGACGGCGCGAGCGGCTCGACTGCGGATGGGAGGCACGGCGCGGACGGTGCTGCGAGCGACCTAACCAGCGGGAATGGCGCGGGTGGTGCTGCCGGTGGAGCCGCCGGCGACGCCGGTGCGGGTGCCGGTGGCGCGACCGGGGCCGATGGAACGGCCGGTGGCGCTGGCGCGGCCGGCGGCGCGAACGGAGCGGACGGCATTGCCGGTGGCGGTGGCGCGGCGGGCGGCGAGGGCGCAGTCGACGGCACGGCAGATGGTGCTGGCACGACCGGCGGCGCGACCGCGGCCGACGGCACGGTCGGTGATGCCGGCGGCGCGGCCGGTGGTGCCGGCGGCGCAGACGGATCGGGCGCAGGTGCGGACGGATCCGCAGCCGGCGGTCCGGATGCCGAAGCCGTGGGCATGATCGAGGCGCCGGGCAAGAACGTGCGCGTGGAAGAGGAAGTGAGCGCGCAGACCCTGGGCGGCATGCTGCCGTTGTCGGTGGGCGTGGACGAGGAGGGCCAGTTCGACTTCGACAAGGCAGTGCTGCGCGACGAAGTGAGGGTGGTGCTGGACGAACTGGCGATGCGCCTGCACGAAGCCGAGTGGGATCGCCTGGACATCATCGGCTACACCGACCGTCTGGGTGCGCCCGAATACAACCAGCAGCTGTCCGATCGGCGCGCGTGGGCCGTGGCGCGCTATCTGGTCGACCAGGGCATTCCGCTCAACAAGCTGAAGGTCGAGGGGCGTGGCGAGCGCAATTCGGTGGTCGCCGAGGGCGAGTGCGAGAACATGGCGCACAGCCAGCTGATCACCTGCCTCCAGAAGGACCGCCGCGTCGAACTCGAGGCGTCCATCCGCCGCACCCAGGCGAAGATCCAGTAGTACGCGCTCGCCGCAGGGGTCGAAAAAGAGGGCCGCTGGCCCTCTTTTTTTTCGTGCTAGCCTTCGTGCATGAGCATGAGTGCTTCGGCTTCCGGCCGCGAATCGGATCTGCTGCAGCGCCTGCGCGCCGCGCGCGTGATTCCGGTATTGCGCCTGGCGCAACGCGAGACCGCCGCGCGCGCGCTCGATCTGCTGATCGAGGCCGGCTTCCGCACCATCGAACTGACTCTCACCACGCCCGGTGCGCTCGAGCTCGTCGCGGATCTGCGGCAGCGGACGGACCCGGATTTCCTCGTCGGCGCGGGTACCGTGCTCGATCTGGACAGCGCCCGCGCCTGCATCGCTGCCGGCGCCGACTACCTGGTCTCGCCCTGCCTGGTCGAGGGCCTGGCCGAACTCGCGCGGGCGCATGGCCGCGCTGCGCTGATCGGCGGCTTCACCCCGAGCGAGGTACGCGCCGCCTGGCTGGGCGGTGCCGCCGCCGTGAAGGTGTTTCCCGCCTCCAGCGGAGGACCGTCCCACCTCGCCGCCATGCACGCGGTCTTTCCCGATATTCCACTGTGCCCCACGGGCGGCGTCTCGCTCGCGAACATGGCCGACTACGTCAAGGCCGGCGCCGCCTTCGTCGGTGTGGGCAACAACGTCATCGACCAGAGTGCGCTCGCGGTGCGCGACGATGGCGCGGTGGTGCGCCACGCCCGCGCCTTCGTCGACCTCGCGGCAAGCCTCGCGTGAGCACACCCGGCACCGTCGCACCCGACATCCTGTCGCTGGGCGAGCCGCTGTACGAGTTCAGCGCCTTGCCCGACCGGCCCGGCTACTGGTTGCAGGGCTTCGGCGGGGATACGATGAATTGCGCCATAGCCGCCGCGCGCCAGGGTGCGCGAGTCGGCTACCTGACGCGCATCGGCGCGGACGCCTTCGGCGAGGATCTGCTGCGCCTGTGGCGCAGCGAAGGACTGGACATCTCGGGCGTCGAGATCGATGCCACGGCACACACCGGCGTGTACTTCGTCACGCACGGGCCGCAGGGCCACGTGTTCAGCTACCTGCGCGCCGGATCGGCGGCGAGCCGCCTGTCTCCGGAGAACGTGCCTCTGGCCCGTGTCCGTGCGGCGCGCTACTTCCACACGTCCGGCATCACCCAGGCCATCAGCCCGGGGGCATGCGATGCCGCGTTCGCCGCGATGCAGGCGGCGCGCGAAGCGGGCGTGCAGGTGGTGTACGACGCCAATCTGCGGCTGCGGCTGTGGCCCGCACCCCGGGCCCGTGCAGTGATCAGTGCCGCCATGGCGATGAGCGACCTGTTCCTGCTCGGCAACGACGAGGCGGCAGTCCTGTGCGCGCACACCGACGCCGATTCCATTCTCGACTGGTGCCGGCGCAACGGTGCGCGCCGGGTGGCACTCAAGCTCGGCAAGGATGGCGTGATCGGCTGCGAGGGCGAGCGCCGGGAACGGATCGCAGCGCATCGGGTGGACGCGGTGGATGCCACCGGGGCCGGCGACTGCTTCGCCGGGTCGCTCATGGCACGGCTTTGCTCGGGCGACGATTTCTGGCAGGCGCTGCGCTATGCCAATGCCGCGGCGGCCCTCACGACAACCGGCTATGGTGCCGTTGCGCCCCTGCCGACGCCCGAGGCGGTGCAGCGGATGCTCGCGCGCGTCTGACCGGTGCCGAATCCGTCGCCCCGGCGGAAGCCGGAGCCGAGCAAGGCAGACCAGGTCTCACGCCACCCTTGGATTCCGGCTTTCGCCGGAATGACGGGAAGATGCGGATATGACGCGAAGGTGCGGGCATGACGGGGAGGCCCCTGACATGAGGGAAAGGCCCTCGGCATGATGTTGGCCACCGGCATGGACGCTACGTTCACCCGAACGGATTCATGCCTTTCTGCACGCCGGCGCGCGCGGCCATGCGCGCACCCCAGGCGTGCAGGCTGGTCAATCCGCCGGCCTCGTCGATCAGTGCCTTGCGCGCGAAATAGTTGGGATAGATCATGAAGTCGGCGACGGAGGCCTCGTCGGCGAAGTACTCATGCCCCGTCGCCAGTTGCGCATCACACAGGCCGAAGAATCGCAGCAGCCGCTTGCGAAAGTGCTGGGTGATTGCCTCGCTCTTCTCCTGCACCACCATCTCGAGCTGGAAGATCGCACCGCTCGCCGCGGCGATATCGGTTGCGCCCAGCATGAACCATTGCAGTGCGGCGGCCCGGCGCACGGGATCCTGGGGAAGAAACCGGCCGGACTTCTCCGCGGCGTACAGTATGATCGCTCCCGATTGAGCCAGCGTGATCCTGCCGCCCGGTGTATCGTGATCGATCATGACCGGGATCTGCCCGGCAGGATTCATCCCCAGGAACTCCGGCGTGCGCTGCTGCCCCTGGGTCAGATCGATCTTGTGTGCACGGAACTCCAGTCCGCATTCGGCCATCGCGACGGCGGCGCGAAGGCCGTTCGCGGTGCCGGCCAGATACAGGTCGATCATGGTTCTTCTCCTCCTGGGTCAGTCCTGGGTGAGCGGCCGATTATAGTCCGCACGTGTTCAGGCACGGTGCGCCTGCGGGCGGGGAGGGCGCAGCACTGGAGGCTGTGCCGCACACCATCCGGCCTGCACGCATCGACGCGCCTCGCCGCTCCGGCGCGCGGCAGCACCGCCATCGATGTGCAGGACAGGAGCATCCGAGCGTATGACGTTTTCGGTTGTCGCGCGCTGTGCGCGTACTGGCCAGCTGGGCGTGGCGGTGGCCACGGCAGTGCCCGCAGTCGGTTCGATGTGCCCCTTCGTGCGTGCCCGCGTGGGCGCGGTATCCACGCAGGCCTGGATCAATCCCTGCCTCGCGCTGGACGCGTTGAAGTGCATGGAGCAGGGTGCCTCGGCGACGGAGGCGCTCGCTCGGGTGATGGACGCGGACGAGGGGCGCCAGCTGCGCCAGGTCGGCCTGGTCGATGCGCAGGGGCGCAGCGCAGCGTGGTCGGGCATGGCCTGCACCGACTGGTTCGGGCACATCGTCGAACCCGGCTTCGCGGTCCAGGGCAACATGCTGGTGAGCGCTGCGACGATCCAGGCGATGGCTGCCGCGATGCGCGCCAGCGAGTCGCTCGAGCTGGCCGAGCGCCTGCTGCTCGCCATGGAGGCTGGTGAGGCCGCCGGCGGCGACAAGCGCGGCAGGCAGTCGGCCTCGCTCGAGGTCTGCGACACCGAGGCCTATCCGCTCGTCGATCTGCGCGTGGACGAACACTCTCACCCGATCGTGGAGCTGCGCCGGGTCTGGAACATCGCCAAGCTGCAGCTGCTGCCCTTCGTCCAGAGCATGCCGCGCAAGGGCGGGCCGGGCGCCCCGGCACCCGATGAAGTGGTCAGGATGCTGGGGATACCACCGCCGTATCGTCCCGGCGGTGGCGGCAGCGCGCCGTGAACGCATGGCAGCAGTGGTAGGCTTGCGGGCCTCATGACCCGCGAACCGAACCTCCGATCGCCTCTGCCTGTGGCGCAGGCCGGCGCATGAAAGTCCTGCACGTCGAAGCCGGGCGCAACCTGTACGGCGGCGCACAGCAGGTGCTCTACCTCCTCGAGGGACTGCACGCGCGCGGCGTGCACAACGTGCTGGCGTGTCCGCGCGGCTGTGCGCTCGCACGTGCAGCAGCACCGTTCGCGCGGGTTCAGGAGATGCCGATGTGGGGCGATCTGGACGTGCTGATGGCACTGCGCCTGTATCGCCTGATGCGGCACGTGCGGCCGGACATCGTGCATCTGCACAGCCGGATCGGCGCCGACGTCATGGGCGGGATCGCGGCGCGCCTCGCCCGACTGCCGGTCGTGTACTCGCGCCGGCAGGACAACCCGGAGTTGCCGTGGTCCGTGCAACTCAAGTATCGGCTGCACGACCGGGTGATCGCCATCTCCGACGGAATCGCCCAGGTCAAGCTCGGCGAGGGGCTGTCACCGGCGCGCCTGCGCGTGGTGCGCAGCGTCGTGGACGCGCGCCCCTACGAAGGAGCGCCGGACAGGGCCTGGTTCCGCGCACAGTTCGAGCTGCCCGGGGAGAGCCGTGCGCTCGCCGTCGTCGCGCAGCTGATCGAGCGCAAGGGCCATCTGCTCCTGCTCGAGGCATTGCCGCTGCTGCTCGCCGAGTTTGCCGACGTCCACGTGCTGTTCTTCGGCAAGGGGCCGCTGGATGCGAAGCTGCGCAGCGCGATCCGCTCCGCAGGGCTGCAGGACCGGGTGCGGCTCGCCGGCTTTCGCACCGATCTGGCGCGCATCCTGCCGTGCCTGGACCTTCTCGTTCACCCGGCGTATCGCGAAGGCCTCGGCGTGTCGCTGCTGCAGGCCTCGGCCGCAGGCGTGCCGATCGTCGCCTGCCGTGCCGGCGGCATTCCCGAGGCCGTGCGCGACGGCGTCAACGGCTTGCTGGTGCCGCCTGGAGACGTGGATGCATTGCGCGGTGCCATCGCCCGGGTGCTGCGCGATCCCGGACTCGCGCGCCGGCTCGGCGACGCCGGGCGCGACCTGGTGGCCAAGGAGTTCTCGCCCGACAGCATGGTCGAGGGCAACCTCGCCGTATACCGCGAGGTGCTGGCGGAGAAGGCGCGAGGCTGACGGAGCCGCCGTCGTCCCGGCGGGTGAAAGCCTGCCCCGGAATGCTTTGATCCGGGGCTTGGCGAACGGCCCACGCAGTGGCTCGTGGATCGGCTATTGGCCCACCGCTGCTTCCACGATGCCTCGGTATACTGAGCCCCGAAGAACGATGAGGATGACATGACGGACATTGCGCGCGTCGGCGCGACGATCGACATCCTGGGGGAGGGACCCATCTGGGATGCGCGCGAGCAGGCGTTCTACTGGGTCGATATCCGCAGCCGCCTGGTGCGCCGCCGCGACTGGCGCACCGGCGCGCAGCACGACTGGACACTTCCCGAGATGGTCGGCTCGCTCGCGGTACGGGAAGGCGGCGGCCTGATCCTGGCAATGCAGTCGTCGATCGCGCTGTTCGACACCATCACCGGCGCACTGGAGGTGATCGCCTCGCCCGAGGCGCACGAGCCGGATCGCCGCTTCAACGACGGCAAGTGCGACCGCCAGGGCCGCTTCTGGGCCGGCACCATGGACGACCGGTCCCGCACCCCGTGCGGCAGTCTGTATCGCGTCGATCCGCAGCGCGGCTGCGTGGTCCAGGTGCATGGCATACGCACTCCCAACAGCCTGTGCTGGAGTCCGGACGGGACGACGATGTACTTCGCCGATTCGCGCGCACACCTGATCCATGCCTATCCGGTCGACCCGGCCACCGGCGACCTCGGCGCGCCACGCGAATTCCACCGCGTGGCACCGCCCTGGATACCGGACGGCGCCACCGTCGATGCCGAAGGGTTCGTCTGGTGCGCCTACTACGGCGGCGGACGGCTGGTGCGCATCGCGCCCGACGGGACGGTCGTGCGAACCATCGAGTTGCCGGTGACGCAGCCGACCAGTTGTCAGTTCGTGGGGCCGGACCTGGATCTGCTGTACATCACCACGGCGAAACAGCGGCTGACCGAGGAGGAGCTCGCAGGGCAGCCGCTCGCCGGCGCCTTGCTGGCGGTGGACCCGAGAGTCAAGGGGTTGGCGGAGGCGCGGTATCGGGGATAGAGGACGACCGGGAGTCCGGATGCGGAGGGCGTGGCGAGTAGCCTGATCTGTTGCGCTGGATGCCGGTGTCCGCCGGCATGACGAGGTGACCATCGTCCCGGCGGAACCTGCCGCGGAGTGCCTTGATCCGGGGGCCGGGACCCACGCAGCTCGCTAGAATGGCTGCTGGCGCTTCGTTTCCCCGACCTGCATGAGCCTCGATCTGATCGAACCGCTTTCCATCGACAGCTGGAATCCCGTGCTCGATACGGCGGCACAGAGTGCAGCGATCGATACGGCGGCACAGGATGCCGCGATCGATGCGCTGGAAGCCGGAAAGGTGCTCTATCTGCCGCGCCTGCGCTTCGACGTGCAGGCCGCGGAGCGACGCTTCCTCTCCACGCAGTGGTCAGACGGTAAGTCGAAGAACATCTACCTGCGCGGCCGCGAGCGGGTGCTGCGTGGCACGGTGGGATCGGCCGAGGACCAGGCGGCACTGGCGGCCATGATCGAGCGCTTCGGTTCCAATGCCCAGTCGCTGGTCTCGGCGCTGTTTCCCTGCTACGTGCCGCATCTGCAGTTCGGCAACACCAGCTTCCGGCCCTTCGAGATCGAGGGCCGGCCGCCCAAGTCCTTCCGCAAGGACGACACCCGTCTGCACTCGGATGCATTTCCGTCGAATCCGACCGCGGGTGCGCGCCTGCTGCGCGTGTTCACCAACGTCAATGCCCAGGGCCGACCGCGCGTGTGGCGCGTCGGCGAACCTTTCGGGGACATGGCCGCGCGCATCCTGCCCCGCGCGCGGCGCCAGTGGCCGGGCGAAGCCGCGCTGTTGCACGCGCTGCACGTCACCAAGAAGCGGCGCTCGCAGTTCGACCACTTCATGCTCGAACTGCATGACCGCACCAAGGCGGATCTGGACTATCAGCGCGACATGCCCCAGCAGCGCGTGGAGTTTCCGCCCGGATCGACCTGGATCGTTTTCTCCGACCAGGTGCTGCACGCGGTGCTGAGCGGGGCGATGATGATGGAGCAGACCTGGATGCTGCCGGTGGCCGCATTGCGCCATCCCGAGCGTGCGCCCCTGCGCGTGCTCGAATCCATGGTGGGGCGCGCCCTGATATAGATACCCTGATATTGGGGTGCCGGCCGCCCGGCAAACGGGAGAGGGGGAACGCATGACAGGCAACAAGCCACCTGCACCTCAGCAGGCCGAGTCGAAGAACGGTTCGTCCGCGCAACTGCCGCCGCGCCGCTCGTGGCTGGTGTTCGCGGTCATCCTGTTCCTCAACTATCTGCTGGTGCGCGCGCTGTTTCCCGGCCCGGACGAGCCGGCCACGATCCCGTACACCGCCTTCAAGGAGGAGGTCGCCAAGCGCAACGTGTCGGCGATCTACGGCCGTGGCACCAGCATCGAAGGCCGATTTCGCGTCGCCATCTCCTGGCCTCCTGCCACCGCATCCGGCGATACTTCACGCCAGCAGAAGCCTGCGCAGCCACGCAGTGTCGACACCTTCACCACCGAGTTGCCGGCCTTCGTCGACGAGGGACTGGAGGGTTTTCTGATCGATCACGACGTGGAGATCAGCGCCGAGCCGATCCGGCAGGGCAGTCCCTGGGCCACGCTGCTCTTCGGCTTCGGTCCCGCCCTGCTGATCATCGTGTTCTACGTCTGGCTGTACCGCCGCGCGTCGCAGCAGGGTGGCCTGGGCGGCTTCGGCGGCCTCATGGGGATCGGCAAGAGCAAGGCGGTCCGCTACGACGCGGCCACCGCGGCGCGCGTGACCTTCGACGACGTGGCGGGAATCGACGAGGCCGAGAACGAACTGGTGGAGATCGTCGACTTCCTGAAATCACCGGACAAGTACACGCGGCTGGGAGGCAGTGCGCCGAAGGGCGTGCTGCTCGTGGGCGCGCCTGGCACCGGGAAGACGCTGCTCGCGCGCGCGGTGGCAGGGGAGGCGGGCGTGCCGTTCTTCTCCATGAGCGCATCCGAGTTCGTGGAGATGATCGTCGGCGTGGGCGCGGCGCGCGTGCGCGACCTGTTCAAGCAGGCGCGAGAGCACGCTCCGGCCATCATCTTCATCGACGAGATCGATGCCGTCGGCCGCGCGCGCGGCCAGATGGCCATCGGCGGCGCCAGCGAGCAGGAGCAGACGCTGCAGCAAATCCTCACCGAGATGGACGGATTCACCGGACGCGAGGGCATCATCGTGCTGGCGGCAACCAACCAGCCCGACGTCCTCGACCGCGCGCTTCTGCGTCCGGGACGCTTCGACCGGCGGGTCGTAGTCAACCTGCCCGACCGAACCGGGCGCGAAGCGATCCTGCAGGTGCACACCCGTGCGGTGCCGCTGGCGAGCGACGTGCACCTCGTCGAGCTTGCCGCCAGCACACCAGGCTTCTCCGGCGCCGATCTGAAGAACCTGGTGAACGAGGCTGCACTGCTGGCCGCGCGCCGGGAGCAGAGTGAGGTGCGCGAGCGCGACTTCCTGGACGCGCTGGAGAAGATCGTCCTCGGACCCGAGCGACCCCTGCTGCTCAGCCAGGACGATCGCGAGCGCATCGCCTACCACGAGAGCGGCCACGCCATTCTGGGGCTCGTCATGCCCGGCGCGGACCCGGTGCACCGCGTGAGCATCGTGCCGCGCGGACAGGCCCTCGGGGTGACCTACCAGCGCCCGCAGACAGACCGCTACAACTATCCGGAGGCCTACCTGCGCGCGCGCATCGTCGGCATGCTCGGTGGACGGGCCGCGGAGGAGGTGGTGTACGGCACGCGCACCACCGGCGCCGAGAACGACATCGAGCAGGCGAGCACGCTCGCGCGCAACATGGTCACGCGCTGGGGCATGAGCGATGCAGTGGGCATGGTGCAGCTCGCCCCGCGCCAGAATGCGTACCTGCGCGGTCCGGCCGGCTACAAGGGGGAGAAGCCGTTCAGCGAGGAGACCGCGCGCCTGATCGATGCGGAGACGAGCCGCATCATCAACTCCTGCCACGAGGAGGCGAAGGCGCTGCTTGCTCGCCACCGCGAGGCGCTCGATGCGCTGGTGCAGGCGCTCCTGGTCCGCGAGACGCTGAACGAAGAGGAGATCCTCGAGGCGACCGGTCTGCCGCCTGCACCGGCCCTGGAGACGCGGCCGCTGCAGCCGGAGGCATCGGGCCCGCACGCCCCATTGCCGCTGTCCTAGCAGACGTGCGGGATGCAGATTCGCGCTTGCGGGCGGCATGACACACCAAGCCGTCGTCCCGGCGAAAGGCGGGACGACGGAAGTGCAGCGAACGACCCGATCGGTTTGGCTGGATGCCGGCTTCGCCGGCATGACGAGCGCTGAAGGAATCCGGCTTGCGCCGGAATGACGGGACGGCTTCGATCCGGGGCCGGACCCAGCATCGACCGAGAAGGCTCTTCGCCACGCCTGGAGACTTTTCCTCCCCGCCCGTGTATAGTCCGGGCTGGGCTTCGTGCTGCTTCATCCGGTTGCAGTGCGCCCGATCGCGGTCGTTCTCGAACTTCCCCGACTTACTCGCTCCCTCTACTTGTCTGCCTGAACCGGTTCCGTGGGCCTTCGTGCCCCCTGCAGGCCGATCCAGGAGATCACCATAGATCCGCGTTTTGCCGATCTCGGCCTCATGACCGAGCTGCTCGGTGCTGTCGAAGCACAGGGCTATATCCAGCCCACTCCCATTCAACTGAAAGCCATTCCTCCGGTCCTCGAAGGCCGTGACCTGCTCGCTGCCGCGCAGACGGGCACCGGCAAGACCGCCGGCTTCGTGCTGCCGCTGCTGCAGCGCCTGCGCACGATCAAGTCCAAGGGCTCGCCCGACGGACGCCGTCCGCCGCGCTGCCTGATCCTGACGCCCACGCGCGAGCTGGCCGCGCAGGTCGAGGAGAGCGTGAAGGCCTACGGCGCAAACCTGAACGTGCAATCGACCGTCGTGTTCGGCGGCGTCGGCATCCAGCCGCAGGTGCAGGCACTGCGCCGCGGCGTCGAGATCCTCGTCGCCACGCCCGGCCGCCTGCTCGATCACGTGCAGCAGAAGACCGTGGACCTGAGCCGCATCGAGATCCTGGTGCTGGACGAGGCCGATCGCATGCTGGACATGGGCTTCATCCGCGACATCCGCCGCATCCTGGCGCTGCTGCCCAAGGAACGGCAGAACCTGCTGTTCTCCGCCACCTTCGCGCCGGAGATCCGCGAGCTCGCGCACGACTTCCTGCAGGATCCGGTGACGGTCGAGGTCGCGCCGCGCAATTCCGCCTCCGAGCTGGTCAGCCAGGTGGTCTATCCGGTCGACCAGGCGCGCAAGCGCGAGCTGCTCGCGCAGCTCATCAACGCCGGCGCGTGGAAGCAGGTGCTGGTGTTCACCCGCACCAAGCACGGCGCCAACCGGCTCGCGCAGCAGCTCGAGCGCGACGGCATCAGCGCCGACGCCATCCACGGCAACAAGAGCCAGTCGCACCGCACTCGCACGCTGGCCGACTTCAAGAAGGGCGACCTACGCGTGCTGGTCGCCACCGACATCGCCGCGCGCGGCCTCGATATCGAGGAATTGCCGCACGTGGTGAACTTCGACCTGTCGCACGTGGCGGAAGACTACGTGCATCGCATCGGCCGCACCGGCCGCGCCGGTTCGGAGGGCGAGGCGATCTCGCTGGTCAGTCCCGACGAGAACAGCCTGCTGGCGGCGATCGAGCGGCTGATCAAGCGCGGCATCGAGCGTCGCATCGAGCCGGGATTCGAAGTGTCGGCGCGAGGTGCTGCAGCGCCGGTCGAGCAGGACGATCGTCCGGCCCGTGGGCGCTCGGGCCAGCCGCGCCGCGGCGATGCCACCCGGCCCAACGAGTCCCGGCGCAGCAACGAGCCCCGGCGCAGCGAGGCGTCCGGACGAGGCAACACACCGCGCCGGTCCGCGCCGGGCGGCCAGCGCCAAGGCGAAAGGAGCCAAGGCGAACAGAGCCGGCCGGGCCCGGGCGGGCAGCGGCCACCGAGCGGCAATGCCGACGGCAATCGTTCGGGCCAGCGTCAGGGCGAGCAGCGCGCAACGGGCAACGCCGGCGCCAGGCGCGCGAGCGGTTCGGCCGGGCAGGGTACGGCGAATCGCAACGGCGGCAATCGCCGCGGTGGTGAACGCAGTGCCGAGCCGAAGCGGCAGCAGGCTGCGCAGAGCCGCTCGTCCGGTGGCGAGCGCGGCCGGGAGCAGCGCGATCAGGCGCCCGACGGGAACAAGCGCGGCACCTTTGCCAGCCTGTTCGCCACGGCGCGCCGGCTGATCGGCTGATGCGCATAACGATTTACTGCACAAGGAGTCTCACATGAACATCTTCGTCGGCAATCTTGCTCCGAGCGTCACCGAGGAACAGCTGCTCGAGGCCTTCAAGGCATTCGGGCAGGTGAAGTCCGCGCAGGTGATGCGCGAACTGTTCACCGGCGCCTCGAAGGGATTCGGCTTCGTCGAGATGCCGGGCCGGGCCCATTCGATCGCCGCGATCAACGGACTCAACGGCAAGGACTTCCATGGCCAGCCGCTGCGGGTGAACGAGGCGAGGGAGCGGGGCGGGCGGCGCTGATCACTGCGGCCATTCCGGCGAAAGCCTCTCCTTCATCATTCCCGCGGAAGCCTCCGCTGCGTCATTCAGGCGAAAGCCTCCCCGTCGTGATTCGGGCGAAACCTCCCGTCCGTCATCCCTGCGAAAACCGGGATCCAGGAAGTGAACTGCCCTTTCGTTATCGCTGGGCACCGGCTTTCGCCGGTGCGACGGGATTGTCGTCATCCCGGCGAAACCTCCCGTCCGTCATCCAGGCGAAAGCCGGATCCAGGAAGTAGAACTGCCCTTTCGTCGCGCTGGGTCTCGGTCCCAAGATCAAGGCACTCCGGGGCAGGTTCCGCCGTCGGAATGACGACCTCGTCGTCATTCGCACAAGCCTTCTGTCCGTCATTCCTCGCAAGCCTCCACTCCGTCATTCCGACGCCATAGCCGCCCGGTAACGAACCATTGCCACTTCCCCTAGAATCCCGTCAGGGAAGTTGCAGGACGAGGGAATTGCTGTCGAGGCCAGCGTGGCTATGGAGATCGCCTGCTGGACCGCAATCGAACGACGAAACTCCCAGCTATGGCAACTCGTCGCTGTGACTTGCACACCATTCAGTAAAGCGTTGATATGCCCGGAGCGAAGAAGAACGCCGATACCGCCGCGACTGTCGGCTACGAAGCCCAGCTCTGGCAGATAGCCGACGCCCTGCGCGGCAGCATGGATGCCGCCGAGTACAAGCACGTCTGCTTAGGGCTCCTGTTCCTGAAGTACATCTTCGACGCCTTCGAGGAAAAGCATGCCGCGTTGCTGGCCGAAAAGGACCAGGGCGCCGACCCCGAAGATCCGGACGAGTACCGTGCGCAAGGCGCATTCTGGGTGCCGCTCGAGGCACGCTGGCAGCATCTGAAGACGCAGGCCCGCCAGAGCACGATCGGTCAGCTCGTCGACGACGCCATGGCCGGCATCGAGTGCGACAACCCGGCGTTGAAGGGCGTGCTGCCCAAGGACTACGCCCGCCCCGCGCTCGACAAGCAGCGCCTCGGCCAGTTGATCGACATGATCAGCAATATCAGGGTGGGCGACGAGGCCAGCCGCGCCAAGGACGTGCTCGGCCGCGTCTACGAATACTTTCTCTCACAGTTCGCCAGCGCCGAGGGCAAGAAGGGC
Organism: Burkholderiales bacterium; assembly: GCA_020854105.1. Lineage (GTDB taxonomy): Bacteria > Pseudomonadota > Gammaproteobacteria > Burkholderiales > SHXO01 > SHXO01. The sequence goes on along the minus strand of JADZGB010000026.1, from coordinate 59,263 downwards.
GGCGAGTTCTACACGCCGCGCTGCGTGGTCAAGCTGCTGGTCGAGATGCTCGAGCCCTACCGCGGCCGCGTTTACGACCCCTGCTGCGGCTCCTCGGGCATGTTCGTGCAGTCGGTGGAATTCATCCGCGCGCACGCCAAGGGGAACGGCAACGGCGGAAAAGCCAGGGCCGACATCTCGATCTACGGCCAGAAGTCGAATCACGCCTGGCGCGGCGAGAAAGAAGCGGGTGAGTACGCCGACGTGCCCGGCTTCTGCAAGAGCGCGGAGCTTGCCGAGGTTCGCAAGCACGGCCACGTGCTCACCCCCGGCCGCTACGTCGGTGCCGAGGCTAAGGAGGACGACGGCGAGCCGCTCGAGGAGAAGATGAAGCGGCTTGCTGCGACGCTGCGCGAGCAACAGGCCGAGGCAGCGAGGCTCGATGCCGCGATTGCCGCAAATCTGAAGGAGCTCGGGTTCTGGGAACGGACGCGATGACTCCGCAGACCCTGCACATGCTGGTCGCGAGCGGCGAAACGCTCGCGATCGAGTTCAAGGGCGAAGAACGCGCGCCGCTGAACGATCGAGACCTCGTCGAGGCCGTTGTGTGCCTCGCCAACCGGACCGGGACCGAGTCTGCGTGGTTGCTCATCGGCGTGGAAGACGATGGCCGCATCACCGGCGCGCGACCCTGGCATGGCGAGGTGACTGACCCGGCCAGAGTCGCCGCCCTGATCGCCAACCGCACCCGCCCCTCGATCGCCGTGCAGGTCGAGAGCACGACAATCGACGGCAGCGCAGTGCTCGTCATCGAAGTGCCGGCGCAACGCCAGCCGGTGGCCACCAGCGAGGGGGTCTTTCTGCGCCGCACGCTGGACGGTGGCGGCAGGCCCGCATGCCTGCCCATGGACGGTTACGCCGTGCAGTCCCTGCAGGCCGACCGCAGACTGCTCGACCCGTCGTCGCAGATCGTTGCCGATGCGCGCTGGGAGCACCTCGACCCGCTGGAATTCGAGCGCTTCCGGCGCAGCGTGCGCGAGCGGCGCGGACGCAGCGACGAGTCCCTGCTCGAGCTGCCCGATCTGGAACTGGCCAAGGCACTCGGCGTCGTCGACGCCAACGGCAACGTGCGCGGCGTGCGGCTGGCCGCACTGCTGCTCTTCGGCAAGGACGATGCGCTGCGCCGCCACATGCCCGGCCACGAAGTCGCCTTCCAGGTGCTGCGCGGGCTCGACGTGGAGGCCAACGACTTCTTCCGCTGGCCGCTCCTGCGTGTGATGGAAGAGTGCGAGGCGCGCATCCGCGCCCGCAATCGCGAGCAGGAACTGATGGTGGGCCTCCTGCGCGTGGGCGTGCCCGACTACCCGGAGCGTGCATTGCGCGAGGCGCTGGCCAACGCGTTGATCCACCGTGACTACCAGCGTCTGGGCGCCGTGCACTTCCAGTGGCAGACCGACCATATCGAGATCACCAGTCCCGGCGGCTTTCCCGAGGGCGTGCGGCTCGACAACCTGCTCGTCACCGCGCCGCGCCCGCGCAACCCGCTGCTGGCCGACGCCTTCAAGCGGGCAGGCATCGTCGAGCGCACCGCGCGCGGCATCGACACCATCTTTTTCGAGCAACTGCGCAATGGCCGCCCCGCCCCATCCTATGCGCGCAGCAACGAAGCGACGGTGAGCGTCGTCATCCCCGGCGGCGCGGCCAACCTCGACTTCGTGCGCCTGCTGGTGACCGAAGCCCAGCAGGGACGGGACCTCGCGCTCGACGAACTGCTCATTCTCAACACCCTGTGGCAGGCGCGCAGCGTCGCCACCGACGAGGCTGCCCGACTCGCGCAGAAGCCGGAAGCGCAGACGCGCGCCGCGCTGCATCGCCTGATCGAAGCCGGGCTCGTCGAAGAACGCGGCCAGAAGAAGGGCCGCAGCTGGCACCTGTCGGCCGCGGCCTACCGGCTGCTCGGCGACAAGGCCGGCTACGTTCGCCAGCGCGGATTCGAGCCGGTGCAACAGGAGCAGATGGTGCTGCAATACGTCGACAAGCACGGGCGGATCACCCGGCGCGAGGCGGCGGAGTTGTGCCGGATCACCGGCCCGCGAGCCTACCGGCTGCTCGATCGCTTGGCGCAACAGGGGCTTGTCGAGCGCGAGGTCGAGCGCGAATCCCGCACCCTCGCCGCCCTGCGCGACACTCTCCTTCCCAAACTCGTCTCCGGCGAGCTGCCGGTCAAGGGCGCGGAGAAGTTCATCGGGAGGGCGATCTGATGGCCCAACCCGGCGGCAAGATCGCAGTCTACGAAACCATCGATGACGTGCGACGGATCGTCGCAGGCGACGACACGCCGGCCAGCACCGGCGTGCCCGAGCTTCAGGGGGCTCGAAAGTGACCAGTTCCGGCAGAACGGACACTCCCAGCGGCGAAGTCCTCGTCTACGAGGCGCCCGACGGCGGCGTGCGAGTGGAGGTCAAGCTCGACCGCGACACGGTCTGGTTGACCCAGCGGCAGATGGCCGATGTCTTCGACAGTTCAACTGACAACGTCGGACTGCACCTGAAGAACATCTTTGCCGACAGTGAGTTGGAGGAAGCTGCAACTACCGAGGATTTCTCGGTAGTTCAGTCGGAAGGGAAACGCCGCGTTCGTCGCCAAGTAAAGCATTACAACCTCGACGCGATCATCTCGGTGGGCTATCGCGTCAATTCCCGCCGCGGCGTGCGCTTCCGCCAATGGGCTACGCGAACACTGCGCGAGCACCTGGTACGCGGCTACACGCTCAACCAGCAGCGCTTCGAGCACAACGCGCGCGAGCTGGAAGCTGCCTTGGCACTGGTGCGAAAGGCCGCCGCCGGCGACGCGCTGAGCACGGACCAGGGCCGCGGGCTGGTCGATGTCATCGCCCGCTACACGCAGACCTTCCTGCTCCTGCAGCGCTACGACGAAGGCCTGCTGATCGAGCCCAGGGGTATGGCCGGTGGCGTCCTGCCGTCAGTGGCCGAAGCGCGCGCCGCCATCGTGCGCCTCAAGCTCGAGCTGCTGACGCGCGGCGAGGCCACCGACCTGTTCGGACGCGAGCGCGAGGAAGGGCTTGCCGCCTTGCTCGGCAACCTCGACCAGAGCGTGTTCGGTGAACCGGCATATCCCACCGTCGAGTCGAAGGCCGCGCACCTGCTGTACTTCGTCATCAAGAACCACCCCTTCTCCGACGGCAACAAGCGCATCGGTTCGTTCCTGTTCGTGGACTTCCTGAACCGCAACCGCCGGCTCGTTCGCAACCGAGAGACGGTGATCAACGATGTGGGCCTGGCCGCACTCGCGCTGCTGGTGGCCGAGTCGGCCGCACGGGACAAGGAGGTGATGATCCGGCTGGTGATGAACATGCTCGCGGAGCCGACGGCGTGAGCGGTTTCAGCGAATCCGTCGTCGAGGCGGCCGCGCTCGCCTGACTGGAGAGTGTCGGCTGGCAGATCCGCAACGGCGCCGAGATCGCCCCCGGCGAACCCGGGACCGAGCGCGACAACTACGGGCAGGTGGTGCTGGCTCGGCGTGTGCGCGCTGCGCTCGCACGGCTGAACTCGGCGCTGCCCGCCGAGGCGCTCGACGATGCCTTCCGCAAGCTCACGCGGGCCGAAGGCGCCGACCTCGTCGTGCGCAACCGCGCGTTGCACCGCCTGCTGGTGGACGGCGTGACGGTCGAGTACCGCGATGCCGACGGCAGCATCCGCGGCGCGCGGGCGCGAGTGATCGACTTCGACGATCCGGCGCGCAACGACTGGCTGGCGGTGAACCAGTTCGGCGTGATCGAAAACAAGCACTCGCGGCGCCCGGATCTGATGCCGTTCGTCAACGGCCTGCCGCTTGCGGTGCTGGAACTCAAGAACGCCGCCTCCGGGAACGCCACGATCTGGAGCGCTTTCCAGCAGCTGCAGACCCACCAGGCCGAGGTGCCGGCGCTGTTCGCGCCGAACGCGCTGCTCGCCGTCTCGGACGGAGTCGAGGCGCGCGTGAGCACGCTCGACGCCGGGCGCGTGTGGTTCAAGCCCTGGCGGACCATCGCGGAGGACGTGCTGGCCGGCGCACACGTGCCCGAGTTGCAGGTGGTGATCGAGAGCCTGTGTGCGCCGCGGCGCTTTCTCGACCTGCTGCGCGACTTCATCGTGTTCGAGGATGACGGCGGGCGCATCGTCAAGAAGATGGCCGGCTACCACCAGTTCCACGCGGTACAGGTGGCGGTGGGCGAGACGCTGCGCGCCGCGGAGCTGCACCACGCGGCCGGCAGGGCGGCGCAGCCCGAGGGCCGCTACGAGGCGGGCCGCAAACCCGGCGGCAGGCCGGGCGATCGGCGCGTGGGCGTGGTGTGGCATACGCAGGGCTCGGGCAAGAGCCTGACGATGGCGTTCTACGCCGGCCGCATCATCCGCGAGCCGGCGATGGGCAACCCGACGCTGGTGGTGCTGACCGACCGCAACGACCTCGACGATCAGCTGTTCGCCACCTTCGCGCGCTGCCGCACCTGCTGCGCCAGCCGCCGGTACAGGCAGAGAGCCGCGCGCAGCTGCGCGAGCTGCTGGGCGTGGCGGCCGGCGGGGCGGTGTTCACCACCATTCACAAGTTCTTCCCGGAGGAGAAGGGCGACCGATACCCCACGCTGTCAGATCGCCGCAACATTGTCGTGATCGCCGACGAGGCACATCGCAGCCAGTACGACTTCATCGACGGCTATGCGCGCCACATGCGCGACGCACTGCCGCACGCCTCCTTCATCGGCTTCACCGGCACGCCGATCGAGCTGCAGGACGCGAATACGCGCGCGGTGTTCGGCGACTACATCAGCGTGTATGACATCCAGCGCGCCGTGCAGGACAAGGCCACGGTCCCGATCTACTACGAGAGCCGCCTGGCCAGGCTGGCGCTCGACGAGGCCGAACGGCCCAGGATCGACGCCGGCTTCGAGGAGGCCACCGAGGGCGAGGAGGTCGAGCGCAAGAAGAGGCTGAAGACCAGATGGGTGCGGCTCGAAGCGGTGATCGGCGCCGACAAGCGGCTCGCACTGGTGGCCCGGGACGTCGTCGAGCACTTCGAGAAGCGGTGTGATGCGATGGACGGCAAGGCGATGATCGTCTGCATGAGCCGGCGCATCTGCGTGGAGCCGTATCGCGAGATCGTGAAGCTGCGGCCGGACTGGGACGGCGCGGACGACGAGCACGGCGCCCTCGAGGTGGTGATGACCGGCTCGGCCTCCGACCCGGCCGACTGGCAGCCGCACATCCGCAACAAGCCGCGGCGCGAGGCGCTTGCCAAGCGCTTCCGCAACCCGAACGACCCCTTCAGGCTCGTACTCGTGCGCTGGGCGCGGTGCGCGAGCTGTCGCAGGCCTTCGCGCTGGCCGTGCCGCACGCCGAGGCGCTGCGCATCCGCGACGACGTGGCGTTCTTCCAGGCCGTGCTCGCCAAGCGCGCGCCCGGCGACACGCGGCCCGAAGAGGACATCGAGCACGCGGTGCGGCAGATCATCTCGCGCGCCGTGGCGCCCGAGGAGGTGATCGACATCTTCGCTGCGGCGGGACTGCAGAAGCCGGACATCTCGATCCTGTCCGAGGAGTTCCTCGCCGAGGTGCGCGGGATGCCTCAGCGCAACCTCGCAGTCGAGTTGCTGGAGAAGCTGCTCGAGGGTGAACTGGCGACCCGCCGGCGCAAGAACGTCGTGCAGGCGCGCTCCTTCGCCCAGATGCTGGAGCAGACGATCCGTCGCTACCAGAACCGCGCGATCGAGGCGGCGCAGGTGATCGAGGAGTTGATCGGACTGGCGAAGGAGATGCGCGAAGCCCACGCACGCGGCGAGGTGCTCGAGCTGTCAGAGGACGAACTGGCCTTCTACGACGCGCTGGAAACCAACGACAGCGCAGTGAAGGTGCTCGGGGACGAGACGCTGCGCACCATCGCGCAGGAGCTGGTGCAGACCGTGCGCGCCAACGTGACCATCGACTGGACGCTGCGCGAGAACGTCCGTGCGCAGCCGCGTGTGCTGGTCAAGCACATCCTGCGAAAGTACGGCTATCCGCCGGACAAGCAGGAGAAAGCGACCGAGACGGTACTGGAGCAGGCGGCGTTGCTCTCGGCTGACTGGGCAGCTGCCTAGGGGCGAGCCCTGGCTTGATCCGAGCGGAAGTCGCACTGTGGCGCCAGGTTGATCCGCTGGCGACGATGTATCCGTCATTCCGGCGAAAGCCGCGATCCAAGCCCCGCGGCGAACTTCGGATAGATCTCCGCGATCTCGCTTCTGATCTCCCCGCGAATCAGGGCGAGCGTCGAGGCGTCGGGCGCTGCGGTCACGTCCACCCGTGCCGGGCAGTCGAACTCGAAACCCGTCTCGTCACGGATCTCCTCCAGCGTGTGACCCGGGTGCACGCTCCCCAGCCGGAAGCGCTGCTCCGTCTTGTCGAACATGAACAGGCCCAGTCCGGTCAGCAGGGCGTACGGACCGCCCGTGCGATAGACATTCGGCGCGCTCACGCCGGGGGCGCTGACGAAGTCGACCCTCGGCACCATCACGCGACGCGTGTGCTCCTCGCGGAACAGGATCACGCGCGGCACGAGGAAGTACAGATAGCTGGAACCGAACGAACCGGGCCAGCGCACGTCGGTGCGCGGGTAGGGGCCGGTGCCGACCAGGTTGATGTTTCCCTGGCCGTCGATCTGGCCGCCGCCGAGGAAGAACGCGTCGATGCGCCCCTGCGCGGCGAGGTCGAACAGCTCGACGCTGCCGTTGACCATCATGTTGTGCGTGCGCGAACCCAGCGCGCTGACGCGCAGTGCGCCACTCGACCGGCGGCTGGCGAGAAAGGCGCCGGCACCGGGGATCGGCGACGACTCGCCTACCGCGACGTGCCGGCAGCCGGCCAGCAGGCCGGCCACCACGCTGATCAGCAGTTCGGCCTGGCTGCACGCGCTGGCCGCTTCGCCCGACCCCGGGTCAATCCGAACGGTGCTCATGCCGCTCGTCCCTTCTCGTTGCCCAGCCAGCTGTCGAGGAAGCTGCGGAAACCCGCCTCGGTGCGCGCCAGTGCGGCGTACTCGCCAAGCGCTCTTGCATCGAGCGCGTAGCGATCGAGGAAGGCCAGCGGCCACGCACCACGCGGCGCGACGGCGATCTCGTCCACGTACAGTGCGGCGATCGTGGCCGCCGCGCTGGAGTCGTCGGCCATCAGATCCTCGTCGACGATTTCCTCCACCGTGACCAGCGTGCGTAGCGCCGCCTGCGCCATCATCATCAGCTCGCGCTCGCGCCCGACGTAGACGTTGCCGCTGCGGTCTGCGCGGGCGGCATGGAACAGCGCCACGTCCGGGCGGATCGCCGGCAGCAGCACGATCGGGTCGTCCTGGCCGAAGGGATTGTCGATCACCTTCCAGTCGGCCCGCTGCGTCAGCACGTCGGTGCCGATCAGCCCGCGCAGGGGGATGAAGGGAATGCCCTTCACGCCCGCCTGCAGCGCCGCGTAGATCGCCGGGCAGGTGGCATCCAGTACCTTCACCGCGCCGGTGCGCACGGCCGCGGCGAAGCGCGGACCCGTGCCGAACTCGCCCAGCGATACTGCGGACGTCTCGATGAGGGACACGCAGCCCGCGCCGATGAGGATGTCCGCCTGCAGGCCGCTGGTGGGAATGCCGATCAGGTGCAGGTCGCGCGCTGCCCGGTGCACCAGCTCGCGGGTGACGGCCATCGACACGCCGGCGGCGGTCTTGGGGATGGCGAGGCGGGCGCCGTCGGGGATGGAGGCGGCGAGGCGTTCGGCGGAGGAAGACTGGAGGGGCATGGATTGAACCGTATCGGAGGCGGCCAGCCAATAGCCTACCAGCCAGCGGTGATGGTGGGGCAAATGGCCCGGATGTGAACCAGTTCACTTCCCGCATGCGTCGTTCGTCATATTCGCGGCAGCGCTGCGAGTGCCAATCTGCGGCTGCGTGACCCGCGGCAACCGTCGCGGGTCGGAACGCCGTGGACACAACGAACGAGGAGCCACCATGCAATCGCGTCACGCGAAGTTCCATACCTCCCGGATCCTGCTCATCGCACTGTTGGCCGGCGCGTTCAGTGCCTCGTTCGCGTTCGCCGCGGACAAGAAGATGACGGGCACCGGCATCTTCATCGGCATGGCCGGCAAGCAGGTCGGGCACGAGTCGGCGAATCCGCAGGAGGAGATGTCGCAGTGGACCGCGACCTGGACCTTCACCAGTTCGGATCCCGACTTCGACGGCATCATCGAGACCGCGCCCACGCAGGTCATCTGCGGTCCGGGCGGCTGCCGGCACCAGGGGCTGCTCGAGTTCCGGCATCGCAACGGCGACTTCAGCTGGGGCTACTTCCAGGGTACGCATTCGGTGAACGTGAATCAGGACGGCAGCTTCACCATGTCCACCGACGGCGTGAAGACGCTGGTCGGGGGAACGGGCAAGTTCGCCGCCATCAAGGGAGAACTTCGCTACTCGGCCAAGGATTCCCCTTTCGGTGCGACCTTCAACTGGACCGGACAGGTCAGCTACTGAAGGGCCGATGTGGCAGGGGCAACGCTCGCCCACGCCGTGAATCGCCAGTGGCGTCTTGCACGGCGGCCGGTGGGCATGGCAAGGGAATCGGACTTCGACTGGCACGAGGAGCCGGTTCCGCTGCCCGGTCCGGGGCAGGTGCTGGTGCGATGCGAGTACCTGTCCGTCGACCCCGGCAACCGTTTGTGGATGTGGCCCACCGATACGACCGTGCCGGTGCAGGCGATCGGCACGGTCATGCGCGGTATCGCGATGGGCACGGTGGTCGCGTCGCGATGTGCCGCCTATGCCGAAGGGTGCGTGGTGCAGGGGGTGCTCGGATGGCAGGACTACGCGATCGTCTCCGGTGAGGGGCACGCGCTGTGGCGCATGCGCCAGGCGGAGCGCCTGACGCCCCAGACCCACATGACGCTGTGCGGGCACGTCGGCCTCGCCGCCTACTTCGGATTGCTGGAGATCGGTCAGCCTCGCGCGGGAGAGACGCTGGTGGTGTCCAGCGCGGCCGGTGCCGTGGGCTCGATGGTCGGCCAGATCGGCCTGCTGCGCGGCTGCCGTGTGGTGGGCATTGCCGGATCGGCGCAGAAGTGCCGCTGGCTTCGCGAGGAGCTGGGCTTCGACACGGCGATCGACTACAAGACCGAGCCGGTATTTCACCGCCTGCGCAAACTGTGTCCCGTGGGGATCGACGTGTACTTCGACAACGTGGGCGGCCCGCTGCTGGAGGACGCGCTGGCCAACCTGAACGTTGGCGCGCGCGTGGTCGCGTGCGGCATGCTCTCCGTCTACAACGACATTGCCGGGGTGCTCACCCTGCCGCCGGGGCCGAACAACCTTCTCAACCTGACCCTGCGACGGAGCCGCATGCAGGGCTTCCTGTACTCGGACTATCGCGCACGGGCGAAGGAGGCCTTCGAGCATCTTCTCGACTGGCACGCGCAGGGCAGGCTGCAGGTGCGCATAGACACCATCGAGGGACTGCGGCAGGCGCCGCGTGCGCTCAACAGGCTGTTCGACGGCAGCAGTTGCGGTAAGCTGATCGTACGAATGTCCTAGAGAGGTGCCGGGCAAGCCGGCGCCTCGCCGAAGTCCGCGGTGCAGCATGCAGGGAGGCGTGCGTGCCGGGTATCAGGCAATGGCTCGAGGCGGCCGGCCTGCCGCAATATGCCGACGCGTTCGAGCGCAACGACATCGACGTCGACATCCTCGCAGACCTGAGCGAGCAGGATCTGCATCGCCTCGGCGTCTCGCTCGGTCACGGCAAGCGCATCCTGCGCACGGTGCACGGCGGCGCGGATCCGGCGCCTGCACGGCAAGCCGCCGCGCTCGAAGGTGAGCGCCGCCAGGTCACGGTGCTGTTCTGCGATCTGGTGGGTTCGACCGAGCTGAGCAGCCGGCTCGATCCGGAGGCGTACCGGGTGGTGCTCTCCGGCTATCACCAGACCGCGATCCGGGCGATCCAGCGCTTCGACGGCTATGTCGCGCAGGTGCAAGGCGACGGCATCCTGGCCTATTTCGGCTATCCGCTCGCCCACGAGGGCGAGGCCGATCGCGCCATCCGTGCGGCACTGGAGATCCTCGCCGGGCTGCGGGCCGGCAATGCGGGCGGTGCCGAGCCGCTCGGCGTGCGCATCGGCATCGCTTCGGGCCTCGTCGTCGTCTCCCACATCCTCGCATCGGAAAGAAGCGCCGTGGGCGAGACGCCCAACCTGGCGCATCGGCTTCAGGCTACGGCGAATGCCGGCGAGATTCTCGTCGCTGCGCGCACCCGGGAGCTGGCAGGGGGTGGGTTCGGCTACGAGGACTGCGGACCGATCGCCCTGAAGGGCATTCCGCACCCGGTGCATGCGTACCGGGTCACCGGTCCGAGCGCTGCGGCGAGCCGTTTCGATGCCTCGTTGCGGGGCCGCTTGACGCCGCTGGTGGGGCGGGCGCAGGAGGTGGGTCTGCTGCTCGACCGCTGGAGTGTGGCGCGCGCCAGGGAGGGGCATGTGGTGCTGCTGCAGGGCGAGCCGGGGATCGGCAAGTCGCGGCTGCTGCGCGCGCTGTGTGAGCGGCTGGGCGAGCGGCTCGAGGCGCTGCTGCAGTTCCAGTGCTCTCCCTATTACAGCAACAGCGCGTTCTATCCGTTCGTCGATCAGCTGGAGCGGGCGCTCGGATGCGCTCGCGAGGACGGTGGCGAGGCCAGGCTGGAGCGGCTGGAGGGCTGGCTGCAAGGACAGCTGGGCCGCAGCCGCACCGAGTGCAGCCTGCTGGCGCGGGCGATGGCCATCGAGTGCGAGCAGCGCTACGGGGTGCTGGAGATGAGCCCGCAGCGGCAGAAGGAGGACACGGTGGCGCTGCTGGTCGATCTGATCGCGCAGCAGGCGCTGCGCCGGGCCACGGCGGTGCTGTTCGAGGACGTGCACTGGGCCGATCCGACCACGGTGGAGGTGCTCACGGCGCTGGTGGACCGCGCGGGGGCTCTGCCGTTGCTGGTGGTGATCACCTACCGGCCGGAGTTCACGCCGCCGTGGCTGTCGCGTGCGCACGTGACGCTGATTGCGCTGAACCGGCTCAGCCGTGCGCAGGGGGCGAGCCTGGTGCTGGGGGTGGTGGGAGACAAGCCGCTGCCCGCCGAGCTGGTCACGCAGATCGTGGACAGGACCGATGGGGTGCCGCTGTTTCTGGAGGAGCTGACCAAGGCGGTGCGCGAGTCGGAGCTGCTGGTCGATCTGGGCGATCGCTACGGGGTGTCGGGCAGGCTGGAGAAGCTGTCCATACTAGATACGCTGCGCGACTCGCTGATGGCGCGGCTGGACCGGCTCATTCCGGTGAAGGAAATCGCGCAGATCGGGGCGGTGATCGGGCGCCAGTTCAGCCACGAGCTGGTGCGCGCAGTCACGCCGATGGGCGAGGCGCAGCTGCGCGAGGCGCTCGAGCGGCTGAGCGCGAGCGGGCTGGTGTTTCGCCGTGGCACGGGGGAGCAGGCGAGCTATCTGTTCAAGCACGCGCTGGTGCAGGATGCGGCCTACGATTCGCTGCTGCTGGGCAGGCGGCAGGGGCTGCACGCGCAGATTGCGGCGGCAATCGAGGCGCGCTTCGCGGAGCAGGTGCGCAGCGAGCCGGAGTTGCTGGCGCATCACTACACGGAGGCCGGGCGCATCGAGCAGGCGCTGCCGTACTGGCAGCGTGCGGGGGAACTGGCGCAGCAGCGCGTGGCCCTGCAGGAGGCCATCGGATACTTCCAGCGTGGGCTGGAGTCGTGCCTGACGCTCGAGCAGGGCGATACGCGCGAGCAGTTCGAGCTGCGCCTGCGGGCATTGCTGGGCATTGCCTGTGTGGAACTCAACGGCTACACGCATCCGCAGGTTGCCGCGACCCTGGAGCCTGCGCTGCGCCTGAAGCAGGGTCGCGAGGACGCGCCCTACACGCTGCGTGTGCGCTGGGGCATCTGGGTGGACCGGATGTGCCGCGGCGAAGTAGAGGAGTCATTGTCGCGCGCCCGCGAACTCGCCGCGATTGCCGAGGAGATCGGCGATCCGGGCATGCAGCTCGTCGGCGACTGGGTGTGCTGCAACTCCCTCTACTTCCTCGGCGACTTCCACGACTCCATCCGCCATGCCGACCGAATTCTGGAGCGCTACGATGGCGAGCGGGATGCGCAGGTCGCGAGTGTCGTCAACCACGACCCGAAGACCATTGCATACGCCTACCGCGCCGCCGCGCAATGGCGCTGCGGCTTCCCCGCACGCGCCATGGCCAGCGCGCGACTCGCCGTCGAACATTCCATGCGCCGGGGTCACCACTTCAACCTGTGCTGGGTGCGCTGCTTCCTGTCGCACACCCTGCTTGCCGATGCACGCGACACCGATGTCCAGGCCGCCTACCTCGATCACGCAGAGCGTGTCGCGGCAGAGCAGAAGCTGCCGTTCTTCACGCTGGTCTACGGCCCGCTCAGTCGGGCGTTCTGGCGGCTGCACCTGGGGGACGCCGGCCGTGCGGCGACGGCGTTCCAGCAGGTGACGCAAGACTGGATCGGGGCGGGGCTGCAGGTGTGGCTGCCCTACATCAAGGCGGCACATGCGCAAGCGCTGATGCGCATCGATGACGTGACAGGCGCCCTGCATCTGCTGGACGAGGGTCTCGAACAGATCGCCCGGCCTGGTTGGGGCGAACGCGGCTCGCTGAGCGAAGTGCTCCGGCTGAAGGCCGAGTGTCTGCGCCGATCGGGTCCTCACCACGAGGTGGTCGACCTGTTCGAGGAATCGCTGAGCATAGCCCGCGCGCAGGGCGCGCGCGCGTGGGAACTGCGCACCGCGACGAGCTATGCCGAGTATCTGAACGAGCGCTCGGAAGCGTACCGTGCGCGCGCGCTGTTGCAACCGGTGTACGAGTGGTTCAGCGAAGGGCATGGCACCGGGGATCTGCAGGACGCGAAGCGGCTGCTGGAACGCATGTCGCAGGGCGCAGCCTGCTGATGATTGACGGTGCGCCTTGCCGTGCAGCAGACGTGGACGACCGACCGTCGCGTCCGCTTCGACGAGTCCCTGGGCGCGACGGTCTGCTTCGGCTCTTTCGAGTGGGAAGGCGGTCTCAGCCGCAGTTGCCGCCCCACCTGCCCATGAAGAGCTTGCCGTCGTCGGAGATGGGCTCCCACCAACCTGACCAGTTCTTGCCGGCGAATACGCCTGTTCCGCCGATCTGCTTCCAGGTGCCGCGCTTGGCTCCGGGTTCCAGGACCCATTCGTCTGCCCAACTGTCTCCGTTGCTTGCCTTGCGCACGCAGACGCCGACAACCCTGGTCTTTCCGTCCGGCGTCGTGATCGCATAGCCGCCGCATCTGCCGGCGGCGTTGACGACAGAGTCCTCGCTCGTGCCGATGTTGAAGTTCATGAACACCGTCATCGTGTGGCCTTTCTCCACCTGGAAGGTCGAAGCGGTTTCGGTTACCCCGTTTACGCGTCCGCTACAGGTATCCGCGAGGGCGAGCGAACTGGCGGTGAGCCCAGCGGCGATCAGCAATGCATGGCGGAATGCATCGAGTGCTCTCATGAAGTCCTCCTATCTGTGAATGGAGCGCCGTGCCGACAGCGCGTTTTGATGCTCGGGCGGTCAGCGTGTCGCATGCTAGCGCCGATGGGCATACGGATCGTGTACCGATAGGTCGGGTATGGCGCGATCGGCGCGCGGCGGATTGGGCGCCGCAGATGCCGGCGATCAGCGGGTCCATCCAGACCGGTGCCCTTGCTTCAATAGGCTGCCTGTTGGATCAGGACCGATTGTCTTACGCGTCTCTCACCTGTTCCCTCAGAAGCGTAATGACTGAGACGTTACGATGTGGTAGGCTCGGCTGTCAGGAGAAAGGCCAGAAAGATGAAACCCACCAGTTCCACCAAACCCGTGCGCGATACGCTCAATCTGCGCATTCCTGCAGCCGAGCGCAATCTGATCGATCGGGCAGCCAGCGTTAGCGGTAAGACGCGCACCGACTTTATCCTCGAGGCTGCACGGCGCGCGGCCGAGGACGCCTTGCTCGATCGCACGCTGATCTCGGTGAGCCCAGAGGCCTACGCCGAATTTCTGCGCCGTCTCGATGCGCCGGCACCATCCAATGCAAGGTTGAAAAGGACGATGCAAACGTCTGCGCCCTGGGCAAAGACGTGAGGCTGTCAATCCCGGAGCTACTGGCCGGGCATCACCAGGTCGCCCATTTCGATTCCGGCGTTCCCTCGCTCGATGACTGGCTCGAGCGCCGCGCCCTGCAGAACCAAGCGAGTGGCGCGCCGCGCACCTTCGTTGTCTGCATGGACGATCGGATAGTGGGCTACTACGCCCTGGCTTCCAGCGCCGTCGTGCCCGCCGAAGCGCCAGGCCGCTTCAAGCGCAACATGCCCGATCCGATTCCCGTGGTCGTGCTGGGCCGTCTGGCCGTTGACCGCTCCCAGCAGGGCAAGGGAGTGGGCAGGGCGTTGTTCCAGGATGCCGCCCGGCGCGTTCTGTACGCGGCAAGTACCATCGGCATTCGGGGCATTCTGGTCCACGCCTTGAGCGCGCAGGCCAAGGACTTTTATCTTCGGCTCGGACTCCTGGAATCGCCCCTCGATCCGATGATGCTCATGGTCAGCTTGGCAGATTTGCGCCACGCGCTGGAGAGATAGGACCAGAACGCGCGCGGTAAGCTGTCGTACGCGTCTCTCACCACCGCTTCGGCAGCGGCTGGCGGATCACGATCCGTCCCTGCTCCATCGCGATGTACTCGCCCTGGCGCAGATCGTCCAGGATGCGCCAGACCATCTCGCGCGAGGCGCCCACGCGCCTGCCGATCTCCTGCTGGCTCATGCGTTCGGCCACCACCAGCTGGCCATTCTCCTCGCGCGCGCTGTCGAGCAGCAGGCGCGCCACACGCCCATATACGTCGAGCAGGGCGAGATCGCCGACGGCGCGTGTGAGGTTGCGGGCGCGGCGGATGAGCGTGACGGCCAGCGCATACGCCGCGTCTGGATTGGCGGCCAGGAAGTCCTTGAAGGTGTCGCGTTCCACCACCGAGAGGCGGGACGGTTCGAGCGTCATCACCGACGCCGAACGCGGATCGCCCTCGAGCGCCATCTCGCCGAAGTACTGACCCGGACCCAGCACGTCGACGATGATCTCCCTGCCTTCGCTGTCGGCCAGATAGACCTTGAGCCTGCCCTCGAGGACGATGTAGATCTGATTGCTGCGATCACCCTCCTGGACGAGGACGGTGTGCTTCGCATACGAACGTACCATTCCCCGCGCCGCGAGCGCTTCGACATACGACGATGGGGCAGGCGCGTCAGCCATCGCCCCTCACCACGTATCCACCCAAGCCCGCTTCTTGCCTTCGCGCCTCACCTTGGGCGGCAGCACGCGCAGCCCGGCCATGATCCACGAGCGCGTCTGCGCCGGGTCGATCACATCGTCGATCTCGAACAGCTCGGCCGCCTTCATCGCCTTGCCGCGCTCGTAGGCCTCGGCGACCATCTCGTCGAACTCGCGCTTGCGCTCTGCCGGATCGGCGATCGCCTCCAGCTCCTTGCGGAAGCCGAGCTTGACCGCGCCTTCGAGGTTCATCGGCCCCAGCTCCCCCGTGGGCCAGGCGACGGAGAACATCGGCAGGTGGAAGCTGCCGCCGACCATGCCCTGCGAGCCCAGGCCGTAGGCCTTGCGCAGGATCACCGACAGGATCGGCACGCTGATGTTGGCGCCCACCACGTACAGCCGGCAGCAGTGGCGCACCAGCGCCGTGCGCTCGGCCTCCGGTCCGACCATGTTGCCGGGCGTGTCGCACAGTGACAGCACCGGGATGTCGAAGGCATCGCACAGCTGCAGGAAGCGCGCGGTCTTGTCGGCCGAATCGGCGTCGATCGCGCCGCCCAGCACCATGGGGTTGTTGGCGATCAACCCGAGCGGCCGGCCCTCGACGCGGATGAACGCCGTGACCACGCTCGTGCCGAAGTCGCGCCGCAGTTCCAGCACGGTTCCGGTATCGGCGATCAGCTCGATCACGCGGCGCACGTCGTACACGCGCAGGCGGTTCTCCGGGATCACGTGGCGCAGTTCGCGCTGGTCGGCGCAGCTCCACTCGCTCACCGGACCCTGGAAGTAGGACAGATATTGCTTCGCCACGCGCACCGCCTGCGCCTCATCCGCGACCACGATGTCGATCACGCCATTGCGCCGCTGCACGGCGCTCGGTCCGACCTCGTCGGGATGGAACACGCCCAGTCCGCCGCCCTCGATCATCGCCGGGCCGCCCATGCCGAGCGAGGATTTCTCGGTGGCGATGATCACGTCGCAGCAGCCCGCGACCACGGCGTTGCCGGCGAAGCAGCGCCCCGCGACGATGCCCACCATCGGCACCAGGCCGCTGAGCCTGGGAAGCAGCGAGAACGCCTTGATGTGCAGCCAGCCGGCAGTGATGAAGTCGGTGTCGCCCGGGCGGCCGCCGCCGCCTTCGGCGAACACCACCAGCGGCAGCCGCCACTGTGCGGCGAGCTCGAACATGCGGTCCTTCTTCTCGTGGTTCTTGCTGCCCTGCGTGCCGGCGAGAACCGTGTAGTCGTAGGACATGACGACGCAGCGCGAATCGGCATCCGGGAACAGGCCGCCGTTCACGCGCCCGATGCCCATGACCAGGCCGTCGGCGGGTGTGCGCGCGATCAGATCCTCCATCGTGCGCCGGCTGCGCTGCGCGGCGACGGTGAAGCCGCCGTACTCGTGGAAGCTGCCCGGATCGCACAGCTCGGCGATGTTCTCGCGTGCGGTGCGCAGGCCCAGGGCGTGGCGCTTGTCCACCGCCTCCGGGCGCGCGGCATCCAGGGTGAGGGCGCGCCGCCGCTGCAGGTCCGCGAGATCCTCACGTACATGGTCCAGCGGTGCCACCGCTTCCGTCTCGACCGCCTCGCCGTGCCCACCGGTCGCATCGAGCCACAGCAGCGGGCTGCCCTCGACCACCGTGTCGCCCGGCGCGGCGCGCACCTCCCGCACGATGCCGGACACGGGCGAGGCGACGACGTGCTCCATCTTCATCGCCTCCAGCACCGCGAGCTGCTGCCCCAGGCGCACCGCGTCGCCCGCCTGCACGTCGATGCTGACCACCGCGCCGGTGATGCTGGCATGCACCGCCTGCGCCCCGGTCGGGTCTGCGGGCCCGTCCTCGCCGGCGGCGGGGGCGCCGCGCCTGCCGTGGGCGAGAACGGCAAGCGGATCGCCGGCGTCGATCCTTTCGGCAGGCGGACGGTCTGCATCGCCAGTATGAAAGCGCGCGTGCCGGGTCGGGGCGGCGAGGGTGGCGAGATGCGACTCGATCAGCCGGGTGTGCCAGCGTCCGGCCGTGAATTCGGGATTCGACAGCAGATTCAGCAGGAAGTCGCGGTTGGTCGGGATGCCTTCGATGCGGAACTCGCCGAGTGCGCGCTTCGCCTTCGCGGCGAGGGTGGGCAGGTCGCCGGAGGCCGTGTGCACGATCACCTTGGCGAGCAGCGAGTCGAAGCGCGGATTGCTGCGGAAGCCGCTGTGGCCGCAGGTGTCCACCCGCACGCCGAAGCCGGACGGCGGATCGAAGGCCTGCAGCACACCGCCCGACGGGCGCAGCGAACCGTCGGCCGACATCGACTCGGCATTCACGCGCAACTGCATCGCCATGCCGCGCGGCGCCGGGAGGCTCCACGGCACCAGCTGCAAGTCCTCCAGCGAGCGGCCGCCGGCCAGTTCGAGCTGGGTGCGCACCAGATCCACGCCGGTGACCGCTTCGGTCACCGTGTGCTCGACCTGCAGGCGCGGATTGGCCTCGATGAACACGAACGCCGCCTCTGCCGTGCCGGCCTGCTCGACCAGGAACTCGACGGTGGCCAGGCCGTCGAGCTCCACCTGCCGGGCCATGCGCAGCGCCGCGTCGATCAGCCGGTCGCGCAGGGCGGGATGCAGGCCGGGCGCGGGGGCGACCTCCACCAGCTTCTGGCGATTGCGCTGCAGGCTGCACTCGCGCTCCCACAGGTGTGTCGCCTCGCCGCTGCCGTCGCCGATGACCTGCACCTCGACGTGGCGTGCCAGCGGGAACACGCGCTCGACGTACACCTCGGCATTGCCGAAGGCCTGCAGCGCCTCGGAGCGGCAGCGCTCGTAGGCCGGCTCCAGTTCGGCTTCGGTGTGCACCGGGCGCAGGCCGCGGCCGCCGCCGCCGGCAATGGCCTTGATCATCATCGTCTCGTGCGTACCGAGGGAGCGCAGGAACGCGCGCGCCTCCTCGAGCGTGGTGGCCCGATAGGTGCCCGCGAGCACGGGCACCTCGCATTCGACGGCCAGGGTGCGCGCCTTGCCCTTGTCGCCGAACACCTCCAGCACGTCGGCCGACGGGCCGACGAAGCGCAGGCCGGCCTCGCCGCAGGCGCGCGCGAAGTCGGCGTTCTCGCTGAGGAATCCATAGCCGGGGTGGATCGCGTCGCAGCCTGCCTCGCCTGCGATGCGCACGATCTGCGCGATGTCGAGGTATGCCGCCGACCCCTGTCCGCGCAGCGCGTGCGCCGTATCGGCCTTGCGCACGTGGTCGGCCTGCGCGTCGTCCTCGGAGTGGATGGCGTGCGAGGCGATGCCCATCTCGGCGGCAGCCCGCGCGATGCGGATGGCGATCTCGCCGCGGTTGGCGATCAGCAGGTTGCGGATGGTCATCGTCATTCTCGCCGTCCGGCAGGCTCGCCGAGCCATTCGCGCAGCACCTCCTCGGTGTGCTGACCGAGCAGCGGCGGGGGATGGCGCAGGCGCATCGGCGAATCGCCGAAGCGCACCGTGAATCCCTGCATGGGCACGGCGCCCGCCGTGGGATGCTGCATGGTGATCAGGCGCTCCCCGTGCATCAGGCGCTCGTCCTGCACCAGGTCGGACACGCGCGCCACGCGCGCGCACGGCAGGCCGAGGCGCTGCAGCAGATCGAGCAGCGACGCGGCGTCCAGGGTTCGCGTCCAGCCCTCGACCTCGGCCTCGAGCGACACGGCATTCTCCATGCGCGCGGCCGCGTCGCGGTAGCGCGCATCCTGCGCCAGATCCGCGCGCCCCATGGCCTGTGCCAGCACCGCGAACATCGCGTCGCCGACCGCGGCGAAGTGCACCCAGGCGCCATCTCTCGTGGGAAAGGTGTTGGCCGGCGCGGTGTAGCGGTCACGGTTGCCGTGTCGCGTCATGGTGCGCCCGAGCAGCATCTGCTCGGGAATGGCGGTCATCAGCATCGACATGGCCGAGTCGAGCAGGGCGACGTCCACCACCTGCCCGCGGCCGGTGCGCGTGCGCGCCTGCAGGGCGCCGAGGGTGCCGATGGTCGCGTAGAGACCCGTGGAATAGTCCACCACGTAGGTGCCGGCCATCGTCGGCTTGTCATCCGGGTCGCCGGTGATATCCATGAGCCCGCTCATGCTCTGCGCGATGACGTCGAAGCACGGCTTGCTGGCCAGGGGACCGGACTGGCCGAAGCCGGAGATGCGCGTGAGGATCAGGCGCGGATTGATCGCCTGCAGCGTGTCCCAGCCGAAGCCCATCTTCTCCAGCGTGCCGGGGACGTAGTTCTCGACCAGCACGTCGGCGTGCGCCAGCAGTGCGCGCAGGCTCTCCTTGCCGGCGTCGCTGCGCAGGTCGAGCGCGACGCTGCGCTTGTTGCGGTTGAACACCATGGTATACAGGCTCTCGCCCTCGACGAAGGGCGCGAAGCCGCGGCTGTTCTCGCCACGGCCGGGCGGTTCGATCTTCACCACGTCGGCGCCCATGTCGCCCAGCAGCATGGCGCAGTAGGGGCCGGCGATGAAGCGGGACAGGTCGAGCACGCGAATGCCGGCGAGCGGTCCGGCGGCGTGCGTCGGGTCGGTCACGGAATCGGGTTGCGACATCGGTTCGTCATGCCACGTCGGTTCGTCATGGGAGGATGATAGCGCGGCGTTCTGTTCCGCTTCGGGATGCTTTCACTGCCTGGATGCCGGCTTTCGCCGGAATGACGACCCGGGGCCGGGATCCGGCTGTTCACGGCCATATGGCATGATGCCTCGATGGACCACGCTCCCGACGCGCAAGCCGCTGCACTCGATGCGGGCGCCGCGGCCGCTGCCCCGCTGTTGAGCGCGCGCGGCCTGAGCAAGCACTACGGCGGCCTGCGTGCGGTGCACGACGCTACGCTGGATCTCTACCCGGGCGAGGTGGTGGCGCTGGTGGGGGACAACGGCGCCGGCAAGTCGACCTTCGTCAAGATGCTCTGCGGCGTGGTCGCGCCCGACGCCGGCAGCATCGCCCTGCACGGACGCATGCTGCGCTTCTCCACGCCGGCGCAGGCGCGTGCGGCGGGCATCGAGACCCTGCATCAGAACCTGGCGCTGGTGGACGTCTTCGATGTCGCCGAGAACATCTTCCTCGGTCGCGAGCTGACCAGGCGGCGCTTCGGGCTCTTTCCCGTGCTGGACAAGGCAAGCATGCGTGCCCGTACCCGCGATCTGCTGCAGCGTATCGGTGCCAACCTGCCGTTCATCGATCGCCCCGTCCGCGCGATGTCCGGCGGCCAGCGCCAGGCGGTGGCCATCGCGCGCCTGCTGCTCGACGAGGTGCATCTGCTGATCATGGACGAACCCATGGCCGCGCTGGGCGTGGACGAGGGACGCAAGGTGCTCGACCTGATCGCGGAGCTGCGCCTCCGCGGCCTGACCGTGCTGATCATCAGTCATAACCTGGAGCACGTCTTCTCGGTGGCTGATCGCATCTGCGTCATGAAGAACGGCGGCGTGGTGGGCGTGGTCGCCACCGGCACTGCCAGCCACGACGAGGTGGTGCGCATGATCGTGAGCGGGAAACCGGTCAGATCTTCAGCTGCGACCTGAACGGCTTCACCGCGCGCGCCCTGGCGTCGTAGAAGGTATCGACGTTCTCGCGCGTGATGAGCGGGGAGGGGAAGACGATCTCCCTGGGCACCTTCGCACCCTGCAGGATCTCGACCGCGGCATCCACGGCTTCGCTGCCGAACGGTAGATACTGCCAGGTCGCGCGCAACTGGCCGCGATGGATCGCTTCCAGCGCATCGAGCTGGATGCCGTCGTAGCCGGTCACCCAGATCTCGTCGGTGCGCGCGGCTTCCCTGATGGCCTTGACCGCGCCCAGAGCCATCTCGTCGTTGTGGCAGTACACGGCCGAGATCTCGCGCGTGGAGCGCAGGATGTCCTCCATGTGACGCAGCGCCTGCATGCGCTCGTAGTTGGCCACCACGTGCCTGACGATCTCGATGCCGGGATTCTTCGCGATCACCTCCCGCCAGCCGCTGCCGCGCATCTGGTTGACCACCGAGCCGGGCTTGCCTTCGATCTGCACCACGCGGCCCTTGCCGCCCAGTTGGCGCACGAAGTACTCGCCGGCGGAGCGCGCCGTACCCAGCGTGTCGGTGGACAGGTGGCAGGTCCAGCTGACGTTGCCCTTGATGCTGGAGCTGAGCACCACCAGGGGGATGCCGGCTTCGTTGATCATCCTGACCGCAGGGGTGATCGCCTCGGCGTAGTAGGTCGAGACGAGGATCACGTCGCACCTGCGCGTGACCATGTCCTCCAGGTCGCGCACCTGCTTCGCCGGGTTGTCGCGCGCATCCGCGAACAGCAGCTCGAAGCCCGCTGCCTTCGCCGCTTCCTCGACGCCGCGCCGCTGGGTGACGAGCCACTCGATGGTGGCGAAGCTCATCGAGTAGCCCATGCGCTTGCCCGCCATGGGTGCTGCGGCGTCCCCGCGCCGGCCGATGAACGGTGCTGCCAGCAGCACGCCGGACTTCAATGCGTCGCGGCGCGAAAACCTGCGGTCATTCTCGGCCATCTTCTCCTCCAGTTCGGTGCAGGAACCGGCAACGGCGCAACGCAGCACGGCGGCAGGCCGCGCCTTCAGCGCCTGCGCTGGCGCAGCTCGCTGACCACCACGGCGATGACGATTATCGCGCCCTGCAGCACCATCTGCACGAAGGGCGAGACGCCCTTCAGGTTGAGCAGGTTTCCCAGCACGGCCAGGATCAACACGCCGAGCACGGTGCCGGGAATTCCACCGACGCCGCCGTCGAAGGTGGTGCCGCCGATGAGGGTGGCCGCGATCGCGTCCAGCTCGACGAGTTGTCCGGCGTTGGGCTCGGCGACGGTGAGGCGGCTGACCTGAATCACGCTGGCCAGTGCCGCCAGCGTGCCGCTGAGGACGTACACCAGGATCTTCACGCGCCTGACGTTCACGCCGTAGAGCCGCGCGGCCTCCTCGTTGGCGCCCACGGCGTAGACGTGGCGGCCGAACGGCGTCTGCGTCAGCACGAACGCGAACACGATCACCACCGCGGCGGCGACGAGGATCGGGATCGGCACCGGCCCCAGATGACCGGAGCCGATGGCCTCGAACCAGGCCGGCGGGTCGCGAACGATGATGTTGGCGCCGTCGCTCACGATGTAGACCAGCCCGCGCACCGCGATCAGCGTGGCGAGCGTGGCGATGAACGGCTGCAATCCCAGCCAGGCGATGAGCACGCCGTTGACCAGTCCGACCATCGCGCCCACCGCGAGCGCCGCCACGATCGCCAGCCCGGGGTCCACGCCCGCCATCAGGGCGAGGGTGGCGCCGGCCATGCCCAGGATCGATCCGGCCGACAGGTCCACGCCGCGGCTGAGGATCACCAGCGTCATGCCGACGGCGACGATGCACAGCACGCTTGCCCCGCGCAGCACGTTCATGACGTTGCGCAGCTCGAGGAAGTAGGGAGAGAGCAGGCTGGCCGCGGCCAGCAGGGCCAGCAGCGCGAGCACGTTGCTCCAGCGCAGCAGGCGATGGCCGAGGGGATCAGGGGCAGATCGGAGGCGCGCGCTCGTGTCGATCCTGTCCATCGGCGGTCTTGTTGTGCGGTGTTCGGGGCGCTTCCGAGTGCAGGCGCAACGGCAGGCAGCACTGATCGCGGTCGCGGCCCAGCGCATCCTTGACCACGACGCCGGCAAAGTCAAGGCAGCGCGTCGAGGAACCTGCGAGAAGGCATATGCCACAGAGGACACAGAGGACACAGAGAGTACCGGGAGCACGAGATCCAGGCTTCCCGCGCTTCGCCTCTGTGTTCTCTGTGCTCTCTGTGGCTTTCGCCTTGTGCTCGGTGTCGCAAGAGGCCGAACCTGGAGCGGTCCGGGCGGGCTCGGTTGTCTGCGGAGCGTGCTTGCTGCATTGCGCAGCCGGGTATGACGTGCGCCGGCTGCGCGACGCGGAGGATTATGTCATTCTTGCCCGCCCTGCAATGCACATGAAGAGGTGAAGACACCCATGCCGCAACTGAATCTCGATATCGCGCAGAGCCTGGTGACGCAGGCGATGTCGAAAGCGACCCAGGACTATGGTCGGCCGATCTGTGTCGCGGTGTGCGACGACAGGGGTTTGCTGGTCGTCTTCGCGCGCATGGCGGGCGCGCCGGTGCGCAGTGTGCAGATCTCGCAGGGCAAGGCCTATTCGGCCGCGCGCATGGGCGTGACCACCGAGGCGTTCCTGGCGCGGCTGCAGCGCGAGCAGATCCAGGTCGGCTTCTTCTGCGATCCCTTGCTGACCGCCCTGCCGGGCGGATCCCCGCTCAAGGGCGCGGACGGCAGTCTGGCCGGAGCCATCGGCATCAGCGGCCTGGCCGCCGCCGAGGATCAGGCGATCACCGATGCGATGGCGGCGCAGTTCGCCGCCCTCCGGGATTGAAGGAGGCCGTGATGCAACGTCTCTTGCTTGCCGCAACGCTCGCGCTCGCCGCCGGCGCGCATGCCCGGTCCGCCCTGGTGGACGACGGCCGGCTGCTGAATGCGCGTTCCGACGCGTCGAACTGGCTGACCTACGGCCGCGACTACAGCAACCAGCGCTTCTCGCCGCTCACCCAGGTGAACGTCTCGAATGTCGCGAAGCTGGCACCGGCGTGGTCCTACCGGAGCGGGATCGAATCCACCTTCCAGGCCTCTCCGATCGTGGTGGACGGGGTGATGTTCGTCTCCCTGCCGTTCAACCACGTGGTGGCGCTGGACGCGCGCACCGGCAATCAGCTGTGGCGCTACCAGCACCAGCGGCGCACCGACAAGATGTGCTGCGGGCCGGCCAACCGGGGCGTGGCCGTGGCATACGAGAAGGTGTTCATCGGCACGGTGGACGCGCGCCTGGTCGCGCTCGACCAGCGCGACGGCAGCATCGTGTGGGACGTGCCGCTGGTCGAGGACGTGGACGGCAGCGCGGAGAAGCTGGAGCAGCTGGCTGCCGATGACCCGCTGCGCAAGAGCAGGGTGACCGGCACCACCGGCGTGGGCGCGAGCATGGCGCCGCTGGTGGTCAACGGCAAGGTGGTGATCGGCATCACCGGCGTGGGCTATGGGCTGCACCTGGATTCCGAGCGCGACGGAGCGCCGCTGGGTGCGGTGGTCGGCTTCGCCGGCCAGACACAGCGCGCAGGTTTCTATGCGGCGTTCGACGTGAACACCGGCAAGCGCGTGTGGCAGTTCGACTCCACACCCGAGAGCGGCTGGGAAGGGCAGTTCCGCGAGACCACGCCCGACGGGGAGAAGCTCGAGCGCGACATCGCCGCGGAGCGTGCAGCGCTGGCGAAGCATCCGGATGCGGCGCGCCGCGGCGGCGGTTCGGCGTGGACCACGCCGGCCTTCGATGCCAGGACCAACACCCTGTTCGTCGGCGTCGGCAACCCCTCGCCGCAGATGGACGACGTGACCCGGCCGGGTGACAACCTGTACACCGTGTCGCTGGTGGCACTCGATGCCGATAGCGGCAGGCTGAAGTGGTACTACCAGGTCGTGCCGCACGATCTGTGGGGCTACGACGTCGCCAGTCCCCCGGTGCTGCTGGACGTGGTGAAGGGCTACGACAGCATTCCTGCGCTCGCGCATGCCGGCAAGACCGGCTGGCTGTACGTGCTCGACCGGCGTGATGGCAGCCTGCTGTACAAGTCCGAGGAGTTCGTGCCGCACTCGAACACGTTCAGGCGGCCGATACCCGAGGGCATCGAGATCACGCCCGGCGGCGCGGGCGGTGCGAACTGGTCACCGGTGTCGTTCGACCCGCGCAGCGGGCTCGCCTACGTCGCCGCACTGCACTGGCCGATGCGCTACACGGTCAAGGAGATCCCGGCCACCGCCGACAGGCCGGCAGTGCGCTACACCTCGCTCGCGCCGACCGACGGTCCGCGCTGGGGCCTGCTGAGCGCGATCGACACCCAGGCCGGGGGCAGGATCAAATGGCAGGTGAAGACCGACGCGCCGCTGGTGGGCGGCGTGCTGGCCACTGCCGGCAACCTGCTGTTCATGGGGGAGGGCAGCGGCAGGTTCAACGCCTACGACGCACGCAACGGCAAGCTGCTGTGGCAGTTCGACTGCGCCGCCGGAGTGAATGCACCGCCGGTGACCTACGAGGTGGACGGACGCCAGTACGTCGCCGTGGCGGCCGGCGGAAACCAGCTGTTCGGGTTCAAGCAGGGTGACACGATCCAGGTGTTCGCCCTGCCTCGATAGCGATCAGGAATGCGCAGGCATTCCCATGGGGGAATGCCCCCTCCGGGAATGCCTCGCCCGTGCAGTCCATGTGCAGTGTACGTCGCGTGCAGCGAGGCTTCGCGCGCACATGCTGGTTGCCATCAGGCCGGGTCTTCGAACAGTCCCGCCGCCACCCACTCGGCGGCCAGGGCCGGCTTGGGCCTGCCCTCGATCTCGACCACCACGTCGTAGATGGCCTGCCAGCGATCCGGCTTCGCGGTGAAGTCCTTCAGCAGGAAACGTCCGCGTATGCGCGCATCGACCGGCACCGGGGCGACGAAGCGCAGCCGGTTGAAGCCGTAGTTCAGTTGCGCCTTCGTTCCTGCGATGCCGGGGCAGACCTGATAGGCCATGTGCGCCAGCATGGACAGGGTGAGGAAGCCGTGCGCGATGGTACCCCCGAAGGGGGTCTGCGCTGCACGCTCCGGATCGACGTGGATGAAGTAGCGGTCGCGGGTGACATCGGCGAAGGTGTCGATCATGCCCTGGTCGATCGCGATCCAGTCGCTGACACCGAGTTCGCTGCCGATGCGTGCCCGAACCTCCTCGGCGCTCATGCTGCGGACCGGGCCCCGGGTACTCTGGTCGTTCTGATCGTTCATGGATGCGCGTCCCCGCGGTTGTTCTGAATGTGCGGCAAGCCTCGGATCGCCGGTGATCTGATAGGATCTGCGCGGTGCGCTGTCGGACTGCTGCCGCTGCCCGCACGACGATTAGACCAGAAACCCGGAGGAGAGTAATGAGCAACATGTACAGCGCCACCCATCGGTCGCTGCAGGATCAGTACGACACGCGACGGCTCGCGGACCTGCTGGAGGGCGGCTTCATCGTCAAGGAACTCGACGACAATGCCAAGGCCTTCATCGAGTCGCGCGACATGTTCTTCCTGTCGACCATCGATCACAGGGGCCAGCCCACGGTGTCCTACAAGGGCGGCAACCGCGGGTTCGTGCGCGTGGTGGACAAGGGAACCATCGCCTTTCCGTTCTACGACGGCAACGGCATGTTCTATTCGTGGGGCAACATCGCCGACAATCCCAAGGTCGGCATGCTGTTCATCGACTTCGTCACGCCCAACCGGCTGCGCGTGCAGGGTACCGCGAGCGTGGACGCGAACGATCCGCTGATGATGGAGTACCACGAGGCGCAGGGCATCGTGCGCGTGCGCGTGGAGGCGAGCTGGCCCAACTGCCCGCGCTACGTGCACCGCTACGAGCCCGTGAAGCAGTCGCGCTACGTGCCGCGCGAGGCGTGCGACACCCCGCTCGCGGGCTGGAAGCGCATCGACATCGTGCAGCCCAGCCTGCCGGTGAAGGATCAGGGCAGGGCGGAGCAGGCAGGCGGCATCATCACGGTCGAGGAGTGGTACGGCAAGCTGTTCCAGGGCAGCGAGGAAGCGTGATCGCTGCGGGGCGGTGACTAGCCCGCCGGGCCCTCGAACAGCCCGCGCATCGGCGGCTGTGCGAGGGCCGGGGAGGGCGGTCCCGCTTCCACCTGCCGCGCGAGGGTTCCCACGCGCACGCCGAGCAGACGAAGACGCCGGTCGAAGGGCACGCGTCTGAGGCAGCCGCGCACCGCCGCCAGGATCACGGCCGGATCGTCCGTGGCATGCCCGATGGTCGCATCGCGCGTGACGATGCGGAAATCGTCGTAGCGCAGCTTGACGCCGATGGTGCGGCCCACGTAGCCGCTGCGACGCAGATCCCCGCTGATCCGGTCACACAGGTCCACCAGCAGGCGCGTCAATTCACGCCGGTCGCGCACCGCGTCCAGATCGCGCTCGAAGGTCGTCTCGCGGCTGATCGATTTCGGTTCGCGCACCGTCACCACCGGGCGGTCGTCGCGGCCATTGGCCGCGTCCAGGAGCCAGCGGCTCTGGCGCTCGCCGAACTGTTCGCGCAGATGCTCCAACGGTGTGCGAGCCAGCGCACCGATGCTGCCGATGCCCATCTCCTCGAGTCTGCTGCCCGACCGCGGACCGATGCCGTTGATCCTGCGCACCGGCAGCGGCCAGATGCGTGTGGCGACCTCGGATTCGCGCAGCACCGTGATGCCGTCCGGCTTGTCCAGCTCGGAGGCGATCTTGGACAGCAGCTTGTTGGGCGTGATGCCGATCGAGCAGGTCAGTCCGGTGGCCTGTCGCACGTTGTCCTTGATGCGCTGCGCGAGTTCCAGGCTCTCGCCCGGTACGCCGGTCAGGTCGATGTAGATCTCGTCGATGCCGCGGTCCTCGATGCGCGGGGCGATGGCGGCTACCGCCGCCTTGAACAGGCGCGAATAGCGTCTGTACTCGTCGAAGTCCGCCGGCAGCAGGATGGCGTCGGGTGCCAGCTTCGCCGCCTTCATCAATCCCATCCCGGAGTGGACGCCGAAGGCGCGCGCCTCGTAGGTGGCCGTGGTGGCGACGCCGCGGCCGACGTAGTCTCGCAGCCGTGCGAAGGCGGACGCATCGTCGTCCTGCTGCCGCCTGCGGCCGCCGATGACCAGCGGCAGACCGCGCAGCTGCGGATAGCGCAGCAGTTCGACCGACGCGTAGAAGGCGTCCATGTCGAGGTGGGCGATGCGACGTTCCATGGTACAAGGCTGGTTGATGCGCCGTCGCCGACGGCAGGCGCTCGCGCAATGGTAACGAACGGCGCCGTTTACGCGCAGGGGGGCGGCACATCGCGGCCCGTGCAGCTGTCAGGCCACGGCAGCAGTGTCTTTCAGAACCGATTCATGGAGAGCGCGTTGGAGACCTACTACAAGAACCAGCATCTCGCCGAGTTCGGCAAGATCGCCGAGGGCAGTCCCGACCTGGGCAGGAAATTCTTCGATTACTACGGCGCCGTCTTTGCCGATGGTGCCCTGACCGCGCGCGAGAAGAGCCTGATCGCCCTGGCGGTGGCGCACGCCGTGCAATGCCCGTACTGCATCGACGCCTACACCCAGGATTGCCAGGAGAAGGGCGCGGACCTCGAGCAGATGACCGAGGCCTTGCACGTCGCGGTGGCCATCCGCGGTGGCGCCTCGCTGGTACACGGCATGCAGATGCGCGAGAAGGCCAGGACACTGGGAATGTAGGACGCCGGAAATTCAGGACGCCGGGAATGCGGGACGCCGGGAATGCAGGGCTGGGAATGTAGGACACTGAGGATGTAGATGGACACGATGTCGATTCCCGCCGGCCTGAACGAGGTGGCCGACGATCTGGCCACGCGCGACTCCACGCCGCGCGCGGCCTTGAGCCTGCGGCGCCGGAAGGCACCGCTCGCGGCTCCAGCGGAGCAGTTGCGCCAGCTCGATGCGGTTGCCCTCGAGCGCGATGGCAGGCGCGTCGCGTTCGACGCGATCGCCGGGACGATACGGCCCGCCTCCCTGCAGGTCTTCCAGGTGAACCTGGGCAAGCTGTGCAACATGACCTGCCGGCACTGCCATGTGGATGCCGGTCCGGATCGGACCGACGCGATGATGGCCGATCTCGTGGTGGACCAGACCATCGCCGCGATCCGGCGCAGCCGCGCACATACGGTCGACCTCACCGGCGGCGCGCCGGAACTGCACCCGCGCTTCCGCGATCTGGTGCAGGCGGCCGTGGACGCGGGCAGGCAGGTGATCGATCGCTGCAACCTCACCGTGCTGCTGCTGCCGCGCAATGCGGACCTCATCGACTGGCTCGCCGCGCGTGGCGTGGAGGTGGTCGCCTCGCTGCCGCACTACCGGCGCCCGAATACCGACGCCCAGCGCGGGGAGGGCGTGTACGAACGTTCCATCGAAGCGCTGCGGCGCCTGAACGCGGCCGGCTACGGGGCGGGCGATCCGAAGCGTCGTCTGACGCTCGTGTCCAATCCCGCGGGTGCGTTTCTGGGCGCCTCCCAGTCCACCCTGGAGCGCGAGTGGCGCGAGGCGCTGCAGCGCAATTTCGGCGTGTGCTTCGATCGGCTGTTCGTGCTCAACAACATGCCGATCTCGCGCTACCTCGAATGGCTGCTGGATTCCGGCAATCTAAACGCGTACATGGAGCGGCTGGTGAATGCCTTCAATCCCGCGGCACTGAACGGGCTGATGTGCAGGAACACGCTGTCGGTGGGTTGGGACGGGCGTCTGTACGACTGCGACTTCAACCAGATGCTCGAGCTGGAACTGGCGCCCGGCTCGGGCGGACACATCTCCCGGTTCGACGAGGAGGCCTGGCAGCGCCGCGCCATCGTCACCGCCCGGCACTGCTTCGGCTGCACGGCAGGCGCGGGAAGTTCGTGCGCAGGCCAGACAGCGTAGCGGGTGGCCGTCCCTTGTCGTCATCCCTGCGAAAGCCGGGATCCAGTCAGAACAGACAAGCGCCTTTCTGTCTGCGCTGGGCCCCGGCTTTCGCCGGGGCGACGGTGGCATATCGTCATCCCGGCGGGTGAAAGCCTGCCCCGGAATGCTTTAATCCGGAGTCGGGATCCAGGAAGTGGATGGCCCTGCAGCCATCGCATCGAGGCGCGCGTTGCGCGCTAGCATCCCATCCTCTCGCAACAGGAGATCAACATGGCGGAAGGGAAGGTTGCCCTCGTCACGGGCGGCTCGCGGGGCATCGGCGCGGCAATCGTGCGCGGTCTCGCGAAGGACGGCTATCGCCCGGTGTTCAGCTACCACCAGCGGCGCGACGAGGCCGATGCGCTGTGTGCGGGATTGCAGCAGCAGGGCTGCGGCGCACTCGCGCTGTCTTGCGACGTGGCCGATCCGGTGCAGGTCGACCGCCTGGTGGCGGACACGCTGAGAATCTGCGGCCGCATCGACGTGCTGGTCAACAATGCCGGCGTACACGTGCCCAACGTCTCCTTCGCGGATCTGAAGGATGCCGACTGGCAGCACGTGCTCGAGGTCAATCTCACCGCGCCGTTCCGTCTGGCCCGGGCGGTCGTGCCGGTGATGCGCAAACAGGGTGGCGGGCACATCGTCAATCTGTCTTCGAACGTGACGCAGCGCATGCCCGCGGGCTACGGCGTGTACGCGGTGTCGAAGGCGGGGCTGGAGGCCTTCACCCGGATCCTGGCGAAGGAGGAGGGCCGGCACGGCATCCGCGTCAACGGCGTCGGGCCCGGACCGATCCGTACCGACATGCTGCAGCAGTCGCTCGACGCGCTCGGCGCGGAGAAGGCGCAGGGCTTCATGCAGTCGATCGTGATGCAGCGCATGGGCGAGCCCGAGGAGATCGCGTCGGTGGTTTCGTTCCTGCTGTCCGGCGCGGCCAGCTACATGACCGGGCAGGTCGTGTACGTCAACGGCGGCGGCGTGATGTAGAGAGGCCGGGATGACCATCACGATCCGACCCATCGACCCGAGCTTCGCTGCGGAAGTCTCCGATATCGACCTGCGCGCGCCCCTTACCGCGCCCGCGGTGGCGGCGATCGAAGCCGCCATGGACCGCTATGCCGTCCTGGTGTTCCACGACCAGCCCGTCACCGACGAGCAGCAGATGGCCTTCACGCTTGGCTTCGGCAGCATCGAGCACGCGCAGGGCGGCAACATCACCAGGGCCGACGAGTATCGGCTGCAGGACGGCATGATCGACGTGTCCAATCTCGACCAGAGCGGCCGGCCCTTCGATCGCAACGACCGGCGGCGCATGTTCAATCTGGGCAACCGGCTGTGGCACTCGGACAGTTCCTATCGCGCCGTCCCGGCCAGGTACTCCCTGCTGTCGGCGCGCACGCCTGCCGGACGGGGTGGCGACACCGAGTTCGCCGACATGCGCGCGGCCTACGAAGCGCTGGACGACGAAATGCGCGCCCTGATCGAAGACCTGGTGTGCGAGCATTCCCTGCTGTACTCGCGCGGCTCCATGGGTTTCTCGGGCTTTAGCGAGGCCGAGCGCGAGGCATTCCGCCCGGTGCGGCAGCGTCTGGTGCGGGTGCATCCGGTGACCGGGCGCAGGTCGCTGTATCTGTCCTCGCACATCGGCACCATAGTGGGATGGCCGGTGCCCGAGGCACGCGATCTCGTCCGCGACCTGACCGAGCACGCGACCCAGCGCCGGTTCGTCTACGCGCACCGCTGGCGCCATTACGATCTGGTGATGTGGGACAACCGCCAGACCATGCATCGCGTACGCCGCTTCGACGAGAGCCAGCCGCGCGACATGCGGCGTACCACCGTCGCGGGCGACGCGATGACCGTGGCGCAGGAGCAGGTGCTGTCGCGGGAGGTGCCGGGCGGGCGCGACGGCCAGTAGTCCGCGCGGCTATCTGCCGTGCCCCTTCGCGCGCTCGATCGCCTCGATGATCAGGCCCTTGGCCTCGGCGGCATCGCCCCAGCCCAGCACTTTCACCCACTTGCTGGATTCCAGATCCTTGTAGTGCTGGAAGAAGTGCTCGATCTGTTTGAGCGTGATGTCGGGCAGGTCGAGATAGTCGTGGACCTTCTCGTAGCGGCGGGTCAGCCGGGGCACCGGCACCGCGACGATCTTCTCGTCGCCGCCGGCCTCGTCCTGCATTCTGAGCACGCCGACAGGGCGCACGGCGACGATGGCACCGGGAACGATGCCGCGCTGGTTGGCGATGAGCACGTCGCAGGGATCGCCGTCGTCGGACAGCGTGTGCGGGATGAAGCCGTAGTTGCCCGGATAGCGCATCGAGGTGTAGAGGAAGCGATCCACTACCAGCGTGCCGGCGGCCTTGTCCATTTCGTACTTGATCGGTTCGCCCCCGACCGGGACTTCGACGACGACGTTGACCTCGTCGGGAGGATTGCGGCCGATGGAGATGGCGTCCAGACGCATGTGGATTCCTGTAGGGCTTGATCGACCCGATAGGATAATCCGTGCAGCGCTACGTGTGAGGCGATACGCGCACTGCGCGTCGAACCCATCCCGGCACGAGCGCGCCACGGCTGCCCGGAACCAGGCCCCGGCTCAGAGCCTATTCACCCCCGCAACGCCTCACGGTGCCGGATTCGGATAGCGCTGCAGGATCTCGTCGACGCCCTTCAGCGTGTCCGCGTCGAGCGTGAACCGTGCTGCTGCGATGTCTTCCTGCAACTGCGCCATGGTGGTGGCGCCGATGATGGACGCACCCAGGAACCAGCGACTGGCGACGTAGCCCAGCGCCAGTTGTACCAGCGTGATGCCGCGCGCTTCGGCGAGCGCGGCACAGGCCGCCACCGCCTCCGGCACGATGGGCTTGCGAAAGCGTGCCCCCAGCGAATCGAACAGGGCGAAACGGGTCTGCGGCGGGGTGACGCCGCCCAGGTACTTGCCGGACAGGATGCCACCGGCGAGCGGGCTGTACGCGAGCAGGGACATGTTTTCCCGGAACAGCGTCTCGGCCAGATCGTTGTCGACGTTGCGCGAGAGCAGGCTGTAGCTGTTCTGCAGCGTCACCGGACCGGGAACGCCGAGTTCCTTCGCGGCACGCTGGAAGGCGCACACACCCCAGGCGGTCTCGTTCGACAGGCCGTAGTGGCGGATCCTGCCCGCGGCGATCATCGCTGCCATGCCTTGCACCTGCTCGCGGATCGCAGGACCGCCGCTTCTTTCCTTTGCGGGATCGAAATGCGTGCCGCCGAACATCGGCACGTTGCGCTGCGGCCAATGGATCTGGTAGAGGTCGATGTAGTCGGTCTGCAGGCGCTCGAGGCTGGTGTGAACCGCTTCGGCAATCACCTCCGGGGTGAGATCGGTACGGCCGCCGCGGATCCAGTCCCGGCGGCCGGGGCCGGCCACCTTGGTGGCGATGTACAGGTGGTCGCGCCGCTGCCGTACCAACCAGGTGCCGATGAAGCGCTCGGTGCGGCCCTGGGTCTGGGCGTTCGGAGGCACCGGGTACATCTCGGCCGTGTCGATGAAGTTGATGCCCTGCGCCAGCGCGTAGTCGAGCTGCGCGTGCGCGTCGGCTTCGCTGTTCTGTTGCCCCCAGGTCATGCTGCCCAGGCAGACCGTGGACACCTTCATGCCGGTGCCCGGCAGCGTTCGATACTCCATCTGAAGGCTCCTCTGGTTGGACGACGTGGCACCATAACCGATCCTTCGGTAGACGTCCGGAGTGCTCCTGGCGCCGGAATGACGACAGGCCCGTCGCGCCGGCGGACGCCGGTGCCCAGCGTATAACGAAAGGGCAGTTCTGCTTCCTGGATCCCGGCTTTCGCCGGGATGACGGAGGGGAGGCTCTCACCGGGATGACGGGGCGCTTTGCTACAGTAACGGCGCGGAACGAACCGGAGGAGCATGAAAGAGATCGACGAGGCGGGCGAGGCGCTCCTGGGCAGGGTGCGCATCGTGCTGTCGCACACCACCAAGCCGGGGAACATCGGTGCCGCGGTACGTGCCATGAAGACCATGGGGCTGCGGCGACTGCTCCTGGTGCGGCCCGCGCAGTTTCCCCATCGCGAGGCCACCTTCATGGCGGCGGGTGCGGCCGACATGCTCGATCGTGTCGAGGTGTGCGACACGCTCGACGAGGCATTGCACGGTGCGGCGCTGGCCATCGCGCTGAGCGCGCGCCGCCGCGATCTCTCGCCGGTGCTGATCGACGTGCGCGAGGCGGCGCAGGCAGCGGTTTCGGAAGCAGCCGCGGGCGCCGACGTGGCGTTCGTGTTCGGCACCGAGATATCGGGCCTGTCCAACGACGAGGTGCTGCGCTGCCAGCGGGTGGCGCGCATCGGCACCAGTGCGCGCTTCTCGTCCCTGAATCTGGCGGCGTCGGTGCAGGTGGTCGCGCACGAGACCCGCTATGCGGCGCTGGGCAACCGGGCGCGCTACGACAGCAGGACTCCGCTGGCGACGCACGAGGAGAAGGAGCACTTCTTCGCCGCCCTCCAGGCCAGCCTCGAGCGCAGCGCGTTCATCGACCGCGACAAGTCCGGGCGGGTGATGGAGCGGTTGCGCCGGCTGTTCGGGCGGGCGATGCTCGAGTCGCAGGAGGTGAACGTGCTGCGCGGGATGCTCAATGCGTGGGATGAGGCCATGCGAAAAGAGCCGTAGAATCGATCCGGGTCATCGCGGATCGGGTTCCATGCCACGCACTCGTCCCAGGCTGGCGAAGCTCACGCGTCCACGGTTGCGCGGGGTGATCCCGCGGGAGCGCCTGTTCGCGGCCATGGATGCCGCGCGCGAACGTTCCGTCGTGTGGGTGGTGGGCCCACCCGGCGCGGGAAAGACCACGCTGGTGGCGGGCAATCTCCACGCCCGTGCGGTGCCGGGCATCTGGCACCAGACAGACGCCGGCGATGCGGACGTCGCCACCTTCTTCCACTATCTGCGCCAGGCGCTGCACGCATCCGGAGCCAGGCCACCGCACGCGGCGAGGCCCAGGTGCGTACCGTCTGCCTGACCGAAGCGCTGGAGTCGTTGCGTGGTGCTGCGGGGCGTGTGCGCGCGCGCTGGTACGGCGAGGCGATGTCGCGGCTGTTCCCGATCGCCTTGAGAGGCGGGATCGATCCCGCACTGCTCAGGACGCTCATCCGCGAGATGGGCGTGAAGCCGGCAGCCGATGCGGAGGAGGAGTGGCCATGGCCGGTACGCGTCAGGACGCTGGGCTGCTTCGAGCTGATCCGCGACGACGTGCCGGTCAGGTTCGAGCACAAGACGCCGAGAAGGCCGATCGCGGTGCTCGAGGCGCTCATCGCGCATGGGCAGGCCGGAATGCCCGTGTCACTCCTGTGCGATCGGCTGTGGCCGGACCTCGAGGGCGATGCGGCGCGGGAAGCCTTCCGCACGGCATCGCACCGCCTGCGCAGGCTGCTGGGATCGCCCGAGCGGGTGGGAATCGAGGACGGGATCGTGACGCTCGACCACAGCGCCATCTGGATCGACGTGGCGGCCTTCGAACGCGCGCTGCGCGACCCGGCCGGGCTGGAACGCGTGCTCGATCTGTACCGGGGCGAGTTCCTGCAGGACGAGCGCGAAGCCGCGTGGCCGGTCGTGCTGCGGGAGAAGCTGCGGCGGCAGTTCGTCGGGCGCCTCGCCGACGTGGCGCTCGCCCGCGAACGTTCCGGAGACACCGAATCGGCAATTGCGCTGTTCGAGCGGGGCGTGCAGGCCGATCACCTGGCAGAGGCGTTCCACCAGGGACTCATCCGCTGCCGCATCCGGCAAGGCCGCCAGGCCGACGCCATGGCCGCTGCCGCCAGTTTCTGCTCGGGGGTCTGGGCGTCTCCTCGTCTGCGGCCACGGTCTCGCTGGTGCAGTCCATCGGTGCGTCCCGCGCGTGATGCCGCGCACGCGGTCGACCGCCGAGGAGCACATGCAGATGCAGGGGTGCAAGGCGCGCCTCGCGACAAGCGCGGCGCAGACGGGCTGACATCGCCGCTTCTGCTCGTCGATGGTCTGCATCGAAAGCAATCGCGCTCATGGCCGCTTCACGCGACATTTCAGCGGCGGGACATTTTCGCTTGCAGCCAGCATCTGTTCCGTCTTCCAGCCGAACCCGCTGCCTTCCGCGTCGAACCTCACGCCCGGCTCGCCTGCCTTGGTGAAGATCGTGGAGTAGATCGGCATCATGAGCTGATGATCGTCGGCCCGTATCCACACCTTCCCGGTGGGACCGCCGTACTCCAGGCCTTCCAGTGCACGCGCCACCTTCACGGGATCGACCGAGTCGGCCTTGATCATCGCCCGGCGCAGCATTTCAGGGGCGAGGTGGGTCGGCAGCCAATTCCAGTCTTCGCTGAACCTCGCCTTGAACGCAAGGGCGTGATCCAGCAGTGGTGAAGGGGGCAGGTTGGGATGCCAGAACAGGGCTGCGCGGACGCGCACCGGACCGGCATCCCCGATGGTCGCCGGCGTCCCCTGCAGTCCGGCGATAGGTGCATAGACGGCGATGGAAAGCCCGGCATCCTTGATCGTGCGGATGAGCAGCGACAGGTCGTTGCCCCAGTTGCCCGAGACGATGGCATTCGCACCGGCTGCCTTGATCTTGGCCACGTAGGGGGCGAAATCCTTCACCTTCCCGATCTGATGCAGGTCCTCCCCGACCACGCGTATGTCGGGCCGCTTTGCGGCGAGCATGCTGCGTGCGTCGCGTGCCACGGCATGCCCCCAGGCATAGTCCTGGTTGATCAGGTAGACGGCAGTGATGCCCGGCTGACGGGCGATGGAGTCGGTGACCGCCTGCATGATCATGTGCCCGTGCGCGACGAAGCGGAAATGCCAGAAATGGCATTTATCGTCGGTCAATGCGGGATCGAGCGCCCCGTGGTTGAGATACAGGACCGTCCGCTCCGGGTTGCGCGAGTTGTGCCGGGCCACCGCGTCGCTGATGGCGTGACCGACGTTCGATCCCGAGCCCTGGACGATGTATCGGATGCCTTGGTCGATGGCGGCCTGAACCTGCAGGGTCGCTTCCTGCGGACTGCTCTTGTTGTCGAACGGCACCAGTTCGAAGGCCGTGCCGAGCGCACCACCGGTGGCGTTGAGGCGCTCGAGCTCCATCTGGAAGGCCCGCACGGCGGTCGTGCCCGTGTTCGCGAACGGGCCTGTGAGCGGCTCGAGGATGGCGATGCGCACCGGATCGGCGCCGGCCGCAAGTGTCGGCAGCGCGGCGATGAAGGCGACGAGCAGCGTGCGCAGGCCGCGAAGTGAAGTTCGGATCATCTGCTGCCTCCCTTCGACTCGTTGGGGAATGGTCGGGAACGTTGCCCTTGGGTGATGGTGGATGGGCCAGCATCACAGATAGGCTACAGATTGGCCTGCATCGGCGAAAAACGCCCGTTGCGTCCTGACTAGAGCCTTCCGGGCCACGCTTCGCGGAAATGACGAATGCCGGGGCTGACTGCCTGGTCGCTCGACGCGGAATGGCGTGGCTCGAGTCCATCATCCCGTTCCTGCACGGCGGCATGGCAGGCCGCCGCCTCGTGGAGCGCTCCCGCCCTCTCCAGTGCTTCGGCATGACGGCGCATGAGGGCGATGACCCAGTCACGCGCGCGCTCGCGCAGGAGTTGCGCCCAGGGTTCGTCCTCGCCGGGAAGGAAGGCGCCGCGATACAAGTCCAGGACCGCCGGGAACGGCTGCGGCAGGGGCGAGCGTGCGCGATGCCGCAGGGCGAACACGTCTACCCAGCATCGTTGGCTGTCGAGTGACAGCGTGCCGCCGCGGTGATGGAGTGCGTCGGCATCGCGGAGCAGCGCCCGCAATCGATGCACTAGTGCAGCCAATGCCCTGCTGGCGGCATCGCCGTCCAGATCCGGCCACAGGGTGTCCGCCAGCCGTTGCTCCGGTACGTCCGTGCCACCGAACGCGATCATCAGCTTGAGGAGCAGCAGCACCCGATACGGGAGCTTGCGCGAGTATGACGGCGGCGCGTCGTCCACGAGCAGCTCGAAGCCGCCTAGCGTGCGGATCTTCACCTTTCTTGGCCAGGCCGCGGAGAGGTTGTCGTGCGCCGGCAGGCGACATTGCGCGATGAGGCGCCGTGCGTGCTCCACCTCGATGCCGTGTTCGAGGGCAAAGCCGACCGCTTCGGACAGTGCCCTGGGGTACCAGCGCATCGCCTGCAACTCCCGCGGCTTCCGGCTGGCCGACAAAGCGCTCGACGTTGCCCGGATGGCCACACCTGCGGACTCGGCGCGGATAGCGAGCAGCGCCCGCATCAGGGCAATCGGTCCAAGCTGGTATGCCAGGATCGTTCCGTTCGCCAGAGCCGAGGCTGTATCCAGTAGCTCGGTGGCGCGCGCGAACTGCGCCGCCTCGATCAGCATGCCGGCGTGGATCACGTGCATGAGTACGATGGTGGTCTTTCCCGCTTCGACACCCATCTGCTGCGCGGCCAGCGCGGTGTCCAGGGCGCCCTGTACGTCCCCCTCGTCGAAGGCGATATAAGCCGCCAGAATCTGGGTGAGGCAGGCACGGATGCCCTGGCGCGGATGCGGCAGATGCGTCAGGCGCTCCAGCGTGAGCTTCGCCTCGTGCAGCATGCCGGCGCGCCGCTCGCAGAAGCCGCGCCACTGCTTGCAGCGGCTCTCCAGGTGGCGCAGGGCGTGCTCGTTCACGATCACCTCGGCTTCGTCGAAGCATGCCAGGGCCTCTGGGTATCGGACGAAGGCGTAGTGGCCATAGCCCTCTTCGCCCAGATAGAGTGCGGCGCGCTGTGCGGTGAGTTGATCGGAGCCAAGCAGCGGGCGCGCCGCGTGGGTGGCAACGGCTGCGGCGTTGGCATCCGCGGCGGCGTAGGCATAGAAGTGCAGCATGGAAGCCGCGGTGACGCTCAGGTTGACGTCGGTTTCACCGGGCAGCAGCGCCTCGACGCGTGCAACGGCTCGCGGCAGAAGGGCATGTCCCGGGCTGCGATAACAGCACGCAACCATGAACACGGCGTGTGCCCACAGCGCATCCCCCGGCCCGAGCGCAGGCGCCTGTGCGACCAGGTGTGCCGCTACCTCGTCGATCCAGCGGTCCATCGGGCGAAACGCGTCGTACTCGAAATACAGCGTCTCCAGCACGCCGACCGCACAGAGCAGGCGCCCGAGATCGTCCGACACTGCGCGGAACGCCTCGAAGGCTCCTTCCAGATAGCCGCGGGCGGCCACCGGGTCGACGGGACTCAGGCCACGTCCCATCCACAATCCGATCCAGGGGTTGCGCGGCGCGTCCGCAGCGGCCAGCAGCGTGTGCCACTCCAGCAGGGTCTGCCAGCGTCCCTGGGCGATGAGCGACGGGGCGTGGGCGATGAAGGCGGCACCCGCGCGATCGAGCGCCCGTGCCTCGAGGTGGAGATGGAAGGCATGCTCCAGATCCCCGTCCGCCTCGAAGCTCGCCGCGGCGTGCTGCAGACGCTCGTGCATGTCCGCGGCGGTATAGAGCCGCAGCGCCCGCGAGCGCAGGAACGCACGGAACAGCGCGTGATAGCGATAGACTGGAATCTCGCCGTCCACACGGTCGGTAAACAGACTACGGCGGTGGAGGGCATCGATGTGGACGATGGCGTCTTCGCATCCGCTCACGGCCCGCGCCCCCTTGGCACTGATGTGGGGTAGCAGGCTCACGGCCACGGCGACCTCCCGGGTCGTGGCAGGCAGCGCGTCGAAGACCTGTGCAGCGAAGTAGTCGAACAAAAATTCCATCGACGCGGGACCATCGAGGATCGGCGCATCGACGGCCTGCACCGTGCGGTCGGTGAGCAGCACCAGCCCGGCCACCCAGCCGCTGGTGCGATCGTGCAGCGCACGCACGATGTGCGGCGCGCGGATTCCCCGTTCCCGAGCGAGTGCTGCGGTCTCGGCGGGCGTCAGGCGCATCGACTCCCATCCCACACGCGCGACCAGGCTGTTGACCTGCGCGCGCGCGAACGCGGCGGGCGGCTCGGTACGGCTGATCACGATCACATTCAGGCGCTCGGGGAGCTCCTCCAGGCACGCCGCGATGGCAGTGCTCAAGGCGGGCGGGTCGCCCAGCTCCTGGAAATTGTCCAGCACCACCACTGCGTCGCCGCCCAGGGCTGCGACCGCCGTGCGCATGAAGCGGCGCGAGAACGCCGTCAGATCCTGGCGGTACTCGGGCGTGAACAGCGGCGGCAGGTGCGCGCGTCGGGTGGCCGCGAGCTGCAGCGCGCTGCGAAGGAAGTAGAAGAACGTCGCCGGGTCGGCATCGGCTGCATCCAGTTGCAGCCAGACGCTGCGCAGTCCGCGAGCGCGAACATAGCCCGCCACCAGGGTGGTCTTGCCCGCGCCCGGAGGGGCGCACAGCCACATGCAGGGACAGCAGCGGGCATCGTCCAGCGCATCGAACAGGCGAGGCCGCTCGATCGCTCGGCGCATGCGCGGGGGTGTAACTTTCGCAGGAGCGGCTGAGCGTGCGATGCGCATGGTGCACCTGCCTGATCGAGTCATGGGCGGGGTGGCACCAGGCATCATAGTCCGAATGCCGGAACGCGGTGCGCGCTCGCGACATCCAATCGGTACATGACCATTCACCACACGGGAAACCACCTTGCTCAAGGCCACTGCAGTTGCATTACAGGATCTGAGCGACGCCGCTCTCGCCCAGTACATCGCCGCGGGCGAGGCGGGAGCGCTCGAGGCGCTGATGCGCCGTTACAACCGGCCGCTGTACCGCGCGGCCCGCAGCATCCTGAAGAACGACGCCGATGCCGAGGACGTGGTGCAGCAGGCCTTTCTCCAGGCGTACAGAACCATCGGCGCTTTTCGGGGCGAGGCCAGGCTGTCGACCTGGCTCACTCGCATCGCCATCAACGAAGCGCTGGCGCGCGCGCGCAAGTACCGGCGTCGCGCCGAGATCATTCCTCTCGCCAGCGATGTCGCCCTGGAAGCCGAATCGGCAGAGGAACTTCCCATGCCACAGGATGCCGTCGAAGCGCCTGAGAGCGCTGCCTGGCGCGCGGAGGTGCGCCGCCTGATCGAACGCAGGATCGATGCCCTGCCGGATGCCTTGCGCAGCGTGTTCGTGCTGCGCGCACTGGAGGAGATGACGGTGGAGGAAACCTCCGCCTGCCTGGGTGTGCCCGAGGCGACCGTGCGCACGCGCTACTTCCGGGCGCGCGGCCTGTTGCGCGAAGCGCTGGCGCGCGAGATTGATTTCAGCCTGGAGAACGCCTTCGGTTTCGCTGGCGAGCGGTGCGATCGCATCGTCGCCGGCGTGCTGGCGCAGCTGCAGGACCCGTCCACCGGCGGCTCGCACGCCGCCGACCACTGAGGAGCAGATGCAAATGAAACACGCGATACGACCAACAGGAATTGCCATCGCCGCCGATGATCGGCGCAGCTTTCTGAGGCGCTCGGGGCTAGTGCTGTCCGGCAGCGCCATCGCGCTGCTCGCCGGCCGCGAGTCGCTCGCCCGGGACGAAGCCGAGGGCGCGGCGAAAACCTCTGACATCGACATCCTCAACACTGCGCTGGGTGCAGAGCTGGAAGCCATCGCCGCCTACCAGGTGGGCGCGGAGAGTGGGCTGCTGCAGAAGCCGGTACTGAGCCTGGCCGTGACGTTTCAGGGTCACCACAGGCAACATGCCGACTTGCTGGCCAAGACCGTCGCCAAGCTCGGCGGCAAGCCGGTCGAGCCCAGGAGCAAGTACGACTTTCCGGTGGCCAGGCTCAAGAACCAGGCCGACGTGCTGCGCTTCGCCGCCGGGCTTGAACAGGGCGCGGTGAGTGCCTACCTGGGCGCCGTGCCGGTGTTCGGAAACCGCGATCTGGCCAAGGCGGCAGCCAGCATCCTCGGTGACGAGGCGATGCACTGGGCGATCCTGCGCAACGCGCTGGGCGAGGTGCCGGTGCCGTCGGCGTTCGTGTCGTGACCGCCCGCCGGCCAGCGACTGTGCTGGCCGGCATTCTGCTCGCCGCCGCGGCGGGCAGTGTGCCGGCCGCCACGGGCGCCATTGCCACGGAAGGCGACGCAGGCCGGGGCAAGGAGATCTACGCCCGCTGCGGCGCCTGCCATTCGCTGGACTACGATCGCGTGGGTCCGCACCACTGCGGCCTGTTCGGTCGCCGCGCGGGAAGCGTCGAAGGCTTCGAGTATTCCAAGGCCATGAAGAATTCCAAGCTGGTCTGGAACAGCGAGACGCTGGATCGCTTCATCGCCGACCCGCTGAAGACCGTTCCGGGAACCAGGATGGGCTATGCCGGCATTCCCGACGCCCGGGAGCGGGCCGACCTGCTGGCCTATCTGCGGGCCAGCAACGACGGGCCGGAGTGCAGCCAGATGAGCGCGCCCCGGCGCTGATTCCCCGATTCGGTACGGGATCGGTCACGCCTGCTGCGGCGCGCGCACTGCCGATCGGCCTGTCGTATCTGTTGGCGATCTGTTCGGAGCCGCGTCGTAATCTGCTGTCACGCCATCGGGAGGCAGGCGGCAGGCGATGGAAGTGCAGCGCAGCTACGTCGTCCGGATCTATCGCCATGACGATGAGGCAATGACGGGGACGTTGGAAGCGGTGGAATCGGGCGAGGTCGTGCCCTTTCGCTGCGCTGCCGAACTGTGGTCCGCGTTGCAGCAGTCCTCCTCCCAGCGGCGTTTTCCATCCACCGCCAGGGAGGACGATCGATGAGACGTGCTGCCGCATCACTTGCAGGGATCGCATTCGCCGCATGCACTGCCACGGCACTGGCCGGAAAGGTCGACATGCCCAGGGAGGGAAGCTACGAGCTGAAGTTCTGCACGATCGGCAGCGGAACCACCATCGCGGCGAGCGACCAGGTCTATGCCACGCACTACTCGGGTGTCGCAGTCCTGAACGCCATCCCGACGGGAGGCGCCTTCGACCGGCAGGCCGCCAGGTGCTGGGGTACGCTGGGCATCGTCGCCGGCAAGGCATCGCACTTGGGCTACTGCCAGTTGGTCGACATGGATGGCGACACGTGGTTGATGGAGTATCACGGGAGGCAGGACAACTCGGGCGGGACATATACCGCGGTCCAGGGAACCGGGAAATATGTTGGCATGACCGTGAATGGAGAGTACAAACTCGACTTCTATCCCGGACTCGGCCCGGACGGGTACTCTGGCTGCCACCATAACAAGGGCATGTACGAGCTGAAGTAGGAGCAGCGGGAGCGGCGGTTCCAGTGGCGGTGCGCCGACCTCAGGCCGGTACGGCGCGCAGGGGCCTGCCGGGCAGGAACGGAGGCGTTCAATGAAGGGGCTGCCCGCGTCGCTGGCCAAGACCAGCACGCCCCGGCTGTTCGGGGTAGTGCCGCGTGAACGCCTGTTTGCCCGCCTGGACGAGAACCGGGGGCGGCCGCTGATCTGGATCCAGGGCCCTCCGGGTGCCGGCAAGACTGCTCTGGCCGCGAGCTACCTCGATGCCCGAGGCATTCCCTGCCTGTGGTATCAAGTGGACGACGGCGATGCCGACCCCGCCAATCTGTTCCACTACCTCACCATCGCCGCAGAATCGTTTCTGGGCGAGATCGCGCTGCCGCTGCCCCGGCTGGTCGCCGAGCACGGCACCGACCTTCCCGCGTTCTCTCGCAGCTTCTTCCGCGAGCTGTTCCGCCGGCTGCCAGCCGGCATCGTGCTGGTGCTGGACAACTATCAGGAAGTTCCGCGGGATGCTTCCATGCACGACATCGTGCGCGCCGCGGTCGGCGAGGTATCGCCGGGCAGTTCCATCATCGGTGTGAGCCGGTTCGGTACGCCCGGTTCCTTCGCACAGCTGATCGGGGGCGGCGTGCTGTTCAGCCTGCGCTGGGAGGCGCTGCGGCTGACGCTCGAGGAAACCCGGGCCTTGTCCGAGGTGCGTGCGGTGCGTGACGACTGGCTGGTTCGTGCCCTGCATCAGCAGTCCGAGGGCTGGGCAGCGGGCATCACGCTGATGCTCGAGCGATTGGGGCAGAGGGAGGCGGATGCACGCGAACTGACGATCGACACCCGTGAATCCGTCTTCGATTACTTCGCCAGCCTCTTGTTCGAGCACACATCCGAAGCCAGCCGCGAGTTGCTGCTGTCGCTGTCCTTTCTGCCCTATGTCTCGGCATCGATGGCACTGCGGCTGACCGGGCGGGAGGAGGGCGGTGCACTTCTGGAGGATCTCTATCGCAGAAACCTGTTCACGGACCGGCGCCCCGGGATCGAACCCGTGTATCAGTTCCACGCCATGTTCCGGGATTTCCTCCAGCGGCGCGCACGGACTGCGAAGGATCCGCCTGGACTTCTGCATCTGCTGAGGCAATCTGCACGGACCCTGGCCGATTGCGGAGACGTAGAGGCAGCGATACCTCTGCATTTCGCGGCCGGAGACTGGACGGGTGCGGTGCCTGTGATCCTCGGCGCAGCACATGGGTTGATGAAGAGCGCACGCCGGCAGACGCTGGAGGCCTGGATCGGCGCACTGCCTTCCGAGCTTCTGGACGCGAACCCTCGTCTGCTGTACTGGCAGGGCATCGCGCAGGTCGATGGCGATCCGGGGGTCGGGCTCGTG
Organism: Burkholderiales bacterium; assembly: GCA_020854105.1. Lineage (GTDB taxonomy): Bacteria > Pseudomonadota > Gammaproteobacteria > Burkholderiales > SHXO01 > SHXO01. Next base: position 14,893 of record JADZGB010000026.1, on the reverse strand, counting down.
ACCCTTTCTCGGGCGAGAGACCTGCTGTCATCGAGCACCGATCGGGTCGGCAGGATTCAGTGCCTGGCCGCGCTTCTCAAGGCCGCTCAGCTCGGTCATGCGGCAATCCCCTTTGCCGACGCGTGGCTAGGGGAACTGCTCGAGCAGATCGAGGCCGCCGACGCGGATGGTGTGGCGTATGAGGAGCTGGCCACGTGGTCCGCAATCGTCGCCGTCCTGCCGTTGTGGCGTCCGTGGCATGCGCTGACGACGGAGGCGAGAGTGCGCGTGCAGGACTTGCTGAGGCAGCAGCAGGATCCGACGGAGGCTCTGGCAGCCGCCGCTTCCGCCCTCGTATCCGACCTGACCGCCGGAGGCTTGCAGCAGGGTGAGGAACTGGTTTCGCTCATCGAGCCCATTGCGCGGGATCCGCGCGCAAGTCCGAGCGCGCGCGCATGGTTCCTGTTCGGCGTGGCCTACCTGCGCTTCGTGCAGGCACGCTACGAGGATGCGTTGTGCTACTTCGATCTGGCAATCGAGGTTGCCGAAGCGTCGGGTCTGAAGGATGCACTGTCGGACATTCGCCTGTATCGCGTGATGGTCGCATTTCGCACCCACGGCTGGGACAGGACTGACGCAGGCTTGCGCGAGATCGAAGCCGATTCGCCACCGAGGCGCCCGATGTCGCTGGCATTGTTGCGGATCTACCAGGCCCGTCGCGCTCATCACTACGGGCGCTGGACCGAAGCCGCGGAGCTGGCGGTCGCGTCCGACGAGGCGATCCGTCGCGTCGGCGCCCCGCAGAACCTGATGTCCTTCGGACTGTTCAATGCCGAGGTGCTGATCGGAGCGGGCAGGATGGACGAGGCGCGCCCGCTGCTGCGACGTTCGATCGACGTGATCGCGCGCAGCCCGGAGCTGGCATGCTGGCGCCCAGCCGCGATGCTGTGCGAAGCCTTCCTGGCCTGTCGGGAGAATCGCCTGCCCGCGTGCGCCGCGCTTCTCACGCAGGCGCTGTCGAGCGCCGGCGACGGCATAGGGAAGTATTACCTGCGCTACATGGAATGCTCCATGCCGCCGATGTTCTCGCTCGCCCTGTGCGAGGGCATCCAGGTCGAGTTGGTGCAGCAGCTGATCCGCATGTTCCGGCTCAGGCCGCCAGCCGATGCGCCGGACCGGTGGCCGCGGCCGATCCGCATCCGCACGCTCGGGCGATTCGAGGTCGAGGTCAACGACAAGCCCCTCGAGTTCTCGCGCAAGGTCCCGAAGAAGACGCTCGCCCTGCTCAAGGCGCTGGTGGCCTATCGGCACGAGGACGTCCCGGAGCAGTGGCTGTGCGATGCGCTGTGGGGCGACGAGGAGGCGGACGCGGCCAGGCAGGTTCTGGGGGTGACGGTCATGCGCCTGCGCAAGCTACTGGGCAGTGACGAGGCGGTGGGGCACCAGGGCGGCAAGGTCTGGCTCGACCGTCACCTCTGCTGGGTGGACGCATGGCGCTTCGAAGCCGCGCTCGAGGAGCCGATGACGTCCGAGCGCATGCGCGGGCTGCTCGATCTGTACGCGGGCAGCTTCCTGCCCGAGGACGACGATCAGCAGTGGAGCGTGGCCATGCGCGAGCGCATCCGCGGCAAGTTCATCCACGCACTGGCCACGCACGGGCAGGCGCTGGAGGCATCCTGCGACCTGGAGGACGCGGCGCGGCTGTATCTGCGCGGGATCGACGCCGATGTGGTGGTGGAGGGTTTCCATCGCGGCCTGATGCGCTGCTACTGGCGCATGGGCCGGCTCACCGAGGCGGTGAGCGCCTACCGGCGGTTGCGCCAGACGCTGTCTGCGGTGCTGGGCGTGCGGCCCTCGGCCGAGTCGGAGGCGATCTACCGTGACGTCATGCGTGAGCTGGCGGCGGCGCCGCGCCCGGACGCCACTAGCATCTGACGGCACGCGAATCTGACGGCGCGCGCATCTGACGACTCGCGAATCTGGCGCCAGGCTGATCTGGCACCACGCGCATCCAGTGGCGCCCGCTCAGTCGAAGCGGGTCAGTCGAAGCGCGCCTCGACCGTTCCGATTCCGGCGAAGGTCGTGCGCACCGCCGCTCCCGCGGCCACCGGTAGCGGCCTGGTGAACGAGCCGGTCATGATGCGATCGCCGGCACGCAGACTTGCGCCGAAACGATGCAGCGCGTTCACCAGCCAGGCCAGCGTGTGCAGCTGGTTGTCGATGACGTCCCTGCCCACCACGTCGGCCACCAGCTGGCCATCGATCTCGACCGTTGCCCGCACGGCGCCGAAATCCAGGCCGGCCGTCATCGGGACCGGCGCACCGTGTACGAAGGCGCACTGCGCGACGTTGTCACAGATCCCCAGGGCCAGGTCGCTGCGCATGTCGGCGCGGCCCAGCTCGACGATCTCCAGGGCCGGCGCCACCGACGCGATCGCCGCACGCACCTGGTCAGGCGTCGCGTCCGGTCCCGACAGATCACTGCCCAGGGTGATCATCAGCTCGTTCTCCACCGCGGGACTGCGCAGCGAGGCGTGGGTGAACCGGTGGCCGCTGTCCTTGCGCGCGGAATCGAGCAGGTGGCCGAACACCGGATCGGGATTGCGGAACATCTCGCGCATCTGCGGCGCGGTGAGTCCCACCTTCCATCCCGCCTGCGCTTCACCGCCGGCGAGCTCGCGTGCGAGCATGCCCAGCTGCACGGCATAGGCCTCCGCGACGGTGAGCTTTCCCTTCCATTGGGCCGGTTGATAGTCGCCCGACCGGAATGCGTCCCAGAGGGATTCGACGATACGTTGCGTGGACATGCCTGTATTCCTTCCGCTGTTCCGGTGCGAGCCGGGTCAAGACGAACGTGCTTTGCGTTGCGGTGAGGCAGCCTTCGTGCGCCCCTTGCGCTCGGCCTCCTGCTGGCGGGTCGAGCGCCGCACCCGCTGCAGCCACTCCATTGCGCCCGGCGTGCCGGTCCACAGGTCACGCGCCGATGCGCAGTATTCCCAGGCCTCCTCGCGGCCTCCGACCAGGAGGCCGGGACCCGCGGACGCTCTGGGGGCGGGTGCGTTCGGACGCAGCAGATAGTCCAGCACGTACGGATTGCTCTCGATGAAGGGCTGCAGGAGCGAGGTGGCAGCGGGAATGTCGCCGCGTCGAAACGCCAGAAGCACCGTAGCACCCTGCATCTCCGGCGACCCGTCCTCGCAATAGCGTTCCACCAGCTCAGCGGCCTGCGCGTCCATCCCGCGTCGCAGGTAGCTGTTGACCAGGATGAGCCGCAAGCCGTGATTGTCGTGCGGATTGAGCGCGAGGACCGCACCCGCCGTCCCGCAGATGGCCGCGTCGTCCCGCGCCTCGATCGCGAGCGCGCCGCGTCTGGCGAGTGCGCGTATCGCGTTGCGATTCCGTGTCGTCGCCCACGGCAGGGTCGCGTCCGGGTGGTCCGCCACCGCGCCCTCGACGATCGCGCAGCCGCGCTCGATCACCCGTGCGGCCAGACCGCCGCGCGCGCCCTGCGGCAACTCCCACTCCAGATGCAGCAACGCGCCGGCGACGTCGTCCAGGATGTCCAGGCTGTCGGCCGCCTCGGGCCGCCGCTCGAGGAAGGCGATCCAGTCCGCCTGGGCCTGTGGCGTCCAGGCCTCTTCGATGTCGCCAGACACCGGCGCGGTCAGCATGGGCTTCGTGCACGGAAACACCTGATGCCATGCCTGCTCGAGCGCGGCCAGCGATTCTGCCGGATGCAGCTCGAACTCCGGCCGCCCGGAATCCGTGTCGATGGCGTCGGTCGCATCTTCATCGTCGAACAGATCGCCATTCTGCGGCGGCGGTGTGCCGCGCCTGGCCGCCTTGCGCTGCGCACGCTCGTGCGTCTTCTGGATCTCGCGCGCCAGCCGCTCGCTCTCGGCCTCGAGGTGTTCGTGCGCCACGCCCATCGCCAACATGCGCTGGCGCATCGCCTCGCGAACTGAATCCATGTCCAACGGGTCGAGCACCTGCTCCTTCTGCAGGCGGTAGCGGGGCAGGGGTTGCTGCTCCATGCGCGTGACCCATGTCGCGAGCCGGTCCAGGTCGGCGCCGGTGTGCGCGACCATCGCCTGTGCGAGCGCCCTGGCCGGATCGCGGACGGCCGCGCGGAACATCTCGAGCACCGCGTCGTCGGGATACTGCTCGCGTGTGAGCTTGGCCACCCAGAAGGTCGCACGCGCCCTGGCTTCGTCCAGCCGATTCTCCGAGACCAGCAAGGTCAGTTCGTTCAGTCCGACGATCGGGTGGCCGGGTTCGGCCTGGTTTGCCATGCGGATCGCTTCCCAGGCGGCCTCGAACTGGCCCGCGTCGTGGCGCATGGCGGCAAGCCGCTGCCAGGCGGCGCGCTGGAGGGCGCCATGGGCTTGCTGGGCAATGCGTTCGGCGAAACGCTGCCGCTTGCGCTCGTTTCCCTGTTCGGCATAGGCGTCGCAGAGCAGATCGAACGCGGTCTCGAAGCGCTCGTCGAGCCGCTCCACGTCGCTTTCGAACACCGGTTCGAGCAGGGCAGCCGCCTTGTTCGGCAGGCCATCGTCGAGGTAACTGACTGCGGCCGCCGCCAGCGCCGCGGGCGGAATGCGACGCGCCGAGACTGCCTCGTCCAGGCGTGCGCGCGGCAGCTGCGCGATCAGGATCGGCCAGACTTCTTCCGCAGTGAGCATGTCGAAGCGAGGCGCGTGCGCGCAGCATTGCTTGTACTTGCGGCCGGATCCGCACGGACATGGATCGTTGCGACCCGGTTCGGACACGGGCTTCGGGCGGAAGTGATTGCCCGGCAGCGGCGTTGCGTTCCAGATCGCGCGTCCGAGCGCGACCGACAAGGCAGCACCGCCATCCTCGGTGGTGGTGACTTCCGCCGGCAGCAGCCGCCTGGCGTTCGCCCGCATCCAGTCGAGGAAACGCTCGGGATTCTCGTGTCGCAGGATTTCGCGCACCGCCGCGTCGATCACGTCGAACAGGGCGTTGGCGACGGCGTCTCGTGAAGTTGCCATTCGAGCAATGCGTGCGTTGGGTCAGCGGAGTGGCGTCGGCGAGTGCCGTCACGGCGCCGAGTATACCGTCCGGTGAACGCTTGCTCGTGGCGCTCGTCCTCCGGCTGCAGGCCGGGATGCGGGAAGTGAACAGCCCTCCTTCCGCCGACATCTCGGCGGAAATTCCCCGTCATCCCGGCAGAAAGTCCCCATCATCCCGGCGGAAGCCGATGGGATCCAGGAAGTGGACGGCCCTTAATCGTTATCGCTGGGCCCGGGCTTTCGCCGGGGCGACGGGATGGTGCTGAGCTTTCGCTGGCTTCTGTTGGCTTCTGCTGCTTGCCTGGCCGTTCCATCCTGGCTAGCATCGCCGGATGCGCCGGTCCCCCGTCTGTATGCCGCGACGCGCGGCTCGTCGAGATTGTCCTGCGGGAGGGCCGTGCCTCGAACATCCCGGTACCGCCTCATGACCGACGGGATCATCGTCGAGCGCACCGAACGCCTGGCGCTGGTTCGCATGGACCGACCCGGGCACCGCAATGCGCTGTCCATCGCATTCATGCGCGCGCTGACCCGCACTGCCGAGACCTTGCGTGACGATGCCTCGGTGGACGTGGTGCTTCTCACCGGGGCGCCGGACTGGTTCTCGGCCGGTGCCGACCTGAAGGACGACGCCCGCTGGGCCATTGCGCATCAGCCTCTGCAGTCGCAGCGCGAGGTCAACCAGGTCGGCTATCGAATGGCCCGCGCCTGGGAGGAACTGCCCCAGATCACCATCGCCGCCATCGAGGGCTACGCCATCGGCGGGGGGTTCGCCCTCGCGCTCGCCTGCGACTGGCGCGTGATGGCCGACGATGCCTTCGTCAGCCTGCCGGAGGTCGCGCTTGGTCTGCCGCTCACCTGGGGCACGCTGCCCCGGTTGATCGCCCTGGCTGGGCCGGCGCGGGCCAAGCGGCTGACGATCCTGTGCGAGCGCCTGGCGGCGCACGAGGCGCTGGCGATGGGGCTGGTGGACTGGGTGGCGGCGAAGGGCGGGGCGCTGGACGAAGCCCGCCGGGTGGCGGCGCGGGTGCTGGCGATGCCTCGAGGCGCCGTGCGGATGAGCAAGGAGACGGTCAACGCCAGCGCCTACGCACTGGCGCATCTTGCCTCGCACGCAGGGGCCGATCAGTTCAATCTGGCCTCGAGCAGCGAAGAGGTGGCGGCGGCGCGCGAGCGGTTCGGCAAGTAGCCGATCGCGGTGTCAGGCGGCCGGCGCGCTGGTGCCGAGCAGGTAGTCGACGACGTCGGCGGCACGGTAGCGATCGCGTCCCGCCAGGAACTCGCCGATGCGCACCAGATCGTCCCCGCTCGTCAGCAGGGGCGGTTCGATCTCGTTGCGGCGGCGCTGGGGGTGGCCGGCGGTTGCCATCAGCCCGTTGCACAGGCACCTGCGCCCGACGGTGTCCTCCCGCGCGCCACCCTTCTTCACGTAGACATCCACCGGCTCGGCGGCACAGCGGAAACCCACTGTCCCCGCGGGGGTGACATAGGCTTCGCGCAGATAGCCGATGTCGCACACCCGTCTGCGGTCCTTGCCGGCCGAGGGATCGTCCGGCCATTCGACGAGCTTGAACGGATAGCCGGTGGGCGAGGCCCGCACGTCGGTGCGCACACGCACCTCGCCGCGCGCAGCGTACGACAACACCGAATGCTTCAGTTCGTCGTCCATGCCGGACTCCTCGCAGTAGGCGAAGAGAGTGCCGACCTGCACGCCTGCAGCACCGGAGGCCCGGGCCGCCTGCAGCGCACGCGGATTGCCGGTGCCGCCGGCGAGCCAGAACGGCACGCCCAGCTCGCGGATCTTGTTCAGGTCCACGACGTCGCGCTCACCGTAGATCGGCTCGCCGTTCGCGTCCAGCCGCAGCTCTCCCCGGGGCGCAGCGCTGTGTCCGCCGGCCGAGGGCGACTCGATCACCAGGCCGTCGATGCGCCCGGTTGTCTTGCGTACCAGCACCGAGGCCAGGAGCGTGCTGGCCACGATGGGAACGAAGCGGGGACAGCGCAGCGGCGCCGACGGATGTTCCCAGTGCTCGTGCGGATCGAAGCTCACCCGGTACGCCTTGTCCGACGAGGCGCCCGCAACGTCGAGCCGCACCTCGGCGGGCTCGTGCAGCGCGAGGCGCTCCAGCGCAGCCGGGATCTCGCGCGGGATCCCCGCGCCCATCAGCACGTAGTCCACGCCCGCGAGCATTGCGCCGTACAGCGTCGGCAACGTCGGCGGCTGGATCTTGGTGAGCAGGTTGATGCCGACCTGCCCGCCGTGCCCCTGTTTCGCCAGCCACACCTCCACGAATGCGGCGAGCATCGAGGCCTGCTGGCGCGAGGCGCCGGAACCCAGCTTGTACAGCGGAAGCACGGAATACGGGCCGCCTGGCCGGTGTGGACGTGATGCCAGTCTGCGCTGCAGGGAATCCACCGCAGACTGGATGGGAAACGCCGCCATGGCCTCGCGCATGTGTCCGCCGGGATCTCCGTCCTCCAGACGGCGGATCAGCAGGTTGTCCAGTCCCGTGCCGGAGACCACGCCGAGCTGACCGCATTGCGCGACGGCGCGTGCGAGCCGCCAGTTGGAGATTCCGACGCCCATCCCGCCCTGAATGATCGAAGGCAAATGCGTAGAGGGTGCGAGCATCGCGCGGTCAGCCGGTGGCCGGAGTTCGGGGGAGGGGGAGAGGGGTGCGGCAGGCCAGGTGAGGCACCGCAGGGCCAGCGGAGAGGTTCGATCGCCCTCCGGCTTCGCTATCGTTCTTCACGGCGGCGAATATCGCATGCACCCCGCGTTCGGGCAACTGTCGTTCTTAATCCAGATGAAGAGGATCGAACGATGCCGGTGATTTTCTGGTGCAGCGCGACATCCGCCGCTGCGGCTCATGCTTTGATGCTATCGTCCCGGCATTTTCCGAACCGGCAAGATGGAAGGATCAGCACAGTGACTCGCACCGCACTTTTCCGGCCCCTGAACCTGGGCCCCTGCAGCCTTTCCCACCGGGTCGTCATGGCGCCCCTCACCCGCATGCGCGCCAGCCGGCCGGGCAATATCCCGAACGCCCTGAACGCCGAGTACTACGGGCAGCGCGCCACTCAGGGCGGGCTGATCATCTGCGAGGCCTCGCAGATCTGTCCGGAGGGGCAGGGCGTCCCGGCCTCGCCCGGCATCCACTCGCCGGAACAGGTGGCCGGGTGGCGGCTGGTCACCGACGCCATCCACGCCAAGGGCGGCACAGCCTTCCTCCAGCTGTGGCACGTCGGCCGCATCTCGCATCCATCGCATCAGCCGGGTCGCAGGCCGCCGGTGGCGCCCTCGGCCATTGCGGCGCAAGGCATGGCCATGACCGCGCAGTTCCAGCGCGAGCCCTTTCCTACCCCGCACGCCCTGACCGGCGAGGAGATCGCCAGGCTGCTGGGCAGCTACGAGCAGGCCGCCAGCAACGCCCGGGACGCCGGCTTCGACGGAGTGGAGATCCATTCCGCCAACGGCTACCTGCTCGAACAGTTCCTGCAGAGTCGCTCCAACCAGCGCACGGACGAGTATGGCGGATCGATCGAGAACCGCTGCCGGCTGCCGCTCGAGGCCGCGCGCGCGGTGGCCTCGGTGTGGGGGGCGAACCGGGTCGGCATCCGGCTCTCCCCGTTCGGGATCGCCAACGACAGCGGCGAGGCCGAGCCGATGCCGCTGTACAGCCATCTGATCGGGGAGCTGGACAAGCTGGGCCTGGCCTACCTGCATCTGATCGAGCCGCGGGCGAGCGGCGCAGGACAGAAGGAAGTCGACCACAAGGACGCACCGTCGGCCTGCGAGCTGTTCCGTCCGATGTGGCACAGCACGCTCGTCACCGCCGGCAACTTCAAGGGCGACGAGGCGGAGGCGACCGTGGCGAAGGGTGCGGCGGATGCGATTGCCTTCGGACGCTACTTCATCTCCAATCCGGATCTGCCGGAGCGGCTGCGCCTCGGTGCCGAATTGACGCCCTACAACCGCGCGACCTTCTACGGCGGCGGAGCGGAAGGGTATACGGACTATCCGACCCTGCCGCGCCGCTAGCCGGCGGCCTGGCCGACCGGGGGCGACAGCGCGCGCCGCTTCGCCTCCGCGAAAACGCGTCTAAGCGGCCTTCAGCACCAGGACGAGCCCGCCGGCGCCCGCAGCAGTTCGCGGACGTTGGCCTCGATCACCCGATAGCCGACGTTGCCGGTGAGCATCTGCCGGCCCTCGTTGAACAGCAGGGTGGGGCTGGCGCGCACCGATTGATCCCGTGCCAGGGCCATGTCCTCCGACAGCAGGGCGTGCGCGGCGCCCGATGCGAGGATGGACTCGATCTCGGCCACCGGCAGCGCCAGGCGCTGGGCGAGCGTGCGCAGCGCCTCGTGTCGCGAGATGTCCACGGCATGGCAGAAGAACGCCTGGCGCAATGCCCACGCGGCCCGCTCGAACGGCGTATTCCCCGCTGCATCGGGCGCCTGGTCCTCCAGCAGCTTCACGGCACACAGGAACAGGTGTGCCGGAAGCGAGGAGCGGGGCGTGTCCCGCACCCAGATGTCCGGATGGATCGGGCAGTGCTCGAACTTCGCGACCACTTCCCTGACGTGGCGGCTGTACCCCTCTGTACCGCCGCGCTGGCTCCACTGTGCCTGCAGCTTCTGATGGGCATGTCCGAAGACGGGGACGTAGTGATACTCGAGTTCGACCTGCGTGCCGAACTGCTGCTTGAGTTCGTCGATGCGGATCTGGGAGACGTAGGCCCAGACGCACAGGACGTCGGAGAAATGCTGGATTCTGATCCTGTCCATGTCGTTCCTCAAACCTTGTCCTGCGCGTTCGCGCGCGACACCGCGCGCAACACGCGGCAGCACAACTCCAGTGTGGGCGTCGGTACGCCGAGTTCCTGTCCGAGCGCCAGGGTGTGATCGAGCGTCTCGTTGACTTCGAGCCGCCGGTTGCGGTCCGCATCCTGCAGGATCGACTGCCGGAACCCGGGGGCATTCACGCGCATGCGCTCGCCGTGCGCCTGGCACGCCTTGACCGCCTCTTCCTCGCTGCCTTCGATGAAGGCGCGGCTGCTGAATGCGTGGTCCTGCAGCATGATCCCGTGACGGATGGCGACCGCCGCCGTCTCGCGCATGACGCGGGCAGCCAGCGCTGCGGTGTCGGCATCGGCCATGAAGCGCCAGGTCGGCAGCCGCGTCAGCACGGCGAGCGTGCTGAACCCGGACCATGCGACGAACTTGGACCACTCGGCGGCGACGATGTCCTGCGAGGCCTGCGCCTTCAGCCCGGCATGCAGGAAGGCATCGACGATGCTGGCCACGCGCCCGGACGTGCCGCCGGCGAGTTCGCCGATCACCGTCGGGTTGGCCATGTTGTAGCGCACCGCACCCGGCTGCCCGTCCTGGGCCGGCAGGACGTCGCCGCCCACCATGCTGACCGCCCCCAGGGTGGTCTGTGCGCCGAACGCCTCGCTCAGCTGCCGGTTCTTGAGCACGCCGTTCTGCACCGAGAAGGCGCACATCGTCCTGACCTGGCGCAGCGACGCCAGCGCCTCCTGGGTGTCGTAGGTCTTCACGGCGACGATCACGGCGTCTGCCTCGCGCAGTGCTTTCGGTTGCGTGACGATGTCGCAATGCGCGGTGAAGCTGTCCTGGCCAGTCACGGGAATGCCATGGCGCGCGAGCGCCGCGGCGCGTTCGCCGCGGGCGATCAGGGAGACACGATGCCCGTCCCGGGCGAGATAGGCGGCGTAGATGGAACCGAGCGCGCCGGCGCCGACGATGACGAAGTGCATGGGCGGTGTTCGAAGGGATTATCCAGGGAGGGCATCCTGTCCGGATGCGCCTGCAAACTACCACAGGCGCACGCGCGAGTGCCGCTGCCGGTGTTCAGGCTGCCTGGAATGCTCCTCGGCCTGTTCGCGTTCCGCGCCACGGATCCGGCCCTGGCGCCCAGCCCTCGCGTTCGCTGTTCCTGGTCGTCGTGTCGCGGGGTCGCAGTGGCGAGTCTGTCGCGACTGAGGCACACTCCGTCGCCATATGAACCCGATGCTCCCCTTGCTCATCGTGCTGGCCGTGCTGCCAGGCAACCTGTCGTTGGCTGCGGAAAGCGACGAACCCGGTTCGGCCGGCCCATTCACCGTTCCCGTCGCCGATGCCCAGGCGTTCTCCCAGCCTGCTCCCGCCCTGAGCGAGCGGCAGCGCGAAGCCTTCCGGCGCGGCCAGGCAGAATTCAATCGTTCATGGGTGGTGTTCTCGTTCGGACCGGGTGGCTGGGGCCTCGGTCCGACCTTCGTCGCCGACCGGTGCAGCGCCTGCCATCTGGGCGGTGGCCGTGGCAATCTGCCTCGTTCCAGGCACGCACAACTGACCTCGATGGTGGTGCGCGTCAGCGTGCCGGGGGCCGGTCCACATGGGGGCCCGCAACCGCTCGGACACTATGGCGAGCAGCTGCAGAACCGCGCCCTCCAGGGTCAGCAGCCGGGAATGGCGTTCGCCTATGCACCCGTTCCCGCCGAGGCGGACGTGTACGTCGCGTGGGAGGAACACGTGGTCGCGCTTGCGGACGGGAGCCAGGTCAGCCTGCGGCGTCCGATCCCGAGCATCGAGAATCCCTCGTTCGGCGAACTGCCGGCCGGGACGATGACCTCACTGCGCATCGCGCCGCCCGTGTTCGGGCTCGGGCTGCTGGAGGCGGTGCCGGCGGAATCGATCCTCGAGATCGCCAGGACGCAGCGCGAGCGGGGCTTCAACGGGCGGCCCAACATCGCGTGGGACGCGCTCGGGCAGCGCATGACGCTCGGGCGCTTCGGGTGGAAGGCGGCACAGCCGGGCCTGCGCCAGCAGGTTGCGGCGGCGGCGCTGCATGACATGGGGCTGACCTCCAGCCTGTTTCCGCGGCAGAACTGTCCCGAGGTGCAGACGGTCTGCCGGCGTGAAGTGCCGGGAAACGATCCAGAGCTGATCGATGCCGCCCTAGCTGAACTCGAGACCGCCATGCTCGGGACCGCGGCACCTGCGCCGCGCAATCAGGACGACCCCGACGTTCGTCGCGGCGCCGCACTGTTCGAGCAGTTGCAGTGTGCGGTCTGCCACGTACCGGCACTGCGCACGGCTGACTACTTCGCCCGGCTGCCCCAGCTGTCGCGCCGGACCTTCCGCGCCTACACCGACCTGTTGCTGCACGACATGGGGGAAGGGCTCGCCGACCATCGACCCGACTTCGCCGCGGGCGGGCGCGACTGGCGCACGCCTCCGCTCTGGGGACTGGGACTGTCGAAAACGGTGAGCGGCAGCAGCGTCCTGCTGCATGACGGCCGCGCCCGCGACGTCACCGAAGCGATCCTGTGGCACGGCGGAGAGGCGCAGGGCGCGCGCGATGCGTTCGCCCGTCTCTCCAAGGACGAGCGTGACGCGCTGATCGCGTTTCTCCACGCCATCTAGCCGCGTAGCGCCGGGTCTGCGACCATTCCTTCCAGGCGGGGGTCATTCTGGATGGGAATCGTCGCCTGGCCCCTGGATCTTCAATTCACGCTCGATGCCGGCGCGCCTACTTCAGCACCCGCAGATAGGCGATGAGGTCGTCGACCTGGCGAGGATCGGAAACGCCGGTCGGCATGGTGGTCCCGGGAACGGCTTTGACCGGTGCGGCGATAAACTTGCGCAGCGATTGCTCGTCCCAGTGGATATCGGCCTCCGCCAGCGCGCGCGAATGTACTCCGCCGGGTGCGGTCGAGGCCGCGCGACCGAAGATCCCTCTGAGGTCCGGCCCGGTCGTCCCCCGCGTGGTGTCGTTACCATGACAACCCAGGCACCGGTTGTCATAGACCTGCTTGCCTGCCTCGGGATCGCCAGCGGCGGAGGCCGAAAGCGGCACCGCGATTGCAGCGATCAGGAGCGCCGGACGACAGCACAGCATGGCGGCCGCCAGCAGCCCGTGACGATGTTGGTTCACTCGGAATTCCTCCTGAGCGGTTGTTCGATCGTTTATCGTGCGCAACCGCCACACATCCCAGCGTCGCGCATGCGGAAGAGTGTAATGGAGGAGACAGGGATCCGGCTACGCGGCATGGGCACCGCTCTGTCCGTCGTCCCGGCGAACCCTGCCCGGACTGCTTTAATCCGGGGCCACGACGCTGGTTGTAATTTCCATGCGCAGGCGTAGTATGTCTTACCTGCGTCTTACGAACATGAAGAGATGGAAACTACCAAGCTGTCGAGCAAGGGCCAGATCGTTCTGCCCAAGTCGGTACGCAATGCGCGCAACCTGCGGCCCGGGACCGAGTTTTCCGTGGAGGAAACCGCAGAGGGCATCCTGTTGCGGCCGCTCAAGCCGTTTGCGACTACCAGCGTGGAGCAGGCATTCGGTTGCCTGCGTTACACCGGCGAAGCCAAGACGGTGGAACAGATGCACGAGGCGGTGCTGGCCGAGGCGAGCCGGCAGCGATGATCGCGTTGGATACCAACGTGGTCGTGCGTTTTCTCACCAGGGACGATGCGGCGCAGGCTGCCCGCGCACGCCGGCTTGTCGAGGGGAATGAAGTAATGGTCGCTGCCACCGTGCTGCTCGAAACCGAGTGGGTGCTGCGCGCGGCTTATGGATTCGCCCCGCAGCAGATTCACCAGGGCCTTCTCGCCCTCCTTGGGATCCCGACTTTGCACAGCGACGCTCCTGACCGCGTGAGCCAGGCGCTCGACTGGTACGCATCGGGAATGGATTTCGCGGATGCGCTGCATCTCGCGTTCAGCCAGTCGGCGGAGCGATTCGCCACATTTGACGGCAAACTCGTCAGATTCGCCAGCAGGATCGAAGGCTTGACCGTGGTTACGCCATGATCGGGTGACGGCCTCCGGCGGATTGCCGTTCGCTCCTTGCACTGGACATCGAGGAATCGCGCCCACTTCTTCTGCGTGCCAACGAAAGCCCCGCCGAAGCGGGGCCCGAACCCTTCAGTCCACGAGCTTGTAGTGCCGGCCTCCGACCGAGGCCTCGCCACCGGGCGGATCCGACTCCGCTCGGAGATCGCTATTTCTTCTCGTCCTTCCCGGGGAGCGGAACCAGGAACTCGCGCCCTTCCTTGATCACGAAGACGGCGAGCGCGCTCGCGGGTTCCGTTGAACTGACGTTGCGCAGGAGCGAGTGCACGGCGTTGCGCGGCTCGTGGAACATCTGTCCTTCGCCATAGGTGGCTTTGCCGCCTTCGACCTCCACCTCTATGCTGCCGTGAATGACGTACACGAAAAGGTCGGCGTCATGGCGGTGCGGGGCCGGGTCCACCCCGCCCGGGACGATGTCCAGCCGAACGGCCAGCATCTGATAGCCGGCCAGGCCGGGATCGCTCATGGCCTGCTGGATGACCGGCGTGACCGAATACGGGGCGGCGGAGGCGCGGGAAGCATCGCTTTCATGGGCTGCCGCCAGCCCGGACATCATTAGCGCGGCAAACACCAGACTGCTCGATCGAATCATGTGCGTCACTCCGGTTGCGTTGTCCGATGCGGGAAGAATATCCGGCAGGTTAGTTTTCATTCCTGCCAACTTTGACGATACCAGTTTTGCCGTGCCCGAACATAGTCGTCGCCCCTGTTACTCGCTCGCGACGAGCCGGTATGCGAACGAACGCGGCACGAACGAAAAGCCCCGCCGAAGCGGGGCCTTTCGAACACACGGAGCCGCCATTCGCGCCACGCCCCTCGGGAGGGGCCGAACGCAAGGCGCTCAGCTGCATGTGCTTCCCTCCCCGGACGTCGAGGAGGGGAAGCTCGACCTCTAGCAGGGTGTTGAAATTCGCCCGCAAGAACTCGTAGCTCTACGCGGCATCGCTTGGGATAATGACGTCATGGTCGAAGCCTTGCGAGGTCGAAGATGCGCGGATCGGATGCGGTGCAAGAGGCGC
>JADZGB010000025.1 GCA_020854105.1 Burkholderiales bacterium | reverse complement strand
GCGCCTCTTGCACCGCATCCGATCCGCGCATCTTCGACCTCGCAAGGCTTCGACCATGACGTCATTATCCCAAGCGATGCCGCGTAGAGCTACGAGTTCTTGCGGGCGAATTTCAACACCCTGCTAGGCGTCGAACCGCTCGACGCCGATCAGGCGTGAGATGCGGATCGGCACCCCTTCCCTGTGCAGCTTCACCACGCGCTGCTGCAGTTCCCGCTCGGCCACGGTCATGCGCGCCCGCTGGCGCGTGTATTCGGCCCAGGACTTGATCACGAAGCGCTCGACGTAGCGGCCCTCGTCCTCCAGGTCGCGGAAGATGCGCCAGCTGCTCGCGCCGTTGCGCCGGCGCACGCCTTCCACGGCGGCGACCGCGCGCAGGAAGGCCTGCCGATCGTGCGCATCCACCTGGTATTCGATCTGGATCAGCACCGGACCGTCGTCGGCGCCGGGCTGGATGGCGAGCGTGAGCTCGGGCAGCTGTACGCCAGTGGTTACGTCGGCATCGTTGCCCATCGTCACCGTCACTCGCCGCGTCAGCAACAGCAGCAGGAGCATCACCAGCGCCGATGCGGTGAGCGCCGTGCGCGTGTCGGCCAATGTCGCGATGGCGCCCCACACTATGCTGCCCAGCGCCAGACTGGCCTGAACCGCGACCAGATTGGTGGAAACCGCGCGCGCGCGCACCCATGCCGGCGCGGAACTCTGCGTGCCGGCCGACAGGCTGGCGTGGACGCTGACCCAGGCGGCCCCGGCGGCCGACGTTCCGGCGATCGCCAGTGCGGTCCATGGAGCGAACGCGATCACCAGGATCGCCGCTGCCCACGCCAGAATGCCGCCGACGATCACCGTATTGAGCGCAACCCGCTGCAGATGCCGCGGAATCCACAGTGCCCCGACCACCGCCCCCGCGCCGAAAAAGCCGAGCAGCAGGCCGAAGCCGCCGGCGCTCAGCTGCAGCTGGTCACGCGCGATGATCGGCAGCAGGGCCCAGAGCGAACTGGCGCACGAGCTGAAGGCGAGGTTGCGCACGACGGCCGACTGCAGTGGCGGCGAATGTCGCAGGTAGCGCACTCCGCTGCGCAATCCCGAGAACAGCGTTTCGGGTGCACCCGGGATCGAGTGCGCCACCGGACGCCAGCCGCGCAGCGCGACCAGCATGACGACGAAGAACAGCGCGCTCGCCAGCATCGCGCTGCCCGAGCCGATCCAGGCCGCCAGGGCGCCGGCCAGCGCAGGTCCCACTGCGCGCGCGACGTTGAACGCCACTGCGCCCAGCGCCACCGCGCGCGCCAGATCCGGACGCGGAACCAGATCGTTGATCATCGCCTGCTGGGCCGGCATGTAGAAGACGAAGCCGATGCCCGTGAGAAAGGTGAGGATCAGAAGCGACATGGGCTCGATCAGTCCCGCCAGCGTCGCCACGCCCAGCACGAGAGTCGACCCGAGCAGAAGTGCCTGGGTCGCCATCACCACCAGGCGGCGATCGACGATGTCGGCCAGCGTGCCGGCGATCATGCCCATGAGCAGGGCCGGCCCGGTGCTCGCCGTCTGCACCAGCGCCACCATGAACGCCGATGGAGTGAGCGTGGCCATCAGCCAGGCCGCGACGGTCGCGTGCATGGTGAAGCCGAGTGCCGTCGCGATCGAGCCGAAGTAGAAGCGCCGGAAGCGCGGCAGGCGCAGCGGCGAGCCGCGCAGGCGGCGTCCGAGCGCCGCGCGCAGGCCTGCGATCCGGGGGCGGGGCGTCTGCAAGGGCATTCCGGCGGGGTGGGGACGGGTGTCATTGTCTCAGCAGTGCGTGCGCCGTGGGTGCTTGCCGGGCCGGCCCGGGCATTACAATGACCGGAAATGAGCGTTTCCTCCCCGCCAGTTCGATTGCACTCCCCGGCGGCGTCCGATCGG
Source organism: Burkholderiales bacterium (assembly GCA_020854105.1). GTDB lineage: Bacteria > Pseudomonadota > Gammaproteobacteria > Burkholderiales > SHXO01 > SHXO01. The sequence continues at coordinate 33,914 of JADZGB010000025.1, read as the reverse complement.
CACGCGCTCGAAGCGCGCCTGCGCCGGGAAGTCGACGGCGAAGTGATGTTCGACGCCGCCAGCCGCGGCCGCTACAGCACCGACGCCTCCATCTACCAGATCGATCCGATCGGCGTGGTCGTTCCGCGCAGCGAGGATGCCGCGCGCATCGCGCTCGAGATCGCGGCGGACGCGGCCGTGCCGGTCCTGCCCCGCGGTGCCGGCACCTCGCAGTGCGGCCAGACGGTCGGGGCCGCACTGGTCATCGACAATGCCAGGTTCCTCAACCGCGTACTCGAGGTCGACGCCCAGAAGCGCGAAGCACTCGTGCAGCCCGGGCTGGTTCTCGATCACCTGAATGCTTCGCTGCGCAAGCATGGCCTGTGGTACCCGGTGGACGTGTCGACCTCCGCGCAGGCGACGCTGGGCGGCATGGCAGGCAACAACTCGTGCGGCTCGCGCTCCATCCGCTACGGCAACATGGTGCACAACGTCCTGGGCATCGATGCCTGGCTCAGCGACGGATCGCGCTGGCACTTCGGTTCCGACGACGACGTGGCGAGCGCGCCGGCCGGCTATCGCGCACTGGTCGAGAAGATCCACGCCGTTGCGCGGCGCGAAGCGATCGAGATCGAGGCGCGCTGGCCGAAGGTGCTGCGGCGGGTGCAGGGCTATAACCTCGACATGGTGGTGCCGGGCAGGCCTCACAATCTCGCGCACCTTCTGGTCGGCTCCGAGGGCACGCTCGCCTACTTCGAGCGTCTGCGCCTGAAGCTCTCACCCATTCCGGCGCACAAGGTGCTGGGCGTGTGCCACTTCCCGAGCTTCTACCAGGCGATGGCGCTTACGCAGCACATCGTCGGGCTCGATCCCGACGCGGTCGAGCTGGTGGACAGCACGATGATCGATCTCGCGCTCGGCATCCCGCAGTACCGCGACATCATGCACCGGTACGTGCAGGGCAAGCCCGACGCGATCTTGCTGGTGGAGTTCGCGGGTGCGCAGCGCGACGAGCAGGTCGTGAAGCTGAAGCGCCTGGCCGAACTGATGGCCGATCTGAGACTGCCGGGCAGCGTGGTCGAAGTGACCGACGCCGGCGGCCAGAAGGACATCTGGGAGGTGCGCAAGGCGGGCCTGAACATCATGATGTCGATGAAGGGCGACGGCAAACCGGTGTCCTTCATCGAGGACTGCGCCGTGCCGCTCGAGCATCTGGCCGAGTACACGGCGAAGATCACCGAGGTGTTCGCGAAGCACGGCACGCGCGGCACCTGGTACGCGCACGCGTCGGTCGGCACGCTGCACGTGCGTCCCGTACTGAACATGAAGGAAGACGGTGCACTGAAGATGCGCGCCATCGCCGAGGAGGCCTGCGAGCTGGTGCGCGGGTTCAAGGGCGCGTACTCGGGCGAACACGGCGACGGGCTGGTACGCTCCGAGTGGATCGAACCGGTCCTGGGCGAGACGCTCACGCGCGCGCTGGGCGAGATCAAGGCGCTGATCGATCCAAGGGACCTGATGAACCCGGGCAAGATCGTGCGGCCGACGAAGATGGACGACCGCAGCCTGTTCCGCTTCAAGCCCGGCTACCGTACGCAGCAGGCGAAGAGCGCCCTGGACTGGAGCGACTGGGGCGGCTTCGCCGGTGCGGTCGAGATGTGCAACAACAACGGCCACTGCCGCAAATTCGACCCGGGGATGATGTGTCCGTCCTTCCGCGCCACGGGCGACGAGCAGCATCTCACCCGCGGCCGCGCCAATACGCTGCGGCTCGCCCTGAGCGGTCAGCTGGGCGGGGAGGCGGAGGCGACCGAAGCGGTGCGCGCGGCACTCGACCTGTGCGTGAGCTGCAAGGGCTGCAGGCGCGAGTGTCCGACCGGGGTGGACATGGCGCGCATGAAGATCGAGTTCATGCACCGCTGGCACCAGCGGCACCCGCATTCGCTGCACGAGAAGCTGATCGCCTATCTGCCGCGTTATGCGCCGATGGCATCGCGGTTCGCGCCGGTGATGAATCTGCGCAATCGCGTGCGGCTGCTCGCCCGCTTGAGCGAGGGGTGGACGGGGTTCAGCGCGAAGCGATCACTGCCGGCATGGCGGCGCGACACCTTCCTGAGGCGTGCGGAGGATTCGGCCGCAACAGGCCGTGCGGCGCCAGTGCCGGTCTCGAATGGCGACTCGCGCGATGCGGTGCTCTTCGCCGACAGCTTCAACAACTACTTCGAGCCCGACAACCTGCGCGCCGCACGGCGCGTGCTCGAGGCAGGCGGCTACACCGTGCACGTAGCCCGGCCGCAGGACGGCGGCCGTCCCCTCTGTTGCGGGCGCACCTTCCTCTCAGCCGGCATGGTGGAGGAGGCGCGTGTCGAGGCCCGGCGCCTGATCGACGCCGTCAAGCCCTGGGCCGAGCGCGGCGTGCCCATCGTCGGCCTCGAACCTTCGTGTCTGCTGAGCCTGCGCGACGAGTACCTCGTGCTCGGCCTGGACGAGGAGGAAGTCGGCGTCATCGCCGAGCGCGCGGATCTGTTCGAGGAATTCCTGATCGACGAGCTCGACGCCGGCCGCCTGCAGTTGCCGCTGAAGTCACTCGACGGACAGCGCGCACTGCTGCACGGCCACTGCCACCAGAAGGCTTTCGCCGCGATGCCGGCGGTCGAGCGTGCCCTGCGGCTGATACCCGGCTTGCAGACGCAGACGATCGAATCGAGCTGCTGCGGCATGGCCGGTGCGTTTGGCTACGAGGTCGGGCACTACGACGTGTCGATGAAGATGGGCGAGCAGAGCCTGCTTCCCAGGGTGCGTGAGGCGGATGCGGACACCTGGATCGTGGCCGACGGCACCAGCTGCCGTCACCAGATCCGCGATGGCGCCGGACGCGAAGCGCTGCATGTGGCCCGCGTGCTGGAGCGGGCGCTGCGCTGACGCGGTCCCGCGCGAGCCCCGCAACCGCCAAGCCGGCGAACGCTCCACATGGTCATCGCGGAAAGCGCACCACAGCGTCATCCCGGAAAGCGCACCACATCGCCATTCCGGCGCGTTCGCCGGGGCGACGGGAGGGGATCCCCTTCGTGGGCATGCCGTGCCTGCGCGGCCGCCGTGGAAGCTGCCTTCAGTCCAGGTAGCCGGTCTCGCTGCGGATGATCGGCGTCCACTTGCCGATCTCCGCCCGCAGCCGGTCGCGCAGTCCCGCGGGCGTCGCCTGCTGATCCGCCACCGGTTCGCCGCCCAGTTCGCGGAACCGCCGGATCACCTCCGGATCCCGGAGCGCCTGGCGCAGCGCGCTGCCGAAACCGTCCAGCGCGATCCTGGGCGTACCCTTCGGCGCGTAGATGCCATGCCAGACGGTCACCTCGAAGTCCTTCAGGCCGCCCTCGATCAGCGTGGGTGAATCGGGCAGCAGGCCGATGCGCCGCCGTGCGGCGGTCCCGTACATCTTCACCTTCTTCGCGCGGATGTAGGACAGCGTCTGGGTGGTCTGGTCGCACAGCAGATCGACGTGACCGCCCACCAGCGCAGTCATCGCGGGAGCGGTGCCCTGGAACGGTACTGTGGTCAGCTGCAGGCCGAGCGCACGGCGCAGCAGCATGGCGCACATGTGCGAGGCCGCGCCGGGACCAGCGTGGGCGAGATTGACCTTGTCCCGGTTGGCCCGCAGCCAGGCGGTGAGCGACTTCATGTCGTCTGGCGGCAGATCCGCCCGGCCCACCAGGGTCATCGGGACGTCCACCACCTCGCCGATGTACTCGAAGCTGTTCAATGCGTCGAAGGGCAGCTCGCGGTAGAGCGCGCGGCTGGTCGCCATGCCGTTGTGATGCAGCAGGAAGGTATAGCCGTCCTTCCTTGCCCGCGCCACGTAGCCGGCGCCGATCGTGCCGCCGGCGCCGGTGCGGTTCTCCACCACCACCGACTTGCCCAGCGACTTGCTCATCGCATTGGCGAGGACGCGGGCCACCGTGTCCGTCGGGCCGCCCGCGGAGAACGGCACCACCAGCGCGACCGGACGCGTGGGCCAGGCCTGGGCGGCCCATGCCGTGCTCGCCGACGCGAGGATCAGCATCGATACGGTGAACCCGGCAAGCCGCAGCACGGATCGGGTCATGGGAGTTCGACGATCCGCGCCTCAGTGAATCTCGGGCTCCGCCGTCGGCGCCGTGCCTTCCAGGAAGCGGAAGTCGCAGCCCTCGTTCGCCTGTGTGATGTGCTCCGAGAAGATGGCGCCGTAGCCGCGCTGAAACTTCTTCGCCGGTGGCTTCCACGCGGCACGGCGCCGTGACATCTCTTCTTCGTCCACCTTCAGGTCGAGGCGGCGGCGGGCGACATCCAGTTCGATCAGGTCGCCGGTCTTCACGAAGGCGAGCGGGCCGCCGACGAAGCTCTCGGGTGCCACGTGCAGCACGCAGGCGCCGTAGCTGGTGCCGCTCATGCGCGCGTCCGACAGTCGAACCATGTCCCGGACTCCCTGCTTCAGTAGCTTCCGGGGGATCGGCAGCATGCCCCACTCGGGCATGCCGGGGCCGCCGAGCGGGCCGGCGTTGCGCAGGACCAGAACCGAGTCGGCGTCCACGTCGAGATTCTCGTCGTCGATGCGTGCGGCCATGTCGTTGTAGTCCTCGAACACCACGGCCTTGCCGGTGTGCCTGAGCAGCCTGGGATCCGCAGCCGTGGGCTTGATCACCGCCCCGTCGGGCGCGAGATTGCCGCGCAGCACCGCCAGGCCGCCGGTGGCCTTCACCGGCTCGTCGATCGGCGCGATGACGTCGTGGATGTGGCTCTTCGCGCCGGCGAGGTTCTCGCCGAGCGTCCGGCCGTTCACCGTCTTCTGCGAGCCGTCGATGAGATCGCCCAGCTCGGCCATCAGCGCCGGCATTCCGCCGGCATAGTAGAAATCCTCCATCAGGTACTTGCCCGAGGGGCGGATGTTCGCGAGCAGTGGCACCCTGGCGGAGATGGCGTCGAAGCGCTCCAGCGGCAGCTTCAGCCCGGCACGTCCCGCCATCGCGACCAGATGCACGATGGCGTTGGTCGAACCGCCCAGCGCCATCAGGACCGTGATGGCGTTGTCGAACGAGCCGTCGGTGAGAATGTCGCGCGGCTTCAGGTCGTCCCACACCATGTCCACGATGCGCCGGCCGCACGCCTCGGCCATGCGCGAGTGATTCGAGTCGACCGCGGGAATCGCCGACGAGGCCGGCAGGGCCAGGCCCAGCGTCTCGGCAATGCTCATCATCGTGGCTGCGGTGCCCATCGTCATGCACGTGCCGGCAGAGCGGGCGATGCCTTCCTCGATCTCACTCCAGGCGCGCTCGTCGATGTTGCCGGCACGCAGTTCCGCCCAGTACTTCCACGAATCGCTGCCGCTGCCCAGTGTGTTGCCGCGCCAGTTGCCGCGCAGCATGGGCCCGGCCGGCATGAACACCATCGGCAGGTTCATCGACACTGCGCCCATGATCAGTGCGGGAGTGGTCTTGTCGCAGCCGCCCATCAGCACGCAACCGTCCGCAGGATAGGAGCGCAGCAGTTCCTCGGTCTCCATCGCCAGCAGATTGCGATAGAGCATGGTGGTCGGTTTCTGGAACGGCTCCGACAGCGAGATGGCCGGCATCTCGACCGGGAAACCGCCTGCCTGCCAGACCCCGCGCTTGACCTCCTCCACGCGCTGCTTGAAGTGCGTATGGCACTGGTTGATGTCGCTCCAGGTGTTGAGGATGGCGATGACCGGTTTGCCGGAGTAGTCCTCACGCGAGTAGCCCATCTGCAGGGTGCGCGAGCGATGGCCGAAGGAACGCAGATCCTTTGCGCCGTACCAGCGATGGCTGCGGAGATCTTCTGGTTTTTTGCGTGCCATGAGGGGTGAGGTGGTCGTCGAGCGGGCAACGTTAGCACTAATCGATGACCGCTTGTTCGGATGCGCCGCGCACGGTCGAAAAAAAGCCCGGCGGTACCGAAGCACCGGCCGGGCATGCTCACCGCAACGGCCTGCCTGGGCCTTGCGGTGTGGTCCGGAGGCTGGAGAAGCGCTCTGGAGTGGAGAGAACCGCGTTACCGCATCGTGATCTTCGGCATCGTCTTCAGTGACGTTGTGCCCCCAGTCGACATCGGCTCATCCGACGTCCGTCATCCCTGCAATTGCTCCCCGAGCGCGGCGCAACTCATCCTCCGCCTCGAGCCAGTCCTGTTCCGGCGATCCGCCCACGAAACCACGGCTCTCCGCCCGGAAGTACGCCGCCTCTGCCACGCACCGGCGCCATTCCGCGCCGTCGTACGCTGCGTGCTGCGCGGCCGACCCCTGCGCAGCGACGGGCGCCGCTGCTTCATCTGCCTTGCGCTGCCTGCGGCCGGCCCGCTTCGCCGCTTCGCCAGCATTCGACGTGCGCGATTCCGCCACGCGATCGCGGCTGCCGCTGCGTGCGCGCCGCGACGGCGCCACGTTGCCTGTCGTATCGATCGTGCTCATCCTGCTTCCTCCTTGCGCTCACGACAGCCGACGACCATGAGTGTCGACCATCTGGATGTATGGGAGTTTGATCTGAATCAATCGGCGCCCAACTGGGCACGCGATGCCGCCGTAGGGCCCATCGCAGGCCGTACGATTCCTGCATGAGGCGTGCGACGTTCCACTTCGAGACAGCCTACTGCCCGGATGTGACCGGAAAGCGCGCTGAACGATCCCGGTTGTCCGGCACACGGCTCGCACGTCGCAGAGGCGCGTGCCGCGCATCGAGGATTTGCCCGCTTCAGTGCCCGGCCGCTGTGGCTGCGCCGACGCGCCGGCGCGCCCACAGCATCGCGGGAACCAGCATTGCCGCCTGCACGAGGAAGAACACGACGGCGAAAGACAGGAACTGCGTGCGGCCCAGGATGCCCACCGCGACCAGCGTCGCCATGCTGAGGCTGCGCGCCGGGAAGGCAGCGAACATGGTCAGTGCCTGCGTGCCCGGCCATCCCGCGAGTCGTGCCACCGCCACGCCGAGCAGGGCGGCGATGAGCGTGAACAGCGCACTGCTCACGACCAGGCTGCCCAGGCGTTGGGCGATGGTGGCTGCCTGGTCGAAGGCGATGCTGCCCAGCAGTGCGGCCAGCAACACCACGCTCGCCCATTGCATGCGCCCGCGATTGCGGGCGACGAAGGCTGGCGCAAGGTGACGCACGAGCATGCCCGCCGCCAGGGGAAGCAGAAGTGCGGTGGCGATGTAGCGCACCATCTGCGCAGCCGGCAACTGCAGCGCGGTGCTGTCGCGGGCGATCAGATCGAAACCGGCCTGCGCTGCCCACGGCATGGTGAAGGTGGCGATCACGCTGGACAGGGCGGTGAGCGTCACGGACAGCGCCACGTCGGCCCGCCCCAGCACGCAGAAGTAATTGGACACTGGCGCCTGCGCCGCGGCCGCCACGAGGACGAGTCCACCCGCTGCGATCGCATCGAGTTCTAGGATCACGGCCAGGCCGGCGGCCAGCAGCGGCAGCAGCAGAAGTTGCGCCGCCAGCGCGAGCGCAGTGCGCCGCGGTTCGTGCAGCGCGCGCAGCAGGTCGGCGGGTGTCAGTTCCAGGCCGACGATGACCATGGCGAGCATGATCAGCGGCGGCAGCAAGGATTCGATCGGCATCTCGCTTCGCCGTCGCGCGCAGCAGGTTCCGTGCGGGTCCGCCCGCCTAGGGCTGCAGCGTCACCGTATCGGGACGGCCGGTGGTCCACGTCCACGGCCGGATCTCCACCCAGGCGAACAACCCGTCCCGGCTGTACGGATCCTCCCGCACGAACGCTTCCACGATCTCGATGCTCTCGGCCTCCACGATCAGCAGGGTGCCGTTCATCCGCTGGCCGTCGTCCGACTGCGTCGGTCCGCCGTGATGCAGCGTCACTCCGTGCTGCCCGGCGCTACCGAGGTACCGGCGGTGAAGGTCACGCAGGGTGGCGCGCATCTGCTCGTGTCCGGGCTTGTCCGTGCCGAGGATGACGAAGTACATCGTTGGGATGGTCGCTGTCTTTTGCGTTGTACTGTTCGCGGGCGTCCCGACTCCGCGAGACCGATCGCGCGTGTCTCGCGTACTGACCCGCGAGACACGCGCCCGGCACCCGCGACCATTATGCGGCATGTGGCAACGGTATTACATCGCGCTGCGCAGCTTCATCGGGATGCGTCGCCTGCAGGCGCCAGTCAGGTGTGCACATCGTGCAGCAATGCCCGCGCTTGCGCGCCGATCCGGGCCTGCGACATCGCGCTCGTGTCGAACTGCATCGCGATGGCCCGCTCGTCCGCGGACAGGGGTTCGCGCGTGCGCAGCTGCCGCTCCAGTACCTCCAGCGTCGCTTCGGACGCATCGCCGCCGGCCGCGAGCCGGGCACCCACGCGTGCGCGCAGCACGTCGTGCGCGGCGACGAAGTCCGCGATGCGCAACGGCACACGCTCCTCGCGAGCGAGGCGCATGAACATCCGGCGCTGGGATGCGCGCAGAAAGGTCGCGTCCACCAGCACCGGGTAGCCCGCGCGCAGGATCGCACGCGCGAGCGCTGCCAGGTGCGCGTAGGTCTCCTCGGTGGCGGTGTGCGCGTACAGCCCGCGGCCCGGCGCGGAACCAGAGTGTTCCTGCGCCGTCATCCCGCGCAGGCGCTTGCGCTCCACGTCCGAGCGGATGCGCACCGCGCCGGTGGCCTCCAGCATGTGCTGCGCGCCCCACGTCTTCCCCGAGCCGGACACACCGTGCAGCAGCACCAGCACGGGTGCGCCCGGCCGCGCGAGCGCTTCCGCGACCCCGATCAGCGCCGCGCACCGCTCGCTGGCCGCCTGCCGTCCCGCCTGCTCCGATTCCTGCTGCGCGCGCAGCGCGGCGACCTTGGCCCGCACGAGCGCACGGTACACCTCGTAGTAGCGCAGCAGCGCAAGGTCCGAATAGTCGCCGCTGTGCGAGAGCCAGGCATCCACGAAGCGGGCGGCGAGGTCCGGCCTGTCGTGTGCGTGCAGGTCCATGGCAAGGAAGGCGGCGTCGCTGAGCGTGTCCGTCCAGCGCAGCGCTTCGTCGAACTCGAGTGCATCGAACATCACGATGCGGCCCTCGAGCACCGCCACGTTGCCCAGGTGCAGGTCGCCATGGCATTCGCGCACCTTGCCCGACTCCTTGCGCCGGGCCATGTCCGGCGTCAGACGGGCGCCTTCCTGCCGGGTCCAGTCGTGCAGCCGCGCCAGCGCGGCTGCCGGCCCGCCTTCCAGCAGCGGCGCGAGCTGTTCGAAGTTGCCGTCCGCCGCCGCCTGCACACAGCGGGGCGTGCCGAAGGCGGTGTCGCCGCCGGCGATGGCGGCGCCCAGATGAAAGTCCGCGAGCTGCGCTGCGATCTCGTCCACCTGCGCAGCCTGCAGTGCACCAGCCCGAGCACGGCAATCCAGCACGTCCTCCTGGCGGAAGCGCCGCATCTTCACGGCATACTCGATCGGTTCGCCCTGGCCCTCGACCCGTGGCGCCTCGCAGCTGCCCGTGATCGGCACCACGTCCAGATAGACATCGGGCGCGAGACGCCGGTTGATGCGCAGTTCCTCCTCGCAGAAGTGCTTGCGCCGCGCGAGTGTGGAGAAATCGAGGAAGCCGAGCGCGACCGGCTTCTTGATCTTGTAGGCATGCTCGCCCGTCAGGAACACGTGCGAGATGTGCGTCTCCAGGTGCTGCACGGGCGCTGGCTGCGGATAGGCCGCAGGCTCGCGCAGTGCCCGCGCGAGCCCGGCGCAGCGCCCGGCAGCGTCGCTCATGCGCACTCCCTCGCGCATCGCGCGCGCCGCTCGGCGCACGTCCCCGAGCGCTGCGGGCTGATCCCGGTGCGCCGAGCGCTGATCCCGGTGCGGTACGTGCTCATTCCGCGCGCTGCCCGCTGCGCAAATCGAGCGCGACGCACAATCCGCCCTCGCCGGCAGGAAGATGCCAGCGCAGTGTCAGCGTCAGGGCCTGCATGATCTTCTCGAACCCTTCCTCGGACTGGGACACCGTGTGGTGCGGGGCGGCGCTGAGCGCTGCCGGGGCCGTGGTCAGCAGTTCGACGGTCCCGCCCAGCACGCCGTCCTCCAGGCACAGCGTGGACACCGCCGGCAGGACCAGCGGCTGACCGAACCCGCCGAGCACGCGGCCCTCGAACACGTAGCGCCCGAGGAAGCCGTCGCAGCTCGGCATCGCCAGATCCAGCTGCGTCTCGAGCTCGGCATCGCCCTCGCAGACGAACTCGAAGTGCACGAGCAGACGTTCCTCTCGCACCTGGTAGCGCTTGACGATCCGCATGCCGGACGCCTCGGCCGCGAAGCGTGCCTGCGTCTGCGCTGCCTGCTGCATCCGGTAGAGCGGGGTGTGCCACTGCCCCTGCACACCGATGCGCTCGAGGAAGCACGCGCGTGGCCGAGCGTCGGGAACCAGATCGGCCGGCTCGATCCTGTGCTTGAAACTCACGCGGTCGTGGGCGGAGGCGATGCCATCGGGCTGCGCGTGCGCGTGCTCGCCCAGCTGCATCTTGCGGTGATAGTGCTCGTCGCGTCTGCGCAGCGTGTCCGCGAAGTTGTGGCGCAGCCGGTAGGCGTCCAGCTCGATCACCGCGGCGTCGGCATCGCAGCGAACCACCGCCTGCACGTTCTCGTCGCGCACGAACGCCTCCGGCACGCCATCCATGTCGGCGTCGTACACGGTATGGGCGGCCCGCGCGGCGGCGTGGTCGAGCAATCCTTCCAGTTCCACCAGGGCGGCGAACACCGCGCGGCGCAGGTGCGGCAGATACAGGCCGCCGAACAGCCCGTGCCAGTACGCGTCGTTGGCCTGCGCGCGGTAGAGCAGATCGAGCATGGCAGCGCTGCGCCGCGCGGCGGGGAGCGCCTCCAGCCGCGCCGACATCGCCAGCATGCGCTTGTGCATCCAGTTTGCTTCCGGGTAGCGCGACAGGAAATTCTTCCAGATGCCGCCGCGCAGGAAGGCCTTGTCGCGCTCGAAGCGCTGGTTGCTCTTCGCGGCGTGGACCAGCTCGGCGTAGGCGTGCGCCCGCTCCGCCGGCAGCGTCCACTCGTTCATCTCGATGTACGAGGTGGTCGGCAGGTAGATCACCCCGCGCGTGGGCACGGCCGCGCGGTACTCGCTGAAGTGCCGCGTGGCGATGTGCGGCGAGGCGAGCACGCCCTCGATGAAGGCCTGCAGCCAGCCTTTCTCGTAGACCCACTGGAAGGTCTCGGGCCAGATGCCGAACTTCTCGATGTCGTCGAAGTAGATCGACGCGGGATTCGCGCCGTGTCCGCCCTCGCCCATCCGCTCGATGAACGAGACCGCCTCTTCCGCCGGCGCGAACGGCAGCCGGTAGCGCAGCGCCTCGGAGATCGGAAACAGGTCGAGGCGGCGGTCATCCTCCTCGGTGCTGTAGTAGCCGTGCAGGTCGGCGAGCGACTGGCCGGCGCAGAGGAAGTGGTAGTCGTCCACCGTCACGTAGTCGATCCCGGCGGCAGCCAGTGCCGGCACCACGGTGCTGTCCCACACGCGCTCGGTGAGCCAGGCGCCATGCGGCCGCCGTCCGAGCAGCCGCTCGAGCCTGTCGCCGAGCGCCTGCAGCTGTCCGACGCGGTCGCGTGCCGGAATGGCGGCGAGCACCGGTTCCATGTCGCCGCCGCCGAAGAGCTCGGCCTGGCCGCGCTCGACCATCTCGCGCAGCAGCGTCAGATCCTGCGCGTGGTGGTCGGCCAGGTACTGCAGCAACCAGCCGCTGAAGTGCACGGCGAACTTGAAGGCTGGATAGCGATGCAGGGTATGGATGAACGGCCGGTAGCAGCGCGCATGCGCCAGTTCGAGGACTTCGGGGAAGTTACCGGCGGGCTGGTGCGCATGCACCCCGAGCAGCAGGGAGACGGTCAAGTCGATTCACCACGGATGAGTGCGAGTGTCGGGCAATGCGAGACGGTTGCGGGTCACGCTGCGCGGCGCATCGCGTTGTGCGTCTGCGCGTGCAGTGCACCGAGGCTGATCGGCTCGTCGAGCTGGGCGGGCGGGACGAGCTTGAGGAGCCGGTACAGGTTGGCGAGATAGGCGCGATACAGCCGGTCGAAGCTGCGCACCGACTCGGCCGGGTTGTAGTCGCCGAACCACCAGAACCAGTCCGACCCTTCGCATGCGGCAAGCTGGCGCGCGGCCGCCGCGGCCTCCCGTGCGTCGAGACGGCCGCTCGCGAGCACCAGATCGTAGCTGTGCTTGGCGCTCACCAGCAGTTCCCACGCGCGGTTCTTGTCAGCGGATCCGATCCACGTCGATAGGTTGCCGAACACCCAGCTGCCGGTGACCATCTCCGGCAGGCGGTTGGCATCGCTCGCATGCCGTGGATCGGCCGCGGCCTGCGCGCAGTGGACGGTCTCGATGGAGAGGTGCGAGGCGAGGGCGTCGTACAGGCTGCGCAGGAAGTAGTAGCCGTTGTACGGATAGAACTCCCAGGCGTTCTCGCCGTCGAGCATGACGCTCACCACCGGGGATTCGCCTGCCGGTGCGGCGGCGCGGATCGCCTCGAGCTGGCGCACGAAATCGGCGGCCGCGTCACTCCCGTGCCAGTCCTTGTACTCGAATCCGATCAGATCCGACAACCGGTCGTCGCGGAAGAAGCAGGTTATCGGGCGCGCGCCGGTACCGATCCTGTAGGGCCGGTACAGCGCATGTTCGCGCGGCCCGGCCGGCATGCCGGACTTGCGCAACGAATTCAGCAGGACGGCCTCGCCGCTCGCGGCCCAGCTCACGCCCTGGTCGGCCAGCAGCTCGCAGAATGGCAGCGACACCGCCCCCTCGGCGGGCCACATGCCGGCCGCCGGCGCCCCGAAGCGCCGCGCATGGCTGGTCTGCGCCTCGCGCACGTGCCACGCCAGCCGCGAGCGCCCTCCGGGGTAGGCATCGGCATGGGGGAAGGGCGCGTCCGGCATGGCCTCGCGCGCGCTGTCGAACTCCAGGAGCAACGGTCCGATCGGATGGAAATAGGGCGTGGTGGACAACTCGACCTGGCCCGATTGCGCCAGGCGCCGATAGCGCTCGACCGTTCCGCTCACCACCTGCGCGACCAGCTCGTAGAGCGCGCGCCGTTGCGCCAGGGTGAAGTTGGCGCCCTGCGTCATCAGCTGTACCAGTAGTTCGCGCTCCCGGCGCAGAGTCTCGCCGGTCCACGACAGGTGGTACCAGGTCACCAGGTCCGCCAGGTACTGTCCGGACAGGTAGCAGCCGGCCTCGGCGCCCTGGGCGGAGAGAAACTCGTACAGGTCGCGCAGGCGCTTGTACGGCGCGAAGGGCTCGACCATCTTCGAGTGATTGGAGCGGAAGCACTGGTCGAGCAGCAGCTTGCGCTCCTCGTCGCCGATGCGGTCGAGATCCTCGTGCACGAGCAGGCGCAGCAGCGGATCGCGCAGCTGCGCGGTCGCGAACTGGTCGGTGTAGTCGTCGAGCTGGTCGAGCAGGATCGGCACCAGGTTGACCACCGCTTTCACGCGCGGCTGCGCCTCCAGATGCGCGGCCATGTCGCTGTAATCCTTCAGCGCGTGCAGGTAGACCCACGGCTGCTTGAATTCGCCGCTGTCGTGATCGCGGAAGTCCGGCTGATGCATGTGCCACAGCAGGATCAGCTGGAGCGGTTCGGGAGCACCCATGTCGACGGTCGCGGGATCAGTGATGAATATGAATCTTCTGATCCAGCATGTCGGGCGTGATCAGCGTGACACCGCCCTCGGTGACATGGAAGCGCCGGCGATCCTCGGCGGGATCGAAACCCGCACGGAATCCCTCCGGCAGGACGCAACCCTTGTCGATCACCACGCGGCGCAGCTGTACGTGGCGGTTGACGACCGCATCCGGCAGGATGACCGCATCGGCGATGCTGCAGAAGCTGTGCACGCGCACGTTGGAGAACAGCAGCGAGCCCTTCACCTCGGAGCCGCTGATGATGCAGCCGCCCGAGACCATGGAGTCGAGCGCCATCCCGCGCCGGCCGTCGTCATCGAACACGAATTTCGCCGGCGGCAGCTGCTCCTGATAGGTCCAGATCGGCCAGACGTCGTCGTAGAGCGAGAGTTCGGGCGTGACGTGAACGAGATCGATGTTGGCGGCGTAGTAGGCGTCGACCGTACCCACGTCGCGCCAGTAGGAGCGCTCGTCGTTCATCCCCACGCAGCTGTCCTGGAAGCGGTGCGCGTAGACGCGGTGGCGCGGCACCAGGTGCGGCAGGAGGTCCTTGCCGAAGTCATGGTTCGAAACCGGCTCCTCGGAATCGCGGCTGACCTGCTCGTACAGGAATTTCGCGTTGAAGACGTAGATGCCCATGCTCGCCAGAGCGCGATCCGGGTCGCCGGGGATCGCGTCGGGATGGGCCGGCTTCTCCTTGAAGGCGCGTACGCGCATGTCCTCGTCCACGCCCATCACCCCGAAGCTGCGGGCATCCCCGATCGGCACCTCGATGCACCCGACGGTGACGTCGGCCTGCTTCGACACGTGATAGGCCAGCATGCGGCCGTAATCCATCTTGTAGATGTGGTCGCCGGCGAGGATGAGTACGTATTCGGGATCGTTGCTCTTGATGATGTCCAGGTTCTGGAAAACCGCGTCCGCCGTGCCCAGATACCACTGATCCTCCTGCACGCGCTGCGACGCGGGCAGCAGGTCGATGAACTCCTTCAGCCGGCCGTCCAGGAAGCTCCAGCCGCGCTGCACGTGGCGGATCAGACTGTGCGACTTGTACTGGGTAGCGATGCCGATCTGCCGGATGCCCGAATTGACGCAGTTCGACAGAGGGAAATCGATGATGCGGAACTTTCCGCCGAAGGGCACGGCTGGCTTGGCACGCCAGTCCGTCAGCTGCATCAGGCGGCTGCCGCGTCCGCCGGCGAGGATCAGCGCGTAGGTGCTGCTGGTCAGGAGACTGACGAAACGCACGTCGGGACCGAGATTACGGGTCGGGGGATGGGTGAGGTCTGCCATTGGGCGCTGCCTTCGAGATCGGTCGGGTCCATTGTGCGGGGTCCCGCGCCGGCTGGAGTTGATGCGAGTCAATTCCTTCCGGTGCCCGCGATGATTCGGCTCGGGCCATGAAAATAAATGGGAATTTGCAACCCACAAGCCTATAATACGGAGCCTGACGAGTGCGCGCCACCAGTTTCAATCGCCCTGACGGGCAGCAGCCCGGCGGGCCATTTCGATGGCTGCCGGGCGTGCCCCGCACCCGCCCCCCCTGTGCCCCGCCGATGAACTCCCGTTCGACTCTCCACGGCGACCCGCTCGTCGAGCAGCTGCTCGCGGCGCGCCTGCACGATCCCTTCGCGTTGCTGGGTGCGCATTCGCACGGCCGCGGCTGGCGGTTGCGCGTATTCGATCCGCGCGCCGAGGAGATGTGGCTGCGCCTGCCCGCAGGCCTGGTCCCGCTGGTGCGAATCCATGCCGACGGGCTGTTCGAGTGGACCGGCGAGCAGGCGCCGCCCCGTCACCATCGTCTCGCGGTATCGGCCGGCGGTCTCGTGCACGAGCGGCACGACCCCTACGCGTTCGCGCCGGTCCTGTCCGGCCACGATCTGTACCTGCTCAATGAAGGCACTTTGCGCGAGGCCTGGCGGGCGCTCGGCAGCCACGTCCAGACACGCGAAGGCGCGGTCGGCACCCGCTTCGCGGTATGGGCGCCGAATGCCGAGCGCGTGAGCGTGATCGGCGAATTCAACGCCTGGGACGGGCGGGTGCATCCGATGGCAGCACACGGAGGCAGCGGCGTATGGGAGCTGTTCGTGCCCGGCGTTGGCGGCGGCGAGCTGTACAGATACGAGATCCGCAACCGCGACAGCGGCGAGGTGATGGCCAAGATCGACCCCTTCGCGCGCGAGTTCGAGCGTCGTCCGGGCACCGCCTCGCGGGTAAGCAGGCCGGGTGCGTACGCCTGGCAGGACCAGGCCTGGATGGCTCGCCGGCGGCAATGGGACTGGCAGCATGCGCCGGTCAACATCTACGAGCTGCACGCCGGCTCGTGGAAGCGCCATCCGGACGGGCGCATGTACGGGTACCGGGAACTGGCCGCGCACCTCGTGCCCTATCTGCTGGACATGGGCTTTACCCACGTCGAACTGCTGCCCGTGTCGGAACATCCGCTGGACGAGTCCTGGGGCTACCAGACAACCGGGTACTTCGCGGCCACGTCGCGCTTCGGCACGCCGGACGAGCTGCGCGCGCTGATCGACGCGCTGCACGGCGCGGGCATCGGTGTGTTCCTCGACTGGGTGCCAGGTCATTTCCCGCAGGATCGGTGGGCGCTGGCGCGCTTCGACGGCACCGCCCTGTACGAGCACGAGGATCCGCGCCTCGGGCTGCATCAGGACTGGGGCACGCACGTGTTCAACTACGGCCGCAACGAGGTGCGCGGCTTCCTGCTCTCCAGCGCGCACTTCTGGCTGTCCGAATTCCACATCGACGGGCTGCGGGTGGACGCGGTCGCCTCCATGCTCTACCTCGACTACTCGCGCGAGGCCGGCGAGTGGCTGCCGAACCGGCACGGCGGCCGCGAGAACCTGGAGGCGATCGAGTTCCTGCGCGAACTGAACGTGATGGTTCACGAGGAATTCCCCGGCGCCGTCACGATGGCGGAGGAGTCCACCGCCTGGCCGATGGTGTCGCGGCCGGTCTACCTCGGCGGCCTCGGCTTCAGCATGAAGTGGAACATGGGCTGGATGAACGACACGCTGCGCTACATGCGCCACGACCCTGTCCACCGGCGCTTCCATCACGATCTTCTCACCTTCGGGCAGCTGTACGCCTACACCGAGAACTTCCTGCTTCCGCTCTCGCACGACGAAGTGGTGCACGGCAAGGGCTCGCTGCTCGACAAGATGCCGGGCGATACCTGGCAGGAGTTCGCCAACCTGCGCCTGCTCTTCGTCTTCCAGTTCACCACGCCGGGAAAGAAGCTCAATTTCATGGGCAACGAGTTCGCCCAGGGACGTGAATGGAAGGCGGGCGGGGAGCTCGACTGGTGGCTGCTGCAACGTGACTGGCATGCGGGTGTGCAGCGTCTGGTGCGAGATCTCTCGCGCCTGTACCGCGACGTGCCGGCACTGCACCAACTGGATTTCTCCGGCGAGGGCTTCGCCTGGATCGACTGCCACGATGCCGACCACTCGATCGTGAGCTTCCAGCGCCGCGCGCGCGATGGCAGCCACGTCGTCGTGGTGCTCAACTTCACGCCGGTTGCGCACCAGGGCTACCGTATCGGCCTGCCGTTTGCAGGCCGCTATGCCGAGACGCTCAACAGCGATTCGTCCTTCTACGCCGGCAGCAATCTCGGCAATGTCGGGGGCGTGCGCACCGAGCCGTTGCCATGGATGGGTCAGCCCCAATCCGCCGCAATCACGCTGCCGCCGCTGGCCGGCATCGTTCTCACTCCGGAGTCTGCCTGATGGCCGCCAAGCGCAAACTGTCCGTGCTGTTCGTCACCTCCGAAGCCGCACCACTGGTCAAGACCGGCGGCCTCGCCGACGTCAGCGGGTCCCTTCCGGGTGCGCTGATGGCGCAGGGCGCGGAGGTGCGCGTGCTCATGCCCGGCTACCCTGCAGTGATGGAGGGCGTGAAGGCGAAGGGCCGCCTTGCCGCTCTGCCGCCCATGGGAGAGCTGCCCGGATGCCAGCTGCTCGCCGGCAAGCTGCCTGGCGGGGTGCCGCTGTTCATCGTCGATTGCCCGCCGCTGTACAGGCGGCCAGGCGGCCCCTACCAGGATCTGACCGGCAAGGACTGGGCAGACAACGATCTGCGCTTCGGCCTGCTGTGCTACGTGGCTGCACTGCTGTCCGGCGCCAACTCGCCGATCAGCTGGCGTCCGCGCATCCTGCACTGCAACGACTGGCAGTCCGGCCTGGCGCCCGCCTACCTGAACTTCATGCCGGGAGAGAAGGCGCGCAGCGTCATGACCATCCACAATCTCGCGTATCAGGGCGTGTATCCGGCCGTGACGCTGAGCCGCGTGGGCCTGCCGCCATCGGCGTTCGCCGCCGCCGGCGTCGAGTATTACGGCAACCTGTCCTTCCTGAAGGGCGGCCTGCACTATGCCGATCACATCACCACCGTCAGCCCCAACTACGCGCGCGAGATCCAGCGCGAGCCGCTCGGAATGGGACTGCAGGGGCTGCTCGCGCACCGCGCGGATCGTCTCACTGGAATCCTGAACGGCATCGACACCGATTCCTGGGATCCGGAGTCCGACCCCTACATCGCCAAGTACTACAACTCCGTGCGCCTGCCGGTGAAGCTGGAGAACAAGCGCGCCCTGCAGAGCCGGCTGGGTCTGCTCGCCGCGGACGACATCCCGCTGATCGGCAGCGTCGGGCGCTTCACGCATCAGAAGGGTTTCGACCTGATCCTCCAGTGTGCGCAGGCGCTGCTCGAACTGCCGGTGCAGCTCGCCGTCCTCGGTTCGGGCGACGCCGAACTCCAGGATGCCTTCCAGCAGCTGGCACGGTCCAATCCGGGCAAGGTCGGGGTGCAGATCGGATACGACGAGAGCCTCGCCCACCAGATCGAGGCTGGCGCGGACATCTTCCTGATGCCTTCGCGCTTCGAGCCGTGCGGCTTGAACCAGATGTACAGCCAGCGCTACGGAACGCCGCCGGTGGTGCACGCGACCGGCGGACTGGTCGATTCGGTGATCGACTGCACGCCGCAGAGCGTCGCCGACAAGAGCGCGACCGGCTTCCTGTTCTCGCCGATGACCCCCGAGGCGATGCTTGCCGGCGTGAACCGTGCGCTTGCCGCCTGGCGCGACAAGAAGCTGTGGCGTCAGCTGCAGAAGAACGGCATGGCGCGCGACTTCAGCTGGGACGCCAGCGCCGAGCGCTATCTGGAGCTGTACACGTCCCTGCTGGCCGAACAGCCGGCATGAGTGTCACCCGCCCTGCGCGATGTGCCGTGCTGCGCCGTTGCGGGTAGAATTGATTGCTTCCTGAGGAGAGACAACCATGATCGGCGATCGCATCGAGGTCAATATCGCGGGCGGCCTGGACATTGCCCTGCCCCGCATGGTGCACATCCGGCAGAAGTTCGCCACGCCAAGGGTCGCTTCGGTCAGCCAGACCATCGCCGAGCAGTTCCAGCGCCCCGAGGTCCGGGAGAAGATCAAGCCGGGCATGAGCATCGCGGTCGGCTGCGGCAGCCGCGGCATCGCCAACATCGCCGAAGCCGCCAGGCAGGTCATCGCGGAACTGAAGGCGCTGGGCGCCAAGCCGTTCATCTTCCCGGCCATGGGAAGCCATGGCGGTGCGACCGCGGAAGGACAGCGCGAGGTCCTGGACGGCTACGGCATCACCGAGAGCTACGTCGGCTGCCCGATCCACTCCCAGATGGACGTGGTCGAGCTGGGCAACGTCGACGGCATGCCGGTCTACATGGACAAGCTGGCCGCGGACGCCGACGGCGTCGTCGTCCTGTGCCGCATCAAGCCGCACACCAACTTCCGGGCGCCCATCGAGAGCGGCATCGTCAAGATGCTCACCATCGGCCTGGGCAAGATCGTCGGTGCGAGCGAACTGCATACCTTCGGCATGGACAGCTTCGGCGAACTGCTGCCGAAGGTCGCGAAGTTCATCATGTCGAAGAAGAACATCCTGATGGGCATCGGCATGGTGGAGAACGCCGCCGACGAGACCGCCATCATCGAGGCCGTGCCAGCCGAACAGATCCTCGATCGCGAGCCGGTGCTGCAGGCGAAGGCAAAGGAGTTCATGCCGCGCATCTGCTTCGACGAGGTCGACGTGCTGATCGTCGAGCGCATCGGCAAGAACATCAGCGGCTCCGGCATGGACCCGAACATCACCGGCCGCAACAACCGTGCGATCGAGTGGAACATGAAGCCGTACGTGAAGAAGATCGTGGTGCTCGGCCTCACGCCCGAGACGCACGGCAACGCCTGTGGCCTCGGCGCGGCGGACGTGACCACGATGCGGGCGTACAAGGACCTGGACATCTCCAAGACCTACGCCAACATCATCGCATCCACCTATCTAGACGGCGGCTGCATTCCGATGATCATGAACACCGACCAGGAGGCCATCGCCCTGGCGGTGAAGACGGTGGTGCGCGTGAAGCCCCAGGATTGCAGGATCGTGCGCATCCGCACCACCCTGGAGCTGGTGGACATCCACGTGTCCGAGCCGCTGCTCGCGGAGGTCCGGGCCAATCCCGCGCAGTTCGAGGTCGTCGGCGAACCCCAGCCGATGAAGTTCGACGCCAAGGGCACGCTCTACCCGATGCTCGGGACGCTGCACGAAAAGGTACACGCCTGAATCGGGGCGAGGATTCGCGGGCCGGCGAGAACGCACTGCCAGCGCTCGCTCCCGCCGAATCTCGTTCCGGAGTTCCGATGTCCACGCTCCACATCCATCTCGACGCCATCGGCGGTGTCGCCGGGGACATGTTCCTCGCCGCCGTGGTCGATGCCTTCCCCGAGCTCGAGCACACGATCCTGGCCGCGCAGCGCGCGGCCGGGCTCCCGGCGGAGGTGAACTGCCGCTTCCTCGCGCACCGCGACGACATCCTCACCGGCCGCCGTTTCGAGGTGGACGACCCGCACGAGCACGCGCACCGTCATGCGCACGCACACGACCATCACCATCATCACGACGAAACGCCGTTTGCCCGCATCCGCTCGAACCTGGAGCGGGCACCCGTGGACGCCGACGTGCGCGCACGAGCCATCGACATGTTCACCCGGCTCGCTCGTGTCGAGGGCGAGGTGCACGGCGTGCCGGCGGACGAGGTGAGGTTCCACGAACTGGGTGGCTGGGATTCGATTGCCGACATCGTCGGTGCGGCCGCGGCCATCTCGCAGCTGGGCGCGACCTGGAGCGTGTCGACCTTGCCGCTGGGGCGCGGGCGGGTGAAGACGGCGCACGGCTGGATCCCGGTGCCGTCACCGGCCACGGCCAGGCTGCTGGCCGGCTACGAATTCCTGGACGACGGCCTGGAAGGGGAGCGGGTCACACCGACCGGGGCCGCCATCGTCAGTCATCTCGAAGCGCATCAGGCGATGGACCGTTCCCGGCGGCGTCTGCGCTCCACCGGCTGCGGCTTCGGAACCAGGACCTTTCCTGGCACCAGCAACGTACTGCGTCTGATGGCCTTCGATGCCGCACCCGCTGTCGCTGCCGCGGGCGGCAGCGACAGCGTCGCGGTGCTCGCCTTCGAGGTGGACGACCAGTCACCGGAGGATCTGGCCATCGGGCTCGACCGGCTGCGCGAACGGGCCGGCGTGCTGGATATCCTGCAGATGCCGGCGCTGGGCAAGAAGGGCCGGATCAGCGTGCACGTGCAGATCCTGGCCGCACCGGATGCAGCCGAGGATGTCGCGCAGGCGGTATTCCTGGAGACCAGCACGCTGGGGGTGCGCCGTCAGCTGGTCGAGCGGCGTGTCCTGTCCCGCGACCAGGTCGAGCGTCGCCTGGACGAGCATACAGTGAGGGTGAAACTGGCTTCCCGAGGCGGCCACGTGACGGCGAAGGTGGAAAGTGACGATCTGCGGAATGTGACCGGCGGGCGGGCGGCGCGGGAGCGCGCGCGCCGCGCGGCAGAAAGCGAGGAAGCGAACAATGGGTGAGCATCTGTCCGAACTCGCTGCACTCGGGAGCGTCCTGGACGGCATGCAGCGCATCGCCGTGGCGGTCAGCGGCGGCGTCGACAGCCTGACCCTGGCGGCGTTTGCACACCGCAACCTGCCCGGGCGCGTGGCCATGTATCACGCGGTATCGCCGGCAGTGCCGCGCGAGGGCACGCAGCGCACGCGCGAGCTGGCCGTGCGCGAAGGCTGGACGCTGCAGGTCATCGACGCAGGCGAGTTCGAGAACGAAAGCTACCGCGCCAACCCGGTCAATCGCTGCTTCTACTGCAAGAGCAGTCTCTATGGCGCGATCCGGCCGCTGACCACGGCGCAGATCGTGTCCGGCACCAACCTCGACGACCTGGGCGAGTACCGCCCGGGCCTGATCGCCGCGCGTGAACATGGCGTGCGCCATGCCTTCGTCGAGGCGGCCATGAACAAGGTCAAGGTACGCGCGCTCGCCCGCGAACTGGGCCTGGGCGACGTGGCCGAGCTGCCCTCCTCGCCCTGTCTGTCCAGCCGCGTCGAAACCGGCATCGCCATTGACCCGGACGTGCTGGCCAGCATCCACGCGACCGAGCGCCTGGTGAGTGCCGAGCTGGATCCACGCACGGTGCGCTGCCGCGTGCGCGCCGGTGCGATCGTGGTGGAACTGGATACCGCAGCGCTCGAGCGGCTGGACCGGTCGCGCAGCCAGGCACTGGCCGAAGCGGTGCGCGAGATCTTCTCTGCCACCCATGCGCACACGCCGGTACGCTTCGAGGCGTACCGCACCGGCAGCGCGTTCCTGCACTTGAAGTCACGGGACGAGTAGGCCCGATGGAGCAGGACGTCACCCTGGACCTGCAGCGTGCCGCTCGCATCGGTTTCGACGAAGCCATCTACTGCAGCGAGAAGACGGTCGGCCATATCGCCGCCATCCTCGACCAGGCCCAGGCGAAGGGATTGTCCTTCCTGTTGACGCGTCTGCACCCGATGCAGCACGCGGACCTGCCCGAACATCATCGGGCCCGGATCGATTACGAGCCGGTGTCGCGCACCGGGTACTTCGGCCCTGCACATCCGCCGCAGGGCGAGGCGCAGGTCGCGGTCGTCGCCGCCGGTACCTCGGACGTGTCGGTGAGCCGCGAGGCGGCGCGCACGCTGCGCTATCACGGCGTGCCGAACGTCGAGATCACCGATATCGGCGTGGCGGGCCTGTGGCGCCTACTTGCCCGCCTGGAAGACATCCGGCGCATGAAGGTGACGATCGTGGTCGCCGGCATGGATGCGGCCCTGCCCACCGTCCTCGGCGGGCTGTACCCCGGCGCCATCATCGCCGTGCCGACCTCGGTGGGCTACGGCGTAGCCAGCGGCGGCCAGGCCGCATTGCATGCCATGCTGGCCAGCTGCGCACCCGGCGTTCCGGTGATGAACATCGACAACGGCTACGGCGCCGCCTGCGCCGCGCTGCGCATCGTTCGCTCGTTCGCCTGAAATCGGCGCTGTCCGCGACCCGATCGCGCGGACGGCCGCGGACCATCGGGCTGCGCCGGATGCATCGCCGTGACGGCTCGCCTGCCGATCCGGTTCGCGGATATCCACCCGGACTGTACCGCCTGGCGTGCAAATCGCTATTCTTGCGCCGGCCGCGCCAGCTCGGCACGGCGCATCGGAGCTTCCCTTGGAGCACGCGCCTTGAAGCATCTCACCGCCACCTTCCTGCGCGGACTGGTCACCGTCCTGCCGGTCATCATCACCCTCTACGTCCTGTACTGGGCTGCGGTAAGCGCCGAGCGCGCCCTCGGAGGGCCGCTGCGCTGGGCACTGCCAGACTGGCTCTATCGTCCGGGACTGGGTATCGCGATGGGCGTCGTGATCGTCTTCGTGGTCGGTCTGGTGATGGAGCTGTACGTTGCCCGGCGACTGGTGACCATGGCCGAGCAGCTGCTCCTGCGCATTCCGGTGGTGAAGACGGTATACGGCGCGATCAAGGATTTCGCCGGCTTCATCTCCGACTCGAAGGAGAAGTCGAAGGCGATGAGCCAGGTGGTGCGCGTGCGCATCGACAGCGAGATGTATCTGCTCGGGTTCGTGACGCGCGATGACTTCAGCGGCCTGCCGGTGCAGCTCGGTGGTCCGGACATGGTCGCGGTATACCTGCCGATGAGCAATCAGATCGGCGGCTACACCGTCATGATACCCCGCGATCGCGTGGAGCCGATTCCCATGACGTCGGAGGAGGCGTTGCGCTTCGCCGTGACCGCAGGCATGTCGCGCACGCCGGCGTGATGGCCGGCGGTTGTCGGGGCTAGAGTTCCATGACCGTCTCGCCGCGCATGCGGATGCGCACCTGGCCGTAGGCGAGCACGAGAGCGGTGAGCGCGGGCATCACGAACAGGCTGTCCCTGGCACCTGCGCCGCCGACGCCCCAGTAGAACGTCTGCAGCGAGGCGCCGGTCATCAGTGCCCGCGTGAACGCGTGCAACAGATCGACGCACAGAAGGGAAGCGAAGGTGAGCGCGAAGGCCAGCGCAGGGGGCACGCATACGCGGCCGAACAGCATCAATGCGCAGGCGACGGAGAAGGCACTGTAGATATACAGGCTCTGCTGTTCGGCGGAGATCACCCAGGTCGCGCACAGGTAGCTGATCGGCAGTGCCAGCCACCACATGGCCTGAAGCCGCAGGGAGATACGCCGCCCGCGCGCGTAGTAGCCCAGCGCTGCGACAGAAAGCGCACCGGGAAGCAGGACGGCGAGCTGGGTTTCCGGCGTGCTCAGATAGCTCATCAGGGCAGCGCCGCCAGGGTCGGACAGCAGTCTTTCGATCACGGAGGTGGTCCTCGTGACTGTTCGTGTATGGTGCTTCAGGTCTCCGAAGTCATGTTAGCGTGGGCGCACCCGTATTCCTAGCTGCAAAGGTGAAACCTCGCGCAGTGGGTGGGCTGGACATCGGGGCGGCAGGCATCGGGGCGGAAGCGCCCGCGGATGAACACGAAAAAAGAGCCGGATCGATGATCGATCCGGCTCCTGGTTCCGGGAAGCCGAGGGTCTACTTGAGCCCGAGATCGCCCTTGACCGCATCCAGCGCGGCCTGGGCGCAGAGCTCGTCGTTGTCGGCGCTGTCCCCGCTCACGCCGATCGAGCCGATGTGCTCGCCCTTGGCCGTGACGATCGGCAGGCCGCCGGCGAAAGTGACGACACCGGGCACGTGCGCGATGCCGGGTACGTTCTTCGACGCGATCTCGCCCACCTGCCGGGTGGAGAACGGGAAGCTCGACGAGGTATTGGCCTTGAGCTGCGCGATCTCCACGCTGCCGAGGAAGGCATTGTCCATGCGGCTCAGGTACTTCAGGCGGCCGCCGTCATCCATGACGGCAGTGATCATTCTCCAGCCCTCCTTCTCTGCACGCGCCTCGCATGCCTGGGCCATCTTCTTGGCGGCCGCGAGCGTGATGGTCGTCTTCTGCTGCTGGGCGTGAGCGGGCAAGGCAGTGAAGGCGACACCGGCCATTGCGGCGAGTGTCAGTGCGATTGCTTTCATCACGGTCTCCTTTGCTGTTGTGGAAATGGCCTCGCTACCAGTGTGCGAGGCCATGTTCCTGACATTGAGCGGAGATGCATGGTTCCCCGCCCGCCTGATTTCCGTGGCGTTACACCAGGAAATTCTTGAACTGCCATGGATCCTGACGATCGATGTCCTCCGGATACAGTGTCCCTCGCCCCGCGAGCGGCGTCCAGTCGCTGTACACGCCGACAACCGGCCCCAGATAGGGGCGTGCAATCTCGAGCACCGTGCGGAAGTCGATGTCATCGGGCTCGACGATGCCTGCGTGCGGGTTGCGCATCGCCCAGATCATCGCGCCCAGCGCAGCCGAATTGACCTGAAGGCTGGTGGCGTTGTTGTGCGGACACAATTCGCGTGCCTGGTGGATCGACAGCTGCGAGCCGTACCAGTAGGCGCCCTTGGCGTGTCCGAGTACCAGCACACCCAGTTCGTCGAAGCCCTCCACCAGTTCATCGCGCAGCAGGCGCGTACGTGCCTGCATCGTGAAGTTGTGACCGATCATCTCGTGCAGGGAAAGCACGGCGTCGTCGCATGGATGATAGGCGTAGTAGCAGGTCGGCCGGTACACCGCACGGCCGTTCTCCCGCACCGTGAAGTAATCGGGGATGGAATGGGCCTCGCCGTGGGAGATGAGCCAGCCGTGGTACGGACCCTCGTTCGGCACCCACGAGCGCACGCGTGTCATGCAGCCGGGGCGGTTGATATAGATCGATGCACCGCAGCCGAAACCGAACTCCGTCCCGTCCTTCGGCCAGTGACGCTCGTGCGTGCCCCAGCCCAGCTCCGCAGGCTGCAGCGACTCGCCGACGAAGGCGCCGCTGGACCAGGTGTTCGCGAACTCGGCCCACTCCTTGCGCCTGGCCGCGACCTGGCGATCGCGCTCGGCGATCTGCACGGTCTTCACGTTCAGCGCCATGGCGAGCCGTGCCCACTGCTCCCTGGTCTGCGGTTCGGGCAGGTTCGCACCGGTGTCGCAATTGATGTCCAGCAGAGCCTGCTTGAGGAAGTGCGACACCAGTCCCGGGTTCGCGCCGTGCATGAGGACGCACGCGGGGCCGTTCGGGAAGCGGCTGCGCAGGGCGAGCGCATCCTCCCGATATGCGTAGTTCGTGCGCCGTCCGATTGGCACCGCGGCATCCGTGTGTCCGCCCGCCCAGGGCTCGATGCAGGCGTCGAGATACATGATGCCGCGCTCGGCGCAGTACTCGATGAGTGCCAGGCTGGAGACGTCGAACGAGGCGTTGAACAGGAAATCACCGGCGCTCAGCTCACGCTCCAGGACGTGCTGGTAGTTCTCCCGCACCAGTGGTTCCACCTGGAAAGGAATCTCGTACTCCCGGGCGACCTCGCGGCCCCCTTCGTCTGCCGTGATGATCTTGATGTTGCGTTTCGGTACGTCGATGTGCCGGAGGATCAGCGGCAGGGTCCCCTGACCGACGGCACCGAATCCGATGATGAGAATCTTCCCCGCGAACGCGACATGTTTCCTGATCTCTGCCATTTCGTTACCTGGTTACCTCCAGCGCAATGCGTAAATGAAAACCGGCGCCCGGGACGAAGCCGGAGGCGCCGGCAGATGCAATTGTAAGGATTTTTCGGGCGCCTGACAGCGCCCGTATCACACTGACCGGATCACGCGGCCGCGTCGGTCAAAGCCAGCGCATCATGCCCATCTCGAAGGGGTGGGTGAGCATCTCGTGCCACGGATACATGCGCACGCGATATTCGAGCTTGCCGCACATCTCCGGCGTCAGCTGCAGCACGTAGCGATGCTCGCCCTGCCCGGTCATCTCGCCATCCCACTCGAAGCGGTAGCAACGGTTCTCGCGCAGCTTGTCCGATTCGGCGTGGCGGCCGATCAGCAGCTCGACCACCACGTCCTCGGGCTGCAGGCCCGCCAGATTCACCGCCAGTTCCAGGCGCAGCGCATCGCCGAAGGCCAGGTTGCGCCGTGGCGTGTCCAGCCGCCGCACGTGCACGCCATCCCAGGTGCTGCGCACCTGCATCTTCCATGCAGCGACTCTGCGCGCCCCTTCGAAGTGCGCGTCGTGGAAGCGCCGTCCCTGGCGGCTCGCCGGCAGATAGAACTTGGCCAGATACTCACCCACCATCCGCCTCGAGGAGAAGCGCGGCAGCAGCGTGGCGATGGAATGCTTGGCCATGCGGATCCAGTCCGGCGAGTAACCCGTGTCGCCGTGCCGGTAGTACAGCGGCAGGACCTGGTCCTGCAGCAGTTCGTACAATGCCTTGGCCTCCTCGCGCGCGCGGCGGCCCTCCTCGAAGGACTCGGACACCGGCTTGATTGCCCAGCCGTTGGAGCCGTCGTAGCCCTCATCCCACCAGCCGTCGAGAACGGACAGGTTGAGCACACCGTTCAAGCCGGCCTTCATGCCGGAAGTGCCGCTCGCCTCGAGCGGGTACACCGGATTGTTCAGCCACACGTCCACGCCGGAGACCAGGCGGCGTGCGAGGCGCAGATCGTAGTTCTCCACCAGCAGGAAGCGGCCCTCGAACTGCGGCATGGCCGCGATCTCGTGAATGCGACGTATGAGATCCTGGCCCGGCTGGTCGGCCGGATGGGCCTTGCCCGCGAAAATGAACAGCACGGGTCGCTGGTCGTTGCACACGATGCGCTCGAGCCATTCCAGGTCCTCGAACAGCAGCGTGGCGCGCTTGTACGTCGCGAAGCGGCGCGCGAATCCGATGGTCAGCACCTTCGGATTGGCCGGATCGGCCAGCTTGAGCAGGCGATCCAGATGCGCCTCCGAGCCCCGATTGCGGAAGTGCTGGCGCGCGACGCGATAGCGCACCAGGTGCAGCATCTGCGACTTGAGCGACTGGCGCACGCTCCAGAACCGGTGATCCGGGATCTCGTCCACGCGACGCCAGAACTCGATGTCGGTGATGCGCTGGGTCCAGTCGAAGCCCAGGTAGCGGTCGAACACCTCCGTCCATTCCTGGGCGAGGAAGGTGGGCACGTGCACGCCATTGGTGATATGTCCGATGCCGTTGTCTTCCGCGTCGATCTCCGGCCACAGCCCGCTGCAGATGCGCGCGGACACCCTGCCATGGACGCGGCTCACGCCGTTCTGAAAGCGTGAGCCGCGGATCGCGAGCACCGTCATGTTGAAGTCCGACTGATCGGTGCCGCGGCCCAGCGCTATGAACTGGTCGCGCGTCATGCCCAGTTCCGCGCAGAAATGCTCGAAGTAGTACCAGATCATCTCCTCGGCGAAGTGATCGTGGCCGGCGGGAACCGGAGTGTGCGTGGTAAAGACGGTGTTGGAGGCAACCGTCTCGAGCGCGCTTTGATGGTCCAGTCCCTGCGCCTTCAGTTGACGCATGCGCTCGAGCAGCAGGAACGCCGCGTGGCCTTCGTTGATGTGCCACACCGTCGGCTTGCGCTCGAGCGCCTCCAGCGCGCGCGCGCCGCCGATGCCCAGGACGATCTCCTGCTCGATGCGCGTGCGCCGGTCGCCACCGTAGAGCTGGTGCGTGATGTCGCGTGCATGCTCGTCGTTCTCCTCGAGGTCGGTGTCGAGCAGATAGAGTTCGACGTGACCGCAGCGTGCACGCCACACCTTGCACGCTACCCTGCGCTCGGGCAGGTCGACGAACACCTTCAGTTCGGTCCCGTCCGCGCGCATCACGGGAGAGATCGGCAGGCTCTCGAACTCGGAGTCGGTGTAGGTGGCGTGCTGGTTGCCCTCGGTGTCGATGGTCTGGGAGAAGTAGCCCTGGCGGTACAGCAGTCCGACGCCGACGAAGGGCAGCCTCAGGTCGCTCGCGGCCTTGCAGTGGTCGCCGGCGAGGATCCCCAGGCCGCCCGAATAAATCGGAAAGCTCTCGTGGAACCCGAATTCGGCGCAGAAGTAGGCCACCAGGTCGGTCGAGCGCAACCACTCGGTGCCGTTGCGCCGAAACGGCTCGTCGTGATACGTGTCGTAGGCCGACAGGACCCGGTTGTAGTTGGCGAGGAACACGGGGTCTTCCAGCGCATTGCGCAGCACGTGCTCGTCCACGCGCCGCAGGAATGCCTTCGGGTTGTGTCCCACTGCGTCCCACAGTCCAGTATGCAGGCGCGAGAACAGCGTGCGCGTGGGCCGGTCCCAGCTGTACCAGAGGTTGGAGGCGAGTTCTTCCAGGCGCGCGAGGCGCGCCGGCAGCTTCGGATTGACTTCGATCTGAAAGAGCGTGCGCGGTTGCATGGGAATGAGTGCGGAATGGCGGCCAGCATCGACGGCGGCGCTGGATCCGTCAGCGGATTGTAGGCAGCGCGGACCGCGCGCGGCAAGGGAGTCCGCGCGCCCGATGCCGGAGCCTGGCAGTCATGGCGCCCGTCAACGAGACGGGACGGCGCGCCCGTCTACAGCACGTAGCGTGCGAGATCCTCGCTCCGGGCCAGATCCATGAGGCGAGCGTCCACGTAGGCCGCATCGATGATGACCTCGGGTTGCGAGAGCCTGGCCGCGTCGAATGAAAGATCCTCGAGCAGGCGTTCCATCACGGTGTACAGGCGACGTGCGCCGATGTTCTCGGTCTTCTCGTTCACCTGCCAGGCAGTCTCCGCGATCCGGCGCACCCCATCGGGAGTGAAGTGCAGGCGCACGCCTTCGGTCCCCAGCAGCGCCTCGTACTGGCGCGTGAGGCAGGCGTCGGTATTGGTCAGGATCTGCTCGAAGTCCGCCACCGACAGCGATTCCAGTTCCACGCGGATCGGGAATCGCCCCTGCAGCTCTGGGATGAGGTCGGAGGGCTTGGCGAAATGGAATGCGCCGCTGCCGATGAACAGGATATGGTCGGTCTTGATCATTCCGTACCGGGTGGACACCGTGGTGCCTTCCACCAGCGGCAGCAGGTCGCGCTGCACACCCTGGCGCGAGACCTCCGCGCCGCCGGTCTCGGTACGGCTCGCGATCTTGTCGATCTCGTCCAGGAAGACGATGCCGTTCTGCTCCACGTTGCGAATGGCCTGCGTCTTCAGTTCCTCGTCATTGACGAGCTTGGTGGCCTCCTCTTCTGTCAGCAGACGCAACGCCTCGCGCACGCTCAGCTTGCGCAGCTTGCGCCGCCCCGTGCCCAGGTTCTGGAACATGGACTGGATCTGCGAGGTCAGCTCCTCCATGCCGGGCGGGGCCATGATCTCCATGTTCTGCGCGGCCGCCGCGACTTCTATCTCGATCTCCTTGTCGTCGAGTTCGCCCTCGCGCAGCTTCTTGCGGAACTTCTGCCGCGTCGTGCTCTGGCCCTCGTCCGCCGCAGCGGCGGAGCCGGAGGCGCCGAAGCCGAACTCGCGCGGCGGCGGCAGCAGGGCGTCGAGCACGCGATCCTCCGCCATGTCCTGCGCACGGCTCGATACCTTGCGCATCTCCTGCTCGCGCGTCTGCTTGATCGATGTCTCCACCAGATCGCGCACGATGGTATCGACGTCGCGTCCCACGTAACCGACCTCGGTGAACTTCGTCGCCTCGATCTTGATGAAGGGCGCGTCTGCCAGCTTCGCGAGGCGGCGCGCGATCTCGGTCTTGCCCACGCCCGTGGGTCCGATCATCAGAATGTTCTTGGGCGTGATCTCGTGGCGAAGGGGTTCGCTCACCTGCTGCCTGCGCCAGCGGTTGCGCAGCGCGATGGCGACGGCGCGCTTGGCCGCGTGCTGTCCGATGATGTGCTTGTCCAGTTCGTGGACGATTTCCTGCGGGGTCATGGTGCTCATAGAGGACGTGCGAGCGGGGCGGCGGGCCCCTACTCCAGGGTCTCGATCGTGTGTTGCTGATTGGTGTAGATGCACAGGTCGCCGGCGATCGTGAGCGACCTCTTCACGATTTCCGCCGGCGCGAGGTCGGTATTCTCCAGGAGCGCCTTTGCGGCCGACTGTGCATAGGGGCCGCCGCTGCCGATCGCCACCAGCCCCTGCTCGGGTTCGAGCACGTCGCCATTGCCGGTGATGATGAGCGACGATTCGCGATCCGCGACGGCGAGCATGGCCTCCAGGCGGCGCAGGATGCGGTCGGTGCGCCAGTCCTTGGCGAGCTCCACCGCCGATCTCACCAGGTGCCCCTGATGCTTCTCCAGCTTCGACTCGAAGCGCTCGAACAGGGTGAAGGCGTCGGCGGTTCCGCCGGCGAACCCGGCCAGGATGCGATCGTGGTAGATGCGGCGCACCTTGCGTGCACTGGCCTTCACGACGACGTTGCCGAGCGTGACCTGGCCGTCGCCGCCGAGGGCGACCGAGCGACCGCGTCGCGCGGACAGAATGGTGGTGCCGTGGTAGGAGTCCATCCGGGGCATGTGCGCCCGCGGCAGCCGAATTCAAGCGCCGCGGGAATCGCACCAACGTGGAAACCTACAATTGTGCCCGAACCAGCTGTACGCGCGCGTCCAGCGAGAGCGCCTGCAGCAGGGATTCGATGAGCGCGTGCGGCCGCAGCAGGCGCACGACCTTGCCCCAGTCCGCCAGCTCGTTCATCGCGCCCACCAGCGTCGCCGCAGGAGACGGTGCGATGCGACCCAGCCGGGACAGGTCCACGTTGACGTACTGCCGCTGCTGCGCAAGCTCGCACAGTGTCACGAGCTGGAGGTCGGTGGACTCCTCGATGCGTCCGCGCAGGCGCAGCGACTCGGAGGCCTGGTAGCGCGGCGAGCGCCGCTTCTCCTCGACTGCCTGCAGTGCCAGGACCGGTGCCAGCGGCGGTTCCCAGGAGGGCGCGCGGAACCCGGTCGCCAGGGTGTACTCGAGGCCGGCACGGTCGAAGTCCTCCTCCAGCTCCTGCAGGCGGTACAGCGCGAACAGCAGCCGCCACAGCAGCAGGTTGCCGAGCCGGGCATCGAGCGCGGTGCGAATACGTGCCGCGAACTGGTCGGTACCGCTCACCACCACTGCCACGACGCCCTGCGCCAGCTGCTCCAGGATGTCGGTCAGGCGGATCGCGTCGGCCGCGTCGAGGCACCCGAGCCGGCTCACATCCAGGTGCATCCCGATGTGCTGCTGCCCGATGTGCGCGATGCGCTGCGCGAGGTCCGGGGCGATTTCGTACAACTCGACGTACGCGGCACCGCCGGTGCGCATCGGCTCGGGCAGGCGTGCCAGCAGCGGATGATCGAGCCAGACCGGCACCGGCAGCCCCGTGCTCGCCGCGTACCGCTCGGCCAGCGCGTCGAATCGCTGCCACTCGCCCTGCACACGCAGCAGTCCGAACAGCAGTGCCCAGAGGCGTGCATCCAGCGTCCTGCGCCGAGCCAGTTCGTCCTCCAGTACGAGTCGGGCCGCGTCGCTCTGTCCCTGGGCGAACAGCATCGCCGCCTCGTCGGAAGCGGGCAGCGCCCGTGCATCCACGAATCGGCGCAGTGAAAGAGCGGCCATGTCAGCGGCTCCGCAGAATGTGACAGGAACATGTATCGGAGCCGGCCGCGCCCGGCTTGAGTCCCAGGCAACGGTAAATGGCCGGACACGCCCTGCGGGGCTTCAGCGCCCGGGTGCCCGGCACACCCGCATTCCGGCGTGAACCGCCTGCGCCACTGCCGCGATCGAAACCAGGATGAGTATCAGGACCGGGCCGAACGGCTGATCGAGTTCGAGGGCGACGACGAACGCCAGGAGGTAGCTGGCCAGACCAACGCCGGCCGCGATGGCCAGTGACACGGTCCAGCTCGTCCCGACCCGGTAGGCGATCATGGACGGCACGAACACCAGCCCGAAGGCTGCCATCACCCCGAGCGACGCGGTGGCGAGCGCCAGGCCGGATGCGGCAAGGAGGTCGAAGGCCACGTGATAGCGCCGGGCCGATCGGCCGCTGGCCGCGAAGAAACCCGGCAGCATGCGCTCGAGCAGCAGCGGACGCGAGAGCAGGAACAGCGCGCCGCCGGCTGCCGCCAGGTAGCCCGCGGCGGCATGTAGCTGCGCGGCATCCACGAAGTACAGCTGACCATCGAACAGGGCATGCGCCAGATGTTCGGCGACCGGCACGTTGGCCAGCAGCAGGATGCACACGGCCCAGCCGAATATCATCATCGCCGCGTAGCCGTTGTTTCCGGTGGGTGCCAGCAGGCTCTTGGCCAGCGAGCCCGCGCCCGCCGCGCCAAGCGCACCGAGCTGGAGCGGCAGGCCGGAGATTGCCGCGGTGAGGGAACCCGCGGCGGCCAGCTGCGCGAATGCGAGCGCCGCCAGCCATTCCTCGCGCAGACGCAGATACATGCCCAGGATGGGCAGCGACAGCGCGAACGCGAGCCCCGTCACGAACGGGATGCGGAACAGGGGATCGAGCACGGCGCTCATGCTGCCGCCGCATCGAGGGCGCGCATGTCCAGGATCCGATCGCACACGGACTCGAGGAAGCGCGGCTCGTGGCTAGTCAGGACCATGGCCACCCTGCCGCGCAGGCGCTGGATCTCGGCGAGCATGCACTCGATGCCAGCCCGATCGACGTTGTTGGTCGGTTCGTCGAGCAATACCAGGTCGACGGGGGCGCGCAGGCACGCCCACACCTGCAGGAACTGCAACTGCCCTCCGCTCAGCCGATCCAGGCGACGCGGCAGCAGCGGCGCGATCCAGCCGGGGACTCCCCGGGAGGATGCACGTGTCAGCGCCAGCAGTTCATCGCCCGAGAGGGGCACGTTCTCCAGCGGCAGCGGATTCTGATGCTGATGCGCGACGCGCAACCCCGGACGGCGCACGACCCGCCCGGCGAAGATCCGGGCGCTGCCGGCAAGTGCGTTGAGCAGCGTGGACTTGCCGCAACCGTTGGGACCGCGAATGCCGATCGTCTCGCCCGCGCGCACGCGCAGCGACACCGGCTCCATGGCCGGCCTGC
>JADZGB010000024.1 GCA_020854105.1 Burkholderiales bacterium | reverse complement strand
CTTCAGCGATTGCCTTGCGCGCTTCCGTGCAGCGCTCGCGCGCCATGAGCAGTGAGATCCCGTCCTTGGACCCGTAGCGGCCGATCGTGAGCGTCTCCCGCCGGCCGTTGAGCCGGTAGTCGAGACGGAAAGTGATCGTGCCCCTGGGGGAGACGGTCACGTACATCCCGTCCCTGTCGGTGATCTTGTAGGTAGTGGCCTGGGGCTTGATGCCCCTGAGCGTGCCATCGGACAGCATCGGCGGTCCCTCCTCTTCGGAGGAATTTTACCGTCACGATGATTTGGCCGCTACAACTTCTCTAAGTTGTTGCTCTGCCTTGTTTTTTTCCATATTTTTTTACCGTCAATGGCCGCAAAACGCTGACGGTAAAAAATTTTGAGGGCGTCCGTACGAGATTTTCACCGTCAGATTTACCGTCAAACTGAAAGGCATCGCCCCGATAGATGTCGATAGATCTCGACAGAAGTTCTCTATATGAGACAGGTACTTAGCAGCGAATTCCGATAGACCACGATAGACGCTGAAAGACGCCGAATCATTCCCACTCGATCGTCGCCGGCGGCTTCCCCGAGATGTCGTACACCACACGGTTGATTCCCCGCACCTCGTTGATGATGCGGTTGGACACCTTCGACAGCAGGCCGTGCGGCAGCTCTGCCCAGTGCGCCGTCATGAAATCCTCGGTCTGCACGGCACGCAGCGCGACCACGTACTCGTAGGTGCGTCCGTCGCCCATGACGCCGACCGACTTCACCGGGAGGAACACGGCGAAGGCCTGCGAGGTCTTCTCGTACCATCCAGCCGCGCGCAGCTCGTCGATGAAGATGGCATCCGCGCGGCGCAGCAGATCCGCGTACTGGGTCTTGACCTCGCCGAGGATGCGCACGCCCAGTCCCGGGCCGGGGAAGGGATGGCGGAACACCATGTCGTGCGGCAGCCCGAGCTCGAGGCCGAGCTTGCGCACTTCGTCCTTGAACAGTTCGCGCAGCGGCTCCAGCAGCTTCAGGTGCAAGGTGTCGGGCAGGCCGCCGACGTTGTGGTGCGACTTGATCGACGCGGCCTTCTTGGTCGTGCTGCCGGCCGATTCGATGACATCAGGATAGATCGTCCCCTGTGCGAGCCACTTCGCGTTGCTCACCTTGGCGGCCTCGCGCTGGAACACCTCGACGAACTCCCGGCCGATGATCTTGCGCTTGGCCTCCGGATCGGAGATGCCGTCCAGCCTGCTCATGAACTGAGCGGTCGCATCCACATGGATCACCTTCACGCCAAGGTTGCGCGCGAAGGTCTGCATCACCTGCTGCGCTTCGTTCAGGCGCAATAGCCCGGTATCCACGAACACACAGGTGAGCTGATCGCCGATGGCCCTGTGGATCAGCGCGGCGGCCACTGCGGAGTCGACGCCGCCCGACAATCCGAGAATGACTTCCCCGCTCCCCACCTCGGAGCGGATGCGGCCCACGGCTTCCTCGACGAACGACGGCATGCTCCAGTCACCGTCCAGGCCGCAGATGACGAGCAGGAAGCGCTCGAGGATGGCCTTGCCCTGCAAAGTGTGCGTGACCTCGGGATGGAACTGCACGCCGTAGAAGCGGCGCACCTCGTCGGCCATGCCGCCGATCGGCGTAGTGGCGTTGCTGGCGATGACCTTGAAGCCCTCGGGCAGGCGCGTAACCTTGTCGCCGTGGCTCATCCACACGTCGAGCAGACCGTGGCCGTCGGCGTTGACGCGATCCTGGATGTCGATGAACAGCTTCGAGTGCCCGCGCGCGCGCACCTCGGCATAGCCGAACTCGCGCACCGGCCCGCTCTCGACCTCGCCGCCCAGCTGCGCGGCCATCGTCTGCATGCCGTAGCAGATGCCGAGCACGGGCACCCCGGCCTCGAACACCGGCTGCGGTGCGCGCGGGGTCCCGCCCTCGTACACGGAACCGGGTCCGCCGGACAGGATAACGCCCTTGGGTGCGAACGCGTGGACGAAGGCCTCGCTCACGTCGTGCGGATGGATCTCGCAGTAGACATTGCACTCGCGCACGCGACGCGCGATCAGCTGCGTGTACTGCGATCCGAAGTCGAGGATCAGGACTTTCTGGTGCATCGGGGCAGCGCTCACTCGACGCGGTAGTTCGGCGCTTCCTTCACGATCTGCACGTCGTGCACGTGGGATTCACGCACGCCGGCAGAGGTGATCTCGACGAACTCGGCGCGCTCGCGCATCTCGCGCACGGTCGCGCAGCCAGCGTAGCCCATGCTCGAGCGCACGCCGCCGACGAGCTGCTGGATCACCTGCACCACGCTGCCCTTGTACGGCACGCGGCCCTCGACACCCTCGGGGACGAACTTCTGTGCGGCCACGCCTTCGGCCGCGTCCTGGAAGTAGCGATCGCTCGATCCCTGCTGCATCGCCCCCAGCGAACCCATTCCGCGATACGACTTGTAGGAGCGCCCCTGGAACAGTTCGATCTCGCCAGGCGCCTCCTCCGTGCCGGCGAACAGGCCTCCGAGCATGATGGCGTCGGCCCCGGCGGCCATCGCCTTGGCAATGTCGCCCGAATAGCGGATGCCGCCATCGGCGATCATGGGCACGTCGGTATTCCGGAGCGCGCCTGCGACGTTGGCGATCGCCGAGATCTGCGGCACGCCGACCCCCGCGACGATGCGCGTGGTGCAGATCGAGCCCGGTCCGATGCCCACCTTGACCGCATCGGCGCCACAGTCGAGCAGCGCGCTCGCCGCGGCGGCCGTGGCGATGTTGCCGCCGATGACCTGCACGCCCGGAAAGGTGCGCTTGGCCCAGCGTACGCGCTCGAGCACGCCTTCAGAGTGGCCGTGCGCCGTGTCCACCACGAGGACGTCCACTCCGGCATCGACCAGCATCTCGGCACGCTCCTCGGTGCCTTCGCCTACGCCGATGGCGGCACCGACGCACAGCCTGCCCTGTTCGTCCTTGCACGCGTCCGGATACTCGGAGGACTTGAGGATGTCCTTGACGGTGATCAGTCCGCGCAGCTCGAAGTTCTCGTCGATGACCAGCACGCGCTCGAGGCGGTGCTTGTGCATGAGCGCCTGTGCATCCTCGAGCGAGCCGCCTTCGCGCACCGTGACCAGGCGCTCGCGCGGCGTCATGATGCTGCGTACCGGCTGGTCCAGGTTGGTCTCGAAGCGCAGGTCACGGTTGGTGACGATGCCGACCACGCGCTTGCCATCGACCACGGGAAGTCCGGAGATGCGATGCGTGCGGATCAGCGACATGACCTCGCGCACGCTCATGTCCGGCGAGATGGTGATCGGATCCTTGACCACACCGCTCTCGTAGCGCTTGACCTTCGCCACTTCCAGCGCCTGTGCCTTGGGGGACATGCTCTTGTGGACGATCCCGATCCCGCCCTCCTGGGCCAGGGTGATGGCAAGCCTCGCCTCGGTCACGGTATCCATTGCCGCCGAGACCAGCGGGACGTTCAGGCTGATGGCGCGCGTCAGGCGCGTGCGCAGGCTGACGTCGCGCGGAAGTACTGTCGAGTGGGCGGGAAGGATGGAGACGTCGTCGAAGGTGAGCGCGCGTTGGACGACTCTCATGCGATTGTTCCTTTGCAAAGAATCTATTATACGTGGCCCACCCACCTGGAGCCACCCGCCATCGTCGCTCCCGGGCTACGCATCCTTCCGGTGTATACCCATGAGAAATCGTAACTGGTTCAAGGGAATGCTTGTTGCTTTTGCCTGCGGCACGTTGTCGTCGGCGCAGCCGGCTGAGGCCGCGGGGCATGAATCCGACGCTCGCACCGAAGTGGCGCGAGCCGAGGAAGCGGTCGCTGCAGCGAGCGCCAGGGGCGCACTGTGGACCACTGCCCGCGACGCCCTGCGCGATGCCAGGGCTGCACTCGCGGCCGGCGACTTCGACACCGCGGCAAGGGCTGCGCGAACCGCCACGGAGCAGGCGAAGCTGGGCATCGAGCAGCTTTCCTATCCGCGATTTCCGGAATGAGGGATGAACGATGAAGGCAACCTGGATGGCAGCTGTGCTCACCCTGGCCGCGGCACTGCCTGCCGCTGGCGGGCAGATGTACAAGTGGACCGATGCGGACGGCAAAGTACACTACTCGGACCAGCAGCCGCCGACGAGCGCCCGCAAGCAGGAGACCATGAAACCGCACCGCTCGCCCGTGTCGATTGCCGACACCGCGCCCGGGAACGGGGCCGATCAGCCGGATGCCGTTCCCGCATCGGCCGGGCCGAAGACGCCCGCCGAGCAGGAAATGGAGTTCCGCAAGCGCCGCGTGGAAGCCGCCGAAGCGGAGGCCCGGCGCCAGAAGGAGGCCCAGGCGGCGGCGGACAAGCAGCGCAACTGCACGCACGCCAGGAACAATCTGGCGGCCCTCGAGCGCGGCGGTCGCATCACTCGCACGGATGCAGGCGGCGAGCAGGTCTTCATGAGCGATGCAGAGATCGCCGCTGAAATGCCCAACGCGCGCCAGATCGCCGATTCCTGGTGCAAGTGACACCGCCGCGCGGCCGTCGCAGGCCGCGCATCAGCGCTTTCCACTTCCCTGCGCACGCCTGCGCCTGACGTCCTTCGGGTCGACCGTCAGCGGCCTGTAGATCTCCACCCGATCTCCATCCCGAAGCGGCTGGTCAAGTGCGACCTTGCGGTTCCACACGCCCACCGAGCGAGCCTCGTGACCGATCTCCGGGTGCCGCTCGACGACACCGGAACGCTCGATCGCATCGCGCACACGAGCGCCTTCGGGCAGGGTCACCGTGGTGCAATCCTGCTGCAGCGGCAGAGCATAGACCACCTCGACCGTCAGCGGGCTGCTCATGCGTCGTACAACTGCTCCGCCCTCTTGACGAAGGCATCCACGAAGCTGTCTGCAATGTAGGCAAACACGGGACCGGTCAACTTCTCCAGCAGCTTGCTGGAGAATTCGTACTCGAGCCGGAAGTCGACCCGGCACGCCTCCTCCGCCAGAGGCGTGAAGCGCCATATGCCATCGAGTTCCCGGAATGGCCCGCTCAGGAGGCGGATGTCGATCAGTCCCGGGGGCTCGGTGCGATTCTCGGTGCGAAAACTCTGCCGGATACCGTGATAGTCGATGACGATCGAGGCGCGCGTGACGGCGCCGTCCCGGTACTCGACCGTCGAGCCACCGCACCAGGGCAGGAACTGCGGGTAGTCCTCGACCCGATCCACCAGCGTGTACATGCGCTGCGCCGAGTGGCCGACCAGCACCGCCTTCTCGACCAGGGCCATCAGATGCGCATCAGTGGGCCGAGCGGCACGAAGGCGCCTGATAGAATCGCGGTTGTCTCCGCGGACTTCCAATGAGCATCGTTCAGAACCGCAAGGCCTATCACGACTATTTCATCGAGGAAAAGTACGAAGCCGGTATGGTCCTCGAGGGATGGGAGGTAAAGTCCATCCGCGCCGGCCGCGTGCAGATCGCAGAGGCCTACGTGATCGTCAAGGACGGCGCAGTCTACCTCATCGGCTGCCACATCACGCCGCTCACGTCGGCCTCCACCCACGTCAGGCCCGATCCCACCCGAACCCGCAAGCTGCTGCTCGAGGAGGAAGAACTGGAACGCCTCATCGGCAAGGTGGAACGCGCCGGCTACACGCTGGTGCCGCTGGATCTGCACTTCCGCAAAGGCTGGATCAAGGCCGAGATCGGCCTTGCCAAAGGCAAGAAGCAGCATGACAAGCGCGAGGCGGAGAAGGAACGGGACTGGCAGAGAGAGAAGCAGCGTCTGCTGCGTGCACGCAACTAGGAGGAAAGCTTGCGGCGCAGGCTGACTGACCTGCGCCGCAGGCGGGCGGCTCGCAACGGATGATGTACCTGGCGGCCAGTTTTGCGCCGTGGCGTGATCCGGTGCCTGTCGAGGTCGCGCCCGCCTGCGCGCACGTGCATGCCGGCGAACCTAGCCCTGCGTCAGTCCCATCACCGTTCGCACTTCGACCATCGTCTCGCGCGCCTTCGTCCGCGCACGCTCGCAGCCGTCCGTGATGATGTCCCGCACCAGGCCGGGATCGTCGATGAAGGGTTGGGCACGCGCGCGCATGGGCTCCTGCTCCGCGAGCACGGCGTCGATGACCGGCTGCTTGCACTCCAGGCAGCCGATGCCGGCACTGCGGCATCCCTTCTGGACCCATTCCCTGGTCGCTGCATCCGAATAGACCTGGTGGAATTGCCACACCGGACACTTCTCCGGCTCGCCGGGATCGGTGCGCCGCACGCGCGCCGGATCGGTGGGCATGGTCCGGATCTTCTTGGTGACGCTGTCCGCGCTCTC
Organism: Burkholderiales bacterium; assembly: GCA_020854105.1. Taxonomy (GTDB): domain Bacteria; phylum Pseudomonadota; class Gammaproteobacteria; order Burkholderiales; family SHXO01; genus SHXO01. Next base: position 19,448 of record JADZGB010000024.1, on the reverse strand, counting down.
GCGCAACGAGATCGTGTTGTTGTACGACTTGGACATCTTGTGGCCGTCCAGACCGGGCATCTTCGACGCCTCGGTCAGCAGCGCCTCGGGTTCGGCAAGAATCATCTTGCCGCCCCCTTCGAGGAAGCCGAACAGCCGTTCGCGATCTTCCATGCCGATGTTCTGGCTCTGCTCCAACAACTGGCGCCCGCCTTCCAGCGCTTCGCGGTCGCCCTGTTCCTGATAGCGCGCGCGCAGGTCGCGATAGGCCTTGCCGAGCTTGTTGCCGAGTTTGCGGATCGCCGCCTCGGCCCTCTCCTCGAAGCCCGGCTCGCGCCCGTAGATGTGGTTGAAGCGCCGCGCGATCTCACGCGTGAATTCGACGTGCGGCACCTGATCCTCGCCCACCGGGACGAGATTGGCGCGGTAGATCAGGATATCCGCGCTCTGCAGCAGCGGATAGCCCAGGAAGCCGTAGGTGGATAGATCCTTATCGGTGAGCTTTTCCTGCTGGTCCTTGTAGGTCGGCACCCTTTCCAGCCAGCCAAGGGGCGTGATCATCGACAGCAGCAAGTGCAGCTCGGCGTGTTCCGGCACGCGCGACTGGATGAAGAGCGTCGCCTTCGTCGGATCGACCCCGGCGGCCAGCCAGTCGATCACCATGTCCCAGACGTTGGCCTCGATCACTTCCGGCGATTCGTAGTGCGTGGTAAGCGCGTGCCAGTCGGCCACGAAGAACAGGCAGGGATGCCGGTCCTGCAGGCGCAACCAGTTCTTCAGCACGCCGTGGTAGTGGCCGAGATGCAATGCGCCAGTGGGCCGCATGCCGGAGAGGACGGTATCGGTGAACATGGGTGGGACTAGCGAAGGTTGAACAGGACGGTGAGCGTGCTCAGTGCCGCGTCGCGGAACGGCCCGAGAATGGTCCCCAGGATCCCAGTGAACAGGAGGAACAGCAGAATTATAAAACCATAGGGTTCGAGCATCGCGAACCGCCAGGCGAGCCGTCCGGGCAGCAGGCTGATGGCGATGCGCCCTCCATCGAGCGGAGGCAGCGGGAACAGGTTGAGGATCATGAGTATCACGTTGATCACGATTCCGATCTCCGCCATCCTCACGAGCGGGGCCGAGAAGTAGGTCAAGGGGGAGAGCAGCGCGAGCTTGAGCACCAGCCCCCAGCACAAGGCCATGAAGAGATTTGCACCGGGCCCGGCGGCAGCGACCCAGAACATGTCGCGCTTGGGATTGCGCAGCCGTCCGAAGTTCACAGGGACCGGCTTGGCCCACCCGAACAGCATTCCGCCGCCACCCAGGAGCTTGCTGGTGACCAGAATGAGCAGCGGCACGGCTATGGTGCCGACAGGGTCGATGTGGCGCAGCGGATTGAGGCTGATCCGCCCCGCCTGCTCCGCCGTCGTGTCGCCGAAGTAACGTGCCGCGTAGCCGTGCGCAGCCTCGTGCAGCGTGATGGCGAAGGCGATCGGGATCGCCCCCAGGGCGATGATCTGGATCAGACCCGCGATGTCGAAAGGCATGATTCCTTGTCGGGTGAGTGGGCTCAGGCGATGATGCCAAACGGGTCGAGACTGCCCCGTCCAACGCGCATGATCTCCGGCGCTTCGCCGGTGAGATCGATCACGGTGGTCATCTCCAGCCCGCACGAGCCGCCATCGAGGACGAGTTCGACCTGGCGCTCGAGACGCTCGCGAATCCGGTCTGCGTCGTTCATCGGCAGGTCATCACCGGGCATGATCAAAGTCGAACTGAGCAGCGGCTCGCCCAGTTCCTCGAGGAGTCCGCCGACCACGGCATGATCGGGGATGCGCAGGCCGATGGTGTTGCGCCGGGGATTCTGCAGGCGCCGGGGGACTTCGCGCGTGGCCTGAAGGACGAAGGTATAGCTTCCCGGCGTGGCGGCCTTGAGCATGCGGTACTGCCGATTGTCCACACGGGCATAGCGCGCGATCTCCGACAAATCGCGGCACACCAGCGTGAAGTGGTGGCGCGGGCCGACGTTGCGGATGGCACGGATGCGCTCCTGCGCTGCCTTGTCTCCCAGATGGCAGCCCAGTGCGTAACAGGAGTCGGTCGGATAGACGATCAGGCCGCCGGCGCGCACGATCTCTGCCGCCTGCTTCAACAGGCGGCGCTGCGGATTCTCCGGATGGACGACGAAGTACTGCGCCATATGGGCGAGAGGGTGAATCCGCCGCTGCATCGCGAACGGGTCGTTCGGTGGCACCCGGTACAGGGCGCAGTCGTCGGATCGGCGACGGACAACAAAGCAGCAATGGTATCAAATCGCCCTGCACGCACGGCGATGGCGTCGATGCGCGCATCGAGCCTTTGCATGCAGCCATTGTGTGCGCCGCCGCATTGCCGTCTTTCATGCTGCTATGGAACAATGCCTGCGCGGCGACTCTGCCCCGGTGCCACGATGGGCAGGAGCGACCGCTTCACTTCACCTCGGGCCGCCGCCGTAACGCCCGATCTTCACAATAGCAGCGGGGGAGACGCGTGATTCGAGGCCGACAGGACTTCTGGGCCGGACTGCTGTTCATGAGCTTCGGCGCGGTCGCGCTGTACGTCGGACGCGATTACCCGATGGGTACCGCCATGCGCATGGGACCCGGCTACTTTCCGACGATCCTGGGTGGGCTGGTCACGCTGCTCGGCCTCGTGCTCGCAGCACGCGGGTTGATCGTGCAGGGCCCGTCGATCAGCGCTCCGGCCGTCGCACCGCTGATCTTCGTGCTCGCATCCGTGGCCCTGTTCGCGCTCACCGTGGAGGACTTCGGCATCGTCGTCGCGGTGGTGGGGGTGGTGGTGGCGAGTTCGCTCGCACGCGGCCGACCGCACTGGGGAGAGATCCTACTGGTCAGCGTGGTGATGATCGCACTGGCAGTCGGGCTGTTCACCAAAGGCCTCGGACTTCCCTTCGGCATCTGGCCGGGTTGAACATGGACCTGCTCGCCAACCTCGCCACCGGTTTCGCGGTCGCACTCACCTGGCAGAACGTGGCGTTCTGTTTCCTGGGGGTGGCCCTCGGCACCCTGATCGGTGTGCTGCCCGGCATCGGACCAGTCGCCACCATCGCCATGCTGCTGCCGATCACCTTCCATTTCGAGCCGGCCTCCGCGCTCATCATGCTGGCCGGCATCTACTACGGCGCGCAGTATGGCGGCTCGACCACGTCGATCCTGGTCAACCTGCCCGGTGAAGCATCCTCGGTGGTGACCTGCCTCGACGGCTACCAGATGGCGCGCGCCGGCCGCGCTGGTGCAGCGCTGGCGGTTGCGGCGCTCGGATCGTTCTTCGCCGGCTGCGTCGCAACGCTGATCCTCGCCACGTTCGCGCCCCCGCTGGCCGAGTTGGCCTTCAAGTTCGGGCCGGCAGAGCGCTTCTCGCTCATGGTGCTCGGACTGGTCGCCGCGGTGACCCTTGCGCACGGGTCGCTGCTGAAGGCCATCACCATGATCGTGCTTGGGGTGCTGCTCGGGCTGGTCGGTGCCGATCCGGAGGTGGGCCGCATGCGCTACACCTTCGGACTGCCGCAGCTCACCGACGGAATCGGCTTCGTGGTCGTTGCCATGGGCATCTTCGCCTTCGGCGAGATCATCGCCAACCTCGAGCGCGGTGACAGCCGCGAAGTGTTTACCAAGAGCATCAAGGGGCTGTGGCCGACGCGGGAAGACTTCCGCCTGGCGTGGAAAGCCGTGCTGCGTGGCACCGGCATCGGCTCGCTGCTGGGCATTCTGCCGGGCGGCGGAGCGACCCTGGGAGCGTTCGCCTCGTACATGGTGGAAAAGAAGGTGGCCAAGGATCCGTCCCGCTTCGGCAAGGGTGCGATCGAAGGCGTCGCCGGGCCGGAGTCGGCCAACAATGCAGGCGCGCAGACCTCGTTCATCCCGCTGCTCACGCTGGGCATCCCGTCCAATGCGGTGATGGCGCTCATGGTCGGCGCCATGATCATCCACGGCATCCAGCCGGGTCCCCAGGTCATGCAGGAGCGCCCGGAGCTGTTCTGGGGAATGATCGCCAGCATGTGGATAGGCAACCTGCTGCTGGTGATCCTCAACCTGCCCATGATCGGCATCTGGGTGAAGCTGCTATCGGTACCCTATCGTCTGCTCTATCCCGCCATCCTCGTGCTCTGCTGCATCGGCATCTACAGCCTGAACAATTCGGTGTTCGACGTCGGACTGGCAGTGTTCTTCGGGTTGTTGGGCTATGTCTTCATCAAGCTCGAATGCGAACCCGCGCCGCTGATGCTCGGGTTCGTGCTCGGGCCCATGCTCGAGGAAAACCTGCGCAAGGCCATGACCATCTCCCGCGGAGACCCCGGCGTGTTCGTCACGCGTCCGCTTTCGCTGAGCATGCTGGTCATCGCCGCCGTGCTGCTCGTGATCGTCGTGCTGCCCGCCGTGCGGCGCAAGCGCGAGGAAGCCTTCCAGGAAGCCTGATGCAATCGCTGTCCTGGAATCTCCCGTACGCGTCGCAGCGCATGCCAGTGCTGGCGGCCAACGTCGTCGCCACCTCGCAGCCGCTCGCCGCACAGGCCGGGTTGCGCATGCTCCTCGCCGGCGGAAACGCAGCCGATGCCATCGTCGCCACCGCCATCGCGCTGACCGTGGTGGAGCCGGTGATGAACGGCATCGGCTCGGATGCCTTCGCGCTGGTGTGGGACGGTACGACCCTGCACGGCCTGAACGCCTCGGGACACTCGCCCGCGGGCTGGACGCCGGCGCGCTTTGCCGGGCGCCCCAGCATGCCTCTCGTCGGCTGGGACTGCGTGACGGTGCCCGGTGCCGTCTCGGCCTGGTCGGCGATCTCGCAGCGTTTCGGAAAGCTGTCCTTCGCTGATCTGTTCGAGCCGGCGATCGTGTATGCCGAGCGTGGTTTCCTGGTCTCCCCTGTCGTTGCCCGCCAGTGGGAGAACCAGATCGAGCGCTTCGCTCGCCAACCGGGCTTCTCCGAGGCGTTCATGCCCGGGGGCCGCGCGCCGCGTGCCGGCGAGACCTTCCGACTGCCGGATCAGGCGCGCACCCTGCGCTCGATCGCGCAGTCGCAGGGCGAGGCTTTCTACCGCGGCGAACTCGCGGCACGCATCGCCGCGGCCAGCGCCGCCCAGGGCGGTGCGATGACGCAGGACGACCTGGCCGCCCATCACCCGGAGTGGGTAGTGCCGCTCGCACAGCGTTACCGCGCCATACGGCTGCACGAGATTCCGCCAAACGGCCAGGGCATCACCGCACTCGTCACACTGGGCATCCTGGAGCATTTCGATCTCGCCAGCCTGGCACCCGAATCGACGGACAGCCTGCACCTGCAGATCGAGGCGATGAAGCTCGCCTTCGCGGACGTGTACGCCTACGTCGCGGACCCGCGCGCAATGCGCGTGCGTGCCGAGGATCTGCTCGATCCGGACTATCTGAAACAGCGGGCTTCTCGTATCGACCGGCGGCGTGCACAGGAGTTCGGAGCCGGAACACCGCCCAGCTCCGGGACCGTATACCTGACTGCTGCTGATGCGGCCGGCATGATGGTCTCGTACATCCAGTCCAACTACGCAGGCTTCGGTTCCGGGGTCGTCGTACCGGGCACCGGGATTGCCCTGCAGAACCGCGGCTCCGCATTCCGCCTCGATCCGGACCATCCCAATTGTGTCGGACCCCGCAAGCGTCCGTTCCACACCATCATTCCCGCCTTCGCCACGCAAGGGGAACAGGCACTGATGAGCTTCGGCGTCATGGGAGCCGACATGCAGGCGCAGGGCCACGTCCAGATGATCATCCGCACGGCCGACTACGGCCAGAATCCGCAGGCGGCGGCCGACGCTCCGCGCTGGAAGATCACCGCTGAAGGCGGCGTGATCGTCGAGCACCACATGCCCGAGGCCGCGGTATCCGGTTTGGCCGCGCTCGGCCACGGCATCCGCCGGGTCGAACGCGGGAACATGGAGTTCGGTTCTGCACAACTGGTCCGGCGCGTGGACGGAGGTTACGTGGCGGCATCCGAACCACGCCGCGATGGCCAGGCAGTGGGCTTCTGAGCCATGCGTACCGCTCTGCTCGCCTGGCTCGCATGCATAGTCGCACTGTGCACGCCTGTCGGCGCAGTCGCACAGAAGTACCCGGTCAGATCGATCAAGATCGTTGCACCGTTCTCGCCCGGCGGAGGCGTGGACACCGTCGCACGTGTGATCGCCGATCCGCTCTCGAAGGCGCTCGGACGGCCGGTGATCGTGGAGAACCGCCCGGGTGCGGCGGGAACGATCGGCGCAGCGCTGGTCGCCAAGGCGCCCGCCGATGGCCACACGCTGCTGCTGGGAACGATCTCCACGCACGGCATCGCCCCCAGTCTCTACGCGCGCCTGCCCTACGACGCGCAGAAGGACTTCACGCCGATTTCGCTACTGGTGACACAGCCGAACGTGCTGGCGGTGCATCCCTCTCTGGGCGTGCGATCGGTCGCCGACCTCATTCGTCTCGCCAAGGCAAGGCCGGGCACGATCGCGTACGCCTCGAGCGGTACCGGCACCACTCAGCACCTGTCCGGGGCACTGTTCGAGGCCGCCGCCGGCGTGCGGCTGGTACACGTCCCGTACAAGGGCAGTGCACCGGCGCTCACCGATCTGCTGGGCGGGCAGGTGCAGTTGATGTTCGACAATCTGCCCACGGCGCTTCCGCACATCCAGGCAGGCAAGCTCACGGCGCTCGCGGTCACCTCCTCCACGCGCGCGCTGCGGCTTCCCGATGTCTCGACCATGCGGGAGGCCGGCCTCGCGGGCTACGAGGTCACCTCCTGGTACGCACTGTACGCACCGGCAAGGACGCCGCCCGCCGTGGCGCAGCGCCTCAGCAGCGAGGTGCGCAGGATTCTCGCCTCGCCCGCAGTGGCGGAGCGGCTGCGCGAGCAGGGCTTCCAGCCGGCACCGGGCACCCCGGAACAACTGGGCACGATGACGCGTGACGAGATCGCCAGATGGGCAAAGGTGGTCAAGCAGGCCGGTGTGACCATGGAGTAGCGGCCGACACGAATCCCTTCAGGCGTACGCCGCCGGACCTCAGCCCTTGGACTGAGCGGCTGCGCGGATCGCCGACAGCGTCGTACGCGTGGTAATCACCTCCGGATCCAGCCGCACCTCCAGCAGTGCCGGCTGTCCCGACGCGACGGCGCGCTCGAACGCCGGCGCGAACTGGTCGGTGCGCTCGACCAGTTCGCCGTGCGCACCGTACGCCCGGGCCAGCGCCACGAAATCCGGATTGCTCAGCGCCGTACCGTGCACGCGCGCCGGGTACTCGCGCTCCTGGTGCATGCGGATCGTCCCGTACATGCCGTTGTTGACGACGACGAATACGACCGGCGCCTGGTACTGCATGGCGGTGGCGAGTTCCTGTCCGGTCATCATGAAATCGCCATCGCCGGAGAAGCACACGACGATGCGGTCCGGATGCACCATCCTGGCGGCAATTGCCGCCGGCACGCCGTATCCCATTGCGCCGTTCGTTGGACCGAGCTGCGTGCGGAATCCCGTGTACTGATAGAAGCGCTGCGGCCAGCCCGAGAAGTTCCCCGCGCCATTGGCGACGATGCTGCCGGCAGGCAGCCGCCGATTCAGCCAGGCGATGATCTCGCTCATGTTGACCGGTCCGGGGACCTGGACCGGCTCGATCGTCCTCAGATACTCCGCGCGAAGGCTGCGCGTCCATTCATCCCAGCCGGGCACACCGCGCGGCGAGAGGCCGCGCACCGCACGCGCGAACTCGCCCATGCCGGCGTTGATCATGAGGTCGGCCTGGTACACACGGCCCAGTTCGTCGGCGCCAGGATGGACGTGGATGAAGCGCTGGCGCAGTTGCGGAATGCCGAACAGCGTGTAGCCGCCGGTGGTCATCTCTCCCAGCCGCGGTCCGACTGCGAAGACGAGATCCGATTCGGCGATGCGCTTCTTCAGATCTGCCGCGGTCGCGATGCCGACTTCACCGACGTACTGATCGTGCCGGTTGTCGAGCAGATCCTGCCGCCGGAAGCTGCACGCGACGGGCAGCCGCCAGGCCTCGGCGAAGCTGCGGATATCGTCGCAGGCGCGCTCGCTCCAGTCGCCGCCGCCAAGCAGCAGCAGCGGACGCCGCGCCCCGGCGAGCATGTCCGCGACCTCGTCCAGCTGCTGAGCGCCAGGATGCGCCTTCACCCGCTGATACGGGCGCACGGCGATGGTGGCAACCTGGGTCACCAGCATGTCCTCGGGCAACGCGAGCACGACCGGGCCCGGGCGTCCGGACATCGCGACGTGGAAGGCGTGGCTCACGTACTCGTGTACGCGGTCCGCACGATCGATCTGCGCCACCCATTTCGCCATCTGCGCGAACATGCGGCGGTAGTCCAGCTCCTGGAAGGCTTCGCGCTCCACGACGTCGCTGCCGATCTGGCCGATGAACAGGATCATCGGGGTCGAATCCTGATAGGCGGTATGGACGCCGATGCTGGCATTGGTGGCACCCGGTCCGCGCGTCACCATGCAGATCCCCGGACGTCCGGTGAGCTTGCCGTACGCCTCCGCCATGAATGCGGCGCCGCCTTCCTGCCGGCACACGACCAGGGAGATGCGCTCCCGCACGTCGTACAGGGCGTCGATCACCGCAAGATAGCTCTCGCCCGGCACGCAGAAGGCGCGATCTGCTCCGTGTGCACAGAGCGCATCCACCAGCAGCTGGCCGCCGGTGCGTTGCTGCAACCCCTCCCCCATCTCTCCCCCGTGTCGGTTACGAGCGCCCGCTGGCGTCGGAACTGTCGATTATAAGCGCCGGTTGCAGAACGCCCAGGAATCCTGCTGGCATTGCATCAATACCACTTATAATCCGTCGCCACGGCGCCCGCCATGCGGGGACGACAAAACCAATCAGGGAGACACTTAGATGGTTTGGCAACAGGTCTACTATCCGCTCAGCCCGTGGCTCTCCACCTTGCTGGCAGCCGTCCCGGTGGTCGTGCTGCTGGGCAGCCTGGCGTTCTTCCACGTGGCCGCACACTGGGCCGCGATCCTGGGATTGATCAGCGCCCTGGCCGTGGCCATCTTCGTGTTCCAGATGCCGGCCAGCATGGCAGGGAACTCTGCCCTCCTGGGCGGCCTGTTCGGGCTGCTGCCGATCGGCTGGATCGTGCTCAACATCATCTTTCTCTACCAGCTGACCAAGGACAAGGGCTACTTCCAGATCCTGCAGGACAGCATCGCCAACGTCAGCGAGGACCGGCGCATCCAGCTGCTGCTGATCGCATTCGCCTTCGGTGCCTTCTTCGAAGGCGCTGCCGGCTTCGGCACGCCGGTGGCGGTGACCGGCGCGATCCTGATCGGACTGGGCTTCTCACCGCTGGCTGCCTCGGGCCTGTCGTTGATCGCCAATACCGCGCCCGTGGCCTACGGGGCGCTGGGCACACCGGTGATCACTCTGGCCAAGGTGACGGGACTGGACGAGATGGCACTGTCGGCGATGATCGGCCGCCAGCTCCCGTTCTTCTCCCTGCTCGTGCCGTTCTGGCTGATCTGGGCCTTCGCCGGCTGGAAGGGCATGAAGGGCGTATGGCCGGCCATTCTCGTCACCGGCGTGAGCTTCGCCATCCCGCAGTTCCTGATCTCCAACTACCACGGGCCGATGCTGGTCGACGTGGGTGCCGCCATCGTGTCGATGGCCTGCCTGGTACTGTTTCTCAAGGCGTGGAAGCCGAAGGAGATCTGGACCACCACCGCGCTGAAGGGCCACGCGCTGGACGGCGGCCCCTCCGCACCGGCCACCCAGTTCACGCGCCACCCCAAGGGCATGATCGTGCGCGCGTGGGTGCCGTGGCTGATCCTGACGGTGTTCGTGTTCGCCTGGGGTTTCAAGCAGACCAAGGATTTCCTCGACGGCAAGCAGGTGGACATCGTGCAACAGGCCGACGGCAGCGTGATCGAGGAGGTGACCTACGGCATCACGCGCATCGAGGTGCCGATTGCCGGCCTGCACGGCATGGTCGAGAAGGTGCCGCCCGTGGTGGCCAAGCCGGTGAAGGAAGCCGCGAAGTACAACTTCAACTGGCTGTCGGCGACCGGCACGGGCATCTTCCTTTCGGCGGTGCTGGCCGGCCTGTTCATGGGCTACGGCCTGGGCGAGCTGTTGCGCAAGTACTGGCAGACGCTTGTGCTGGTCAGATACTCGCTCATCACCATCGCGGCCATGCTGGCCTTGGGCTTCGTGACCCGCTATTCGGGAACCGACGCCACCCTGGGGCTGGCGTTCGCGTATACGGGTGCACTGTTCCCGTTCTTCGGCACGCTTCTGGGCTGGCTGGGTGTGGCGCTGACCGGATCGGACACGGCGTCCAACGTGCTGTTCGGCGGACTGCAGCGCATCACCGCAGAACAGCTCGGCCTCAGTCCGATCCTCATGGCGTCGGCCAACAGCTCCGGTGGCGTGATGGGCAAGATGATCGATGCCCAGAGCATCGTGGTGGCGAGCACGGCCACGCGCTGGTATGGACACGAGGGCACCATCCTGCGCTACGTATTCTGGCACTCCATCGTGCTTGCCTGCCTGGTCGGACTGGTGGTGACGCTTCAGGCCTACGTCTGGCCGTTCACCGAGATGGTCGTCCACGCACCGGCCGCAGCGGCAGCGGCTCACTAGGGGAAGCGGCAGACCCACCAGCGACGCGGTAGCGGATGCCTCGATCGTGAACCGAGGCATCCGTGAACAAAAAAAAGCCCACCAGAAGGTGGGCCTTTTTTCTTTATCGAAGCCCTACTGCGGACTGGCGGACTCCGAGACTGCCTTCATCGACAGTCGCAGCCGGCCCTTGTCGTCGGCTTCGAGCACCTTGACTCGAACCGCCTGGCCTTCCTTCAGATGGTCGCCGACGTTCTTCACGCGCTCTTCCGCAATCTGGGAGATGTGCAGAAGTCCGTCCTTGCCTGGGAGGACACTGACGATGGCGCCGAAGTCGAGCAGCTTGAGCACGGTTCCTTCGTAGATGCGGCCCACTTCCACTTCGGCCGTGATGTCCTCGATGCGCTTCTTCGCTGCCATTCCGCCTTCGGAACTGGTGCACGCGATGGTAACGGTACCGTCCTCGGCGATGTCGATCGTGGTGCCGGTCTCCTCGGTGATCGCGCGGATGACCGCTCCGCCCTTGCCGATCACGTCGCGGATCTTCTCCGGCTTGATCTTGATCACGATCATGCGTGGCGCATAGGCCGACAGTTCCGGCCGTGAGGTTTCGAGCGCCTGGCGCATCAGGCCGAGAATGTGCATGCGGCCTTCACGCGCCTGGTTCAGTGCCACCTGCATGATCTCCTTGGTGATACCCTGGATCTTGATGTCCATCTGGAGGGCAGTCACGCCGCTCTCGGTGCCGGCCACCTTGAAATCCATGTCGCCGAGGTGATCCTCGTCGCCCAGGATGTCGCTAAGCACCGCAAAGCGATTGCCATCCTTGATCAGACCCATGGCGATACCGGCGACGTGCGCCTTCATGGGTACGCCGGCATCCATCAACGCGAGCGAGCCGCCGCACACCGAGGCCATGGAACTGGAGCCGTTCGATTCGGTGATCTCGGAGACTACCCGCATCGAGTATCCGAACTCCGCGGGCGTGGGCAGCATGTTCACCAGTGCACGCTTGGCGAGACGCCCATGGCCGATCTCACGGCGCTTCGGCGCGCCGACCCGGCCGGTCTCCCCCGTGGCATAGGGGGGCATGTTGTAATGGAGCATGAACCGTTCGCTGTATTCGCCCTGCAGCGCGTCGATGATCTGCTCGTCGCGTGCGGTGCCCAGCGTTGCAACCACCAGCGCCTGGGTCTCGCCGCGCGTGAACAGCGCGGACCCGTGGGCGCGCGGCAGCACGCCGGTGCGGATGGAGATGGAACGAATGGTACGGGTGTCGCGGCCGTCGATCCGAGCTTCGCCGCTCAGGATGCGTCCGCGTACGATCTTCGATTCCAGTTCGGAAACCAGACCGGCGACGGTGTTCTCGTCGGGCGCGTTCTCTCCCGACAACAGCGCCTCGCTCACCTGCCTGTATACGTCCGCGACGCGCTCGGTGCGCTGCTGCTTCTGGCGCACATGGTAGGCGTCCTGCAGGCTGGCCTCTGCCAGTTCCGCTACGCGGCTGACGAGCGCTTCGTCGCGCGCGGGCGGCGCCCAATCCCACAGTGCCTTGCCTGCTTCGTCGGCCAGATCGTTGATCAGGTCGATTACCGCCTGCATCTGCTCGTGGCCGAAGACCACGGAACCGAGCATCACCTCTTCCGAGAGTTCATCGGCCTCCGATTCGACCATCAGCACGGCCTGCTGCGTACCGGCCACGACGAGATTCAACTCCGACTCCTTCAGTTCCGAAGCAGTCGGGTTCAGCACGTACGCGCCGTCGAGATAGCCCACGCGCGCGGCACCGATCGGACCGTTGAACGGGATGCCGGAAAGTGCGAGCGCCGCCGAGGCGCCGATCAGCGCGGGGATGTCGGCATCGATCTCGTTGTTCGACGAGACGACCGTAGCCACCACCTGCACTTCGTTGAAGAATCCGTCGGGAAACAGCGGACGGATGGGACGGTCGATCAGACGCGATGTCAGCGTCTCCTTCTCCGTCGGCCTGCCTTCGCGCTTGAAGAAGCCGCCAGGAATGCGTCCAGCCGCGTAGGTCCGCTCCATGTAATCGACCGTGAGCGGGAAGAAATCCTGTCCTGGCTTGACTTCCTTCCTGCCGACGACGGTGACGAGGACACAGGTATCGTCGAGGCTCACCATGACGGCGCCATGCGCCTGCCGGGCGATCTCGCCCGTTTCGATAGTGAGCGTATGACGTCCGTAGCTGATGGACTTCTTGACTGGCGTAAGGGGATTTACATCCATAGAGGGTTCAGGCGGTGGGCGTTCGATGGACGCGCAGCCGGCAAGGGCCGGCTGCGCGATGAGCGGGTCGGTGTGAACGCTGCGGGACGGACGGTGCGCCCGCGCATACGCACATCGCTACTTGCGCAGACCCAGGCGCTCCAACAGCTTGCGATAGCCGTCGGTGTCCGAGCGCTTCAGATAATCGAGCAATTTGCGGCGACGGCTGACGAGACGGAGCAGGCCGCGGCGCGAATGAAAATCCTTGATGTGCGTCTTGAAGTGCTCGGTCAACTCGTTGATGCGCGCGGTCAGCAGCGCGATCTGCACTTCGGGCGAACCAGTATCGCCCTTGGCGCGCTGGTAGGAACCGACCAGCTGCGCCTTTTGTTCGGTTGTAATGGACATTACGCTTCCCGTCTCTCAGAAAACCGACATTCTAGCCTGATTTCTCTTTTTTCCTCAAGCCCCAATGGCTTACGAAGCCTTCGCGCAAGTGGTCTGAAGCAGGCGCTGGGGCGCAACCACCCCTTCTCCAGCGGCCCGGCCAACGCCGATGAAGCTGCCGCTCGGGTCGTACAGACGGACCAGCTCCCCGGGGGCCTTCACCGCTACCGCGCCTCCCTGTCTGAGCTTCCGGGACCGGGTTTCGTCCAGGTCGATTCTGGGCAAACCCGCCAGCAAGGCGTCCGTGGGCAGAAGCCAGGAGCGTCGCTGCTCAGGGGGCGATTCCGCCAGCCGATCGAGCGTGACCGCCTGCTCGACGCGAAATCCGGCGACGCCTTCCCGTCGCAATGCCGACAGATGCGCACCGACCCCCAGGCGCAATCCGACCTCCTCGGCGAGCGAGCGGATGTAGGTGCCCTTGCTCACCTCGATCCGGATCTCCGCGTCCGTCCGCTCCACGCTCGAGATTTCCAGAGAGTACACCTGGATTCGGCGGCTCGCCCGTTCGATCTGCTGACCTGCCCTGGCGTACTCGTACAGCGGCCGCCCCGCATGCTTGAGCGCGCTGTACATGGGCGGCACCTGCTCCTGCTCGCCGATCAGTCCCTCGAGCACGCGGACGATCTGAACGGACTCGAGCGCGCCGATGTCCGTGCGCTGCAGCACCTCCCCCTGGACATCTCCCGTTGCCGTGGCGATCCCGAACGTGATGCGCGCCCGATAGACCTTGGACGCGTCCAGCAGCAGGGAGGAGAACTTGGTCGCCTCGCCGAAGCACAGGGGTAGCAGGCCGGTGGCCATGGGGTCCAGCGTTCCCGTATGACCTGCCTTCGCCGCTCCCAGAAGGCGCCTCGCGCTCTGCAAGGCGCCATTGGATGTGATGTCACGCGGCTTGTCGAGCAGCAGGACGCCATCGATGGCTTGACCCTTTCGACCCATTGCGCGATCACGCCTCAGTCGGAATCGCGATCGTTCGCATGGTCGGATTCGACAGCTTCGTCGATGAGCCGGGACAGGCGCACGCCGCGCTCGACCGATTCATCGTGCACGAAGTGAAGCTCGGGAACGGTGCGTGACTTGAGCAGATGCGCCAGCTTGCTGCGCAGGAAGCCGGCGGCGCGCCCGAGCGCACGCAGACTTTCAGCCTGCCCATCCTCACCCTGCAGCGAACTGACGTACACCTTCGCATGGGACAGGTCGCGACTGACGTCCACGGCGGTAATGGTCACCAGACCCAGTCCCGGGTCGCGCACCTCGTTGCGGACCAAATTCGCCAGTTCGCGCTGGATCTGATCGCCCAGCCGAGATGCGCGGGAGAAATCGCGCGGCATCCGGGCCCGCTACAAGGAGCGGGCCACCTCCACGACTTCGAACACCTCGAGCTGGTCGCCGACCTTTATGTCCGAGAAGCTGCGCAGCGATAATCCGCACTCGAAGCCCGCCTTGACTTCGCGCACGTCGTCCTTGAACCGCTTCAGTGAATCCAGCTCGCCGGTATGGATGACGACGTTGTCGCGCAGCACCCGAACATGGGCTCCGCGTTTCACGCTGCCTTCCAGTACGTAGCAGCCGGCGACGGTACCCACCTTGGAGATGTGGAAGACTTCCCGGATCTCCACCATGCCGGTGACGTTTTCCCTCTTCTCCGGTGCCAGCATTCCGGACATGGCGGCCTTCACCTCGTCCACCGCGTCGTAGATGACGTTGTAGTAGCGCACATCGACGCCATGTGAAGCGACCAGCTTCTTGGCGGTCGCATCGGCACGGGTGTTGAATCCCACCACGACGGCATTGGAGGCGAGCGCGAGATTGATGTCCGACTCCGTGATGGCGCCGACACCGCTGTGGACGACGTTGACCCTGACCTCGTCGGTGGACAGCTTCTGCAGCGCGTGTGAGAGCGCTTCCACAGAACCCTGCACGTCCGCCTTGATGATCAGCGAGAGAGCCTTGGATTCCCCTGATCCCATCTGCTCGAACATGCCCTCGAGCTTCGCAGCCTGCTGCTTGGCCAGTTTCACGTCCCGGAACTTGCCCTGCCGGAACAGCGCGATCTCACGCGCCTTGCGTTCGTCGGCCAGAACCACTACCTCCTCGCCGGCGCTGGGGACGTCCGACAGGCCCTGTATCTCCACCGGAATGGAGGGGCCGGCTTCCTGCACGGGCCGCCCGGCTTCGTCGAGCATGGCACGCACCCGGCCGAACACGCCACCCGCCAGCACCACATCGCCGCGTTGGAGCGTGCCGGACTGGACCAGGATTGTCGCCACCGGTCCACGCCCCTTGTCGAGCTTGGATTCGATGACGATGCCCTTGGCCGGCGCCGCCTTTGCCGCCTTGAGCTCCAGCACCTCGGCCTGCAGCAGCAGCGACTCGAGCAGCGAATCGATGTTCTTGCCGGTCTTGGCGGACACCTCCACGAACATCGTGTCGCCGCCCCAGTCCTCCGGCACCACCTGGTGCGCGACGAGCTCCTGCCGTATGCGTTCGGGCTGAGCATCCGGCTTGTCGATCTTGTTGACCGCCACGACGATGGGCACGTTCGCCGCCTTCGCGTGGTGAATCGCCTCGACCGTCTGCGGCATTACGCCGTCGTCGGCCGCGACCACCAGCACCACCATGTCGGTCACCTTCGCGCCGCGGGCCCGCATGGCGGTGAATGCCTCGTGGCCAGGGGTATCGAGGAAGGTGATCACGCCTCGCGGGGTCTCCACGTGATAGGCGCCGATGTGCTGCGTGATGCCGCCCGCTTCGCCGCTGGCAACCCGTGAACGCCGGATGAAGTCGAGCAGAGAGGTCTTGCCGTGATCGACGTGCCCCATGACAGTGACCACCGGAGCCCGCGGCTCTTCCGGACCGCTCGCCTGCGCAGACTCGGCGAGAAAGGACTCCGGGTCGTCCAGCTTGGCGCGCTTGGCCACGTGTCCCATTTCCTCGACCACGATCATCGCCGTATCCTGATCGAGCACCTGGTTGATGGTGACCATGGTGCCCATCTTCATCAGCACCTTGATGACCTCGGCGGCCTTCACCGACATCTTCTGAGCCAGATTGGCCACCGTGATGGTCTCGGGAATCAGCACCTCGTGCACCACAGGCTCGGTGGGCAGGGAGAAGGCGTGCTGAGAGGGCATGTCCCCACGCGAACGGCCGTGACGGTCCTTGCGCGCGTGCCAGCCTGCGGCGCCGCCTTCGTCGCCGCGGGTCTTGATGCCGCGCCGCTTGTTCGCCTCGTCGCGCCAGCCCTCTTTGGCTCCGGGCTTCTTCGCGACCTTCTTGTCCGCAGTCTCTCCCGGCTTGGCTGTCGGCTTGTGCAGCGTACCGGCAGGCTTCGCTTCGCCAGGCTTCGCTGCGGGCTGAGCAGTTTGCGCGACGGGAACGGCCGTCTCCTGCTTTTCAGGCATGCCAAGGGAGGCCTCGGGAGCAGCCGGCTGCTCGGGAGCCACGACGGCGTTTGCTTCCGCCTCGGGCTGCTCCGTCGCCTGGGTAGCTTCCTCGCGGCGGCGCTTCTCACGATCGGCCTTCTCGGTCGCTTCGGCCGTCTGGCGTGCAATCAATTCCGCCTGCTTGCGCGCCTCTTCCTCGCGCAGTGCGACCTCCTGGGCATCGACCATCGTCGGCCCGGTCTCCTGGACTTCGCCAGCCGGTGCATCCCTCTTCACGAATACCCGCTTCTTGCGCACCTCGACCTGGATCGTGCGCGCCTTGCCCGTGGCATCGGCCTTCTTGATCTCGCTGGTATGACGCCTGGTCAAGGTGATCTTGTTCTTGCTCTCTTGCGTACCGTGCACACGACGCAGGTACTCGAGGAGCCGGGTCTTGTCCTGCTCCGTGAGCATCGTGTCTTCGACGAGCTTCTTGCCCACACCTGCAGCCTGCAGTTGCTCCAGCAGCATCGCCGAGGGAACACCGAGTTCTTTCGCGAATTGAGCGACGTTTGTCTGCGCCATGTTCCTGCTCCTACCCGTGATCCCTTTGCTGGCGTACGCGCGTCAAGCGAACCAGGGTGCGCGCGCTGCCATGATGAGCGACTTCGCTCGCTCGGCGTCCATACCCGTCATCTCGACCAGATCGTCCATGGCCAGTTCGGCAAGATCCTCCTGGGTCGTGATGCCCTTGCTCGCGAGAACCCGTGCCGTCTGCGAGTCCATTCCCTCCAGTGCCTGCAGGTCCGTTGCCACGCCCTCGACCTTTTCCTCGGACGCAATGGCCTGCATCAGCAGGGCGTTGCGCGCGCGGCTGCGCAGTTCATTGACCGTCTCCTCGTCGAACTGCTCGATCTCGAGCATTTCGTTGATGGGAACGTAGGCGATTTCCTCGAGCGTGCTGAAGCCCTCCTGCACCAGGATTTCCGCGACTTCCTGGTCCACGTCCAGCTTCTCCATGAACAACGAGGTGATCGAAGCGCTTTCCTCCTCGGTTTTGCGCTTGGATTCCTCTTCGGTCATGATGTTCAGTTCCCACCCGGTCAGTTCGCTCGCCAGGCGCACGTTCTGTCCGCTGCGGCCGATCGCCTGCGCGAGATTCTCCTCGTCGACGACGATGTCCATGGCTTGGCTATCCTCATCGACGACGATGCTGACCACCTCCGCAGGGGCGAGCGCATTGATCACGAACTGCGCCGGATCCGGAGACCAGAGAATGATGTCGACCCGCTCACCGGCCAGTTCCGACGTGACGGCCTGCACGCGCGAGCCGCGCATCCCGACACAGGTGCCGATCGGATCGATGCGCGGATCGTTCGACCGCACGGCGATCTTCGCGCGTACGCCCGGATCCCGGGCCGCAGCCTTCACTTCCAGCATGCCTTCCTCGATCTCGGGCACCTCGAGCTCGAAAAGCTTCACCAGGAACTGCGGCACCACGCGCGACAGCACCAGTTGCGGGCCTCGGTTGCTGCGATCGACCTTGAGCAGAAACGCTCGCACACGGTCGCCCACGCGCAGATTCTCCTTGGGGATCATCTGGTCGCGCGGAAGAACGGCCTCGATTCGGCCAGACTCGACGATCGCGTTGCCGCGCTCGATGCGCTTGATCGCGCCTGTCACAAGATGTTCCTTCCGAGCGAGGAAGTCGCTCAGAATCTGTTCGCGCTCGGCGTCGCGAATCTTCTGCAGGATGACCTGCTTGGCGGTCTGCGCACCGATGCGGCCGAACTCGACTGGCTCGAGCGGCTCCTCTACGTACTCGTCGAGCTGATACCCGAGATCGATCTCGTGCGCTTCGCGCAGCATCATCTGACGCGCAGGGGCTTCGAACACGTCCTCGGGAACGATGTGCCAGCGGCGGAACGAGTTGTAGTCGCCCGTATCCCGATCGATCTCGACACGAACTTCCACATCTTCGCGGAAACGCTTCTTGGTGGCGGAGGCAAGAGCCTGTTCCAGTGCGCCGAACACCGTCTCCTTGTCGACACTCTTCTCACGCGCCAGCGCATCCACGAGGAGCAGCAGTTCCCGGCTCATTCCAATGTCTCCCTATAAATTCGGCACCAGCCTGGCCTTGTCGATGATCGACAGGTCCAGATCGATGACAGTGCCATCCACGTCGATGGAGATTCGCGAATCCGTGGCGGCACACAGCTTTCCCGTGAAATTCTTCCGTCCACCGATCGGAATACGCGTCTTGACTTGCGCGCGCTCTCCCACGAAACGTCGGAAGTCTGCCGGTTTGCGCAATGGACGGTCGAGCCCGGGCGAGGACACCTCGAGCCGGTCGTAGTCGATCCCTTCGACTGCAAACAGCCGGGAGAGATGGTTGCTCACGACGGCGCAATCGTCCACGTCGATCCCTGACGCTCGATCGATGTATACGCGCACGAGCCCTCCCGGCCTGGTCATTTCCAGTGCCACCATCTCGTACCCCATCCCTGACAGGGTCGTTTCGAGCAGACTTTCGAGCTTCGCGTGCAGCGCCACAAACAAAAAATGGGCGGTCCGCCCATTCATCTTTCAACTTTTCGAGTGTATCAGAAAGGTCCATTGAATCCAATAGATGACTGACACACGGATGCGCGTACGGCGCGCCCACAAACACAAAGGCCCGCGCGAGGCGGGCCTTTGTGTTTGTGGGGTCTCTGACGATGACCTACTTTCGCGCGGTATACCCCGCACTATCATCGGCGCTGCGTCGTTTCACGGTCCTGTTCGGAAT
>JADZGB010000023.1 GCA_020854105.1 Burkholderiales bacterium | reverse complement strand
CCTATCTTTCTTACCCTGCTGTCCGCGTCGACCGCACTCAGTACGGCCATTACACGCGACAAGCTGCCGGCGACGGTGAGTTCGACCTTGCCGGTCGACGTTGCCGGGGTTGCATGGATTCTCAACGTCTGCAGCACCACACCGTGGATATCGCACAGACGCCGCAGCTGCACGGGAAAGTCTTGCCAGTCGACCACCTCAAGTACGATGGTCTGGGTCTTGGCCCGGGCAAAAAAGCGGCGCTCCAGCGGGCGCACGCCTGCGAGTATCGTGACGATGATGCAGGTGGCCCCACCCGCCGGAACATACAGGCCGCCGCCGACGGCCAATCCGACCGCGGCGACGGACCAGATGCTGGCGGCGGTGGTCAGGCCATGAACGATCCTGCGCCGAAGGATGATCGTCCCGGCGCCGAGGAATCCGATGCCACTGGCCACTTGAGCGGCGACGCGTGAGGGATCGAGCACCACGTGTTCTCGAGAGAGTACGTCGATGAAGCCTGCCGCCGAAGTAATCATGAAGAGCGCGGCGCCCACGCAGACCAGCATGTGCGTACGCAAACCGGCCGCCCATGTGCTGCGGCGCTCGCGCTCGATGCCGACGATACTTCCAAGAAACGCAGCGGCGAGGAGCCGGATGAGGATTTCCTGCGTGCCGAGCATCTGTGATCCTGCGATGTGCACCCGCCTCCTGTCGGAGGCGCGAATATTCCCAGCGAACACGTTAGCAGGCCGGAATGTCGCGAAGGTGTCGGCAATGCGACCTGTGTTACTACGTTGTAGCGCATCGGACACGAATCCGATGCTCCGGGTGGAGAGTCGACCGCCCGGGGATGCCGATGATGCGCGACAAAAAAGCGCCGGCGTTGCCGCCGGCGCTTCGAGGTATCGCGGCCTCGCGATGCATCGCTACATCACGAGGCCTGCTGCGCGGAAGTCACTCGTCACTAGCTCGCAATGACCACGCCCGTGACGATGCCATGAAGCATGTGGCTGCCGTGTTCAGCTGTGGTCTGCGGGTACTCAGTACAGCACGACCGGGTTGCCGGGCGAACCCGTGGCACCGATGATGCGCAGCGGCGCCCAGATGAACGCGCCTTCGTAGATCTTGTTGTCCACGAGGGACTTGGTATCCACGTTCTCCAGGTTCCAGATGCCGTGCTTGGGCTGCAGTTCGGTGTGGCACGGAACCGCAAAGCCCATCTCCTCGCCGCCGGGCTGCGCGTCGTTGGCGGAGGTATCACCCATGGTCATGGCGATGTTGCGCTCGGCCAGGTACTTGCACGCGCTGATGCCGAAGCCCGGCTCGCCCTGTGCGAAGAGGGCGCGCGCGGCAGCACGCTGCTCGCCCGACATCTTCTTGTAGCGGTCGTTGCTCCACGAGTTGCCCTGACCGGTGTGGATCGCCACGCAGTCGCCCGCGCCGATCTCCGACAGGCCCTGGGCCTTGATGGCGGCCTTGACGTCGTCGGCGGTGACGATGCCGACGTCGCCCGGCTTGGTCGGGATGGGCAGCATCTCGGCGCTGGCCGGCAGCTTGCCTTGCGACTTGCGCAGGGCGACCGCATCGATCACGACCAGACGGCAGACGAAGCCCAGTTCGCCGACGTGCTCGACACCCAGCGGGCCCATGCCGACGGCCTGTCCACCGGCGCCGCGCTCGTACGCGTCATGCGCGAATACGTTGTACATGCGCATGCCCTTGGAGGTGTTCACGCCGATGTGGCCGGGACCGTCGAACTGGGTCTGGATCTGGCCGATCTGCGTAGTCACCAACTCGTCGTGATAGATCAGCGCGTTCTTGCCGAACGGGCCGCCGGTGGGGGTGCCGGGGATCCACATGTTCCAGCCGCGCGGACCGAAGGCAGGCGCTTCGCGATGGTAATACTTGCCGATCGTGATGGCCTTGTTCTGCTTGATCGTGCTCAGCGCACGCTTGATCTGCGCGGGGTTCTTGGTGTGGTTGGCACTGCCGGCACGGTCGTCGGGACCCCACTGCGACTTGAAGCTCAGCGCGCTGTCGTCCGTCGGCCCGCCCATGATCTGGACGTCGGCGGCGAATGCCGTCCCGGCGAACGCGGCCAGCACCGCCCCTGCAACGATGGTCAGTCTCATCGAGATATCTCCTTCCCTGCTTTGTTGAAGGTTTGCTGTTTTTCGTCACGCCGGGATCCTGGTCGTCGCGACATCGAATATTCCCCGGTAGACCGGGCGTAAGATGGCATAAGCGTACTGCCCGCGCAAGTAACATGCGAGTAACACGGGAGTAACCAGGCGCCCTGCGTGCAGGGCATTTCCTGCCGACATGCATCGACACGGGAGGGCACTCCCGGCCTTGTCTGTCATCGCCGCAAGCGGCGCATGTGCCGGCGAGGTAGGCTATGGGTCGCATGCAACCGGCCGTCCATCCTGTGGAGAGCAGCGTGATCACCAGCAAGCAGGTCGATTTCTACAACGAGAACGGCTACATCGTGGTCGAGGACGTGGTGGACGCGGGCGCCCGCACGGCGATGAAGGCGGTCGTGGCCGACCTCATCGACAAGGCGCGCGGCCTGACCGCGCACACCGACGTGTACGATCTGGAGCCGAGCCACACTCCGGAGAATCCTCGTGTGCGGCGCATCAAGAAGCCCACCCAGGTGCACCCGATCTTCGATCAGGTGGTGAAGAGCGCGGCGATGAGGCAGATCCTGGCGGCGCTTCTCGGGCCGGACGTGCGCCTGCACGGGTCCAAGCTCAACATGAAGGATCCGCAGTACGGTTCGCCGGTGGAATGGCACCAGGACTGGGCCTTCTACCCGCACACGAACGACGACATCCTCGCCATCGGCGTCATGCTCGAGGACATCGACGAGGAGAATGGTGCCCTCATGGTTCTGCCCGGTACCCACCGCGGACCGGTATACGATCATCATGTGGACGGTTTTTTTTGCGGTGCAATGGACCCGGCAGGCTGCGGACTGGATTTCTCCCGCGCAGTGTCCTGCCCGGGCAAGGCCGGCTCCTGCTCGTTCCACCACGTTCGGCTGGTGCACGGCTCGGCGGAGAACCGGTCGCGGCGCCCCCGTCCGCTCATGCTGTACGAGTGTGCGGCCGCGGACGCCTGGCCGCTGGTGAACTGGACCAATCTGGACGAATTCGACAGCCGCATGATCTGCGGCCGACCCACCCTGGAGCCGCGCCTGGAAAGGGTGCCCGTGCGCATGCCCTATCCGCCTGCGCTGAAGCAGGGCTCGATCTACGAGAACCAGACCACCCTGCGCAACCGCTACTTCGGTACGCCCGAAGGCCTGAAGGTCGCCAGCTAGGGAGAGAGCACATGGACGTCAAAGCAGCGGTCGCCGTCGCGGCCGGGGAGCCGCTTTCCATCGAGACCGTGCAACTCGATGGCCCGAAAGCCGGCGAGGTGCTGGTCGAGATCAGGGCGACCGGCATCTGCCACACCGACGAGTTCACCCGTTCGGGTGCCGATCCCGAGGGCCTGTTCCCGGCGATCTTCGGTCACGAGGGCGCCGGCATCGTGGTGGACGTGGGTCCTGGCGTGGCCTCGGTGAGGAAGGGCGATCACGTCATTCCGCTCTACACGCCCGAGTGCCGCCAGTGCAAGTCCTGCCTGTCGCGCAGGACCAACCTGTGCACGGCGATCCGCGCCACGCAGGGCAAGGGCGTGATGCCGGACGGCACCAGCCGCTTCTCGCTGAACGGGCAGATGATCCATCACTACATGGGCTGCTCGACCTTCTCCAACTACACCGTGCTGCCCGAGATCGCGGTGGCGAAGATCCGTGAGGACGCCCCCTTCGACAAGGTCTGCTACATCGGCTGCGGCGTGACCACCGGCATTGGCGCGGTCATCAACACGGCGAAGGTCGAGGCAGGTGCGAACGTGGTGGTGTTCGGGCTCGGCGGCATCGGCCTGAACGTGATCCAGGGTGCGCGCCTGGTGGGGGCGAACCGGATCATCGGCGTGGACATCAATCCCGCGCGCAAGGCACTCGCCGAGAAGTTCGGCATGACGCACTTCGTCAATCCGAAGGAGGTCGAAGGGGATCTGGTCCCTTACCTTGTCGCGCTCACCGACGGCGGTGCCGACTACAGCTTCGAGTGCGTCGGCAATGTCGATCTCATGCGCCAGGCGCTGGAGTGCTGTCATCGCGGCTGGGGCGTATCGGTGATCATCGGTGTCGCCGGCGCAGGGCAGGAGATCAGGACGCGTCCGTTCCAGCTGGTCACGGGCCGCGTGTGGAAGGGCAGCGCATTCGGCGGTGCGCGCGGCCGCACCGACGTGCCGAGGATCGTCGACTGGTACATGGACGGCAGGATCAACATCGACGACCTCATCACCGACGTGCTTTCGCTCCATGACATCAACAAGGGGTTCGACCTGATGCACGAGGGCAAGTCGATCCGCGCCGTGGTGACCTACTGAGCGGAATGGCTGCCTCCCGACCCCGGCTGTCCCTGCCGAAGAAGAAGGCGTCCGCCGCCCGTCCCGCGTCGACCGCGACCTCGTCGCGTGCGCGGCGCGCACAGGCGGGACTTCGTCTGCAGCCTCTGCCGCGGACCCCGGGCACGCGCCCTTCGTCGACCGAGCGCGCCGGTGCAGAAGCCGTTCCGGCGCAGCGGCCTGCGCCAGCACGCCCGCCCCGTACTCCGACTGCCGAGCAGCGGCGCGCGCCTGGGGATCGTTCATTGCCGGCGCGCTCGGTGAAACAGAAGAGCTCGTCTCCACGCCCGGGCACGGTCGAGCCGCCGCGGCGTGCGCCCGGCGAACGCCCGACGTCGCCGCGCGCCACGCCGGAGCGAAGGTCTCCTGCACGTCCGGCCGGGGCCGGGGTGCCGGCTGCGCTGCGCCGTGTCCCGGCGGAACGTGCGCCAGTCGAGCGCACACCCGGTGGGCGCGTACCGGTCGAGCGTGCACCCGTGCGCCAGCGCCGCGCCGGTCATACCTCCGCGCAGGCTGCATCGACGGCAGCGCCGCTCGCGCGCAACTCCGCCGATGCGGGTGACCTGGTGCGTCTGTCGAAGGTGATGGCCGAGCGCGGACTGTGTTCGCGCCGCGAAGCCGACGCCCTGATCGAGCAGGGGCTGGTGCAGGTGGATGGCCGCATTGTCGATCAGCTCGGCACGCGTATCCATCCGGGCGCGCGCATCGAGCTGCAGACGCGGGCGCACACGCAGCTCGACGCGCGCGCCACCATCCTGCTCAACAAGCCGGTCGGGTACGTGTCAGGCCAGCCCGAGGACGACTACGAGCCCGCGGTGGTGCTGATCCGCCGCGAGACACAGGAGCGCGCGCCCGGCGATCCCTCCTTCTCGCCGATGCACCTCAAGGGGCTGGCGCCGGCAGGCCGTCTCGACATCGATTCGCAGGGGCTGCTGGTGCTCACACAGAACGGCACGATTGCCCGGCAGCTCGTGGGCGAAGACTCCGACGTGGAGAAGGAGTACATCGTGCGCGTGCAGGGCGAGCTGAGCACCGCGGATCTGAAGCGGCTGAACTTCGGACTCGAACTCGACGGCAAGCCGCTCAAGCCCGCGCGGGTGGAGTGGCTCAACCAGAACCAGCTGCGCTTCATTCTCAGGGAAGGCCGCAAGCGCCAGATCCGCCGCATGTGCGAGGCGGTCGGCCTGCACGTGGTCGGGTTGAAAAGAGTGCGAATCGGCAGGATCCGCCTGGGCAGGCTGCGCGAAGGGTATTGGCGATTCCTGCGGGCGACGGAGCGGTTCTAGGCCGACACGCCGTCCGAAGGCCTCCGATGCTTGCGCCGAAGCCGGATGTCGCCACGTGCCGCGAACCCGGATTCGAGCGGGCCGGCGCGCGCGCCGCGGCGTCTATCATTCGGCGCGACAAAAAACCCGCCGCCGGCGGGTTTCCTGTCGCGGCGATCGACGCCGTCCTAGCTGCCGCGCTTCTGCAGCAGGCGCATGGAGAGCAGCGCCGCGCCGAGCAATCCGAGCATCGCAGGTTCGGGGGCTTCACCGCCGCCGCCATTGAGTTCGGTGTCGATGACGATGTTCTCGATCACGAAACCTTGCTGGGCACCCTGGTCGTGCGTAAACGAGAAGGAGGTGAAGTCCGGCCCCGCGAAGCTGATGATCCCCTGGGCGTCGTTTATCGTGGAGGTGATGGTGGTGCCGTCGAAGGTCGTGCCGACCTGATTGACGTACGAGATGGACACCGGTCCGTTGTTGGTGGCGAATCCGAACAGCGTCTCCGGGGCGCCCGTTCCGGTACTGCTGAGTGCGTCGAACTCGATCTCTATCGAGCTGATGCTTTGGGAGAACGTGAGCGTGAACGACCCGGTCGCGCTGCCGGGATCGAGCCAGATGCCGGTGTATATGCCCGACCCGATGAACGTAATGGCGCCGCCGGCCGTCGATGTGGTCAGCGTGACGCCGCTGCTGGTGACCGGATTGCCGGACGCGAGCTGGGTATCGGTGAACGTGACGAGCGCAGCGTTAGCGGTGCCGGCGGTCAGCAAGGCCAGTGTGCCAAGGATGATCGATGTTCTCATGCTGCGCTCCTCCTGTTGCTGTAAGGGCTTCGTCCGGCCCATTGAATGGACCCGGTTGCGCTACATCCATGACGGATGGGTGTCGCGCCGCCCTAAGCAGTTTCCACGCCACATAAACTTTACAGCGTACAATCAATTTGTTGCGCAATGTTGGGTGCGTCCATGCAGAGCCGACGTAAGAATTTCCGACACTGCCCAAGCCCTGCCTTGCGGGCCTTCCCCGCGTCGCCTGCGCGTGCCAGGCTGTGGACAGGGCGCAGCAGCCATGATCTGCACGCATTCGCCGCGTCCATCGTGCTCGTGCTGCGCATGCAGGAAGGATACGACCACGGCTACCACTCCATCGCCACGTTCGTGGAGGACCACCTGCGTTTTCACGCTGGGGCATTGCAGGGCAGGAGAATTGCCACGAAGGCACGAAGCAGCACCAAAGGCCTTTGCCGCAGAGAGCACGGAGGGCGCCGAGCAAAGAACGAGAAGTCGGCGGTTTCCGGTTTCTCTCGCTTTTCCTCTGTGCCCTCTGTGTTGAAACGACGTTGTTCTTCGGGGTGCACACGTACCGGGGAGGAACACATGCAGAAGCTGCTGATCTATCAGTCGCTGTGGGCGATGGAACGGCGCCGGCCGGACGGGCGCGAGTGGTCACTGCAGGAGAAGCTGGAGATGATCCACGCGGCGGGCTACGATGGCTGCGGCGTGCGCTTCTTCGACTACGCCTACGCGAAGGAGGTCACCGGCTTCCTGCGCGCGCATGGCATGAGCTGGCAGGCGTAGTGCTACCCGCAGACGGTGGACGACCTGAAGCCCATCCTCGAGCACGTCGAGGAACTGGGCGCGGACCATGTGAATCTGCAGCCGGACGTGCGACCCTACCGACTCGAGGACTGCATACCCTACATCGAGGGCTGGCGGCGCCTGGCACACGACGCGAACGTTCCCGTGCACATCGAGACGCACCGGGACCGCATGACCACGGACCTGTTCTTCACGCTGCAACTGCTCGACTGCTTCCCGGACCTGCGCCTCACCGCGGATCTGTCCCACCATGTCGTGGGGCGCGAGTTCGCGTGGCCGATCGCGGACGAGAACCACCGGCTCATGCATCGCATCTGCGACCACGCCTGGGGCTTCCACGGACGCGTGGCCAGTCGTGAGCAGATCCAGATCCAGATCAGCTTCCCGCACATGCAGCACTGGGTGGATCTGTTCATGGGCTGGTGGGAATACGGCTTCCGCAGCTGGCGCAGGCGCGCGCCGAAGGACGCGACGCTCACCTTCCTGTGTGAACTGGGTCCGAAGGAATACGCCATCACCGGCCGTGACGGCTACGAGCTGTCCGACCGCTGGGAAGAGGCGCTGATGATGAAGAACATGATCCGCACGCTATGGAACCGGCTCGAGGAGGACGTACACTGCCCGGCATCATGATCCGCCTGCTCGTTCTGCTCGCAGCCCTGTTCGGTGCCGCGCCGGCATACCCGGCCGGCAATGCGGACTCGGCGGCGGGGCTCCCTTCGGCCCTGGCTGACGGCAGTGCCGCAGCACCTTCCGCGTCGCTCGTCGCCGATGCGGACGTCCCGCTGCGCTACTGGAACCGCCAGATCATGGTGTTCCGCGTGCCGCTGTTCGGGGCCTCCCCCGAGGAGCGGGCGGCCCGTGCGCTGCAGCGCCTGGACGAATTGCCGCTCGTCGCCGAGCGCACGCGCGTGCATACCCGCGCCGCTTCGCTCGGCTCGGTCACGGGCCGCGTCGTCCTCGCAGGAGACCGCCTGCTGTTTGCCCTTCTGCCCGAGGATGTGGACATCCTGCAGGGAGAGACGCTCGAGCAGGCCGCGCAGGGCGCCGCGCAGCGCGTGCAGGAGGCGATCGACGCGCGCATTGCCCAGAGCAGTCCCCGCGAATTGCTGATCGGCGCGGCGCTCTCTGGCGGCGCCACGCTCGGCCTGCTGATGCTGCTGTGGGTGGTTCTCGTCCTGCGGCGCGCACTGCTGCGCGGGGTCAAGGTCGTGCATGCGCGTCGTCTGCAGCCTGCCTGGGGTGCGGAAGTCAGCCGGCATCTGGTGAGCCTGGAGCGGGGCGCCATCGGACTGCTGGCGTGGGGCGTTGCCCTTGTCCTGGTCTATCTGTGGCTGGGTTTCGTCCTGACGCGTTTCCCCTACACCGCGCCGTGGGGACATCAGCTGGGGGAATACCTCGCCGGCCTGTCTTCGCAGATGGCGCTCGGTGTGCTGCATGCGCTCCCCGGCCTGTTCGCCGTGTTCGTCGTCCTGTTTGCTGCCCGCTATGTGGTGCGCGTCATCAGCGCCTTCGCGTCGTCGGTCGAGCAGGGGCGCATTCAGGTCGGCTGGCTCGAGCCGCAGACCGTGGAGGCCAGCCGCCGCGTATCGGTCGTTCTCGTCTGGCTGTTCGCACTCACCGTCGCCTATCCCTATATCCCCGGATCCGACACGACCGCTTTCAAGGGCGTGAGCGTGGTCGCCGGCCTCATGATCACCATCGGCTCGGCCGGTTTCATCGGTCACCTCATGGCAGGCCTGCTCGTGGTCTATGCGCGCGCGCTGCGCAAGGGGGAAATGGTGAAGGTTGGCGACACCTTCGGTGTGGTCACCGAGGTGGGCGCGCTGTCCACGAAGGTGACCACGCCGAGCCTGGAGGAGGTGACGATCCCCAACGCCGTACTCATGTCCACCACGGTGACCAACTTCTCACGCCTCGCGGGAGAAGGCGGTGCGATCCTCTCGACCAAGGTCACCATCGGCTACGACGCGCCATGGCGCCAAGTGCACGCCCTGCTGCTACTCGCCGCGGAACGTACGGCCGCGGTGCGCAAGGAGCCGAAGCCCTTCGTCCTGCAGACGGCACTGTCGGACTTCTACGTCGAGTACGAACTGCGCGTCCACCTCGACGGACCGGAGAATCGCTTCACCATCCTGTCGGATCTGCACGCCCAGATCCAGGATGCCTTCAACGAGTTCGGCGTCCAGATCATGTCGCCCCACTTCATGTTGCAGCCGGACGGAAGCGTGACGGTCAAACGCGACGACTGGTTCGCCGCGCCGGCAAGCGAGGCGGTCAGCGGACGGGTGCAGGCAGAAAAGACTGGATACGATCGGCGTTCGCCGGGATGACGAAATGTGAGAGGTCGGGATGACGAAATGTGGGAAGGGAACCTCCGGTGTCGCGCTTTCGTTGACACGATATCGGGCGGTTTTTATAGTCGATAAGGAGCTTGCCTCGCAGAATCAGAAGAAGCCGGCAGGCCCCGGTCCCGAAAGCCCCTCGAGTCGCCTGCCGGGGAGCCGGAGGATGCGCCCCGAATGCATCGAGAGGAGTATGGCAGGACATGGATACGACCAGCGCGACGTCGACGGAGCGGTCCATCAGGGTGCTCACCCGGGCGCAGGTGAGCGCCTACGCGCGTGACGGCTACCACTTCCCGGTGCGTGCCATGAGCGCCGAGGAGGCGGGCCGCTATCGCGGCAAGCTCGAGGCGCTGGAGCGGCAACTGGGCTCGTCGGTGATGAAGACGAACTTCCGCAACAAGCCGCACCTCGCGCTGGCCTGGGCCGACGAACTCGTGCGCCATCCGAGGATCCTCGACGCGATCGAGGACATCCTCGGCCCCGATCTGCTCTGCTGGAGCAGCAGCCTGTTCGTGAAGGATGCACACGACACCGGCTACATCTCCTGGCACCAGGATTCGACCTACTGGGGCCTGAGTCATCCGGACGTGATCACCGCCTGGATCGCGCTGTCTCCCAGCACGCGCGCCAACGGCTGCATGCGCGTCGACCCCGGCACGCATCTTCTGGAGCAGCTTCCGCACAAGGACACCTTCGCCGCCGACAATCTGCTCACGCGCGGCCAGGAGGTGCAGGTCGAGGTCGACGAGCGGCGCGTAGTGGACATCGAGCTGCAGCCGGGCGAGTTCTCTCTGCACCACGTGCGCATCGTGCACGGCTCGGAGCCGAACAACTCCGACATGCGCCGCATCGGCTTCGCGATCCGCTACATCCCGACCTATCTTAAGCAGCTCGCCGGGCCGCGCGACAGCGCCATGCTGGTGCGCGGAGTCGACGATTATCACCACTTCGACATGGAGCCGCGGCCCAGGGCGGACATGGATCCGGAGGCGGTCGAGGTGCATCGCCAGGTGACCGACGCGGCGGCGCGCATTCTGTATCGTGGCACCGGCAAGGGCCCGCAGTAGAGCCGTCCTCCGGGGCATCGACGACAGAAGAATCGGGGAGAGCACGAGACGAGCGGCGAGTGCGTTCGCGCTCCTGTGCGCGGGGCTGGTGCTGGGCGGCTGTCAGAAGAGCGGCGATCAGGGCGGTGAGCAGACCATGGCCGATCAGCAGACCATGGCGAGTCAGCCGGTGATCCAGTGGAAGATGCAGTCGCTTTGGCAGAGCGGGACCTTGCCGCAGGAGCTGTTCGAGCGCTTCACGCGGCAGGTGAAGGACGCCTCGGGCGGACGGCTGAGCATCGACGCGCTGGCGGTGAACTCGGTGGTTGCCTCGCCGGAAAGTCTGGATGCGGTGTCCGCCGGCGTGCTCGACGGGCAGCACAGCGGTTCTGCCTACTTCACCGGCAAGGACGCGGCCTTCGCGCTGATCGGCGATCCCCAGGGTGCCTTCGATAATCCGTACCAGATGCAGACGTGGCTGGAGTACGGCGGGGGCAAGGAACTGGCGCGCGAGCTGTACGCAAACTACGGCGTGCACTACGTCGGCGGCGTGTGGTATGGCGTGGAATCGCTGGTCTCGAAGAAGGCATTGCGCACGCTCGAGGATTTCAAGGGTGTGAAGATCCGGGCGCCGCAGGGCATGAGCGGAGAGATCTTCGCGAAGCTCGGTGCCGCACCCGTGCAGTTGCCCGGCAGCGAGGTGTACACCGCACTGGAACGCGGCGTGGTGGACGCGAGCGACTGGGGCACGCTGTCGATGAACGACGAACTCGGCTACCACAAGCTGGCGAAGTATCCGAACTACCCGGGCTTCCACTCCATGCCGATGGGCGACGTCGCGATCAACAAGCCGAAGTGGGAGGCCTTGCCGGCGGATCTCAAGGCGATCGTGGAGGCCGCCGCGCACGACTTCGCCACCGCCATGATCCAGCGCAACTACCTGGCGGACACCGCGATCGCCGTCGATGCCGCGCGGCGCGGATTCGAACCGATCGACCTCGGCCCCGCCGAGCGGCAGCGCTTCCGCGAAGTCGCACGCGAGGTGTGGAAGGAGTACGCTGCACGAAGCCCGATGGCGCAGAAGGTGTACGACTCGCAGATCGCCTTCCTCCAGCGTCTGGGGCTGTTGAAGCAATAGGCCCGGCAGCTGCCGGGCAGCGACGGCCTGGCGCGAAGGAATTCGGCGCCGTATAGTCTCGACCCCGGCTTGTGCCGGGGTGACGAGCGTGCATCGTGAAGACGATCGTGGGCCCGACGAAGATCGCATGTCGTGAAGAATCGGAGATGAAGGGGCTTCGCCCCTTTTTTCTTGCCCCGGAGACGAGATAGAGGGCCTGCCCCTTCTATCTTGCCCGCACGGGAGGGGAGGAGATGGTGCCGCCGCGGCGCTGGGACCGGTTCGTCGAGCGCTTCGGCGAAGCGGCCAGCTATCTGTTCATTGCCGTCGTCGCAATCAGCGCCTACGAGGTCGTAATGCGCTACGCGGTCGGCGCGCCGACGATCTGGGTCCACGAACTCGCCGTGGCGCTCGCCGCCACCTGCTTCGTCATCGGTGGCCCGCTGGTGCATCAGCGCCGGCAGCACGTCACCATCAGCTTTGTCTATGACCGCATGGGGCCCCGCACGCAGCGCGTCGCGAGCGTGCTCGGTTCCTTGCTCACCCTGGCCTTCTGCCTGCTGCTCACCTACGCGAGCGCCAGGCAGGCGCTGATAGCCCTGCGCGCCGGGGAGACGACCGGCACCGCCATCAACTGGCCGATCCCGGCCTACCTCAAGACGCTGTTCGCGATCGCGGCTGCGGTGATGGTCGTGCAATCGGCTGCGCACCTGGTGACCGACCTGCGTCGTCTGCGCGCGCGCCACTGACGACACGCCCGGATGAGCATCGAGTGGATCACCGTGGCGATGTTCGGCTCGATGCTGCTGCTGCTGGCGCTGGGCCTGCCGCTCGCCTTCGTCACCGGCCTGATCGGGGTGACCTTCTGCCTCGGCCTGTACGGGCCGATGGGGTTGACGCTCGTCGCCAGCCGCATCTACAGCTTCATGAACGAATACGCACTGGTATCGGTGCCGATGTTCATCATGATGGCCTCGCTGATGGAGAAGTCGGGCGTCGCGAAGGACCTGTTCGACGCAATGCGTGCGTGGGCGGGCAAGCTGCCGGGCGGGCTCGCCATCCAGACCATGGTGGCGGCCACCATCATGGGCGCGATGACCGGCATCATCGGCGGCGAGATCGTGCTGCTCGGCATGATCGCGCTGCCGCAGATGCTGCGCCTGGGCTACGACCGCAAGCTCGCCATCGGCACCATCTGCGCGGGCGGGTCGCTGGGGACGATGATTCCGCCATCCATCGTGCTGATCATCTACGGGCTGACGGTGAACGTGCCGATCGGCGAACTGTTCACCGCCAACATCATCCCCGGGCTGCTCCTGGCCGGCGTGTACATGGTGTACATCTTCATCCGCTGCGCGATCAATCCCAAGCTCGGCCCGCCGGCGCCGGAGGTCGAGCGCGCGATCCCGCTGCGGCGCGAGCTCGGACAGCTGCGCGGACTGGTGCTGCCGATGCTGGTGATCATGGCCGTGCTGGGCACGATCTACCTCGGCATCGCCTCGGTCACCGAGGCGGCGGCGATGGGCGTCGTCGGCACGCTCGCCGCTTCCGCCGTGCGCGGCGAGCTGAAGTGGGTTCACGTGCGCGAATCGTCGGTGCAGACGATGCACACCTGCGGGATGCTGCTGTGGCTGTCGTTCGGCGCGACGGCGATGATCGGCGTCTACAACCTCGCTGGCGGACCGGCCTTCGTCAAGGAGATGATGACCGGCCTGGACGTCCCGCCCGTGGTCATCATTCTCATCATGATGGGCGTGCTCCTGCTGCTCGGCACGATGATGGACTGGGTGGGCATCTGTCTGCTCACCATGCCGATCTTCGTGCCCATCGTGCGCGAACTCGGCTACAGCCCGGTGTGGTTCGGTGTGCTGTTCTGCCTGAACATGCAGGTCTCGTATCTGTCGCCGCCGTTCGGGCCGGCCGCCTTCTATCTGAAGGGCGTGGCCCCGAAGGACATCAGCCTGAACGAGATCTTCTCCGCACTGTGGCCGTTCATCCTCCTGCAGCTGGTCGTGCTGGCGCTGGTGCTGTTCAATCCGCAAATCGCGCTGTGGCTGCCGGGGTTGGGGGGATGACAAGAAGAGCATTCAACGCAAAGAGCGCAAAGGACGCAAAGGAATGAACGAGCCCTTGGCGCTCTGTTCGGCCTTTGCGGTGAAAGGGGTAGATGCATGAAGTTCAAAGCCGCCGTACTCAATGCCATCCGCACGCCGCTCGCGATCGAAGAGATCGACATGGGCGAGCTGGGACCGACCGTTGTCCTGGTGCGGATCCATGCCAGCGGGCCGTGCCACACCGACCTCGAGGTCATCCAGGGTCAGCTCGCCTATCCGCTGCCGATCATCCTCGGCCACGAGGGCGCGGGCGTGGTCGAGGCGGTGGGCAGCGATGTCAGCCAGGTGAAGGTCGGCGAACACGTGGTGTGCTCGTGGAATCCGCACTGCGGCCACTGCTTCTACTGTGAGCGCGATCTGCCGATCCTGTGCGAGCCGTTCTCGCGCCATCAGCCCAGGGGCCTGCTGCTCGACGGCCGCTCGCGCCTGTCGCGCGACGGCGGGCCGATGCATCATTTTTCGGTGGTGTCCTCGCACGCGCAGTACTGCGTGGTGCCGGAGTCGGGGGCGATCGGCGTGCCGAAGGACATTGCGTTCGACCGCGCCTGCCTGATCGGCTGCGGCGTGATGACCGGCGTCGGGGCAGCGACGCGCGAGGTGCGTGTGGCGCCGGGCGAGAGCGCGCTGGTGATCGGCTGCGGCGCAGTGGGGCTGAACGCGATCCAGGGCGCGCGCATCGCCGGGGCCGGGCTGATCGTCGCCGCCGACCTGAGCGCGACCAAGCGCGAGACGGCGCTGTGCTTCGGCGCACACGTCGCCGTCGATGGCGGCGCGCCGGATGTCGTCGAGCAACTGAAGAAGCTCACCGGCGGACGCGGACCGGACTACGTCTTCGAATCGGCCGGGCACGAGAGAGCATTCCGGCTGGCGGTGGAAGCCGTGCGTCCTGGCGGCAACGTCGTCTTCCTCGGCAAGGTCAACGTCAACCAGGACGTGTCCTTCCGCTGGGGCTCGCTGATGGGCGAGAAGCAGATCGTACGTTCCAGCTATGGCAACGCACGACCGCGCCGTGACTTTCCCTGGCTCGCGCAGCTCTATCTCGACGGCAAGCTGATGCTCGACGAGTTGATCACCCGCCGCATTCCGCTGGACGAGATCAACAGCGGCTTCGACGCCATCCGCCGCGGCGACACGATCCGCGAAGTGGTGGTGAATCCCTGAGGCGGATGCGGTGGGCGACCGCGACTTTCCGCACTTCCCGCTTGTGCTGTTCGGAATGTTGGTCCTCGCAGCGAGGCCGCGAGGTGTGGGGTAGTCAATTCCGGAGCGAGCCGCCGCGTAACAGACGCAGCATCGCCTCCAGACCGAGCAGATAGGAGTTCACCCCGAAGCCGTACACCCCGCCCACCGCATTGGGCGCGAGCAACGAGTGGATGCCGCGCTTCTCGACGTTGGTCATGTGCACCTCGACGTAGGGAAAGGGCAGGGCGGCGATGCAGTCGCGCAGGGCGAAGCCGCCCTGGCTGAAGCCCGCCGGGTTCATCACCAGTCCCTGCACGCCGTCGATCACCGAGGCGTACAGCCTGTTGATCGCCTCGCCCTCGATGTTGGTGTAGAAGATCTCGAGGAAGTAGGCATGCTCGTGGGCGTGGGCGAGCAGCATCGCGTCGAGTTCGGCGGCGGTGGTACTGCCGTAGATCTCCGGCTGGCGCTTGCCCAGATAGTTCATGTTGGCGCCCTGGATGAGAAGGATGCGTTCCATGGTGCATTGTCATCCCGGCGAAAGCCGGGATCCAGCCAAACAGAGAAGGGCCCTGGTCTTTCCACGCTGGGCACCGGCTTGCGCCGGTACGACGGTAGAGTCGTGATTCCGGCGAAAGCCGGAATCCAGCCACATAGGCCTCACTTCATCCCACCCCGGATCCAATCTTCGCTCTTGACGCTCGCCGGCGGGTTCACCTCCTCGGCGGCGTAACGCGTCACGTCGGTCACGGTCAGGGCACCGTTCACCGTCTTGAGCCTGCCATACGCGTGACCCTGAATGCCCTGGTGGCCATTGCCCAATGCCATCTTCGTGATCCCGCTCGGGGTCTCGAAGTTCAGATTCTCGAACGCGGCGACGACCTGCTTGGTGCTCGGCGCCGTGTTCCTGCCCGTCTGGGCTTTCTCGTATGCCGCCTTCGTTCCCAGGATGGCCTGGATCATGTGATACGCGGTGAAGCTGGGGGGGGTGCGGTAGCGCTTCTCGTAGGCAGCCTTGAACCAGCGGTTGAGCGCATTGTCCGGTGCGAAGAAGCTGTTCGGACCGCGTGCGCCGATGATCGCGCCATCGGGGATCTTGCCCTTGAGCTTGTGCACCCCGGACTCTCCCGCGGCGAATACCACCGGCAGGCGCGCGAACAGTCCCCGCGGCGCGGCCTGGAGGACGAAGGCCTCGAGGTCGCCGCCCCAGAAGCTGGAGTGCAGCACCTGGGCGCCGCTGTTCATGAGCACGGAGATCTCGGTGCCGAACTGGCCGGTGAACAGTTTCGGCATCTGCGAGGTCGCCACCTGCACGTCGGGTTCCAGAACGCGCATCGCCATCTCGAAGTCGCGCCAGGAATCGTGGCCCCAGGCATAGTTCTGGTTCAGCCCGGCGATGCGGGTCGCCTGCGGGAATCGCTCGCGTACGTACTTCGCCGCCGCGACGCTGTCCATGGTGGCGTGCGACTGCGTGCGGAAGACGTACCTGTAGCTCGCTTCCTCGAAGATGCGCGAGGTGCCGCAGTCGAAGAATACGGTCAGCGTCTTCAGTTCCTCCGCCACCGGCGCGATGGCCAGGCAACTCGCGCTCGAGATGTAGCCGATCACCATCGACACGCCCTGGCGCTGCACCAGATTGCGGTACTGCGTGACGACGCTGCTCACCGGGCCGGCTTCGTCGAGCAGAACGAGTTCGATCGGCGTGCCGCCGAAGCCCTTGCTCTGGTAGGGCGCGGGCACGGTGCCGGCGTTCAATGCGGCGAAGGTCAACTCGGCCGCGTTGCGCGAGGGCAGTCCCATGCCGCCCGCGCCGGGGCCGGACAGGAAGGTGACCACCCCGATCCTGAGCGGCGCCTTCTGGGCCCATGCGAGCGGCGTGCACAGTGCGAGGACGAGCGCGGCGGCGAGCGCGCGCATCACGGCGCGTCGTCCGGCGGCGAGGTGACGACGATGAAGCGCAGGTCGGTCATCCCCGTGTTGTAGATCGCGTGCTCGATGCCGGGCGGGATGAACACCACGTCGTCGCGGCGCACGACCTTGCGTTCGCCCTCGATCTCCATCAGGCCCTCGCCATCGAGGATGTGATAGACCTGCTCCTGGATCCTGTGCCGATGCGGTGCGACGTAGGCGCGCGGCTGGTATACGGAGATGCGGTAGTCGAGCTTCCGCGACCCGACCGGCTCGGGCCGGACCAGCATCTTCGAGAACGCGCCGCCGTAATGCGCCGGCGGTTCGTCCCACATCACTTCGGCTGCCGCGCGGATCGCGGCCTTTCCATCACTGCTCGACATTGTTCACTCCAAGAGTAAAACTTTCGCCACAGAGGGCACAGAGAACACGGAGAAAGACAGGCTCGTGCGTTGCGACGATTGCCAGTGGCGGCCAATGCGCAGCCGCGGGCCACGCTTCTCCAGACAATCTCTCTGTGCTCTCTGTGCTCTCCGTGCTCTCCGTGCTCTCCGTGCTCTCCGTGCTCTCCGTGTCCTCTGTGGCCAAGTTTTTCAACGCTTCAACGCGCGCAGGTATCTTTCCAGCCCCGCGCGCATGTCGTACTTCGGGGTCCAGCCCAGCTCCTTCCTTGCCCGGCTGAGGTCGAGCGCACCTTTCCTCACGCTCTCGACGGTGTCGCCGTGGCGGTACGGTCCCGGTCCCACGGACAGTCGCGCGCCGGGGACCAGTTCCTTCACGATGGCGATCATCTGCGCCACGGTGGTCGCCTGGCCGCTGGCGATGTTGTAGGCGTCGAAGCGGTGCGTGCGATGATCCAGCGCGGCGAGCGCACCGGACACGAAGTCGTCGATGAAAGTGTGGTCGATCGCGGCATCCGCTCCGGACGGGACGTGCAGCGCCTGTCCGGCGAGGGCGGCTTCGAGCAGGATCCTGGGCACCCGCGCACGCGGCAGGTCCGAGCCGTAGACCCAGGAGGTGCGCAGATTGATCACCTCCAGTCCGTGCAGATCCCGATAGGTGCGGCCAAGTTGTTCGACCGTTGCCTTGCAGATGCCGTAGGGCAGCACCGGATCGAGCGGATGGGCCTCTGGGATCGGATCGGCGTGGAACACGCCGTACGCCTCCTCGGAGCTGACGTGTACGCAGCGACGCACGCCAGCCAGCCGCATCGCCTCGAACACGTTGAGCGAGCCCTCGACATTCACCCGCACGATGTGGACCGGACTGGCGAGCGAGGACAGCACGCCGACGATGGCCGCGGCGTGGAACACGGCGTCGGGCCGGTGCTCGAGCATGACGCGGGCGAGAGCGGCCATGTCGGTGATGTCGCCGACGACCTGCGTCAGCTGCGCGGCGGGCGCATCGTGGAGCGCCGAGATGCGCGTATCGAACGCGACGGCGGCGTCTCCGCGCGCGAGCAGGGCGCGGGTGACGGCCGCCCCCAGAAAACCGTCTGCGCCGGTGACGAGGATCTTCACAGGTTGAACACGATCAGGCGCTGCTCGGTCATCTCCTCGATGGCGTAGCGCGGGCCCTCGCGGCCGATGCCGCTGGCCTTCACGCCGCCGTAGGCGAGCTGGTCCGTGCGCCAGGTGGAGCTGCCGTTGATGATCACGCCGCCCACCCGCAGCCTGCGCAAGGCGGCGAAAGTGAGTTCGTTCGACTTGGTGAATACGCCTGCGTGCAGGCCGTAGGCGCCGGCGTTGATGGCCGCGAACGCATCGTCGATCCGCGCGTAGGGAATCACGTTGATGACCGGTCCGAACACCTCCTCGCACACCACCTTCATGTCCGGCTTCACGTCGGTCAGCACGGTGGGCTCGAAGGCGGCGCCCATGCGCTGGCCGCCGATCACCACGCGGGCGCCGTTGCGGTGCGCCTCGTGCACCCAGTTCTCGATGCGGCGGGCGGCCGACTCGTCGATCAGCGTGCCGACGTCGGTCACAGGATCGAGCGGGTCGCCGAGCTTCAACTCGCGGACCTCGGCGGCGATCAGCTCCACCACCTGCTGGTACACGCGCTCGTGCGCGTACACCGTCTGCACCGAGATGCAGCTCTGCCCGGCGAGGCGCATGGAATTGCGTGCACAGGTCGCGCTGGCTACCGCGAGGTCGGCGTCCTCGTGCACGATGGTCGTGCCGTTCCCGCCCAGTTCCAGCGCCACGCGGCGCAGGCCGCTGGCGGCCTTGATCGCGGCGCCGGCGCGGCTGGAGCCGGTGAAGGTGATGAAGTCCACGCGTGGGTCGGCGACCAGCGCCGCGCCGATGTCGGCTCCGCCGTAGACCGTATTGACCATGCCGGCCGGCGTGCCGGCCTCGGCGACGAGTTCGACCAGCCGGTACACGATAAGCGGCGCCTGCGGTGGCGGCTTCAACACCAGCGCGTTGCCGGCGGCGATCGAGGGCGCGATCTTGTGCGCGGCGAGGTTGAACGGCGCGTTGAAGGGCGTGATCGCGGCGACCACGCCGACCGGAAAACGCATCAGGAAGGCCATCTTCCCTGCACCCATCGCGCTGCCATCGAGCGGCACGTGGCGGCCCTCGATGCGGATCGCCTCCTCCGCGGCAAGCGCGAAGGTCTCCAGCGAGCGGCGGATCTCGCCCTCCGAATCCCTGATCGCCTTGCCGGTCTCGCACGACATCAGCTGCGCGAGCGACGCGACGTCGCGTTCGATCAGCGCCGCAATCCGGCGCAGCAGCGACGCGCGCTCGTAGCCGGGCATCGCCGCGGCCGCGTCGCGCGTTATCACCGCCGCGCTCAGTGCGGCATCCAGTTCCTCCATCGAGGAGACCGGCGCGGTGCCGACGACCTCACCGCGATACGGGTCGCGGATCTCGGCCGTGCGCGCCGACTCGATCCACCTGCCGCCGATCAGGGCACGAACCGCTACGGCCGCCACGCGCGTTCCTCCCCGGCATGAGCAACGCATTCGAGGAACACCCGACTTTCTCTGTGTCCTCCGTGCCCTCTGTGGCGCAAGGTCTTCACCGCACCACCGGCTTGCCGAATGCCGGCTCCTTGTGCGGCGTCGGCGGCAGCTGCCAGGTACCCGTGCCTGGCGGCTTGACCTTGTCGTCCACGTGCACGTCGAGCAGGCAGGGCTTGCCCAGCGCGATGGCATGGCGCAGCGCATCGCCGAGTTGGTCGGAGTGCTTCACGGCAATACCCTCGACCCCGTAGCTGCGTGCCATGGCGGCGAAGTCCGGGTTGTAGGGTGCACGCTCCTTGCCCGCGTAGAAGCCGGTGCCGATCTCGCGGCCGCCGAACATGCCTATCTGGATGTCGCGGATCGCGGCCCACGCGTAGTTGTTCCACACCAGCCACACGCAGGGGATGTCGTACTCGACCGCAGTAGCGAGCACGTGCGGGGTCATGGTGAAGCCGCCGTCGCCGATGACCGCGATGCAGGGCCGATGCGGCGCGGCCAGCTTGGCGCCGAGGATGCCGCTCACCCCGAAGCCCATGGCCGAGAAACCCCAGGAGTTGAGCATGCACTGCGGCTCGGGCGCCTCCCAGAACTGCATGAACCAGTTGTGGTGCACGCCGCTGTCGAGCGAGATGATGCCGTTGCGCGGCAGCGCCCTGCGCACCTCGGTGACCACACGCTCGGGCCGCAGCGGCGCACCGCTCAGGTTGAAGTTCGGGCGGGTGAAGTCGTCCCACTCCCGTTTCCAGCCCTCGATCTGCGCCTGCCAGACGCTGAAGCGTGCGCCATCGGCCTTGCGGCTGGCCGCTTCCTGCCCGAGCTGGCCGAGGAAGACCTTTGCATCGGCCATGATGCCCAGGGTGACCGGATAGTTGCGGCCGATCTCGGCGGGGTCGATGTCCACGTGCACCAGCTTGGTCGGCGGGATGTTCCAGGAGTAGCCCGGAATCCAGGAGGAAGACGAGCGATCGTCGAAGCGCGCGCCGACCGTGATCAGCAGGTCGCAGTGCCGGCCGACCTGGTTGGCCGGATAGGCGCCGTTGCGGCCGATGAAGCCGACCGCCAGCCGGTGCGGCATGGGCAGGATGCCGAAGCCGTTGGGCGAGGTGATGACCGGGATGTCGAGCATCTCGGCCACGCGCTGCAGTTCCGGACCGGCTTCGGCGAGCGTCACCCCGTGGCTGACGAAGAAGGCCGGCCGCTCGGCCGCCTGAATCATGTCCATCACTGTACGGATGTCGTCCGGCGAGGCGCCGGGGCGCGGGAAGCCGTTCCTGCGATCGGACGCCAGCAGGGTGACGTCGTCCTCTTCCTGGAACAGGTTGAACGGCACGTCCAGGTTCACCGGGCCGGGCCGGCCGGCGAGCATCAGGTTCCAGCTCTGGCGCAGGGCCAGCGGCAGCATGTCCACGCGCGTGGGCTGGAAGCTGCGCTTGACGTAGGGCCGCAGTGCCACGGGGAACTCGGCCGCCTGGTTGCGGTAGCTCTCCTGGAACGGACCGCGGTTGAACTGCGAGGTCGGCACGTTGGCCGTGATCGCGTAGTAGGCCGACGAATCGGCCGAGGCGCAGGCCGTGGCCATCACGATGTTGCAGGAGCCGGGGCCGGTGGACGTCAGCGTGGGGACCGGCTCGTGCGCGACGCGGAAGTAGGCGTCTGCCATGTGCCCGGCGGTCTGTTCGTGGCGCGGCGAGATCAGCTTGATGCGATCCCGGCGTTCCCACAGTGCATCGAGCAGACCGACGTTGCCGTGGCCGCAGATGCCGAAGACGTACGGCACGCCCTCCTGGATCAGGAAGTCGGAGATGAGATCTCCGCCCTTCATGCGTGGCATGGTGCTCCTCCCGTGTTGCGCCGCTTTTCTGTCGCAGGGGACGGGCGGCGTGCAATGCAACGATGGTAGCAAAGTCGCCCTCGTCGCATCGGGGTGCACCGGGGCCGAGCCGGGAAGGCAGCGGTCTAGACCCCTACCCATCGGTAAGCGATACGTACATGTCCGCACGATAGGCTTGCACGCCGCGGTTCCGATCGTGCCCGCCGGGCGTGGTCGAGCGGTGCATATCTACACAGGAGACCGACTGCCATGACGCAACGATCGATCGCCTCGCTTGCCGTGGGCGCCGCCCTGGCCTTGTCCGCCCTGGCCGCGCACGCCGCAGAGCCCTTCGTCACCACCGCCAGGGCCGTCCACAAGCCGGCGAAATTCGAGGTGATCCTCGAGGACAAGGCCGCGGGCCGCCTCGTCTACTACTCGGAGAGCACGACCAACGACAAGGAAGTGCAGGGCAGGGGACTGTGGACCGGTTCCTCACGCATCGCACGCGGGCATTGGGATCTCACCCACGGCGCCGGCACGGGACGTGGCTCGGTATCGGTGGACAACGCCGGTTCCACCTTGAACGTCGAATGGGCCGGCATCTGCTACATGGTGGGCGACAAGCCCCGCTGCAGCGGCGGCTGGAATGCGGTACCGGGCTCGGGCACCGGGAAGTTCGCCGGCCTCACCGGCGGCGGCACCTGGCAGGGCTCGCCGAATGCCGAAGGCAACTTCGACGAGGAGTGGACCGGGCTGTTGCAGCAGTAGTGGCGATCGGCCAACCGTTATTCAGGCGCGCGCGGGCGAGTCCGCCCGCGCCGCTGACCACCCCCACTGGGCCGCCTTGCCGTGGCTCTCCACCGTCTGGCCGACCCCGTCCTCCGCGACGATCTCCAGCATCGAACTCTTGTCGTAGCCGATCTCGCGCAGCGCCCGCGCGAAGCCTGCGAAGTCGCAACTCCCCATCCCGATCGGGTCGTGGCGCCACTTGTCGCGATTCGTGTCGGACAGGTGCACGATGCCGAGGCGGGACTGCACCGCATGCACGCCCGCCGCGACGTCCTCGCCGATGAAGTGGGCATTGGCGATGTCGTAGCAGATGCCCACGGCGGGTGAACCGATCCGCTCGGCGAAGGCGACCATCTGCGCCGCGGTGGGGAACACGCCGATGGGGATGTTCTCCAGCAGCAGCTTGATTCCCGCCCCCTCGGCCAACCGCAGCACGCGGGCGAACGCGTCCTCGAACCAGCCCTCCAGGTCTTTGCGGGCATGAGGGATGAGCGGATTGACGCGGCCGGTCACGGTGATGATGGCCTCGGCACCGATGGCCTGGGCGATCGCGATCAGCCGCTGGTAGAGGCCGATGGAGTACTCGCGCATCTCGCGCGAGGCGCTTCCCATGTTCTGGTCGAGGCTGGGCAGGTTGATCGACTCGACCGTGAGTCCGGCATCGCGCAGGAAGCGCGCGAATGCCTGTGCGTCGGGCGCGCTCATCATCGGATCGAAGTGCGGCGGCTGCGCCATGATCTCGAAGCGGCGGTAGCCTTGGCGCGCCAGCGTCTCGAGTGCGTCCATCGCGCTCGCCCGCCACATGAAGGACATGGTGTTGACGCCGATGCGCATGGCCGCTTTCCTTTGTTGTCGAGTGTTCATTCTGCGCCGATCGCGCAGCCGGGGTCGAGCGGCTCGTGTGTTTGCGCTGGGTCCCGGCTTTCGCCGGGATGACGGAAATGGCTTCCTGCCGATTTCTTGCATACTAGCCGCCTCGGCCCGATACGGCGCGGCCGATGTATCGGGAGGAGACAGAACAGGATGCTGCCGGACAGTTGTGACGTCGTCGTTGTCGGAGCCGGCAACGCGGCGATGTGTGCGGCCCTGGCCGCGCAGGAGCAGGGCGCGAAGCCGATCGTGCTGGAGCGGGCGACCGAGGACGAGTCGGGCGGAAACACGCGCTTCACCGCCGGGGCGATTCGCTTCGCCTACGACGGGGTCGCGGATCTGCGCGAACTGATGCCCGACCTCACCGAGGAGGAGATCGCGCGCACCGACTTCGGCTCCTACACGGAGGACCAGTTCTTCGACGACCTCGCGCGCGTGACCGAGAACCGCACCAATCCCGACCTCGCTGAACTGCTGGTCAAGCGCAGCAAGTCGACCATGACGTGGATGCGCGGCAAGGGCTTCCGCTTCGTGCCGATCTACGGACGCCAGGCGTTCAAGGTGGACGGGCGCTTCAAGTTCTGGGGCGGACTGACGGTCGAGGCATGGGGCGGCGGCCCGGGGCTGGTCGAGGCGCACAAGAGTGCTGCGGCCAAGCGCGATATCCCGATCTTCTACGAAACGCGCGCGCTATCCCTGCTGCACGACGACAGCGGCGTGCACGGCGTGCGCGCGCGCCATCGGGGCGTCACGCGCGAGATCCGCTGCAAGGCGGTGGTCCTGG
Source organism: Burkholderiales bacterium (assembly GCA_020854105.1). Taxonomy (GTDB): domain Bacteria; phylum Pseudomonadota; class Gammaproteobacteria; order Burkholderiales; family SHXO01; genus SHXO01. The sequence goes on along the minus strand of JADZGB010000023.1, from coordinate 23,273 downwards.
CTGCCGGCGGCTTCGAGTCGAATCCCGAGTGGCGCACGCGCTACCTGGGTCCGGGCTGGGATCTGGCGAAGGTGCGCGGCACGCGCTTCAACACCGGCGACGGCATCCGCATGGCGCTCGATGCCGGTGCATCGCCGTGCGGCAACTGGTCAGGCTGCCATGCCGTGGGCTGGGATCGCAATGCGCCCGAGTTCGGCGACCTCGCCGTGGGCGACGGCTTCCAGAAGCACTCCTACCCCTGGGGCATCATGATCAACGCCAACGGCGAGCGCTTCGTCGACGAGGGCGCGGACTTCCGCAACTACACCTACGCCAAGTACGGCGCGGTGATCCTGCGTCAGCCGGGACAGTTCGCCTGGCAGATCTTCGACAGGAAGGTCACCCACATCCTGCGCGACGAGTATCGCATCAAGCAGGTCACGAAGGTCACCGCCAACACGCTCGAGGAACTGGTGGCCAGGCTCGACGACGTCAACGCCGCGCGCGCGCTCGAGCACATCCGCGCCTACAACGCGGCCGTGCGCACCGACATCGCGTTCAACCCCAACGTGAAGGACGGCCGCTGCACGCAGGGACTGGCGGTGCCGAAGTCGAACTGGGCGAACACCATCGACACGCCGCCGTTCGAGGCCTATGCGGTGACGTGCGGCATCACCTTCACCTTCGGCGGTCTTCGCATCGATACCGGCGGCCAGGTGATCGACACCGATGGCGCACCCATCCCCGGCCTGTACGCTGCCGGCGAACTGGTAGGCGGGCTGTTCTACTTCAACTACCCGGGCGGGACCGGGCTGATGTCGGGGTCGGTGTTCGGGCGCATAGCCGGGACCAGTGCGGGCCTGGCGGTGAAGCGCTGACATCCACTGTCTTTTGCCACAGAGGACACAGAGGGCACAGAGACATGTCAGTACGGCGCCAACTTCTGCATCTAGAGGGTTTTTCTCTGTGTTCTCTGTGGCGAAGGCTGTTGCCTTTGCCGCGGCTCAGGGGCAGTCATGCCTGACGCGTACGACGTCGTCGTGATCGGCGGTGGCGGTTCCGGCCTGGCCGCTGCCATCGAGGCGCGCGCGGCCGGCGCCAGCGTCGTGCTGCTGGAGAAGAACGACAGGCTGGGCGGTTCCACCGCCTGGTCGGTCGGATCCGTCACCTCCACGTGCACGCCGCACCAGCAGCGCGCCGGCATCGACGACAATCCGCACGACCACTGGGCCGACATGCCCGACTTTGCCGGCGATCTGGCCGCGCGCGACAACGACGAGTTGCGCCGGGTGCTGTGCGAGCACATCCCGGACACCATGCGCTGGCTCATCGACCTGGGCGTGCGCTTCTACGGTCCGATGCCGGAGCCGCCGCACCGCAAGCCGCGCATGCACACGGTGCTGCCGAACTCGCTGTCGTTCATCCATCACCTGGGCAACCGGGCTCGCGCAACGGGCGTGCAGATCCGCTTCGGTGCGCGCGCGGCGGAACTGATGGTGAAGGATGGTCGCGTGTCCGGCGTGCGCTGCGCCGAGGGTGCCGTGTACGAAGCCCGGCGCGGCGTCGTGGTCGCCGCCGGCGACTTCACCAACGACCCCGAGTTGAAGACGCGCTACATCGGTGCACAGGAGGCGAAGGTCGAGGGCGTGAACCTCACCGCCACCGGCGACGGCCAGAAGCTCGCGCTCACGCTGGGCGCGCGCATCGTCAACGGCGATCTCGCCCTGGGGCCGGAGATCCGCTTCGTGCCGCCGAGCAAGCCGAATCTGCTGCGCTCGCTGCCGCCGACACCTGCGCTCGCGGCCACCATGCAGTGGGCGATGGAGCACATGCCGGCGCGGCTGCTGAGGCCGTTCGTGATGAGCTTCCTCACCACCGCACTCGCGCCCGCGCTCGGGCTGTTCGAGCAGGGCGCGCGGCTGATCAACCGCGACGGCAAGCGCTTCTGCGACGAACGGTCGAAGCCGGCGCTGGCCCTGGCGGATCAACCGGGCAAGTTCGGCTACATCCTCATCGATGGCGCGCTGGCACGGCGCTTCGGCGCCTGGCCGCACTTCGTCTCCACGGCGCCCGGCATCGCCTACGCCTACATTCCCGACTACCGGCTCAACCGCCCGGACGTGTTCACCGAAGCCGGCAGCCTCGATGGCCTGGCGCGCCGCCTGAAGATGGATGCAGGCGCGCTGCGCGAGAGTGTTGCGGGACTCGGGCAGGGGCCGTACATCGCGCTCGGTCCCGTGCGCCCGGTGTTCGTGCACAACGAGGGCGGCCTGGCTGTCGATCTGGAGCATCGTGTGCTGGGCACGAACGATGCCGTCATCCCCGGCCTCTGGGCGGCCGGCTCCACCGGGCAGGGCGGTCTGCTGCTCAAGGGCCACGGGCACCACCTGGCGTGGGCGTTCGTGTCGGGGCGCAGGGCAGGGAGGTTCGCCGCGACGGAAGCCAGCCAATGATCCATCCGCCGATGCGCCCCGGCATGATCGATACGCCGCATCGCCAGGCAGCGTTCGGAGACTTCCGGCTGGAGAGCGGCGAGGTGATTCAGGATTTCGCGCTCTCCTACGTGACGCATGGCGAGTTCAGTGCGGCGCGCGACAACGTGATCCTCGTCACCGTCTCGCTCACCGGCAATCATCACCGCCTGGATTTCCTGATCGGTCCAGGCAAGGCCCTGGATACCGATCGCTACTGCGTCGTGTGCGTGGATCCGATCGGCAACGGGCTGACGACCTCGCCCAGCACCAGTGCCCGCCAGTCGGGGATGGCCTTCCCGCGCTTCTGCCTGCGCGACATGGTGGCCTCACAACTGCGCCTGCTGCACGCTGAGATGGGACTGGCATCCCTCGCTGCGGTGGTGGGCGCGTCGATGGGCGGCATGCAGGTGCTGCAGTGGGGCGTGAGTCATCCGGGCTTCGCGCGCCGGCTGGTGGCGATGACGCCGATGGCGCGCACCGCACCCTGGGCGGTTGCGGTGGTGGAGACCGCGCGCCGGGCCTTGATGGCGGATCCCGCGTGGAACGGCAACGGGTTCGACGGCTATCCGGAGCGCGGCTGGCGGGCCTGGTCGGGCGTGATGAGCGTGCTGGCCGGACGCACACCGGCGGCCCTGCACGAGATGCTCGACGAGCCGCTCGACGCGCTGGCCTGGATGGACAAGCTCACTGCCGACAACAGGGCCAACGGCTTCGACGCCACCGACTGGCTGTACCAGAGCTGGGCCTACCAGGCGCACGACGTCGGAGCGACGCCGGGCTTCGACGGCGACACGCGGGCGGCGCTGGCGTCGATCGGCGTACCAGCGCTGATCCTGGCACCGCCGCTGGACCTCTTCAATCCCGTGCAGGCGGCGCGGGAGGCAGCCGCGGCGATGCGCAACGCCACGCTGGTCGAAATCCCCTCGGTGCAGGGACACCAGGCGGCAGCGACGGCGAGTCCGGCGGATGCGGTATTCCTGAACGCCTGCATCGGGCGGTTCTTGGAAGCGTGAAGAGCGCTTCCTTGTTTCGTCGGGCCGAGGCGTTAGCCCGTCATCACGGCGGAAACCCGTTGGCGAAGAACCCGTGACGCTGCGCTGGGCCCCGGCCCCGGCCCCGGATTAAAGCATTCCGGGGCAGGCTCTCACGCACCGGGGCGACCGTGTGTGATTCCGGTGCCATCTGGAATCCGGTTTCTCTCACCGGGTCAGGGAACAAGCCGCGGTGCGCACACTCCAATCGGAACCTGTACCGTCCGCAGGCCGTGGAACGGCGAAGCCGACCGGCGCTTGCGCCGGCGGATCCCCCGACATGGAGCCCGTATGAAGATCCGTCTTGCAGTGCCCCTCATCGTCTCCGCCGCCCTGACCGGCGCACCGGTTCTGGCGCAGCAGGCGCAGGATCCCGAAGTCCTGGCGAAGATCGGCGAGGGCGAGATCGGGCAGCTGGATAGCACCACCATCCGCAAGTACGGCGACACCCATGGGCGATTCGACGTGCACATCAAGCGCCGGGACGGCTCCCCCTCGCGGGACGGCATCACCCCGCGCACCGTGCGCTTCATGGCCAACTGTAAGGAAGGCACGATGGTCGTCGCGGCCGTCGGCATGTTCGATCCCGGCGGTCAGCTGGCGAAGACGATGGTGTCGCCGCCGGGCGCGGTCGATCCCCACGTGCCGGAGAAGGGCACGCAGGGGGAGAAGTGGCTGCGCACGGTGTGCATGTTCTAGCCCGCAGTACGATCATCAGAGAACGAAAGAACCGCCCCAGGGCGGTTTTTTTTGGCGTGCAACATGCCATGGGCATTTACAACTACAATGCAATTGGCATACAGTGTCGGTAACCATCGATGTGTCTGGCGGCCATGCGACTCCTGATTCTCGCGGCAATCTGCGTGATGTCCCTGCACGACGGCAGTTCTGCCTTCGCCCAGGACTGGGCATACGCAGCCGGAATGCTGTCTCGCCTGGATTCGTCCGCGCTGGTGATCACGCACTCGGTTCCGGTCAAGCGCATCGACGCGATGTCGTCCGACGGAGCAGGCGGTATCTGGTACTCGATGTCCGATCGCCTCGCGCATCGCGATGCGGCTGCTGCACAGGTGTATCAGGCGGACGTGCGTGCGCTCGGACTCTACAAGAAGGTCGCCTGGATCGCCGGCGATGCTCATACATCGGAATCGTGGGTGTCGGACGGATCGCGCCTGGTTCTTCTCGGCAGCGCGGGTGGACTGCTCCTCACGCGGCAACTGACTGCTCCGCCGGTGGCGATGGCGGTCGCCCAGAGCCAGAACCTGTGGATGCTGGAGAGGAGCAGGCTGCTCGAGTTGCGTCGCGACGGATCGCTAGCCATGGCGCTCGATCTGCGCAGCGCGCTGCAGGCAGATGCGAGGCATCTGGCGCTCGACGACGTCGGGGAGCGGGTGTGGGCCGTGGGAGAACGGCGTGGCGTCACGTTCGATGCGGCGGGCAAGGAAAGAGGCCGTTTCGCCCTCACCGAGACCGCCCGCGACGCCTGCGTGCTCGCGGGGCAAGAAGGGATTTGGCTCCTCACCGCGGCTGCGCTGGAGTGGCGCGGCGCGGACGGACGCCTGCGCAGCCGCTCGACCCTTGCCTCGCTGGGCGTCAGCCGCGCGGTCGGACTTGTCTGTCACTGGATGCGCCAGGAAGTGTGGCTGGTGCACGATGGAGGGGTGATCAGGTTCGCGGCCGACGCATCCGTTCTCGGCGCAGTCGTCCTGCCGTTCCCCGTGCAGGTGGAACCGTTGGCGCTGCGCGCGCTCCCCGAGGTCCGCATCGTGCAACCGCCGGACGATGCCCTGACGAGCGATCCTCGTCCGCTGTTCGAGCTGGCGCTGGGGCCCGTCTGCGCAGCCGGGCCGTGTCCGCCGCTGCCGTCCTATCTGCACGATGCACGGGTAAGCGCACAGATCGACGGGCAGCAGGTGGGACATCGATTCCAGATGGATGCGGATGCCGGTTCGGCCACCTATCGTCCGGAAGCCCCGCTCGGCGAGGGTTCACACCGGTTCGCCGCCAGCCTCCAGGATCGATTCGGCCACGCGTCCGAACCGGTCGAGATCAGTCTCGCCGTCGATACGGTGGCGCCCGCTTTCCTCCACGTCGCGCCCGATGATGGCAGCGTCGTGTCCACGAGTCAGATAACGCTCGCCGGCACCGTGGACGATGCGCTCGCCACCGTGGTGCTCGAGAACGCGGGCACGATCGGCGCCGTCACGCTTCCCGCTTTGCCGGGCGCATTCTCGTTCTCGGTTCCCGTCCAACCCGGCAGCAACGTGTTCACGCTGAGCGCGGTGGACCGTGCCGGAAACGTGACGGCGCGCACGATCCGCATCGTGCGCATCGCCGACGAGATCGCGGCGACCGTGGCGGCGCCGGCGGACGGTGCGACAGTGCTGGCCGATAGCGTCATCGTCCGCGGAACCGTGAGCGCTGGCGGCCAGCGTGTAGGCGTGAGCGTCAACGGTGAACCGGCGGTGCTGATCGGAGACACCTTCTATGCGCAGGTGCCGTTGCAGCCCGGGCCGAACGTCCTCGAAGTGCGCGTGACGGGCGCCGATGGAGGGGTGAGCACGCGTTCCCTCACGGTCACGCGGCAGGGCAGCCGCCTGTTCCGTGCGCATGTGTGGCCGGCCACGGGGATCGCGCCCAGTGCGGTCCGATTCCAGGCCGTTCCCCAGGGAACCCGATCCGCTGTGCGCATCCAGATCGATTACCAGGGTGACGGAAGCATCGATCATTCGACCAATGACCCGTCTGCCGAGCTGCGCTTCACGTATGCCACGCCCGGCGTCTACAACGCGCGGATGCTGGTAACCGACACGGCGGGCTACGTCGAGAGTCACACGTTGCAGGTCGTGGTACAGGATCTGGCGACGGTGGATCAGGAGTTGAAAGCGGTCCTGCACTCGATGCTCTCGAGTCTGCGGGCAGGACAGCTGGATGCAGCGCTGCACGCCTTCTCTCCCGCCGTTCGGGCCCGGTACCGGCCGCTGTTCGAACTCGCGCGTCCAAGCCTCGCCTTCGCCGTGGACGGCCTGGGAACGGTCCAGAACGGCAGCATCGTCGGCTCGATGGCCGAATACGTGATGGTTCAGGATCGGACGTCAGGGCCGAAAGCCTATTTCGTCTATCTGATCAGGGCGAAGGACGGGCTATGGCGGATCCAGCAGATGTGAATCGCCGCAGCTGGCGGCGGATCGGGCAGTGGCCGAAATGGGCCAAGTGGCTGGCCGGCATTCTCGCGGTCTGGTGGGTGGCAGGCTGGACACTGCCGGAATTCGGGCGCGTCGTGGACGAATCCACCGGCAAACCCGTTGCCGGGGCATACGTGGTGCGCCTCTGGAATGCGTTCGGCATGACGCTGGGCGGTGGCCGCTCTTCCTGTATCGCGTTCCGGGTCGCCAGGACCGACGAGGCAGGCGAGTACTTCATCTCGCCCGCCTGGGCGGGCGTATCGATCCGGCGTGATCCGCTGCTCCAGGCCATGCGCGAGGGCGTCATGGTGTACGCGGAAGGAATGTCCATCGCCCGCGTGGATCCCGGCTGGCAGGACACGATCTTCCTGAAGCCGGGTGCGCAGAGCGGCGACAACCGGCTGGAAGAGCTGTACGGCTATTTCATTCTGAACGGATGCGGGAGCGATCGGGAGCTGAAGCGAAAGGCGTTGGATCTGTACAAGGCGCTCTACGCCGAGGCCGTTCGAGTGGCACCCGAGATGCGTCGAGAAAATGCAGAGAAAGGCTTTCGAATGGAAGTCGAAGCGCTTGAGATAGGAAGAGAGGAAGCACTGAAACGGGCTTTCTAGGAATGCTGACGTGTATAGATGGGAGATCCTGTGGCGCTTAGTCCTTATGTGCTGAGTGTTGTGGTGGTTACACTTGCCATCTTGGGTCTGGACGCGTGCGCGTACGAGCTCGGAGCTCACGCTCGAATCACGGAGGAAGCCTTCTTTCGCTCAGTTCTCCAGACCGATGCAACATATCTACCCAGTCTTGGTCTGCTCGGCCCCGATATGCGCCTGGCAAACGTGTACTTCGATGCTATGACAAATGCAGGCGGCGACGTCATGGAGCGTGAAGCGCATGTCTTCGATAGCTCGAAGCAGTTCCTAGGAGAGCAGCCTGCGGGCTCCATCGCCGCCTGGCTCATACGCGGTGCCATCCGCGAGGACGACCTCACCTGGTTCGGCTGCATCGGTGCGACCGTCGCGAATGCGGTGCACCTGCGCGCCACGGAGTGCAACCCCCGAGGACCCAACGGTGGAGACCCGCACGGCGACTTCGACCGGGTACTGCACCACTTCTACGATCCGCTTTACATGCGCGGCTTCATGGGCGGCAAGAAGGCGCCGGACTGGGCGACAGGCAGCATCGATGCGTTCGCCAGCCCGAATGAACCCGATCTGCTCAGCCGCAACCACTTCTCCCTGATGGCTGCGCGCGAGGCGATGTATCGCGCCCTGACCGGACGCCGCTCGCTGGATCGCCAGCCGCTGGAGCCTCTGCCCGATGGCAAGGCGCAGACGCCCGAGCAGATCCGCAATGCCTGGTGGGCGACGGCATTTCGCGCACTCGGCGACGCCGTCCACCTCGTGCAGGACATGGCGCAGCCGCAACATACGCGCAACGATCCTCATCCGGGCTCGGTGTTCGAGGCGTGGATCGACGCGCGGGCGCTCGGCTCCACGGTGTACAGCTTTCTCGGCGGGGTCGAGACTGCACCGCTGCTGGACTACGGCAATCACCCCATTCCGCGCTTCGCCCGCTACAGCGATTACTGGAGCACGGGCGCGAGCGGGCAGGGACTGGCCGACTACAGTAATCGGGAGTTCTTCACCGAGGATTCGAACTTCGGATCGCCAGCCGCCCTGTCCTATCCCTCACCCGCTTCGATCGCGGGCAATTATCAGAAGGAGAACGCACCGCTTTCGATCGGCATCGGTCTTCCTGCCGAAGTCAGCTTCCTGCGCGGCACCGTACACGATCGCCAGACCGGGGCCCTGGACAACATCCGGATGACCACGGAGTCGGTCTTCGATGCCTGGGCCGGCCAGGGCATCGTGCCCATCGACACGCAGTACAGCATGAACCGGCAGGTGTATGACGACCAGGCAAGGCTGCTCGTGCCGCGCGCGGTGGCGTACTCCGCCGGCCTGATCGACTACTTCTTCCGCGGGCGCCTCGATTTTTATCCGGATCCGGAGCAGCCCGGGACGTGGGTGATCCGCAATCTGGGAAGTGAGGACATCAAGGGCAGCTTCACGCTGCATTACGACGGTGCGGACGGCAGGCGCCATCCCGTTGCCGGAACGATGCCGGATCGAACCTGGCACGATCTGGGAATCCCGGCAGGCGGCCGGAGCAATGGTCTGATGTTCTCGCCTCCCGCGGACCCCGCGCCGCGCTTCCCGGGCGAGTACATCCTCGTCTTCGATGGCGAGATGGGCAGCGAGCGGCCGGAGGCCGGGGCGATCGGCGCCCTGGCGGCCAGGTACGTGTCCGGCGGCGACCTTCTGGTGTCGGCGCTCACGCGCAGCGGGACGGCATACGACCTGTACCGCTCCCCTGATCTGGGCGGCAGCTGGAAGAAGGCAGGCACGACCGCAGGCGGACCGAACTTCCTGCGCTACCTCGGCGGCGGCGGATTGCTCAGCGAATCGCTGATCTCGCTGGACGCGGGCAGCCACTGGATCAATGTCAGCGCGAGCGGATCACAGGCGGCTGCCCTGCGCCGGGACGCCGCCCCGGCTGGCGGCCCGCAACTGATCAGTACATACGAGGAGAAGGTGCCTGTCACTGCAGAGACGCCGCGCGGCTCGCAGGCCATGCTCGCGCGCTCGTCCGATCACGGCGCCACGTGGAGTGCCGGCGTGGCCATCGCCGGCCTGGAACGGCGGCTGCGGGTACCGGCCTACATGGGGAACGGGCGCTACGTCGCGATGGGGCGCCGCTACACGCATTCGGGACCCTGTTCGTTCGGTCAATGCAGTTTCTACGAGCCGGTTCTCTTCGAGAGCACCACTGCAGGAGCTTCCTGGCTGGCGGCCGCGCAGATCGATCTGGATCACGTGGTGTACCTGGGCAGGCACGCCCTGGTGGATGGAAAGCTCGTTGCCGACCCCGCCGGCCAACCGGTCCTGCTGGCGAACAGATACGTCTCCGGCGGCGGAACCCTGCACGAGTTCGTCCGCTCCGTCGACGGTGGACTGAGCTGGACGCCGGTGGGCTTTCCAGCCGAGATGCAATACGGAGCCCCCGACTACTACTCGCTGTGGCAGATGACGGTGGTGGGGAGCGGCGTCGTCCTTGCGTACTTCCACGACACCGCAGCCACGGACCGGCACGCGCTGTACAAGTCGGTGGACGCCGGCGAGACCTGGCAGCGCGCGGGTGAACTGCCCGCCGGTACCGTGGATCCGGGAGTGTTCGGCATGGCCTTCATTCCGATGACGCGCAGCCTGCCGGGGATCGACGTGGCAGCGCAGTGACCGAGTCAGCTCACGGAGAGATCACGATGAATCATGCAAGGACGGCCGGTTTGGTACGGCGAGCCTGGTGTCTGGGGCTGGCCACGCTGCTGAACACATCGCCAGCGTTCCCGGACCCGGTCCGGGTGGCACTGGCGGCCGGTCCGGTGCACGTGCTGCGTGATCTCACGCATCTGGTGCGGCCCAGTACTGCACCCGCGAACCGCGTCTGCGCTGCGACGGCGGGAGACGAGGCCATCATCCTCGAATCCGCAGCTACGGAATCCTCGCCCATCTACTGGGTGCGAGTGCGGTTCAGTTCCGGGGCATGCACGAGTCTCGAGGGGTGGGTGGCGTCGAATTTCCTTCAACTGAAGTGATCCGGACGGCGGTTGTCATCCCGGGGTCACATCGTCATCCCGGGGTCGCTTCGTCATCCCGGCGAAAACCAGGATCCAGCCAAAACTGAGAAGGGCCCTTTCTGTTTTCGCTGGGCCCCGGCGTTCGCCGGGATCCAGAGCAATAATGATGCGAACCACCCGGATCTCATCGCTGGGCCCCGGCGTTCGCCGGGGCGGCGGGTTGGAATCGTCCTTGTCACGTGCCGGTGTGACGGGACCTGCCACGCCTCAAGCCTGGAGCTGGAACTGCTGCCGATACAGCCTGACCTTCTCCAGGTAGTTCTCCGCATTCATGCGGATAAGCAGCAGATCCTTCTCGTTGATCTCGCGCACCACCTTGCCGGGCGAGCCCATCACCAGGCTGTTGTCCGGGATCTCCTTGCCCTCGGTGATCAGCGAATTGGCGCCGATGATGCAGTTCTTGCCGATCTTCACGTGGTTCAGGATCACGCTCTTGATGCCGATCAGCGTGTTGTCGGCAATCTCGCAGCCGTGCAGCATCACCATGTGGCCCACGGTAACGCCCTTGCCGATGCGCAGGGTAATGCCCGGGTCGGTGTGCAGCACTGCGCAGTCCTGGACGTTGCTGCCCTCGCCGATGACGATCAGGTCGTTGTCGGCCCGGACCACGGCGTTGAACCACACGCTGGCCAGGTTTTCCAGGATCACCGAGCCGATCACGGTGGCGTTGTCGGCGATGTAGGTCTCGCCGCGGCATTCGACCCTGCGCTCTCCGTACTGGTACTTCACGTTGCGTTTGCTCCTCGAGTAGGGGTTATTCCCTGCACGCTATCATAGCGGGGTGAAGACGCGACCCCGCGCGGCCCGGTCACGGGCCCTCCCGGGGCGCTACTTGCTGCAGGACTTTCTTGGAGGAACAGGCAGATGGCTGGATCGACCGTAATCACCGATATCGAGGCCCTGTTGGGCGCCGACGCGGGCAACCTGCTCAACCACGTGTGCAAGGGCATTCCGAAGGCCTCGCTGCACCTGCCCGGCCCGGACTTCGTGGACCGCGTGTTCGCACTGAGCGACCGGTCCCCGTCCGTGATGCGGGGCCTGCAGCAGATCTTCGACCACGGCCGCCTGGCCGGCACCGGCTACGTCTCCATCCTGCCGGTGGATCAGGGCATCGAGCATAGCGCCGGGGCCTCGTTCGCGAAGCACCCGGCCATGTTCGACCCGGAAACCATCGTCAGGCTGGCCATCGAAGGGGGCTGCAACGCGGTCGCTTCCACCCTGGGCGTGCTCGGATCGGTCGCGCGCAAGTACGCACACAGGATCCCCTTCCTGCTCAAGTTCAACCACAACGAATTCCTGACCTATCCCAACAAGTACGACCAGATCGCCTTTGCCAGCATCAAGCAGGCGCGCGACATGGGTGCAGTGGCGGTCGGGGCGACCATCTACTTCGGCTCGGCCGAGTCCTCACGCCAGATCGTGGAGGTGAGCAAGGCTTTCGAGATGGCGCACGAGGAGGGCCTGGCGACGGTGCTGTGGTGCTACCTGCGCAACAGCCAGTTCAAGACGGACAAGGACTACCACCTGTCCGCCGATCTGACCGGCCAGGCCAACCACCTTGGCGTGACCATCGAGGCGGACATCATCAAGCAGAAGCTGCCGGAGAACAACGGCGGCTACAACGCGCTCAGCTCCAAGGAGAACCCGTACGGCAAGACCGACAAGCGGGTCTACAGTGAATTGACCAGCGATCACCCGATCGATCTGACGCGCTACCAGGTGGCCAATTGCTACATGGGCCGCGCCGGGCTGATCAACTCGGGCGGCGCCTCCGGCGAGAATGACTTCGCCGAGGCGGTGCGCACGGCTGTCATCAACAAGCGTGCGGGCGGTATGGGGCTGATCTCGGGTCGCAAGGCCTTCCAGCGCCCGATGGCCGACGGGGTGAAGCTGCTCAATGCCATCCAGGACGTCTACCTCGATTCGCGCATCACCATTGCGTAGGAGAGCGGCATGAAGGCACTCGCGAGCTTCACCATGCTGGCGCTGGGCATCATCCACGCCGCCGCCGATTCCTATTGTCCGGAAGGCGAGGTGAAGGGTTGCGCCGGTGGTGCGCGCGCGGCCTGCGGTGTGATCGATCGCTAGCAATTCGATGCATTTCGCTGCCGGGGGGAGATGCGATGTGCGCGTGCGCGTGTGCGCGCGCACCGCTGCCGCTGTGGCCGCGGTGCTCGTCGCCGTGACAGCCTCGGCGGGCGGCAGCAACGCCGAGGCCGAACTGATCCGCCTGCGCGAGGAGATCGCGCAGCTGGCGGGCGACGGCCGCTGCAACAACGTGGTCCACTGCCGTGCGATTCCCATCGGCAAGCGCGACTGCGGCGGCCCCGACGAGTATGTCGTCTTCTCCAGCCTGACCGGCAAGAAGGAACTGCTCGAGGCCAAGGCGTTCGAGTACACCTTCCTGCAGGAGGAGATCCTGCGCGACAGGTCGGGCGTCGGTTCATGCGAAATCGTGCTCGAGCCCGCGCTTGCGTGCATTCAGCAGCACTGTCGCGCGGTGCAATAGCGCTGCACGGGACCATCCCATGACTGCTACCAAGCTCGTTCCCAGTCTCGGCGTCTCCGACCTCGAGCGCTCGCTCGACTTCTATCGGACCTTCTTTGGCTTCGATCTCGTCGACTCCTACGACGACGAGGGCCGCATGGCGTGGTGCTGGCTGCGTACCGGCAGTGCCGATCTGATGTTGCAGCAGCTCGCGGCCGATAAGCAGATCCGGCTCAACCCGGCGATCGGACAGAGCTGGGTCGTGTACCTGCGGGTGGATGACATCCAGGGCACGCACGCCCGCCTGAAGCAGGGCGGCTTTCCCGTGCGCGATATCGAAGAGACGGAATACGACACGCGCGAGTTCTTCGTGCCGGACCCGGACGGCTACGAACTATGGATCTCCGCGCCAGGAGACGGCGAGGAGGAATAGGTCACCGCCTCGCCTCGCAGGTCACCGTATCGACTCTTGCGTAAGGTCAGCGCCTCGCCGGCGAACTACGGCACCTGCGCTTCCATTCCCGGCCGCTGCCGGTACATGGTGCCACCGTGCAGCAGCGCACGCGTGAGCCTGGACAGCCTCCGATACCCGGCACCGCGTTCTGGACAAGCCGGGTTAGACTCGCGTTCGTGAAATTCGGGACCATGTCGCTGCTATTCTTCGGACATCCGGTTCCGTGGCGCGCGTCGGGAGGGGATTCGTGCAGTCGGTATCGTTGGACGTGCAGTTGAAAGACCGCGTTCGAGCGCGGCGACCCAGAAATCTGCCGCTGTCGGCGTATGCGTCCGGGTGGATCCAGGCCGCGATCCACCTGACGGCGTTCGCCGGCAGTCTGTGGCTGCTGAGCGGCGAGACGCGACCCGGCGCGGTACTGCTCGGGTCACTCGCATTCGGCTGGGCGTGGTTCTGCCTGCTGATGGTCGGCCACGACGCCATGCATCAGGCGTTCTTCCCCAGCCGCCGGTTGAATCAGGTGGTCGCCTTCCTGACGCTCGACTGCCTGCTGTTCAGCAGGGCTTCCTGGCAGTATGGTCACAACGTCGTGCATCACGGCCGTCCTTACTCGCGCGAGGACGGCATGTACCTGCGGGCGGACTCCGTTGCCGGCGATCTGTGGAACCTGCTGGCGATGGTGCTGACATACATCGCCTGGGATCTGGTGCGGCTGTTCAGCCGGCCGACGTGGCACGAGTGGCTGGGAATGTCCGTGCGCATGACGCTTCTGTGGTCGCTGCTGCCACTTGCGCTGCTGCCGGCCATTCTCTTCCTGCTGTTGTGTGGCAACTATCTGGGACTGCTCTCGCACGCCCTGCCCGTGGGTCGCAGGACCAGCGATCCGGTGCTGCGGCAGCTGCGTACCACCTGGGATCTCTATCCGGAATCCTTCTTCGCGTCCCTGCTCATGGGGGGCCTCAACGCCCATGCGACGCATCACGTCTATCCGTCGCTGCCGCGCGGTGCTCAGCCCCTGGGATCCCGCATCCTGAGCCAGGAGGCCGGTACCGAGCATCGATGCGTCCACACACTCGCAGGACTCTGGACGCTGTTTCGCCTGCGAAGATATTGCACGACCGACGTCGCGACCGAGGCGTCGATCATTGCCGCGCGATCGGGAAGCGGTGTGGTGCTGCTGTCCAACACCGGTGTGGGAGAACTGGTGTCAGGCGCCGAAGCGGTGCACGAGTCCGCAGTGCAGTCGCATGCAGCGTCCATGCACGAGCGACGCGTCGGGGAGAGGCGGCGCGTGCACCGTCCCATCGCGTTTCCCGATCGCCGCAAGGGCGATCGTCGCACCGGAGCAGTTGCATCAGCGCCGTGAGTTTCCGGTGCCATCACCGCGTCCGTGCGGTTTCGCGTACGAGCCGGCGCCGTTCTTGCGTGTGTGGCTGCAATCGCAGCAGTTCCACTTTTTTTGCAATCTAAAGAGCTGACGCACAAGGCCGAAGAAGGACGGACTGCCCGGGATCGTCGTGTTCCCGCTGGCCGCCTTCTCCGGCACTGACGGAAGCCAATCTGCCCATGTTCGCGGTACCGTCAGTTTCCACCATCATGCAAACTCGGGCGTTCTGTCCGGGCGTCGACGCGGTCGTTGCGTCGCGAGTCATTCGGTTGCCATGCTAGGGTTCGCTCGAGGTCCGCACCCGTGGCTTGGCCATCTGTTCGTGATGATGCCGGGGAGCACCAGGCTGCTGCTTCTGATCTGGCCGTTCCTGGCGATCGTCGTGCTGCTCGTGGTGCTCGCGATCCAGGTAGCCGACATCCTGTCTGCGGCGCGAGCGTTCGTGGAAGGAGAGAGCCGCTGGTCGAAAGCCCAGAAGGAATCCGTGTTCCACCTCATCCGTTACGCGGAAACCCATTCGGAACACCACTACATCGATTACCTGAAGAACATCTCCGTGCCGCTGAAGCTCGGCCAGGCACGCCTGGAGATGGAGAAGCCGCGGCCGGACTATGACCGCGCGTGGCAGCTGCTGCTCGAAGGCGGAGACCACCCGGACGACATCGATGGCGTGATCCGGCTCTACCGGCGCTTTCGCCACGTCTGGTACATCGACCAGGTCGTGCGGGTCTGGGAAGAGGGCGACCGGCACATCGCGGACCTGGATCTCGCGGCCCGGGAGCTGCATCTGCACGTCACGACCGGGGACCGGTCCGAGTACTCCATCCGTCCCATCGTGCGGAGGATCTACCAGATCAATGCGCGGCTGACACCCCTCGAGGTGGAGTTCTCCAATACGCTCGGGGACGCGAACCGCATTACCAAGGCGATCCTGCTGGCCTTGACGCTCGCCGTACCGGCGCTGCTCGTCCCCCTCGGCGTGTACTTCTCGCACCGCATGCTCCGCCGCAGCGAGGGCGCGGAACGCGCGCTCAAGATCTCCGAGGAGCGTTTCCAGTTTGCCGTCTCGGGCAGCAACGACGGCCTGTGGGATTGGGTCATCGCCACCGATGACTGGTACTTCTCGCCGCGCTTCAAGCAACTGCTCGGCTACGACGTGGGAGAGTCCGACAGCGCGCAGGCGACGCTGCTGTCACGCCTGCACATGTCGGAGAGCGAGGCGTTTCGCCACGCCCTTCGGGCGCACATGGACACGGGCCTGCCGCTGGACGTCGAACTGCGCCTGATGATCAAGGCCGGTGAGTATCGCTGGTTCAGGGTCCGCGGACAGTCCGTGCGCGATGCCGGAGGAAAGCCGGCGCGCATGGCGGGTGCGCTGACCGACATCACCGACCGCAAGATCGCCGCGGCCGAACTCTTCGCCGAAAAGGAGCGTGCGCAGGTGACGCTGGCCTCGATTGCAGACGGTGTCATCACCACGGATACCGAAGGCTGGGTGACCTATCTCAACCCGGTAGCGGAGTCGTTGACGGGCTGGGTTTCGCCGAATGCCTTTGGTCTGCCGGTCCAGGCACTGTTCCGCCTCGTGGACGAAGCCGGCCACAAGCCGGTTCCCAGCCCGATCGAACTGGTGTTGCGCGAGGAACGATCCACCGACTCCAGCACGCAGATACTCCTGCAGCGCAACGACGGTGTGGAGATCCCGATCGTGCAGTCGGCAGCACCGATCCGCGACCGTTCGGGGCAGGTCGTGGGCGTGGTCCTGGTGCTGCACGACGTGAGCCGGGAGCGGCAGTACGCCGCCAAGCTCTCCTATCAGGCAAGCCATGACTCGCTCACGGGATTGATCAACCGCTCGGAATTCGAGCGGCGCCTGGGGCTGGCGCTGCAATCGGCGGTACAACACAACCGGCAGCACGCCGTGCTGTACCTCGACCTCGATCAGTTCAAGGTGGTCAACGACACCTGCGGCCACGCCGCCGGCGACCAGCTCATGCGTCAGGCGAGCGGGCTCCTGCAGCAGGCGTTGCGCGAGGAGGACACACTTGCCCGGCTGGGCGGCGACGAGTTCGGTGTGCTGCTGGAGAATTGCCCGTCCGACGTGGCGCCACGCATCGCGGACAAGCTGCGCCAGACGCTGTCCGACTTCCACTTCGCCTGGGCACACCTGAGCTTCAACATCGGTGTGAGCATCGGTCTGGTCAATGTCACCGACGGCCTGTTCACGCTGGCGGAAGTCCTGCGGGCGGCCGACACCGCCTGCTACATGGCGAAGGAGAAGGGCCGCAACCGCGTGCAGGTCTATCACCCCGACGACAGCGAGCTGACGCTGCGCCAGGGAGAGATGGAATGGGTGGGCCGGCTGCAGCGCGCGCTCGACGACAACCGCTTTGTCCTCTATGCGCAGGACATCGTGCCGGTCAACCGGCGCGCGGCGCGCGGGATGCGTTGCGAGCTGCTGGTGCGCATGGTGGACGAGCAGGGCAAGCTGGTGCCGCCGATGGCTTTCATCCCCGCGGCCGAGCGCTACAACCTCATGCCTGCCATCGATCGCTGGGTCATCCGCACCGCGCTGGGCATGCTCGCGCGCATGCGCGCCGGCGGAGAGTCGATCGAGTCGTGTGCGATCAATCTGTCCGGTGCCTCCATCGGCGACGATCGCTTCCTCGAGTTCGTGCGCGAACAGCTGCAATCCTCGAACGTGCCGCATGAATCGATCTGCTTCGAGATCACCGAGACCGCCGCGATTGCCAATCTGGACAAGGCCACCTACTTCATCCAGGAGATGAAGGCGCTCGGCTGCCGGTTCTCGCTGGACGATTTCGGCGCAGGCATGTCCTCGTTCGCGTATCTGAAGCACCTGCCGGTGGACTACCTGAAGATCGATGGCGTGTTCGTCAAGGACATGGCCGATAATCCGATCGATCGGGCCATGGTCGAGGCGATCAACAACGTCGGCCACGTGATGGGCAAGCAGACGATCGCCGAGTTCGTGGACGACGAACGCGTCATGCATGCCCTGCGCGAGATCGGCGTGGATTTCGCCCAGGGTTACGGTGTGGCGAGGCCCCGGCCCTTTGCCGCTCGCCTGAATCTCGCTGAGCCAGTCAGCTGAAGCCGCCGTTGCCGTCAGGCAGCATGCTCTTGCTGCTCGGGCGGAATCGACCTACACTGGGCCGAGAGCGGCTCGTCCAAGTCCAGGTCATGACCCATCCAGGTCATGATCCGTCCAAGTCATGACAATGGCGAGTCGTTCGTGCTCGTCCCTGATAATCCATCCTCTGCTCGCGGACGGGACAACGCTGGTCCGTGATGCGCCACTCGTGCATGACGGGGGGACTGCCGGCGTTCCCGGGCAAGAGGTCAACCACAAGAAGAGGTTTCGAAATGGGGTCTATGTACGAGCTTTCCCCACATCCTCAGTGGGTCGACTCGTTGCACAGTTATCTGCAGCCGTACTGGAACGAACTTATCAACAGCGAGTGGGCGACCGCCGTCGGCGCCGGCACCATGCCGGTGAAGGGGATGCAGGGCTGGATCATGCAGATCTATCCCTTCATCCATGCCTTCCCCAAGTTCCTCGCCGAAGCCCTGATCAAGGTGGAGGACGACTACGCGCGCTCCTACCTGATCGACAACATCCGGGTGGAGAAGGCGCACGCCGAGCACTGGTTGTGGATGGGGCAGGGATTCGGACTCGAGCCGAAGGACATGCTGGACCTGGCGGACGGAAAGAAGCCGATCCTGCGCGATGTGCAGTCGCTCACGGACTGGCTCTGGTACATCAACACGAAGGGCTCGCTTGCCGAGGCGGTCGCGGCGACGAGTTTCGCCATCGAAGGGATCACCGGGGATCTTTCGCGCCGGGTCGTGGACGGCTTCGAATCCTACCGCGGCCGCGAAGGGGTGGAGATGAACCCGCGCACCTACAAGTGGATGCGGGAGCATGCGAAGTACGACGACGAGCACCCCAAGGTCGCGTTGGAGGTGGTCAAGCGCTATGCGACGAGCGAACGGATGCGGGCCAAGGTGATGCTGGCTGCAAAGCGCAGCCTTCAGCTGCTGCACCTTGCGCTGCACACGTCCTTTCGGGCCTATGCGGATGCTCCCGAGCGGCCGGCCGACGCACTCTCGATCGAATTGCGCACGGCCGACCGGCGCAAGCGGCAGGTGGTCATCCAGTTCCCCGATCGGCGCTTCGGGGAACGTCGCGGTCGCGCCGCCGCCGCGGTCGCCTGACCGCCCGGCCCATCCCGAAAGCAAACGCCCCGCAGATGCGGGGCGTTTTGTCGTGTGCGGCGAAAAGACTAGGCTACTGCAGCAGGGTCACTTCGACGCGCCGGGCCTCGGCGTCCGAACCGCTGCCGGTGATCGCCTCCGGCTTCTGCATCTCGATACGCTCCTCGGCGACCCCGGCACCGAGCAGCGCATCGCGCACCGCGAAGGCGCGTGACTTGGCCAGCTCCTCGTTGCTCGCAGGATCGCCGCTCGCGTCCGTATAGCCCGAGATCCGAAGCCGGGCTTCGGGGTTTGCATTCACTGCCTCGACCATGCCGGCGAGCTGTGCTGCCGCATCGGCAGGCAAGCTGCTCTGGCCGACCTCGAAGGCGATCGCCACGGGCGGGATCTCCGCGTGCGGAGCGACTGCTGCAACAGCCGTTTCGGCAGCCGGTGCCACGGTCGCATCGGAGGAAGTCTGCGGCGCGGCGGTCGCATACACGGTGGCGAGGACCGGCACGATCAGCAGGGCGACCAGGTTGATGATCTTGATCAGCGGGTTCACGGCCGGGCCGGCGGTGTCCTTGTAGGGATCGCCCACCGTATCTCCGGTCACGGCTGCCTTGTGGGCGTCGGAGCCCTTGCCGCCGTGGTGGCCCTCTTCGATGTACTTCTTCGCGTTGTCCCACGCGCCGCCGCCGGTGGTCATCGAGATGGCGACGAACAGGCCGGTCACGATGGTGCCCATGAGCAGGCCTCCCAGTGCCGCCGGGCCGAGGACGAGGCCGACCAGGATCGGCACGATCACCGGCAGCAGCGAGGGGATCATCATTTCCTTGATCGCAGCGGTGGTCAGCATGTCCACGGCACGGCCGTACTCGGGCTTGGCCTTGCCTTCCATGATGCCCTTGATCTCGCGGAACTGGCGGCGCACTTCCTCCACCACCGAACCCGCGGCACGGCCTACCGCTTCCATTGCCATGGCACCGAACAGGTACGGAATCAGGCCGCCGATGAACAGGCCGATGATCACCTTGGGATCGGAAAGCTCGAAGGTCGCGGCGATGCCCGCGCCCTTGAGCGCCGCGGTGTAGTCGGCGAACAGGACCAGCGCCGCCAGACCGGCCGAGCCGATCGCGTACCCCTTGGTGACGGCCTTGGTGGTGTTGCCGACGGCATCCAGAGGATCGGTGATGTTGCGCACCGACTTGGGCAGTTCCGCCATTTCGGCGATGCCGCCGGCGTTGTCGGTGATGGGGCCGTATGCGTCGAGTGCGACGATGATGCCGGCCATCGACAGCATGGCGGTGGCCGCGATCGCGACTCCGTACAGGCCGGCCATGCCACCACCGGTCACCCAGTACGATGCCAGGATCGCCGCGCACACGGCGAGCACCGGCAGGGAGCAGGCCTTCATCGACACGGCAATGCCGGCGATGATGTTGGTTGCATGGCCGGTGGTGGACGCCTGCGCGACATACTTCACCGGCTTGAAGTCGGTGCCGGTGTAGTACTCGGTGATCCACATCAGGGCGCCGGTGAGGATGATGCCGACGGCTGCGGCGAGCCACAGCTTCATCGAGGTGACCACGCCGCCGGTGGCCTCTGCCACGCCACCCATCAGCCACGTGGTGATTGGGTAGAAGGCGATCAGCGACAACACGCCCGCGACGATGACGCCGCGGTACAGGGCATTCATGATCTTGCCGCCTTCTCTCGCCTTGACGAAGTGGCAGCCGATGATGGAAGCGATGATCGATACGCCGCCCAGCGCCAGCGGATAGAGCACGGCCATCTCGCCGAAGCTGGCGAAGGCCAGCGCGCCGACGAGCATGGTGGCGACGATGGTCACCGCGTAGGTTTCGAACAGGTCGGCCGCCATGCCGGCGCAGTCGCCGACGTTGTCGCCCACGTTGTCGGCGATCACCGCCGGATTGCGCGGATCGTCCTCCGGAATGCCCGCCTCGACCTTGCCGACGAGGTCGGCCCCCACGTCCGCGCCCTTGGTGAAGATACCGCCGCCCAGACGGGCGAAGATGGAGATCAGGGACGATCCGAATGCCAGGCCGATCATCGGATGCAACAGGTGACGCAGATCGCTGGCATCGGCAGCGGCGCCCCTCAGATAGGCGTAGAACCCGGCCACGCCGAGTAGGCCGAGGCCCACGACCAGCATCCCGGTGATCGCGCCCCCGCGGAAGGCGACGTCCAGCGCAGCGCCGAGCCCCTGGGTCGCCGCCTGCGCCGTGCGAACGTTCGAACGCACGGAGATGTTCATGCCGATGTAGCCGGCCGCGCCGGACAGCACCGCGCCGATCAGGAAGCCGATCGCCGTGGTCCAGCCCAGTCCGGGCGCCACGCCGATGATGATGAACAACGCCACGCCCACCATGCCGATCGTGCGGTACTGGCGATTCAGGTAGGCTTGCGCGCCCTGCTGGATTGCCGCAGCGATCTCCTGCATGCGCTGGTTGCCGGCGGGTTTGCCGAGAACCCAGCCAATCGATATCACGCCGTAGACGACTGCCAGAATCGCGCAGGCGAGCGCGAAGATCAGTGCGGCTGACATTTATCCCCCTAGAGGTTTTGTAAGTAGCGCGATGCCCGTCCACGAGCGTGGCGGCAGATCGCCTGTATCCGCCGGGTGCAGGATGCCCTCGCGGCGAAGCCCGCGATTCTATAGAAAAAACCCGCGTTCTCCCAGTGCAGGGCAAGCACCGCCCGAGGCGGGCCGAGGCATCATGTCGATGAAATTAACAGTTCGTGAGATTCTGGCTTGTCGTTGATCAACAGGCACTTGGTCCGAGAAGTCAGGGCAGGGGTTGTCGATCCTAAGGACCTTCACCCACCAGGGGTCGCAGATTACTGTCGCACCGCTTTACAGAAATTTGTCTTTTTCTCGAGGCGACCTTCCAAATGACTGAATAGGCGTAATAAAAAGACCGGAATGGGGATTGCCCCAAGATCGCCGCCCGCGCGCGTCTGACGCGGCATTCCGGTCCTAAGGGAGGTATCTGCCTATGAAGCCATTGTCAGCCTTGACGCCGGTCACCGGCGGCCTGGCCGCGCTGTGCCTGGCGGCGTCCGCGGGCGCGGTGCCCATGCCCTCGTCCGGCGTCCTCGACATAACCGGTGTCGACGGATTCCAGGTGTACTACGAGGTGTTCGTCGACACCTCGGGCAACCCGAACTTCTGTCCGCCTGGTCCCCTTGCCGACTGCTCGCTGACCATCGGAAATTTCGAGACTCCGGCCATCGGCAAGGTCGATGGGGAGGGCTCGGAGTCGATAAGCGGGCAGACCTTCGACGTGAACAACTTGGGAGACGATGAGGGTACCTGGAGCTATACACTCGGCAATCCGCCACAGTACGCCACGGCATGGATCACGAAGGACGGTTCGCCCCAGGATCTTCTGACCCTGCACTACATCGTGACCACCGGTTCCACCGCGTTCGCCGCCTATACCGCCTCACCGGGGGTGCTGTATCCGTTCCTGGCGTTCAACAGTTGCGGTCCCAACAACGAACCAGCCGACCTCGGGGCCGACTGTGATCTGGGCGGCCTCTCGAACATCGTCTGGTTCGATACGGGAAGCGCCAATCCGCCGGAGGAAATTCCGGAGCCGGGTGTTCTCGCGCTGCTCGGTCTGCTGTTCGCCGGAGCAGGCGTAGCCATGAAACGCAAAGGCTGAGCGGTACTGCCTGCGCCAGAGGGTCGGCCATTCAGGCCGGCCCTTTTTTCTTTGGCTCGTCCTGTCCACTCGCTCTTCCCGTTCACTCGCGTCGCAGTCCTGATCGTCGGAACTTCGCACTGTCGGTCGAAAGCGACTGCGCGGCCGCGACGGCACGCGCGTGTCCTGCGCGTCGCGTAGCGGATGACGCGGCCATGAGCCGAGTGGTTGCCGGTTTTTCTGTCGTGATTCCCCGACTGTCACGCACAGACCGAATGGCGTTCGCATAAGTGCAACGAGACGGGCATCTTCTTGTTCCAGTGCGTCAATTCGTCGTATTCCGATGGCTTTTCCGTCGCTGGCAGGCGCATTGCTAAGAGCGCGCGCGGGTCACGGCGCACCACAAGGGTGCGACGGATTCACCCGAACAAGACAGAAAGAGAATCCACGATGCCTCAGCTTTCTCGCCGCACGCTGCCAACCGGTCTGCTCACCTGCTTCGCCGCACTCGCCTGCTTTGTTCTTCCGCCAGTCGCCCATGCAGAACTCGCCGTACAGTCGCTTGCCGACGGCCGTTATTTTGCGAAGGGTCGGTTGCTGGTTCAGACGCGCACGGGGCTCAGTGATGTGGAGGTGGACAGGGCGCTGAAGGGTCACGGTGCCAAGCGCAAGGGCAGGATCGACAAGCTTGG
>JADZGB010000022.1 GCA_020854105.1 Burkholderiales bacterium | reverse complement strand
GGGCGGCAGCAACCGCGCCACCACCCGCTCCTTGAATGCCTTTCCGTATCGCGCCACGTCCCTTCCTCATCATCGCCCCCAGATTATCGATTCCTATCGGGGCGACAACTATTCTGACGCGGGGGGGTGTCGATCTGGGCAAGATGCACAAAACCCAGGATCAGATGCGCCCGACTCTCGTCGGGATTGATCCGCACCGCCTCGAGCGCCTCGCGCTCGGCCGAGCGCACGCGCCCCAGTGACAGTTGCAACTCCGCAGTGCGCGCGCGCAGCAGCGCGCTGTCGGGCGCCAGTTGCGCCGCGTGCTTGGCCGCTTCGAACGCCTCCTCGAGCTTGAAGTTCGCCTGCTGCGCATACGAAAGCGCCGCGTAGGGTCGGAACGCGTTGGGTGCGGCGGCCACGGCGCGCTGCGCGAGATCCAGCGCGGCTTGCTTCTCGTTCTGCACCACCGCCACGATCGACTCGAGGGCCGACACGTCGCCGTTGCTGGGCTCACTCAGAAGCAGTCCCGACAGTTCTGCCCGCGCCTCCTGCGCGCGTCCCACCCGCAGCAGATACTCGGCGCGGCGAATCGCGCAGCCGCTTCGCAATGCCGGGGAGACTTGAGTGCAGTCCTGCGCGAGTGCATCGGCATCGAGCAGGCTGACATCGGTCAGCGGCAGGTAGTACAGCGCCCACTGCACCGCGTTTGCCGGCTTGACCAGGGTCTTGATCGCGCTCGGGGTTTCCCCGATCCCAACGGAGGTGCTCTGTCCGCTCTCGACCAGCACGCGCTCGTTCGAAGCGCTGAGACTCTCCGCGGCGACTCGGCCCTCGAACACCGCCAACTCGCCGCGATCGCAGCTCATGGCAACCTGGAACTCGGTGCCTTCGACCACTGCGTTGTAGAAGGGCGTTCTCACTCGCAGCTTGCGTGGGTAGCGTGTGATGAAGTACCCGACTCCGCACAGGCTCGACTGCTGCGCCAGCTTGCGCGTAAGCTCGTCCTGGTGAAAGCGCAGCACGGTCTCGGCATCGGTCTGATCCACCAGTTCGAGCGTGCTGTTCTGATCCAACCGCACGATGGTCTCGGGACTGATATACATGGCCGCACGGCTGAGCAGGCCGGCACGCAGCTGATCGCCCCGGCATACGGGCGTATCGAGCCGCGCAAGACGCTGCCAGATGCCGGTGCCGTTGCGCTGCAACTCGATGTGACCTTGCAGCGAGACGACGCGTCCCAGCGCGGGAGAGCAGGGGACGGGAGACTGCGCGTTGGTCAGGCCGGCCAGGCCGAGCAGAAGCAGCGCATAGAAATGCCGTGCAGACGCGCGCAACGAGCGCAGTCGCAGGGCCTCTCCATCCCCACGCATTCCGACGTCCCTCCCCAGGTCTCTTGTGACGCTGCGACGCGATGCGGCCGGGAGCTGTTCCTACGTTGGCCGAAGCAGTGAACGATAGGCTTCCGTCAACAGTTCCGCAACATGACGGAAGGTCTATAACTTTCAGATCTGCAAGCGCTGCGTGCATCGTCGCAGGCACCTGCCAGGGGGGGCGTCAGTCGTTCATCACGACCACGCCGTCGACATGACTCACGGTCTGCCGGCACAGCGCAGCAAAGAACCGGGATGGACCGTCCGCGTCGAACTCGTGTGCCAGCGCGTCGAATCGAATGCGGGCGCGATCGAGATCGCCTGCCTGGAAGAGCTGCAATGCATGCGCGAATGCTTCGCACAGCGCAACCTGCGAGTCGGTGGCGCGCGAGCGTTCGGCAACCAGTTCCACTACGCGGGTTGCGCTGACACGCGCAGCATGAACAGACCGAGGTCGCGCACGAGCAGGCCGTCCAGGCCTTGTATGGCGGCTTCGGACGCCAGCACCTGCGTGCCGAGCTTCTTGTTCAGGCTCTGCAGACGATTGGCCGTGTTGGGCACGGACCCGACCGGACGGTATTCCCAATGGCTGCCGGCGCCCAGCGTGGTGAGCGAGATCGGACCGAAATCGATACCGATGCGGGTCGGCATGCGCGCAGTGGCATCCCGGTTGAAGCGCTCGCTTGCAGCGCGGATCTCCAGCGCTGCCTGGCAGGCCCGCTCCCGGACCCTGGGGCAGGGCTGTACATCGGCCCACACCGCCAGCATCGAGTCGCCGACGACGTCCGCGACCCAGCCTTCATTGCTGGCGACGGGCGGGAACAAGGTCTGGAAGTAGCGGTTGAGGAAGCTGCCGAGCTGTTCCGGCTCCATGCTATCGGCCAGAGCGGTATAGCGTTCGCCATCGGTCGCCACGCAGGCGCCATGGACCGATTCGCGCACCCATGCCATGCTCTCCGCATTGTTCACCAGGCGTGCAATCACGCCGCGCGGGACGAACATTCCCAGCACCTTGTACAGGTTTCGATACTGGTGCTCGAGTTCGACGTACCGGCCGACGAAGGCGGCCGCGAGCGCGAGCGGCACGCCAGTGACGGTTACCGCGGACACCGGAAGCCACCAGGCGCGGTACTCGAAGGCCAGCAGCGCGAACGCCAGGTACAGCGTCACCAGCACCACGGACATCAGCAGCGCGCGCATGCCGGTGTACAGAAAACACACCCAGGCGACTAGACCTGCATTCGCGCAGACAATGAGGAATCGCTGCCAGCCCGTCATTGCCTGCACCGTCTCCCGGGCAGCGAGATTGACGAATGCCGTAGCGGCCAGTTCGACGCCGCTCATATCGATGCCGTTCGCAGCCGGCCACACGGTGGCGAAGTGTTCGTACTGCTCCGGCTGCGCGTACTCCGCCAGTCCGATGAAGACCGCCTTCTCTCGCAGATCCGGCAGATCACGACTTGCAACCAGGCGCTCGTATCGGATTGCCTGTACCGTTCCGGGCGGGCCATGCAGATTGAAGTATCGGGAGGAAGCGCCGGCATAGGCCTGCACCAATGAATGGAGCTGCGCGCGCTGCCCGGGCGTGAGGTCCGCGAGATCCGGCTGGGTGATCGCGGCGAGCACGCGGGCCGTCAGCGACGCGTCCTCACGAAAGGCGGACCGAAGCAGCAGCGCAGGTGCCTGCAGATTTCCCCCCTGCAGCAGCAGCTCGCGCGTGCGGGGAAGCAACGTCGCAGTGTCGGGTGCCTCGCGCTCGAGGATCCTGCGCAGCACGGGAAAGAGCGGCGCCGTGTGAAGCTGAAGCGCGAGCAGCGGCATCCCGACGCTCGCCCACGCGGTGTTCTCCGGCGAGGCAAAGCGATGAAAGGTCGCGGTCTTCGCCTTGGGCAGCAGGAAGGGTGCTTGTCCCACGGCTGCATCGGCGATGGCTTCGCTGACCGGGGCCGGCTCGTCATGCTCGCCTTCGAGTCGTTGGATGAGCAGCACGTTGCCTGCACGCCTCATGGCATCCGCCAGCATGCGGTCGCCCTCCGCCACCTGTTCTGCACTCAGGCCCGGCTGTGCCGGGATCGGCCGGAACAGCACGTCCAGCACGATGACCGATGCGCCTGCCCGGTGCAGCGAGTCGATCACCATGGCCGTCAGGCATCGAGGCCAGCGCTGCAGGAGGTGGCCGGGCGGCAGCAGATCGTGCGTGGAAGGCAGCGTACCGCCCACGCGAACATCGTGGCACTGCGCGCGGGTGTCCGCATCGCGCGGGACAGCGATGGCCTGCGCGGCGCGCCGGTCGATGGGCACGATCGCTACGCCCCCCGGTGAGGGCAGAGGCCCGCGGGCGCGGAACAGGAAGAACAGGTCCGCGGCTTCCTGGAAAGGCATCCCGGCGGGCAGCACGCCGATCAATCCGGCGACAATGCCGACCGCGAGACTGAGCGTCAGGGCCCGTGTGCGCGCGTTCCAGGCCGGGCGCGGCAGTTCAGAAGGCCGCGCGCCGTCGCGCGCAACATCTGCAGGCACCGGCAGCTGCGGCCTGGCCACACTCAGCTCGTGCGCTCGCGGTCCGCCAGCAGCCGTCGCGCGACCAGGGTGATCAGGTGCAGAGCGAAGCGAGGATTGAGGTAGTAGATGCTCTTGGCCTGTTCCGACGTGAGGCAGAACAGGTCCACGTCGGTGGCGCAGCGTGCCGTGCAGGTGCGGGCCCGATCGGGTGCGAACAGCCCGATTTCACCGAACATCTCGCCGGCGCTCATCTCCACGCCGATCTCCTCCAGCAGCACGCGGCCGCGCTGCAGGTAGTAGAGCTCGGTGCCCGGATCTCCCTTGCGGAAGATCACCTGACCCCGGGCGAACTGTCGGTGACTCACATGCGGCAACAGGAGTTCGAGCACGTCCTTGCCGTCTTCGCCGTGGCGGATCTGCTGCGCCCGGACGCGCTGTATGTTCTGCGCGAGTGCGATTGCCTCGCCGCGCCGGTCCACGTGCAGCCGCCGATAGATCTCGGTCATGTGCAGCTTGACCGTGCCCACCGAGATGTCCAGGCGCGAGGCGATCTGCTTGTTGGACAGTCCTTCGGCGGCGTAGGAGAGCACTTCGACCTGCTTGGGCGTGAGCTGCATGTCGTGCAGCGCATCGATCGGCGAGGCGGAATGGACGCCGTTCCCGCGATACGCCCGGTCCGTTGCGGCCGCTCCATGCACGAGGTTGGGACGATGCCCGATGCCCTGGAGGGCGAGACGCAGCACCATCAGCCCCTGATCCGCCGTGTAGGCACGCGGCAGGTAGCTCGCCGCACCCGACTGCAGCGCGGCCTCCACCTCGCGATCGTCGTCGGCCGGTCCGCTCACCACCAGCGGTGTGCCCTCGAACTGGCGGGCGGTGCGATGCACCGTCGAGAACGGGGCATCGTCGGACAGGTCGAGCAGGACGAGTGCCGGCCAGGCGCCGAGCATTGCCTCGTGGCTGCCCGGGGCGGCAGAACGGATGCTCCATGCCTCGCCCAGCAGCGCGGCACACGCCGCGAGCGCGTCCAGGCGAGGTCCCGGGCAGGCCAGCACCAGCACCGACTGCGTCATCGGATCATTCTCCCAAGGCGCGCAGGCCCGGCCGGCGTTCGGGGCCGGGCGCATCTGCCGGACCTGGTCCGGCGGGCGCCCGGTGCAGCCGCGGGCATGACGCCTACAAGCCTACGCCCATCGGGCCGCGGATGAGAACCCCACCTAGGGGATATGCCGATCGCGTGGCACCGAACCAGGCCTATCGGTCGGACCCGGTCGTGTCGACCGGCATCCGGGCGCGGTCAGCAAGCAGCCGCCCGGCGATCAGACGCAGGACCTGATAGGCAAAGCGCGGATTCTCGAGGTAGAGGCGATGCGCCTTCTCTGCGCTCAATCGGAACAGGCTCACCTGTGTTTCGCAGCGCGCGGTGCAGGTGCGGGCGTGCCCCGGGGAGAAGATGCCGATCTCGCCGAACAGGTCGCCGTCCTGCATGGTCAGTCCCAGTTCCACGAGCCGGACGCGGCCACGCTGGACGTAGTACAGGAAGTCCCCCTGGTCGCCGTGAGAGAACAGGACTTCCCCTTCCCGGTGGATCTCGTGCGTGACATAGGCGCTCAGTGCCTCGAAGCGGAACTCGGCATCCTCGAGGCGCTTGGCCTGCAGGTCGATGAGGCTGTCCATGCGAGAGGCGATGCAGATCGCCTGCGTGCGATTCTGCACGCCCAGTTTCTTGTAGATCTTGTCGAGGTGGATCTTGACGGTTCCCTCCTTGCTCCCGCGCTCGCGTGCGATCTGCGCGTTGGTGAGTCCCTCGCGCAGCAGGCGCAGAACGTCCATCTCGCCCGGCGTCATGCCATAGGGCCGCCCGCTCCGATCCGCAGCCGTCCGGCCGGCGAGCTCGGGCTGTCGTGCGTCCGGCGCGGCTGCCGTGCTCTGGCCGCCATGGAGAAGCGTGGAGACCTGTTCGAGCAGCTGCGATTCAGTACAGGACGTCGACAGGAGCGCCACGGCGCCCGCGCGCATGGCGATCTCCAGTCGCGCCGCTTCCGGCGAGTGCGCCAGCGCGACGATCGGCGCCTGCGTCCGGCCGCGCAGTGTCGCCAGCATCGACTCCACGTCGCCGGCACCGTCCAGATCCACGATGATCAGGGCGCAGCGCGCCAGCGAATCGAGGTTGTCGCGCACGCTCGCGATCCGCACCTCCACGCCGGAACCGAGCATGCGCAGCGAGCGCGCGAGGCCGTCGGCGAACAGACCGGGCGCGGCCAAGACGATGATGCGTGGCGCGGCTCGGTGTACCGAATCGGGGCGTCGCACCGGTGCGGCTGAACGTGGCACCGCGCTCAGCGGTCGGCGTGCGCTGACCCTGGCGCTGCGTACGCCGTTGCCGTTGCTGCGACGTACCGGTGTGGCGATCAGCCCTTCCCAGCCGTTCGTTCCCTGTTCGATGGCCATTGTCGTTCCCCCCTGAATTGGCTCGCGGATCGGACATCGGCTGCGATCAGCGGCGACCCATGATAGGCGGGTATAGAACGGCTTCGTATATGCCTGAAGGGGTGTGCAGATCGGTAAGCGATCGGTAAGTGCTTGCCGCCGCGCCGCAACGGGCTATTTCAGGGAGAAATCCACCCGGCTGGGCCGGGCCTTGTCTTCGGTCCTGGCGCCCTCGATCCGGGGCGCGAGCAGGAACACGCGCTCCAGCTCCACCTTGCCATCCCGGGTGAGCGCATCCTTGGCCGATTGTGCACGCTGGATCGCCAGCTGCGTGAGGTCGTCGTCACCCACCTGGATATTGGTCAGCATGAGCTTCTCCATCTCTTCCTTGGGCAGCCTCCTGACCATGCCGATTGCATTGCGCGGTTTGGCGAACTTCGCGTCCTTGTAAGCGCGCTCGAGATACTTCTCGTACTCGGCCGGCTCGATCGTGATCTGATCCAGCGATTGAACCGCCGATCCCTTCCTGACCAGGTCCTTGAGCTTCTGTGCCTTCACCTGCTGGTCGAAGCGGTGCTGGCGCAGACCCTCACGGTCCTGGGTGGGATCCGCGCGTCCGGTGATGTCGAGCTGGAGGCCGGGACGATCGACCAGGGCCGTCTGCAGCTTCGCTACCTTGTCCTGCCCCTCCTGGGACAGCGCAGAGGTGCCGAAGTCGAACTCGATGAAGGACAGCTCCTCGCCTCCGCCTGCACCCCCGAGCAGGTTGCCGAGCAGGGCGAAGGGTGCGGTCACCGCCTTCTCGATCAGGTTGAAGATGATGCGGATGACGATCCCGCCGACACTGAACTTCGGATCGTCCAGCGAACCGCTGATGGGCAGGTTCACGTCGATCACTCCGTTGCGGTCCTTGAGCAGTGCGACGGCGAGCAGCACCGGCAGCTTGATCGCATCCGGGCTCTCCACCTTGTCGCCGAAGGTCAGCTGATTCAGGACGAGCTTGTTCTGCGCGGCGAGCTTGCGGTTCTCTACCTTGTAGACGACGTGGAAGTTCATCTTGCCCTTCTCGATCGCGTAACCGACGTACTTGCCGGAGTAGGGAGTGAACGGACCGAGCTCGATGTCGCGCACGTTGGCCGCCAGGTCGAGGAACAGGTTCTCGACCAGCGGATTGATCTTGCCCTTGATCTGCACCGGCGCGGTCTTGGCGAAGCGGCCGCGCAGATCCACGTCGGCTGTCGTGTTCAACTCCGAGGACAACCCGAGCACTGCCCCGCCGATATCGCTCAGGTTGGCCGAGTAGTTGGGCTTGACGAACAGGTCGGTGAAGCTCACGTCGCCTCCCTGTAGCGTGACCTTGGCGATGCGGATGGGCGGTTGCGCGGCCGGCTGCTCCGGGGCGGGGGCCGGCGCCGGCTCGATCCTGCCGTCTGCCCCCGGGCGCGAGTCGCGTCCCGGGGTGGGGGAGACCTCCGCCGTGGTCCGTGCAGCCGACCTGGGGGCCGCGCCGGCCGCCGGCGCGGCAGCGGTCGGAACGGTCTGGGCATCGGTACCGGCAGGCGGGGCGCCTTCCTTGACGACGATGTCCTGCAGGTTCAGGTGGCCGTCGGGATAGATGATGATGCGTGCGAAGAAGTCCGACAGCGCCACTTCCTCGATGCCGAGCGACATCGGTTCCAGTGTGTAGTCGATCCCTGCGACGAACAGCGACTGCCATTTGAGCAGGTCTTCGGAGCTGCTCTTCTCGATCGCGGCGAACTCGGTCACTCCCGCCTCGCCGTTGAAGGACGCTGCCAGCTTGCCTGCGGCGTCCACGGCAATGCGTGTCTTGCCTTTCACCGAGGCATCCGCGCTGCTCAGCAGGATGTTCACCTTGTCCGTGAAGTAGGGCTGCAGCGGCACGAGCCCGAAGCGCTGGAGGTCCACATCGAGATCGGCCTTCAGCGGCGCGAGCGAGACGGTCCCGGCAGCCTTCACGCTGCCGCCATCGGCGAGTTTCGCCTGCATGTCGACGCGGCCGGTCTTGTTCGGCTGGTTGCTCACGCCGCTGGCACGCACGCGCACGCCATCCGCCACGATCTTCACCGGCTCTTCGGCGGCGAGGTCGGTGAATGCCAGCTTCCACCTGTCGACGTCGGCCCGGTTCAGCGTGATTCGCCAGGGCGTGCCCTGCTGCGCCGGTACGCGTGTCTCCTTCGGTGCCGGCAGCACGCGCGTGGCATTGAGCGCGCCGTCCGCCTCGCGCACGATGTTCAACAGCCCGTCGCGGGTGACGAACTCGCCCACCGTGAGCACCAGTTCGTTGACGTCCACCTCGGCATTTCGGATCTGTGCGCTGCGCGCGCGCAGGAACTCCTCCTTCCGGCCCGGCTCGAGCATGCGTACGCTGCTCAGGTCGAGGTTCAAGGCGCTCAGCCGCGTCTCGGGGCCGCTGTCAGTCATTTGGTACGCGAACTGCGTGGACAGCTCAGCCCGCCCGTCCTGCAGCCGGTACAGAATGTATGGCGCATAGTAGGTCTCGTAGTCGGTGAGGCTGACATTGCCCACGTCCAGCTTGCCCTGGGCAGTCAACGGCTCGAGCAGCAGCGTCGTCGTCAGCCTGACGCTGGCCTGCCTGTCGGTCGCGAACGCGACATCGACCTGCGCCGGTGCCTTCTGCGGCAGTGCCAGGCCGCGCACGGCGGCTTCGATTCCGGTCAGATCCGTACGGAAGCCCTTCTCGGGAACCCGGTCCTCCACGTGCACGGTGCCGTTCGCGAGCGCTACCTCGGCCACGGTGAGGACCATCTGTGGTTGCGCGGAGGTCCGGGCCGGCTCGGCGGAGGGCGTGCCGTCACCCACCAGCGGCTGGACGCGGCCCCAGTTGAGAACGCCATCCTGCCCGCGCTGCACGAACGCCTCGGGTGCGGTCAGCGCGATCTTGCCGAAAGCGTAGCGTGCGCCGAACACATCGATCGCGTCGATCGGTATCGCCATATTGCCGAGGTTGAACAGCGGCGCGCCGCCCGGCTCGGTGAGCTTCAGTTTCTGCAGGTTGACGCTGCCCTTGATCAGCACCAGCGGCTGCTGCGACTGCTGCACGAACGACAGCGTCAGGCGCGTGTCGAGGATTCCGGATGGCATCCGGAAGCCGAGCTTCACCGGAAGGTATTCGATGTAGCGCGGCAGCTCCAGCTTGTCGATATTCAGGTCCACCGCCGTCTCCAGCGTGTCCTTGAACGGCTTGGTGCGCCCCTTCAAGGCCACCGGCGTGCCGTTGACGCGCGCGGAGAATGCCGGCTGGATGTACTCCTCCACGCGGTCGGGGAGGTTGGAGATGAAGGGGATGGCGAGATCGATGTCGCTCACCACGTGTCGTGCCTGACTGGGCCGGTCATCGAACTCGACCTTGCCGCCGACCAGTTCGATGTTGTTGAGCGAGAACCGGGCATCGGAGGGCTTCTCCGGCGTGTCCTTTGGCGTCTTCGAGAACTTCTCGATCAGGTCCGAGAAGTTGTAGGTGCTGCCGTCGGGATTGCGCACGATGTGCACGTACGGCGCACCGATCCGCACCTGCTTCAGCACCGGGGCCATCCGCAGGATCGAGCGGTATTCGGCGTTGACGAGGAACTCGTCCACGGATACGAACACCGGCGCGCCGGCCGGCTCCATCACCTTGAATCCCTTGACCAGCGCCGTCATGGCAAAGGGATTCACGTCGATGTCGGCGATGGATACCGGCCGCCCAAGCTGCGCGCTCAGGCCCTTCACCAGATAATGCCTGGCGATGGGTGGCACAGCGAAGAAGCCGGCGGCCGCAAACACGACCAGGAAGATCGCGATGCCCAGTAGCACTCTGCCCAGTCGGCCCGTGCGCTTGCGCGGGCTGGATGCCGGTGCGGTGCCGGCGGGTGCGCTGCCGGGAGAGGCGGCGGCGGATCTGTATGCTTTCAGACGTTCGAACATGCCGGGCCTGTCGGTTGTTGCTGCTGTGGCGGCGTCCCCGATGTCCGCTGCCGATCCCAAAATCTAGCAGGAAGGCATGGCGGACTGAACCGGCGCAGCGTGGGATAATCGCCCGCGCCGGCGGTCGCGGGGCGGGCGCGTCCGGGCACCTGTGTGCCGGCCTGCGTCCGCAGTCAAGGATACGCCCCTGAAGTGCCTGCGGATGCGCGCCGGCATGTCCCTGGAACCATGGATACCATCACTCATGCATTGAGCGGCGCGCTGCTCGCGCGCGCCATGGCTCGCGGCGCCCGTGCGCCCGGCGTCCCGACCACCGCGCAGCTGGTCGTTGCGGGGACGGTGGCCGCGACCTTTCCCGACGGCGACATCGTCACCTCGCTGTTTTCCTCGCTCGCGTATCTGACGGCACATCGCGGGGTGACGCACTCGTTGCTCGTGCTTCCGCTGTGGGCAGCGCTGCTCGCATTCGTGATGGGGCTGGTGACGCGCAAGCCCATGCGCGGCTATCTGGCCGTGTGCGCGGGCGGGCTGGCGATCCACATCCTGGGCGATCTCATCACCTCGTTCGGGACCATGGTGCTCGCCCCGTTCTCGGACCGGCGCTTTGCCATCGGCACGACCTTCATCATCGACCTGATGCTCAGCGGCATCATCGTGCTCGCGCTGGCTGCTTCGGCATTCTGGCGGCAGTCGCGTGTGCCGGCGACGCTGGGACTCGCGCTGGTGATCGCCTACGTCGGCTTCCAGGGCTGGATGCGGGCGGAGGCCGAATCGGTCGGACAGCGGTTGGCATTGTCCGAGGGATGGAGCGACGCAACGGTGGTCGCGTTGCCGCGTCCGCCGCTGCCGTCGAACTGGACCGTCGTGGTGTCGCACGGCGAGCAGTACCGCTACGGGCACGTCAACCTGTGGCGCGAGACGATTCCCGCGGGAGATACCGGTGATGGCCTGATCGCTGCCATTCATGCGGCATTCCGTCCGGCCACGGCGCTGCAGTGGCAGGCAGCCACCCGCTACGGCACCGACCCGGCACTGCAGCCTGTGGTGCGCGAGGCGTGGAACGCGGCGGACTTCGCCGTCTACCGCTGGTTCGCGGAGCTTCCCGCCCTGTATCGTGTGGATGCGGGTAATCCGTCGCTGTGCGCGTGGTTCGAGGACCTGCGCTTCCTGACGCCCGGCCGAGCCAGTGTGCCGTTCCGCTTCGGCGTGTGCCGACAGGAGCGGGGACCGTGGCAGGGCTTCCGTCTCACGCCCGAGGGACCACGCCCCCTGGACTGAGCGGCCTATTGCAGGAAATCCAGCACTTCGCGGTGGAAGCGGTCGGTCGCTTCCAGATGCGGGATATGGCCGACGTCCTGCAGCAGCACCAGTCTGGCGTCGGGCAGCGCGGCGGCGGCGCGCCGCGCCAGTTGCGGCATCAGCCCCATGGTGGCGCGCACCTCGGCGGAAACGCGGTTGCGACCGATGGCGGCGCGGTCGAGCTCTCCCACGATCAGCAGCGTCGGCGTGTCCAGGTGTGGCAGTTCGTACAGCACGGGCTGCTCGTAGGCCATGGTCCAGGTGTGTGCCGCCGTGCGTGCGATGCGGTACGCCTCGGGACCGAGCAGCCAGCCTGCCTGCACGTCCGAATAGGTCTGGAAGCGCGGCTCCCACCTGGCGACGAACGCGTGGAACAGGCGATCGAAGCCCTCCTGCGTCGTCTGGAGATGCTCGCGTGTGAGTTCCTCGCGCGTCGCGTAGGGCACCGCCAGGCGATAGTCCTCCAGGCCGATCGGCGCTTCCAGAACCAGCCTGCGCACCAGTTCGCCGTGGTCGAGCGTGAAGCGCATCGCCATCATTCCGCCCAGCGAATGGGCGATGAGGTCCGCGCGTTTCACCTCCAGTGTCTCCAGCAGCCGCCGCAGATTTCGCGCATGCGCGTGCAGGCTGTGCGGGACGTCGGGCTTGGAGGATTTGCCGAAGCCGATCTGGTCCGGCACGATCACCCGATAGCCGGCGTTGCGCAGCGCATCGATGGTATCCGTCCAGTACGCGCCGAAGAAATTGCGGCCATGCAGCAGTAGCGCGACCGGCGCGTTCGCGGACTGCGCGGGCGCGACGTCCATGTAGGCGAGTCGGACGGGTTCGCCTTCCATCTGCAGATCCAGGTAGTGCACCGGGTGCGGATAGGCGTAGCCCTCCATGCCCGTGCCCAGCACCCCGGCGGGCCGGGCAGCGGGCGCGTGCACTGCATACAGCAGCGCACCGACCATCGTCAGGAACAGCCTGCGGGTGACTTGCATCGCACGATCCTCCATGTTTCGTTCAGTGGTTTGCGAATGCCCGGCGAGCGCCGGTATTGCGCATTGCGGCGAAAGCGCGGTCGGCGCAGAGCAAGGCACGATGCGGGTTCACGCTTGACATGCCGTCGCCTCTCGCCGACCATAGGCCCACAAAATCAAGACCGCCGGTGATGGGGCGGCTGCGGCCCGGGGCAAGGATACAAGGCAAACGCTCAGGGAGATTCCGGACGCGCTGACCCCTGTCACCCTTCATCCCGGTCACCCTTGATCCCGGTCTGCGTCCATCCCGGTCGCCCTCGTTCCGGTCGCCCTCGTTCCGGCGCGCCGTCTTCTCGCCGGCGCGGTATTCGGCCTCGCTTCCAGCCCGCGTCCTCGTCATAGTGGCAGGTCACCCTGCATTGCCGTACGTGCGTACGACAGGCGGCCGTCGATCACGCGGGCGGGCTCGGTGTACGGATGGATCTGCGTGCGACCCTTGCCCAGGATGTGTACGACCTCGATGCCCTGCACCTTGAGACGATCGGAGATGAGGCCGCGATGGCATTGCTGCCAGGCGTGCTCGGCGCACATGCATGCAGTCGGCCGTGCCTGCGCCATGCGCTGCAGTTGGTCGAGCGCATGTTCGAAGGTTTCCGTCTCCATGTAGTCGGCGTAGCCCCGGAAGCTTTCGTTGCGCCACGCGTCGTTGTGCGAATCCTTGCGTGCGCGCCGCCGGCCGCCGAGATCGGGCAGCCACAGGTAGTCGATCCCGGCATCGGGAAGCGACGACTGCAAGGCTGCGCGGGCGAAGTGCGGATGGCGGCGCGATCCGGGAAAACGTCTCACGTCGGCGATGGCACGGATGCCGTGCGTGCGCAGCATTTCCAGGAATGCGTCGAGCCCGAGCGTGGAGTGACCGATGGTCCACACCCGCCGCTTCGTGCCGCATGTCTGTTCGCGCTCCACCTCCGGCACACGGGCATGCATCATTCCGACCTGGATTCCGACCCGGGCTCCGATCCGGTGCGCAGCCAGATCGTCACCGGCCCGTCGTTGGTGAGGCTCACCTGCATGTCGGCGCCGAAGCGCCCGCTTTCCACCGGTGTGTGCACGGTGCGTGCGCGTCGCAGCATGTGGTCGAACAGGCGACGGCCTTCGTCCGGCGGCGCGGCCGGCGTGAAGCTGGGGCGATTTCCCTTGCGCGTGTCGGCCGCCAGCGTGAACTGCGGCACGAGAAGCAGGCCGCCCTGCACGTCGCGCAGGCTGAGATTCATCTTGCCGGCATCGTCCGAGAAGACGCGATAGTTGAGCAGACGCTCGAGCAGACGATCGGCCTGCTCGTCTCCGTCCCCGCGCTCGGCGCACACGAGCACCATCAGTCCCTTGCCGATCGCGCCCACGAGTTGCCCGTCGACCTCCACGCGTGCCTGTGCCACCCGTTGCAGCAGACCGATCACCGCCACGCCTCCATCGTTCCAGCCTCGCGCCATCGCGGGCACGGCACCCGCTGTACGGGCAGCATGATTGCTAGACTTCAGTACATCAGAAAGGAGGCCGGATTATGACCCAGCTCGTTTCCAACGACGCGCCCGCGGGGCGTGAGATCGCCACGCTGGCAGGAGGGTGCTTCTGGTGCCTGGAGGCGGTATACGATGAGCTGAACGGCGTGGACAGGGTCGAGTCCGGCTACATGGGCGGAGAGTCGAAGAATCCCACGTACCGGCAGGTTTGCGAAGGAGACACCGGTCACGCCGAGGTCGTGCACATCACCTTCGATCCGAGGGCCGTGCATTATCGGGATCTGCTCGACGTGTTCTTCGTGATCCACGATCCGACGCAGCTCGACCGCCAGGGCAACGACGTGGGCACGCAGTACCGCTCCGCCATCTTCTTTCATTCGCCCGAGCAGGAACGCATCGCGCGCGAAGTCATCGCGTCAGTGGAGCGCGAAGGCCTCTACGGTGGACGGGTCGTCACGCAGGTCATCCCAGCCGAGGACTTCTACGTGGCCGAGGACTATCACCAGCAGTACTTCTCCAACAATCCGCGTCAGCCGTACTGCATGGCCGTCGTGGCACCGAAGGTGGCGAAGTTCAGAAAGAAGTTTCTGGAGCGGCTGAAGAAGTGAAATGGTCGTCGCCCGACAAGACAATCAACCCTGCCGTCCCGGCGCCCCGGCGAAAGCCGGGGCCCAGTCTTTTGCGCTGGATCCCGGCTTACGCCGGGATGACGAACCGAGTGCGCCGGGATGACGAAGCACTTCGGCCTGCGCGCAATGTCGTGGCTTAGCGTGGCCGGCTGAACACGTAGTCGTTGTCCTTCTGCGGCACGTGGCAGCCGAAGCACGCGGATGCGGCGTTCTCGCCCACCGCACGCTCGGTCCTCGAGTCGCCCTTGAACCCTTCAAAGCCCCAGCCGCCGGTGGCGGCCCAGCGCTTGGAATCCTTGTGCATGACGCCCACCACCTTGCGCGGTCCCTCGACGATTGCGCCGTTGCCGCCATGCGCCTCGAGCAGGTCGAACACGATGATCGAGCCGTCGGGGAACTTGCCCTTCGCATACCCCTGCCTGGCCTTCGCGTTAGCATAGAGGTGATGAATGCCGCCGAATGCTTCGTACAGCGGGTGGCCTTCACCGATCACCATGGACTTCACGTGATGCCAGTCGCGATAACCGGCAGGATAGGGGACGTCGGCGGCAACCGCGGCGAGCGGGGCGGTGCAGGCGATTGCGGCTATGATGCCTCTGAGCATGGCTTCCTCCGTGATCGGGTGAACTGCGCGAAGGAAATCTAGCGGGCCGTGGATGCCGTGAACAGCAGGCACGGAACGGTTCCCTACTTACATTCCGGTTCATCTTGGTGATGCGTAACGAGAACATTTCTGGCAGCGATCGTCCTTCGGTGGCCGAGATGGTCGAGGACGTGGTCGGCTGCAAGTGGTCGATGCGTGTGCTGGCCCTGGTCGAGAGCGGCATCAGCCGACCGGGCGCGATGGAGCGTGCCGTCGAGGGGCTGAGCGCCAAGGTGCTGAACGAACGCCTGTCCAAGCTGACCCGCTATGGCGTTCTCAGCAAGACCGTGTACCCCGAGGTTCCGCCGCGCGTGGAGTACTCCCTGACGGAGTTCGGGCGAAGCTTCTCGACGGTGCTCGAGGAGATCAAGCGCCTCCAGGCGAGCCTGGAGGCGCACGGCGCAGCGCCACGCTAGCGCAGATGCTTCAGGCGCCGAGAATGACGATAAGTGCGGCGAGCAGCAGCCCGAGGGCGCTCCATTCGCGCGGCGTCATTTTCTCGCGCATCAGGCGCCAGGACACCAGCTGCGCGAACAGCACCTCGATCAGCCCCAGCGTACGCACGGCCGGCGCAGCCTGCAACGCGAAGGCGAGAAACCAGAACTGCGAAGCAAGGGCGCCGGCGAATCCGGCCGGCACCGACTCGCGCCAGGCGACGAACAGTGTGCGCAGGGCATCGCGGTTGGCGATCAGCAGCCAGGCGATGGACAGCGCGGTCTGGATGCATAGTGTGAGTGTCAGGGTGATCGTGGCTGCCGAGACGAACCCCACTCCCTGCATGTGCGTGATGGCACCGCGATAGCCCACGGCCGCGAGCGCGAAACCCGCGCCCGCCAGCAGTCCCCAGCCGGCACTGCGCAGGTCGCGCGCGAGGTTGCCGCCGTCTCTCGGCCACGAGAACAGCATCACCGCGAGGGTGCCCAGCAGCACGGCCGCCGTCTTGATCGGCGTGAGCTGCTCCCCCAGCAGGGCCAGCGCGAACACCGCCACCTGGATCGGTTCGGTCTTGGTATAGGCGATCACCGTCACGAACGAGCGGTCGCGCATCGCCAGCAGCATGGTGCCGGTGGCGAACATCTGGGCGAGCGAGCCGAGCAGCAGCCAGGTCGTGTAGCCGCGCTCGAAGGAGGGCGTGCCGCCATCGAGCGCCATGATCACGCTCACGGAGGTGAGCGCGAAGGGCAGGGCGAAGATGAAGCGCGCCCAGCTGGCGCCGGCCACGCCCGCTTTGGCGGTGAGCCCGCGCTGCATCGCGTTGCGCGCGGTCTGCGCAGCGGCAGCGAGGACAGTGAACACCGCCCAGGCGTGGAGAGAGAGAAAGGTACTCATTGGGTCATGCATGGGTCATCCGGGTGGAATAAAGTCTGCCCCCGGAAGGTGGCGTCGGCCTGTCGTCCCGGCGCACGCCGGCACCCAGCGTGAACACAAGGGCTCTTCTCCGCGCTACCTCGCATACCGACATTCAAGCGCATGACAGTGATGTCGGTGCCAGGAGATACGCGAAAACGAAACCGAATGCTAGCATCGCGGCATGGCTGAGCGAGCGCGTTGCCACACGGGATCCCGTGCGGTGACGGCGCTGTTCTCAGTCTGCGCGGACTTCCACGGCACAACGACAAGGCTGAGGGAAACGAATGATGGCGGCGACCCGACGCGGCACCGGCCTGGCCAAGCTCAGCCGGCCGCGGCTCTACGAGGCCGTTCCGAGGGAGCGGCTGTTCGCGCTGCTCGATGTCCAGCGCCAGCATCGCGTCGTGCTGGTGGCCGCGCCGCCAGGCGCGGGCAAGACCACGCTGGTGGCGAGCTATCTGGAGAGCCGCAAGCTTCCCGGAATCTGGTATCAGGTCGACGCCGGTGACGCCGATCCGTCCACCTTCTTCTACTTCCTGGGCCTCGCCGAGCGCGCGCTGCCCGGTCACCGACGGCGGGTACCGCTGCCGCTGCTGACGCCCGAGTACCTGCCGGATCTCGCCGGCTTCTCCCGGCGCTTCTTCCGGGCACTGTTCTCCCGGCTGGGAGAACCGGCCATCCTGGTGTTCGACAATTTTCAGGAGGTCGACGACAGTTCGCCACTCCATGCCGCACTCATCGCCGGCCTCGAGGAAGTGCCCGAAGACGTTCGCGTGTTCCTGGTCAGCCGGCATCCGCCGCCGGACCGGTACGCGCGGCTGACGGCTAACCGGGCGATGGGTCTCGTCGACTGG
Source organism: Burkholderiales bacterium (assembly GCA_020854105.1). Taxonomy (GTDB): domain Bacteria; phylum Pseudomonadota; class Gammaproteobacteria; order Burkholderiales; family SHXO01; genus SHXO01. Next base: position 230,511 of record JADZGB010000022.1, on the reverse strand, counting down.
GAGCAACTCAGGCTCACGCCCGGCGAATCGATGGAGGTGCTCACCAGCACGCGCCTCGACGTGGACGAGACGCAGGCCGAGACCCTGCACGCGCGCTCCGGCGGTTGGGCTGCTGGCCTGATCCTGCTGGCCGAGCACCTGCGCAGGGGGCGAGCAATCACGCCGCACGACGACCCGGACTCGCTGATCCAGGTCTTCGCCTACTTCGCGGGGCAGCTGTTCGACCAAGCCTCTGCAGACGAGCGCCGCATGCTGATGCAGATGTCCCTTCTGCCCAGCGTGCGGCAGAGCCATGCGGTCGCCCTCACCGGCGACGAGAATGCCGCCGGCATGCTCGAGACACTCTATCGCCGCCACCTGTTCACCGATCGGCGCAGGTCGGATGAGCCCATCTACACCTTTCACGCGCTGTTCCGCGCCTTCTTGGAGCATCGCGCGCAGAGCGACCTCGGCGCGGCGGAGCAGCAGGCCGCGAATCGTCTGGCTGCCGCCTTGCTCGAGGACTCCGGACAGCCGGACGCTGCGATGCCCTTGTATTTGCGCGCCAGGGATTACGAGGCCGCCGAGGCGCTGGTGTTCGCGCAGGCTGCTCCGCTGATCGGGCAAGGCCGCTGGAAGGTCGTGGTCGAGTGGATTGCAGCTCTGCCGAAGGCGCGGGTGGAGGGCAATGCCTGGCTGCTGCACTGGCTCGGCACAGCGCAGCTCGGCGTCGATCCGCCCGCAGCGCGGGCAGTCCTGGAGCGTGCCTACGTGCAGGCGGTGGCGCACGGGGACGCGCCGTGCCAGGTGCAGGTGGCCGCAGGGATGGTGGAAGCCTGCTTTCTCGAGTACAGCGTCTTCACGCCACTCGACAAATGGATCCCGGTGCTCGAGCACATGTTCGAGCCCGGCTTCCGCTTCCCCAGCCTGGAGGCTGAATTGCGCTCGCAGTCGGCCCTGCTGGTCTCGGCCACCTACCGTCAGCCGGACCATGCACAGGTCGAGCGCTGCGCGGCACGCGTGACCGAGTTGCTGCACACCGAGCTCGACATCAACCTGCGCGTGAGTGCCGGCACACACCTGTGCCTGTATGGCGGCTTCACCGGCAGACTGGACGAGAGCCAGCGTGCGGCGTACCTCATCGCCCCGCTGCTCGCCGATCCCGCGGTCACGATCTTCCGCAAGATCTTCGCCTGGGCGGTGCTGGAATGGTACGCGTGCAACACGAGCGACTTCGATCTCGGCTATCGAGCGATTGCCGCCAACGAGGCGATCGCGCGCGACGAGGGCGTCCACGTCGCCGAGCGCTTCGCCTGCATCATCGGCTACTTCGTGGACATGGACCGTCGCGACGCCGAGGCGGGGCGCCGGCGCATCGAGCGCTTCGAGCAGATCATGATCGCCGCCCAGCCCTACGAAGCGGCCTCGCTGGTGAACATGAAGTCGTATCACGGCCTGTTCAACGGCGAGGCGTCGATCACGCTGCGGCATGGACCGGAAGCGGTGCGCCTGTACAACGGGGCCGGCTCGATCCCGCACATCATGGTCGGACTCAATGGAATGCTGTGGGGGTACGTGGAAGCCGGCGAAGTCGAGGCCGCGTACGCGACCATCGCCGAGCATCGTCGCTGGTCGGTCCGGCGCAACATGGAGTGGGCGCGCTGGGGGCCGGATGCGGCCGAAGCGATCCTCGCACTGCGCGCGAGCGACGAAACCACGCTGCGGGAGCGGCTGGAGCGGGTGTTCGCGCGAGAGCGCGGGACGCTCGACGAGTACGGTCACCAGCTCGCGTGGGCGCGCGGCTGGGCCGCCACTCTGGCGGCAGAGTCCCTGCGCCGTGACATCGCGCCCGGCATCGTGCGCCGTTTCATCGATCGCTTCGATCTGCGTGCGCCGAGCCGCGACATCGAAGCCTGGCCCTGGCCGATCCGCATTCACGCGCTCGGCCGCTTCGAACTGCGGGTGGATGACGTGCCCGTCTCCTTCGCAGGCAAGGCGCCGAAGAAGCCGCTCGCGTTGCTCAAGGCGCTCGTGTGCATGGGCGGGGAGAACGTGAAGGACCACCAGCTGGTCGACGCACTCTGGCCCGACGACGAAGGTGACAGCGCGCGCGACGCCTTCCGCGTCGCCCTGCATCGCCTGCGCAGGGTCCTGGGCGAGGCAGATGCGATCCGGGTCGAGGACGGCCGCGTCAGCCTCGACCGCGACCTGTGCTGGGTAGACGCGCTGATCTTCGATGAACTGGCAGGCGCGTCGCGTGGCCCGGCCGCGAGCGATGCCGCGCGAATACGCGCACTGGCACTGTATCGCGGCGCGCTGCTTCCCGCAGACCGGGACGAGCCCTGGAGCATGGCGATGCGCGAACGGCTGCGCAGCAAGTTCATGCACCACTTCGCGCGCCTGGGCGCGACGCTGGAAGCCGGGCAGAATTGGAACGAGGCGCTGGATCTGTATCTGCGCGGACTGGATGCGGACAACCTCGCCGAGTCCTTCTACCAGGGCATGATGCGCTGCCATGCCGCCCTCGGGCGCCATGCCGACGCAATGGACGCCTATCGCCAGTTGCGCGAGATCCTGGCCGCCACGCTTGGCATCGAGCCCTCTCCCGCCACGGTTGCGCTGTACCGGAGCCTGCAGCGCGCCGGTGCGGGCAGCGAGCATCAGTAACCGATCGGTTACATCCGCCGCCTTAGATTCTCGATGCCCGCCATCGGGCGGAGATCGAACTGAATCGAGGAGATCACTTGACCGGAGAATCGCTCTGCCGCCTGCGGGCGGCCCTGACAGTGCTGACCCTGCTCTTCCTGTCCGGACTCGCTTCCGCGCAAGGTTTCGCGCGCAAGGACGTGACCTTCGTCAGCCAGGGACTGAAGCTGGCGGCGTGGTACTACGTACCCGGGGACATGAAGGCGGGCGAGAAGCGTCCCGCCATCGTCATGGCGCACGGCTTCAGCGCACCCAAGGAGGCGCTGCTGCAGAACTTCGCCGAGCGCTTCGCCGCCGCCGGCTTCGTCGTCGCCGTATTCGACTACCGCTACCTCGGCGCCAGCGAGGGCGAGCCGCGCGGCCAGATCTTTCCCACCGAGCAGATCGAGGACTACAGGAACGCCATCACCTGGACGCAGATGCAGGAGGAGGTCGATCCCGAACGCATCGGCGTGCGGGGGACCTCGTACAGCGGCGCGCACGTGCTGCAGCTGTCCGCCTTCGATCGCCGCGTGAAGGCGGTGGTGTCGCAGGTGATGCTGGTGGACGGTCTGGCCAATGCGCAGCGCCTGAACCGCGCAGACAACCTGCCGCTCACCTTCGCCTTCCTCGCCGGCGACCGCGCGCAGCGCTACACCAGCGGCAAGGTCAACTACCTGCCGGTGGTGGGACCGGAAGGATCGCCGTCGGCCCTGCCCACGCCCGAGTCGTACGACTTCTTCATGAAGGTGGTGCAGACCAGCGCGCCGCGCTGGGAGAACCGCGTCACGCTGGAGTCGATCGAGAAGTTTCTCGAGTACAACCCCGGTGCCAGCATCCACCGCATTTCACCGACGCCGCTTCTGATGGTGGTCGCACGGGATGACCGTCTGACGCCCACCGACCTCGCCATCGACGCGTACGAGCGCGCGCGCGAACCGAAGAAGCTCGCGGTATTCGAGGGCGGCCACTTCGACGCCTACGTGGAACCGGCCATCAGGACGACCGCAGGCGAGGCGACCGAGTGGTTCAGGCGCTGGCTGATGCAGTGAGCGGTGAATGACTGGATGCCGGCTCTTGCCGGCATGACGGAAGGCCCGTCGCCCCGGCGCACGCCGGGGTCCAGCTTCAGTCCTCGTACCCCGGCGGCGGCACGAACCCGTAGTACTCCCGCTCCAGCATCTGCGCGAAGGCAATACTCGTCAGGTCTCCATACTGCGGTGCCACGATCTGCACCCCGACCGGCAATCCCTCGTGCAACCCGATCGGCGCCACGGTCGACGGCAGGTAGCACATCCCCGAATACCCCGCCCAGAACATCTGCGTGGTCGACGGCTGCGGCTTGCCGTTCACCATCACCATGCGCTCCCAGCGCTCGCCCTTCTGGTCGTGCGGGAAGGCGGGCGTGGCAGCGGCGGGACACAGCAGCAGGTCGTACCCGCCAAAGAACTCCGCCCACTCGGCCCGCATGCGGTGGCGCTTCTCGTTGAGCAGCAGCCACTGTCGATGATGGAGCACCGCGCCGGTGAGCGCCCAGGACGGGTAGTCCATGGCCCCGGCCGGGACTTCCGCGGCGAGCTTGGCCGTGCGGGCGAACTGCTCGTCGCTCATGCTGCGCGTGGTGGCCGAGCGCAGCAGCTGGATGAAGGTGTGGTGCGCCTCGGTCAGGTCGATGTCCGGCCGCGCCTCGCTCACCTTCGCGCCACGCGTCGCCAGGAAGTCGGCGAGCTTCTGAATCTGATCCTGCACGCTGCGATCGATCTCGGCGGTCGGCGCATCGAGCAGCACGCCCACCTTCCACTGGCGCACGGTCTTCTCCGGCGCGCGCGGCAGGCGCAGCTGCCAGGCCAGGGCGTCGGTCTCGTCCGGGCCGGCGACGAGCTTGAGCGCGATCTCCAGATCCTTCGCGCTGCGCGCCATCGGGCCGATCACGGCGATGTCGGACTCGCGCAGGTAGGGCGGCAGCACCTGGCCGCGCGAGGAGCACAGGCCGAAGGTCGGCTTGTGGCCGTACACCCCGCAGTAGTGCGCTGGGTTGCGGATCGAGGCGCCGATGTCGCTGCCGGTTTCCAGGCCGGTCAGCCCTGCAGCGAGCGCGGCCGCCGCACCGCCCGAGGAGCCGCCCGGCACCTTGCTCTGGTCCCAGGGATTGTTGGTCGTGCCGTAGATCGCGTTGAAGCTCTGCCAGTCGGCGAGCAGTGCCGGCACGTTGGTCTTGCCGAACAGCAGCGCTCCCGCCTCGGTGTAGCGCTCGACGCAGTTGGCGCTGCGCGCGGGGATGTTGGTCTTCAGGTCCGGTCGGCCCCAGGTGGTGGGCAGCCCCTCGACGTCGAAGGATTCCTTGACCGTCATCGGCACGCCGTGCAGCGGGCCCCATACCTCGCCCTTCGCCAGCGCCCGGTCGGCGGCGCGTGCGCGCTTCTTCGCGCGCTCGATGTCGAACACGACGATGGCGTTCAGCGCCGGGTTGTACTTCTCGACGCGTTCGAGATAGGAGTTCAGCAGCTCCAGGCAGCCGATCTTGCCCTGGCGCACGAGGGCGGCGAGTTTGTGAGCGGGGAGGAAGGCCTTGTTCACGGCAACGCTCTTTGGTCGAGAGATGGGAGGAAGGGCATGCTAGCATCGAACGCATAACGGGCACGGCAAATCAATCGGCATGAGAGAGCGAGAGATCGAGAGCGTCGGCGTCGTCGGCATCGGCGCGATGGGCATGGGCGTGGCCATGCGGCTGCTGTCGCAGGGCTGGAGCGTGTGGGTGCGCGACATCCGACCCGAGGCGGAAGACGAGGTGCGCGCCGCGGGTGCGCGCGTGGCGACGACCCCGGCGGGGCTGGCCTCACACTGTGATGCGGTGATCACCCTGGTGGTGGACGACGCGCAGACCGAGGCGGTCGTGTTCGGACCGGACGGAGTTGCATCCGCTGCACGTCCGGGCACGGTCTTGATCGTAGCCAGCACCTTGCCGCCGGGCTGGGCGGCGGGAGCTGCGCCGCGGCTTCACGAGCAGCAGATCGACCTCATCGAGGCCCCGTGCTCCGGCGGTCCCGCCAAGGCGCACGGCGGCGAGATGAGCATGATGCTGGCGGCGCCCGCGGCCGTCCTGCAGCGCTGCGAACGCCTGCTGGACACGATCTCCGGCAAGCGCTTCGTCGTCAGCGAGAACCAAGGCGATGCCGCGAAAGCCAAGCTGGTCAACAACATGCTCGCCGGCGTCAACCTCGTTGCGGCGTGCGAGGCCTTCGTGCTGGGACTGAAGCTCGGCCTCGAAGCGCAGCAGCTGTTCGATCTGGTGCAGGCGAGTTCGGGCGGCAGCTGGATCTTCTCGGATCGGATGCCGCGGGTGCTGCGCAATGACTATGCCGCGAGGGCTCGGCTGGACATCCTGAAGAAGGATCTGTCGCTGCTGCTGGATGTGGCGAAGGAGCAGGGGTACTCGGCGCCGCTGGCGCAGGCGGCGCATGGAATCTTCGTGAGGGCTTCGGAGATGGGCTTGGGCGATCTGGACGACGCGGCGATTGCGAAGGGGTATGCAGGGTGGGAGGGGGTCTCGCTAGCCAGACGGCAGAGATCGTAGTCGCCGCGAACAAACTCCGGGATCCGTGCTCTTCCGAGAGTGAATCGTCAGCACAGTACATAACCCCTGGACTTCGATCGGACTGAATCCGTGCATCGCTCCTGCTTCGCGAACCGCATCCCGCACATGCGCGCCTGGACACCGCTGCCCAGAGCAGCGAGTCAGCATATCTGCTTGTTTGGCTCCACGATGCCGAAGCGGTTCATGCGTCGGTAGATCGTCGACCGGCTAATACCCAGTTCGCGCGCGCAGGCCATGATGTTCCATCGGTTGCGCTGCAGCGCAGCGAGCAGCTCGACTGAGCCTGCCGAGAGAGCGGGCGGAACATTGGTCGAGACGTCGGCGGGAGCACGAAACGGCACGGCGTCGGTTGCCGTGCCCCGCATGAACTGCGCGACTGGCACAGGCGCTCCCTGCCTTCGCACGTCGGCCGGAAAATCGTCGAGCGTCAGGGTGTCATCGGCGACCGATACCGCGAAACGAATCGCATTCGACAGTTGCCGTATGTTGCCTGGCCATGGCAGCCCGGCCAGCGACTCGACCAGGCGGTCGTCGTATCGCGGCTTGGCGGCGCGGCCGCGAACGGCGTCCTCGATGAGCCGCCGAACCAGGAAGGACCGGTCGGTGCGCTGCCGGAACGCGGGGAGTTCGAATACGGCGCCGTTGATGCGGTAGTAAAGATCTTCGCGGAAGAGTTTCGCGGCGGCCAAACGCTCGAGGTTCTGGTGGGTCGCGCACAGCAGCCGGAAATCCACCGGGATAGCCGTGCTGGCGCCCAGCGGCGTTACCTCGCGCTGCGCGATGACGCGGAGCAGCCGTGCCTGCATCGACAGCGGCATGTCGCCGATCTCGTCGAGGAACAGCGTGCCGCCATGCGCCTCGAGTATTCGACCGCGCGAGCCGCCCTTCTTCGATCCCGTAAAGGCGCCATCCCGATAGCCGAACAGCTCGCTCTCGATCAGCGATTCGGGCAGCGCCGCACAGTTCACCGCGACGAACGGCCCGTTGCGCCGCTCGCTAGCACGATGGAAGGCGCGCACGAACATCTCCTTGCCGCTGCCCGTCTCGCCGAGCACCAGCACCGGCAGATCGTTCTTCATCACGCGCGCGACCAGTGAAACCAACCGCCGGCAGGACTCGTCTTCGCCGGCCAGTTCGCGCAGGCCGTCGCCGCCGAGCGTCGGACCATCGGTGTTGGTGTTGGCGACGAGCTCGCGGCGCGGCAGGCTCGACGGGCCGGCAGCCGGTTTGTCGGGCGCCTGCAGTGCGCCGTCGATACGCGCAATCAGCATGCGCACGGAACCGGACGGCCGCAATACGATGCCGGCACTGAGGCGGTGCACACCGACGTCGAGCAGTCGCTGCGGCGACTCGCCGAAGCACTCCTCGAAAAATAGCGGGCCGGCGCGCTGCGCCAGCCGCGGCACCAACCGGATCGCCGCTTTGGTCGGTGACGCGATGCGACCTCCCTCGTGCATCAGGAAGAAAGCGTCGCTCATGCCGCTGGCCGGGCCGCCACACTCATGCAGCGTCACCAGGAACTGGTCCTTGCTGCGCTGCGACAGGATCAGCTTGTTCTCGACCGCCTCGGCGGCGATCCTCGTCAACTGCAGCGCCAGCAGCTGGCTGCGCTTGTCCTCGTGCGAGCTGAGAGCCGATACGTCGAGCACGGCGAGCAGCCTGCCCTGCGGGTCGTCGATCGGCACCGCAGTGCAGGTGACATCCTTATGCACCGCGAGGAAGTGATCGGTGCGATGCACCACCACCGGCTTGCTCTCGACAATGCAGGTGCCGATGCCCGATGTTCCCTCGACCGCCTCGGCATAAATGCGGCCGAGCTCGAGGCCGCCCCTGGCCAGCTCGCGGTCCATCAGCGGATTGCGGATCATCGACAGGCAGCTGCCCCGCGTGTCCGACACCATCACCACATAACCGGCATCGCAGACCCTGCCGTACAGCGCCGCGATGTCCGGCTCCCCGACGCGCAGTAGCCAGTCCAGCGGTTCGCGCTGCGTGCGGATCTCCGAGGCTGTCAGCACGTGCGGTCGATCCGGCTGCCATTTGTCCAGCCCGTGCTCCGTCGCCGCACGCTGCCACGAATCCGCGATGTAGGAATCGAGCTGTGCTGCCTGCATCGCGCCGCCCAGCGGTGCAGGCGAGATGAAGGGATTGATGTCGCGGGTCATTTTCATCCTTTGGATGTACTCCTCTCCTGTTATGCCGCTGGTCCGCGCAGGGACATTGGCTCGACACGAAAGGAGCCTGGGAAGATGACTTGTACACATCAGCGCGCAGTCCTCTGCACATCACCTGCGCCCGATCGAAGTTAACCATAGTTGCCCGTACAAGAAAAGCCGGATCAACTGTCGCACGCAACATGCGACTGGTGTTGCGGCAATGCTGCGACAGGTGCGCCAGATTCACTTCTCCGACTTCCTGCAAGGCCGCGTCACGCTGCGCTGGCAAGCGCTGCAGGCACTGGCATAGCTCTTGCGAAAACCGACGCCACCCCGCGATGCCGGGCTGGTTCAGGAACATGGAAGCATCAGACGACGAGAAGAGGAGACCCATGAAGAAGCAAACGATGTTCAAGAGGCAAGTCGGATCGACAATAGCGCTCGCCGCGCTCTGCCTCCCGGCACAGGCCGGTGTACTGCAAGGGCAGATAACCGGACCGGCCGGCAAGCCGGTCGACGGCGCTCTGATCACACTGACCAACCAGGCCGGCGTCAGTGAAACCGTGTATTCGGACAAGGGCGGTCGCTACACGCTGGACACGCGACTTTCCGGAACGCTGGATCTGCGCGTGCGCAAGCGTTACTACCGCGACCACCTCGACAAGGTGAACCTCGGCAGCGACGGGCGCGAGCTGAGCGCCAGGCTGGACGAAATCACCGATCCGCAGGAACTGTCGGACGCGCATCCTTCGCTGTCGTACTTCTCGAAGATCCAGTTCGACAAGGACCCGAAGGCGCGCTTCTCGCGCGAGAATTTTGCGCGCGACTGTCTGACCTGCCACCAGATCGGCAACAGCACCACCCGTATGCCGCGCCCGCCCGAAGGATGGATACCGTCGGTCCAGCGCATGCACGGTTATGTCGGCAACACCGACGCGGAATTCATCCGAGTGCGCGCCGAGCTGCTGTCCAAGGGCCTGGACGGCAGCCTCGTGACGTCAAAGCCGGTGATCCCGACCGACGACCTGCTGAAGCGGGCGAAGATCTATGAGTGGCGCCTCGACGACTCGAACGTTCCGCATGATGCGCACATTCACCACAAGAACAACAATGCTTACATCGTCGACATGTTCGCCGGCAAGGTGATCGAAGTGAATCTGAAGACCGGCAAGGCGACGCACTTTGCCGAGCCGGCACAGGGCATGCCGCCCGGTGGCGCATTCACGAAAATGGGCGTGCCCGCACCGTATGGCCTGACCGTTCCGCGTGCGCCGCACAGCCTGTCGGAAGACTCGAAGGGCATCCTTTACCTGACCGATTCGATCGGCGCGTCGATTGGTGTGTTCGACCCGGTGACCAAGCGGTTCGAACACCATGACGTCGGCGGCAACGCGGTCTATCCGCACACGATTCGCGTCGACGGTAACGATGTGGCGTGGGCGACTATGGCGTTCTCCAACCAAGTCGCGCGCTTCGATCCAAAGAGCAAGGACATGAAGGTTTTCAACCTGCCGGCCACGAAAGTCGACGGCATGGCCTGCTGCCAGGTACCGTACGGCATTGACGTCAGTCCGACCGACGGCAGCGTCTGGTATACCAAACTGTTCTCCGACAAAATCGGCCGCATCGATCCGGTCACCTTCCAGATCACCGAATATGACTCGCCGGTGATGGGCCCGCGCCGACACCGCTTCGACCGCGCCGGAAATCTATGGATCGCCGGGTTTTCGGACGGCACCATCGCGAAGGTCGACCCGAAGACCTGGACGCCGAAGATCTACAAGATCCCGACCTTCGCTCCGGGAGAAGTTCCGTCGCCATACTCGGTTAGCGTGAACCCGAAGACCCAGGACATATGGGTCACGGACACGATGATGGACGTCGCCTGGCGTTTCATTCCGTCGCAGGAGAAGTTCGTAGCGTATCCGCTGCCGCTGAAAGGCACCTACACACGCGACTTCTCTTTCTCGAAGGAAGGTTGGGCATGCACCTCGAACAACCCAATCCCGCCTACGGCGCTGGAGGGTGGCGTGCCGGAACTGATCTGCATCGATCCGGGTGCATAACGAGCGCCAACCGCAACCGACCCCTGCCTGCCCCGACCCGATTCGTCGGGGCAGGCGAAAGAGAGATCACGATGGACAAGAGCAAGACGCTTGCTTTCCTCCGGTCGTGCCTGCTGCTTGGCCTGGTGGCCATGGCTGGCGTCGCCGCAGCAGCATCGATCGAGGATGGGCATGAGGAGCAGTTTCCCAATCGGCATCGCTACACCAAGATAGGCAGTGACGGCAGCACGCTGGACAAGGCCGCGCGGCTCGGTGTCGGCGCCGGGAACTGGGTCTGTTCGATCGACGAGGAAACGGGACTGATGTGGGAAATCAAGACCTCCGACGGCGGGCTGCGCGACAGGAACCACACCTATACGCCGTACGATAGCAATCCGAAGACGAACGGCGGCTGGATCGGATACCGCGATACCCGCAGCGGCAACTGCGACCGTACGCAAATGCATGAAGCATCGTGCAACACCGAAAGCTACATCAACGCACTGAACGCATCACGGCTATGCGGGCACGCGGACTGGCGGCTGCCGACGATACCGGAACTGGTCGCGATTGCCGGCGAGAGTTCATCGAGTCCGGACGCCGACGTCGCGCTGCCGAACACGGCCGAAGGCTGGTATTGGACAGGGGTATCCAAGGTTGGCCACGCGGTGTACTCGCGAGTGATTCTGCTGCCGCCACGCGGGCGCGCGTATTTTTACGATGGCAGCTATATGGTGCGCGCGGTGCGCGACGGGCGGACCGACTAGAGCAGTTGGTTCGCCTCATGCTGGCTGAGGGCCAACATCCTTTCTCCGCCTCGCACGCATCTTCTCCTCACTGGCGAGGAGCGATTTCAGTATGCCGAGTCGTCGCGAAGTGGTTGAGCCGCAGACAAGGTAGCGCGAGAACCCGTCCTACGGCTCGCCACTTCGCATCCCCCTCAACCTCCCCCTCAACCCCTCCGGGATCTCCAGCTCGAACCCCAGGATTCCCGCCGACAGCGTCTTCCCGTAGTTGTCCAGGCACAGACTGCGCGATACCCCGCCCCCCAGCGCACCCTGGCACACGAAGTTCATGCACCACAGGTGATCGATGGTGTAGCGCTCCACCGGACCCTTCACCGTGCCGTCGTAGAACGCCTTGAAGCGCTCGGCGGTGAGCTGCGCCTTCAGGTGCGGATACATCGCCTCGTCGTAGGCGATGACGACGATGTTGGAGGTGTTGCCCTTGTCGCCCGAGCGGCAGTGGGCCACGTGCTGCAGCAGTACGTTCATGGCGGTCAGCTCTCGTAGAAGCTCAAGGAAGGCGTGATCTTCTCGCGCGGGACGAGCGAGGACCACACGCCGATGATCTCGCGCGTGCGGTCCTGGTGCGGCACGCGTTTTCCCGTCATGCCCACGCCGGACACGGCCATGCCGTCCACCTCGCGGCCGACCTTGATCGCCTCCTCGCGCGTCCTGGTGCGCGCGGCCACGCGCACGGCCACTTCGTAAGGCTCGGGCCGATCCTTGGGCGACATCTCGCCGTGAATGGCATTGACGCCGAGGAAGTCGATACGCACTTCCTCCGCGTCGAGCTTCACGATCTTGAAGCGCTCCTCGAGGATCCTCTTCGCGAGCTGCGCGCGGCGCAGGGCGCCGGGGCCGGCGTAGAAGAACATGTCCTCGCCGATGAAGCCCTCGGCGCAGCCGATCGACACCTTCAGCGTCGGCGTGCGCGGCTTGCCGGAGATCTTCGTCACGCGCACGCGGTCGGGTCCGATCTGCTCGAGCTGCGTGGTGGTGAAGTCGACGACGACGTCCGGCGTGAGGTAGTTGGCCGGGTCGTGTACCTCGTAGAGCATCTGCTCCTTCACCGTCTGCAGCGTCACGGCGCCGCCGGTGCCGGCGACCTTGGTGAGCACGGCGCTGCCGTCGGGCTCGACCTCGGCGATCGGGAAGCCGAAGTTCCACGGCTCGGGCACGTCCTTGAAGCCGGGATCGGCGAAGTAGCCGCCGGTCACCTGGGCGCCGCACTCCATCAGGTGGCCGAGGCCGTTGCCGGCGCCGAGGCGCACGTGGTCGAGCGCGTTCCAGCCGAACTCGTACATCATCGGCGCCATGAAGATCGACGGATCGGCGACGCGGCCGGACACGACGATGTGCGCGCCCTGCTGCAGGGCCTCGACGATCGGCTCGGCGCCGAGATAGACCTCGGCCGACACGAGATTCGATTGCAGCGTCGCGGTCGGCTGGCCGTTCTCCAGGATGCGATCGGTCAGCTGCAGCACGCGATCGGTGATCAGCCCGCCGGACACTGCCGCCACTTTCACCCTGCGCGCGCCGAACTCGCGCAGCCAGTGCACGATGCGCTGCGCCGCGCCCTCGGGGTTGATCCAGCCCTGGTTGCTGATGATCTTCGTGCCGCGCTTCAGGCAATGCGGCAGCACCGCGCGCATGCGGTCGTCCAGATAGGTGTCGTAGCCGGGGAAGCCCGGGTCGCGGCGCGCGCGCACCTGCGCGGCGGAGATCGTGGCCTCGGCCATGGTCTCGAAGCACAGGTAGTCGAGATCGCCCTTCTCGGCGTTGAGCGCGGCGGGTTCGACGCGGTCGCCCCACCAGGCGGAGCCGCCACCGATGCGGAGGGTTGGTCTGGTCATGTTGAACCTGGGCGGTCGTGGGTTGATGCGGTTGGAGCGTTCATGGATTGTCGTACAGCTCTCGATTGTCGCTGGGTCCCTGCGTTCGCCGGGACGACGATGGATATCCGGTTTTCACCGGTACGACGAACTGCCGCCATTCCGGCGCGAGCCGGAATCCAGCGGTACGAGCGTGGATCCCGCCCCGGATCAAAGCATTCCGGGGCAGCCTTTCATCCGTCGGCACGACGACGGATTCCTTGACAAGCCGCGCGTCCGTCTCGGATGATGCCTCGCTTCAGAAATAATAACCACCCGTCTCGAAAAGGGGGAGAGATGAAGATGTCGCTGCGGCGCGTGCTGCTCGGGACCGCCGCCGTCGCCCTCGCGTGGGCTACGGGCGTATTTGCCCAGGAGCCGATCCGCATCGGCTGGTTGTCGTCGCTGACCGGGCCGCTGTCGTCGGCCGCCATCGCCGAGAACCAGGGCGTGCAGTTCGCCGTGGAGGAGATCAACAGGACCGGCGGCGTCAATGGCCGCAAGCTCGAACTGGTCACCCGCGACACGGCGGGCGATCCGACCAAGGCGGTCAACCTCGCCAAGCAGCTGGCCTTCACCGAGAAGGTCCACGTCGTCATCGGTCCGGTGAACTCGGGCGAGTCGCTGGCCACCGTGCCCATTCTCGCCCGTGCCGGCATTCCGAACCTGATCATCGGCAGTGTCGACGAACTGGTCGACCCGAAGAAGTATCCGAACGCGTTCCGCGCGATCAACACCAACCGCCAGTGGATCGAGGCGGCGAACCATTACGCGCTCGACGTCATCAAGCGCCGGAAGATCGCGGTGATCGGCGATACCTCCGGCTACGGCACGTCGAGTGCGAAGACGGCGGCGGAGCTGCTGGAGAAGGCGGGCGTGAAGCCGGTCTACAGCGTCCTCGTCGACCCGAACAAGACCGATCTCACCGACGAGGTGAACAAGGCCAGGGCCGCCGGCGCCGACGTCGTCATGCCGTGGTCGGCGGCGACCGGCCTGCTCGCACGCCTGCTCAACACGCGCGGCGACATGGACTGGAACGTGCCGATCGTCGGCCATCCCGCGCTGATGGCCCCTGCCATCCGCGAGCTGGTCAACAAGCCCGAGTACTGGGGGAACGCGGTGGCGGCGGGCTATGTCAGCACGACCTACGACGACAAGGGCAGGCTGCCGGCGGCCACGCAGGCGCTGATCGACAAGCTGCACGGCAAGATGGGCAAGGGCGAGATCGACTACATGCTGTGGTGGGTCGCGCTCGGCTACGACACGGTCAAGATCGTCGAGCATGCGGTGAAGCAGGCCGGCGGCACCGATCCCAAGGCCATCCGCAGGGCGCTGGAGAACACCCGGGCGTTACCCGGGGTGTACGCGACCTACTCCTGGAGCGCCCAGCAGCGCAATGGGTTTCCCGATCACCAGATCGTGATGAATCAGGCGAACAGCTTCAAGGACGGAGCGTACCGCGCGGCGAAGTAGTACATGCTCTCCGCCCTGATCGCCGGACTCGCCACGGGCGCGCTGTACGCCGCCGCCGCACTGGTCTACAACGTCATGTTCTCCACCTCGAAGGTGCTGAGCGTGACCGCGGGCCACACCGCCATGCTCGGCGGGGTGTTCGGTGCCTGGTTCATGCAGGTGCTCGGGTTGCCCGTCCCGCTGGCACTGATCGGCTCCGTCGTCGTCGGAGGCGCCTTCGGCCTGCTCACCGACATCGTGGCCATCCGCCGCGTGCTCGCGCGCAGCGACGAGCATCTGTGGCTGCTCAGCACGCTCGCGCTCGCCACCATGGTCCAGCAGGCGATCGCGCTGTGGTGGGGTACCGAGCCCAGGCCCTTCCCGCGCGTGATCCCGCAGGACTTCGGTGCGGGGCTGCTCGACCAGAAGTACTGGCTGCCGGTGATCGTCGCCATCGGCCTGGCGATCGGACTCGAGGTCTTCTACCGGCGCACGCTGTACGGCAAGCTGTTCGTGGCGATGTCGGAGGACATCTTCGCCGCACGCGCACGCGGCATCCCGACCGACCGCATCCGCATGCTCTCCTACGTGATGGCCGGTGCGATGGGGGGCCTGGCCGGCTTTGCCGCGGGCCAGCTCACCTTCGCCTACTTCGCGCTCGGCCTCACGCTTACGCTGAACGGCTTCATCGCGCTGGCCGTCGGCGGCCTCGGCAGCAACGTCGGCGCCCTGGTGGGCGGCGCCGCGCTGGGCATCCTGAGCAGCATCGCCACCTACTACGTCGGCGGAGAGTTCCAGCAGACCATCTCGGTGGGACTGCTGATGGTGGTGCTGCTGCTCAAGCCGGAGGGCCTGTTCGGCACGCGCAACGTGCGGCCGGTGTGATGAAAGCATGAAAGCATTTGCCACAGAGGGCACGGAGAACACGGAGAAAAGCCGGATCGACGGACGAGGCCTGGCTGGGTCACACGAGCATTCTTTCTCGTTGCTCTCTCTTTTTCCTCTGTGCCCTCCGTGTCAACCGCTCTTGTCCTTGACGTGAAGCACCCCCTCGCATTCGCCGCCGCCGCGGCCGCGCTCGCTACGCTGCCCTTCTGGGCGGGTGACCAGTACCAGCTGCACCTCGCTGCGCTGATCGGCGCGTACTGGATCCTGATCGCCGGCCTGAATCTCGTGGTCGGCTTCAGCGGGCAACTCTCCGTCGGGCACGTCGGCCTGCTCGCCATTGGCGCCTACGGCTTTGCCATCGTCGCCGGCACGCACGGCGTGGATCCGTGGATCGCGCTCGCGGCATCGGGCGCGCTGGGTGCGCTTTGCGGATTCCTGCTCGGCCTGCCGTCGCTGCGTCTGCCCGGCTTCTACTTCGCCATGGCGACGCTCGCCTTCGCTCTCATCGTCACCGAGCTGGTGCTGGCGCTCGATGGCCTCACCGGCGGCGGCCTTGGATTGTCGGTACCAACCTTCCCGGAACCGTTCGACACGCCTGCCGGCAACTACTGGCTGATCCTCGCGGTGGCTTCGCTGGTGACGCTGCTGACTTGGAACGTCGCACGCCTCATGTGGGGCCGGGGACTCATCTGCGTGCGCGACAGCGTGGTCACCGCGCAGGCGGTGGGTATTCCGGTGCTGCACGCGAAGCTCGCGGCCTTCGTCTTCAGCGGCCTCACCGCCGGCCTGGGCGGTGCGCTGTTCGCGGTGATCCAGAGCTACATCACACCCGACACCTTCCTGTTCGAACTGGGCATGTTCTTCTTCGTCTGCATCATCATCGGCGGACGCGGCAGCATTCTGGGTCCCTTCCTCGGCACGGTGGTGCTCACGGCGCTGCCGGAACTGTCCGCGCCGCTGGCGAAGCTGGGCAACTTCTTCTACGGCCTGCTGCTCCTGCTCGTCGTGCTGCTGCTGCCCGAAGGCATCGGCCGGCTGTTCCAGATCGCGATGGAGCGTCTGCGCCCGCGCCGCATCGAGAGCATGCCGATCGCACCCCATCCGCAGCGGCTGACCGACGCCATCAAGGCGGGACAGCGATGAGCGCCGCATTGCAGGCAGAGCGCATCACCAAGCGCTTCGGCGGCGTGACCGCGCTGTCCGAAGTCTCGCTCGAGCTGCTGCCCGGCGAGGTGCACGGCCTGATCGGGCCGAACGGCAGCGGCAAGACCACGCTGCTCAATCTTCTCTCCGGCTACTACAGGCCCGACCAGGGCCGCATCCTGCTCGGCAGCGAAGATCTGTCGCGGCGCCCGGTGCAGGAGCGCCCCAGGCTCGGCGTCGCGCGCACCTTCCAGAAGCCGCGTCTGCTGCCCTCGCTGTCGGTGCTGGAGAACGCGATGATCGGCGGCTGGCGCGATACCCGCAGCGGCTTCGTCGCCTCCGCGCTGGCGCTGGCCGGCGCACGCCGCGAGGACCGGGCGCTGCGTACACGGTCCATCGACCTGCTACAGGGTGTGGGCCTCGGGCACGTGATCGATCGCCGCGCCAATCTGCTCGAACACGCCGAGCAGCGCTTCCTCGAGATCGCGCGCGGGCTCACCGGCCGCCCGCGCTTCATCCTGCTCGACGAGCCTGCCGGCGGCCTGACCAGCACCGAGATCGGGCACCTGGGGACGGTGATCCGCATCATGCGCGACTGCGGCATCGGCGTGCTGCTGGTCGAGCACCACACCGACTTCGTGTTTCGCATCTGCGACCGCGTGACCACTCTCGACCTCGGCCGCATGATCAGGCACGGCACGCCGGCCGAGGTGCGCGCCGACCCGGAGGTGATCCGCGTGTATCTGGGAGCCTGAGGTGGAACGTCCCGCCGAATCCCTGCTCGAAGTGCACGGTCTGCACGTCGCCTACGGCAAGGCCGAGGTCGTGCACGGTGTGTCCTTCGACGTGCGCGCCGGCGAGTTCGTCGTCCTGCTCGGCCGCAACGGTGCGGGCAAGAGCACCATCCTGCATGCCGTGTCGGGCCTGATTCCCAAGCGCGCCGGCAGCGTACGCTACGCCGGTCGCGACATCGGCGCCGCCACGCCGCGCGACATCGTGCGCGTCGGTCTGGTGCAGGTGCTGGAGGGCCACCGGGTGTTCCACAGCCTGACCGTCGAGGACAACCTGCTGATCGGCACCTACGCGCGCAATCCGCGCGGCGACCGCAGCAAGCTCGCGCGCGTCTATGCGATGTTTCCCGAGATGGCGCAGAAACGCCATCAGCTCGCGTCGCGCCTGAGCGGCGGGCAGCAGCAGATCCTGGCCGTGGCGCAGGGGGTGATCGGCGAGCCCAGGCTCCTGATCCTCGACGAGCCGTCGGCGGGACTGGCGCCGCTGGTGATCGACCGTATCCTGGAAGTCGCCGCACAGTTGTGCCGCGACGGCATGGCGGTGCTGCTCGTGGAACAATTGGTCGAGAGGGCGCTGCGCCACGGACACTACTGCTACCTGGTGGAGACCGGCCGCATTGGCGGCGAGGGCAGCACCCAGGAGATACAGGGAAGCGATCTGCTGCAGCGGATCTACCTGGGGCACTGATTTGCAAACCGCTCGACGCCCCGGCGAAAGCCGGGATGACGAATGAAGAATCACGAACAAGGGAGGAGAAGAAACCATGGCTGATTCCAAGCGCTGGAAGCAACGTCCCGAAGGTTCCACCTGGGGTGATTTCGGTCCCGACGATCAACTGGGACGGCTCAATCTGCTCACTCCCGAGAAGGTGAGACAGGGCATCGCCGAAGTGAAGGAGGGGCTGACCTTCTGCCTCAGCCTGCCGCTCGACTACCCTGGCGGCAACGTGCTCAACCCGCGCCGCCACCCGCCCGTGCTGCGCCCCACGCTGCGCAACGGCAAGGCCAACATGAACTACCAGCTCGGCATGGACAATCCGAGCCTGACCGACGTGATCAACGACGATGCGGTGATCATGCATCTGCAGTACTCGACGCAGTGGGACAGCCTCGCCCACGTCGGACAGCTGTTCGACGCCAACGGCGACGGCGTGCCCGAGCCGGTGTACTACAACGGCTTCCGTCCGGGCGAACACGTCGTCGGACCGACCGATCCGGACGATGCCGGCGCCATCGGCCAGGTGCCGGCCAGGTCCACCTCACGCGCCAAGGCGCTGGGCGTGGAGAACATGGCGGTGAAGTGCATTCAGGGCCGCGCGGTGATGATCGATCTGCACGCGCACGTGGGCCGCGATCACGCCATCGTCGGCTACGACCAGCTCATGCGCATCATGGACGCCGACAGGGTCGTGGTGGAGCAAGGCGACATGGTGTGCCTGCATACCAACTTCTCGCAGATGCTGCTGGAGATGGAAAAAAAGCCGGACCAGCACAAGCTCGAGACTTCCTGCGCCGCGCTGGACGGCCGCGATCAGAAGCTGCTGCAATGGATCACCGACAGCGGGCTGTGCGCGCTGATCGCCGACAACTACGCGGTCGAGGCGCATCCGCCCACCAGCATGGGCGACCGCTGTGCCTACTTGCCGATCCACGAGCACTGCCTGTTCAAGCTCGGCGTGAACCTCGGCGAGATCTGGTACCTGGCGGAACTTGCTGCCTGGCTGCGCAAGGCCAGGCGGAGTAGATTCCTGCTAACGGCGCCGCCGCTGCGACTGCCCGGTGCGGTCGGATCGCCGGCCACGCCGGTAGCGACGGTTTAATAAACTTTGCCACAGAGAGCACAGAGAACACGGAGAGATTCGAGGGCAGGCTGGTTGCTCTGCGTGCCCTCTGCGTCGTCCGTGGCAGAAGCCTTTCAGAGTAAACGACCATGAGCTACATCACCGGCATAGGCCTCACGCCATACGGAAAGCACCCGGGCAAGTCGACCCTCGACCTGATGAGTGAGGCGGCCTCCGCGGCGCTGGCCGACGCGCAACTCACGCGCAAGGAAGTCGACGGCCTGATCTGCGGCTACTCCACGACCTTCCCGCACCTGATGCTCTCGACCGTGTTCGTCGAGCACTTCGGGCTCGATCCAGTCTACGCGCACGGCATGCAGATGGGCGGGGCGACCGGTTTCGGCATGGTGATGCTGGCGCATCACCTGATCGAGGCGGGCGTCGCGAGGAACATCCTGGTGGTGGCGGGCGAGAACCGGCTCACCGGCCAGACGCGCGATGCGGCGGTGCAGACGCTCGCTCAGATCGGCCATCCCGTCTACGAGGTGCCGCTCGGGCCCACCATCCCCGCCTACTACGGATTGGTGGCCTCGCGCTACATGCACGAGTTCGGCACGACCGAGGAGGATCTGGCCGAGCTCGCCGTGCTCATGCGCCGCCATGCATCGATGCATCCCGGCGCGCAGTTCCGCGACCTGGTCTCGGTGGCCGACGTACTCGCGTCCAAGCCGGTCGCGGCGCCGCTCAAGCTGCTCGACTGCTGCCCGGTGTCCGATGGCGGTGCGGCCTTCCTGATCAGCCGCGAGCGCGTCAACGACTTCGCGGTGCGCATCCGCGGCACCGGACAGGCACATACTCACCAGCACGTCACCGCCGCGCCCAGCCTCACGCAGTTCGGGGCCGCGGCGTCGATGGAGCGCGCGAAATCGGCAGCCGGCGTGACCAACGGCGACGTGCGCTACCTCGCGATCTACGACAGCTTCACCATCACGCTCACCATCCTGCTCGAGGAACTCGGGCTGGCGCCGCGCGGCCAGGCCGGCGGGCGAGCCCGCGCGGGCCATTTCTCGCACGAGGGCGAACGCCCGCTCAACACCCACGGCGGCCTGCTGTCCTACGGACATTGCGGCTGCGGCGGAGCGATGGCGCATCTGGTGGAGACTCACCTGCAGATGACCGGCCGGGCGGGTGCGCGGCAGGTGAAGGACGCGTCGGTAGCCATGCTGCACGGCGACGGCGGCGTGCTGTCCTCGCATGTGAGTTTGATACTCGCGAGGGACTGACGCGCGGATCCCGACTTGCGCCGGGGTGACGGACACAGTTCGACTTGCGCCGGGATGACGCTACCAATCACGAATTCACCAATCACCACTCACCCCCCATGACCATCCAAGACTGGACCCAGAACACCGAAGGCCTCGCCTACCAGGCCTGCCCGGCATGCAGCGCCGTCTGGTACTTCCGGCGCACGTTTTGCCCGTGCTGTGGCGACGGCGCGCCGCAGCAGCGGCAGGCGGGCGGCCGGGGCACGGTGCATGCACTCACGCTGATCACCCGCGCTCCGAGCGAGGAACTGCGCGCCTTCGCCCCGTACGTCATCGCGCTGGTCGACACCGACGAGGGCTTCCGTGTGATGGCGCATGCCGAGCAGGACCTGCGCATCGGCGAGCGTGTGCAGTGCCGCTTCGCCCGCATCGCGGACCGGCTCGTGCCGCGTTTCGAAAAGACCACCTCCTGAAGCGATTCCCATGGCTCACTATCCTCGTGCCGCCCTGCGCAGCGTCCTGAACCCCCGCTCCATCGCCCTCGTCGGCGCCTCGGAGAATCCCAACAAGATCGGCGGCCGCCCGCTGCTGTACCTGTCGAAGTTCGGCTACAAGGGCCGGGTCTACCCGATCAACCCCAAGCGCAAGGACGCACAGGGCTTTCGCTGCTTCGAGAGCCTGGCGGCGCTGCCGGAGGCGCCCGAGGTGGCCATCGTGGCGGTGCCGGACGACCTCGCCGTGCAGGCGGTGGACGATTGCGCCGCACGCGGCGTGAAGGTCGCCATCGTCATGGCCTCGGGATTCGGCGAGACGGCCGACCCGGCCGCCAAGGCGAAGGAGGCGCGCATGGCCGAACGCGCGAGGGCAAGCGGAATGTGCGTGGTGGGTCCGAACTCGCAGGGGCTGGCGAACATGGCCACCGGCGCCATCCTCAGCTTCTCCACCATGTTCCTGGAGACCGAGGCGAAGGACGGGCCGATCGGCGTCATCAGCCAGAGCGGCGCCATGAGCGTGGTGCCCTACGCCCTGCTGCGCCAGCGCGGATTAGGAGTGCGCTATGCCAGCGCCACGGGCAACGACTGCGACGTCACGGTGGGTGAACTGGCCTGCGTCATGGCCGAGGATCCGGAGCTCAAGCTGCTGCTGATGTACCTGGAGACCATCCGCGATCCGGCGCCACTGGAGGAAGCGGCGCGCATCGCGTGCGGGCGAGGCCTGCCGCTGATCGCACTCAAGTCGGGGCGCACGCCCGCAGGGCAGACCGCCGCCCAGTCGCACACCGGGGCCCTGGCCAACGAGGATCGTGTGGTCGAGGCCTTCCTGGCACGGCACGGCATCTGGCGCGCCCGCGACACGCGCGAACTGGTCGATGCCGCCGAGCTGTACCTGAAGGGCTGGAAGCCCAAGGGCCGGCGGCTGGTGGTGGTCAGCAACTCGGGCGCCACCTGCGTGCAGGCGGCCGACGCCGCCACCCAGCACGACCTGCCGGTGGCCCGGCTCGCACAGGAGACGCGCGAGGGCCTGGCCAGGATCCTGCCGAGCTTCGCCACCACCACCAATCCGGTGGACATCACGGCCGCACTGCTCACCAACAGCGGGCTGTTCGGGCAGATCCTCCCGGTAATCGCGCGCGACCCTGCGGCGGACGCGTTCCTGATCGGCATCCCGGTCGCCGGCCAGGGCTATGACGTGGACGCCTTCGCCAGCGACTCGGCCGTATTCGCCAGGCGCACCGGCAAGCCGATCGTGATGGCCGTGCCGCAGGCCTCCATCGCCGCCCGCTTCAAGGCTCAGGGCCTGACGGTGTTCACCACCGAGAGCGAGGCGGTGGCCGCCCTCGCGCAGTACCTCTCGCACATGGATCTGATGCAGCGCATGCATGCGCTGCCGCCTTCGGCTCCGCCCATGCCGCGTCGCGCGACGGGCGAGACGCGCATGCTGAACGAGGCGGACAGCCTGGCGATCCTGCAGCGGCACGCGATACCGGTGGTCGAACACCGCCTGTGCTACTCGGTCGAGGAGGCGGAGTCGGCCATGGCCGAGCTGGGCGTGCCGCTGGCCGTGAAGGCGTGCTCGGCCGACGTGCCGCACAAGTCGGAACTGGGACTGGTGCGGCTGGGCGTGCGCGATGTGGAGGCGCTGCACACGGCCTTCGGCGATTTCGACCGGACGCTGCGCCTGACCAATGCGCGCCGGGAAGGGGTGCTCCTCGCGCGCATGGTGCGGGGCCAGCGCGAGCTGATGATCGGCGCCCACCTCGACCCGGTGTTCGGGCCGGTGGTCGTGATCGGCGACGGCGGCAAGTATGTCGAGGCGATGCCCGACGTGCAGCTGCTGCTCCCGCCGTTCAGCAGCGACGACGTGCGCGCCGCCCTGGGCCGCCTGCGCATCGCGCCGCTCCTGGAAGGCGTGCGCGGCGAGCCCCCGCTGGACGTGGACGCGTTCTGCCAGGTGGCGGTGACCGTCGGCGTGATGATGGCCTTTGCGGAGTCGGGCGTGGCCAGTGTCGATCTCAATCCGGTAATCGTCGGTGCACGGGGCGAAGGCTGCACGGTGGTCGATGCCCTGGTCGTGGAGGAGCGCGCGCAGCGCTGAGCGAGCATCGGGGAGCGCCGCAGGCGCCCCCTCCACCCCGGTCTTTCCCCTATGAGAAAGCGTTTTTCGCATCGGGCTGATGGAAAAATGCCGCACTGTCTTTCCCAGAGCCATTTCCAGAGCACATAGTCATTGACTCCTCTCTCACACTTGTGCATCCTCTGCTCGCCGCATGGCAATTCGCTCTCTACTCGAGACATTCCTTTGGAGACATGACGATGGCACAAGCCAAGAAGGCGACCAAAAAGACCGCTGCGAAGAAACCAGCTGCCAAGAAAGCCCCGGCCAAGAAGACGGCCGCAAAGAAGGCCGCTCCCAAGAAGGCTCCCGCCAAGAAAGTCGCCGCCAAGAAGGCCCCCGCCAAGAAGAGCGCAGCGAAGAAGTCCGGTGCCAAGCGCGCGCCGAATCCCGCGTTCATGAAGGCCATGACGCCCAGCGCCGATCTCGCTTCGGTCGTCGGCGACAAGTCGATGCCCCGCACCGAAGTCACCAAGAAGATCTGGGACTACATCAAGAAGCACGGCCTGCAGGACAAGGCCAACAAGCGCATGATCAATGCCGACGACAGGCTCAAGCCCGTGTTCGGCGGCAAGAAGCAGGTGTCGATGTTCGAGATGACCAAGCTGGTCAACGCGCACCTCAAGTAAGCGGCGGGTGTGCGCCTGGCGCCGCGAGCGCCGGGCTGATTCCTGCGGCAATCCCCGCCCGGCGCGCGCGTGCCTGCCGCCGGGTGGCGGTTCTCCCTCCAAGGCCTCGCTCCCGCGAGCGGACGGCCTCTCCCCTCGTCGCTCGCGCATCGGCTCGCACGACCGCCCTGGTCTCGCATCGCGCGTCTGCGGCCGCAACAGCTCATGGATAGCCACGAAACGCTCGACTGGCACGACGGCCAGCCTCGCTCGCGCCGGTTCGGCGACGTGTACTTCTCTCGCGATGGCGGGCCCGACGAGACCGCCCACGTGTTCCTGCACGGCAATCGTCTGCCCGAGCGCCTCGCCCGGCTGCCTGGCGCCGGACGCTTCGTGATCGCGGAGACGGGCTTCGGCACCGGCCTGAACTTCCTCTGCGCGTGGCGCCTGTTCGAGTCGGTTGCGCCCGTCGGCGCGCAGCTCGATTTCGTCAGCACCGAGCTCTATCCCCTGTCCGCGGGCGACCTGAAGCGAGCGCTCGCGCTGTGGCCGGCACTGTTTCCATGGAGCGATCGGCTGCTGTCCCGGTACGGTGCACTGGCCCCCGGCTGGCATCGCTTCGATTTCGCGCCGCAGCGCGTGCGCCTGACGCTGCTCGTGGGCGATGCGCGCCAGACGCTGCCGCGGCTGCGTGCAGGCGTGGACGCGTGGTTCCTCGACGGTTTCGCGCCCGCGCGCAACCCGCAACTGTGGGAGGTGCCTCTCCTGCAGACGGTCGCGCGCCTCAGCGCACCCGGCGCGACCCTGTCCACCTACAGCTGTGCGGGTGCGGTGCGGCGCACGCTGGATGCTGCCGGCTTTGCCGTACGCAAGGAGGCGGGCTTCGGTTCGAAGCGCGAGATGCTCGTGGGTGCACGCCGGGGCGACGCCGGCGTGCACCGTGCTGCTTCCTGCGGCCGCGCGGTCGTGGTGGGCGGCGGGCTGGCGGGCTGCGCGGCGGCCGCCGGCCTTGCGCGCCGCGGCTGGGAAGTCGATCTGCTGGAGCGGGATTCGCACCTCGCCTCGCGCGCCTCCGGCAATGCGCAGGGCATGCTGTACGCGCGCTTGAGCGGCCAGGACGCTGCCCTGAGTCAGCTGGCTGGCAGCGGCTATCAGCACAGCCTGCGCACACTGCGCCGTCTGCTGCCGTGCGATCACGTCGCGTGGTCGGATGCGCCGCTGCTGCAGCTGGCCTTCGACGACGCGGAGGGCCGCCGGCAGGCGGCGCTGGCACGGCTGAACTGGCCCGCGGCACTGCTGCATCCGGTGGACCGCGACCAGGCGCAGGCGCTGGCCGGCGTGCCGCTGCCCGGCGGTGGCGTGGTGTTTCCGCGCGGGGGATGGGTGCATCCGCCTGCGCTGTGCGAGGCGCTCGCCGCGACACCGGGGGTGCGCGTACGCACCGGCGTGCACGTGCACGCGATCACGCGCGAGCTCGATCGCTGGCGCCTGGACATCGCCGGCCCCGGCGCCGACCCGGCGGACGTGGTGGTGCTCGCGAACGCGGGCGAGGCACTGGCGTTGCAGCAGGCGGCGCATCTGCCGCTGCGGCTCAACCGGGGACAGGTGACGATGCTGCCGGCACCGCCCGGCGCCGCCCTGCGGGCGGTCGTGTGCGGCGAGCGCTATGTCGCACCGCCGCGCCTGGGCATGCTGATCACTGGCGCCACCTTCGAGCGCAGCGCGGACAGCGCGGCGCGCGACGCGGACAATGCGGAGAACCTGGAGGTGCTGCGTGCACTGGTGCCGGTGCTGCACGAGGCGCTGCGCACCGCCGGCGTGCCGTCCGCTGTGGTCGCGGGGCGTGCGGGGCTGCGCTGTGTCAGTCCGGATTACCTGCCGCTCGCCGGCGCGGTGTACGGCGCGGACGGCAGCCCTCGCCCCGGGCTGTTTGCCAGCCTCGCGCACGGTTCGCGCGGGCTGATTACGGCGCCGATCTGCGGCGAACTGCTGGCTGATCTGATCGACGGCACGCCGGCTCTGCTGCCCGATGCGCTGGTACGCGCTCTCGACCCCGGGCGCTTCGCCCCGCCCCGATCCGTGGCAACCGGCTCCTAGCGATCCGACGCGGGACGATCCGACGCGGGGCGATCCGACGCGAGGATCATCTCGGCACCGCGCTCGGCGATCATCACGGTGGGCGCATTTGTGTTGCCCGAGGTGATGCGCGGGATGACCGAAGCGTCGATCACGCGTAGTGCATCCACCCCGCGCACGCGCAGTCTGCCGTCCACCACTGCAGCCGCATCGCTGTCGGGGCCCATCCTGCAGGTCCCCACGGGGTGGAAGATCGTGGTGGCGAGATCGCCCGCTGCCTTCAGCAGATCCTCGTCGCTTTGCAGCTGCGCTCCGGGCTTCCACTCCTCCGGGCGGTAGCGCGCCAGTGCCCTGGCCGCCATGATTCGTCGCGTCATGCGCACCGAATCGATCGCGACCCGGCGATCCGCCTCGGTGGACAGGTAGTTCATGGTGATGGCGGGATAGGTTGCCGGATCCCTGCTCCTGATGCGCACGTGGCCGCGGCTGGTGGGCCGCAGATTGCACACCGAGGGCGTGATGGCCGGGAAGGGATGCAGCGGATCTCCGAACTTGTCGAGCGACAGCGGCTGCACGTGCCACTCGATGTTGGGCGAGGGCTGCGAGGGGTCGCTGCGCGCGAACGCGCCCAGCTGCGAGGGCGGCATCGTCATCGGCCCGCTTCTGAAGAACAGGTATTCCAGTCCCATGCCGACCTTGCCGAGGAGCGAGTTGGCACGCTGGTTCAGGGTCTTCACGCCGTGCACCTTGTAGACGATGCGGATCTGCAGGTGATCGTGCAGGTTCTCCCCCACGCCGGGCAGCTCGTGCAGCGGCGTGATGCCGCACGCCTGCAGCACGGCCGGTGCACCCACGCCCGAGAGCTGCAGGATCTGTGGCGAGCCGATGGCGCCGGCCGCCAGCACCACTTCGCGGCGCGCCTGCACGGTGTGCACGCCCTCGCGCGTGCGCAGCTCGACGCCGGTCGCACGCCTGTGTCCGTCGCGCACCTCGATCTGCACGCGGTTCACGTGCGTCTCGGTCAGCACGCGGAGGTTGGCCCGGTGCCGGACCGGCCGCAGGAAGGCCTTGGTGCCGCTCCAGCGCACACCGCGGCGCTGGTTCACCTGGAAGTAGGCATTGCCGAAATTGTCGCCGCGGTTGAACTCCGGGATCTTCGGGATCCCGCATTCCTCGGCCGCATCGCGCCAGGCGTCCAGGATCTCCCAGCTCACGCGCCGCTCCTCCACGCGCAGCTCGCCGCCCGCTCCGTGCAGCGCGTCGGCGCCGTGCTGGTAGTCCTCGGTGCGCTTGAAGTACGGCAGCACCTCCTCCCACGACCAGCCGGGATTGCCCAGATCCACCCAGTGCTCGTAGTCGCTCTTCTGGCCGCGCATGTAGATCATGGCGTTGATCGAGGAGCAGCCGCCCAGCACCTTGCCGCGCGCATAACCGATGCTGCGGCCGTTCAATCCCGGGTCGGGCTCGATGCGGTAGCACCAGTCCGTACGCGGGTTGTCGATGGTGTACAGGTAACCTACCGGGATATCGATCCAGAAGTAGTCGTCCTTGCCGCCCGCCTCGACCAGCAGCACGCGTGTGGCGGGATCCTTCGACAACCGGTTGGCGAGCACGCAGCCGGCAGTGCCGGCCCCCACGATGATGTAGTCGAAGCCTTGTGCCAGATTCATGATCAGCGGGACAGGTGGTTAGAGTCGGCTGCCGAACGCCTCGCACGCCGGACAGGCGGCGCGCGATCGGCCGTCGGAGCGCAGCGCATGCGTCACAGGCAGTGCCAGGGACTGGGTCGGGTTCACGCCGCGATTATAGGCGCCTGCACGCCGCTAGAATGCCCGGCTCGCACTACTGGATTCGGAGGAGACCGACGATGAATGCAGCCTTGCCCGTACTGGCACCGGACACCCTGGAGCGACTCGGCCGTGTCGCCTCCGCGACGCTGAGCACGCAGCTGTTCAAGCTGGGCTTTCGCAACACGTGTCTCACGGGGCTGCGTGCGGTGAACCCCGGACTTCGCATGGCAGGGGAGGCGCTCACGCTGCGCTTCGTCCCCGGACGCGAGGATCTGTCGACGTTCGAGAACGTCACGCGTGCGGACTACCCCCAGCGCGCGGCGATCGAAGCCTGCCGGCCGGGACAGGTGCTGGTGGTGGAGGGACGCGGAGTCGATGGCGCGGCGATCGGCGGCGACATCTACATGACACGCCTGCAGGTGCGTGGTGCTGCCGGTTGCGTGGTGGACGCGAACGTGCGCGACTACGCGTCGATCCAGGCGCTCGGACTGCCGGTGTACGCGCGCGGGCCGGCGTCTCCGCCCCATCCGGCGCGCCATCTCGCGGTGGACTGGAACGTGCCGATCGCATGCAGCGAGGTGCTGGTGATGCCCGGGGACATCCTCGTGGGCGATGCCGACGGGGTGGTGTGCATTCCCCGCCACCTGGCCGACGAGGTCGCACGGACCGGCACCGAACTGGACGCGCTGGAGGCCTTCGTGGTGGAGAAGATCCGGGCCGGTGCGCCCGTGCCCGGGACCTATCCGCCCGACGAGAAGACCCGCGCGGAGTACGAAGCCTGGCGCAAGGCGCGCGGCTAGTCCGGCTTCCTTCGTTTCGCTACCGGCGCGCCCGGGACGCGCCAGCAGGTGTTGGTGGTCAGCCACCCGAGCGTGCGGCCGGCGTCGTCCAGCACCTGCTCGTGGCGGAAACAATTGCCCTCGTGGCGGGAAACACCTGCGGGCACGAACACCAGGCGCTCCTCGTCGGGTCCGCGCTCGGCCTCGCCGTCGACCGGCGCGAAACGTTCGATCGCCCGGCCGTCCTGCTGCGCGATGCACTCGAACCAGCCCACGCTGGCATTGCGCGTGCGCACGCCCATCATGCCGCGGTTCATCGGCCACGCCTTGGTGACGTAGGGGTCCGCGCCGGGGGTGCGGTCCAGGCAGGCATCGATCGCGCGCAGCATGTCGGGCAGATGCCGGCTCCAGTCGTCCGGGGCGCGCCCGCGCAGGCTGTTCAGCTGCACCCACTGCTCGCCCTGCGCGCCCGCCCTGCTGTCGAGCGACGCGCCCGCGTTGCAGCAGCCCTGCAGGGTGAGCCCGCCCGGCGCGGCGACGGTCGCGGCGAAGAGGAAGGTGGTCATGCCCCCACCGTCCGACATGCTGTCGCGGCAACTGCGCCGCTCGATCAGCGCACCGTAGCTGTCGCCCTCGGCGCTGCGCCCGCGCCAGCCGTACGCCGCGCCGGTGCTCTGCGCGGTGGCCTGGAGACGGCCCTGCAGCAGCACCGCGCGCGGGTCGCCGCTGGCGGTGAGCGAGACGAAGCGTGCGTTGTCGCCACCAATCACCAGATTCCAGAACGGCTCGTTGCCCTGGCAGGCGAACTGGCGCGGCACGCTTGCCGGCTGCGCGTCGGAGGCAGACTGCGCGGAGGACGCCGGCGCCGCCGGACCCGAGGCGGATGTGCCCGGGGACGTACCCGGGGTGGATGTACCCGGCGTGTCGAGCGCGGCCGCGGGCAGCCGGGCATCGCCCGGCGCCTCCGGCGCTTCAGATCGTGTTGCCGCCTCCGGTGCTGTTGATCGTGTGGGAGCAGGCGGCGTGGTGACGGTATCGGCCCGCGCAGAGGAAGCGGCAGGCGCGGAGCGCGTCTTCGGTCTGGCCGGATCGGACTTTACCGGATCGGGCTTCACCGGATCGGACTTCACCGGATCGGGCTTCACCGCCGGGGCCGACGAGGCAAGGGCGGCCGCGGGCTGCTGCGGCTTCTGCGTGCGCGCGGCGGATGCGACGGCGGGCGCGGGCGGTGCGGTCACGCCGATCCTGGCGAGCGCAGCGTCCAGCCCCTGGAGACGGATCGCGACGGTCTCGTCGATGCCCGTGGAGGTGCGGAACGCGAGCGTCAACTGCTGCGCGCCGCGCAGCCGGGTCAGCAGGTTCGCGGCTTCGTCGCCACCCAACACATAGGTGTTGCTGCGGCCCACGCGGCGATAGCCGCTGCCGGCTGCGAGCGCGGCGACCGGCCTGCCGTCCACCTGCAGGCCAATGGCCGCGTCGTCCGCCGGCCGGCGATTGCCCGTGAGCAGCACCAGTTCCGTCCGTGCATCGGCGTAACGCGACACACGCAGCTGGTACGCATAGGGAACGCCCGGCTCTTGCGCGCGTACGCGGGTGCTCGCGGCGCAGTGCGAGGCGTCGCATCGAGTGCTCCAGGCGGCGGATGCGGGCTGGGCATGGGTCTGTGCCGCGTGCACCAGCGCGCCGCACAGGAGTGCCGCGCGCAGGGTGGCAGCCGACAGCTTGATCCTCATCGATGGATATAGCTTAGTGGGACAGCCGCCATTCTAAGCGGCTGCGATCGCTGCCCGGACGGGCGTAGCAGTCACAGGCTCAGGCGGTTGCGTCCCCTGTGCTTGGCGCGGTAGAGGGCGCGATCGGCGGCGACGAGCACGTCGCCAGGCGCCATGGCACGTTCGCTGCGCTCGGCCACGCCGACACTGACGCTCACGAGCACGGTGAGGCTGTCGGCGGGACCGCTGCCCTGGCGCGAAGGATCGCGTACCGGCGCCCGCGGCACCACCGCATGCGCAGCGATCTGCCGGCGCAGCTTCTCGAGGCGCTGCCATACCTGATGCACGCGCTTGCCCGGGAAGACGATGGCGAATTCCTCGCCGCCGAACCGATAGACGCGCGCACCGCCGCCTACGCGATCGAGCTTGGCCGACACCATGCGCAGCACGTGATCCCCCAGTCCGTGTCCGTACGTGTCGTTGAACCGTTTGAAGTGGTCGACGTCCACCATGGCGATGACGTAGTGATTGCCCAGTGCCATCATGCGTTCGTTGAGCGCGCGCCGGCTCGGCAGGCCGGTGAGTTCGTCGCGGAATGCCAGGCGGAAGCTGTCCTGCAGGACGGCGACCGCCAGTGCGCCGCCCCCAGCGCCCATGTATACGGCGAACAGCAGCGGCTGCTGCACGCTGTGACAGGCGAGCGCGAACGCCACCAGCGCCCCGGCCAGTCCGGCATCGAGTGCCGAACGCGCGCGCACCGCACGCCAGGCGGTGACCAGGCAGCCGGCCGCCATGAGCAGCAACCCGGCATCCGGGATGGGCGAGGCCGGAAGCGGAAGCCCTGGGGCGGCGGCATACATCCAGTCCACCAGCTCCGTCTGTGCGCTCATCGCGATCCAGCCGATGAGTACCGCCTGCAGCAGCAGGGCCAGGACGCGCCGCATGCCGTAGAAGGTGAAGATTCCGCGTTCATGGAGCAGGCTCAGTGCGGCGAGATTGAGCGGCACCAGCACGCAGGCTGCTGCGTACACGGCCCGGCCTGTGAATGCATCCATCCCCTGCCGGAACTGCAGATGGTAGGCGAGATAGGCGCCCGCGAGCGACAGCGCCGCGACCACCATGCGCCCCCGGTTGAACGTCAGCGCGAGCGTGGCGCCGAGGAACAACACCATTGCCGGACCCCACACGCGCAGGCCGGCGAGCGACGTGGGCAGGTGCCTGGCGAGGATCGGCCCGCACCAGTGCGCGAGCGCGAGCACGAGCAACGGAGGGAGCAGGCCGGTGATGCTGCGCGAAAGGACGTGTGCCAGGTCGGCGATCGGTTCGTGCTGGGCGGCAGAGAGCATGGAAAGCGACGCCTATGGTCAGTGCTGTCGTCGTGCAACTACTTTCGCGCCCGATTTTCCAGGGAAATCGGGCGCTTGCGCGGCCCGTCCTGCAAGGACCCTGCCTGCGGCGCAGCGCAGGTTAGAATCGTGGCTTTGCGCGGAAGTACCTGCCTTGCAGCTCATTCATCCCTTTGCCGGCCTGCGGCCCGCCCCGGAACATGCGGCCGAAGTCGCCGCGCCGCCCTATGACGTTCTGAGCAGTGCCGAGGCGCGCGAGCGCGCTGCAGGCAAGCGCTGGAGTTTCCTGCACATCTCCAAACCGGAGATCGATCTGCCTGCCGACACCGATCCGTTCGCGCCGCAGGTGTATGCGAAGGCCGCGGAGAACCTGCGCGGGATGATCGCGCATGGGGTTCTGCGCCGCGATGCACGCCCGTGCTTCTACGTCTACCGGCTGCGCACCGCCTCGCACACTCAGATCGGACTCGCGCTGACGGCCGCGGTCGCCGACTACGACAGCAATCGCATCCGCAGGCACGAGTACACGCGTCCCGACAAGGAGGACGATCGGGTGCGCCAGATCGAGGCCCTGGACGCGCAGACCGGACCGGTGCTGCTCGCCTATCCGGACGCACCCGAAGTCGACGACATCCTGGGGCGCTGGACGCAGCGGCCTCCGGCCACCGACGTCGAGGCCGACGGCGGTGTGCGGCATGCGATCTGGGTGGTGGATGACGCACCCGCCATCGCGACGCTGACGCGCGCCTTCGATGCGATGCCGGTGCTGTACATCGCCGACGGCCACCACCGGTCCGCCGCTGCCTCGCGCGTGGCGGCCGCGCGCCGCGGGCAGGCCAGTGCGCAGCGTTTTCTCGCCGTTGCGTTTGCGCATCATCAGATGCGCATCCTCGACTACAACCGGCTGGTGCGGGATCTGCACGGCATGACGGCAGCGCAATTCCTCGCGCGCATCGGACAGGCGTTCAGCGTCGAGCAGGCCGGCGGCGCGGTGCGCCCGGCCGGGCCGGGCGAGTTCGGCCTGTACCTGGCGGGCGCCTGGCACCGTCTGCGCATTCGTGCAGACCTGGCGCGCTCAGACGATCCCGTGCGCTGCCTCGATGTCAGCCTGCTCGCCGATCATCTGCTCGAGCCCGTGCTCGGCATCGTCGACCCGCGTACCGACAGACGCATCGATTTCGTCGGCGGCGGACGCGGCCTGGGCGAACTCGAGCGGCGCGTGGACAGCGGCGAGATGGCGGCGGCCTTCTCGCTGCATCCCACGCGCATGCGGGATCTCATGGCGGTGGCCGATGCCGGGCGGGTGATGCCGCCCAAGTCCACCTGGTTCGAGCCCAAGCTCGCCGACGGACTGGTTTCGCACGTGCTCGACTGAGCCGCCACCGGCACGGAGCTTGCCGGCCTCGCTCCAACCGATCAGCGATGGAGCGCTTCCAGGATCATGGCGTGGATCGATGCCCTGCAGTGGCCGGCCATGCTCGTCACCGTGCTGGCGGCCTGGCTGGTGGCCTCGCAGTCGCGGCGGCGGCGCAGTGCCGGCTTCTGGTTCTTCCTGCTCGGCAACGCACTACGGGTCGTCTGGGGATGGCATGACGGCGCACACGCGCTGATCGTGCTGCAGGTCGCGCTGGCGGCGCTCAACATCCGGGGCGCATGGAAGAACGACCCGCAGCTCGAACGCGCGCTCTCCTGAGGCACGGCCCGGTGGCTGGACGCGTGCTCATCGGCATATCGGGCTGGCGCTACGCACCCTGGCGCGGTGTGTTCTATCCCGAGGGGCTGGTGCAGCGGCGCGAACTGGAGTTCGCCTCACGCGCGTTTCCCACCATCGAAATCAACGGCTCGTTCTACTCGCTGCAGCGGCCGGAGCTGTTCGCGCAGTGGTACGACGCCGCAGGGCTCATCGCGCGCGTGCAGGCGATGGGCGACGCGCCCGTGTGGTCGTGAAGCGCGCCGGTGCCGTCGTGAACCGCGCCGGTGCCGTAATGAACCGCGCCGGTGCCCTCGTGAACGAAGCGGTGCAGAGCAGCGGGGTGGGTTGCCGGTCAGCTACCGCAGACCAGGGTGCGGATCTGTGCAGGTTTGGGAATGGCGTTGGGCGTGATGCGCAGATAGCGGCATCCGCCCGAAGTCAGCTGGGCTTCCAGCTGGCGCTTGAGCACGTCGTCCGCGCGATTGCCATCGGTGATGTCGAGCAGCGCGACGACTTCGAGCTCGGGACTGCATACGGTGAAGTCGATGCGCGTCTGCGCGAGCTGGGCGCGTGCCTGCGGCGTGGCGGCGGGATTGACCACACGCACCAAATCCGCGAGCCGCACGTTGGCAAACACCAGATGATCGGGCAAGCCGATCTTGAGCACGAGGTAGAGCAGGCGGTTCGGGCCCGCCAGGAACGGCTTTCGCAGCTGCACGTGCGCAGCCGAGCTGGCGGTCCGTGCATCGGCGGCGGCAGCCAGTTCGAGCGGAGCGCCGAGCACGTGGCCGGGGCGCCGGGGTTGCAGTGGCGCCGCCTTCGCCGCGACGGGGAGTGCGGCATTCGCGTCGTCGCGCCTGTAGGCGGCGATGATCTTCTCGAGTTCGTGCGAACCCTTCGACACCTGTTTGCGTTCGGGCGGAGGTGTCAAAACACTGTCACCCATGATGCGCTTACGGATCAGGTGATAACCTGCCAGCGTGGCCAGCAGCAGAATTGCCGCGATCAGCAGGTTGAACCACATCGACGTAAGGTCCGCTCGAGGTCGAAATTGCAGGGCGCTGGGCTGCTGCAGGAGGCGTGCCATGACTTCGAGATGGACCGACCTGTCCCCGTGCACGCGGCAGGGGATCGCGGTACGGCTCGCGCCGAGTCCACGGCCTTCGTGCGAATTCTACAACGGCGCCTGGACTTCGATGCAACTGTCCACTGATACGGGCCGGCGATGAGTGCGAACTCCGACACCCAGGCGGCGCAGCCCCACGCGAGCCGCAATCTGGTGGTGGTGTCCAACCGGCTCCCGGTGGTGCTGACGTGCGATGCGCAGGGTGGCTGGCACGCGTGCGCGGGCTCGGGCGGACTGGTGACGGCGTTGCTGCCGGTGCTGCGCAATCGCGGCGGCACCTGGATCGGATGGCCGGGCACGGACGCCGGGGATCCCGCGGTGGAGCGCGCGGCGCAGCAGGCCGGCGCGGAGGCGGGATATCGCATGGCGACCGTCGCGTTGAACGCGGCGGAGGTGCGCGACTTCTATCTCGGCTTCTCCAACCGGGTGATCTGGCCGCTGTTCCACGATCTGCAGTCGCTGTGCGACTTCGACCCCGTGTACTGGCGCACCTACCGCGAGGTGAACCGGCGCTACGCGCAAACGGTCGCGCGGCATGCGGGTGCAGGCGATTTCGTGTGGGTGCACGACTATCAGCTGATGCACGTGGCGGCCGAGTTGCGCAGCCTGCTGCCCGACACGCGCGTGGCGTTCTTCCTGCACGTGCCGTTTCCGCCGCTGGACGTGTTCGTAAAGCTGCCGTGGCGCATGCCGCTGCTGCACGCACTGCTGCAATACGACCTCGTCGGATTCCAGACTCAGCGCGACCGGCGCAACTTCAGCGAATGCGTGCGTGCGCTGGTGCCGCAGGCCGTGCTGACCGGCCGGGGTCCGGTGACCGAAGTGCGGGTGGCGGAGCGCAGGGTGCGCATCGGCAGCTTTCCCATCAGCATCGACTACAACTGGTTCGTGCGCCGGGCGGCCAGTACCGAAGTTGCACAGCGCGTGCACGAACTGCACGGCCTGCTGCCGGATCGGCGGCTGATGCTGGGCGTGGACCGGCTCGACTATACGAAGGGCATCCCGCACCGGCTGAAGGCGTTCCGCAACGCGCTCGCGCGTTTTCCGGAACTGCGCGAGCGGCTGTCGCTGATCCAGGTGGTGGTGCCCAGCCGGGAGGACATCGGCGCCTACCAGGCGCTCAAGCTCGAGATCGAGCAGCTGGTGAGCGAGATCAACGGCGAGTACAGCAAGCCGGGAGGCTGGGTGCCCGTGTGGTACGTGTATGGCAGCCTGGTTGCGGTCGATCTGCTCGCCTACTATCGCGCCGCGCACATCGCACTGGTGACGCCGCTCAAGGATGGCATGAACCTGGTGGCGAAGGAGTACTGCGCGTGCAGCATCGAGGAGGATTGCGTGCTGATCCTGAGCGAATTCGCGGGCGCCGCGACGCAACTGCAGCGCGGCGCTCTGCTGGTCAATCCCTACGACATCGAGGGCGTTGCCGATGCGCTCAGGCGGGCCTGGGCAATGCCGCCGGAGGAGTGCGCCGCGCGCATGCGCGCGATGCGCCGCTCGATCAGGCGGCAGGACGTGTACTGGTGGCTGGACGCCTTCCTCGACGCGGCGTTCGCGCACGAGCTGCGCGGAATTCCGCATGTACCCGTGGACGGGGCGCAGCCCGAGTCCGACTACCTCCCGTTCTGAGCAGCGCGGGCGCGCACGTGCATGCGCATGCCATGCCGCGGACGCATGGTGGTTGCCGCCATCGCCTCGACGCGCTGGCCCGGTGCGAGGTCCAGGAGGTAGCGCTGCGCCACCTGCGCGAGGATGAGCTTGCCCTCCATCATGGCAAGCGTGCCGCCGATGCAGTTGCGATGTCCGACCGCGAAGGGAATGTAGGCCAGGCCGTAGCGGCCCGCACAGGCCTCCGGTGTGAAGCGCTCCGGATCGAAGCGCTCCGGATCGGGCCAGTAGTCCGGCAGCCGGTGTGTCGCGTACAGCGACACCACCGCGGTCGAGTCCTTGCGCAGTACGAAGCCGCCCACCGGACAGTCCTCTATCGCCACGCGCGACAGCGAATGGATCGGCGAGTAGATGCGCAGCGACTCCTGCAGCACGCGCTCGACGTACTCGAGCCGCTCCAGGTCCTCACCGGCGGGGGTGCGGCCGCCGAGCTGCTCGTCCACCTCACGCAGCAGCCGCTCGCGCATCCGCGGGTGCGCGCTCAGCAGATAGTGCGTCCAGCACATCGACGCGGCCGACGTCTCGTAACCGGCGAAGAACAGCGTGACCACCTGGTCGCGCAATTCCTTGTCGGTGAACGCCTGCCCTTCCTTCTCGGCAGCGGCCTTCAGCATGCCGAGGATGCCGCCCTCCTCCGTGGTGGCCTTGTGCTGCCGGTCGATGAAATGCTGCACCAGCCGGTCCAGGTCGGAGCAGGCCGCTTCCAGGCGCTGCGCGCGTTCCGGCGAGGGTTTGCGCAGCCCGGACAGGATTCCGCGCGGCGGGACCGGCCAGCTGTTCTTGATCGCCTCGGTGATGGCGAACATCTCCTCCGCCTCTGCCTCGAAGCGCGGGCCGATCACCAGAATGCCGGCGAGCAGCTGCGTGAGCCGCAGGAATTCGAGCTCCGCATCGAGCGCCGCGCCGCTTTCCGTGTTTCGCTTCCAGCCCTCGAGGTAGCGCGCGACGTAGCCGCCCATCCAGTTCACCTGGCGTCTCAGTTCGGTCGGCTTGAACGCGGACTGCGTGAGCAGGCGCAGCCGCCGCCAATCCTCGCCTTCGCTGAGCAGCAGACCCTGACCGAGCAGGCGCTGCATGGCCGGATAGCGCGTGTTCTTCATCAGGCGCGCGCGATGATCGAGCAGCAGTTCCTTGATCAGCTTCGGCTCCGATACGAGGAACAGGCTGCGTCGGGCCTGCAGCGGCACCCGCGCGATGCCGCCGAAGCGCAGCGCGATCCGACGGAAGAACTCCATCGGGTTGCGGCGCAGGGGCGCGATGCAGCCGAAGTAGGGCAGGCCACGCGGCGCGGGTATCGGGTCAGCTGGTTCGTCGGTCTGATTCATATGGGCCGCGATGGAGGCAGCCGGCATGATACGCGCACTGCGCCGCGTCGCCTGTCCTGCTGCGCGGCGGCGCGCGGCGTTAGAATCGGGGCTTTGCAGGCGTCGGCGCGGTCGCTGCAACGAACGGGAAGGCACGAGCGCCACTGCCAACCGTCCGGCAAGCCAGGACGCGGTCACCGCGTTCGACTATCTGATCGGCGGCTACCGGTCGCCGGCACGCGACAGCGGCGAGCCGATGAAGCAGACGCACAGCAGGACAGTCGTGTTCGGGCACGGCTGAGCATCGCAATCGTCGGCATGCGCGTCGCACGGCGCGGATTCCGAAGAGGTTCGTCGTGACAACCACACGGAGGAGATCCATGGCTTACGGGATTGGTTCGCTCGCCGGTGCGATTGCCGCCGCCGCGTTTGTGGCCGGATGCGCATCGAACATGAAGGTAGGCAGCAATTTCGACTACAACAGTTTCGCCGCGCGCGTGCAGCCGGGCGAGAGCACCGGCAAGGACGTGGCGCAGTGGATCGGGCAGCCGTATGGGCGCGGAGTCGAGGTGATGCCGGACGGCTCGAGGCTCAATGTGTGGACCTACTACTACGGTGCGGGCCAGATCCCGAGCGGGGCGAACACGACGTTCAAGATGCTTCAGATCAAGCTCGATCAGGACGATCGCGTCCAGGGTTACGTGTGGAGCGGCGACCTGTCCGGGGCGACCGTCGAGAACAAGTCCCAGTAGCACATTTCACTGACACGTCCCGGTAACGCATAGCTGCCTGGCCGGTCCGCCGCGTCGCGGCGGACCGCGCGATTTCCGCGGGCGCGCGTCCCGATCGCCTCTTCCCTTGCGCTGGATCAAGGCGCGGGAACGCGCGATGCGGTCTCCTGACGTGGAACATGCACGGCAGGAGGAGACGGATGCTCACCATCCAGGACTGCATCGAGCTGTCCGAACTGACCGAGGAAGAGATTCTCGTCATCGCGGAACACGAGCACATCCCCGCCATGGCGGCGATCGAGCTGGGAAACTACCTGATCCATACCCCGGAGGGCGAGCGGCGCATCCACGCGATGATCGTGGACGACATCGAACAGGCGCGCCACGCAGGCGACCTGGTGCGTGTGCTGGCCCTCAAGATGTGTCTGAAGCACTACCTGGAGAAGCACGCGCCGGGCGCCCGGCCGTGACCCGCGCGTGACGCGCGATTCTCAGGGCGCGAGACGTTCGATGCGCCAGCGCCCCGGCGCCTCGCGTGTGTAGGCGACACGGTCGTGCAGCCTGCTCGGACGTCCCTGCCAGAACTCCAGGGCGTGCGGCGACAGGCGGTATCCGCCCCAATGCGTCGGCCGTTGCGGCGCATCGCCGTGCTGCGCGATGGCCTGCTGGAAGCGCGCCTCCAGGTCTTCGCGATCGGGAATGACCCGGCTCTGCGGCGAGGCCCACGCGCCGTGACGGCTGCCCAGCGGGCGGACCTGGTAGTACTGGTCTGATTCCTCCTGCGACACCTTGTCGATGCGTCCCTCTATGCGCACCTGGCGCTCCAGTTCCAGCCAGAAGAACAGCAGGGCCGCGTTGGGATTGATCTCGAGTTCCTGCCCCTTCCTGCTCCCGTAGTTGGTGTAGAAGACGAAGCCTCCCTCGTCGTAGCCCTTGAGCAGGACGACGCGTGCGGAGGGATGGCCGCGGCTGTCGGCCGTCGCCAGCGTCATCGCATTCGGCTCGGGCAGGGCGGCGTTGAGCGCTTCCTGGAACCAGCGCGAGAACTGGATCATCGGGTCGTGGGCGACGTCGCGCTGGTCGAGGCGCTCGCGGGCGTACTCCTTGCGCAGGTCGGCGATGCTGAGAGGGCGGTTCATGAGCGGACGGGGCCAGTTCGGATCATGCCGCGCATGTTACCTGCAGCGCATGGACGCAGTCGACGGTACCCCTGGTATCGCTCCGGTAAGCCTGTAGACTACCCGGCTTCTCCACGACAGCACACGTATGCACATGAAACCGCTTCGCTTCCTGCTCGCCGCTGCGCTGGCATTGCCGATGGTCACCGACAGCGTCGCCGCATCCGATCCCGAGAACACCCTGTTCCTCGATCTGAAGGACGGGCGCGTGGTGATCGAACTGCGGCCCGACCTCGCCCCCAAGCACGTCGCTCGCGTCAAGGAGCTGACACGCAAGGGCTTCTACGACGGCCTCGCCTTCCATCGCGTGATCGAGGGCTTCATGGCGCAGACCGGCGACCCCAGGGGCGACGGCACCGGCGGTTCCGGTCAGAACATTCCCGCGGAATTCACGCGCGAGCCGTTCGAGCGCGGCACGGTGGGCGCAGCGCGCGCGGCGAGCCCGAACAGCGCCGACTCGCAGTTCTTCATCTGCTTCGAAGCCGCGCCCTTCCTCAACGGCCAGTACACCGTCTGGGGCAAGGTCACCAAGGGGATGGAGTTCGTCGACATGATCAAGAAGGGCAGCCGCACGGCCAACGGCGCGGTGTCCAATCCCGACCGCATCGTGAAGATGCGGGTGGCGGCGGACGTGAAGTAGGCGATCGGCTCGTCTCCCTTGGTGTGTCGTCGCCCCGGCGAAAGCCGGGGCCCAGCGAACAACGAAAGGGCCGTTCTACAGCGCGAGCGCCGGGCTAGTACGAGGCTTCCAGGATCTGCAGGTACTCGGCCACGCTTGCCTTGCGGGGATTCGTGCCGTGACAGTGGTCCTTCGGCGCAGCCTCGGCGATGCCGGTCAGCGCCTGCCTGGACACCCCCATGGCTTGCAGGCCCGCAGGCAGTCCCAGCCGGGCATTGAGTCCGGCGATCGCCTGTGCAACGTCCGCTCCCTGCGGCAGGCCCATGGTGGCGGCGAGTCGCTGCATCTTGTCGCCGACGCTGGGCGCGTTGAAGCGCAGCACGGCCGGCAACAGCACGGCGTTCAATGTGCCGTGGTGCAGCTTCAACCCGGGCAGCGCGCCGAGCGGGTGCGATAGCGCGTGCACGGCGCCCAATCCCTTCTGGAAGGCCATCGCGCCCTCCATGGCGGCCATCATCATGTTCCAGCGCGCCTCGCGATCCTGGCCGTCGCGCATGGCGCGCTCGATGCACGCGCTCGCCTTCGCCAGGCCGTCCAGGGCAATCGCCTCCGCCGGCGGATTCACCAGTGGCGAGAGGAAGGTTTCGATGCAGTGGGCCATCGCGTCCATGCCGGTCGCGGCGGTCAATCCCGAAGGCAGTCCCAGGGTGAGTTCCGGGTCGCACAATGCCACCCTGGGCAGGAGGTGCGGAGACAGCAGGCCGAGCTTGCGCCCGTCCCCGAGCACGATCACCGAGCCGCGCCCCACCTCGCTTCCGGTGCCGGCCGTGGTCGGGATCGCGATCAGCGGCGCGACGGCAGCGGTGATGCGCGCGGCGCCGCCCTCCACGGCCGCGTACTGCACAAGCGGTGCAGGATGCGTGGCGAGCAGGGCGACCGCCTTGCCCAGATCCAGCGACGAGCCCCCGCCGATCGCTACGATTCCGTCGGCCTTGTGCGCGCGATAGGCATCCAGTGCGTTGAGCACGGCAGCTTCGGTCGGATTGGGCGGCGTCCCGTCGTACACCGCGTGGCTGATTCCGTCGCCTAGGCTGCCCAGCAGGCGGTCGAGCAGCCCGGTGGCGCGGATGCCCGTGTCGGTGACGACCAGCGGGCGTGCGATGCCCAGGCGCTGGCACTCGGCCCCTGCCGTCTTGACGATGCCGTAATCGAACTGGATGGTGGTCAGATAGCTGATGGTGGCCATTTTCTTGGAGGCGATATCCGCGGGAAAAGGCGATTATCGCATCGCTGGCGGCGCATGGCTGCTGCTGGGGGGCCGTCGAGATTGTACGGCGGGCAGGCCCGAGACCTTGTACGATGCGTACCTCGGTAGACCGTATCCATTTCCCGACAGTCCCGGGTGATCCCTTCCCGACAGTCCCGGGTGATCCCTCCGGACTGGCGCGGCGACCGGGATCCATGGTTCCGCCGGGAATCAGGGAAGGCCAGGCGCACCGGCACCCCGCAGCGGTCGAGGGCGGATCGAAGAACCAATCAGGATTTCCGCAGCGCAGGCCGGGTGCGGAGAAAAGCAGAACAGACAATGAAGAGCTCGTACGTTGCAGCGGCGCTGTCGGCCGCGTTCCTGAGCGGGTTTGCCACCCCCGCAGCAGCCACCGATGAAGCGGACCGTCTCAAGTTGAAGGCGCTCACGGAGGAAGCGGGCCTGATCCTCGACGAACAGGCACAGCTGCAGCCGGTCTCCGAGAAGCTGGCCAAGGAAGGCGAACAGCTCGACAGTGTCGAACAGGCGCTGCGGGCGGAATCGAGTGCGGTCAACGAGGCGGTGAACAAGCACAACGAGGCCAACAAGGGGCTCGAGCGTGCGGTGCAGGAGCATGCGCAGCGCTGTCCGAAGGAATCGGACGACAAGGAGCTGGTCGAGTCCTGCAACGCCATGGCCGTGGGATTGAAGGGCACCGCCCAGAAGCTGGAACAGGAGCGTCCCGCGCTGCAGGCTCGCCAGCTGGATCTGAAGCAGCGCATCGAGCAGCACAATGCCG
Organism: Burkholderiales bacterium; assembly: GCA_020854105.1. Taxonomy (GTDB): domain Bacteria; phylum Pseudomonadota; class Gammaproteobacteria; order Burkholderiales; family SHXO01; genus SHXO01. The sequence goes on along the minus strand of JADZGB010000022.1, from coordinate 188,790 downwards.
CGCGCAAGGAGTGGGCGCAGATCAAGCGCGACCACGAGGCCAGGGTACAGGCGAATCGGGGCGACTGCGAGCACTGGGTGGCCGGGGCCAGGCCGTTCCTGGTCTCGGAAGGATTCAGGTCGCTGACGAAGAAGGCGGGCAATCCTGCGACCTGCGACGCCGCCCACCTCGCCGAGGCGGTGTCAGCGCCGCACGAGCAGGTGGTTGGCCGCCTCCAGGCCTGCCTCAAGGCCCTGGCGCCCAAACCGTAGCACCGCAGCGCCCGGCCGCGACGCTGGCCGATCGGTTCTGGATGTTGCAACATTCCGGCGCAGTGCCGATAGAAACGGCACGTTCACCCCGCTAGGACGTCGTGATGACCCTGTTGAAATCCCTGTTGTCGCTGCTGGCACTGTCCCTCGCCGCCACGCTGCCGGCGCACGCCGACGAAGCGGCCAACCGGCTGCGCATGGCCGCGCTGCTGGAGGAGGCGCATCTGCTGCTCGACGAACTGAAGGCGCTCGACCCCACCACTGCCATGGTGGACGCGGAGGGCACGCGCCTGCGCGACGCCGATCGCGCACTGGCGGAGGAATCTGCGCGGCTCGCGCAGGCGATGGACCGGCACAATGCCGACGCGGCACAGCTGGGGCGCGATTTTGCACGGCATCGCCAGCGCTGCCCCAGGGACATGGCCGACGCCGCCGCGATCGACTCCTGCAACGCCCGGGGCGCGGAACTGGTCGCGCGCGGGCAGGAACAGGATGGCCGGTACAAGGCTCTGCAGGCGCAGCGGGCGGATCTGAATCGGCGGATCGAACTGCACAACAGCGCGTGGCGTACGTGGCAGGGGGCGCGGCGCGAACATGCGCCCCGACTCGATACCAACGAGGCCGACGCGCAGCACTGGCTTGATCGGGCGATCGCGTTCATGGGCAGCGCCGATTTCGCCAGCCTGAATGCGCTGGCCCGCAGCCCGCAGCTATGCCGCGGCCTGCGGCTGGACGCTGCGCGCGTGTATTCGGGTGTGCGCGGCATGCGCCGTCTGACCGCCTGCCTGGAGGCGGTGACTGCCGGCCTGCCGCGGCTGCTGGAGGAGGGCGAGCGCGCGCCGGCCGCCTCCGGGCACGACGCGCAGCCAGAATAGATCCCTCAGGCGTCGATCCCTCAGGCGCCGCCGCCGCAGCCCCGGCCAGGCCCGCGCAGCCGTAGGCCGCCTCAGCGGCGGATGCGCTCGCGCCAGTGCTGCGCGAGCAACCGCCGGGCGCCGCGGTCGGTGCGGCTGGCGAGCAGCAGATCGCGGTCCACCGGCAGCGTGACCGTCTGCCAGCCTTCGCTCACCGGGTGCTCGACCTTGAGCTCCCACCCTGCTTCGCGTGGATCCACCGTGAACAGGTAGTTGTCCAGACCGACTTCCTCGAGCACCTCGCGGGCCGCTTCGCGCGCGCCCAGGATGTGCGATGCCGACAGCGCCATCTTCGCCTCCGACAGGCTCGACTCCGATAGCCCTCGCAGTCAGCAGTGCCCGTGCCCGCGCCGGCAGCGCCGGGCACGGCGCCTGCCACAGCAGGGCGCAGTGCAGGGCTCAGTCGGGGCAGCGCGTTCCGCGGCGCGGAGCGGCTGCGAATCGTCGCACAGCACAAGAGGAGAGTATCGATGCTTAGCTGGGCAGTAGTCTTTCTCGTCGTCGCGATCATTGCCGGACTGCTCGGGTTCACCGGCATCGCAGGCACCGCCGCGAATATCGCCTGGATCCTGTTCGTCATCGGCATCATCCTGGCAATCGTGTTCTTCGTCATGGGACGACGCGGTCCGGGCCTCTAGCCGGGCGCGCGGGCCGGTCGCGGCCTGCGCAGAGCAATATCAGCGGCCGGGGGCAGGCCTCCGGATCCAGACCCCGGATCACAGCGCCGGATCAGGCTGCCGGATCGAACCCCTGGATCTACCCGGCGTCGACCCATTCCAGCACCTGCCAGCAGGTCGGAGGTGTGCCGGCGAGACGCAGCCCATTGTCCTGTGGCGGGGGTAGCCGCTCCTGCGCGAGCAGCAGGCTGCCCTCGCGGAAAGGCAGGGTGGACAGTTGAATGCGCCATCCTGCGGGCGTCTGACGAGCGAAACTCACCTCGAAATCGACCAGCGCACGCATCGCTGAGTCATCGGCTGCTTCGCTGCGCGCGAGCGCAGCGAGCGAATCCGCGCTCGGCAGGTGGGTGCGCGCGCGTTCACGCACGTACATCGCGTACTCGCCAGCGAAGATCAGCCATTGCGATGGCACGGCCGGGCGCTCACCCTGGTCCAGGCGCTGCAGTGCGGCGCTGAAGCCGTCACCACCGGGGACACGCTCCCAGATCTGCAGATAGCGCGACTCGATGCCGGTCTCGACGAGCGTATCGGCATCGACGAACACCATGCGCGCCATGTCGCGCTTTCCGTCGGGGGGGCGGAACTCGGCCCGGCGCTCGCGCGAGCAGATCTCGCCCTCGATCTCGGTGAGGCCGGCGAACCCCTGCTGATGCGCGAGCCAGGCCAGGCGGTCGGGGCCGCATGCCTGCAGCGACGCATGCTGTGCGAACTCCGGGCGCTGCGCCGGCACCTGGATGTGCGCATGCCAGCTGCGCGTCTGCAACCAGAACACGTTGGAGGTGACGTCGGCGGGTATGCCGTTCTGCTGCAGGATGAGGCGTTGCCACAGGCCGACATAGCGCTCGGGAACGCGAGGTTGCGTGGGCCGTGGCGTGATGCCGGGCTGCGTCTTTTCGTGTTCGCTCGCCATGGGATGCGCAATTGTGCCGGGTTGAGAGCCAGTGCGCCAAACCCTGTTCATCGGGCTCTGCTCATCCGGTTCATCGGGTTCATCCGGTGGCGTCGATCTGGGGCCGTTCATGGGCCGCCTCTGCGTGCGACCCGCTCAGGCCGCGCGTTCGCGCAGGAATGGCTCCAGCACTCGCGCGGTGTGCGATGTTCCGGTGCGGGCCACGACCTGCTCCGGTGCGCCTTCTGCCACCAGCCGTCCTCCTGCGTCGCCGCCCTCGGGTCCCAGGTCGAGCAGCCAGTCGGCCTCCGCCATGACATCCAGGTTGTGCTCGATCACCACCACGGTGTTGCCGGCATCCACCAGGCGGTGCAGGACGCGGATCAGCTTCTCGACGTCGGCCATGTGCAGGCCCACCGTCGGCTCGTCCAGTACGTAGAGCGTGCTGCCGCGCGCGGACGGGTGCGAGGCGCGCCGCCGTGCGTCCGCCGCGGGAGCGTCGGTGCGCACCTTCGCCAGTTCAGTGACGAGCTTGATGCGCTGCGCCTCGCCGCCGGACAGCGTCGGGGACTGCTGGCCGAGCGTGAGATAGCCCAGTCCCACGTCCTGCAGCAGTAGCAGGCAGTGCGAGATCGACCGATGGGCGGCGAAGAACCCGGCTGCCTCGTCCACGCTCATGTTCAGGACCTCGCCGATGTTCCTGCCCTTGAAGCGCACGGCGAGCGTCTCGGGGTTGAAACGCTGCCCGCCGCAGGTCTCGCACGCGACCTTGACGTCGGGCAGGAAGCTCATCTCGACGGTCTTCACGCCCTGTCCCTCGCACGACTGGCAGCGTCCGTCGCCGGTGTTGAAGGAAAAGCGCGCCGGGCCATACCCGCGCATGCGTGCCTCGGTCGACTCCGCGAAGAGCTTGCGGATGGTGTCCCAGAAGCCGACGTAGGTGGCCGGGCAGGAGCGCGGCGTCTTGCCGATCGGCGTCTGGTCCACCTCCAGCACGCGGTCGATGGCCTCCCATCCCTCGATCTGCCGACAACCGGACACGACAACGTCCTGGCGCCTGCGCCGGTTGGCGACGATGCGGACCAGGTTGTCGTGCAGGACCTCGCGCGCGAGCGTGCTCTTGCCGCTGCCCGACACTCCGGTGATGACGGTGAGCCGGCCGAGCGGAATGCGCGCGTGCAGATCCTTCAGATTGTGCAGGCTGGCGGCCACGATCTGCAGCGATGCGTGCGCCGTGTCCACCGGGCGCCGTGGCACCAGCGGATGGCGCAGCGGCTGCGCGAGGAAGCGCCCGGTGACGGAATCCGGATTGCGCATCAGCTCGTCGGCGCTTCCCTGTGCCACCACGCGGCCGCCGTTCTTGCCGGCCCCGGGCCCCAGGTCGAGCACCCGATGTGCGCGGCGGATGGTGTCCTCGTCGTGTTCCACCACCACCAGCGTGTTGCCCTTCGCGCCGAGCTTCTCCAGCGTGTCGAGCAGGATGCGGTTGTCGCGCGGGTGCAGGCCGATGGTCGGTTCGTCCAGGATGTAGCACACGCCCTGGAGGTTCGAGCCCAACTGCGCGGCCAGCCGGATGCGCTGCGCCTCGCCGCCCGACAGCGTCGGGGCGGCGCGATCGAGCGCGAGATACGACAGGCCCACTTCGCCGAGAAAGCGCAGGCGGGAGCGCAACTCCGCGACGATGTCGCGCGCGATCTCCTCGGCGCGCCCGTCCAGGGCCAGGCCGAGCACGAAGCGCTCGAGGCTGTCCACCGGGCGGGCCGTGAGCTGTGCGATGGACTGCCCCTGGAAGCGCACGTTGAGGGCCGTGGGATTGAGCCGCCTGCCTTCGCACGCGGGACAGTTCTCCTCCACCTGCAGCCAGTCGATCCAGGAGTCGAGCACGTGGTCCTCGGTGCCGGTGCGGCTGCGCGCCTCGTCCCAGCCGACCTGATCGATCTTCAGTCCGGTTCCGTAGCAGGCCTCGCACCAGCCGTGGCGCGAGTTGTACGAGAACAGGCGCGGGTCCAGCTCGGGGAAGCTGGTGCCGCACGACGGGCACGCGCGCCGTGTCGAGAACACGCGCTGCGCGAGCGTGGCCTTGCCGTCCATGAGCCCGTCCAGCGGGCCGACCACGTGCACCACGCCCTTGCCGTACGCCAGCGCCTGCCCCAGCGCCTCGCGCAGCGGGCGCTCGGCTGCAGGCGAGATGACCAGATCCGCCACCGGCAGTTCGATGGTGTGCTCCTGAAAGCGCGACAGACGCGGCCAGGGCGAGGTCGGCAGGAAGGCGCCGTCCACGCGCAGATGTCCGAAGCCCTTGCCAGCGGCCCACTTCGCGAGATCCGTGTAGTAGCCCTTGCGATGCGCGACCAGCGGCGCCAGCACGCCCACGTGCTGGCCGCGGTACTCGCGCAGGATGCGTGCGGCGATCGCATCGACGCTCTGCGGCTCGATCGGCACCTGGCAGCCGGGGCAGTGCTGCACGCCGAGCTTGACGAACAGCAGGCGCAGGAAATGGTGGATCTCGGTCATCGTCGCCACGGTGCTCTTGCGTCCGCCGCGGCTGGTGCGCTGCTCGATGGCCACCGTGGGCGGAATGCCGAAGATCGCATCCACGTCGGGGCGCGAGGCGGGCTGCACGAACTGCCGCGCGTAGGCGTTGAGCGACTCGAGATAGCGGCGCTGCCCTTCCGCGAACAGGATGTCGAAGGCCAGCGTGCTCTTGCCGCTGCCCGATACCCCGGTGATGACGGTGAACTGCTGGCGCGGGATGCGTACGTCCACGTTCCTGAGGTTGTGCTCGCGCGCATTGTGGATGTGGATGGCATTCTCGCGCGCGGGTGCCGGCAGGGCCGGCCCGTCGACGTGCCGGCCGGCGGCGTACCGGGCACCGTCGCGTGCCAGGCGTTGCAGCGCGGCGGCGTAGTCACGCAGCGCGGCTCCGGTGTGCGACGTCTCGTGCGCGGCGATCCCGGCCGGCGTGCCTGTGGCGACCACGTGGCCTCCGGCATCGCCGCCCTCGGGTCCCAGGTCGATCACCCAGTCGGCTGCGCGGATCACGTCCAGGTTATGCTCGATCACCACCAGCGAGTGCCCCGCGTCGAGCAGCTTGCGGAAAGCCTCGAGCAGCTTCGCGATGTCGGCGAAGTGCAAGCCCGTGGTCGGTTCGTCGAACAGGAACAGCGAGCCGCGCCGGGCCGTGCTGCCGCGTGCGCCGGCTCGTTCCACCAGGTGGCCGGCGAGCTTCAGGCGCTGCGCTTCGCCGCCGGAGAGAGTGGGCACCGGCTGGCCGAGCGCGAGGTAATCCAGCCCGACATCGGCCAGCGGCCGCAGGGTGGCGAGGATTGCAGGCTGGTCCGCGAAGAATGCAGCCGCCTCGGTCACCGTCATGTCGAGCACGTCGGCAATGGACGCAGGCGCCGAGGTGCCGGCCCCTGACGCCGTCACGTCCAGCACCTCGGCGCGGTAGCGGCGGCCGTTGCAGTCCGGGCAGCGCAGGTAGACATCGGACAGGAACTGCATCTCCACGTGCTCGAAGCCGTTGCCCGCGCAGGTCGGGCAGCGGCCGTTACCGGAGTTGAAGCTGAACGTGCCGGCGGTATAGCCGCGCTCGCGCGCCGCGTCCTCGCGGGCGAACAGCTGGCGTATCGCGTCGAACGCGCCGACGTAGCTGGCCGGATTGGAGCGCGTGGTGCGCCCGATGGGCGTCTGGTCCACCATCACCACCTCGGCCACCGACTCGTGCCCGATGAGTGCGCGATGTTCGCCCGGGGTCTCGGTCGGCTTGCCCTTGTGCCTGAGCAGTGCGGGATAGAGAACGTCCTGCACCAGGGTGGACTTGCCCGAGCCGCTCACGCCGGTCACGCACACCAGACGCTGCAGCGGAAACTCGACGTCGATGCCGCAAAGGTTGTTGGCGCTTGCGCCCAGCAGGGCCAGCCGGTCGGCCGACGGCACCGCATCGCGGGCCGCCGCACCCTCGTCGACCCGGCGGCGGCCGGCCAGGTAGTCGGCCGTCAGCGAGCCCGGGTGGTGCAACAGTGCCTGCGGCGGACCGAAGAACACCACTTCTCCACCGCGCTCGCCCGGCCCAGGCCCGATGTCGAGCAGCCGGTCCGCCTCGAGCATGATCTGCGGATCGTGCTCGACCACCACCAGCGAGTTGCCAGCGTCGCGCAGCCGCTTCATCACGTCGATGACGCGTCCCATGTCGCGCGGATGCAGTCCGATGGACGGCTCGTCCAGCGCGAACAGCGTGTTCACCAGCGAGGTGCCGAGCGCCGTGGTGAGATTGATGCGCTGGACCTCGCCCCCGGACAGGGTGCGCGATTGCCGGTCCAGGGTGAGATAGCCCAGACCCACCTGGTCCAGGTAGCCCAGCCGCGCGCGCGTCTCCGTGAGCAGCAGATCGGTGGCCTCGTCCAGCGGGGCAGGCAGATGCACACCGGCGAAGAACGCGCGCGTGCGGTCGACCGGGAGCAGCATCAGGTCGTGAATGGTCAGGCCCGGCAGCGCGCGCAACGCCTGGTCGCTGCACTCGAGTCCGCGCGCACGGAAGCGCCGCGCCGGATCGAGCACGGCGTTGGCGTCCGCGCGCGTGCCCAGCCGCCACATCAGCGCCCCGGGCTCGAGCCGTGCGCCGTCGCACGCATGGCACGGGGTGTAGGCCCGGTAGCGCGACAACAGCACGCGCACGTGCATCTTGTAGGCTTTCGACTCGAGCCAGTCGAAGAAGCGGCGCACCCCATACCACCTGCCGGGCCATGACGCGCTCCAGCTCACCCAGTCGTCGTCGCCCTCGAGCACCCAGTGCTGCTGCGCTTCGCTCAGCTGCGCGAAGGGCACGTCCATCGGCACGCCGGCCGAGCGCGCGTGTCTGGTCATGTCGTCCTGGCACTCGCTGTAGCTCTTGGTCTGCCATGGCTTGATCGCGCCGCCGCCCAGCGTCCGCGAGGGATCGGGGATCACCAGCCCGAAGTCGATGCCGATGACGCGGCCGAAGCCGCGGCAGGTCTCGCACGCGCCGACCGGCGAATTGAAGGAGAACAGGCTGGGCGTGGGGTCCTGGTAGTGGATGTCGCAGTCGGCGCAGTGCAGGTCGGCGGAGAAGCGCCACACCGTGTCCGGCGTGCCGTGCCCGGCGCCCCCGTCCACGTGCACGTCGAGCCTTCCGCCGCCGGTGCGCAGCGCGGCCTCGAACGCCTCGATCACTCGTGCGCGCTCTGCCGAGCCGTGGCGGAAGCGGTCCTGCACCACCTCGAGCGTGTTCCCGCGCCGGGCATGGATGCGCGTATAGCCCTGCTGCCCGAGCAGCTCGCGCACTTCGTCCTCGCTGAAGCTCTCCGGAACCTGCACGGGGAAGGTGACGACCAGGCGCGGGTCGCCTGCATCCCGTGCGCGCGTCGCGATCGCGCGCTCGATCGAATCCGGCGTGTCGCGCCGCACCGGCGCGCCGCAGCCGCGACAGTACAGCTGCGCGGCGCGGGCGAACAGCAGCTTCAGATGGTCGTTGAGCTCGGTCATCGTACCGACCGTGGAGCGCGAGGTGCGCACCGGGTTGGTCTGGTCGATCGCGATGGCCGGCGGGATGCCGTCGATATGGTCGACCGCCGGCTTGTCCATGCGGTCGAGGAACTGGCGTGCATAGGGCGAGAAGGTCTCGACGTAGCGCCGCTGACCTTCGGCGTACAGCGTATCGAACACCAGGGAGGACTTGCCCGAACCGGACACCCCCGTGACCACCACCAGCTCGCCCAGCGGTATGGCGAGGTCGAGATTCTTGAGGTTGTTGTGACGTGCGCCGTGGACGTGGATGGCGTCGTGCGCGGCGCGCGCGGGATTCAGGTCGCGGGGCTTCATGGGGGGCCGGGGATGCAGTTTCGCCGGAACGGCGGAACCGGAACCCGCATTCTAGCGACTCGCTGCCCCTGCGCGGGTACTGCCCGGATGTTCCGCCTGCAGGAGGCCTGCGCTGTGCGCCACGTCGCAATGGAACTACACTACGCAATCGAGAACCAATCAGGCAATGAAGAACCAGCCGGTCAATCGGGAACCAACCGGTCAATCATGAATCAACCGGGCAATCAGCAACCAGCCGGGCAATGAAGCACCAACCGGATGGACCTGCATCGGGCGCCGGCGTCCGCCGTGCAACGTCCGTCGGTTTGGTCGTTGCGTTTGCTCTCCCCGAACCAGACCGCGCCCGACGGCGCGGCCCACACTGAATCATGTTCCCCGCTGTTCCGCCTCTCACCCAGACCCTGATCGTCGTCAATGTCACCGTCTTCCTCGCGCAGATGCTGCTGGGAGACTGGATCGTGTCGGTGTTCGCGCTGTGGCCGCCGCAGCTGGCCAGCGGGTACGAGGTGCGCGGCTGGGGCAACTTCCAGCCCTGGCAGATCCTCACCTACGGCTTCCTGCACGGCGGCTTCACGCACCTGCTGTTCAACATGTTCGCGCTGTACATGTTCGGGGGCGAGATCGAACGGGTGTGGGGCGAGCGCCGCTACCTGATCTACTACCTGGCATGCATCGTCGGCGCCGCCCTCGCGCAGCTGCTCGTCACCGGGCTGCAGACCGGCCCGCCCTATCCGACGCTGGGTGCATCGGGCGGTGTGTTCGGGCTGCTGCTCGCCTTCGGCATGATGTATCCACGTCGCATCATCATGCTGATCTTCCCGCCGATCCCGATGCCGGCCTGGCTGTTCGTGACACTGTACGGGGGGATAGAGCTCTATCTCGGGGTGACCGGGACCCAGCAGGGGGTCGCCCATTTCGCCCATCTCGGGGGGATGGTCGCCGGCTACTTCCTGATCCAGTACTGGCGTGGCCGCGGGCCGTTCAAGCCGCGCTCGCGCTGAAGCCGCGCCGGCACGCAGCCGCTGCCGCGGGAGCCGGGTGCCGGCCGTGATCCAGCGGATGGATCCTCAGGCGACCAGGTCGAAGTCCCCGCCCAGCACCTGATCCAGGCGCCCGGTGCGCCAACCGGCCACGGCATCGCGCACCAGGGGCGAGGGCTGCTCCCGGTAGCGACGCACGATGGTGGTGCCGGACCGGGCGGCGGCGAGGCACTGCGCCGCGAATGCCGCCGCGTCGCGGCCGGGTGGAAGCGGCTGGGCGGGCTGGGCGACAACGCGCACGCGCGCGGTGCAGCGGTCGAAGCCGCCGTGCAGGTCCGGCGTCTCCCACACGTGCATGCCGGCCTCGCGCGCCAGGACGCCGTGCACGCCGAAGCCGACGACGGCGGCGATGTGTCCGGTGTCATCGCCGCCCGAATCGGTGCGCAGCATGGTGAAGCGCACTCGCCGTTTGCGGGCCCAGTCGCGGTACATGTCCATGACGCGCTCGCTCCAGCGCCGTGCGGCCGCGGCATTGCCGGAATCCTCGGCCACCATGTCGATGCCCACGAAGACCTCGGGAGCGAGGGTGGCGTCGTGGTCGGCGAATGCCCGTTCGATCAAGCACAGCTGCTGCGCGAGATTGCCCAGTATCGACACCGGTACGCCGGCCTGCCCCGGGCGCGCCTGCAGACGGCGCGCCAGCGATTGCGCATTGGCCAGTCCCGCCTCGATGCTGTCGAGATTCTCCAGCGCGGCCAGGACGGCGTGCCGGTCGGGGTCGTCCCAGAATCCCCCGTGCGCCATCGCCTGCAGCAGTTCCTGCTTGCGCGCCGTCCAGGCAGGCGCTTCGATGCGCGCCTGCAGGCCTGCATGGCCGTCCTCGAGGAATGCGCGCTCCTGTCTGCTCCCGCCCGGCGAGAGAATGATGCGCGCATACGACAGTCCGTCGTGCGCTGCCGGAGCCGCTGCATCGGCGGGCGCGTCGGGATCGACGAACTCGACCTCGATGCGATCGGCAGCCCCGCGCACGAACAGGAACTGGTCACCTTCGGGGAAGCGGTTCTCCACGATGGTCATTGCAATCGGCGCCAGCACGTGCTCGTCGATCGCCCGGCGCAGGGGACGTGCGCCCATGTCGCGCGTGAAACCCCGGTCGAGCAGGAACTCGATGGCCGACTCTTCCCATTCCACCGCCCAGTCGCGGTTGCGGAAGCCGCGGCGCTCGAGCACGGCGCGCAATTCCTTGCGCAGGATGTCGCGCATCACGCTTCTCGACAGGGGCCGGAATACCACCACCCGGTCGATGCGGTTGACGAACTCCGGACGGAAGGTCGCGGCGATCGCGCGCAGGATCTGCCCGCCGCCGAAATCGCCCTCGCCGCGCGTGAAGCCCAGACTGGTTCCGCGATGCTCGGTGGCGCCGAGGTTGGAGGTGAGGATGACGATGCAGTGCCGGAAGTCGGCCAGGTTGCCCTGAGCGTCGGTGAGGCGGCCGTCGTCGAACACCTGCAGGAACAGGTCCCAGATGCGCGGATGCGCCTTCTCGAACTCGTCCAGCAGCAGCACCGAGAACGGTTGCCGGCGGATGCGCGTGACGAGTGACTGCGTCTCGCCATCCTCGCCGGCATCGCCAAGGATGCGCGAGAGAGAGTGCGGTTCCTGAAACTCACTCATGTCCAGCCGGATCATGCGTTCGGTCGATCCGAACAGGTACTCCGCGAGCGTCTTCGCGACCTCGGTCTTGCCCGTGCCGGTGGGGCCGGCGAACAGGAACACGCCGATCGGACGGCGCGGATCGGTCAGACCGGCCTTGAGCATGGCGATGCGGTCGACCAGGCAGGACACTGCTTCCGGCTGGCCCATGACACGGCGCTGCAGGAAGGTGCGCAGGCCGGCCGCGTCCAGCCCTTCGCGCTCGTCGACCACTGCCTGCGGCAGGCCGGTGAAACGCACGACGGCGGCCAGCAGTTCCTCCCGCCCGATCGGCGGTGCACCGCCGCCGCGTGGTAGGAGGACGCGCGTCTGGCGCAGCAGGTCCAGTACATTGCCCGGCGGCACGAGGGCAGTCAGATAGTTGCGCGCGAGTTCCAGTGCTTCCTCCAGCAGCCCGGGCTCGACGGCCGCATCCGGTCCGTGCTGCGGGAACACGCGAGCGGCCAGGGCGAGCGTCTCGGCGGTGGAGGCGGGCTCCAGGCGCAGGGTCTGCATCAGGTTGCGCAGCCGCGGGCGCTGCTGCAGCAGTTTCTCGAGCGAAGCGGGATGCGTCTCCCCCAGGATGCACACGCGCCCGCTTTCGATCGCGGGCAGCATCAGGTCCAGCAGCCCGGTAGGGCTGTAGCGGTGCCGGCCGGCGAAATGCGTTTCGTGAAAGGCCGGGATGTACCACAGCACGCGCCTCTCGCTGCCTACCGCGGCGAGCAGGCCGTGCATGCGCCCTTCGAGATCGCCTATGTAGGCCTGGCCGGCAATGATCTCGGCAGCCGAAGCTTCGAACAGGGTCCAGCCCTGCGCAATGAGCCGCTGCGCGAGGCAGCGCACGAAACTGGTCTTGCCCACGCCCGGTTCGCCGACCACCAGCAGCGATTGCGGCGGCCGGGCATGCAGGACGGTGAGCGCTGCGCCCATGCCGGTCTCGAACGCAGGCGTGAGCAGCGCGCCGGCACAGTTGTCCTCGCGCCATATGCGGCCGATGCCGGACAGGAAGACGACATCGACACGTTCGCGTTCGAAGCGCTGCTGCTGTACGCGCAGATCGTCGGCATGGGGCGGTGACAGCCGCGACAGCACCATCGCCAGTTCCGCCGGCTGCTCGCAGCCGTGCTCGGCCAGCGTGCCGCGCAGGTCGACCCGCTCGCCAATGGCGATGCGGGCATCCACGAACTCGGCCAGGAAGCGCATGAGCAGCGGATTGCGCGGCCACCATTCGCGCACCTGCAGCAGCACCCGCGCCACCACCGGTTCGCGCGCACGCAACGCCAGGAAGCGCAGGATGAAGAACAGCGTCCACACGTTCGCGTGCCGCACGTAGTCGACGATGTCGGGAACGGCGAGCGCGCTGTCCTCGCGCTCGCGCAGCGCCGCGGCTGCCATCGCGGCAACCTGCACATTGGCGCCGATGCAGCCGTCGATGACCAGATCCAGCGGTGTCGCCGGATCGCGCAGCAGTTCCACCCCGCGCCGGAAGGCCGGGTGCTGTGTCAGTACCTCGGGATGTCCGCTGCTCTCGTATGCCGGCTCCAGGGTGCTGGCCAGATCCTGCAGCGTGGCCGAGGGGGGCGGCTCGACGGATGTCTGCGGCTTGTCTTCTGCGTTTTCGCCCCCCGCGGCGACTGTCGTGGCTGGCGTATCGCCGCCGGCGGCGGCGCCGTTCGCCTGCGTTCGTGCGCGCCGCCCCATCTCTTTCAGGGAACGCGCAGCGAGAAGAAAGATCAGCGCGATCGCGCCGGCAATGATGACGTACTCCATGGCGCGATGTTACTGGCTCGCCGGATGCGATGCAGCACGAGGGGAGGTCTTCGTACCGGAATGCGGTTTGAGACAGGTTTGACAGTGATATCCGCCGCTGTCTGCCGCCGACTACACTGCCCGTCCAGTCGCGAGCCCGGGGCGTGCCCCGCCGGCGACGTCATGGAGCGATCGATGTATAACATCTGGACGGACAAACGCTGGATCTTCAGACCTTCGAACGGCCTGCTGCGCGTGCGCCGCAACGAGGATCTGGTCTCCTTCGTGCTCTGCTTGACTGTCATCTTCATCGGCAGCATGCTGCTGTGGCAGGCGTTCGAGGAATACAGCCGTGCCAAGCTGATGACGCGCTGGCCCACCTCGCTGGGGCGGGTGATCGAAAGCCACCTCGAGCCGGTCGCGGAGGGAGGCGACACGCGCTGGCGGCCGATGGTGCGATACATGTACGACGTGAAGGGACAGACGGTCATCAGCGCAGGCATCTCGCCCGCGACCGCGCGCGACGCCTACGGCGAATCGGACGCGCGCGAAATGGTCGTTGCGTATCCCCCCAACACCTCCGTCGTCGTGTTCTACAACCCCGAGCGCATCACCGACTCGGTCCTGGATCACGCTCTCCCGCGCTTTGCATGGCTAAGCCTGTTCGCGGGGCTCGGACTGGTAAGCGCCGGTGCCGCCAGGCTGCTGGTATCCCATCGCGTGTTCTGGCGCTGAGCGCCCCCGGGCCGGCGCCGGCCGGCTGTGGAAATATTTGATCCTGCTTAAGGCCGTTGGGCGGGACTGCCGCTAGAGTCCCTGGCTTTCAAGGGACGCGACGCCGACAGAAATGGGTGAAACCAACGGCGCACCTCAGCTGGTGTGCCCGGCCGGTTCGCTGCGCGCGCTGCAGATGGCCATCGATGCCGGCGCCGACGCGGTCTACCTGGGGCTGAAGGATGCCACGAACGCGCGCAACTTCGCCGGTCTGAACTTCGACGACACCCAGGTGCGCGAAGGTGTGCGCTACGCGCACGCGCGCGGCCGCGCGGTGCTCATGGCACTGAACACGTACGCCGACGCACGCGATCCCGGCCCCTGGCTGCATGCGGTGGACCATGCGGCCGACGTCGGTGCCGATGCCCTGATCGTCGCGGATGCCGCGGTGCTGGCCTACGCCCGCGATCGCCATCCTGACCTGCGTCTGCACCTGTCGGTACAGGCCTCCGCGACTACCTACGAGGCGATCGAATTCTACCGTGAGCGCTACGGCGTCCAGCGCGCGGTCCTGCCGCGCGTGCTCACCCTGGCGCAGGTGCAGCAGCTGATCCGGCATACGCGTGTCGAGATCGAGGTGTTCGGCTTCGGCAGCCTGTGCGTCATGGTGGAGGGACGATGTGCGCTGTCGTCCTACGTGACCGGCCAGTCGCCGAACACGGCAGGAGTGTGCTCGCCTCCCTCGGCCGTGCGCTGGGAGGACACCGCAGCCGGCGTGGAGGCGCGGCTGAGCGGCGTGCTGATCGACCGCTACGCGCCTGGCGAGGCGCGCGGCTATCCCACGCTGTGCAAGGGCCGCTTCGAGGTCGGCGGTGAACGCGACTACGCGATCGAGGAGCCGGCCAGCCTGAACACGCTCGCCATCCTGCCGCAGCTCCTCGAGGCGGGCATCAAGGCCATCAAGATCGAGGGTCGGCAGCGCAGCCCGAGTTACGTCGCCGAGGTGACCCGCGTCTGGCGCGCGGCGATCGATCAGGCTGCCTCCGGGTCGCGCTATTCCGTCCAGCCGGCGTGGACGGCCCAGCTGTCCCGCTGGGCCGAAGGTCAGCAGCACACCCTGGGTGCCTACGACCGGCCATGGCGATGACATTGGAACTCACCGTCGGGCCGCTGCTTTACTGGTGGCCGCGTGCGGCAACCGTCTCCTTCTATGCGGACGTCGCCGAGAGCCCGGCATCCACCGTCGTGCTGGGAGAGGTGGTGTGCTCGCGACGCAACGAGTTCAGGACGGAGGACTGGCTCGACCTGGCACGCGACCTGGCGCGTGCGGGCAAGCGGGTGGTGCTCGCCACGCAGGCACTGGTGATGAGCGAGTCCGAGCTGCGCACGCTGCGCCGCCTGGCCGAGCAGGACGAATTCGCGGTGGAGGCGGGCGATGCCTCGGCCGTCCGCCTGCTGGCGCGGCATCATGCCGTACACCCTGCGCGGCAGCCGTTCTGGCTCGGTCCGCACGTGAACATCTACAGCCGGGCAGCACTGGCCGAGTACGCGGCGCTGGGCGCGGGGCGGTGGATCGCACCGGTGGAGCTCGCGCTCGATGCGGTCCAGTGCGTGAATCCGCCCGAGGCGCGCGTCGGAGGGCCCGCGGGCGAGCTGACCACCGAGGTGTTCGGATTCGGACGGCTTCCGCTGGCCTTTTCCGCGCGCTGCTTCACGGCGCGCCACCACCGGCTGGCGAAGGACGTGTGCGAGTTCCGCTGCCGGGACGATGCCGACGGTCTGCTGCTGTCCTCCGCCGAGGGGCAGCCGTTCCTGGCGCTCAACGGCATCCAGACGCAGTCGGCAGCATTGCACTGTCTGCTCGGCCAGGCGCACCTTCTGCGCGAGTGCGGTGTCTCGAGCGTGCGCCTGTCGCCGTGCTCCGAGGACTTCGGGGCCGTGCTGCGGCTGTTCGACGCCGTGTACAACCGGGGGGTGCCGGCTGCCGACGCGCGTGCGGAACTCGCCGCCCTGCGCCTGCCCGGCGTGCCGGTCGACGGCTTCGCACACGGCCGGGCGGGCATGACCCTGCGCGAGGAGATGTTGCGATGAACCGGCCCGGACCTGGCGATCTGTTGCACAGCGCACCGATGGCGGCGCTGTCCCCCTTCCTGCTGCGCGCCGCCACCGGCCTGCGCGCGATCGTGCGCCGACTTCCGGTCGAGCCGCCTTCCTTCGTCGTTGCCCGCGTTCTCGATCGCGTGCTGCTGCCTCGGCTGGATGCCGGTCAGCGGCAGGCACTGGCGGGCCGTGTCGTGGAGGTCGAAGTGATCGAAGCGGGCGTGCGCGTGCGCCTGCAGCTGGACATGGGCGGCTTTGCCGTCGCGGCGGGCGCCGCAGCGCCGGCTCTGGTGATCCGCGCCCGCGCCGATGCGCTGTGGCGGCTGGTGCGGGGCCGGGACGATGCCGACCGGCTGTTCTTCGAACAGGCCCTGGTCATGGAGGGCGACACGGAGTACGGCCTGGTGTTGAAGAACACCCTCGACGCGATCGGCCCGTTGTGGAACTGACCGGCTGATGCCCGGCCCGTACGCAGCCCGAGGCCGGCGGTAGAGAAAGGAGCCCCGCATGGACGGGGCTCGAACACCTGCTTCCCTGGGAGGAGTCTCGACGAGACGCCGCAAGTGTGCACCGCTCCGGTACGCGGGTCCATCTGTCCAAGGTTCTACGCGCTGGGCAGTGCTACACTCGAGCCATGGAAGGATTCCACGCATGAACGAAGACATCAACACTCTGCGGCGCATCCTGCGCCAGAGCCGTACCATCGCGGTGGTCGGGTTGTCGGCCAACTGGTGGCGCCCCAGCTACTTCGCCGCGAAGTACATGCAAGAGCACGGCTACCGCATCATTCCGGTGAACCCGCAGTATCAGGAAGTGCTGGGGGAGCGCTGCTACCCGAGCCTGCGCGACATTCCGGAGAAGGTCGACATCGTCGATTGCTTCCGGCGCAGCGAGGATATCGCGCCGCTCGTCGATGACGCCATCGCCACCGGCGCCAAAGTGCTGTGGCTGCAACTGGGCGTGATCAACCACGAGGCGGCGGCCAGGGCGCACGCTGCCGGAATGGACGTGGTGATGGACCGCTGCGTGAAGATCGAGCACGCCCGGCTGTTCGGCGGGCTGAACTGGGTCGGTGTGAACACCAAGGTGATCTCGGCCAAGCGCCCGCGCTGGCTGCCCTACTGAGCGGCACCGCGGCGGTCGCCGCTGGCCGTTGCAGTAGAATCGCGGCTTTCCCAAGACCGAGATCGTCACCATGTCCGACCGCGAATACGGCTTCGGCACCCTGTGTCTGCACGCCGGCCAGATTCCGGACGCCGCCACCGGGTCGCGCGCCGTTCCGATCTACCAGACCACGTCCTTCGTATTCGACTCGGCCGATCACGCCGCCAGCCTGTTCAATCTGCAGACCTTCGGCAACGTCTATTCGCGCATTTCGAATCCGACGGTCGCCGTGCTCGAAGAGCGCATGGCCGCGCTCGAAGGCGGGCGTGCCGCACTTGCCGTAGCGACCGGCCAGGCGGCGCAGATGACGGCCCTGCTCACGCTGCTCGATCACGGTGACGAGATCGTCTCGGCGAGCACCCTCTACGGCGGCACCTATTCGCAGTTCGACGTGACCTTCCGCAAGTTCGGCATCGACACCCGCTTCGTCGATCCCGAGGATCCGGAGAACTTTCGCAGGGCGATCTCGCCCCGCACCAAGGTGCTGTTCGCGGAGACTGCCGGCAATCCGCGCATCAACATCCTCGACATCGAAGCGGTGGCTGCCATCGCGAAGGACGCCGGCATCCCGCTGGTGATCGACAACACCTTCGCCAGCCCCTATCTGTGCCAGCCGTTCAGGTGGGGCGCCGACATCGTCGTGCACTCGGCCACCAAGTACATCGGCGGACACGGTACGACCATGGGCGGCGTGGTGGTCGAATCGGGCAAGTTCCCCTGGGACAACGGCAAGTTCCCGATGATGACGGAACCGTCGCGCGGTTATCACGGCGTGCGCTTCCACGAGACCTTCGGCGATTTCGGCTACAGCATGAAGTGCCGCATGGAAACGCTGCGTACGCTCGGCCCGGCCTTGTCGCCGATGAATGCATGGCTGTTGCTGCAGGGCCTGGAGACGCTGCACGTCAGGATGGACCGGCACGTCGCCAACGCCGTGGCGGTGGCGAAGTTCCTCGTCTCCCATCCGCAGGTCGGCTGGGTCAACTATCCGGGCCTCGAGTCCAGCCCGTATCACGCGCTCGCGAAGAAGTACATGCCGAAGGGGGCAGGCGCGATCATGACCTTCGGCATCAGGGGCGGGCAGCAGGCCGGGGTGCGCTTCATCGAGGGCGTGGAGTTCCTCAGTCACCTGGCCAATGTCGGGGACGCCAAGACGCTTGTCATCCACCCTGCATCGACCACCCACCGGCAGCTCTCGGAAGAAGACCAGATCAAGGCCGGCGTGACGCCGGACATGATCCGCCTCTCGGTTGGCATCGAGGACATCGACGACATCCTTTGGGATCTGGACCAGGCGCTGGCCAAGGCCAAGGGGTGAGACGGACGCCGTCGGACGCTTCCGCGCAGGCAGTCGGAGGCGCCGCGGCAGCGCGTACGTCGATAGGCGCGGTGTGGTTGTCACTCGCGCTCACGCTGGTCATCCAGGTGCTGGCTTCCCTCGTGGTGTTCACGCCGCCGGTGCTGGCACCCGCGGCGCAGGCCGACATCGGCGTGGCCGCGTCCTCGGTCGGCATCGTCACCTCGGTGGTCTATGCTGCTGCCGCGTTCGCCGCGCTGCTTTCCGGCGATCTCATCGGCCGCCACGGGCCGATACGCGTCAGCCAGTACAGCCTGGCACTGTGCGGTGCGGGCATTGCCCTGATCGCCGTGGGACATCCGGTGTTCATTCTCGCCGGTGCGCTGGTGATCGGACTAGGCTACGGTCCCGTGACGCCGGCCAGTTCGGCGATCCTCGCGGATCGCGCGCCCGCCCGCCTGCGTGCCCTGATCTTCTCGCTCAAGCAGACAGGCGTGCCCATCGGCGGGGCGCTCGCCGGCGCGCTGGTGCCGGGGCTGATCATCGTATTGGGATGGCAGGGTGCCGCGTTCGTCATTGGTGCGGCCAGCCTCGTCGTACTGCTTGCCGTGCAGCCCTGGCGAGGCGAAGTGGACCGCGGCAGCCGCGCGCCCGACCAGTCCGCCACGCACGGCCTCGTCGGCCCACTCGCACTGGCGCTGCGCCATACGCGGCTGCGCGAGATGGCGCTGGCATCGTTCACCTATTCCGGGATGCAGATGTGCCTGGGCACCTTTCTCGTGGTGTTCCTGCACGATCGCGCCGGCCTTTCCGTTCCGGCCGCCGGCGCCGCGCTGTCCACGGCGATGCTCGCCGGCGTCGTCGGCAGGATCTTCTGGGGCGTGCTGGCGGACAACTGGATCGCCCCGCGCCGCCTGCTGGGCGTGCTGGGCATCTGCATGTCGATGTGCGCGGTGCTGGTGGCATTCGTGGATGTGTCCTGGCCGCTGCCGGCCGTGCTGGTGCTGTGCGCGGCGTACGGCGCGACGGCCGTGGGCTGGAACGGTGTGTACCTGTCCGAAGTGGCACGGGTGGTGCCGCCCGATCAGGCGGCCGCCGCAACCGGCGGATCGCTTGCCATGACGTATTCCGGCGTCGTGGCGCTGCCACTTCTGTTCTGGGCCATCCTCGCGACCACCGGCCGCTATCCGGCCGCCTTCGGCGCCGTGGCCGCGCTCACCGCATGGCGCGCGGCATTCTTCATGCGCAGGATCTAGGCAGGGTCCGGTCCAGCGTGTGGGCGATGCGCCTGGCATCGCGGACCGGCGGATGCGAGCGGGGTCGGGCCGCTCCGGGTCGAGACCGGAGCAGGGAGCCCCGCCCCGCGGCGATGCTCAATGGGCGGATGGCGCCTGTGGTACCCTCCTTGGACCGTGGTCGCGCGCAGAGAGCTGCCGCCCGCAATCGAACAACCAGCGCGTCACGTTCCGCGCCCACAATTCCGACGTCCCATGGCCGCCAGCGAAATACCCTCCCTGTCCAAAGTCGGCGCCGACTGCAAGCCCGGACGTGGACGTCCGCGCAGCGAACATTCGCACGAGGCCATTCTCGATGCGGTGCTGCGCCTGCTGGAGGCAGAAGGCTACGACGCATTGACCATCGAAGGGGTCGCGCGCCAGGCGGGCGTGGGAAAGCAGACGATCTACCGCTGGTGGAAGTGCAAGGCCGAACTGGTGCTCGAGGCATACGCGAATCATGCCGCGAGCAAGACGCCCGTGCCGGATCGAGGCAGTCTGCGCGCGGATCTCGAGGCCTTTCTCGGCGTCGCCTTCAAGCGGCTCACCGACATCTCCGGCCCGATCATGCGCGGGCTCATGGCGGATGCGGTGCACGACGACGAGTTCCGCGAAGTGCTGGTGAGCGCATTCGTGGCGAAACGCCACGATGCGCTGAGGCAGATCTTCCAGCGCGGCATGGAGCGCGGCGAAGTCGACCTGGCCGCCGACATCGATCTCGCCTGTGAACTGATCCTCGGGCCGCTGTGGTACCGGCTGCTGCTGCAGCAGGGCAAGCTCGACGCACGTTTCGCGCGGCAGCTCACCACCGCCCTGCTGGCGATCGTCTGCGTGCGCGCGGACAGCAGTTGCGAACGCATCGAGCCGGTGGCGGTCCGCGCCTGAGCGCGCACGATCCGCAGTGATCGTGACCGGCCGGCCGCGTCCGGCATTCGAGGCGCGTGCGCCGGTCGGATCGAGGCTCTACCGATTCAGGAAATCGTCGAGCAGCCGCGCCAGCGCCGCCGGCTGGTCGTGGTGCATCATGTGGCCGCATTCTGGCAATGTCGCTTCGCGCAGATCACGGAACGCGGCACGCCGCTCGGCGAGATCCTGCTCGCCGCTGCGGAACCACCTGCGCAACCATTGCCCGTCACCCCAGACCCATAGAACGGGTGCCTCGATCCGCCGCCAGCACGCGATGGCTTCCTCCAGCCGGTAGAGCACCGGATTGACCATCTTGTGGGCGGGGTCGCCGGCGAGGCCGTAGCTGCCATCCGCGCGCGGCACAGACCAGTGCGGCGCCAGGAAATGCGCGCGTTCGGGGGGCAGGCGCGGATTGTTACGCATCAGCCGCGCGGCCACTTCGTCCAGCGACCCGTAGGGCTTGATGGAGGGCGCTTCGGCCAGCTCGTCGAGCCACTTCTCGTAGCGTGCCGGTGCAGCGGACGGCGCCATGCGCGCCAGGCCGAAGCCTTCCAGCAACGCGAGCCGGCGCACGCGCGCGGGCCGCGCGCCGGCATACAGGTTGGCGACGTTGCCGCCCATGCTGTGCCCGACGATGTCCACCGCTCCCTCGGGGGTGAAGGCGCGCAGAAGCGCGTCGAGGTCGCCGAGGTAATCCGGGAACCAGTAGCCGCCGGCCGCCCATTGCGTCAGCCCGAAGCCGCGCCAGTCCGGGGCAAGCACCCGGTATTCGCCAGCCAGTTCGTCGACCACGAACTGGAACGAGGCTGACACGTCCATCCACCCGTGCAGCAGCCACAGCGGCCGGCCGGCGTGATTGCCCCAGGTGCGCACGTGGTAGCGCAATCCGCGCACGTCCAAGAATTCGGATCGACTCTGCTTGGTCATGACTGAATCCCTACTCCTGTCCCATCAGCGGTTCGCTCGGCCGGTGGCGGCGGATCGTATCCCAGGAGACCAGCGCCAGGGCCAGGACGACCAGTCCCATGCCGCCCCACTCGGCGACGGTGGGGCGCTCGCCGAGCTGCAGGGCCGATCCCAGAAGTGCCACGACCGGGATGCCGAGCGAACTCATGCTGGCGGTTCCCGCCGGCAGGCGCTTGAGCACGTAGAACCACGCCATCCATCCGAGTGCCGTGCCGACGAGTCCCAGAGCGAGCAGGATGGCGACGAACCCGCTGCTCCAGCGGATCGGCTGCGAGGGCGCGCTCAGCACGATCACCACCATCGGCACCAGCCCGAGCGCCATCTGCCAGAAGGTGAAGTTGTACATGTCCACCGGATGGCGGTCGTGCAGCCGCTTCGAGATGACCACCCCCAGCGCCCAGCACACGCCGGCCAGTACTGCGGCCACCTTGGCGTGCAGGCCCGAGCGCATTGCCCACGGTTCGAGTATCAGCACCAGGCCGGCAGCCGCGATGGCCATCGCTCCCCAGCCGATCCCGCGGATGCGCTCACCCAGCGCAGGCCAGGCAAACAGCAGCACCCAGAAGGGCATGGTGAACACGAGGATCGAGGTCTTGCCCGCTTCCCCCTGCGCCAGCGCCCAGTTGTTCAGCAGCAGGAACAGGGCGGTCTGGATCACGCCCACGCCCAGCGCTTCCCAGGGATGTTCGGGCAGCACGCGCCTGCTCGTGAACAGCAGCGTGGGGAGCAGACAGGCCGTGCCTACCGCGGTCCGCAGCGTGGCGAGCTGGAGCGGCCCGCAGTAGGCGAGGGCGAGTTTGGCGAGCACCCACGCGTAGCCCCACACCAGCACCAGTGCCACCATGACGATGCTGGCGCGGCGCACGCTGCGTGCGTCGTTCACGACGAGGTTGCGCCGGAATGCGGCGGCATGTGGGAAGGCATGATCGGACGCAGCGGAGGGAGCGCGATTATAGCGGCACGCGTCGTCCGGAAAGGCCCGCTCGAGCGCATCGCGTTGCGACGCTCGCGCTAGAATTCGCGCATGGTCACACCGCAGTTCGTCCACCTTCGCCTGCATAGCGAGTACTCCATCCTCGACGGCACTCTGCGCATCGAGGACGCGGTCGCGCGCGCGGTGCAGGAGGGCATGCCGGCGCTGGCGCTCACCGACCTGGCGAACATGTTCGGCCTCGTGAAGTTCTACAAGGCCGCCCGTGAGAAGGGGGTGAAGCCGATCGCCGGCTGCGATGTGTGGATCGGCAACGACCAGGATCGCGACCGCCCCAGCCGCGCGTTGCTGCTGTGCCAGGACCGCTTCGGCTACCACCGCATGTGCGAGCTGCTGACACGTGCCTACCGCACCAATCAGCATCGTGGACGTGCCGAGCTGCGCAAGGCGTGGTTCGAGGAACTGGGTACCGAAGGGCTGATCGCCCTGTCGGGCGCGATGCAGGGAGATATCGGCCAGGCCCTGCTCATGGACAACGCCGCGCAGGCCGACCAACTCGCGCGCGACTGGGCGCGCCTGTTCCCCGAACGCTTCTACGTGGAACTCCAGCGCGCGGGACAGGAACGGGAACAGGAGTACGTGACCGCCGCCTGCATGCTGGCTGCACGTGTCCGGCTTCCCGTGGTCGCCACGCATCCGCTGCAGTTCCTCGACGCCGCGGGGTTCCGTGCGCACGAGGCGCGCGTTTGCATCAGCCGGGGCTACATGCTGTCGGACAGGCGGCGCCCGCGCGAGCACACCCAGGAGCAGTACTTCAAGAGCGAGGCGCAGATGGTGCAGCTGTTCGCCGATCTGCCGTCCGCGCTGGCTAACAGCGTGGAGATCGCGCGCCGCTGCAGCCTCGACATCGAGCTGGGCAGGAGCAGGCTGCCGCTGTTCCCCACGCCCGAAGGCATCGGTCTGGACGAATACCTGCGCCGGCAGTCGTATGCGGGCCTCGAGCAGCGCCTTGCCGTGCTCCATCCCGAGGCTGCGCAGCGCGAACAGGCGCGGCCGCGTTACGTCGAACGGCTCGAGATGGAGATCGGGACCATCGTGAAGATGGGTTTCCCCGGCTATTTCCTCATCGTCGCGGACTTCATCAACTGGGCGAAGAACAACGGCGTGCCAGTGGGCCCCGGCCGCGGTTCCGGTGCCGGCTCGCTGGTGGCCTATTGCCTGGCGATCACCGATCTCGATCCACTTCGCTACGAGCTGCTGTTCGAGCGTTTTCTCAATCCGGAGCGGGTGTCGATGCCCGATTTCGACATCGACTTCTGCCAGGATGGACGCGATCGCGTGATCGAATACGTGCGCCGCAAGTACGGGGCAGACAGCGTCTCGCAGATCGCCACCTTCGGCACGATGGCAGCGAAAGCGGTGGTGCGTGACGTCGGCCGCGTCCTCGATCTGCCGTACAACTTCTGCGACCAGCTCGCCAAGCTCATCCCGTTCCAGCCGGGCAAGCTCATCACGCTGAAGATGGCGCGCGAGATGGAGCCGCTGCTCGCGCAGCGCGAGGAGAAGGAGGAGGAGGTGCGCACGCTGCTCGCCCTGGGCGAGAGCCTGGAGGGCATGACGCGCAATGTCGGCATGCACGCGGGGGGCGTGCTCATCGCGCCGGGCAAGCTCACCGATTTCTGTCCGCTCTACTGCGCCGAGGGCACCGACAGCGTGGTGAGCCAGTTCGACAAGGACGACGTCGAGGCCGTGGGTCTGGTGAAGTTCGACTTCCTCGGCCTGACCACGCTCACCATCCTCGACTGGACCGTGAAGTTCATCCGCCGGCTGGAGGAGGCCGGAAAGGGCAACGGGCACGTGCCCGTGCTCGAATCCCTGCCGCTGGACGATGCGCAGGCCTTCCGCATCTTCTCCAGCGGCAATACCAGCGCCGTGTTCCAGTTCGAATCGCGCGGCATGCGCGATCTGCTCAAGCGCGCCCGCCCGGACCGCTTCGAGGACATCATCGCCCTGGTGGCTCTGTACCGGCCGGGTCCGATGGACCTGATCCCCGACTTCATCGACCGCAAGCACGGCCGTCAGAAGGTCGAGTACCTCGACCCGCGACTCGAGCCCCTGCTGGGCGAGACCTACGGGATCATGGTCTACCAGGAGCAGGTGATGCAGATCGCACAGGTGATCGGCGGCTACACGCTGGGCGGTGCCGACCTGCTGCGTCGTGCGATGGGCAAGAAGAAGCCCGAGGAGATGGCGACGCATCGCGACATCTTCCTCGAGGGCGCGCAGAAGAACGGCCTGGGCAGGTCGACGGCGAACCAGCTGTTCGACCTGATGGAGAAGTTCGCCGGCTACGGTTTCAACAAGTCGCATGCCGCGGCCTATGCGCTGGTCGCCTATCAGACCGCCTATATGAAGGCGCATCACGCGGCAGCGTTCGTGGCGGCGAACTTCTCGGCGGTCATGGACGACACCGACAAGGTGCACGCGCTGTTCGAGGACGCGCGCGAGAACGGCCTGATCATCCTGCCGCCCGACATCAACGCTTCGGAGTATCGCTTCATGCCGGTGGATCGCGACTCGATCCGCTACGGCCTGGGCGGCATCAAGGGCACGGGGGAATCGGCGATCGAGGCCATCCTCGCCGCACGCGGGGATGGCGGTCCGTTCCGCGACTTGTTCGACTTCTGCCGGCGCATGGACAAGCGCGTGGTCAATCGCCGGGTGCTGGAGGCGCTCATCCGTGCTGGCGCCTTCGACTGCATCGACGATCACCGCCAGCGGTTGTTCGCCTCCGCCGGCATCGCCATCGAGAGCGCCGAGCAGGCGAGCCGCGCGGCGGGGCAGAACTCGCTGTTCGGGGATGCCGACGGCGACATGCCGCAGCGCCTGATCGAGCGCCCGCGCTGGTCCGAGCGCCAGCGGCTGCAGGAGGAAAAGCAGGCGCTGGGCTTCTACCTCAGTGGCCACCCGTTTACCGCCTATCGGGAGGAGCTGCAGCGCTTCGTGCGGACGTCCCTGGCGCGCCTCGGCCCCGCGAGCGATGGCGAGGGCGGTCAGCGGCCGCAGCTCATCGCGGGCATCGTGGATTCCCTGCGCTGGGCCAATACGCAGAACGGCCGCATGCTCATCGTGAAGCTGAGCGACGGTACCGGCTCGCAGGAAGTGAGCGTGTACAACGAGGTCGCCGACCAGGTGCGCGGGGTGGTCAGGGAGGACGCGCTGCTGATCATCGAGGCGCGCGTGCGCATGATCCGTCGCTCCGGCGACGAAGGCGAGGAGTCCTTCATGCGCGTGAGCGCCGAGCGCGTCCACGACCTGGCCGGTGCGCGTGCGAAGTTCGCGCGCATGCTAGAACTCAGGTGCAACGGCGGCTCCAGCGGTTCGCGCCTGCGCGAGCTGCTCGCGCCCTACAGGTCGGGAGGCTGTCCGGTGTCGATCCACTACAGCAACGGTGCTGCCGAGTGCCGCATCGACCTGGGCGATGGCTGGCGCGTGAAGCCCGAGGACGACCTGCTCGAGGCCTTGCACGAATGGCTCGAGCCGCAGAACGTCGAACTGGTCTACTGAGCACCGTGCGCAGCCTGGGCTGCGCCGGGTTGCGTGCCCGGGATCCGATAGCCCGACGGTTCAGACCGTCGGGCGCCGCTCGAAGCCGGAGAATCTGCCACTGGCCTCCTCGACCTGCACGCGCGTGACACGTGCCGCGGGCGGGCCGCGGCGCGCCCAGTCGATCAGCTCCTGCACGCGGTCCGCCTGGCCGTGCGCGAGCGCTTCCACCGTTCCGTCGCTGCAGTTGCGCACCCAGCCGGCGATGTCCAGCGACAGCGCGCGGGTGCGCAGCGCTTCGCGGAAGCCCACCCCCTGCACGCGTCCGTGCACGACCAGGCGGCGTGTCATGGTGGCGCCCGGTGCGGCGGGCCGATGCTCGAAGCACGTGAAGCTGCCATCGGCGCCGGTGATCTCCACGCCGCTCACCAGCGCGTCCGAGGTGCCGCGAGTGGACCAGTCCACCAGCGTCGCGACCAGATCCTCGTCGCCCTGTACGACTGCCTCGATGGTGCCGTCGCCGCGTTCCTGCACCCATCCGGTCACCCCCAGTGCCGAGGCTTCCGCAGCGAGCGCCTCGGCCATGCGCGTACCCTGCAATCGCCCGCGTACGATCAGTCGCCTGGTCGCGGCCATCGCTTCGTCCATCGCACCGGCTATTTCACGCGCATGCCTGGCTGCGCGCCGTCGTCGGGATCGAGCAGAAAGATGCCGGGACCCTCGCCGCTGGCGGCGAGCACCATGCCCTGGGACTCGCCGAAGCGCATCTTGCGCGGCTGCAGGTTGGCGACCATCACGGTGAGGCGGCCCTTCAGCTTCTCCGGGTCGTAGGCGGACTTGATGCCGGCGAACACCTGGCGCATCTCGCCGCCCAGGTCGAGCTGCAGCCGCAGGAGCTTGTCGGCGCCCTCGACGTGCTGGGCGTCGACGATGCGCGCCACGCGCAGGTCGACCTTGCCGAAATCGTCGATGGTGATGTACGCGGCCTGGCTGCCTTCTGCGGCAGGTGTGGCCTGGGGAGCGGGGGAGGCCTGCTGGTTCACTTGTCTCTCCTGGTGCTGCGCGTGGCGCTGCGGCGACGGCGCCGCCGGCAGCGATTCCTTGTTGGCGTCGACCAGCGCGTCGATCTGCTTGCGCTCGACGCGGGTCATCAGGTGCTCGTAGGGGTTGATGCGGTGGCCGGCGGGGAGCGGCTTGCCGTGATCGTCCCAGCGCAGCGGCTGCGCGAGCCCGAGGAAGGCCTCGACGCGTGCAACGACGGCGGGAAGGATCGGCTTGAGGTAGACGGACAGAACGCGGAAAGCCTGCAGTCCGGCGCTGCATACCATGTGCAGGCGTTCGTCCTGGCCCGCCTGCCTGGCCAGTTCCCAGGGCTTGAACTCGTCGATGTACTGGTTCACCAGGTCGGTGAGCCGCATCATCTCGCGCACGGCGCGGCTGAATTCCCGCCCTTCGTACGCCGTCCGCAGTGCTTCTTCCGAACCTGTCAGGGTCATGAGCAGGCCCGCCTCCCGCGATACCGTGGTCGCATCGACAAGATCCCAATCGATCCGTGCAAGGCATCCCTCGAATCGCTTCACGATGAAGTTCGCACAGCGGCTCGCGATGTTCACGTACTTGCCCACCAGATCGCTGTTCACGCGCGCGACGAAGTCGTCGAGGTTGAGGTCGATGTCCTCCATCGTGGGGCCCAGCTTGGCGGCGTAGTAGTAGCGCAGCCACTCCGGATTCAGGCCCTGCTTCAGGTAGCTGCCGGCAGTGATGAAGGTGCCGCGCGACTTCGACATTTTCGCTCCGTCCACGGTGAGGAAGCCGTGCGCGAAGACGTGGCGCGGCGTGCGGTAGCCGGCGAATTCCAGCATGGCCGGCCAGAACAGCGCGTGGAAATAGAGGATGTCCTTGCCGATGAAATGCACCATCTCGACGGCGTCATCGCCGGGCCGCACCCATCTCTCGAAGTCGATGTCGCACCGGGTCGCGAGGTTGCGGAAGCTGCCGAGGTAGCCGATCGGCGCGTCCAGCCAGACGTAGAAGTACTTGCCGGGCGCGCCCGGAATCTCGAAGCCGAAATAAGGCGCGTCGCGCGAGATGTCCCAGTCGTTCAGGCCCTGGTCGAACCACTCGCGAATCTTGTTGCGCGCCTCTTCCTGCAACTGGTCGCCCTGCTGGGTCCACTGCTCCAGGAAGCGGCGGCAGTCCGGATGCGACAGCTTGAAGAAGTAGTGGTCGGAGGCCTTGCGCACCGGGGCGGCGCCCGATACCGCCGAATACGGGTTGATCAGGTCGGTCGGACTGTAGGTGGTGCCGCACGCCTCGCAGTTGTCGCCGTACTGGTCCCGGGCGTGACAGTTCGGGCACTCGCCCTTGATGAAGCGATCGGGCAGGAACATCGCCTTCACCGGGTCGAAGAACTGCTCGACCGAGCGCACCTCGATCAGCCCTCGCTCGCGCAGGCGCAGGTAGATGTCCTCCGACAGCGCGCGCGTTTCCGGCGAGTGCGTGGTGTGGTAGTTGTCGAAGTCGACGTGGAAACCGGCGAAGTCGCGCGTGTGCTCCTCCAGCACGCGCGCGATCAGCGTCTCGGGCGCGATGCCCTCCTTCTCGGCACGCAGCATGATGGCCGTGCCGTGGGTATCGTCGGCACAGACGTAATGGCACTCGTGCCCGCGCATCTTCTGGAAGCGCACCCAGATGTCGGTCTGGATGTACTCGACCAGGTGACCGAGGTGGATGCTGCCGTTCGCGTACGGCAGTGCGGAGGTGACGAGTATTTTTCGTTGCATTGCAGAAGGAACTTGGAAAACGGCAGTCTAACAAAGCATTACGGCAAAGACTAACGGACGGCCGGTGATAGAATCCGCCGTCATTCGAGGGCACAGATGACAGCGAACGAAGCTCAGATCCGGGAAATCCTCAAGGCCACGATTGACCCGACGACGGGCAGGGATTACGTGGCGGGCAAGTCGGTCAAGGTGGTCAAGGTCGGCGACGGGCAGGTCGCGGTGGAAATCGTGCTGGGCTATCCCGCGCGCAGCGTGCTGGGCCGGGTGCGCGCGCAGATCGAGGCCGCCCTGCGCCCGGCGCTGGGCGCCACGCCGCTCGCGGTGGACGTGTCGTTCAAGGTCGCCGCGCACGCGGTGCAGGGCGCCGTGAAGCTCATTCCCGGCGTGCGTAACATCGTCGCGGTGGCCTCGGGCAAGGGCGGAGTCGGCAAGTCCACGGTAGCGGTCAACCTCGCCCTGGCGCTGGCAGCCGAAGGCGCGAGCGTGGGGCTGCTCGACGCGGACATCTATGGTCCGTCGCAACCGGTGATGCTGGGCCTGCAGGGGCAGCGTCCGCACAGCCCGGACGGTAAGTCGATGGAGCCGATGGAGGCGCACGGCATCCAGGCGATGTCGATCGGTTTCCTGATCGATCCGGAACAGCCCATGGTCTGGCGCGGCCCCATGGTCACCCAGGCGCTGGAGCAGCTGCTGCGCGACACGCGCTGGCGCGACCTGGACTTCCTGATCGTGGACATGCCGCCCGGCACCGGGGACATCCAGCTCACGCTCGCCCAGAAGGTGCCGGTCACCGGTGCGGTGATCGTCACCACGCCCCAGGACATCGCTTTGCTCGATGCGCGCAAGGGGCTGAAAATGTTCGAGAAGGTCAACATTCCCATACTCGGCATCGTGGAGAACATGGCGGTGCACGTGTGCTCGAACTGCGGGCACGCCGAGCACGTGTTCGGCAGCGGTGGCGGCGCCAGGATGGCGGCCGACTACGAGGTGGATGTGCTGGGCTCGCTTCCGCTCGACCTGCGCATCCGCGAGCAGGCCGATTCCGGGCGTCCGACGGTGGCGTCGGATCCGGACAGCAGGGCCGCGGAGATCTATCGCGAGATCGGACGCAGGGTGGCGATGAAGATCGCCGAGAAGGCGCAGGACTTCAGCGCCGCGTTCCCGAAGATCGTAATTCAGAACACTTGAGGATCATCTGCCGCAGAGGGCACACAGAACACTAGAGAAGAGGCGGATCGAGACGACTGCTCGCCGCCTCCGGCTAGCGCCCGCATTGTGCTCCGGTCCAGGATCCTCTCTATGTTCTCTGTGTCCTCTGTGGCAAGAAAAGGGGGCTAGAACCGAAATGTCAGTGAAGTCCGACCGCTGGATCCGCCGCATGGCGGAGGAACACCGGATGATCGACCCGTTCGAGCCGCACCAGATCAAGCACGTCGACGGACGTCCCGTGGTCTCGTACGGCACCTCGAGCTATGGCTACGACCTGCGCTGCTCGGACGAATTCAAGCTGTTCACCGACATCAACACCACGATCGTCGACCCCAAGCACTTCGATCCGAAGTCCTTCGTGGACGTGAAGGGCGACTCCTGCATCATCCCGCCCAACTCGTTCGCCCTGGCGCGCACGGTCGAGTACTTCCGCATTCCCCGCAACGTGCTGGTGATCTGCCTCGGAAAATCCACGTATGCCAGGTGCGGGATCATCGTCAACGTCACCCCCCTCGAGCCCGAGTGGGAGGGGCACGTCACGCTGGAGTTCTCCAACACCACGCCGCTGCCGGCCCGCATCTATGCCAACGAGGGGGTCGCCCAGGTCATCTTCCTCGAGGCGGCTGCCGACGACGTCTGTGAAACCTCCTATCGCGATCGCGGCGGCAAGTATCAGGGCCAGAGCGGCGTGACGCTGCCCAAGATCTAGCCGCTGCCCGTCCGGGCATGTCCAGCACGGCGTCCGGCGCGGGATTTGCGTATCTGCCGAGACGGCCAAAATTCCCCTTGATTTGAGGGGGGGTGTCCCTATAATTCGTCCCTCACGCCGGCCACCCGGCTTCTGTGCAGGAGGTCATCATGACAGTCGAAAGGAACTACTTGCCCAGCATCGATCTGGCCAACCTCCACATCCCTCTTACGTAGCGTCCTTTCAGGAGAAGTCGATGACCGTACGCAGCGCGCTGACCCAGCGCCTCGAACAAGAGCATCCGCTCGACACCCATCCCGAAACCCGCGTCGACTTCGACCGGGTCCAGCTTGCCGCCCGGCAACGCTACGACAGACCCTTCCTGCTGGTCGACCCCACCATCGTTCGTACCAAGGCACGGCGCTTCAAGGCCGTGATGCCGCGTGTCCAGCCGCACTACGCGGTCAAGGCGAATCCGCATCCGACCGTACTGCGCACGCTGATCGAGGAAGGTGTGGGTTTCGAGATTGCCTCGATCGCCGAACTGGACCTGCTGCTTGAACTGGGCGTCCCGGCGGAGGAGATCTACTACAGCAACCCGGTGAAGTCGCGCGCCTACCTCGAGTACGCTGCGGCCAAGGGCGTGCAGTGGTACGTGCTGGACTGCGTCGAGGAGTTGCGCAAGATCGTCGCGGTCAAGCCCGATGCCAGTCTCTACCTGCGCATCGAGGTCAGCAACGTCGGCAGCGACTGGCCCCTGTCGGGCAAGTTCGGGGCGCCCGTGCCCGACGTGGACGGGATCATCGACGAAGCGGTGCGCCTGCATGCCGATCTGGCGGGTGTGACTTTCCACGTCGGCTCCCAGTGCCGCAATCCGGAGAACTGGCGTGCGGGCATGGAGAGCGCGAAGCGCGTATTCCGCAGCATGAAGCTCAAGGGCCTGCGCCCGCGCCTGCTCAATCTCGGGGGCGGCTACCCGGTGCGTCACACCAAGCCCATTCCCTCCATCGAGGTGATCGGCGAGGTGGTCAATCGCGGGCTGGCGGCCTTCGGGCCGGAAGTGCGGGTGATGGCCGAGCCGGGCCGCTTCCTGGTCTCGGACGCGGCCTGGTTCGTGTGCCAGGTGGTGGGCACGACCACGCGCGGCGGCAAGCGCTGGGCATACCTCGACGCGGGCATGTTCGGCGGCATCATCGAGACCACGGAAGGGCTGCAGTACGACGTGGTAACGGAGCGGCACGGCAAACTGGTGCCGTACACCGTGGCTGGGCCGACCTGCGACTCGGTGGACGTGGTGATGCGCGACCAGCTTCTGCCGGACGATCTGCAGGCGGATGACTTCGCCTACATTCCCAACGCGGGTGCCTACACCACCGCCTACGCCAGCAACTTCAACGGCTTTCCGCTGCCGGAGGTGCGCTTCGTCGGCGTGGGAAGCTGAACCGGCGCCCGGCGCGTGCTCACCGGACGGGCGCCGATGTCGGCGCCCGTCGTGTTTTCCGGGGCAGTGCTGGCCGTCTCCCGCGGGCCCGGGCATCGCCTACGCCGGTCCGGCGCGAACGAGGTGGACATGCGGATGCGCCGATCGCGGACAGGCCTGATTGCGCTGCTCCTCCTCACGGCCGTGTTCCAGGCGCGGGCGGACGAACTGCTCACGCGCGCCCGCGCGCTGCAGGAAGCGGATGAGCCGCAGGCGGCAATCGAGCTGCTGCTGCCCGAACAGACGTCGCGCGCCGGAGAGCCCGAGTACGATCTCCTGCTGGGCGTGAGCGCGCTCGAGGCGGGACGCGATACCGAGGCCGTATTCGCCCTCGAGCGCGTGCTCGCGTTGCAACCCGGCAACCTCACCGCCCGCGCCCAGCTCGCGCGTGCCTACTACAACCTGAAGGAGTTCGAGGCGGCTCGCCGGGAGTTCGAGGCGGTGCGCGCACAGGCCATCACCGCGGAGACGGCGCGCACCATCGAGCGCTATCTGAGCGCCATTCGACAGGCCGGGGGCGGAGCCAGGCTGACCGCCCGGTTCTTCCTCGAATTCGCTGCCGGATACGACAGCAACGTCAATGGCGCGACCGATCTGAGCCTGATTGCCATTCCGGCGTTCAACGGGCTGGAGTTCGCGCTCGATGCGAGCGCGCAGGAGCAGGACGATGCGTTCTTCTCGTTCGCCATCGGCGCCGCCCTGAACGCGCCGCTGTCGGCGCGCACCGCGATCATCGGCGGCCTCGGCCTGTACCAGCGGCTCAACCCGCAGCAGTCGGACTTCAGCACCGGCTACCTGGATGGCTGGCTGGGCCTGTCGTTCCGGCGGGGACGTGACACCTGGACGGCCATCGGTCAGCTCAACACCTTCCTGCTCTACGCTCCGGACTACTCGGGCGGCTATCGCAATGCCGCCGGTGCGACGGTGCAGTGGACGCGCGACCTCACCCCGTACCGGCAATGGACTGCGTACCTGCAGTACGCCGCCCTGCACTACCCGAACGAGAGCGAGCGTGACACCGACCGGTTGATCCTGGGGCTGGGCCATGCGTTCGCCGTGCGCGGCGGCGATCCGAGTGCGTATGTCGGCGTGTACGGCGGCGTGGAACGCGAGCGGGACGGGAAGTTCGACTTCCTCGGCCACCGCCCGCTGGGAATCCGGCTCGGCGGTCAGAAAGCGCTTTCCGACAAGTACTGGTGGTTCGCCTCGCTCGGCTACGAACGACGCGACTACCGCGGCGAGGATCCGAGCTTCCAGACCACCCGCCGCGACCGCCAGTTCGCCGCAGCGACCGGTATCCATTTCCTGCTGGAGAACGACTGGCGACTGTCGCCGCAGGTGAGCTACATCCGCAACGCCAGCAACATCGAGCTAAACGAGTACGACCGCTGGCAGGCGTACGCCACGCTGCGTTACGACTGGTAGGCGCGTTCGAGCAGCGCCAGTTCCGCCAGCACGCTGCCGTCGTCGCGCCGGGCCAGCGTCTCGCGCTGCACCTCGTGCCAGTGACCCGGGGCCAGCTCCGGAAAGAAGGTGTCGGCCTCGGGTGCGGCATCCACGTGTGTCAGATAGATGCGTTGTGCGCGGGGAAGCGCCTCGCGGTACAGCTCGCCGCCGCCGATGACGAACACCTCCCCGTTGCCGGGGCAGCGCGCGAGCGCCTCGTCCAGCGAGTTCACCACCAGCGCCCCCGGGACCTGATACCCGTGCTGGCGTGTCACGATCAAGGAGGTGCGGCCGGGCAGCAGGCGCCCGATGGATTCGTAGGTCTTGCGTCCCATCACGATCGGGTGGCCGAGCGTGAGCGCCTTGAAGCGTCCGAGGTCCTCGGGGATGTGCCAGGGCAGGCTGCCCTGCGCGCCGATGGCGCGGTTGCGGCCCATGGCCACGACCAGCGACAGGCGTGGAATGGATGTGGCGTTCAATCCGCCACCATCGCGAGTCTGGGAAGTGCGATGATCATGCCCCGGCAGCATACATCAGCCGCGGGGCACGATCCGACGGCCGCCCTGCGGCCGTCGTTCTGCCTGCAATTGCCTGACTGGCGATCAGCTGCGGCCGGGGCGCGTTTCGGCAAACACCTCACCCTTCGTGTCGAGCGGCATGTTGGTACGGGCCGCGACTTCGGCATTCTGGGTGACGCCGATGCGAGCGTTGCGGGCACGATCGGTGGCCATGTTCGTGCGAGCGGCGACTTCGTCGCTGTACGTCACGGTGACGGAACCGGCGTGCGCGCCCAGAGCGGCGACGCCGGCGCGGCCATATACGCGCTCGACGTGGGCGCCGGCGGCGCCCACTTCCGCTGCCTGCACGAGGCCGAAGGAAAGGGCGGAGGTTGCTGCAACCAAGGTTGCGACGACGTGTTTGCGCAGTGCCATGAGAATACTCCTTACGAGTGAATGGATACTCTTCTGGCTGGTGCGCTTAAGATGCTGTCGCGCCGGCCATGTGCACAATGTAGCCGTCGGGATGGCGTGGATCTTGAATGCTCTTGCGCAGTTTTTGGAGAATCTTGCCGAGGCGAGGTGGGCGTGCGTACACTGTATCGTGACACAGCAGTTCGCAGTTCACCGACGGCGCATGCCCGGTGAGTGCGACAGATCGTGCACCATGTCATGAATCAGGCATCCACAACGTACCAGACGCAATCCCCGGGGGTCGCCACGGCTGCCCCACGACTCGCCTCGGCCTTGTCGCCGATCCCCGCGCATCTGAACCGCCCGCATGCGGTCAGGCTCTCCAGCCATCCGCTCGGCTGGGGTGCGCTCAACATCGAGCGCCGCGAAGAGTCGCATGCGGGACGGGAATTCCTCCCCGCCGGCACCATCGAGCACCTGATCTTCATCCGCCTCAACGATCAGTACGTGCTGCGTGAATCGCACGGCGAGACAACCGAGGGCGAGTACGTGGCCGGCCAGATCTCGATTTACCCGGCGGGCATTCCCATTCGCTGGGAATGGAGATCGAGGCTCGAATTCCTGATGCTCACCCTATCCCCGTCCTACCTCGATGCGGTGGCCCGCCGCACGTTCGGACCGGACGCGGCACCAGTGGAACTGTGGCACGACGATGGACGCCACGATCCGCTCGTCAACAACGTCGCCTCGGCACTGTTGCGCGAATGCCTCGCCGTGGATGCCGGCACACCGACCTTCGTCGAGGGTCTCGCCAACGTGCTGTGCGTGCACCTGATCCGCCACTACAACCGCGGCGCACCGGAGGCGCACGAAGCGGTACACGCGCATCGCGGCGTGACCGCCGCCGTGCGCTTCATCCGTCAGAACTTCGCGCAGCCGATCACGCTTGCCGACATCGCCGCCGCGGCGAGCATCAGCCCGTTCCATCTCACGCGCCTGTTCAAGAAGACGCTGGGAATGTCCCCCTACCAGTACCTGCTCGAAGTGCGCGTGCACGGCGCCAACGCGTTGCTGTCGATCGGCGCCGACGCTCCCACGCTCGCAGAGGTCGCCACGGCGGTCGGCTTCTCGGACCAGAGCCACCTCACGCGCCAGTTCAAGCGCGTCCTGGGCATCACGCCGAAGCAGGCGCGCCGCTAGCATCCGCGGGCCAGCGCAGTGCCGGGGGCGCGGCGGGGCAGGCCATCCGGCGCTACACTACCCGGCGTCTCGCCCCTGTCGTCCCCGCATGCGTCAATACCTCGATCTGGTCCGCAGCATCTTCGACAACGGCTCCTGGCAGGAGAACCGTACGGGGATCCGCACGCTGAGCATTCCCGGCGCCATGCTGCGCTTCGATCTGAGCGAGGGCTTTCCCGCGGTCACGACGAAGAAGCTTGCCTTCAAGTCCGCGATCGGCGAGATGATCGGCTTTCTGCGCGCCTATCGCAGTGCCGCGCAATTCCGCGGCCTCGGGTGCAAGGTATGGGACCAGAACGCCAACGAGAATGCGCAATGGCTCGCCAGTCCCCATCGGCTGGATACCGACGACATCGGGCCGGCGTACGGGGTGCAGTGGCGCGCCTGGCCGGCGTACAAGGTGATCGAGCTCGATGCTCCGCGCCACGCGGAACGGATCGCCGATGCGCGCGCCCGCGGCTACCGTGAACTGGGCACGCTGCAGCAGGACGCGGACGGGCAGGGCGGTGCGCGGATGGTGATGTACAAGGCGATCGACCAGTTGCGCCAGTGCCTGGATACCATCGTGCGCAATCCGGGCGACCGGCGCATCCTGTTCCACGGATGGAACTGCGCGCAGCTCGAGGAGATGGCCTTGCCGCCCTGTCACCTCCTGTACCAGTTCCTGCCCAATGCGTCGAAACGCGAGATATCGCTGTGCCTGTACGTGCGCAGCAACGACGTCGGGCTCGGCACGCCGTTCAATCTCGCCGAGGGTGCCGCCCTACTGCACCTGGTGGGCCGCCTGACGGGTTACGCACCGCGCTGGTTCAGCTACTTCATCGGCGATGCCCACATCTACGAGAATCACCTGCCGATGCTGGAGGAACAGCTGCGGCGCGAACCGCTGCCGCTGCCGCGGCTGGTGCTCAGTGCACGCATCCCCGACTTCGCCGTCACGGGCAGGTACGAGCCGCATTGGCTCGAGCAGGTGGAGCCGTCCGACTTCGTGCTCGAGGACTACCGGCATCACGCGCCGCTGACCGCCAGCATGGCCGTCTGAGCCGCAGCCGAGGGAATCCGGCCGATGGCCGGCGTACGCCCGCCACGGGCGGACCCGCTGCGCCCCTGTGCTATCCTTTCTTCCTTTCCCGGCGGGCCCGAATCGCCTGCCCGCGGTCCCTCCATGTCCGGCAACACCCTCGGCAAGTTGTATTGCGTGACCTCCTTCGGCGAGAGCCATGGACCGGCCATCGGCTGCGTCGTGGACGGCTGTCCGCCGGGACTGCCGCTCACCGAAGCCGACATCCAGGGCGAACTCGATCGCCGCCGGCCCGGGACCTCGCGCCACGTCACGCAGCGTCGGGAGCCCGACACGGTGGAAATCCTCTCCGGGGTGTTCGAGGGCGTCAGCACCGGCACGCCCATCGGCCTGCTCATCCGCAACGTCGATGCGCGCAGCAAGGACTACTCGAGCATCCAGGACGCGTTCCGTCCAGGTCATGCCGACTACACCTACTGGCAGAAGTACGGCGTGCGTGATTTCCGCGGCGGCGGCCGCCAGTCGGCGCGCGAGACCGCGGTGCGCGTGGCGGCGGGCGCGATCGCGAAGAAGTGGTTGCGCCTGCGTCACGGCGTGGAGATCCGCGGCTACCTGTCGCAGCTCGGGCCGATCGAGGTGCCGTTCGTGAGCTGGGACGCGGTGCCGGACAATCCCTTCTTCGTGGCCGACGGCAGCGCCGTACCGCGCCTGGAAGCGTTCATGGACGAACTGCGCAAGGCCGGTGATTCGGTCGGTGCGCGCATCAGCGCGGTGGCGAGCAACGTGCCGCCCGGATGGGGCGAGCCGGTATACGACAAGCTCGATGCCGACATCGCCTACGCGATGATGAATATCAATGCAGTCAAGGGCGTGGAGATCGGCGCCGGCTTTGCCAGCATCGCCCAGCGCGGCAGCGAGCACGGCGACGAGATGACGCCGGGCGGGTTCCTCGGCAACCACGCCGGCGGCATCCTGGGCGGCATCTCCACCGGCCAGGACATCCTGGTCAATGTCGCGGTGAAACCCACCTCCAGCATCCGCATTCCGCGGCGCTCGGTGAACAGGGCGGGCGAGCCGGTCACCGTCGAGACGCACGGGCGACACGATCCGTGCGTGGGCATCCGCGCCACGCCCATCGTGGAGGCGATGCTGGCCATCGTGCTCATGGATCATGCACTGCGCCACCGTGCGCAGAATGCCGACGTGGACAGCGGCACCCCGCGCATCCCGGGGGCAGTTGGCGGCAGGCGGGATTCCGGCACCCCTCCTGACGGCCGCTGAGCCGGGCAATGCACCCGGCCGGCAGTTCCGGGCACGGCCACGCGCTCCATGCCCGTCTCTCGCTGTTCTACTTCGCCTACTTTGCAATGCTCGGCGCCTACGCGCCGTACTTCGGCCTGTATCTGCAGTCGCTGCGCTTCACGCCCGAGCAGATCGGCATGCTGCTCGCACTGGTGCCGGTGGTGCGAATCGTCGCGCCGGCGCTGTGGGCCTGGGTTGCCGATCATCGGGGTGCGCATCGTCAGCTCGTGCTCGCCACCACGCTTGCCGCGACCGTGGTGAGCGCCGGCTTCCTGCTCGGGACGAGCTTCGCCTGGCTGTTCGTCGTGCTGCTGTTGCTGAACGTGTTCTGGAGTGCCTCGCTGCCGCTGGTGGAGGCATCCACGTTCGGACACCTGCGGGGTCACCTGGGTGACTACGGACGCATCCGGGTGTGGGGCTCGATCAGCTTCATCCTCGCTGTCGCGTTGCTCGGCCCGCTGTTCGATCGCAGTGGAATCGCCCTGCTGCCGATCCTGATCCTGGCGCTGTTCGCGCTGCTGTCTGCCGCGGCGTGGGCGCTGCCGCCCGACCCCGCCTCCGCCAGCCACGCGCACGAGCCGCTCGGCCGGATCATGTTGCGGCCGGAGGTGATCGTGCTGTTCGCGGCCTGCTTCCTGATGGCGGTCGCCCACGGACCCTATCACGCGTTCTACTCGATCCACCTGGTGGAGAACGGCTATTCCAAGAGCGCGGTCGGGATGCTGTGGGCAGTCTCGGTCATCGCCGAAATCCTGGTGTTCCTGTGGATGCCACGGATCCTGGGGCGCTTCAGCATCGCGGCGGTGATCGCCATCAGCCTGCTGTGCGCGGTGGTGCGCTTCGCGGCCATCGGCTGGGCGGTGGACAGCGCGGCAGTGATCGCGCTGGCGCAGCTGCTGCACGCCGCGACCTTCGGTGCGCACCACGCCGCGGCACTGGCCGCTATCCACCACTTCTTCAAGGGCCGCTACCAGGCCCGGGGCCAGGCCCTGTACTCCGCGCTGGGCTTCGGCGCGGGCGGCGCGGTGGGCATGTTCGCCAGCGGCTGGCTGTGGACCCATCTCGGACCGGCGCTGACCTTCGCGTGCGGTTCGGCCGCGGCACTGCTCGCGTTCGTCCTGGTCGCTGCGCGTCTGCGCCTGCCGCGCATCGCCACCGCCGCGGCGAGCGGCGCCTGAGGACCGGTGCTGTCCGGCGCTGTGCCATAATCAAAGGCTTTCGGCAGACTCTCATGAAGCAAGCGCAGACCCTGTACGACAAGCTGTGGACCAGCCACGTGGTGCGCGAGGAGAGTGACGGCACTGCGCTGATCTACATCGATCGCCACCTGGTGCACGAAGTGACCAGCCCGCAGGCCTTCGAGGGCTTGCGCCTGGCTGGCCGCCAGCCATGGCGCGTCGACTCGATCGTGGCTACCGCCGACCACAATACCCCCACGCGCGACTGGGACCATGGCATCCGCGATCCGATCTCGCGCATCCAGGTCGAGACGCTGGATGCGAACATCAAGGCCTTCGGCGCGAAGGCCTACTTTCCGTTTCTCGACGCACGCCAGGGCATCGTGCACGTGATCGGACCGGAGCAGGGCGCGACGCTGCCCGGCATGACCGTGGTATGCGGTGACTCGCACACCAGCACGCACGGGGCCTTCGCCTGCCTGGCATTCGGTATCGGCACCTCCGAGGTCGAGCACGTGCTCGCGACGCAGTGCCTCGTGATGAAGAAGGCCAGGAACATGCTGGTGGAGGTGAGCGGGCGGCTCGGCCGCGGCGTCACCGCCAAGGACGTCGTGCTGGCCGTCATCGGCGAGATCGGCACGGCGGGCGGCACCGGCTGTGCGATCGAGTTCGCCGGGAGCGCCGTGCGCGCACTCTCGATGGAAGGCCGCATGACCCTGTGCAACATGGCGATCGAAGCCGGCGCGCGCGCGGGCATGGTCGCGGCCGACGAGGTCACTATCGAGTATCTGCGCGGGCGCAATTTCTCGCCCACGGGCGAAGCATGGGAGCGTGCCGCGGCCTACTGGCGCATCCTGGTGAGCGATCCCGGTGCGCACTTCGACAAGGTGATCAGACTGGACGGTGCCGGCATCGAGCCGCAGGTGACCTGGGGCACGTCGCCCGAGATGGTCGGCAGCATCGACAGCCGGGTGCCGGATCCAGCGCAGATCGTCGATCCGACCAAGCGCAAGTCGATCGAGCGGGCGCTCGACTACATGGGCCTCCAGCCCGACACACCGATCACCGAGATCCGCATCGACAAGGTGTTCATCGGTTCGTGCACCAACTCGCGCATCGAGGATCTGCGTGCCGCCGCCTCCGTGGTGAAGGGCCGGCGCGTGGCCGGCAGCGTGAAGCTGGCCATGGTGGTGCCCGGTTCCGGCCTGGTGAAGCGCCAGGCGGAGGCGGAGGGACTGGACCGCGTGTTCCGCGAAGCGGGCTTCGACTGGCGCGAGCCTGGCTGCTCGATGTGCCTGGCGATGAACGACGACCGGCTCGAGCCGGGAGAACGCTGTGCCGCGACCTCGAACCGCAACTTCGAGGGACGGCAAGGGGCGGGCGGGCGCACGCACCTTGTCAGTCCCGCCATGGCGGCCGCTGCCGCGATCGCCGGCCGCTTCGTCGACGTGCGTTCGCAATTCTGATCAGGAGGCGCAATGAGAAACAGGTCGATCCGATCGCTGCTGGGCATCGTGCTGGCAGTGCTGCTCATGCAGGGCTGCAACACGATGGAAGGCATCGGCAAGGACATCGAGACGGCGGGCGACAAGCTCGAGAACGCGGCGAAGAAGAGCAAGTGATGGAAAAGTTCGTGCGGCTGGACGGCCTCGTCGCGCCCCTCGACCGGGCCAACGTGGACACCGATGCCATCATCCCGAAGCAGTTCCTGAAGTCGATCAAGCGCAGCGGTTTCGGTCCGAACCTGTTCGATGCCTGGCGCTACCTGGACCCGGGCGAGCCGGGCATGGACAACCTGC
This sequence comes from Burkholderiales bacterium, assembly GCA_020854105.1. Taxonomy (GTDB): domain Bacteria; phylum Pseudomonadota; class Gammaproteobacteria; order Burkholderiales; family SHXO01; genus SHXO01. Next base: position 147,840 of record JADZGB010000022.1, on the reverse strand, counting down.
GGCGCCCCCTCAACCAGGCTTTCGTGCTCAACCAGCCGCGCTACAAGGGCGCGCAGATCCTGCTCGCGCGCGAGAACTTCGGATGCGGTTCCTCGCGCGAGCACGCGCCGTGGGCGCTGCTCGACTTCGGCTTGCGCTGCATCATCGCGCCCAGCTACGCCGACATCTTCTTCAACAACTGCTTCAAGAACGGACTGCTGCCGGTGATTCTCGAGGGCGGTGCCGTGGACCAGCTGTTCAGGGAGGTCGAAGCCACGCCCGGCTACAGGCTGGTGGTGGATCTGGAAAAGCAGGTGGTGCTCTCGCCGCGCGGGCAGGCCTTTGCCTTCTCCATCGACGCGTTCCGCAAGCACTGCCTGCTGAACGGCTTCGACGAGATCGGACTGACGCTGCAGCACGCCGACCAGATCCGCGCGTTCGAGGCGAAACGCAGGGCCGAGCAGCCCTGGCTGTTCGGCTAGGGCGTCGCCGGAAGCCCGTCACGCCGTGCCGTGCCGGCTGCGAAGCCGGCCCGCGCGGCGTTGATTTTTTCGACATTGACAGGAATCAGCATGAAGATCGCACTACTGGCGGGCGACGGCATCGGCTCCGAGATCATGGCGCAGGCGATCAAGGTCCTGGAGGCGCTGCGCAGCGATGGGCTGAGGATCGAGACCGAGGCAGCGGCCGTCGGCGGTGCCGGTTACGACGCGGCCCGGGACCCGCTGCCCGAGGGCACGCTGTCGATCGCGCGCGCCGCCGACGCCATCCTGTTCGGTGCAGTGGGCGGGCCGCAGTACGACACGCTGCCTCGCGCCATGCGGCCCGAGCAGGGCCTGCTGCGCCTGCGCAAGGAACTGTCCCTGTTCGCCAACCTGCGCCCGGCGGTGCTGTATCCGGAGCTGGCGTCGGCCTCCTCCCTGAAGCCGGAGATCGTTGCGGGACTCGACATCATGATCCTGCGCGAACTGACCGGCGACATCTATTTCGGGCAGCCGCGCGGACGACGCGAGACCGAGGGGGAGCGTGAGGGCTTCGACACGATGAAGTATCGCGAATCGGAGATCCGCCGCATCGCGCGCGTGGGTTTCGATACGGCGATGAAGCGCGGCCGCAGGCTGTGCTCCGTGGACAAGGCCAACGTGCTCGATACCAGCATCCTGTGGCGCGAAGTGGTCAACGAAGTGGCGCGCGACTTCCCGCAGGTGGAGTTGTCCCACATGTACGTGGACAATGCCGCCATGCAGCTGGTGCGCGCGCCCAGGCAGTTCGACGTGATCGTCACCGGCAACATGTTCGGCGACATCCTGTCGGACGAGGCGTCGATGCTGACCGGCTCGATCGGCATGCTGCCGTCCGCCTCGCTCGATGCCGCGAACAAGGGCATGTACGAGCCGATCCACGGTTCGGCGCCCGACATCGCCGGCAAGGGTGTGGCCAATCCCCTCGCCACCATCCTCTCGGCGGCGATGATGATGCGTCATACCTTCGATCGGGCCGACGTGGCCGACCGCATCGAGGGCGCAGTACGGCAGGTGCTGGGCCAGGGGCTGCGCACCAGCGACATCTGGCAGGACGGTATGCGGCGGATCGGCACGGTCGAGATGGGTGACGCCGTGGTGAGCGCGCTGGCGCACCGCTAGCGATAAGGAGGTTGACGATGATGCGGGCAGGATTCATCGGCTGGCGCGGCATGGTGGGCTCGGTGCTCATGCAGCGCATGTTGGAGGAGCGTGATTTCGATCACGTGGAGGCGAGCTTCTTCACCACCTCGCAAGCGGGCGGCAAGGGACCCGACATCGGGCGCGCCACGCCGCCGCTCCAGGACGCACGTGACATCGCCGCGCTTTCCCGCCACGAGGTGCTGGTGTCCTGCCAGGGCGGCGACTACACCAGCGAGACCCATCCGAAGCTGCGTGCCGCGGGCTGGAAGGGCTACTGGATCGACGCGGCGTCCGCGCTGCGCATGCGCGACGACGCGGTCATCATCCTCGACCCGGTCAATCGGGAGGTGATCGATCGCGCAGTCCAGTCGGGAGTGAAGGATTACGTCGGCGGCAACTGCACGGTCAGCCTGATGCTGATGGGCGTGCACGGGCTGTTCAAGGCCGGGCTGGTGGAGTGGATTACGGCAATGACCTATCAGGCCGCCTCCGGTGCCGGGGCGCAGAACATGCGCGAACTGGTGACCCAGATGGGCGCGGTGCACGCCTCGGTGCGGGGACTGCTGGAGGATCCGGCCGCGTCCATCCTCGCCATCGACCGGACGGTGAGTGCCGCCCTGCGGGCCGAGAACCTTCCGAAGGAGAATTTCGGCCATGCCCTGGCCGGCAGCCTGCTGCCGTGGATCGACAAGGACCTGGGCAACGGCCAGAGCCGCGAGGAGTGGAAGGCGCAGGCCGAGGGCAACAAGATCCTGGACCGGGCCGAGCGGCCCATCCCCATCGACGGCATCTGCGTACGCGTCGGTGCCATGCGCTGTCACAGTCAGGCGCTGACCATCAAGCTCACGCGCGACGTGCCGCTCTCCGACATCGAGACCCTGCTGGCGCAGGCAAACCAGTGGGTGAAGGTCGTGCCGAACGAACGCGATACGAGCCTGCGCGAACTGACACCAGCAAATGTCACAGGCACTCTCCAGGTGCCGATCGGGCGCCTGCGCAAGCTGCCGATGGGCGGCGAATATCTGAGCGCATTCACCGTCGGCGACCAGTTGCTGTGGGGGGCGGCCGAGCCGCTGCGCCGCATGCTGCGCATCCTGGTCGAGCGCCGCTAGAGCCCCCGTGGGACGGGCGCTCGCGAGAGCGCCTGATTCCTCTGCGCGACGGTTTGCGGCGCGCGCTCCCCTATCGACAGACTTGCTGGCGAGGCTCTTGCTTCTGGGCCCGGGCGTTTCACATTCGCACCAGCCATGCAAACTACTGCGAAACGGGTGCACGCTTGGTGAAAGTTCATTAAAGACTACTTTGCACCGGCCGAAAAACAACTAGGAAAATTGCTGAGTTAGCTGCAGAACTCAGACGGTGGATGAGCTTGCATCGATAACTTCACGATGTTAATTTCTTAAAGAACTCATGGTCATAAAGAAAGGTGGCGCCGTGGGCAAACCAGTCTCCCGCTCTGTGGTGTTGGCGAGCGCACTGCTCGCTTTGTCGTCAGCTGCAGGTGCCGCAGGACTGGGCCGGCTGAACGTCCTGTCGGATCTCGGCCAGCCCTTGCGTGCCGAGATCGACGTGGTGGCCGTCGAGAAGGGCGAGCTAGACTCGCTCAGCGCACGCCTCGCGTCGATCGAGACCTATGTGCAGAACAACCTGCCATATCCGACGCCTTCGCTGGGCTTGCAGCTCAGCCTCGAGATGCGCCAGTCCGGGCAGCCGTACATCGTGGCGACCACCGCGCAGCCGATCAACGAGCCGTTCGTCGACATCCTCGTCGAGCTGACCTGGAACGGCGGTCGCATCCTGCGCGGCTACACCGCGCTCATCGATCCGCCCACCTTCGCCGATCAGGCCGCAGAGCCCTCTGCCGCTGCGCAGCCGGGCCCTGCACCCGAGATCGCGCCCGCACCGATGGCTGCGCCGGAGCCCGAGGTTCAGACGCAGCTGGGCAGCGAGATGACCCGCCCCGCAACCGTGCCTGATGCGTCGGCGAGCGCCGCCGAGGCTGCACCCGACGCGCCGGCCGAGCCGACCGCGCAGGCGCCCACGGATCCCGTTGCCGAAGCGCCGGCTGCCGAGGGCGCAGCCGCATCCGCACCCGCGCCGGTGCAGAGCGCGGCCGACACCCACAGCGTCATGCGCGGCGATACGCTGAGCAGGATCGCCCGCGACTATGTCTCCGAGGATGTGTCGCTGGACCAGATGCTGGTCCTGCTGGTGCGAGCCAATCCCGATGCCTTCGTGGACGGCAACATGAACCGCCTGCGGGCTGGCAAGGTGCTGCAGATTCCCGGCGGGTCGGAAGCCGCCGCCATCGATCCGGCGGAGGCGCGCAGGGTCGTGCGCCTGCAGACGGCTGACTTCAACGCCTACCGCGAGAAGGTCGCGGCCGCCGCGGCCGGGGCGGCCGCGGCGGCTACGGCGGGCCAGAGCGCCTCGGGCAGCATCTCGCCCATGGTGAAGGACCAGGCGCCCGCTGCTGCCGAACAGCCCAAGGAAGTGGTCAAGCTCTCCGGTGGCAATGCCGCGGGGACTGCCGGTGCAGAGGGCACGCGCGCGCTCGAAGAGGAATTGGCGGCACGCGAGAAGACCATTCGCGAGCAGAACGAGCGTGTGGCGCTGCTCGAGAAGCAGGTCAGGGACATGCAGTCGCTGCTCGAGATGAAGAACAAGGGCCTGGCGGAAGCGCAGCAGCAGGCCGCCCAGACCCCCGATCCGGCACCGGTCGGGACCGCGCCGGCTGCGCCAGCCGCCGCAGACGACGCACCGGCTCAGACGACGCAAGCACCTGCAGCCGCGCCCGTGCAGGAGGCCAAGCCGGACCAGCCCGTCAAGGCGAAGAAGCCCACGGTGGTCGCCAAGCCGGCTCCTGGCTTCACCGAGCAACTGCTCGACCAGCCGCTGTACCTGGCAGGCGGTGCAGCCGTTCTGGGTCTGCTGGGCTTCATGGGATTCAGGTTCGCGCGCAAGCGCCGGGAAGGGAATGCGGTCGAGGCGGACAGCGTGCTCGACCAGCCCGTCGAAGCGACCGGTGCCGATGCTGGAGTGGTCGCGACGCAAGCCGTGGAAAGCTCCACCGGCCTGCCCTCGACCGGCATGCCGCCGATGAGCGAGGACGTCGATCCGCTGGCCGAAGCCGAGATCTACCTGGCATACGGGCGTGACGGACAGGCCGAGGAGATTCTGAAGGAGGCGCTGCAGAGCAATCCTCGCCGTCACGAGATCCATCTCAAGCTTCTCGAGATCTATGCCCGACGCAAGGACGCCGCCGCGTTCGACGGCGTTGCGCGTGAACTGCACATGGCCACCGGCGGGCAGGGCGACTCCTGGCTGCAGGCAGCGCGGCTGGGCTATCTGCTCGATCCGCAGAATCCGCGTTATGCGGCAGGCAAGCCGGCTGGCGCAGCTGCCATCGGTGTGGCCGCTGGAGCGATGGAGGACAAGCTCGACTTCGACATCGGTCTGGACGAGCAGGACGCGGCAACCAGGACCGACATCGATCTCACCCGCCTCGGGTCCGCCGCCGGCACCAGCACTGACGTGGACCTGTCCAATCTGAGCACCGGCCAGGACGAGATGAGCAAGCTCGCCCAGTCCACGGCAAGCATGGCTCAGACGCAGCCGACCGTGCCGATGGATCTGGATCTGGGCGCCGACCAGGGCAAGCCTGCCGGCCTCGATTTCGATTTCGATCTGAACGGCCTGGGCAGCGAACCGGTTCCGCAGGCGCGCACGTCCCAGCCCGGTGCCGATGCGCCCTCCAGCATGAGCTTCGACCTGAGCAAGATCTCGCTCGACGAGGGTGCACTGGACAAGGTCGAGCCGCGCCTGGACGTGGGCATCGCGTCCACGCCCGACATCGATCTGTCGAACATCGATCTGAGCCTGGACGGCGGCAAGACCGATGGCGCGGTCGCGGGCGGCGAGCGTGACGACCGCTGGTACGACGTTCAGACCAAGTTCGATCTTGCCAAGGCCTATCAGGAGATGGGCGACAAGGAAGGCGCGCGCGAGATCCTGCGCGAGGTCATCGCCGAGGGCGACAACGAGCAGCAGGCGGCCGCGCAGCGCGTGCTGGAGGCGCTCGTCTGACCGTGTCCCTGCACGCGCCTGACAGGCGGGCGGAATTGCTCGTGCCACGCGGCCCCTTCGGGGGCCGCGCTGTTTTTCACGGCCGCGTCCGAGCGGCCACCGGCATTTTGCGTTTATCCTCTGGCCCGTGCGCATCGCTCTCGGCATCGAATACGACGGCAGCCGCTTCTGCGGCTGGCAGACCCAGCCTTCCGGCTGCGCCGTGCAGGACTGCCTGGATGGCGTGCTGTCGCGGATCGCGGCGCAGCCGGTCCTCACGCAGTGCGCCGGACGCACCGATGCGGGCGTGCACGCGCTGGGACAGGTGGTCCACTTCGACACCGACGCGCGCCGTCCCCTGACCGCCTGGGTGCGCGGGGCGAACACGCTGCTGCCGCGCTCGTGTGCGGTGCTGTGGGCGCGCGAGGTGGAGCCGGCGTTCCACGCGCGCTTCTGCGCGCGCGGCCGTGCCTACCTGTACGTGCTGCTAAATCGTCGCGAGCGCCCGGGGCTGTTCGCCGAGCACGCGGGCTGGCACCACCATGATCTCGACATCGCGCGCATGCGCGAGGCGGCCGCGTCCATGCTCGGGACGCACGACTTCAGCGCCTTCCGTGCCGCCGAGTGCCAGGCACGCTCGCCGGTCAAGACGCTGCGCGGCATCGACATCGAGCAGCGTGGGGCGATGTTCGTCTTCCATCTGGCCGCCGATGCCTTCCTGCACCACATGGTGCGCAACATCGTGGGCAGTCTGGTCCGGGTGGGCAACGGCTCGCGCCCGGCCTCCTGGATGCGTGAGATCCTCGAGGGGCGCGACCGTACGCGTGCGGCCCCCACGTTCGCGGCCGGCGGACTGTATCTGGCCCAGGTCGAGTACGACGCGCAGTGGAATCTGCCGGCATCCGCGACGTCCATGGCTGCGCTGTGCACCCGCCTGCCCTTCCCGGCCCTGATGGAACAGTGAGCATGGCCACCGCGGTGAAGATCTGCGGCATCACAACTCCGGAGGATGCGCACCATGCGGCGCACGCGGGTGCGCACGCCATCGGCCTGGTGTTCCATGCCGCCAGCCCGCGCTGCGTTGCCCCCGAGCGCGCCCGCGCGCTCGTCGCGGCACTGCCCCCGTTCGTGAGCGCGGTCGGCCTGTTCGTGGATGCGGATCCCGCCTACGTGCGCGCCGTAACGGCCGGCGTGCGGCTGCAACTGCTGCAGTTCCACGGTGACGAATCCCCCGAGTACTGCGCGCTCTTCGATCTGCCGTGGATCAAGGCGGTACGGGTGAGGGCAGGGGTGGATTTGCTACAATGCGCAAGCCGTTTTCAGGGCGCGAAAGGGCTGCTGCTCGACGCATTCGACGACAAGCACCACGGCGGGACCGGACAGGCGTTCGACTGGTCCCTGATCCCTTCGGGCCTTTCCCTTCCGATCGTGCTCGCCGGCGGCCTCACCCCCGACACGGTCGAGCAGGCTGTCCGCCGTGTCCGGCCCTGGGCAGTAGACGTGAGCAGCGGCGTGGAACGGAGCAAGGGCGTCAAGGATCCGGCCAAGGTCGCCGCATTCATACGAGGAGCGCGCAATGCAGATGTATGAGGCCGGGCAGATTTATGATCTGCCGGACAGCAAGGGTCACTTCGGGCCGTACGGTGGAGTGTTCGTGGCCGAGACCCTCATGTACGCGCTCGACGAACTCAGGCGCGAATACCTGCGACTGCGCGACGACGCCGAGTTCCAGCGCGAGTTCCAGTACGAGCTGAAGCACTACGTCGGACGCCCCAGCCCCGTATACCACGCCAGACGCCTGTCCGAGCACCTGGGCGGCGCCCAGATCTGGCTCAAGCGCGAGGACCTCAACCACACCGGCGCGCACAAGATCAACAACACCATCGGCCAGTCGCTGGTGGCCAGGCGCATGGGCAAGAAGCGCGTGATCGCCGAGACCGGCGCCGGCCAGCACGGCGTGGCCTCCGCCACGGTGGCCGCCCGCTACGGCATGGAATGCGTGGTGTACATGGGCTTGGAGGACATCAAGCGCCAGGCGAGCAACGTGTATCGCATGAAGCTGCTCGGCGCGACCGTGGTGCCGGTGGAGAGCGGCTCCAGGACCTTGAAGGACGCGCTCAACGAGGCCATGCGCGACTGGGTGACCAACGTCGAGAGCACGTTCTACATCATCGGCACCGTGGCGGGTCCGCATCCTTATCCGATGATGGTCCGGGATTTCAACGCGGTGGTCGGCAGGGAACTTCTCGTGCAGATGCCCGAGGTCATCGGCCGCCAGCCCGATGCGGTTCTCGCCTGTGTCGGCGGGGGCAGCAATGCGATGGGTGTGTTCCACCCCTACATTGCGGAGCGCGGCGTGCGCCTGATCGGGGTCGAGGCGGCCGGCGAAGGACTCGGTACCGGGCACCACGCGGCCACGCTGTGCGCGGGCCGTCCCGGCGTTCTGCACGGCAACCGCACCTATCTGCTGCAGGACGAGGACGGCCAGATCATCGAGACGCACTCGATTTCCGCGGGTCTGGACTATCCGGGCGTGGGACCGGAGCATGCTTGGCTGAAGGACAGCGGGCGCGCCGAGTACGTGGCCGCGAGCGACGACGAGGCCCTGCAGGCCTTCCATACGCTGTGCCGCATGGAAGGCATCATGCCGGCGCTGGAATCCAGCCACGCGCTCGCCCATGCAATGAAGATCGCGCCCGGCATGCGCCCCGACCAGGTCCTGCTGGTCAATCTCTCGGGGCGAGGCGACAAGGACATGCACACCGTGGCAAATGCCTCGGGCATCACGCTCTGAACGCCCGCGCCGCCTACACGTTCCGCTCACCCGCACACGCCCCCCGATGTCAAGAATTCCATCGACCTTCGAAGCCCTCCAGGGCAAGGGCCGCAAGGCCCTGATCCCGTTCATCACCGCGGGGGATCCTTCGCTCGCCCATACCGTTTCGCTGATGCACGCCCTGGTCGAGGCAGGCGCCGACATCATCGAACTGGGCGTGCCCTTCTCCGATCCGATGGCCGACGGTCCCGCCATCCAGCGCTCGAGCGAGCGCGCGCTCAGGAAGCACACGTCACTCAGGGGAGTGCTGGAGGCGGTGCGCACGTTCCGCTCGAAGGACGACGCGACGCCCGTGGTGCTGATGGGCTATGCCAACCCGATCGAGGCGATGGGCGTGGAGCGCTTTGCCCAGTCCGCGGCCGATGCCGGGGTCGACGGTGTGCTGGTGGTCGACTATCCACCCGAAGAGGGCAGCGGCCTGTCGCAGGCGCTGAAGGCGCGCGACATCGACAGCATCTACCTGCTGTCACCGACCTCGACCGAAAGTCGCATCCGAGAAGTCGGACGCGCGGCAAGCGGCTACATCTACTATGTGTCACTCAAGGGTGTGACCGGTGCCGCAAGCCTGGACCTGGACGAGATCGCGCGCAAGCTGCCCGCCATCAAGGCCCATACCGGGCTGCCTGTCGGAGTGGGATTCGGCATTCGTGATGCCGAAACCGCGCGCGCGGTCGGAAAGCTGTCCGATGCGGTCGTCATTGGCAGCCGATTGGTGCAGGAGATCGAGGATTCGGCGCCGGAACAGGCGGTCGAGAAGGTCCGGGCCCTCGTGGGCGGCATCCGCCGCGCCATGGACGCGTAGGGTCGGTCGATGCCCAACGAGGCGGCGGACGATTTCGCCGCAGTCACTGTCGGAGGTGACGTGAGCTGGTTGCAGAAGCTGCTTCCGCCGAAGATCAAGCGCAGCCCCGGTGCGGCGAGAAAGGCCGTGCCCGAGGGGCTCTGGGTCAAGTGCGAGGTGTGCGAGGCGGTGCTCTACCGCGCAGACCTCGAGAAGAGCTTGGACGTCTGCCCGAAATGTTCGCATCACAATCGCATCACCGCCCGCGAGCGTCTGGACATGACGCTCGATCCGGAGGGGCGCTACGAGATCGGAACCGAGGTGGTGCCGGTGGACTTCCTGAAGTTCGTCGACAGCCGCCGCTACACCGAGCGCCTGGTTGCCGACCAGGCCGAGACCAGCGAGGGCGATGCGCTGGTCGTGATGCAAGGGGCGATCAAGAGCGTCCCGGCGGTGGTGGCGGCATTCGAGTTCCGCTTCATGGGCGGGTCGATGGGCTCGGTGGTGGGCGAGCGCTTCGTGCGCGGCGTGCAGTGCGCGATCGAGCAGAAGAGTGCCTTCGTGTGCTTCACCGCCAGCGGCGGCGCACGCATGCAGGAAGGCCTGATGTCGCTGATGCAGATGGCCAAGACGACTGCCGCGCTCACCCAGCTGTCTGCCGAGCGCCTGCCCTTCGTCTGCGTGCTGACCGACCCGACCATGGGCGGGGTGTCCGCGAGCTTCGCCATGATCGGAGACGTGGTGATTGCCGAGCCCGGCGCGCTGATCGGCTTCGCCGGCCCGCGCGTGATCGAGCAGACAGTAAAGCAGACCCTGCCCGAAGGCTTTCAGCGCGCGGAATTCCTGCTCGAGCACGGCGCCATCGACATGATCGTGGATCGGCGCGAGATGCGCGACCGGCTGGCGAGTCTGATCACCCTGCTGACGCGCGCGCCCGCTGCCTGAGGCCCGTCCCGCACTCGCACGCGCAGCCCCGTCAGCGCTGCGCGCAGCTTTGCCGATGCATTCCTCCATGTCCTCCACCCCGTCAGCCGGCAGCCCACTGGCCGCCTGGCTCGAACATCTGGAACGGCTGCACCCGACGGCCATGGATTTCGGCCTCGAGCGCATCGGGGCAGTACGCGAGCGCCTGCCGCTGACACCGGCCTTTCCACTGATCACCGTCGGTGGAACCAACGGCAAGGGCTCCACCTGCGCCTTCCTGGAGAGTTGTCTTCAGTGCGCCGGATATCGCGTCGGGCGCTACAGCTCGCCGCATCTGCTGCGCTACAACGAGCGCGTGCGCATCGGCGGGTGCGAGGTCACCGACGCCGCGCTGGTGCGTGTCTTCGAGCAGGTCGAGGCTGCGCGCCAGGGCGTCTCGCTGACCTACTTCGAATTCGGCACGCTCGCGGCGATGCTGATGTTCATCGAGGCGGACGTGGACGCGGCCGTGCTGGAGGTCGGCCTCGGTGGCCGGCTGGACGCGGTGAACGTCTTCGACGCCGATTGCGCGATCGTGGTGAGCGTCGGCCTCGATCACATGGAGTACCTGGGCGACACACGCGAGGCGATCGGCGCCGAGAAGGCGGGCATCTTTCGCGGCGGCCGGCCAGCCATCGTCGCCGATCCCGATCCGCCGCGCAGCGTGCTGCAGCGGGCCGGCGAGATCGGTGCCGATGTTTTCCTCGCCGATCGCGATTTCGGCGCGCTGGCGCGCGAGCACGACTGGACCTTCTGGAGCATGGCGGGCCGGCGCGCCGGATTGCCCTGGCCGAGTCTGCGCGGTGCCTGCCAGCTGGGCAACGCCGCCGCGGCGCTGATGGCGCTGGAGAGGCTGCACGGGCGCATCCCGGTGGACATGGGTGCCATCCGCCGCGGACTGGTGGAAGTGCAGCTGCCGGGCCGCTTCCAAGTCCTGCCCGGCCGCCCGATGACGGTACTGGACGTCGCGCACAATCCGCACGCGGCACTGCGGCTGCGCGAGAACCTCGAGAGCATGCCCGGAGGCCGCACCTTCGCGGTGTTCGCGATGCTGCGCGACAAGGACATCGCCGGCGTTGTGCGCACCCTCGGCAACGCCGTCGACGGCTGGTTCCTCGCGCCGCTGCCGGGGCCGCGCGGGGAGAGTGCGCAGGGCCTGCAGGCGGCGCTGCAGGCGGCCGCCGTCACCGCACCCGCGCATCAGTGCGCGGACGTGCACGATGCCTTGCGTCAGGCGCGGGAACAGGCGGGACCGGATGATAAAATCGCCGTCTTCGGTTCCTTCCTCACGGTTGCCGCCATACTGGCCTGCACCGCGGACCGATCCCGCTGATACCACGAGATCCAGAGCTTGGCCAGGAGCAGCGTTTCCGACGAACAGATCCAGTTGCGCAAGCGCGCGCGCCGACGTCTGGTCGGTGCCATCGCGCTGGTCATCGTTGCCGTCACGGCGGTTCCGCTGCTGCTGGACGCGGAGCCACGCGACACCCAACCCGAACCTCGGGTCAGCATGCCGGCCGCAGAAGCCGACGCGGATGCGCAGCGGCCAGCGAGCGTCGAAGTCGAGGCTCGAGCACCCGAGCCGGATCCCGCCCCATCGGAGTCTGCCGCGACAGCGGATGCGCCGGCACCCGCGCAGGCAGTCTCCCTGTCATCCGCGAGCGCGCCCGCGACAGCGGCGACGCGAACCGACACGCCGGCGCCGGAGGAACCTCGCGCCGAAACCGCCGCCACGGAGAAGAGCGATCCGGCGCCCAAGGCGGCAACGAAGCCGGCGTACGTGGTGCAGCTGATCGCCACCGGTTCGCCCGACAAGGCGCGCGAGCTGAAACGTCGACTGCAGAAGCAGAAGTTCCCGGTCTACACCGAGAAGACGCCGGATGGAGACAAGATCCGGGTGCGCGTCGGGCCGTTCGCCAGGGAGGAGGCGGCCGAGGCTGCACGCACACGCCTCGTCAGGCTCGGATTCGATCCGGGCAAGGTCGTCGTGAAGGGCGAATGATCGTGAGCGGTGGCGGATGAACGGTCTCGACTACGCCATTATCGCCGTGCTGGTCCTGTCGATCCTCATCAGCGTGCTGCGCGGGGCGGTCCGCGAGCTGATGTCCCTGGCGTCCTGGCTGATCGCGGTGTGGCTCGCGGTGCGCTTCGCGCCGCAGGCCGCGACCTTCCTGCCCGAATCCCTGTCCAACGTCTCGTTGCGACTCGCCGCCGGCTTTGCCATGGTCTTTTTCGGCGCGCTGCTGATCCTGGCGCTGCTCACGCTGCTGGTGGCCGGGCTGTTGCGCAAGTCGCCGCTGTCCGGGGTCGATCGACTGCTCGGTGCGATGTTCGGTTTGGTGCGCGCGCTCGTCATCCTGGTCGCGGCCACGCTGGTGGTGGGAATGACGACCCTGCCGCGCGAACGCCTGTGGACGCAGTCGAGGCTGGTGGTGCCGCTGCAGACGCTGGCGATGGCGGTACGCAGCCACCTGCCGCCGGCGGTGGCGGGACGGATACGCTACGATTGACAGACTGGCTCGTCCGTTGCGCCGCCGTGTGAGGCGAGGCGGGCCGGGCGCGGCCCCAATCGCCATGATCGTGTCAAATCAACGAGGCCGGATATGTGCGGAATCATCGGCGTTGTAGCCAAATCACCCGTCAATCAGCTGCTCTACGACGGGCTGCTGGTTCTGCAGCATCGCGGACAGGACGCGGCGGGGATCGTCACCGCCGAGCACAGCATCTTCCACATGCACAAGGGCAACGGGCTGGTTCGCGACGTGTTCCGCACGCGCAACATGCGCAACCTGGCGGGCGCGAGCGGTATCGCCCACTGCCGGTATCCGACGGCGGGTTCGGCCGACAACTCCGCGGAATCGCAACCGCTGTACGTCAACTCGCCCTTCGGCATCGTTCTCGGGCACAACGGCAATCTGACCAATTCGGAGCAGCTCAAGCGCGACTTGTTCCGGCAGGATCTGCGCCACGTCAACACCAACTCCGACTCGGAGGTGCTGCTCAACGTGCTGGCGCACGAGCTGCAGGAGGCGTCTGCCTCGTACGCGCTCGACCCTGCCACGATCTTCCAGGCGGTGGCCGGCGTGCACAGGCGCGTGCGAGGGGCCTACGCCGTGGTCGCGATGATCGCGGGGTATGGCTTGCTCGCCTTCCGCGATCCGTATGGCATACGGCCGCTGGTGTTCGGCAGCGCGAAGACCGGACAGGAGGACGAGTACCTGGTGGCGTCCGAGAGCGTCGCGCTCGACGTGCTCGGATACAGGCTGGTGCGCGACGTGGCGCCCGGCGAGGCCATCTTCATCGACATGGACGGCAACTTCTTCAGCAGGCAGTGCGCGGCCCATCCGTCGCTCAACCCGTGTATTTTCGAGTTCGTCTACCTGGCGCGACCCGACTCCGTCATCGACGGCATCTCCGTCTACGAGACGCGTCTGCGCATGGGTGAGAGCCTCGCCGACAAGATCCGGCGCGATTACGCCAATCTCGACATCGACGTCATCATTCCCATTCCCGATTCGAGCCGGCCGGCCGCGATGCAGCTGGCAGGCAGGCTCGATGTCGCGTACCGGGAGGGGTTCATCAAGAACCGCTACATCGGCCGCACCTTCATCATGCCCGGCCAGGGCGTACGCAAGAAGTCCGTGCGCCAGAAGCTCAACGCGATCGGCATGGAGTTCAAGGGCAAGAACGTGCTGCTCGTCGATGACTCCATCGTGCGCGGCACGACCAGCCGCGAGATCGTGCAGATGGCGCGCGAATCGGGTGCGAACAAGGTGTTTTTCGCCTCGGCGTCGCCTCCCGTGCGCTTTCCCAACGTGTACGGCATCGACATGCCGAGTGCCCGTGAACTGATCGCGACCGGGCGCAGCGACGAGGAGATCGCACGCGAGATCGACGCGGACTGCCTCATCTACCAGGATCTCGATGCGCTGGTGCAGGACGTCTCCTCGGTCAATCCCCGCGTGAGGCACTTCGAGACCTCCTGCTTCAGCGGAGAGTACGTCACCGGCGACGTGACACCCGAGTATCTCGCGGGTATCGAGGCCAGTCGCAACGACATGGAGTTCGGGCTCCGCTCCAGCGTCGCCACCACCCAGCTCGACCTCAATCTGGTCGCCGCCGACTGAGGCCGGTTCGCCCGGGCACTTCCCCGAATACGGGAAGTGCGGACCCGCGGAGCAGGGCGCCGAGGCACTGGACGACGGACACCGGGACCTACACCAGGACCCACATCGGGACCGACACCGGGACCGGGAGGCACCGACACCGGGATAACGACACCGGGATGACGACACCGGGATGGCGACACCGGGATGGCGACATCGGGATGGCGACATCGGGATGCAGTTGACGCGCCTCCGGCCAGCCGGTATCTTTTCTTCCTGCGCCGATTTGAGATCACAGCTTGCGGGCGCGTTACAAGTGCAGCTAAAGCGTGGGGAAACCCGCGACAGTTCCGCTGCGCGGGTTTTTTTTCGGGTCCCAGATGACTGATTACGACTTCGAGACGCTCGCCGTGCGCGCCGGCACGCAGCGCAGCCAGTTCAAGGAACACTCCGAAGGACTGTTCCTCACCTCCAGCTTCGTCTTCGACAGCGCTGCCCATGCGGCCGAGCGCTTCTCCGGAGCGGAGGAAGGCATGGTCTACTCGCGCTACACCAATCCCACCGTGGCCATGCTGCAGGAGCGGCTCGCGGCACTGGAAGACGCGCAGTGCTGCATCGCCACCGCTTCGGGGATGTCGGCGATCCTCGCCTGCGTGCTCGGGCTGTTGCGCAGCGGCGAGCATATCGTGGCGGCACAGACCCTGTTCGGCGCCACCGTCCAGCTGTTCAACAACTGGCTGCCGCGCTTGGGCATCGAGGTCACCTTCGTCAGCGGCACGGATCCCGCGCAGTGGCGTGCGGCGATGCGTCCCAACACGCGCCTGCTGTTCGTGGAGACGCCGTCGAACCCGCTCACCGAGATATACGACATCGCGGCACTGGCCGAGCTGGCGCACGCGCACGGTGCGCAACTGGCGGTGGACAACTGCTTCTGCACCCCGGCGCTGCAGCGACCGCTCGCCCTGGGTGCGGACCTGGTCGTGCATTCGGCCACCAAGTACCTGGACGGCCAGGGGCGGGTGCTCGGTGGCGCAGTGCTGGGCAAGCGTGCACTGATCGAGGAGCCGATCACGGCATTCCTGCGCAATGCGGGGCCGACGCTCTCGCCATTCAATGCCTGGGTGATTCTCAAGGGTCTGGAGACACTCAAGCTGCGCATGCAGGCGCACTGCGCCGGCGCACTCCAGCTCGCGCAATGGCTGGAACGGCATCCACGCGTGAAGCGGACTTTCTATCCGGGCCTGCCCAGCCATCCGCAGCACGCGCTCGCGCAGCGCCAGCAGAGCGCGGGTGGCGGTATCGTGTCCTTCGTCGTCGACGCAGGCCGCGAGAGCGCATGGCGCGTGGTGGATTCCTGCCGGTTGATCTCCATCACGGCGAACCTGGGTGACGCCAAGAGCACGATCACGCATCCGGCCAGCACCACGCACGGCCGGCTGCCGCCTGCGGCGCGTGCCGCCGCCGGCATCGAGGATGGGCTGCTGCGCGTGGCTGTCGGCCTTGAGTCGGTGCGTGATCTGGAGGCCGACCTCGCGCGCGGACTCGGCTGAATCGCCTTCAGTCCGTCCCGAACGGAAGCGGCACGCTGACGCAGCCTTCGCGGGTGACGCGCAGGTACTGGCCGTGTGCGTACCAGTCCGCCAGAACGATGCGCTCGCATACGCGCCCTTCCACGCGATGCTCGTGGCGCGCGGGCCGGTGTGTATGCCCGTGAATCATGCGCGTGCAGCCGTGGCGGCGGAACGCTTCTTCCACGGCCGCCGGGGCGACATCCATGATGTCCATGCGCTTGATCGTCTTCTCGCCCTCGCTCAGGCGTCGCGCGCCACCGATGATGCGCTTGCGCCGCGTCAGCGGCAGGCGCATGAACAGGCCCTGCACCAGGCGGTTGCGCACCACGCGCCTGAACGCCTGGTAGCGGCGGTCCTGGGTGCACAGCAGATCTCCGTGCATGAGCAGGGTGCGCGTGCCGTAGAGGTCGATGACCGCAGGATCACGCAGCGGAAGCACGGCCGCGCTACGCGCGAAGCGCCGGGCGAGCAGGAAATCGCGATTGCCCTGCATCACGTGGACGGGAACCGTGCGCGCGAGCCGGGCGATGCGATGTGCCACCTGCGCGTTGAACGCATCGTCGAGATCGTCGTCGCCGGCCCAGTACTCGAACAGGTCGCCCAGCACGTAGACCGCTTCGGCATGCGCAGCCGGTCCTTCCAGGAAACGGTAGAAGGCCTGTGCCGCGAGCGGCCGTTCCGCCGCCAGATGCAGGTCGGACAGGAACAGCGTCGCGCCGCTCACCGCGTGCGCCCGCTGTCCGCTCAGCCGACCTCCGCACTCTTGATGATCACGTCCTCGAGCGGTACGTCGTCGTGCATGCCGCGGCTGCCGGTGGCCACCTTGCGGATCTGATCCACCACTTCCCTGCCCTCGATCACCCGGCCGAACACACAATAGCCCCAGCCCTGGGGCGTGGGGGCGCTGAAGTCGAGGAAGTCGTTGTCCGCGATGTTGATGAAGAACTGGCTGGATGCCGAGTGCGGATCCGGCGTACGCGCCATCGCGATCGTATAGGCCGCGTTGCCCAGGCCGTTGTCGGCCTCGTTCCTGATCGGCTCGCGGCTCGCCTTCTGCTTCATGCCCGGTTCGAAGCCACCGCCCTGGACCATGAAGCCGTCGATCACGCGGTGGAACACGGTGTTCGCGTAGAAACCGCTTTGCACGTAGTCGAGGAAGTTGCGCACGGTCACCGGGGCCCGGGTCTCGTCCAGTTCCAGTGCAATGGTGCCCATCGTGGTATGCAGTCTGACCATGTTCTCTCCAAGTCGAATCAGTTGGTGGGGGCGATCTCGCGCTCGATGAGCCAGCGGCCGTCCACCCGGACCAGCCGCAAGGTCTTCATGGTGGTGCGTTTGAAGGTCGGCGATGCGTAGTTCTGGCGGAAGCTGACGCTGGCGCGGTCGGCATTCTCGAGCGTGACCTGCGGCGATACGACGGTCACGCTGACTCCGCGCACCTGATCCAGGCGCTTGCGGCGCTGCGCCTCCCAGGTCGAGCGCGCTTCTCCCCCGGGCGGGTGGAAGGCCGGCGCGTAGTGCGACAGGTAGGCCGAGGCGTCACCGCGGGACCAGGCCTGTGCCCAGGAATCGACCATGGCCCGGATCGGCGCAGAGACATCCATCGGCGATGCCTGCGCTGCCGGCTGCCCGGCGGGCACGGCGGCCGCCGCCGGCGCACCCGGCGCCGCGGCTGCGGGCGCAGGGATCTCCCCGGACGCCGCCCCGGGCTCGATCCCGCCCAGGCGCTCGAGCTTGCCGCGCGCGCTGCGGTTGTACTTGTCCAGTTCCAGCGCTGTCTGGTACGAGGCGCGAGCCAGTGCCGCGTAGACGTCGCCCAGATTCTCGTGCGCGGTTGCATAGTCCGGATGTGCGCGTATGGCCATCTCCAGCGCCTCGCGCGCCCCCTGGTAGTTGTGCTGAGAGGCGTACAACACCGCGAGGTTGTTGTAGGGTTCGGGCATCTCCGGGAAGTCCTGCGTGAGAGAAGTGAACTGCGCAATCGCCTGCGCGTCGCGACCCTGCTCGGTGAAGATCACGCCCTGGAGAAATCGGCTGCGTGCATCACGTGGATTGCGTTGCAGCTGCGCCTCGATGCGCGCGAGCGCCTCATCGCGCAGGCCCTGCCGATACAGCGCCTGCGCCTCCTCGAAACCGTCCGCGCACGACGCGGTCCGAGCCGCCACGGCACTCAGCACAAACGCGAGAACGAGCAAGATGCGATGTATGAGCATCGTGATATACTGCCCAGAAAAGCGTGCTAGGTTCTTGTAATACTAGCAGAATTAGAAACAGGTCCGATCCCTCCACAAGCCGGCCGCAGGCGTTTGGCGTCGCACTGCGTGCGGCGATTTCCGGCCCGGCAGTTCGCGTGGCGGGACGGCACAGGCGCCGGCCCATGCTGCACATCCACAACTCGCTCACTCGTCACAAGCAAGCCTTCATTCCGCTCCAGCCGGGCAAGGTGCGCATGTACGTATGCGGCATGACCGTATACGACTATTGTCATATCGGGCACGCGCGCGTGATGGTCGTCTTCGATATCGTGCGACGCTGGTTGCGCGCGAGCGGCTTCGAGGTCCGGTACGTGCGCAACATCACGGACATCGACGACAAGATCATCCGGCGTGCGCTGGAAAACGGCGAGACCATCCAGCAGCTCACCGGACGCTTCATCCGCTTCATGGACGAGGACGCCGCCGCACTCGGGGTGGAGAAGCCGGATCACGAGCCGCGCGCCACCGCGCACTTGCCGGGCATGCTGGTGATCATCGAGGCCCTGATAGAGAAGGGGCTGGCGTACCGGGCGGCGAACGGCGACGTGTATTACTCGGTGCGCGCCTTTCCCGGCTACGGCAAGCTGTCCGGGAAGTCGCTGGAGGATCTGCGCGCGGGCGAACGCGTCGATGTCGATCCGAACAAGCAGGATCCACTGGACTTCGTGCTGTGGAAGGCTGCCAGGCGCGACGAGCCGGCCTGGGAGTCGCCATGGGGACCGGGCCGGCCCGGCTGGCACATAGAGTGTTCGGCGATGAGCGAACACTTCCTCGGCGAGCACTTCGACATCCACGGCGGTGGTCAGGATCTTCTGTTCCCGCATCACGAGAACGAGATCGCGCAGTCGGAGGGCGCACATGGCCACACCTTCGTCAACTACTGGATGCACAACGGCTTCGTGCGCGTGGACAACGAGAAGATGTCGAAATCGCTCGGCAACTTCTTCACCGTGCGCGAGGTGCTGGCGAAATTCGATGCCGAGGTGGTGCGCTTCTTCATCGTGCGCGCACACTACCGCAGTCCGCTGAATTACTCCGACCAGCATCTGGAGGACGCGCGCGCCGGACTCAAGCGCCTGTACACGACCCTGCGCGAGACGCCGGCAGCGCCTGCGCAGGTGGACTGGAACAACCCGTTCGCGGCGCGCTTCAGGGCGGCGATGGACGACGACTTCAACACCGCAGAGGCGGTGGCCGTGCTGTTCGAACTGGCCGGCGAGGCCAATCGCTCCCGCGATGCGCGCAGCGCCTCGCTGCTCGTATCGCTCTCCGGGATCCTGGGACTTCTGCAGCGCGAACCCGATGCCTTCCTGCAGCTGGGCAGCGGCGAGGAGGACCCGGATCCCGAGCAGATCGACGCGCTGATCGAACAGCGCAAGGCTGCCCGCGAGGCGAAGGATTTCGCGGAAGCCGACCGAATCCGCAAGGAACTGGAGGACAGGGGCGTGCTGCTGGAGGACACGGCGGCCGGCACGCTCTGGCGGCGGAAGTAGACGGCGCAGATCGCGCCGTCTTGGTGAACCGAAAGGGGGACCGATGTCGGATCGCGCAGGCACCACCTTGAAGATGGCCTTCCCGCCGGCGCTCGCCTGTCTGCAGCCCTCGCAGGAGTGGCTGCGCGATGCCGCCGCGGCGCTGCTCGAGCGCGCGGTGCCGCAGCAGGGCCCGCGCACCCCGGCCTGGTACACCGGCGAGGGTGCGCACATTGCGGCACAGCTGCGAGATCCGGAACTGGGCGAGGTGTGGAGCCAGTTCGGCCGCCTGTACGCCCAGTTCGAGTCTGCCTCCGACGCATGTGTGGCTGCTGCCCGCCGTGGACGGCAGGAGGTCGCTGCCGCCAGTCTGCAGGAATCCTTCTCGCTCGTGGCCTCTCTGACCACGCTGCTCACTGCCGGCAGTCTGCGTGAAGTGTCACTCCTGTTCGCCGAGCGCGAACGGCGCATCGCGCAGCGTTACGAGCAGGATTTCCTCGACGCCGCGCACATCGGCCGCTTCAGCGTTCGACTCTCGGACGAGGCCCTCGTCTCGTGCGACGAGAGCTTCGCCACGCTGTTCGAGGGCACACCCGCCAGCCTGCGCGGCCGCGAGGCGCGCGCGGTCCTCGGCAAGGCGGCCTGGCGCGAACTGAGCGAAGGACTGAAGCCGGGGGATACGCGGCGGGTGCGGGTGCGCCGCCTCCGTCCCGGCGCGGCCTCACTGGAGATCGTGGGCTATGTCACGGGTACTGCCGCGCGCGGCACGCTGGACGGTTTCGTGGTCAACGTGTCGCAGGCCGAAGCCGAGGCACAGCACCGGCGATTGCTGTCCTCGGCCATCGAGGCGCTCGAGCAGCTGGTGGTGATCACCGACGCGAAGCAGCATATCGTGTACGTCAACGGTGCGTTCGCGCGCATGACCGGCTACGCTGCCGATGAGGTGCTGGGCCGCTCCCCGCGCTTCCTCCACGGCCCGGAGACCAGTCAGGCCGCCCTGGCGCTCCTGCGCGAGTCCGCGCGCGCGGGTCGGGCCGAGCACGCGGAGCTGATGAACTACCGCAAATCGGGAGAGGCCTACTGGGTAGATGTGTCCATGGTACCCGTGCCCGACGCCAGCGGCGAGATCACGCACTGGGTTGCCATCGGGCACGACATCACTGCACGCAAGCTGCAGGAGGCGGAGATCACGCGCCTCGCGATGGAGGATCATCTCACTGGCCTGCCCAATCGCCGCGCGGCCGAAACCAGGCTCGCGATCGAGTGGAGCCGGGCGCGCCGCCGCGCCGGATCCTTCGCCGTGGCGCTGGTGGACGTCGACCGCTTCAAGCTCGTCAACGACCAGTACGGCCATCAGGTCGGTGACCAGGCGCTCGCGCACATCGCCGGACTGCTCGGGCGCAACAGGCGCGGCGGTGACTGGATCTGCCGCTGGGGCGGGGAGGAATTCCTGGTCTGCCTGCACGATCTCGACGCGCGTGGCGCACTTGCCGCAGCCGAGCGCGCGCGCAAGCTGATCCGCGGCAATCCGCTGGTCAGCCCGCGCGGGGAACTGACTCTGACGGTGAGCATGGGCGTGGCCCTGTATGACCCGCAGCTGGAATCGCTGGACGCGCTGGTGGCACAGGCCGATGCACTGCTCTACGAGGCCAAGCGCACGGGACGGGATCGCGTGGTGAGCAACGCGCAGCAGGCCGCGCGCGGCCCGGCCATCGGCAACTGGGAGCGCTCGCAGGTACACACGGCGATACAGGAACAGCGCGTGGTGGCGGCGTTCCAGCCCATCGTCGATCTGCGCAGTGGGGAGACCGTCGCCGAGGAGGCGCTGGCCCGCATCGTCGCACGGGACGACACCCTGGTGCCGGCGGGAGAATTCATCGGTGCGGCGGAGGCGCTGCACCTGATCAGCGCAATCGACCGCACGGTGAGCGAGAGTGCCCTCGAACGCAGTGCGAGCGCGGGTGCCTCTGGTGTGCCGCCGCGTACGCGCTTCATCAACCTTTCCCCGCAGTTCCTCGCCGACAGTGAGCAGGTGGAGGGGCTGCTGGAGCGGGCACGCGCGCTGCGCGTGCTGCCCAGTGCCAGGAATCAGCCTTTGGTGAT
Source organism: Burkholderiales bacterium (assembly GCA_020854105.1). GTDB lineage: Bacteria > Pseudomonadota > Gammaproteobacteria > Burkholderiales > SHXO01 > SHXO01. Next base: position 126,045 of record JADZGB010000022.1, on the reverse strand, counting down.
CGAGCTGACCGAGCGCCAGACCGGCGACATGAAGATGCTCAAGAAGCAGCTGCGGCCGCTCCTGCAATCGGGTTTCGGCCTCGCGCTCGACGACTTCGGCAGCGGCCAGTCGTCATTCATGTACCTGGCCGACCTGCCGCTCAGCTTCATCAAGATCGAGGGCTGGATGGTCCGGCGCATCGTGAGTGACGCGCGCATCCGGCAACTGGTCGCGTCGCTGGTGGGCACGGCGCGCAGCTTCGAACTTCGCACGGTCGCCGAGTGCGTGGAGGACGGGCAGGCCGCGCAGGTGCTGTGCGACCTGGGTGTGGACTGGGCGCAGGGCTACTTCTTCGCCGAGCCCGCGGTGCTGCACTAGAGTAGTTTTGCCGGGGAAGTTCTGCCGGATTGGCGCGCCGCGGAATCCGACCACGGCTTGCGGGGGCATCAGCCCTCGAAGAATTCCTTCACCTTGTCGAACCAGCCCTTGGCCTTGGGGTTGTGTCGCCCCGCCTCTTCCTGGTTGATCGCCTCGAGTTCGAGCAGCAACTCCTTCTGACGTGCCGTGAGGTTGACCGGCGTTTCCACCACCACGTGGCACATCAGGTCGCCGTAGGCGTTGGTGCGCACGCCCTTGATGCCTTTGCCGCGCAGCCGAAACACCTTGCCTGATTGCGTTTCGACCGGGATCTTGATCTTCGCGCTGCCGTCGAGTGTGGGAATCTCGATGTCGCCGCCGAGGGCGGCGGTGGTGAAGCTGATCGGCATCTCGCAGTGCAGATCGTTTTCCTCGCGCTGGAACATCGAATGCGGGCGCAGCCGTACGACCACGTACAGATCGCCCGGCGGTCCGCCGTTGACGCCGGCCTCGCCTTCGCCAGTGAGGCGGATGCGGTCGCCTTCGTCGACACCGGCGGGAATCTTCACCGACAGCGTCTTCTGCTTCTTGACGCGCCCCGTGCCCGAGCAGGCGGTACAGGGATCGCGCACGACCTTGCGCGTGCCCGCGCAGCGCGGGCATGTCTGCTGCAGCGAGAAGAAGCCCTGCTGGATGCGGACCTGCCCCTGTCCCTGACAGGTGGGACAGGTGCTCGGCTCGGTCCCTGCCTTGGCGCCGGTCCCGTTGCACGGCTCGCACGCTTCGAGCGTGGGGATGCGGATCTTGGTCTCGGTCCCGCGCGCGGCTTCCTCGAGCGAGATCTCGAGGTTGTAGCGCAGATCGGCACCCCGGTAGACGTTGGAGCGCGCGCGGCCGCCGCCGAAGATCTCGCTGAAGATGTCGCCGAACGCATCGCCGAAGCCGGCACCGCCCGCCCCACCGGCCATCCCTTCCATCGCCTGATGGCCGAAACGGTCGTAGGCCGCCCGCTTCTCTGCGTCCGACAGAACCTCGTATGCCTCCTTGGCCTCCTTGAAGTTCTCCTCGGCCTTGACGTTGTCCGGATTGCGGTCCGGATGATGCTGCATGGCCAGCTTGCGATAGGCCTTCTTTATTTCGTCTTCCGAGACATCGCGATTGACGCCCAGAACCTCGTAGTAGTCACGCTTCGCCATACCGACCGGCTTCCCCTTCACCACATGCCAAGGCCGAATCGAGCGTCATCGGCGGTCGATGACACCCAATCCGGCCAGATAGAGCGCCACGCGGGCGCGGCGCTGAAGAGTGCGTCACGCATACCGCGTGACGCACGATCACTTCTTGTCCCTGACCTCTTCGAACTCCGCATCGACGACATCGCTCTCGTCGGCCCCGGTGCCAGTGCCGGCCGACGACGCCTGCTCGGTGCCGGCCTGCTGCTGCCCGTACATCTTCTCGCCGAGTTTCTGCGCGGCCTGCGACAGCGCCTGCGTCTTCGCCTCGATGGTCTCCCTGTCGCCGCCCTTCATGGCTTCCTCGGCGGCTTTCAGCGCGTCCTCGATCCGGGACTTCTCGTCCGCCTCCAGCTTGTCGCCGTGCTCGCCGAGCGACTTGCGCACCGTGTGCACCATCGCGTCGCACTGGTTGCGGGCATCGACCAGCTCACGGGTCTTGCGGTCTTCCTCGGCGTTGAGTTCCGCATCCTTGACCATGCGCTTGATTTCGTCCTCGGACAGCCCGGAACTGGCCGTGATCTTGATCTTGTTCTCCTTGCCGGTCGCCTTGTCCTTGGCCGATACGTGCAGGATACCGTTCGCGTCGATGTCGAAGGTCACCTCGATCTGGGGCATGCCACGCGGGGACGGGGGGATGCCCTCCAGGTTGAACTGGCCGAGGCTCTTGTTGCCCGTTGCCATCTCGCGCTCGCCCTGCAGCACATGGATGGTCACTGCCGACTGGTTGTCGTCCGCGGTGGAGAACACCTGCTGAGCCTTGGTCGGGATCGTCGTGTTCTTCTGGATGAGCTTGGTCATGACGCCGCCCAGCGTCTCGATGCCCAGCGACAGCGGAGTCACGTCGAGCAGCAGCACGTCCTTCACTTCACCCTTGAGCACGCCGCCCTGGATCGCGGCCCCCATCGCGACAGCCTCGTCAGGGTTGACGTCCTTGCGCGGTTCCTTGCCGAAGATCTCCTTGACCTTCTCCTGCACCTTGGGCATGCGGGTCATGCCCCCGACCAGGATGACGTCGTCGATGTCGCTCACCTTCACGCCGGCATCCTTGATGGCGGTCCGGCAGGGCTCGGCGCTCTTCTCGATCAGATCCTCCACCAGGCTCTCGAACTTGGCACGGGTGATCTTCATCGCCAGGTGCTTCGGACCCGACTGATCCATGGTGATGTAGGGAAGATTGATCTCGGTCTGCTGCGTCGAGGACAGCTCGATCTTGGCCTTCTCGGCCGCTTCCTTCAGGCGCTGCAGCGCGAGGATGTCCTTGCGCAGGTCCACGCCCTGTTCCTTCCTGAACTCGTCGGCGATGTAGTCCATCAGACGCTGGTCGAAGTCCTCGCCGCCCAGGAACGTATCACCATTCGTGGCCAGCACCTCGAACTGGTGCTCGCCCTCGACCTCGGCGATCTCGATGATCGACACGTCGAAGGTGCCCCCGCCCAGGTCATACACCGCGATCTTGCGATCGCCCTTCTTCTTGTCCATGCCGAACGCAAGGGCCGCCGCGGTGGGTTCGTTGATGATGCGCTTGACTTCCAGGCCGGCGATGCGTCCGGCATCCTTGGTTGCCTGGCGCTGCGAGTCGTTGAAGTAGGCCGGCACCGTGATGACCGCCTCGGTCACCGGCTCGCCGAGATAGTCCTCGGCGGTCTTCTTCATCTTCATCAGCACCTGGGCGGACACTTCCGGAGGGGCGATCTTCTTGCCGCGCACCTCCACCCAGACATCTCCGTTGGGCGCCTGAACGATGCTGTACGGGGCGAGCTTGAGCGCCTTCTGCACTTCCTGGTCCGAGAAGCGGCGGCCGATGAGGCGCTTGGACGCGTACAGTGTGTTCTTGGGATTGGTCACCGCCTGCCGCTTGGCAGGTGCACCGACCAGGATCTCACCCTCCTCGGTGTAGGCGACGATGGATGGCGTGGTGCGTGCGCCTTCGGAGTTCTCGACCACCTTGGGCTGGCCGTTCTCCATGATGCAGACGCAGGAGTTCGTCGTCCCCAGGTCGATACCGATGATCTTTCCCATGTGATTCCTCGTTAATCAGGAAGTTGAATGCAATTGGAGCCTAGGTTTGGGGTTCGTGCCGAGGTTTCAAGCATCAGTCGCGCGCCCTGGACACCGCAACCAATGCCGGCCGCAATACCCGGTCGTGCAGGACGTAGCCCTTCTGCAGCACCTGCACCACCATGTTCGGCGGCTCGTCCGAGGGCACCGTGGTCATCGCCTGGTGCCGGTGCGGGTCGAATCTCTGGCCGATGGGATCGACCTCGCCGATGGCGGCTTTCTCGAACACGCCGGTGATCTGCTTGAGGGTCAGTTCCACTCCCTGGCGCAGCGACTCGAGCGAACTGTTGTCGGCCGCCAGTGCCGCTTCCAGGGCATCGCGCACCGGCAGCAGTTCGGAGGCGAAGCCCTCCAGCGCGAATTTGTGCGCGCTGGCGATGTCGGTCTGGGCGCGCTTGCGGATGTTGTCGGCTTCGGCCTTCGCGCGCAGCCAGGCGTCGTGGTGTTCCTGGACCTGCAGTTCGAGCTTGCGCATGAGTTCCCGATCGCTCGGCATCGACTCCGCCCGCGTCTCGACACCTTCCGGTTCGGGCGCACCCTGCGCCTCGCCGTTCCCGTATTCCCGTTCTTGCATCGTTCCGGTCTCCCAGCTGGATCCCATGCGAAGTGGGGGTGCGAGGCGACCTTTCAAGCGCGCGATGCCCTCTGCGGCGAAAGATTGTTCGCCGCGTTCAGTCGGTGGCCCCGAGCGCCAGCGCCCGCCGCCGCGTTTCTTGCCCCTCGGTGGCATCGTCCGGCCGCAGCCAACCCTGCAGGTTGGCCAATGCGATGTCAGCCAGGGCGGCAATCCAGTCGGGCCGCTCGTTCAGGCAGTCGATGTAGTGGAACCGGGTGCCGCCGGCGGCCAGGAACGCGGTGCGGTTCTCCAGCGCGATCTCCTCGAGCGTTTCCAGGCAGTCGGCCACGAAGCCCGGGCAGATCACATCCAGGTGCCGTACCCCCTTGCGGGCTAATCCCTCCAGGGTGTCCTGGGTGTAGGGCTGCAACCACTGCGCTGCGCCGAAGCGCGATTGGAAGCTCACCACGTACTGGTCTTCGCTCAGATCCAGCGCCTGCGCCAGGAGGCGTCCGGTCTTGTGGCACTCGCAATGGTAGGGATCCCCACGGTCCAGCGCGAGGCGCGGCAGGCCGTGGAAGCTCATGACGAGGCGATCGCCACGTCCGTGCGCCTGCCAGTGCTCGCGTACGCTGCGGGCCAGCGCCGCGATGTAGCCCGGATCGTCGTGGAAATGCTTCAGCAGGCGCAGCGCCGGGAGGTTGCGCCGCGCACGCAGCGACTCGAACACGGCGTCGTAGGTGCTGGCCGTGGTCGATGCTGCGTACTGGGGATACATCGGGACGACCAGCACGCGGTCGCAGCCGGCGCGCGCCAGCTGGGCCAATGCCGCGTCGATCGATGGGGAGCCATAGCGCATCGCCCAGACCACCTCGACCGGAACGCCGGTGCGCTCGGTGAGCACCTGCTGCAGCAGGGCGGCCTGCCTGCGCGTATGGACCGCGAGCGACGAACCCTCGTCCGTCCAGATCGCCGCATACTTGCGCGCGGATTTGCGCGGCCGGACGTTCAGCACGACGGCATTGAGAACGAGCCACCAGAGCGCGCGCGGGATCTCCACCACGCGTGGATCGGACAGGAACTGCTTCAGATAGGGCCGTAGCGCGGCAGCGCTCGGGGCCTGCGGCGTGCCTAGATTGACCAGCACCACGCCTGCGCGGGCGGGCGTGCCGTGACTGTGGGGCGGTTCCGGTCGAAAGCGCATGCGGACGGCGGCGACCCGTCGGGTCGGGCGGGTCAAACCGTGACGGTAACATCATCGGCGAGCGCTGCCCAGACGCAGGGCACGCCCCCAAGACACGCGCCGCGATTCAGCTGCGCGCGCGTTGTGCCATCGCGTTGGACAACAACCTGGCGGTGATCTCGACAATCGGAATGACGCGTTCGTAGGCCATGCGCGTGGGACCGATCACGCCCACGGTGCCCAGAACCTCGCCGTCGACCTCGTATGGCGCCGTGACCACGCTGCATTCATCGAGCGGCACCAGCCCGGATTCGCCGCCGATATAGATCTGCACGCCCTGCGCACGGCTGCCCGTCTCCAGCAGCTGCAACAGCGAAGTGCGCTGCTCGAACAGATCGAACAGCCGCCTGAGGCTGGTTACGTTGGAGGACAGGTCCTGCACGTGCAGCAGGTTGTGTTCGCCGGACAGGACGTAGTCGTCCGCCTTCTCGGACATCGCCTCGTTGCCCGCCTCGACCGCCTTCGTCAGCAGCAGCGTCATGTCGTCGCGCAAGCGCTTCAACTCGTCGCGCAGCCGCTCCTTCACCTGATCGAAGTCGCAGCCCACGCAGTGCTGGTTGATGAAATTCGCGGCCTCGATCAGCTCCGCCGGCGAGTAGGAACGCTCCGTGAACAGGATGCGGTTCTGCACGTCACCTTCGGGTGTGACGATGATGAGCAGGATGCGCCGTTCGGACAAGCGCAGGAACTCGAGGTGCCGAAAGGCCGTGGACCGCCGCCGCGGCGCCATGACCACCCCCGCGAAGCGGGTGAGATCGGACAGCAGGTGCGATGCGGACTGCATGAGCCGCTGCGGCTGGTCGCCGCTCAGTTGCATGACGACCTGGTCGATCTCGGCGCGGTCCAGCGCCTTCACGGTGAGCAGCGAGTCGACGAAGAACCGATACCCGCGCGGGGTCGGCACGCGTCCCGCGGAGGTGTGAGGGCTGGCCACGAACCCCATTTCCTCCAGGTCGGCCATGACGTTGCGGATGCTCGCGGGAGACAGGTCCAGCCCGGAATAGCGGGACAGCGTGCGCGAACCGACCGGCTGGCCCTCGGTGATGTAGCGCTCGACCAGGGTCTTGAGGAGGATCTGTGCACGTTCGCTCAACATGATTCGATTCTAGCGCAAGCGCTTCCGGGACGAAGCCGTTTTCCGCCGCACGCACGGGCGGGAGCCGGTTTTCTTGTGTTCTAATGCGGCCATGACGGAGATCTTCAAGACCATCTCCCTGATCGGCAAGTACAAGAGCCCGGAGATCGCGGAGCCTTTGATGGAACTGGCCCGCTTCCTGGAGGGCCGGGGTGTGCGCGTGCTGCTGGATCCGCTCACCGCCTCGCACATGGCGCGCAACCATCTGGAGGTGATGCCCCTCGACCAGGCCGGTCCGCTGTCGGACCTCGCCATCGTGGTGGGCGGCGACGGCACCATGCTCAACGTCGCACGTACCCTGGCGCCGTTCGATGTCTCGCTGGTGGGCGTGAACCAGGGCAGGCTGGGGTTCCTGACCGACATCTCGGTCGGAAACATGCTGCACACCATCGGCGAGATCCTGGACGGCAAGTACATCACCGAGCAGCGCATGCTGCTCGCTGCGCGGGTGTTCCGCGGCGGTGCCGAGATCTTCGACGTGCGGGCGTTCAACGATGCCTCCATCAACAAGGGGGCAGACGGCGGCCTGATCGAACTGGAGGTGCGCATCGACGACAGGTTCGTCTACCTGCTGCGCGCCGACGGCCTCATCGTATCCTCGCCCACCGGGTCGACTGCCTATGCGCTATCTGCCGGCGGGCCGATCCTGCATCCTTCTCTGTCTGCCTTCTCGATCGTCCCGGTGTGCCCGCACACCCTGTCCAATCGTCCCATCGCCGTCAGCAGCGACGTGCGCATCGAAGTGCTGATGCACCGCTGCGCGGACGCGCGCGTGCACTTCGACAGCCACTCCCATTGCCGGTTGCAGCCGGATGACCGGCTGGTGGTGCAGCGCTATCCGCGCTCGATCCGGCTGCTGCACCCGGTGGGCCACGACTACTTTCACATGCTGCGCGAGAAGCTCCACTGGAGCGAGGCACTGTAGGGTCTTTCCGGTCCATGCTGCGCGCCCTGAGCATCCGCGATTTCATCATCGTCGATCGGCTGGACCTCGAGTTCGAGAGCGGCTTTACCGCGCTGACTGGTGAGACCGGCGCCGGCAAGTCCATCCTGATCGATGCGCTCATGCTGCTGCTGGGCGAACGCGGTGAGGCGGCGCTGGTGCGCGAGGGCTGTGCGCGCGCCGAACTGTCGGCGGAGTTCGACCTGCAGCAGGGACTCGCGGCCCGCACATGGCTGCAGGCGGCAGATCTGGCGGACGAGGGCGAACAGTGCCTGCTTCGCAGGGTGCTCGAAGCCGGCGGCCGCTCGCGCGCGTTCATCAACGGCCGGCCATCCACGCTGCAGCAGCTGAAGGAACTGGGCGAGCTGCTGGTGGACATTCACGGACAGCACGAGCATCAGTCGCTGATGCGCCCGGCGCTGCAGCGGGAACTGCTCGACCGCTACGCGGAGTGCGCGCCACTGACGCAGTCGGTGTCCGAGGCGTGGCGGCAATGGCAGGCGCTTCGCCGCCAGCGCGAGAACCGGGAGAAGGATGCGCACGCGATCGAGGAGGAGCGCGAGCGCCTGCAGTGGCAGTGCGAGGAGCTGGACAGGCTCGGTTTCTCCGCGCACGAGTGGGAAGCGCTGCAGAGCGACCACCGGCGGCTCGCCCATGCGGCAAGCCTGCGCGAAGCGGTGGAGGCGGGCCTGGAAACGCTGTCCGAGGCCGACGGTGCGGTACTGGCGATGCTCGATGCGGCGATCCAGCGCCTGCACCATGCGCGCGAATTCGACTCCGGGCTGCAGGAGACGCTGGAGGTGCTGGAGCCGGCGCGCATCCAGGTGCAGGAGGCGGTGTACGCACTGCGCCATTACCGCGACCGGGTCGACCTCGACCCGCACCGTCTGCGCGAGATCGAGCAGCGTCTGGACGCCGTGCATTCCGCCGCCCGCAAGTACCGCGTCGCAGTGGACCGGCTGCCTGGGCAGTTGGAGCAGGCGCGAGAGCGCCTGGCAGAGCTGGCCGGCGCAGACGGCATCGAGCAACTGGCGCGGGGGGAGGAGGCGGCGAAGCGCGCCTATCTGGACCAGGCGCGCGAACTGTCCGGACGCCGTGCGAACGCAGCCGATCGCCTGGGCAGGCAGGTCACCGGGGCGATGCAGGGCCTGGCGATGGCCGGCGGACGTTTCGAGGTGCGGCTCGCCGATCTCGCGGAGGGCGGGGCGCAGGGGCTGGAATCGGTCGAGTTCATGGTTGCGGCCAATCCCGGCACGCTTCCGCGCCCGCTCGCGAAAGTGGCATCGGGCGGGGAGCTCTCGCGCATCAGCCTGGCGATCCAGGTCTCGACCACTGCCTTCTCCCGGGTGCCGACCCTCGTATTCGACGAAGTCGACTCCGGCATCGGTGGACGCATTGCCGAGATAGTGGGCGCGATGCTCGCGGAACTGGGACGCAGGCATCAGGTGATGTGCATCACCCACCTGCCGCAGGTGGCGGCGGCCGCTGCCCAGCAGTGGCAGGTGGCCAAGATCGCCGCCGCAGCGGGCTCGGGCGAAGTACGCAGCCAGGTCCGCGTTCTGGATCGCGTCGAGCGCGTGGAGGAGATCGCCCGCATGCTGGGCGGCGTCAGGATCACCGACACCACGCGCCGGCACGCGGCCGAGATGCTCGGCGACAAGGGCTGAAGCAGCGCAGCGCCTATTCGCGCCCGCGATGCGGGCAGTCGGCCCTGGTGCAGTCGGCGTAGATCTGCAGCGAGTGCTCCTGGATGCTGAAGCCGCGCTCTTTGGCGATCTTCACCTGGCGGCGTTCGATCTCGGGATCGTAGAACTCCTCGACGTGGCCGCACTGCATGCACACCAGGTGATCGTGATGCGCGCCCTGGTTGAGCTCGAACACCGCCTTGCCGCCCTCGAAGTGATGGCGCATAAGGATGCCGGCCTGCTCGAACTGGGTGAGCACCCGGTAGATCGTGGCCAGGCCGATGTCCATGCCTTCCCTGAGCAGCACCTTGTACACGTCCTCGGCGGTCATGTGACGCTGCTCGCTGCTCTCGAAAAGATTCAGGATCTTGAGGCGCGGGAGAGTGGCCTTCAGGCCGATGGTCTTGAGATCGTGCGGTTTGCTCATGTCGACCTCCGGACGAGGCGACCGGCGGGGAGTTGGCCATGTATCATATCGGCTTCGCGCCGCACTGGAAACCACACGAGCCGCACGCGGCTCTTCGCCGGTCATGTTCCTTCGCATCGTCCTGCTCGCCTTCACGTTGGCACTCTCGTCCTGCTTCCTGACGCCGCACCGCATCGACATCCAGCAGGGCAACTACTTCGATCCCGAGGCGGTGGCGAAGCTCAAGCCTGGCATGACGCGTTCCCAGGTGCGCTTCCTGCTGGGCACTCCCCTCGTTGCCGATCCCTTCCATCCTGACCGCTGGGACTATCTATTCATCCAGCGTCCGGAAGGAAAGCTGGAACTGGAGCGCCGGCTCACCGTGTGGTTCGACGGCGACCGCCTGGTGCGCGCGGTGACCGACATTCCCCAGAGCGAGGCGGCGCCCGCGGCGCCGGCTGCGACGGCCCCGGCAGAGGGCGCGCAGAGCGCGCTAGACCAACGCTGACAGCGGGCGATTCGATGGCTCTCCAACACGTGGTGATCGCGGGCTGCGCCGGGCGCATGGGCCGGGCCCTGCTCGAAGGGGTGTTTCAGGCGCCGGACATGCGCCTGCACGCCGCGCTGGAGCGCCCCGACAGCGACCTGATCGGCCGTGACGCCGGCGAACTGCTGGGCAGCCCATGCGGGGTGCGCATCGGCGACGACATCGGCGCGGCGTTGCGCGGCGCGCACGTGCTCATCGACTTCACGCGGCCGGAAGGCACCATGCGCCACCTCGAGCTGTGCGCTGCGGCGGGCGTGAAGATGGTGATCGGAACCACCGGTCTGAATCCCGAGCAGCGCGGCCGCATCGTGGATGCCGCCTCCGGACTGGCCATCATGCTGGCCCCCAACATGAGCGTGGGGGTGACGCTCATGCTCGATCTGCTGCAGACGGCGGCGCGGGTGCTGGACAGCGGCTACGACATCGAAATCATCGAGGCGCATCACCGGCACAAGGTGGACGCGCCCTCGGGTACCGCCCTGCGCATGGGCGAGGTCATCGCCGGGGCGCTGGGCCGGAACCTGGACGAGGTGGCGGTGTACGGCCGCGAGGGCCAGATCGGTGAGCGCAAGGACACGACCATCGGTTTCGCCACGATCCGCGGCGGCGACATCGTAGGCGATCACACTGCTCTGTTCGCGGGCACGGGTGAGCGCATCGAGATCACCCACAAGGCGAGCAGTCGCGCCACCTTCGCCCTCGGCGCGCTGCGTGCTGCGCGCTTCCTGGCCGCGAAGGATCGCGGCCTGTTCGACATGCGCGACGTGCTCGCGCTGAACGGCTGAGACAGGGGCGGCCCGGATTCGCCTGTCGGCCCGGATTCGCCTGGTCGGCCCGGATTCGCCTGGTCGGACCGGATTCGTCTTGCCCCAACCGGGGCTGGCCCCATATAATGCCGGGTTAACGAGCGGGAGGCGTTGCTGGCGCGCACTCCCGCTTTTCTACGTCCGCTGTCTGTCCGGCACTCTCCAGGAGTCGTCCCGTGAACCAGTTTCCGCCTGCCATCCTCGTGCTCCAGGATGGAACCGTGTTCCGCGGGCAGTCCATCGGCGCGGACGGCCTGTCGGTGGGCGAGGTCGTGTTCAACACTTCCATGACCGGTTACCAGGAGATTCTCACCGACCCATCCTACTGCCGGCAGATCGTCACGCTCACCTATCCCCACATCGGCAACACAGGCATCAACGGCGAGGACGTCGAGTCGGACCGCATCCACGCTGCGGGCCTGGTGATCCGCGATCTGCCGCTGCGGTTGTCCAATTGGCGCAGTGAGCAGGACCTTCCGGCCTACCTGCGTGCGCAGGGCGTGCTCGCCATCGCCGGGATCGACACGCGCAAGCTCACCCGCGTCCTGCGCGAGCAGGGCGCGCAGTCGGGCTGCCTCATGGCGGGCGAGATCGACGAAGCGAAGGCGCTGGCCCAGGCGTGCGCCTTTCCTGGCCTGTCCGGCATGGACCTGGCGAAGGTGGTCAGCTGTACACAGCCCTACGAGTGGAAGGAGTCGCAGTGGTCCCTGGGCAAGGGCTACGGGACGGTCACCGACACCAGGCACCACGTCGTCGCCTTCGACTACGGGATCAAGCGCAATATCCTGCGCATGCTGGCGCAGCGCGGCTGCCGCCTCACCGTCTTGCCGGCCCAGGCCAGCGCCCGGGACGTGCTCGCGCTCCAGCCCGACGGCATCTTCCTGTCCAATGGGCCGGGTGATCCGGCGCCCTGCGACTACGCCATCGATGCCGTGCGCGAACTGCTCGACGCGGCAGTGCCGATGTTCGGCATCTGCCTCGGGCACCAGCTGATGGCGCTCGCCAGCGGCGCGCGGACGATGAAGATGAAGTTCGGACACCACGGCGCCAACCACCCCGTGCAGGACCTGCAGACCGGACGGGTCATGATCACGAGCCAGAACCACGGCTTCGCGGTGGATACCGCCACGCTGCCGGACAACTGCCAGGTCACGCACAGATCGCTGTTCGACGGTACGCTGCAAGGATTTCAGCGCACCGACCGCCCCGCCTTCTGCTTCCAGGGGCATCCGGAGGCCAGTCCCGGTCCGCACGACGTGGATTACCTGTTCGATCGCTTCATCGCATTGATGCGAAAGGAACATCGATGACGGATCAGGGGTCTGGCCCGGAACGCGGGGAAGGGCACCGCCCGGCGGTCCGGCTTGCCCAGGTTCGCGCTTCCCGTCCTCTGCCGTACTTCAATCCGCACCCTCCCACATGCCAAAGCGCACCGACCTCAAATCCATCCTGATCATCGGCGCGGGCCCCATCGTCATCGGCCAGGCCTGCGAGTTCGACTACTCCGGCGCGCAGGCCTGCAAGGCGCTGCGTGAGGAAGGCTATCGCGTCGTGCTGGTGAACTCGAATCCCGCCACGATCATGACCGATCCGGAGATGGCCGATGCCACCTACATCGAGCCCGTCACCTGGCAGATGGTCGAGAAGGTGATCGCGATCGAGCGTCCGGACGCCGTACTGCCCACCATGGGCGGCCAGACCGCACTCAACTGCGCGCTCGATCTGGCCCGGCACGGCGTGCTCGAGAAGTACGGCGTGCAGCTGATCGGCGCCAGTAAGGAGGCGATCGACAAGGCCGAGGACCGCGAGAAGTTCAAGCGCGCGATGACACGCATCGGCCTGTCCAGCCCGCGGTCGAGTCTGGCTCACAGCATGGAGGAGGCGATGCAGGTGCAGGCCGTGCTCGGCTTCCCGGTCGTGATCCGCCCGTCCTTCACCCTCGGCGGCAGCGGCGGCGGCATCGCCTACAACCGCGAAGAGTTCATCATCATCTGTGAACGCGGCTTCGAGGCCTCGCCCACCAAGGAACTGCTGGTCGAGGAATCGGTGATCGGCTGGAAGGAATTCGAGATGGAGGTGGTGCGCGACCGCAAGGACAATTGCATCATCGTCTGCTCGATCGAGAACCTGGATCCGATGGGCGTGCATACCGGCGATTCGATCACGGTCGCGCCGGCGCAGACGCTCACCGACAAGGAATACCAAATCATGCGCGACGCCTCGATCGCCGTGCTGCGCGAGATCGGCGTCGACACCGGCGGCTCGAACGTGCAGTTCGCCATCAATCCGCGCGATGGCCGGATGGTGGTGATCGAGATGAATCCGCGCGTGTCGCGCTCCTCGGCGCTGGCTTCCAAGGCAACCGGCTTCCCGATAGCCAAGGTCGCGGCCAAGCTCGCGGTGGGCTACACCCTCGACGAGCTGAAGAACGACATCACCGGCGGCGCTACGCCGGCCTCGTTCGAGCCGACCATCGACTACGTCGTCACCAAGATTCCTCGCTTCGCGTTCGAGAAGTTTCCGCAAGCCGATTCGCACCTCACCACGCAGATGAAGTCGGTGGGCGAGGTCATGGCCATGGGCCGCACCTTCCAGGAGTCGCTGCAGAAGGCGTTGCGCGGGCTGGAGACGGGGGTGGATGGACTGGACGAGCGCGAGCTCGAGAGCGACCGGGTGGAGCAGGAGCTGGCGCATCCGGGGCCAGAACGCCTGTGGCACGTCGCGGACGCGTTCCGGCGCGGCATGAGTCTGGACGAGATCCACGCCCTGACCCACATCGATCCGTGGTTCTTGGCGCAGATCGAGGACATCGTCGCGCAGGAGCGCGCGCTGGCCGGGCGCAGGCTGGACGAACTCGGTGCCGCCGAACTGCGCACCCTCAAGCGCAATGGCTTCTCCGACCGGCGCCTGGGCAGGCTGCTCGGGACCACGCAGCACGAAGTGCGTGCCGCGCGCTGGAAGCTCGGCATCCGGCCCGTGTACAAGCGCGTGGATACCTGCGCGGCGGAGTTCGACACACGCACTGCCTACATGTACTCGACCTACGAGGAAGAGTGCGAATCGCGGCCGACCGGGCGCGACAAGATCATGGTGCTGGGCGGTGGGCCGAACCGCATCGGGCAGGGCATCGAGTTCGACTACTGCTGCGTGCACGCGGCGCTCGCCCTGCGCGAGGACGGGTTCGAGACCATCATGGTCAACTGCAATCCGGAGACCGTGTCCACCGACTACGACACGTCCGACCGGCTGTACTTCGAGCCGCTGACGCTGGAGGACGTGCTCGAGATCGTTTCGGTGGAAAAGCCCAGGGGCGTGATCGTGCAGTACGGAGGACAGACGCCGCTCAAGCTCGCACGCGATCTGGAGGCCAATGGCGTGCCGATCATCGGCACGTCTCCGGACATGATCGACTGCGCCGAGGACCGCGAGCGATTCCAGCAACTGCTCGGCCGGCTCGGGCTGAAGCAGCCGCCCAACCGCACGGCGCGCGACGCACAGTCGGCCATCGCGCTGGCGCAGGAGATCGGCTACCCGGTGGTGGTGCGCCCGAGCTACGTGCTCGGTGGGCGCGCGATGGAGATCGTGCACCAGCAGAGCGAACTCGAGCGCTACATGCGCGAGGCGGTGAAGGTCTCGAACGACTCTCCGGTACTGATCGACCGCTTTCTCAACGACGCCATCGAAGTCGACGTCGATGCACTGAGCGACGGCGCGCAGGTACTCATCGGCGGAATCATGGAGCACGTCGAACAGGCCGGAGTGCATTCGGGCGATTCCGCCTGCTCGTTGCCGCCGTACAGCCTGGCCCAGGAGATGCAGGACGAACTGCGGCGCCAGACCGTCGCGCTGGCCAGGGGCCTGAACGTGGTGGGCCTGATGAACGTGCAGTTCGCCATCCAGGACGGCGTGGTGTACGTGCTGGAGGTCAATCCGCGCGCATCGCGCACGGTCCCCTACGTCTCGAAGGCGACCGGGCTGCCGCTCGCCAAGATCGCCGCACGCTGCATGGCGGGTGCGACACTGCGCGCACAGGGTGCGATGCGCGAGGTGGTGCCGCCGTACTACTCGGTGAAGGAGGCGGTGTTTCCCTTCATCAAGTTTCCGGGAGTCGATACCATCCTGGGACCGGAGATGAAATCCACCGGCGAGGTCATGGGCGTGGGGGAGAGTTTCGCGGAGGCGTTCGTCAAATCGCAGCTTGCCGCCGGCGTTCGCCTGCCTGCCGGGGGCACGGTGTTCCTGAGCGTGCGCAATACGGACAAGCCGCGCGTGGCCGAGATCGCCCGCGCCCTGGTCGAACTGGGGTTCAGCCTGTGCGCGACGCGTGGGACCGCCGCCACGCTCGCCCAGGCCGGCATCTCGGTCGCCACCGTGAACAAGGTGATGGAGGGTCGCCCCCACATCGTGGACATGATCAAGAACGGCGAGGTGGCGATGATCATCAACACTACCGACGAGCGCCGCGCCTCGATCCAGGATTCCTATTCCATCCGCCGCTCCGCCCTGCAGGCGCGCATCACCTACTACACCACGCTCTCCGGTGCGCGCGCCGCCTGCGTGGGCATGCAGTACATGCGCGAGCTGCGCGCCTATTCGGTGCAGGACCTGCATCGAAGGTTGAGCGCCGACCCTGCGGCAGCCTGAGCAGGCGCCGCGTGGTAACCTGATTCATCCCTTCTGGCTACGCGCCCGCCATACCGGCGGGCGTCTCCATTTTTACTTCGAGAGATTGCATGATGAGAGTTCCGCTGACCGCTACTGGGGCCGAGATGCTGCGCACCGAGCTGCACCAGCTGAAGACGGTGGAGCGGCCGCGCGTCATTCAGGCCATCCAGGAGGCGCGCTCCCACGGCGACCTGTCCGAGAACGCCGAGTATGACGCGGCCAAGGAGCGCCAGGGCTTCATCGAGGGCCGCATCGCGGAGCTCGAGGGCAAGCTCGCCAATGCGCAGATCATCGACCCGGCGCAGCTGGATGCGGAAGGGCGCTGCGTCTTCGGCGCCACGGTCGAACTCGAGGATTCCGACAGCGGCGAGGTGGTGACCTACCAGATCGTGGGCGAGGACGAAGCCGACATCAAGCGCGGCAAGATCTCGATCACTTCTCCCATCGGCCGTGCGCTCATCGGCAAGAGTTCCGGGGATACGGCCGAGGTCATTGCGCCCGGAGGCGTGCGCTCGTACGAGATTCTCGACGTCCGCTACCTGTGACCGCGCAGCCCGCGGGCCCGCGCTGAATCCCGCTACAGTGGTGCGTTGCTCGGGCCGTGTTACCTGGGCCGGCGTGCCGGGCGCGGCTTGTTCGGCGACGTGCGTCCCGGCCGTGCCGCCCGGGGTGCTCGAGCAGGGCGCCCCGCGCCAGGCGTGCGGACCGCAGCGGCGGGGCGGGCCGCGGGTCTCGCCGGACGTTTCACCGCACGCTTGGCCGGACGTTTGGCCGGCTCGTGCGCCGCCGCCGCCTCTTCCGGCCGCGGCCGGAAGACGACCAGGATCTTGCCGATGTGCTGGACCGGCTGCCCACCCAGTTCCGCGCAGATGCGTACGAGCAGGTCCGCACGCGCCTGCCGGTCGTCCGTGGCCGCCTTCACCTTGATCAGCTCGTGGCTCCTGAGGTTCACGTCGATCTCGCGCAGCACGGCGGTGGTCAGGCCCTTGTCGCCGATCGTCACCACCGGATGGAGGGGATGGGCGCGGGCCTTCAGCGTCTTGAGCTGAGCAGGGGTCAGAGCGGGAAGCACATGGGCGGGAAGTACATTGGCCGTGGCAGTCATGCGCTATTTTAGGGTCGCGATGGCGTCTCGGCCAGAGGCCTGACGGCCGACAGGCAGGATGAGGTGAATGACGCGCAGCAAGTCGAGCAGGGCGTGGATGCAGGAGCACGTGTCGGACCGCTTCGTGCGCAAGGCGAAGCAGGAGGGGTACCGCTCGCGCGCGGCATTCAAGCTGCGCGAACTGGCACAGCAGGATCGCCTGATCCTGCCCGGCATGACGGTCGTGGATCTGGGCGCCGCGCCGGGGGGCTGGTCCCAGGTCGCCGCCGAGATGGTTGGGCCGAAAGGTCGGGTGGTCGCTGTCGATATCCTGGAAATGGCGCCGCTTCCGGACGTGGAGTTCCTGCGAGGGGATTTTCGCGAGGCCGAAACCCTGGAGCGCCTGGAGCAGACACTAGGCGAGCGGCAGGTGGATCTTGTGTTGAGTGACATGTCGCCCAATATCTCGGGCATAGGGATGGTCGATCAGGCGCGCGCCGCTCATCTCGCGGAACTCGCCCTGGAGTTCAGCCGCCAGTGGCTGAAACCGGGTGGAAACCTTCTGGTCAAAACCTTCCAGGGCGAGGGCTTCGCCGGCACCCGCGAGCAGATGAGACGGTCCTTCCGACGTGTTCTGGCGCGCAAGCCCGATGCCTCGCGCAGCCGCAGCCCGGAGGTGTACCTGTTGGGCGCGGGCATCGAACGGCTTCCCTGACAGGAGCCGTCCGGCGCCATTACAATGACCGTTCGCAGCCCGGTATGCGCCCTGCGGGGCGAGGAGCAATTTTGAACAATCTGATCAAGAACGTCGCCATCTGGCTGGTCATCGCCCTGGTCCTGATGACCGTCTTCAACCAGTTCAGCGCGCGCCAGGCGCCGCAGAAGGCGATGGACTATTCGCAGTTCATCGAGGAGGTGAAGCAGGGCCATGTCGCCAAGGTCACGATCGAGGGCCGTGTCCTGAAGGGCGTCAAGAGCACCGGCGAGAAGTTCACCACCTATTCGCCATCGGACCCGTGGCTCGTCAGCGATCTGCTCAAGGCCGGCGTGATCATCGAAGCGAAGCCCGAGGAGGAGCCTTCGCTGCTGATGAACATCTTCGTCTCCTGGTTCCCGATGCTGCTGCTCATCGGCGTGTGGATCTTCTTCATGCGCCAGATGCAGGGCGGCGGGCGCGGCGGTGCGTTCTCCTTCGGCAAGAGCCGGGCGCGCATGCTCGACGAGAGCAACAACACGGTCACCTTCGCCGACGTCGCCGGCTGCGAGGAGGCCAAGGAGGAGGTCAGGGAACTGGTCGAGTTCCTGCGTGACCCGAGCAAGTTCCAGAAGCTGGGCGGCCGGATTCCGCGCGGCGTGCTGATGGTTGGCAGCCCCGGGACGGGGAAGACACTGCTGGCGAAAGCCATCGCCGGCGAAGCCAAGGTGCCATTCTTCAGCATTTCCGGCTCCGACTTCGTCGAGATGTTCGTGGGCGTGGGCGCGGCCCGGGTGCGGGACATGTTCGAGCAGGCCAAGAAGCACGCGCCCTGCATCGTGTTCATCGACGAGATCGACGCGGTCGGCCGCCAGCGCGGTGCGGGTCTGGGCGGGGGCAACGACGAGCGCGAGCAGACGCTCAACCAGCTGCTGGTCGAGATGGACGGCTTCGAGGGCAACTCCGGTGTGATCGTCATCGCCGCGACCAACCGGCCGGACGTGCTCGACCCGGCGCTGCTGCGTCCGGGCCGCTTCGACCGTCAGGTCGTGGTACCGCTGCCCGATATCCGGGGGCGCGAACAGATCATCAACGTGCACATGCGCAAGGTGCCCGTGGCGCCCGACGTACGCCCCGATATCCTGGCGCGCGGCACGCCGGGCTTCTCGGGTGCCGACCTGGCGAATCTGGTGAACGAGGCTGCCCTGTTCGCCGCGCGAGCCAACAAGCGTCTGGTGGACATGGACGACTTCGAGCGTGCCAAGGACAAGATCATCATGGGCGCAGAGCGACGCTCCATCGTGATGCCCGAGCACGAGCGCAGGAACACCGCATATCACGAATCCGGCCACGCGGTCGTCGCCAAGCTGCTCACCAGGACCGACCCCGTCCACAAGGTGACCATCATTCCGCGCGGACGCGCCCTGGGCGTGACCATGCAGCTGCCCGAGCAGGACCGCTACAGCATGGACCGGGAGCAGATCCAGCAGAACATCTCGGTGCTGTTCGGCGGGCGTATTGCCGAGGAGGTGTTCATGGGTCAGATGACCACCGGCGCGTCGAACGACTTCGAGCGCGCCACCGAGATGGCGCGGCGCATGGTGACCCAGTGGGGCATGAGTGAGCGTCTCGGGCCGATGGTGTACGGCGAGAACGAGGGCGAGGTGTTCCTGGGTCGCTCGATCACCACGCACAAGAACGTGTCCGAGGCGACCATGCAGCAGGTGGACGCGGAGATCCGCCGCATCATCGACCAGCAGTACGGACTCGCCCGCAAGCTGCTCGAGGACAATCGCGACAAGGTCGAGGCCATGGCCAAGGCGCTGCTCGAGTGGGAGACCATCGACGCCGACCAGATCGGCGACATAATGGACGGGCGCCCACCGCGGCCGCCGCGCCCGGCGGCCGCGGTGGTACCGCCCCCGCGCGACAGCGGACCGAGCGCATCCGCGCCGACCGGCACGCCGGCGCCCGAGCCCAAGTAGCGCCGGGCCGATCCACCCTCCAGAGCAAGGGGCAACGCAGATTGCCCCTTGTCCGTTTCCTGTCGCCCCCATGATATCCATCCCCGACCGGCGCCTGTGCGTGGGCCGCTTCGCACTCGCCCTGGACCGGCCGCTCATCATGGGCGTACTCAACGTCACCTCCGATTCGTTCTCCGACGGTGGCCGCTTCCTGGATGCAGCGCAGGCGATCGAGCATGGCCGGCGCATGGTCGAGGAGGGTGCGGACATCCTGGACATCGGCGGGGAATCCACCCGGCCCGGGGCGGCCGAATCGAGTGTTCAGGAGGAGGCGGATCGCGTCCTGCCGGTGATCGAGGCGCTGCGCACGATGGATGTCCCGATCTCGGTCGACACTCGCAAGCCGCAACTGATGTATCAGGCCCTGGCTGCCGGTGCCGATATGATCAATGACATCGAGGCGCTGCGCGCCCCGGGCGCGATGTCCGCCGTGGCCGCGTCGCGGTGTGCGCTGTGCCTGATGCACATGCAGGGCGATCCGAAGACGATGCAGCAGGCGCCCCAGTACCAGGACGTGCTCGCCGAAGTCCGGTCGTTTCTGCGCGAGCGCGTCTCCGCGTGCGAGACCGCCGGCATCGCGCGTGACCGGCTGGTGGTCGATCCTGGCTTCGGCTTCGGGAAGACCCTGCAGCACAACCTGGTGTTGCTGCGCGGGTTACCGCAACTCTCCGCGGACGGGATCCCGGTCGTGGCCGGGCTCTCGCGCAAGTCCATGCTGGGTAGAATCACCGGCCGTGGCGTCGACGAGCGCCTGGCGGGAAGCATCGCGGCCGCGATGCTGGCAGTGGATCGGGGAGCCTCCATCGTGCGGGTACACGATGTAGCCGCCACACGCGACGCGCTGCTGGTCAGGGAAGCGGTCCTCAACCGGGATGACAGAGCATGAGCAGAAAGTACTTCGGCACGGATGGCGTACGCGGCAAGGTCGGGGAGCATCCGATCACGCCGGAGTTCGTGATGCACCTCGGCTACGCGGCGGGCAAGGTGCTCGCACGAACGGGCCAGCGCGCGGCCGGCAACGAGCCGCCGGCAGTGCTCATCGGCAAGGACACGCGCATCTCCGGCTACATGCTGGAGTCCGCGCTCACTGCCGGGTTGTCGGCCGCGGGCGTGGACACCTATCTCTCCGGCCCCAGTCCGACCCCGGCCATCGCCTATCTCACGCGCGCGCTGCGCCTCTCCGCCGGCATCGTGATCAGTGCTTCGCACAACCCGTTCGAGGATAACGGGATCAAGTTCTTCTCCGCCAGCGGTGACAAGCTGCCCGATTCAGTCGAGCAGGAGATCGAATCCCACCTGGAAGACCCGATCATCACGGTGCCTTCGGCCCAGCTGGGCAAGGCGCGGCGCATCAGCGATGCCGCCGGCCGCTATATCGAGTTCTGCAAGAGCAGTTTTCCCTACGACCTCGACCTGCGCGGGATGAAGCTGGTGGTGGACTGCGCACATGGCGCCACCTACAACGTCGCGCCCCACGTGTTCCACGAGCTGGGTGCCGACGTGGTGGCGATCGGTAACCAGCCGGACGGCGTGAACATCAACCAGGATTGCGGCGCCACCAAGCCCCTGACTCTGACCAGGGCAGTGCTGGAGCATCGCGCCGAGCTGGGCATCGCGCTGGATGGCGACGGCGACCGGCTCATGATGGTGGACAGCGAAGGGCGCATCTACGACGGCGACCAGCTCGTGTACCTGATCTCGCGGCGCCGCCATGCCGACGGCGGCCTGCGCGGAGGGGTGGTCGGCACGCTCATGAGCAATTTCGGGCTGGAGAAGGCCATGGCGGATCTGGGCATCCCGTTCTGCCGCGCTGCCGTGGGCGATCGCTACGTGCTGGAGGAACTGCGTACCCGGGGGTGGCTGATCGGCGGGGAGAGCTCCGGACACATCATCTGCCTGGACAAGCACACCACGGGCGATGGCATCGTATCGTCCCTGCAGGTGCTGCACGCGGTGCGCGTGGAACGCAAGTCGCTTGCCGAGCTGTGCGCCGGCCTGCGGCTGTACCCGCAGGTGCTGGTGAACGTGCGGGTCGAGCGCGGTACCGACTTCCGCAAGGATCCCCAGGTCCAGGACGCCGTGCGCCGTGCCGAGGCCGCGCTCGCGGGCCGGGGGCGCATCCTGCTCCGGCCGTCCGGGACAGAGCCGGTGATCCGTGTCATGGTCGAGGGCGAGTCCGAGGCGCAGGTGCGAGCGCTGGCAGAGTCGATCGCCGATTCGATCCGCAGGCGTTGTGCAGCCTGACATTCGCAGATCGTGCATACGGGCTGGCCCGAGCGCCCGGATGCAATGAAAGCGTCACATTCGGCGCCTAGAATCCTGCACCTGAATCGTGTCCCCAACAGGAGCTTGGACTCTATGAATTCCCGGTTCATCACGCGTCTGTTCGCGGTCTCTTCCGCGCTGGCTGTGGTGGGCGCCGCATCGCTGCCGGCGCACGCCCAGATGGTCAAGATCGACGGCTCGAGCACGGTGTTCCCGATCACCGAGGCCGTCGCCGAGGATTTCCAGCAGTCGGTCAGGGGTAAGGTCCGCGTCACCGTGGGCATCTCGGGCACGGGTGGCGGCTTCAAGAAGTTCTGACGCGGCGAGATCGACATCTCGAATGCCTCGCGGCCGATCCTGAAATCCGAGATGGACGCCTGCAAGGCGGCCGGCGTGCAGTACTACGAGCTTCCGGTCGCGTACGACGCCCTGACCGTCGTGATCAACCCGAAGAACACCTGGATCAAGAGTCTGACCCCGGCCGAGCTGAAGAAGATGTGGGAGCCGGTCGCGCAGGGCAGGGTTACCACCTGGAAGCAGGTGAATCCGGCATGGCCGAACCAGCCGCTCAAGCTGTTCGGGCCGGGCGCCGACTCCGGCACCTTCGACTACTTCACCGAAGCGGTGAACGGCAAGTCCAAGGCGAGCCGGGGCGACTTCACCGCGAGCGAGGACGACAACGTGCTCGTCACGGGCGTATCGCGCGACGTGAACGCGCTGGGCTACTTCGGCTTCGCCTACTACACGGAGAACAAGGACAAGCTCAAGGCCGTTCCGATCGCGGCCGCACCCGGCAAGCAGCCGGTGTACCCGTCGACCGAGAATGTCGAGAACGGCAGCTATCAGCCCCTGTCGCGCCCCATCTTCATCTACATCAATGCCAAGTCCGTGGAGCGCCCGGAGATCAAGCAGTTCCTCGAGTTCTACATGAAGAACGCCGATCCCCTGGTGCGCGAAGTGAAATACGTGCCCCTGCCCCGGAAGGCGTACGACTACAACCTCGAGCACATCGCGAAGAAGCGGCTCGGCAGCAAGTTCGGCGGCGAGAACGAGGTGGGCCTCACTATCGAACAGCTGATGAAGCTCGAAGCCAGGCTGTAGGCGCGCTTCGCATCCCACCGGCAGAGGGGCGCCCGCCCCTCTTGCTGCTGTTTCTGCGCTGCCGGCCCGATCGAGCCGGCGTATCGACTGGTGTAGACTGTCGGCCCTTGTGATGCCCCCGCCTTCCGCCACTTACACTGAAGGGCTCTCCGCTGTGGCAGACAACGTCATCAGCGACCGGCTGTCCAGAAGAAAAACCCGCCACCTGCGCGAGCGCGTTATCGAATTCGTGCTGTTCCTCGCGGCGGCCTTCTCCGTCTTCGTCACCCTGGGCATCGTGTACGTTCTGGTGTCGGAATCCATTCTGTTCTTCCGCGAGGTGTCGATCTGGCAGTTTCTCACCGATACACAGTGGACGCCGCTGTTCGCGGATGCGCACTACGGCATCATGGTGCTGCTGTCGGGTACGCTGGTCAGTTCCGCGGTCGCGCTGTGCGTTGCCATCCTGCTCGGCACCGTCATCGCCATCTACCTGTCGGAGTTCGCGCCGTTTTCCGTGCGTGAGGTGGCCAAGCCTCTGCTCGAGCTGCTCTCCGGGGTGCCCACCGTCGTCTACGGTTACTTCGCCCTGCTGTTCGTGACGCCGATGCTGCAGGCACTGTACCCCTCGTTGCCTGGCTTCAACCTGCTGTCGGCAGGTCTCGTGATGGGCATCATGATCATTCCTTACGTGTCCTCGGTCAGCGAGGACGCGATGCGCGCGGTGCCGATGAGCATGCGCGAAGGCAGCTATGCCATGGGCGCTACGCGTTTCCAGACCGCCACGCGGGTGGTCACGCCGGCCGCGCTGTCGGGCATCACCGCGGCCTATATTCTCGGCATCTCGCGCGCTGTCGGGGAGACGATGATCCTCGCCATTGCCGCCGGCATGCAGCCCAACCTCACGTGGAATCCGACCGAGCCGGCCGCCACCATCACCTCGTTCATCGTGCAGGTGGCACTGGGGGACCTTCCGCATGGAAGCATCGGCTACCAGACCATCTTCGCCGCCGGTCTCACGCTGATGCTGATGACCCTCGCCTTCAACGTGCTCGGACACGTGCTGACGCGGCGCTTCCGCCAGGCCTACTGAGTCGCGCCCATGGATCAGTCCATCCTGCAGGAAACACGCGATCTCATCCACCGTCACAAGCGCTGGGACCTCCTCTTCGCCGGCGTGGGATTGATATGCCTCGGTGTGGCGGCAATGACGTTCGCGGCACTGGTGATCGACATGGCCATCGATGGGGCGCCGCGTCTGTCCCTGGATTTCTTCACCAGTTTCCCCTCGCGCCGCCCGGCACAAGCCGGCATCCTGTCGGCCTGGGTGGGCAGCACGCTGGTCATGATCGTGACCGCCGTCGCGGCCATCCCGGTGGGCGTGTCGGCTGCCGTCTATCTCGAGGAGTACGCGCCAAAGAACCTGCTCACGGCAATCATCGAGATCAACATCACCAACCTCGCCGGCGTGCCGTCCATCATCTACGGCCTGCTCGCACTCGGCCTGTTCGTGTACGCGCTCGGTTTCGGGCAGAGCATCCTGTCCGCCGGCCTGACGCTCGGCCTGTTGATCCTGCCGGTGGTCATCGTCGCCACGCGCGAGGCCATCCGGTCGATTCCAGCTGCGATCCGCGAGGCCGCCTACGCGGTCGGAGCGACCAAGTGGGGAACGACCTGGGATCACGTGCTGCCCTACTCGCTGCCCGGCATAATGACCGGCGTGATCATCGGCATGGCACGGGCCATCGGCGAGACTGCCCCCATCATCACCATCGGTGCGCTCACCTTCATCGCCTTCCTGCCTCCCGCGCCGGTGACGAGCGAGTTCCCGTTCATCTCGTTCGAATGGCTGATGGCACCGTTTACCGTGATGCCGATCCAGATGTTCAACTGGACCTCGCGTCCCGAGGCCGCGTTCCACCAGAACGCGGCCGCGGCCGGCCTGGTCCTGCTGCTCATGACCCTGTCCATGAATGCGCTGGCGATCTACATCCGATACAAGTTGCGCAAGCGCATCAAGTGGTAACGACGACGCGCACGCGACCCCTCCAGACATGTCCAAAGTGACCGACGGTTCTCTCGCAGCCGCCTCCAAGGTGGTGAAGGCGGAGACCAAGAACCTGCAGTTCCACTACGGCAGCTTTCACGCGCTCAAGGGCATCAACATGCCCTTGTACGAGAAGAAGGTGACCGCGCTGATCGGACCGTCCGGCTGCGGCAAGTCCACCTATCTGCGCTGCTTCAACCGGATGCACGATCTGTATCCCGGCAACCGCTATCAAGGCGAGATCCGCCTGTATCCCGACAACACCAATCTCCTGCACACGCACGTCGATCCGATCGAGGTGCGCATGCGCATCAGCATGGTGTTCCAGAAACCCAATCCCTTTCCCAAGTCGATCTACGAGAACGTCGCCTATGGTCTGCGCGTGCGCGGCGAGCGCAAGGCATCGATCGTCGACGAGAAGGTGGAGCAGGCGTTGCGTGGGGCGGCATTGTGGGACGAGGTCAAGCACCGCCTCAAGGATCTGGCCTTCAACCTCTCCGGTGGCCAGCAGCAGCGCTTGTGCATTGCGCGGGCCCTGGCGACCGAACCGGAGATCCTGCTGTTCGACGAGCCCACCTCAGCGCTGGATCCGATCGCGACCGCCAGCATCGAGGAGCTGATCGCCGACCTCAAGGCCAAGCTGACGATCCTCATCGTCACGCACAACATGCAGCAGGCTGCCCGCGTGTCCGACTATACGGCGTACATGTATCTGGGCGAACTGATCGAGTTCGACGCCACCGACACGATCTTCATCAAGCCGAAGAACAAGGCGACGGAAGACTACATCACCGGCCGCTTCGGATAGCGCTCGGGGCGGCCGGGTGGCAGTTCTCGCCCGCTCGTGCCGCCGGCGGCCGCCCGCCGCCGCTTCATCGTCCGCTTGCGCCGACCGTCCGGCGCCGGACCGCGGCCGTGCCGGATCGTTCCGAGTCGCGTCCTCGCCGATGCTGGGTACCCGTTCGTTTGACCCATCCTCACCGGGGAGCGTAAAATCTCCCTGATTTGGTGAACGGCGGGCATGCGCACGAAGCTGGTCGCAGGCAACTGGAAGATGCACGGCAGCCTTGCCGAGAACGAGGCGCTGCTGCGCACGCTCCTGGAGTCGCGGGAGGCGTCCGGAGCGGTTCGCTGGGTGGTCTGCGTGCCCTTTCCGTACCTCGCACAAGTCCAGTCGCTCCTCTCCGGCAGTGCCGTCGCATGGGGCGCGCAGAATGCGAGCGAGCACGCCAAGGGCGCCTTCACCGGTGAAGTGTCGGTGGCAATGCTCGGGGAGTTCGGTTGCCGCTACGTGATAGTCGGACACTCCGAGCGACGCGTGCTGTACCGGGAGGGCGACGCGCAGGTCGCCGCCAAGTTCAAGGCAGTCAAGGATGGTGGTCTGACCCCGATCCTGTGCGTGGGCGAGAGCCTGGCGCAGCGGGAAGCGGGTCGGACGAATGAAGTGGTGGGCGAGCAGCTGCGGGCGGTGCTCGAGTCCGCAGGCAACGATGCGCTGGCCGATGCCGTCCTGGCCTACGAGCCGGTCTGGGCGATCGGTACGGGGCGCAGTGCCAGCCCCGGGCAGGCACAGGAAGTACATGGGTGGCTGCGCGAGCAGGTCGCCCGCGCCGCGGGCGAGGACGCTGCCGCCAGGCTGCCGATCCTGTACGGAGGCAGCGTGAAGGCGGCCAATGCCGCGGAGCTGTTTGCCCAGCCGGACATCGATGGCGGGTTGATCGGCGGAGCATCGCTGATCGTGGACGATTTTCTGGCGATCTGCCGCGCGGCAGATCAATGAAGCAGCAGTAGCTGGACAGGGATATGCAGACCGTATTGTTGTCGATTCATGTCGTGATCGCCCTGGGCGTATGCGGACTCGTGTTGCTCCAGCACGGCAAGGGTGCGGACATGGGCGCCGCCTTTGGCAGCGGTTCGTCCGGCAGTCTGTTCGGCGCCTCCGGCTCGGCCAACTTCCTGAGCCGTAGCACGGGCATCCTGGCTGCCGTGTTTTTCATCACCAGCCTCGGCCTGACCTGGTTCTCCATGCAGGCGCCCAAGGCGACCAGTGTGATGGACGCGCACAAGCCGGCGGAGTCCGCTCCTGCCGTGCCATCGACCGGTACCGTCGCTCCCGTTCCCGAGCCTGCCGCGCCGGCTGGCTCGAAGACCGGCGACATACCGAAGCAGTGACGACTTGCGCTGAGGGCGATGGCGGACAACCTGCCTTCAGCGAGCAGCAAAGAAGGCCGATGTGGTGAAATTGGTAGACACGCCGTCTTGAGGGGGCGGTGGCGAAAGCCGTGGGAGTTCGAGTCTCCCCATCGGCACCATTACACGAAAGGGCGGGCAGCCGACATGTCCCGTCCACGGAGGAGGCTCTGGGGGATCGATGTCGCTGCCGCAGCCGCGGCGGACGCCGGTCCGGAGGATGCACGGACGAGCCGCCTGCCCGCAGGGCCGAGCACGAGTCGCTGAATGCTGCAAGAATATTTTCCGATTCTCCTCTTCATCCTGGTCGGTCTCGGCGTGGGCGTCGTCCCCGTCGCTCTCGGCTGGCTCATCGGGCCCAACAAGCCCGACAGCGAGAAACTGTCCCCCTACGAATGCGGTTTCGAGGCGTTCGAGGATGCGCGCATGCGCTTCGACGTGCGCTACTACCTCGTCGCGATCCTGTTCATCCTGTTCGATCTCGAGATCGCCTTTCTCTTTCCCTGGGCGGTAGTGCTCGAGCAGATCGGCACGCCCGGATTCGTCGCCATGGTGATCTTCCTGGTCATTCTCGTCGTGGGATTCGTCTACGAGTGGAAGAAGGGCGCGCTCGATTGGGAATGAGCGAAGAGAGGCGGTCGAGATGAGCATAGAAGGAGTTCTCGAGCAGGGTTTCGTCACCACGACGCTCGACAATGTCATCAACTGGACGCGCACCGGATCGCTATGGCCGATGACCTTCGGCCTTGCCTGCTGCGCCGTGGAGATGATGCACGCGGGCGCCGCCCGCTATGACATGGATCGCTTCGGAATCGTGTTCCGTCCGAGTCCGCGCCAGTCCGACGTCATGATCGTGGCCGGCACGCTGTGCAACAAGATGGCGCCCGCGCTGCGCAAGGTGTACGACCAGATGGCCGAGCCCCGCTGGGTGATCTCGATGGGGTCGTGCGCGAACGGCGGCGGCTACTACCACTATTCCTATTCCGTCGTGCGCGGCTGCGACCGCATCGTGCCGGTCGACGTCTACGTGCCCGGCTGTCCCCCCACTGCGGAGGCGCTGCTCTACGGCATCATCCAGCTGCAGAACAAGATCAAGCGCACCAGCACGATCGCCCGCTAGCCGAGGAGCCGACGAAGGAAATGCCGCCCAGACTGGAATCCCTGAAGAACACGCTGAGCGAACGCTTCGGGGAGCGCATCGTCTCCATCGGCGAGCGCCTGGACGAGATCACCATCGTCGTGCGTGCCGTCGATCTGCTCGAGGTGTGCGTGGAACTGCGGGATGGCGCCGGCCTGGGTTTCGAGCAGCTCATCGACCTGTGCGGGATGGATTACTCCACCTACGGCGATGGCGCCTGGGACGGCATGCGTTATGCCGTCGTCTACCACCTGCTGTCCGTGGAACTCAATCAGCGCATCCGCCTGCGCGTCTTCGCGCCCGACGACGATCTGCCGATCCTGGCTTCCGTGACCGGTGTCTGGCCGTCGGCGGACTGGTACGAGCGCGAGGCGTTCGACCTGTTCGGGATCGTCTTCACCGATCACCCGGATCTGCGCCGCATCCTGACCGACTACGGCTTCGTCGGACATCCGTTCCGCAAGGACTTTCCGCTCTCCGGCACGGTCGAGATGCGTTACGACCCGGATCAGCAGCGGGTGATCTACCAGCCCGTCACGATCGAGCCGCGCGAGATCGTTCCGCGCGTGATCCGCGAGGAGAACTACGCGGACAGCGAGCGCAAGGTTCGAAACGGATGAACCGCGAAAGCCATTCTCACCACGAAGACAGGAAGGCACGAAGGAAGAACATCGTGTCCGAAATGGATTGCAGGCAATGCGAGGGGGAGCGATCGGCACGCATGCCATCTTCTCGTGCGGTCTTTTCGTGCCTTCGTGCCTTCGTGGTAGTCATTTGAATGGCAGAGATCCGTAACTACACGACGAATTTTAGCTACGGCATAACTTGCTCACGCAAGTTAGCCTGCGCTGAAATGCATCTCGTCGGTCGCAGTATGGCGATTGCCGCTTCGATGACGCGCTAACCGATGGCAGAGATCCGTAACTACACGATGAATTTTGGGCCGCAGCATCCTGCGGCCCACGGCGTGCTGCGCCTCGTGCTCGAACTCGACGGCGAGGTGATACAGCGCGCCGACCCGCACATCGGCTTGCTGCACCGGGCGACGGAGAAACTCGCGGAGCACAAGACCTTCATCCAGTCGCTGCCCTACATGGATCGTCTCGACTACGTGTCCATGATGTGCAACGAACACGCGTACTGCCTTGCCATCGAGAAGCTCCTGGGCATCGCGGTACCGCTGCGGGCGCAGTACATCCGCGTGATGTTCGACGAGATCACGCGCATCCTCAATCATCTGCTGTGGCTGGGCGCGCACGGCCTCGACATCGGGGCCATGACGGTATTCCTGTACTGCTTCCGGGAACGCGAGGACCTGATGGACTGCTACGAGGCGGTCTCGGGCGCGCGCATGCACGCGGCCTACTACCGTCCGGGGGGCGTCTATCGCGATCTGCCGGAGCGCATGCCCCAGTACCAGGAGTCGAGTATCCGGTCGAAGGAGGACATCAAGCGCCTCAATGCCAACCGCCAGGGATCGCTACTCGACTTCATCGAGGACTTCGTCGGCCGGTTTCCGAAGCTGGTCGACGAGTACGAGACGCTGCTGACGGACAACCGCATCTGGAAGCAGCGCACGGTGGGCATCGGGGTCGTATCGCCAGAGCGTGCCAAGGCGCTCGGCTTCACCGGGCCGATGCTGCGCGGCTCCGGCATCGCCTGGGATCTGCGCAAGAAGCAGCCGTACCAGGTGTACGACCGCATGCAGTTCGACATACCGGTCGGCGTGAACGGAGACTGCTACGACCGCTATCTCGTGCGCATGGAGGAGATGCGGCAGAGCAATCGCATCATCGGGCAGTGCATCGACTGGCTTCGCGGCAATCCCGGCCCGGTCATCGCGGACGACCACAAGGTGGCGCCGCCCGGGCGCGTCGACATGAAGTCGAACATGGAAGAGCTGATCCACCACTTCAAGCTGTTCACCGAAGGCATGCACGTGCCCGAGGGAGAGGCCTACGCGGCGATCGAGCACCCGAAGGGCGAATTCGGCATCTATCTGGTGTCCGATGGCGCGAACAAGCCCTACCGCCTCAAGATCCGCGCACCGGGCTTCGCGCACCTGGCCGCCATGGACGAGGTCGCGCGCGGCCACATGATCTCGGATGCGGTGGCGATCATCGGCACGATGGACATCGTGTTCGGAGAGATCGACCGGTAACGCAGTGAACACCACGAAGCGCCGAAACCTTTTGACCACGAAGACACGAAGGCACGAAGGCACGAAAACCTCCACATCATGAAGGCACGAATTGATCTTCTACCGCTTTTCTTCGTGTTTTCGTACCTTCGTGGCAGGAAATGAGCATGCTCTCCGACAGCACACGCGCGAAGATCGATCTCGAGATCGCCAAGTATCCGTCCGATCAGCGTCAGTCGGCGGTGATGTCGGCACTCGCCATCGCGCAGGAAGAGAGCGGCCACCTGACACCCGAATTGATGGACCGCGTCGCCGAGTATCTGAGCATGCCCAGCATCGCCGTGTACGAGGTCGCCACGTTTTACGCCATGTACGACCTGGCGCCGGTGGGCCAGCACAAGCTGTGCATCTGCACCAACCTGCCGTGCGCCCTGTCGGGAGCGACCGAAGCGGCGCAGCACCTGAAGCAGCGACTGGGCATCGGCTATGGCGAGACCACCGCCGACGGGCAGTTCACCTTGAAGGAAGGCGAATGCTTCGGCGCCTGCGGCGACGCGCCCGTAATGCTTGTCAACAACAGGAAGATGCTGATCGGCATGACGCCCGATCGTATCGACGAGTGGCTCGCGCGTGCGCGCGAGGGAGGCAGCGAATCGTGATGCCCACTTCGGTGGTGCCGTTCGCGCCCGGCGCCTATGGACCGGACGCGCTGATCATGAAGGACGTCACCGGTGCGAACTGGCACATCGGTGACTACGAGTCCCGCGGCGGCTACCAGGCTCTGCGCAGGATGCTCACACAGCCGATGTCGCCCGAGGACGTGATCGCGGAGGTGAAGAAGTCCGCGTTGCGCGGGCGCGGTGGCGCCGGTTTCCCCACCGGGCTCAAGTGGAGCTTCATGCCGAAGAACTACACCGGGCAGAAGTACCTGGTGTGCAATTCGGACGAGGGTGAGCCGGGCACGTTCAAGGACCGCGACATCCTGCGCTACAACCCGCACTCGGTGATCGAGGGCATGGCAATCGCCGCGTACGCGATGGGCATCGGCGCCGGGTACAACTACATCCACGGCGAGATCTGGGATGTCTACCAGCGCTTCGAGGAGGCGCTGCGCGAGGCGTACGCCGCGGGATACCTCGGCCGCGGCATCATGGGTTCGCCGTTCGGCTTCGACCTGTTCGCCCACCACGGCTATGGCGCCTACATCTGCGGGGAAGAGACCGCGCTGCTCGAGTCGCTCGAGGGCAAGAAGGGTCAGCCGCGCTTCAAGCCGCCGTTCCCGGCCAGCTTCGGCTTGTACGGCAAGCCCACCACGATCAACAACACCGAGACATTCGCGGCGGTGCCGTGGATCATCCGCAACGGCGGCGAGGCCTTCCTGAACATGGGCAGGCCCAACAACGGCGGCACGAAGATCTTCTCGGTGTCGGGGCACGTCGCGCGGCCAGGCAACTACGAGGTCCGCCTGGGAACACCGTTCGCGAAGCTCCTGGAGATGGCCGGCGGCATGCGTGACGGCCGCCCCCTCAAGGCCTGCATACCCGGCGGCTCTTCGATGCCCGTGCTCCCGGGCGATGTCATGCTGGCCACCGACATGGACTACGACTCCATCGCCAAGGCCGGCTCCATGCTCGGCTCGGGTGCGGTGATCTGCATGGACGACCGCACCTGCATGGTGCGTGCCCTGATGCGCCTGTCCTACTTCTACTACGAGGAATCGTGCGGCCAGTGCACACCATGTCGCGAAGGCACCGGCTGGCTGTATCGCATGGTTCATCGCATCGAGCACGGGCAGGGCCGTCCCGAGGATCTGGACACGCTCAATTCGGTGGCCGACAACATCCAGGGGCGCACGATCTGCGCCCTGGGCGATGCGGCGGCCATGCCGGTGCGCGCCTTCATCAAGCATTATCGTGACGAGTTCGCGTATCACATCGAGCACGGGAAATGCCTCGTGACCGAACCCGCGTACGCGTAGGGAAGCAGATACCGATGGCCGATGTCAATCTGGAAATAGACGGCAAGCCGGTGGCGGTGCCGGGCAATGCCACCGTGATGGAGGCGGCCAACAAGCTCGGCATCTACATCCCGCATTTCTGCTACCACAAGAAGCTGTCGATCGCCGCCAACTGCAGGATGTGCCTGGTGCAGGTGGAGAAGGCGCCCAAGCCACTGCCCGCCTGTGCGACGCCGGTGATCGAGGGGATGAAGGTGTTCACGCACTCCGCGCTCGCAGTCAATGCACAGAAGGGCGTGATGGAGTTCCTGCTCATCAACCATCCGCTCGACTGCCCGATCTGCGATCAGGGCGGCGAGTGCCAGCTGCAGGACCTCGCGGTGGGCTACGGCGCGAGCAATTCGCGCTATCTCGAGCCCAAGCGCGTCGTGCCGCCGAAGGATGTCGGCCCGCTGGTGGCGGCGGAGGAAATGAGTCGCTGCATCCACTGCACGCGCTGCGTGCGCTTCGGCCAGGAAGTGGCCGGGATCATGGAACTGGGCATGGCCGGGCGCGGCGAGCACTCCGAGATCCTCAGCTTCGTTGGACGTACGGTGGATTCCGAGCTGTCGGGCAACATGATCGACCTGTGCCCGGTCGGCGCGCTCACCTCCAAGCCGTTCCGCTTCTCGGCGCGCGGCTGGGAGCTGGGCCGGCGCAGGTCGGTGAGCCCGCACGACGGCCTGGGCAGCAATCTCATGCTGCAGGTGAAGCAGGACCGCGTGATGCGCGTGCTGCCCCTGGAGAACGAGGCGATCAACGAGTGCTGGCTGTCGGACAAGGACCGCTTCAGCTACGAAGGACTGGATTCGCCGGACCGCCTCGCACGTCCCATGATCCGGCGCGAGGGCAGGTGGATCGAGGTCGAGTGGCCGACGGCACTGGAGGAAGTGACGCGCGGGCTCGAGCGCGTGCGCGACCGGCACGGGCCCGGCGCCATCGGCGCTCTGGCCACGCCGCATTCGACCCTGGAGGAGCTGTTCCTCCTGGGCCGCACGCTGCGCGGGTTGGGCAGCGGCAACGTCGATTTCCGCCTGCGCCAGTGCGACTTCAGTCAGGACGCGGCGCTTGCGGGCGCGCCCTGGCTAGGCATGCCGGTCGCGGACGTGCCCGCGCTCGACCGCGTGCTGGTGGTGGGTAGCCAGCTGCGCAAGGACCATCCTCTTCTCGCCGCGCGCATGCGTGTCGCGGCGCGCCGATCGATGCAGGTGAACCTGATCGACTGCCTGGGCGATGATCAGCTCATGGTGCTCGCCGGCAGGCTGTCGGTATCGCCCGCGGCACTGCCGTCGGCCCTGGCCGAAGTGGTGCAGGCGGTCGCGAACCTCGAAGGGAAGTCCGTCTCCGGCCTGTCGACATCCGCTGCATCGGAGGGGGCGCAGGCGATCGCACGCAGCCTGGTCTCGGGGGGGAACGTCGGTCTGTTCCTGGGCAACCTGGCGCAGCATCATCCGCAGGCAGCGCTGCTCCAGCGCCTCGCGCACGCGCTCGCGCAGCTGCTCGGCGCGCGCATGGGCTTCCTGGGCGAGGCCGCCAACAGCGTCGGCGGCTACATTGCGGGAGCGGTGCCGTTCGACGTGCCCGCCGGGCTGAATGCGCGCGCCATGCTCGAGCAGCCGCGTCAGGCCTATCTGCTGTGGAACGCCGAGCCCGAACTCGACTGCCACGATCCTCAGCGCGCGATCGCGGCGATGAAGGCCGCCGAGTTCGTGGTCGCGTGCTCGCCGTTCAGGCACCGCGCGACCGAGTACGCGCACGTTCTGTTGCCGATCGCTCCCTTCACCGAGACTGCCGGATCCTTCGTCAGCACGGAGGGCCGGGTGCAGAGCTTCGTCGGCGTGGTGCGGCCATTCGCCGAGACGCGTCCGGGCTGGAAGGTGCTGCGCGTGATCGGCAATCTGCTGGGCCTGACCGGATTCGACTTCGCCAGCGCCGAGGACGTGCGCGCGGCCGCACTGGACGGCGTGGACATCGCCGCGCGCCTGTCGAACGTGCCGGCCGCCGGTGCGTTGCATGCAGCCGCGGATCGGCCCGGGCTGCAGAGGATTGCCGAGGTGCCCATCCATTTCGCCGACAATCTGGCACGCCGTTCGCCGCCGCTTCAGATGACGCGCGACGCTGCGCCGCCGACTGCGCGCATGGCGCCCGCGACGCTCGAGCGCCTGGCGCTGAAGGAAGGCGAGGCGCTGCGCGTCGTTCAGGGCGCCGGTCAGGCCGTGGTCAAGGCAGTGAGCGACCCTGCGGTACCCGTCGACTGCGTGCGCATCGCAGCCGCCCACCGTAGCACCGCCGAACTGGGCGAGATGTTCGGCGAGGTGCGGCTCGAACGCGTGTCCAGCCCAGAGAAGGCGAGCGCCTGATCATGGAATTCTTCGAACAACTCCTCGGACCGGCCTGGCCTGCTGTCTGGACGCTGGTCAAGATCGTCGCGATCGTGCTGCCGCTCATGGGCATGGTCGCCTATCTGACGCTGGCCGAACGCAAGGTGATCGGCTACATGCAGGTGCGCCTCGGCCCCAACCGCGTGGGGCCGAAGGGGCTGCTGCAGCCCATCGCCGATGCGCTCAAGCTGCTCACCAAGGAAGTGATCATTCCCTCGGGCGCGAACAAGTTCCTGTTCGTGTTCGCGCCGGTGATGTCGATCATGCCGGCACTGGCGGCGTGGGCGGTCATCCCGTTCAGCCCCGAACTGGTGCTGGCCGACATCGACGCGGGCCTGCTGTACGTGCTGGCCATCACGTCGATGGGCGTGTACGGCGTCATCATCGCCGGCTGGGCCTCCAACTCCAAGTACGCCTTCCTCGGCGGCCTGCGCTCCGCCGCGCAGATCGTGTCGTACGAGATCGCCATGGGTTTCGCGCTGGTCGGCGTTCTGATGATGTCGCGGAGCCTGAACCTGTCGGACATCGTGCAGCGGCAGGCCGGCGGATTGGGCGCGCTGTCCTGGAACTGGGTGCCTCTGTTCCCGATGTTCCTGGTCTACCTGATCTCCGGCGTGGCCGAGACCAACCGCGCCCCCTTCGACGTGGCCGAGGGCGAGTCCGAGATCGTCGCGGGCTTCCACGTGGAGTACTCGGGGATGGCCTTTGCCATCTTCTTCCTGGCCGAGTACGCCAACATGATCCTGGTCTCCACGCTGTGCGCGGTCATGTTCCTCGGCGGCTGGCTCTCGCCCGCGCCGTTCCTGCCCGACGGCTTCCCCTGGCTCGCCGCCAAGGTGGCGTTCGTGCTGTTCCTGTTCCTGTGGTTTCGCGCCACCTTCCCGCGCTATCGCTACGATCAGATCATGCGCCTGGGCTGGAAGGTCTTCATTCCCGTGACGCTGGTGTGGCTGATCGTCATCGGCGCGTGGATGCAGACGCCCTGGTGGCCGTGGGGGCAAGCATGATTTCCCGC
The DNA here is from genome assembly GCA_020854105.1 of Burkholderiales bacterium. Lineage (GTDB taxonomy): Bacteria > Pseudomonadota > Gammaproteobacteria > Burkholderiales > SHXO01 > SHXO01. Next base: position 90,375 of record JADZGB010000022.1, on the reverse strand, counting down.
ATCCGGGAGTTGTTCGGCCCCTTCCTTCTGCTCGAGCTGGTCCGCGGCATGATGCTGACCGGCCGGCACTTCTTCGCGCGCAAGATCACCGTGCAATTCCCCGAGGAGAAGACGCCGCAGTCAGCGCGCTTCCGGGGGCTTCATGCCCTGCGCCGCTATCCCAACGGCGAAGAGCGCTGCATCGCGTGCAAGCTGTGCGAGGCGGTGTGTCCGGCGCTGGCCATCACCATCGAGTCCGAGCAGCGGGCGGACAATACGCGCCGCACCACCCGCTACGACATCGACCTCACCAAGTGCATCTTCTGCGGATTCTGCGAAGAGTCCTGCCCGGTGGACTCCATCGTCGAGACGCGCATCCTCGAGTACCACGGCGAGAAGCGCGGCGACCTTCTCTACACCAAGGAGATGCTGCTGGCGATCGGCGACCGCTACGAGACGCAGATCGCGAAGGACCGCGCGGAAGACGCGCGCTATCGCTAAGAGTCAACGAAAACCCATGACAACCACGAAGGCACGAAGACACGAAAGAGCCGGATTCGAGGGTCGTACCCGGGCCGGGCAGGCATGGGGAGAACGAGCTGCCGGCTATCACGATTCGCCTGCTTCGTGTCTTCGTGCCTTCGTGATGAGGACTTTCGCTCGTCGCGCCTGCGTGGTGATGCCCTGATGTTCCAGACCGTCGTCTTCTACGTCTTCGCCGCGATCCTGCTGTTCGCGGCGGTGCGCGTCGTCACCGCACGCAACCCGGTGCACGCCACGCTGTTCCTGGTCCTGGCATTCGCGACGGCCTCCGGCTTGTGGATGCTGCTCGAGGCCGAGTTCCTCGCCATCGCCATGGTACTGGTCTACATCGGCGCGGTGATGGTGCTGTTCCTGTTCGTGGTGATGATGCTGGACGTCAACATCGACCGGCTGCGGGAAGGCTACTGGGACTACCTCGCGCCCGGACTCGCGATCGCCGGCATGATGGTGGCGGAGATGGCCGTCGTGCTCGTGGGCCGCAAGTTCGGGCTGCTCACCATGCCGGCTCCGTCGCCGAAGCCGGCGGACTACAGCAACACCAGGGAGATCGGCGCGGTGCTGTACACGCAGTACGTGTACGCCTTCGAGCTGGCCGCCGTGGTTCTGCTGGTGGCGATCGTCGCCGCCATCGCCCTCACCCTGCGCCGGCGCAAGGACTCGAAGTTCCAGGATCCCGCGCGCCAGGTCGCGGTGCGCAAGCAGGACCGTATCCGCATCGTCTCGATGCCGGCGGAAAAGACCGTATCTCGTGACTCGTGACTGGCGAGCGATGGGCACTGGTGATCTGGTGATTCGAACGGATTGGATGGCACGATGAGCAGCGCAAGGCTGAACAGCATTTCGGATACCGTCGGGCACGAGCTGCGTTCGACGGATCACGGGTCGCGAGCGATCGCATGATCACCCTCTCGCACTACCTGGTCCTCGGTGCGCTGCTGTTCGCCATCAGCGTGGTCGGAATCTTCCTCAACCGCAAGAACGTGATCATCCTGCTCATGGCCATCGAGTTGAACCTGCTCGCCGTCAACATGAACTTCGTGGCCTTCTCGCACTATCTGCAGGACATCTCGGGACAGGTCTTCGTGTTCTTCATCCTGACCGTCGCCGCGGCCGAATCGGCCATCGGCCTGGCCATCCTGGTGTGCCTGTTCCGCAGCCTGCACACGATCAACGTGGATGATCTGGGGAGTCTGAAGGGATGAAGACGCTGTACCTCGTCGTTCCCTTCGCGCCGCTGGTCGGTGCACTCGTTGCCGGCCTGCTCGGGCGGGTGATCGGACGCACGCTGACGCACACGCTCACCATCCTCGGGGTAGCCGTCTCGCTCGCCTGCTCGGCCATGGTGCTGGCCGACGTGCTCGAGGGCAACACCTTCAACGGGACGCTCTACACCTGGATGAGCGTCGGCGGCGTGCCGATGCAGATCGGCTTCCTGATCGATTCGCTGTCCGCCGTGATGATGGTGGTGGTGACCTTCGTGTCCTTGATGGTGCACGTCTACACCATCGGCTACATGCACGACGATCCGGGCTACCAGCGCTTCTTCAGCTACATCTCGCTGTTTACCTTCGCGATGCTGATGCTGGTGATGTCCAACAACTTCCTCCAGCTGTTCTTCGGCTGGGAGGCAGTGGGCCTGGTCTCCTACCTGCTCATCGGCTTCTGGTACACGCGGCCCACGGCGATCTTCGCCAACCTCAAGGCATTCCTGGTGAACCGGATCGGCGACTTCGGCTTCCTCCTCGGGATCGCGCTGGTCGTGATGCATTTCGGCAGCCTCGACTATGCGACGGTGTTCCAGGGAGCGCCTGCGGCGGCGTCCGAGACGGTGGAACTGATCCCCGGACTGACCTGGTCGCTGATCACCGTGATCTGCATCCTGCTGTTCGTCGGCGCCATGGGCAAGTCGGCGCAGTTCCCGCTGCACGTGTGGCTGCCCGACTCGATGGAGGGGCCGACGCCGATCTCGGCCCTGATCCATGCCGCCACGATGGTGACGGCCGGCATCTTCATGGTCTCGCGCATGTCGCCGCTGTTCGAACTGTCCGTCACGGCACTGGCAGTGGTGCTCGCGGTCGGGACGATCACGGCGTTCTTCATGGGCCTGCTCGGCCTGGTCATGAACGACATCAAGCGCGTGGTCGCCTATTCCACCCTGTCCCAGCTCGGCTACATGACGGTGGCGCTGGGCGCCGGCGCCTACGCCGCCGGGATGTTCCACCTCGTCACGCACGCCTTCTTCAAGGCGCTGCTGTTCCTCGGCGCCGGCTCGGTGATCATTGCCCTGCACCACGAACAGGACATGCGGCGCATGGGCGGCCTGCGCAAGTACATGCCCATCACCTACCTGACGGCAGTGATCGGCTCTCTCGCGCTGGCAGGCATCCCGCCGTTCGCGGGTTTCTTCTCGAAGGACGCGATAATCGAGGCGGTGCACCTGTCGAGCACGCCCGGCCACGGCGTCGCATACATCGCCGTGCTGTCGGGCGTGTTCATCACCTCGCTGTACACCTTCCGCATGCTGTTCATGACCTTTCACGGACCGGAGCGCTTCCGCGAGTCCGCGGATGATCATCACGGCCATGCATCGCACGCCCACGCCCTGGACACCCAGGCCCCGGACACCCAAGCCCTGGACACCCACGGCGCACCCGGACACGACATGCCTGGCCAAGACGCACGCGGCCACGACGTGCACGCCGGGCACGGCGATGCGCACGGCCATGCCGGTCCGCCGCGCGAGTCGCCCTGGGTCGTGACCGTGCCTCTCATCCTGCTGGCCATTCCCTCGATCTACGCGGGCTGGGCCTACATCGAGCCGTTCCTGTTTGGCGACCTGTTCACGGGCGTCATCGCCTCCGGCGAGACCAGCCCCCTGACGAAGCTCGCCGATGACTTCCACGGTCCGGCCGCGTTCGTGCTGCACGGACTGCAGGCGCCGCCGTTCTGGCTCGCACTCGCCGGATTCGTCGTTGCCTGGTATCTGTACATCAGGCGCCCCGATCTGCCAGGCAGCATCGCGTCCGGCCTGGGCGGCATCTATCGGCTGCTGGCGAACAAGTACTACCTGGACGACATCAATCAGAGCGTGTTCGCGGGCGGCGCGCGGCGCCTGGGCACGCTGCTGTGGAAGGCCGGCGATGTGGCCGTGATCGACGGCTTCTTCGTGAACGGTGCAGCGCGTCTGGTGGGATTCTTCTCCGGCGTGATGCGCCATTTCCAGTCGGGCTACGTCTACCACTACGCCTTCATGATGATCATCGGCCTGTTCGTCCTGCTGACGCTGTGGTTCGCCCGCGCCTGACCCGACACTGAAGAACGAGAACAGATGCTTTTCGGACTGCCATTGCTGAGCCTCGTCATCTGGCTTCCCATCGTCGCCGGGATCGTGGTGATGGCGACCGGATCCGACCGCAATGCCGGCGCGGCGCGCTGGCTCGCCCTCATTGGAGCGCTGCTCGGCTTCCTGGTCACGCTGCCGCTGTTCGCACAGTTCGATCCCTCCGCCCATGGCTTCCAGTTCCAGGAGAGGTCGTCCTGGATCCCGGCCTTCAACATCGACTACCACCTGGGCATCGACGGCATCTCGCTGCTTCTGATCGTGCTCAACGCCTTCACCACGGTGCTGGTGGTGCTTGCCGGCTGGCGCGTGATCGAATCCCGCGTGTCCCAGTACATGGCGGCCTTCCTCGTCCTCGGGGGAGTGATGAACGGCGTGTTCTGCGCACTGGACGCGGCCCTGTTCTACGTGTTCTTCGAGGCCACGCTGATCCCGATGTTCATCATCATCGGCGTGTGGGGCGGGTCCAACCGCGTGTACGCGGCCATGAAGTTCTTCCTGTACACCCTGATGGGCTCGCTGCTCACCCTGGTCGCGCTCATCTACCTGTACAACGTCAGCGGCAGCTTCTCCCTGCCGGCGTGGTACGAGCTCGAGATCGGCCTCGCGCCGCAGATTCTCGTCTTCCTCGCCTTCATGATCGCCTTCGCGGTGAAGGTGCCGATGTGGCCGGTGCACACCTGGCTGCCGGACGCGCACGTGGAGGCACCCACGGGAGGCTCGGTGGTGCTGGCGGCAATCATGCTGAAGCTGGGCGGATACGGCTTCCTGCGCCTGTCCCTGCCGATCGTCCCCGACGCCAGCCACGCACTGGCCGGCCTGGTGATCACGCTGTCGCTCATTGCCGTGGTCTACATCGGGCTGGTTGCCCTGGTGCAGAACGACATGAAGAAGCTGATCGCCTATTCGTCGATCTCGCACATGGGCTTCGTCACGCTCGGCATCTTCCTGTTCGACGAACTCGGCATGCAGGGCGCGGTGCTGCAGATGGTGTCGCACGGCTTCGTGTCCGGTGCGCTGTTCCTGTGCGTGGGTGTGCTCTACGAGCGCATGCACTCGCGCCAGATCGCCGACTACGGCGGCGTGGTCAACTCGATGCCGGTGTTCGCCGCGTTCTTCATGCTCTTCGCGATGGCCAACGCGGGCCTGCCGGGTACCAGCGGATTCGTCGGCGAGTTCCTGGTGATTCTGGGCGCGATGAACGTGAATTTCTGGTACGCCTTCCTGGCCGCGCTCACGCTGATCCTGAGCGCTGCCTACATGCTGTGGATGTACAAGCGCGTGATCTTCGGGCCGATCGCCAGCCAGCACGTCGCCGCACTGAAGGAGATCAGCGCACGCGAGGCGCTGATTCTCGCCCTGCTGGCAGCAGCGGTGCTCGGCATGGGCATCTGGCCGCAGCCCCTGGGCGCGGTGCTCGACAATTCGGTCGCGGACCTGCTGTCGCTGGCAGCGCGCACCAAGCTACCCTGATCTGGCGGGCGACATGACCCTCGAATCGCTGAACCTGCTGCCGGCGCTGCCGGAGGTCTTCCTGCTCTGTGCCGTGTCGGCCATCCTGCTGCTCGACCTGTTCATCTCCGACAGGAACCGCGCCTACACTTACCTTCTGAGCCTGCTGACGCTCGCCGCCTGCGCGGGGATCACGCTGGGAACCGCCAGCGACCGGGTGGAGTTCGCCTTCAACGGCTTGTTCGTCGACGACCCGCTGTCCGACCTTCTCAAGGTGTGGGTCTACATCGGTGTGGCCGGCGTGATGGTCTATTCGCACGTATACGGCCGCAGCCGCCAGCTTTTCCGGGGAGAGTTCTTCACCCTCGCGCTGTTCTCCACCCTGGGCATGATGGTCATGATCTCGGCCAACCATCTGCTCACGCTGTATCTGGGCCTGGAGCTGATGTCGCTGAGCCTGTACTCGATGGTCGCGCTGCAGCGCGAGTCGCCCCGCAGCACCGAGGCGGCGATGAAGTACTTCGTCCTGGGCGCGCTCGCTTCCGGTATGCTGCTGTACGGCATGTCCATGCTGTACGGCGCGACGGGAACGCTCGCGATCCCGGACATGGCCCAGCGCATCGCCTCGGGCGAGGTGCGTGGCACGATCCTGGTGTTCGGCCTGGTGTTCGTCGTGGCCGGACTGGGCTTCAAGCTCGGGGCGGTTCCCTTCCACATGTGGGTGCCCGACGTGTATCACGGCGCACCCACCGCGGTGACGCTGCTGATCGGCTCGGCTCCCAAGCTCGCGACCACCGGTTTCATCTTTCGCATCCTGGCCGAAGCGCTGGGATCGCCGTCGCTGGTCGCGGAGTGGCAGGACATGCTTGTCATCCTGTCCGTGCTGTCCATGGTCGTGGGCAACGTCGCCGCGATCGTGCAGACCAATCTCAAGCGCATGCTCGCCTATTCGACCATCTCGCACATGGGCTTCTTCCTCCTGGGCATCCTGCCCGGCAGCGCGGAGGGATATGGGGCGGCGGTGTTCTACGCGATCGTGTACGTGCTGATGACCCTGGCCTCGTTCGGCATGATCCTGCTGCTCTCGCGCGAGGGCTTCGAGGCCGAGAACATCGACGATTTCCGCGGGCTGAACCGGCGCAGCCGCTGGTACGCCTTCCTCATGCTGCTTGTCATGTTCTCGCTCGCCGGCATTCCCGTGCTGCTCGGTTTCTGGGCCAAGCTTGCCGTGCTGCAGGTGGCGTTCGAAGCCGGTTACACGGGCGTGGTCGTAGCTGCCGTTCTCCTGTCCGTGGTTGGCGCCTTCTATTACCTGCGCGTGGTGCGCGTGATGTACTTCGACGACCCGGTCGACACCGCACCCATCGTCAATGCCGGTGATCAGCGCGCACTCATCGCCGTCAACGCGCTGGCGCTGCTGGTGCTGGGCATGGCGCCCGGGTGGCTGCTGGCGGTGTGCCAGCAGGCGGTGAAGGCCTCGCTCTAGCGCGCAGGCGCCGGCGCGCATGGCCTCCGACTTCAGCGAGAAGCCGCTCTCCAGCCGCACCGCGTACAGCGGCCGTCTGCTGACGGTGAAGGAGGACGAAGTCCGGCTTCCGGATGGCGGACAGGCGCGGCGCGAGTACATCCAGCACCAGGGGGCGGTCGTCATCATTCCCCTGATGGACCGCGACACGGTGCTGCTCGAGCATCAGTTCCGCTATCCCCTGCGCCGCCACTTCCTCGAACTGCCCGCCGGGAAGATCGAACAGAACGAGCCGCCCGAGCAGACGGCGCGACGGGAACTGCTGGAGGAGACCGGCTATCTCGCCAGGGAATGGAGCTTCCTCACGACCCTGCATCCGTGTGTGGGCTACTCGGACGAGCGCATCGAACTGTTCCTCGCGCGCGAGCTCGTGTTCGAAGGCCATCCAGGCGAGGACGACGAGTTCATCGAGTCGGTCACCATGCCCATCGACGAGGCGCTGGAAGGAATCTTCAGGAGGCAGATCACCGAGGCGAAGACCATCCTCGGGGTGTTCTGGGCGGACCGTCTGCGCCGCGCCTGAGTCGCGCGCGGACGATTGCGCGCGGACGATTGCGCGCGGGCGGGAGCTTACTCGCCGGCGGACAGCGTGATCCGCTCCGGCGGATCGTCCCACAGGGGCGCCGGGCGCTGGAACAGGTAGCCCTGCCCATACAGCGTGCCCATCTCGTTCAGGATCTCCAGGGTGCGGCGGTTCTCCACCCACTCCGCCACCACCTGCTTGTTCAGGCCCCGTGCAACGTCGCACAGCGCGCGCACGAAGATGCGATTGCCCTCGTCCGTTGCGAGATCGCGCACGAAGCTGCCGTCGATCTTGAGGTAATCGACGTCGAAGCGCTTCAGGTAATAGAACGAACTGAATCCCGCGCCGAAGTCGTCGAGCGCGAAGCGGCAGCCCATCTCCTTCAGCTCACGGATGAAGTTCTGGGTGACGTCGACGTCGGACATGGCGGCGGTTTCGGTGATCTCGAACACCAGCTGCGAGTGGTTGATCGGCGCACCGGAGAGCATTGACTGGAAGCGGCGCACCCAGTGGGGATCCGAGATACTCACACGCGACAGGTTCACGAAGTACCGTATCTTGACGTCGCGCTGCTCGGGCGACTGCAGGTGCTCGAGCACCCGCTCGACCACGCGCATGTCGATCTCCTGCACCATGCCGAGCGACTCTGCCGATTCGATGAACTGGCTGGGCAGCACGACGTTGCCCTGGTCATCGCGCAGCCGCACCAGGATCTCGCAGTGGACCGTCTTCAGATCCTTGAGCCGCACCACGGGCTGCGAGTATAGCAGCAGGCGGTCGTTGTCGAGGACCTCGCGCAGCTTGTTCGCCCATTGCACGCGGTTGTGGGTGCGCCGCAGGCTCTGCGCGTCCTGATCGAACATGACGTGGCGGTTGCGCCCGCCGTCCTTGGCCTGGTACATCGCGATGTCCGCGCTCGAGAGCAGGCCGGTGACGTCGTTGCCATGGAACGGGTAGAGCGCGATGCCGATGGACGCCGTGACGCTCGACATGCGCTGCTGCGTGCTCGACTGGAAACGGTAGTGGCGCAATGCGCCGAGCAGCTCCTCGGCCACTTCCGCCGCGTGCGGGCGCAGCGAGTCGGGCAGGTGCACCGCGTACTCGTCGCCCCCCAGGCGGAACACCTGGCCGCGGTGCGAGGCGGCCGCCTCCTTCAGCACGCCGCTCACGCCCACGATGAGCTGGTCGCCGGCGCGGTGGCCGAAATTGTCGTTGACGTACTTGAAATGATCGATGTCGATGAACAGAACCGCGCCGAGGTCTCCCGACTTGAGCGCGACGTCGAGGGTGCGCTGCAGGCTGACGCGATTGGGCAGACCGGTGAGGGCGTCATGCGTGGCGAGATACTCGATCTGCAGTGCCGCCTCGTGCTGCTCGGTGACGTTGCGGGCGGTGCCGCGGATGCCGACCATCTTGCCGTGTTCATCGTGCTGCACCCGTGCGTTGATTCCCACCCAGCGGTCGAGGCCCTCGGCGGTGATCAGGTGGGTGACGTAGTTCTTCACCTCTCCGTGCCGGCGCAAGGCCGAGAGGAAGCGGCGATTGGAGATGTGCGAGGGCTTCGCCTCGAAGTCGAAGAAGCAGCAGCCCATCAGCTCTCGCGGCGGCGTGCCGAAGATGTCGATCGCGCCGTTGTTCAGATAGGTGAAGCGGCCGTCGCCATCGGTGGTCCAGATCAGGTCGTGCGAGGTCTCGACCAGATCGCGGTAGCGGCTCTCGCTCTCCAGCAGGAGCTGGATGATGCGGCGCTTCTCGCGCAGCGACTTGCGCGCGGTGGCGAGTTCGTCCTCGTAACGGTCCTGGAAGGTGGGAAGGACGGATCCGGCCAGACCGTCGATGATCTCGCGCGCATAGCGCCTGTGCCCGCCTTCGGTACGCCGCGCCACCAGCACGCCCTGCGCATCCCACCGCCGCAGCTTCTGCACCGGCACACCCAGCTTGGCCGATGCCTCCTGGATGGTGTATTCGGACGGAACACGGTCCATCTGTCGTTGTCCTTGTGCCGCGTGCCGCGGCCCAGCTTCGATACACCGCCGCCGTCCTGCTCAATGCACGGACGCGGGCGGGCGAATGTCGTTCTGGCGTGTGACCAGACGCTGCATCAGCTTCAGGTCGCGGCCCGTCAGTCGCAGTGCGGCCTCCACCCAAAGCCGCACGACGTCCATCAACTCCTCGTAGGCAATGCCGTTGACCCGGCGCCGCGCCGCGGCGATCGCGCTCAGGCCGTTGCGGCTGCGCGACTGGCGTCTGGCGAGCGCGGCAATCTCGGCCTCCCCCGATCCCGGGTCTACCACCAGATCGATCACACCGAGAGCGAGCATATCATCAGCGCTATATATTTTCCCAGAGGACAGAAGCTCTTCCGTGAGGCGACGGCCGACCTTGCGGTCGAGAAACGAATAGGCGCCCATGCCGGGAAACAGGTTGAACAGGATTTCGGGGAAGCCGAAGCGCGCCTGGCGCTCGGCCACGATCAGATCGCTGGACAACGCAGCCTCGAAGCCGCCGCCGAGGCATTCTCCCTGAACCAGCGAGATGGTGGTGATGGGCAGGCCATGGCCGATGTAGTTGCGGTACAGGACATCGACGCACGCTCTGCCGTACTCCTGCAGTCCCTGCTGGTCGCGCATCTCGATCAGGCCGATGAACAGGTCCAGGTCGCCGCCCAGATTGAACACGCCCGGTACGCCCGAACTCAGCACTGCGTACTCCACCGGGGCGGCCTCACCCAGATGGTCGATGCTGCCGCGCGTACCTGCCACGAACCGGCAGTAGCTGCCCAGATCCTGCAACAGGGCCGGATTGAAGCTCGGGCGCGGAGCGGGATTCCAGCGGCACCAGATCGCGCGCGACTGCGCATCGTAGTAGGCCGACAACTGCTCGGAGAAGAAGTATTCGGGGCGCTCGGTGGTCCGGTACAGGGCGGTCGTGGTCGAGGCCTGAAGAACGGCAGGGTGGAGTTGCATGTCCATGGTGGTCTCCTGGTCCAGAAGGAAGTGTTGTCGCAGCGCAATGCCAGAGAGCTTGTCTGCGGTCTCGTGACGCCGCACGTTCGAATCTAGCGGGAGCCTGTGCGTGCGCCAAATCCGGGGCGAAACTGACAAACTGTCAGGTTCGTGCGCCGCGCGGCACGTCGCCCGCGACTACGATGTCCTGGGGGCGGTGCGCGGGTGCGGGTGAACACTTGTAAGGTCGCGCGCGGAGGGAGAAACTCTCGTATCAGGGCTTGCGGCAGTGCCGCGGTGGCCGCCTCGAAGCGGATGAGAACGACCAGAACAAGTCAGAACCTCGGGCGGCGGGCCGGCATGGCCAGCCCGGCGGCAGCGTTGGGCGCGCTATGGAGCGGCATCGTCGCCCTGGCCGTGCGCTTGCTGTTCCGTGTGGCGCGCAGCGGGACCGTCCCCGTGCGCGCCCGTGAGCCGCTGTTGTACATGGCGCGCCACCCGCGCCGCATCGACAGCCTGCTGCTGCCGCTGCTGCTGCCCGACCGGCCCATCGTCGTCCTGCCGAGCGAAGAGGTGCGCGGCCGCGCGTTCCGCTGGCTGCTTGGCGCCGTGCCCCACCTGGTGATGGACGTCAACCATCCCCTGACCGTGCGTCGGGTGCTGCGCGTGCTGGCCGAGGGACGCAGCGTGCTGCTCTACCCGGAAGGCAGGGTGCTCGATTCGAGCGGCGTCATGAAGTGCTACCCGGGTCCGGCGCTCGTCGCCTTGCACTCCGGCGCCACCGTCGTGCCGGTGCACGCCATCTACGCCTCTGCGCGATCGCGCAGGCTGCGCCTGCATCTCGGTGCCCTCACGCGGATCCGCGTCCACGGCGAGGACGGCACGAGGCGCAGACGGCTGCGCGCGACCCGCGCCCTCCAGCATCTGATGGAAGCGAATGGCGTGGATGCACGCGAGCGCATCACGCTGTTCGACGCGTTCCTGCAGGCGGTCGAGCGCGAGGGCCGGCACACCGAGATCGTCGAGGACCTGAAGGAGGTGCCACGCCGCTACGGGGATCTGCTTCGCGGCAGCCTGGCCCTGGGGCGCTGGGCCAACGGTTTCACGCAGCCGGCAGACAACGTCGGCGTACTCCTGCCCAACGTCGTTCCCACCGTCTGTCTCGTGCTCGGACTGAGCGCCAATGCGCGCGTGCCCGCCATGCTCAACTACAGCGCCGGTTCGCGCGCGGTGCGCGCGGCGTGCACGGCGGCCAACGTACGGGTGGTGATCACCTCGCGCGCATTCGTCGAACAGGCGCGCCTGTCGCCGGTCGTCGCCGCATTGCGACACCTGCGCATCGTGTATCTCGAGGATGCGGCATCGCAGTTGCGCCTGTGGGACAAGCTCTGGCTGGTCCTGCTTGCCATGCGCATGCCGCGCCGGGTGAGCGCCCGCGTGGATGCGCATGCCCCGGCGGTGGTGCTGTTCACCTCCGGATCCGAGACCCATCCCAAGGGCGTTGCGCTCAGCCATGACGCGATCCTAGCCAATATCCACCAGATTGGCGCGGTCATCGATTTCACCTCGCGCGACCGCGTGCTGAATGCACTGCCTTTGTATCACTCCTACGGATTCACCGCCGGCATGATGCTGTGCCTGGTGACCGGCGTGAAGCTGTTCCTGTACCTCTCGCCGCTCAAGTACCGTGCGATTCCGGAGATCGCGTATCGCCGCAATGTCACCTACCTGTTCGGCACCGGAACCTTCCTCGGCTACTACGCGAAACACGCCAACCCGCTCGACTTCGGCAGTGTGCGCTACGTGATCTCCGGCGGCGAGAAGCTGGGCGAAGAAGTGGTGCGGCTGTATCTGGAGAAGTTCGGCCTGCGCATCTTCGAGGGCTATGGCGCCACCGAGTGCGCGCCGGTGATCGCGTTGTCCACGCCGCAATGCCACCAGGCCGGCACCGTCGGCCGCCCGCTTCCGGGTGTGCGGACGAGACTGGAGAAACTCGAAGGCGTCGAACACGGGGGCGTGCTGCACCTGACCGGCCCCAATCTCATGCTCGGCTATTACCGGTACGACATGCCCGGCGTGATCGATCCGCCGCGTTCACGGTTCGGCGAAGGCTGGTATTCGACCGGCGACGTGGTGGACATCCTCGAGGACGGGGTCTTGCGCGTGGTGGGGCGGGTCCGGCGCTTCGCCAAGATCGCCGGGGAGATGGTCTCCCTGGACGCCATCGAGTCGCTTGCCTATCGCGCCTCGCCGCAGCATCGCCACGCCATCGTGCTGCGCACGGAGTCGGTCGGGGGCGAGACCACCGTGCTGTTCACCACCGATCCGCATCTGACTCGCCATGGCCTGACCCGTGCCGCCCGCGAGTCCGGCGCCCAGGATCTGGCGGTCGCGCGCAAGGTGGTGTGCATGCCCGACCTCCCGGTGCTGGGCAGCGGCAAGACCGACTACGTCACCCTGCAGACCCTGGATCTGACCGAGGGGGCGGCGAACGAGCCGGTCCTGCCCGACGCGGTATCCAAGCCGCCGGCCGCCAAGGCTTGAGTCCGCCATCCCGTCCCGGGCCTTGAAATGCACGGTGGCGCCCCCATCGTCGGTCGCAAACCGCGTTAGGGAGAGGACGAGATGGCAGATGCCGCCACTTCAAGGGAAACGCTCGGCTTCCAGGCCGAGGTCAAGCAGCTGCTGCACCTCATGGTGCACGCGTTGTACTCGAACAAGGAGATCTTTCTCAGGGAGCTGATCTCCAACGCATCGGACGCGGCCGACAAGCTGCGCTTCGAGGCGATGTCCGACAAGGCGCTGTTCGAGGACGACGGCGACCTGCGCATCCGGGCGAGCTTCGACAGGGCGGCGCGCACCATCACCGTGTCCGACAACGGCATCGGCATGTCGCGCGAGGAAGCGATCGCCAACCTCGGCACCATCGCGAAATCCGGCACGCGCGAATTCTTCCAGCAGCTCACCGGCGACCAGGCGAAGGATGCCCATCTGATCGGGCAGTTCGGGGTCGGCTTCTACTCTTCGTTCATCGTCGCCGACAGGGTCACCGTGCTGACCCGCCGCGCCGGCATGGGCGCCGAGCACGGTGTACGCTGGGAGAGCGACGGACAAGGCGAATACAGCGTCGAGGTGGTGGACAAGCCCGGGCGCGGCACCGAGGTCGTGCTGCATCTGCGCGAGGGCGAAGACGATCTGCTCTCCGGCTCGCGCCTGCGCGAAATCGTACGCAAGTACTCCGATCACATCACCTTGCCCATCCTCATGAAGAAGGAAGTGTGGGACAAGGACAAGTCCGAGTATGTCCTAGAGGACGAGGACGAGCAGGTCAACCAGGCGTCCGCGCTGTGGACGCGGCCGAAGTCCGAGATCACCGACGAGCAGTACGCGGAGTTCTACAAGCACGTCGCGCACGACTACGAGGCGCCGCTTGCCTGGACACACTCGAAGGTCGAGGGGCGCCAGGAGTACACCGAGTTGCTGTACGTGCCCGCGCACGCGCCGTTCGACCTGTGGGACCGCGATCGCCGGCACGGCGTGAAGCTCTACGTGCGGCGCGTGTTCGTCATGGACGACGCCGAGCATCTCATGCCCGCCTACCTGCGATTCGTGCGCGGCATCGTCGACTCCAACGACCTGCCGCTCAACGTCTCGCGCGAGCTCCTGCAGGAGTCGAAGATCGTCGAAGGCATCAAGGCCGGATGCGCGAAGAAGGTGCTGGGCCTACTCGAGGAGATCGCACAGAACGACAAGGACAAGTACGCGAAGATCTGGAAGGAGTTCGGGCGCGCCCTGAAGGAGGGGCCGGGCGAGGATTTCGGCAATCGCGAGCGCATCGCCGGATTGCTGCGATTTTCTTCGACCCAGACCGACAGCGAGGAACAGTCGGTCGCGCTGGCCGAATACGTGTCGCGCATGAAGGAAGGCCAGGACAGGATCTACTACATCACCGCGGACAGCTTCGCGGCGGCCCGCAACAGCCCGCATCTGGAGATCTTCCGCAAGAAGGGCGTGGAAGTGCTGCTGCTGCACGAACGTGTGGACGAGTGGATGATGAGCGGCCTCACCGAGTTCGACGGCAGGCAGTTCCAGTCGGTGGCGAAGGGCGATCTCGATCTGGGCAAGCTGGCCGACGAGGAAGAGAAGAAGGAGCAGGAAAAGGAAGCAGGCGACTTCAGGCAACTCACCGACCGCATCGCCGGGCTGCTGGGCGGGCGGGTGAAGGAGGTGCGGGTGACGCACCGTCTGACCGATTCGCCGGCCTGCCTGGTGAGCGATCAGTACGGCATGAGCGGGAATCTGGAGCGTCTGCTCAAGGCTGCCGGACAGAACGTGCCGGGCAGCAAGCCGATCCTGGAGATCAACCCCAAGCATCCCATCGTGCTGGCGTTGAAGGACGAGGCGGACGACGCGCGCTTCGCGGACTGGAGCCACATCCTGCTCGACCAATCCCTGCTCGCCGAGGGCGGTCAGCTCGAGGATCCGGGCAGCTTCGTCAAGCGGCTCAACCAGATGCTGCTCGACCTGGCACAGGGACGCACGATGAACTGAGCAGCGCCGTCCCGGCGGGCAGCGCACGGTTTCGTCATCCCGGCGCGAGCCCCGCCCCGTCATCCTGGCGAAAGCTCCACCCCGTCATCTCCGGCGGAAGCCGATCCAGGAAGTGGAACTGCCCTTTCGTTTCCGCTGGGCCCCGGCGTTCGCCGGGGCGACGGAAGACTGGCCATCCCGGCGAGCACCGCATCATGCCGGCGAGCGCGGGGATCCGGTCAGCACGCCGGCATGGCCGGCATCTCAACGCTCAGGGCAGTCCCCATCCGTCATACGATCCTCCCGCCTCCCGCGCCAGAGCCTCGAACTGCGCCCTCAGTCCCGACAGTGTCTCCAGGTCCACCCGCATCGTCTTGCGCGCGAACAGGATGAACGCGTCTACTCCCTCGGTGCGCAATTCGCCGGAGAAGCCGTCGGCCGCGAGCGCGCCCATGACGCGCCGCGCGCCCTGCTTCTCCGGAAAATAGAAGGCGAACTCGAGTGTCTGCGGCTCGGCCATGTCCATCCCCTGGGCACGCATGGCCTCGATCGCGGCGCGGTCCTGGGCGGCAGCGACGCCTTCCTGCGCACGCGCGATTCCCGTGAGCGCGATCAGCGCCAGCACTGCGATCACTGACTTGAATCCCGGCATGGACTCTCTCCGGACGAGGACCGACGACGGGACATTGTAGCGTCGTGCCGGACGCACGCCGCGTCGCGTGTGGTAGTGTCTGCGCCGACGAGATCACAGGGCAGGGCCCATGCATCCGAATCCCACCGCACCCGTCGGCAGCATCGCCGCCCGGCTGTTCCACTGGTTCGACAGGGTATTCCTAGATCTCGGCCGGCAGATGCGACTCTCCTATCTGCCGCCGCTGATGGTGTACATCGCCGCAGGCATCTCCGGCCTCACCGGCATCGTCGGTACCTTCTTCGTCAAGGAATACCTGGGGCTGTCGGCGGAGTTCCTCGCCGCGCTCGGCTTCTGGGTCATGCTGCCGTGGGCGCTGAAGATGCCCATGGGTCATCTCGTGGACCTGATCTGGCACCACAAGGCCGGTCTGGTGTATCTGGGCGCGAGCCTGATCGCACTCAGCCTGCTGATCATGATCGGTCTGCTGTCCGACCGCGCGGCGATGGAGTCGATCATGTCCGCGAATGCCTGGTACGTGCTCTCGGCGCTGCTCGCGCCGATCGGCTACGTGCTGCAGGACGTCGTGGCCGACGCCATGACGGTCGAGGCGGTGCCGCGCGTGGACGAGACCGGCACTGCCATCGCGCCCGAGGAGCGGCGCGTCGGCCATACCACCATGCAGACCCTCGGGCGTGTGGCGATCATCGGAGGCAGCGTGCTGGTGGCCGGCGCCAACGTGGTGCTGTTCCGGGACGCGCCATCGATGCTGGCCGAGCAGAAGGTGCAGACCTACCTGCTCGTGTATCAGCTCGCAGTGGTCATTCCCGTGGTGTCGGTGCTCGGCGTACTGCTTGCCGGATACCTGCGGCGGCGACGGATCGCGACCCTGGTGGCGCATGGCCGCACGCGAGCCGAGGCGCAGGAACTGGTGGACGTGCGCGGGGAGGAGCGACCCCGGGTCAACTGGCCTCTGCTCGGGGGCAGCCTCGTGTTCGTGGTGTTCACCGTGGGTCTGGGGCTGGCCGAGATCCCCTATAACCAGGAACTGATCTTCGCCGGATCGATGGCCATCGTACTGTTCCTGATGCTGCGCCTGGTGCGCGAACTGGAGCCGGCTGCGCGAAACACCCTGGTCGGGACCGCGCTGCTGATCTTCGTGTTCCGTGCCCTGCCGGGCCCGGGCCCGGGATCGACGTGGTGGATGATCGACGAACTGAGGTTCGATCAGCAGTTTCTCTCGGTGCTGTCGTTGATCGGCAGCTCGCTCACGCTCGCCAGCCTGTTCCTGTTCCGCCGCTTCATGGCCGAGCGCTCGATCGCCTACGTGATCGGATTTCTCACCCTGGTCGGTACGGTCCTCGCGCTGCCGACCCTGGGCATGTACTACGGGCTGCATCACTGGACTGCCGCGCATACCAACGGCGTGGTGGATGCGCGATTCATCGCGCTGGTGGACACGGCCCTGGAATCGCCGCTGGGCCAGATCGCGATGGTGCCGATGCTGGCGTGGATCGCGAACTCTGCTCCGGACAAGCTGAAGGCGACCTACTTCGCCGTCATGGCGTCGTTCACCAATCTCGCGCTGTCCCTCTCCCAGCTGGGGACGAAGTACGTCAACCAGGCGTTCACCGTCACGCGCGAGGTGAAGGATCCCGCGACCGGGCTGGTCAGCGTGCCGGCCGACTACTCGCAGCTGGGACACATCTTCATCAGCGTCATCGTCGTCGGCTTCGTTCTGCCGTTTGCGGTGATCCTGCTGCTGCGCAGGACGCGATATCGCAGTGCGTGACCCGCGCGCCTGCTCAATCGCCGATCACACCGCCCAGGGCGCTTTCCACCACCGTGGGCGTGCACCATTCGTGCCGCTGCGGCATCGCGCCCCAGCGGGCGGACACCTTCTCCACCCACTGCGGCGTGTAGAACGCATCCGCGTCGGCCTTGCTGCGCCACAGGTAGATGCCGACCAGCTCGCCGTGCCCCGCCTCGAGCGCGTAACCGTAGTACTTGCGGATCAGTCCGGGAATGCCGACGTAGCTCGCCGCCGAGGCCGAGATGATCCGGTCGAGCTGTTCCTTGCCTGCATCGGCGGGCAGGGTAAACTTCCACATCACCGTGTGCATCGCGAGTTCCTTCCTTCGAATGGGCCATTACAGCATAGCGCAGCGTGCGCGTGCCTTCGAGGCTGCTGCCGTGGCCGTACTGTCCCTGCTCCCGATCCCCGCTTCGGCCGTGCAGATCGTGGCACTCACGCCCGCGGACATCCGGTGGACCCAGCGGCGCGCGGATCCGGACGTGTTCCATGCCGCGATCTACAGCGAGCCTGCACGGGCCGGTGCCTACGCGTTCCGCGTGCGCGCGCGGGCCGGCCACTCGCTGCCGCCCCACACCCATCCGGACGAGCGCACCATCACCGTGCTGCAGGGAACCTACTGGGCTGGCGTGGGCGAGACATTCGACCGCGACGGGCTGATCGCCTATCCGGCCGGCAGCTTCTACGTGATTCCCGCGGGTCTGCCGCACTACAGCGCGGTCCTGGAAGGCGAGGTCGAATTCCAGGAAGCGGGCGTGGGCCCCAGCCGTCACGATGTCATCGGCGCGCACGCGCCACAGGAGAGAACGAGATGAATACGACGCGACCCTCTGCCGTGCCCACCACCCTGATCGAGAACGAGCGCGTGGTGGTGACGCAATGGCGTTTCCCGCCGCGCGCGCAGACCGGCTGGCACGTGCACGGCATGGACTACGTGGTGGTGCCGCAGACCGATGGCATGCTGCTGCTCGAGACGAAGGAGGGCGACCGGCAGGCCCGGCTCGCCGTCGGCGTGCCCTACTACCGCGGTGCCGGCGTCGAGCACAACGTGGTCAACGACAACGATTTCGAGTTCGTGTTCGTCGAGATCGAACTGAGGTAGAGGCGTGGACGACAGCATCTACGGTTTCGAGGCGAGCACCATTGCCGGGACCACCCGGTCCATGGACGCCTATCGCGGCAAGGTGCTGCTGATCGTCAACGTCGCCAGCCAATGCGGCCTCACCCCGCAGTACGCGGGGCTCGAGGCGTTGTATCGCAGGCACCACGCGGCAGGGCTGGAGGTGCTCGGCTTTCCCTGCAATCAGTTCGGATCGCAGGAGCCCGCCAGCGAACCGGAGATCGTGCAGTTCTGCGAGACGCGCTTCGGCGTGAGCTTCCCGATGTTCGGCAAGATCGACGTGAACGGGCCGGCCACGCACCCGCTGTACGCGTGGCTCAAGTCATCCGAGCCCGGCATCCTGGGGACGGAATCGATCAAGTGGAACTTCACCAAGTTCCTGGTGAGCCGGGACGGCAAGGTCATCGCCCGTTACGCGCCCACCAGCACGCCGGAATCGATCGAGCCCGACATCGTGGCCGCACTTGCCGGCGTCTAGCCGGTCGGTCCGCGTCCGGCCGGCCACCCCGCGCCCGGCGGTCAGCCCGCCCCGCCGGTCAACCGGTCCGATCGATCAACCTGCCCGATCGGTCAGCCCGCTCGATCGCTCAACGCGCTCGATCGCTCAACCCGGGGCGCCTGCCATGCTGCGCAGGCGCTGTTCGAGTTCGCCGAAGATCTCGGTCAGGGCCCGGCTCACCCCCTGCGCATACGCGGCCGCCGACGCGTCCGGAATCGGCACCGAGCGGCGCAGTTCCTCGGCAAGACGCAGTGGCCGGGAGGGCTGCGTCTCGTCCACCAGGTAGAACTGGATGGCCACCACCGCCATCGGGCGCCGTGCTTCACGCACGTCGGCGTACAGCTCGTTCACCGAACCCTGCAGCAGCATGGCGCGCGGCGCGCGCGCACCGGCAGCCGGCGCCACGCTCTCGAACATGTCGGCGCGCTGCATCCATTCCAGTGCGCTCTGGCTGACGAAGTCGCGCGGCGCGACCAGGAACTCGTTGTAGAAGTCGGTCTCGTAGCGGTGCTCGTCGAAGCGGTACACCATCGGCTTGCCGGCGAACGCCTCCGCCACCGAGAACACGTTCACCAGCAGCAGCCCCGGAACCGGCCCGGTCTGGTGTGCCATCTGCGGCACGTCCGCGCGCGGAAGCCAGGTGTTGCGCGCCGGTGCGGGAGCGGTCAGGCCGCAGGCGGCCGTGCTGCAGAGCAGGGCAACGAGCGCGCAGCTGCGAAGGAGGCGTGTCATTTGCGGGTGGCGGTCGGGCGTTGCAACGGGGCAGGCGGGTCGGCGAACAGAACGCTGCGCGGCGGGCTTGTCCTGCTCGTAGTCGGTGTAGGTGAAGCCGATGCGGCTCACCACGCCCACGTTCACGCCGCGGTACTTCAGCGGCGAGCTGACGTCGATGCCCTGCACGGATTCGTCGAAGTAGGTCTCCATCAGCACCTTCGGCCGCCACCACCAGCCGGCGCCGAACGCGACGACGAAGATCACGGCAATGGCCACGGCCCCGAGGATGAAGGCGCCGAGTCGGATGTGGCGGGCGCGCAGGCGTGCCTGGCTCACGCCGGCTCCGGCTCGCGATTGAGGAAGCGGCGCACCCACTCGTCCGGCGCGTGCTCGCGCAGCTCGCGCGGATCGCCGCTCGCGGCGATCGACTTGCTGCGGCGGTCGAGCATGACGACACGGCTGGCGATGGCGAAGATGCTGGGCAGCTCGTGCGAGACCACCACGAAGGTCACGCCGAGGTTGCGCGACAGCCGCAGAACGAGCTGGTCGATGTCCGCGGAGACGATCGGATCGAGGCCGGCGGACGGTTCGTCCAGGAACAGGATGCCCGGATCGAGCGCCATCGCGCGCGCGATGGCGGCACGCTTGCGCATCCCGCCCGACAGCTCCGCCGGCAGCCTATCCTCGGCGCCGGTGAGCTGCACCAGGTCGATCTTGGTGCGGGCAACGAGATCGATCGCACGCGCACTCAGGGCGGTGAACGTCTCGAGGGGCAGACGCACGTTCTCCAGGAGCGTCATCGAGCCGAACAGCGCTCCGTGCTGATACATCACGCCGAACCTGCGCAGGATCGCCTGGCGCTGCGCGCCCTCCGCGTGCACGATGTCGTCGCCTCCGATCAGCACCCGGCCGGTCATGGGCGTGTACAGGCCGATCATGTGCTTGAGCAGGGTGCTCTTGCCGGAGCCCGATCCGCCCAGGATCACCAGCACCTCGCCGCGTCGCACCTCGAAGCTCACGTTCTCGAGCACCGGTTTCCCGCCGTAGCCTATGGTCAGGTTCTCCACCCGGATGATGGGCCCGGTGTCCGGGAGCGGCGGCAGCGTGCTCATACGCGGAGATGGTAGTACACGACGGCGAATATCCCGTCGGCGACGACGATGAGCACGAGTGAGGTGACCACGGCGCTGGTGGCGGCCAAGCCCACCGATTCCGCGCCCGCGCGCGTCCGCAGTCCGCGCAGGCAGCCGACGCCGGCGACGATGGCGCCGAACACGAAGGTCTTCACCATGTCGCCGACGAAGTCGGACAGCGTGACGAACGCGAATGTCTCGCGCATGTAGGCCGAAAGCGGAATCTCGAAGGTGGACATCACCGCCGCGCCGCCGAACAGGCCCACCATCATGGCATACAGGGTGAGCAGCGGCGTCATGACGAGTGCGGCCAGCAGGCGTGGCACGACCAGGAAACGCACCGGGTCCAGGCCCATGGTGACGAGGGCGTCCACCTCTTCGTCTACGCGCATCGTCCCGATCTCGGCAGCAAACGCCGCGCCCGAGCGGCCCGCCAGCAGGATGGCTGTCATCAGCGGCGCCAGTTCGCGCACCAGCGATATCCCGACGAGATCGGCCACCAGCATCTCCGCACCGTACTGACGCATGGCGACCGCGGCCTGGAAGGCGAGGATGAGGCCCATCAGGAACGAGATCAGGGACACGATGGGCAAGGCGTCCGCGCCCCCACGCTGCGCCGCTGTCAGGGTGTCGCGCCAGCGCAGGCTGCGCGGCGCGCGCAGGGCGTGCATCAATGCCTTCGTCGTTTCGCCCACGAAGGCGAGCGCATCGAGTGCGCCGGATGTCGCGGCCATGCTGCCGCGTCCGAGCACCTCGCGCACGCTCGCCGGTCTGCGTGCGCGCTCCGGCTGCGCGCGGAACTGCGCCGGGTCGAACTGGTCGAGCAATGCCTGGTAGCGTGCAGCCAGGCCCTCGATGCGCACGCCGGCGTTTTCACCTCGAGGCTGGCGCAGCAGGTCGAGGAGCAGGGCGATTCCCGCGCCGTCGAGATGCTCCACCGCCGCCGTGTCCACCACGACGGGCGCATCCGGAGACCGTTGCACCGCCTCCAGGGCCGCATTCCACACCGCATCCACGCGCGCGGCGTCCAGCAGCCCGCTCAGGCGCAGCACGGTGTGGCCATGTGCAGTGGCGACCTGCAGGCGGGGTGCGGATGTCATCGAGTGGCTTTCGGATTGCACGAGTTCGGGGCGTCGGGACGCCAGTCTGCTTCGCTCAATTGGACCGAGATTAACCGAAGCGCAACCGCGGCGCGTGCGCCGCTCCGGGCCGGCCTGGCCCATCCCGCCGGGCGCGCCCGTGCACGAGGCTCGGGCTGACCTGCGTGGCGGGCGCGCAGGCAGGGACGATGCATGCTGCCAGTTCGGACGTGTCCGCGGGCGGGGACGTCGTGCGTTCCAGGCCGTATCATCTGCCGCTTGCCCTCGACGGAGCCATGCGTGAGCAAGGATTTCGATGCGCGGCGGCGTGCGCTGCTGGCCGCGGCAGGGGCCACGTTCGTTTCGCCCGGACGCGCGCAGCCGCGGTTTCCCTCCCGTCCCGTGCGCATGATCGTGGCGTATCCGCCCGGCCAGGCGGCCGACTTCGCCGCGCGGCTGCTGGCACAGCGGCTCCAGGAGGTGTGGGGCCAGTCGGTCGTGGTCGAGAACCGCGGCGGCGGCATGGGCGTGCCGGCCATGATGGCGGGCAAACGTGCCGCCGGCGACGGGCACACGATGGTCATGGCGACCACGGGTACGCTCACCACCAACCCCACGCTGCTGGCCGGACTGCCGTACCGGCCGCTGGCCGATTTCGCCGGTGTGTCGAACGTCGTGCAGGCGCCCCTGCTGCTGGTCGCGCATCGGGATTTCCCGGCACGCACCGTGCAGGAATTCCTCGCGCATGCGCGCAGGCCCGGTGTGCGCCTGCCGGTGGCCACGCCGGGGCAGGGCAGTTCGCAGCACCTGATCCTGGAGCTGTTCGCCGCACGTGCGCGCTTCACCTTCGAGCACCTGCCGTACAAGGGCAGCGGACCGGCGATGGTGGACCTGGTGGGCGGCCAGATCCCGCTCATGCTCGACAGCGTGGCATCCGCGCTTCCGCAGATCGGGGCCGGAAAGCTGCGGGCCCTGGCCGTGACTACGCCGCAACGCATCGCGCAGCTGCCCGACACGCCAGCCATCGCCGAATCCGGCTTTCCCGACGTAGTCGGTTTCGGCTGGGCCGGACTGGTGGTGTCCATGCGTACGCCGGCGACGCTGGTACAGCGCATCAGCGCGGACGTGCGCAGGACACTGGAGGAGACCGGGGTGCGGGCGGCATTGACTGCGCGCGGCCTGATTGCGGATCCCCGCACGCCGGAGGACTTCACGCAGTTCATGCGCGCCGAGACTGCCAAGTGGGCGCACGTCATCCAGGAAGCCGGCATACGGGTGGAGCAGTGAGCGCATCGCCATTGCAGGCCATGCAACGGGAATGGCACTTGGCCCCGGCCTGCTCACCTTCTTCCCGCATGGACGTCACGCCATGACCGAGGTCCGCTGCTTCCCGGCCCGTGTGATTGCCCTGAGCCTGCTCGTGCTCGCTGGCAGCGGCTGCGGCGACCGTGCGCACCTGCCGGTCAGTGCCGGCACCGGCCCCGCACCGATCCTCCCCGAACCCCGGCGCTCGCTCGTTCCGACGGTGAAGATCGCGCCCGCCCAGGGCTGGGCGGACGGCGAGCAGCCCACTCCGGCGCCGGGCTTGAGCGTCAACGCCTTCGCCACCGGCCTCGACCATCCCCGCTGGTTGTACGTCCTGCCCAACGGCGACGTGCTGGTGGCCGAAACCAATGCACCGCCCAGGAAGGTCATCGGCATACGGGCGCGCATCGCACGCTGGGTGATGAAGCGTGCCGGAGCCGGGGTGCCGAGCGCGAACCGCATCTCGCTGCTGCGCGATGCCGACGGCGACGGCGTGGCGGAGTTGCGCTCGATCCTGCTCGACGGCCTCGACTCGCCCTTCGGCATGGCGCTGGTGGAGGACGTGCTCTATGTCGCGAACACCGATGCCGTGATCAGTGTGCCCTACCGCACGGACCAGACCCGCATCGACGCGTCGGCGACGAAGCTGATCGACCTCCCCGCGGGTGAGCCGAACCGTCACTGGACCAAGAGTCTTCTGGCGAGCGCGGACGGCGTCCGGCTCTACGTCGGTGTCGGCTCGAACAGCAACGTGGGCGAGAACGGACTCGACAGGGAACAGGGCCGCGCGGCGATCTGGGAGATCGACCGCGCCACCGGCGCGCACCGCATCCATGCCTCGGGCCTGCGCAATCCCGTGGGCATGGCGTGGGAGCCGGGCAGCAGCCAGCTGTGGGTGGTCGTGAACGAACGCGACGAACTCGGCAGCGACCTGGTGCCCGACTACATGACCTCGGTGCAGTCCGGCGGCTTCTACGGGTGGCCGTACGGCTACTTCGGCGCGCACGTCGATGCGCGCGTGAAGCCGCAGCGCCCTGATCTGATCGCACGCGCGATCGTGCCGGACTATGCGCTCGGGCCGCACACCGCGTCGCTGGGACTGACCTTCGCGGAGCGGAACCGGCTGCCCGCCCAATTCTCCGACGGCTTGTTCGTCGGCCAGCACGGATCGTGGAACCGCGCTCCGCGCAGCGGTTACAGGGTCGTGTTCGTGCGCTTCGAGGATGGCCGCCCCCGCGGCATGCCGGTCACCGTTCTCGATGGCTTCGTGGACGGAGACGGCCGCGCGCGCGGCCGCCCGGTGGGCGTCGCGGTGGACCGGCGCGGAGATCTGCTGGTGGCCGACGACGTGGGCAATACCGTCTGGCGCGTGACCGGCATCCGGCCCTGAGCCGCACGCGCGTGTGCGGGAACGGGCTATAGTGACTGCGTGGAATCCATTCGCTATACCCTGTTCGACACCGCCGTGGGTCGATGCGCCATCGCGTGGAGCGACGCAGGCCTGGTGGCCGTGCAGCTGCCGGAGGCGAGCGAGGCGCACGCGTGCGCGCGCCTGAAGGCGCGTTTCGGGAACGCGGTCGAGGCGGCGCCCGACGAGGCGGCGTCGCGTGCGGCCGGGGCGATCAGCGCGCTGCTGCGCGGCGAGCCCGCGGAACTCTCCGGCATAGTGCTGGATCTCGCGCGCGTGCCGGATTTCCACCGGCGCGTGTACGTGGTCGCACGCGACATCGCGCCCGGTCAGACACTGACCTACGGCGAGCTTGCGGCGCGCGTCGGCGCCCCCGGTGCGGCGCGGGCGGTGGGGCAGGCGATGGGACGCAATCCGTTTCCCATCGTAGTCCCCTGCCATCGCGTGCTGGCGGCCGGTGGCCGCGTGGGTGGCTTCAGCGCACACGGCGGCATCGCCACCAAGCTGCGCCTGCTGGGCATCGAGCAGTTCCATCGCGATAGGGCTGCGGGTGATCTGCCCTACGAGGCCGCTGCCGCGCTGGAACACCTGCGCGCGCGCGACCGTAAGCTCGCCCGGCTGATCGACCGGGTGGGGCCGTACCGGCTGCAGCTCAAACGCACGCCGAGCCTGTTCGCCGCGCTGGCCGAGTCGATCGTCTACCAGCAGCTCAACGGGCGAGCGGCCGCCAGCATCCACGCCCGGCTGTGCGCACTCTTTCCGAATGCGCACCACGGACCCGATGCCGCGCTGCTCGCGCGCATGTCCGATACCCGCCTGCTCGGCGCGGGGCTGTCCAGCGGCAAGCTCGCGGCATTGCGCGACCTCGCGCAGCGCACGCTCGAGGGCGAGCTGCCGACCCTGGAGCAGGCGCAGGCGATGGACGATGAGCTGCTGGTCGAGCGTCTCACCCAGGTGCGCGGCATCGGCCGCTGGACGGTGGAGATGCTCCTCGTGTTCCGCCTGGGCAGGCCGGACGTGCTGCCGCTGGACGACTACGGCGTGCGCCAGGGCTTCGCGCTCACCTTCGGCACGGACGCGAAGGCGGACCGCGCCGGCATGGCCCGCCGCGGGGAGCGCTGGCGACCCTTCCGCAGTGTGGCGAGCTGGTACCTGTGGCGCGCGCTGGATCTGTCCAGGGCGACCGCACAGGAGTAGGCCGATGCATGCAGGGCAGGTAGGATGGTGCGCGCTGCGCCGCTGTGTGGCGGCGGCCGCGCTGGCGCTCGCGGCGCAGGTGGCGGGAAGCGCGCATGCCGGGGAGGAGCCGGCCGCCTCAGGGCGTCGGCTCGAGCTGTCGATGCGGCCGAAGGCAGGGGACGTGATCCGGCTGGAACTGCGCAAGGAGCACGAGCGCCAGATGCCCAATCAACCGCCGCAGCGAAGCGCGAACCTGTTGCGGGTGACGATCGAGGTTCTCGAGTCCGGACCGCAGGGCACTGTCGTGCGCTGGTCGCACCTGCGTCCCGAGACCGCGCCATCGCAGAACGCGGGCACGTCGTTCGCGGATGCCGAGTCGATCTGGGAGCTGGTGCAGGAGATCCGCTACGAGCTCGAGTTCGATCCGGGCGGCGAGTTCGTGCAGCTGCGCAACTACGACGAAGTGCGTCCGCTGGTGGACCGCATGCTGGCGCAGATGGAGGCGGTGCTCGCGCGGCGCGGCGACGCCGCGGCTGCCAGGCAGGCGACGGAACTGGTGCAGCGCATGTTCTCCGACCGCGGCAATCTCGAATCCGTGCTGTTACGCGAACCGCGCATGTTCTTCTTCCCGATGGGGAAGTCGTTCCCGATCGACGCGCCGCGCGAGTACGACGCGCAGCTGTCCAACCCGTTCGGTGGTCCCGGCCTGCCGGCGCACGGCGTGCTTCGAGTGGACTGGGTGGACGGCAACAACGGCCTGGCCGCGGTCACGATGGACCAGAACCTGCACCCGGACAGCGCGCGCATCGTGATCGAGTCGCTGATGGCGAAGATTCCGCCCGAGCGGCGTCCGAAGGACACGGACCTGGATCAGCTGAAGGTCGAGATCCGCGATCTTGCCCGCTACACCGTCAATCTGCGCGACGCGCTTCCGGAGCGCATGGATTTCGAGCGCAGCGCACGCGTGCCCGGCGGCTACCGGCGCGACGCGGTCATCATGCGCCGCCTGCAATGACGCCCGTCACTGGTAGCGCAGCGCCTCGATCGGCTTGAGCGCGGCAGCCTTGCGCGCCGGATAGAAGCCGAAGAACACGCCCACAGTCGAGGCCACGGCGAAGGCCAGGAGGATCGCGGTGCCGGTGACCACCACCATCATGCCGGTCGTCTGGCTCACCAGGTAGGCGCTGGCGACGCCGAGCGCGATGCCGATCAGACAGCCGACCACCGAGACGATCACCGATTCGAGCAGGAACTGCCAGAGGATGTCGCGCTGGCGCGCGCCGATGGCCATGCGGATGCCGATCTCGCGCGTGCGCTCCGTCACCGACACCAGCATGATGTTCATGATGCCGATTCCGCCCACCACCAGGGAGATGGACGCGACCGCGCCGAGCATGATGGACATCACGCGCGTGGTCTCGGCCTGGACGTCCGCCACCGCGCTCAGGTTGCGCACCGTGAAATCGTTGGGCGCGTCCGCCTGGATGCGATGGCGCTCGCGCAGCAGTTGCGTGATCGCCTGCTCGGCGCGGTCCATGGCCGACTCCGATACCGCCTTCACCATCATGAAGCGCACCGTGTCGGGAAAGGGAGAGCCGTACAGCTTGCGCTGTGCCGTACTGAGCGGCACCAGCACCGTGTCGTCCTGATCGCGTCCGTCGAAGCTCTGCCCCTTGGGCGAGAGCACGCCCATCACCAGATAGGGGCTGTTGGCGATGCGCACGGTCTTGTCCACCGGATCCTCGTCGCCGAACAGTTCGCGCGCCACGGTCTGGCCGATCAGCGCCACGCGCGTGGCGGCACGCATGTCGGTGTCGGTGAACGGTTGTCCGCGCACCAGCCGCCACTCGCGCACCTCCAGGTAGCTGGGCGTGACGCCGATGACCTGGCTGCGCCAGTTGACCCCGCCGTACACCACCTGCGCATTGCCGCTGTGCGTGGGTGCTACCGCGGCGACCGGGGACAGCTCCGCGATGGCGCGCGCGTCCTGCAGCGTCAGGGTCGGCGCCGTGCCGCTGCCGGAGCGCGCGCCGCCGGTGGTGGTGCCGCCGGAGAGCACGATGAACAGGTTGCTGCCCATCGTGGCCACGGCCTCCTTGACCAGCGTCTGCGCACCCTGGCCGATGGCGAGCATCAGCACCACCGCGCCCACGCCGATGACCAGGCCGAGCATGGTGAGGAAAGTGCGCAACTTGTTGGCCGCCATGGCGCGCCAGGCTTCGCGCAGCATGTTCAGGAACATGATTCGTTACTCGCTCCCGTTGCGCGTATGGTGCCGTCATTCCGGCAAAAGCCGTTCGGTGCCATCATGCCGGCGAAAGCCGGGATCCAGCTCAGTGGAGCGAAAGGTCCCGACATTCTGACTGGGCCTCGGCTTTCGCCGGGGCGACGAGTGTCACAACCAATCACCGATCACCAACCAATCACGCATCACCAATCACTTCCATGACCCGATCCTCCTCCACGCGTCCATCCACGAAGCGGATCATGCGCCTGGCGAAGTGGGCGATGTCGTTCTCGTGCGTGACCAGCACGACGGTGGTGCCCTCCTCGCGATTGAGCGTGCTGATGAGCTCCATGATTCCGTGACTGGTGATGGTGTCGAGATTGCCGGTCGGTTCGTCCGCCAGCAGCAGCTCGGGGCGGTTGGCGAGCGCGCGGGCGATGGCCACGCGCTGTTGCTGGCCGCCGGAGATCCGGCTGGGCAGGTAGTTGCCGTAGCGCTCCAGCCCGACCCGTTTCAGCAGTTCCTGTGCGCGGGCGTTGCGCTCGTGCGCCGGACGCGCCGCGTACAGCATCGGCAGTGCCACGTTGTCGAGCAGCGTGGCGCGGGGCAGCAGGTTGAAGCCCTGGAACACGAAGCCGATGAAACGGTTGCGCAGCCGCGCCAGTTCGTCGCGCGACAGGCGCGAGATGTCGTTGCCGTCCAGCGTATAGCGGCCGGAGGTGGGCATATCCAGGCAGCCGAGGATGTTCATGAAGGTCGACTTGCCCGAGCCCGATGCGCCCATCACCGCGATGAACTCGCCCGGGTAGATGTCCAGGTCCACCCCGCGCAGCACCGGCTGCGGCCCTGCGTCGGTCTCGTACTGCTTGTGCAGGGCTTCGACGCGGATCAGCGGGTGCGCGCCGGTGCTCATCAGAAGGTGCGGAAACGGAATGGTTGCGGTGTCGCACCGCCGGCCGGCTTGCCCTCGCCCTGCAGTTGCTCGACCGCGACGCGGTCGCCGCGGCTGAGCTCGCCGCCCGTGACGGCGCTGAAGCGTCCGTCCGAGATGCCCACGGCGACCTCCACCGGCTGCAGCAGCTGGCCGCGCGCGACGTAGACCTCGGGTCTGCCCGGCGTGCCGCCGTGCGCGTCCGCATTGCGCTGCGCCTGCACGATGTCGTGCGCATCGCTTGGCCGGAAGCGCAGCGCAGCGTTGGGCACCAGCAGCACGTTCTCGCGCCGGTCGGTGACGATGCTCAGGTAGGCGGTCATGCCGGGCAGGAGAGCCTGATCCGGATTGGCGACCTCGACCACCACGTTGTAGGTGACCACGTTCTGCTCGGTGATGGGTGCCAGGCGGATCTGCTGCACCTTGCCCTCGAAGCGCCGTTCCGGATACGCGTCCACCGTGAAGCGCGTGTTCTGACCGACCCGGACCTTGCCGATGTCGGCCTCCGCGACGTTCGAGTCGATCTGCATGCGCGACAGGTCGCGCGCGATCTTGAACAGGGTCGGGGTCTGGAAGCTCGCCGCGACCGTCTGTCCGAGGTCCACCTCGCGCGATACCACCACCCCGGACACGGGCGAGCGGATGACGGTATAGCCGAGATTGGCGCGGTCGCGCTGCAGCTTGCCGCGCGCGACGCGCAGTTGCGCCTGTGCGGCCTCGCGGGCCTGGATCGCGCGTTCGAGGTCCTGGCGCGACACGTACTCCTGCCCGAACAGCTCGCGCATGCGAGCCTCCTCGGCGCGCGCCAGGCGCAGCGATGCCTCGGCGCTGGCCACCTCGCCCGAACTCTGCTCCACGGCCGCCTGTGTCGTGGTCGGATCGAGCTCGAGCAGGATCTGCCCGGCCTTCACCTCGTCGTTGAAATCGGCGTACAGCCGGCGCACCGTGCCCGAAACCTGCGTGCCGACGTTGACCAGCCCCACCGGGTTGACGGTACCGTTGGCGGTGACCGTCTGCGTGATGTCGCCAACGCCCACCTCCTCGAACTGATAGCGGGCTTCCAGGGGCTTGTCGGTGCGCGCGCTCCAGGTGCTCCATCCCGCCCACGCTGCGCCGGCCAGCACCAGCACGATGCCGATACGCAGCAGCAGCCGCGTGGTGCGCTTTCCGAGCTTCATCGTGCCGCTCCCGCGGCGCTGCGCGCCAGCGCCGGCTGCAGCACGCCGATGGCGCGCGCGAGCGCGGCCTTGGAGACATTCCAGCGATAGCGCGCCTGGATGCGCCGCAGCTCCGCGTCGGCTAGCGCGCTCTGCGCATTGAGCAGATCGGTGACGGTGCCCACGCCAGCGCGGTAGCGTCCGAGCGCAACGCTGTAATTCTCCTGCGCGCTCGCCACCAGATCGGCGGAGGTGTCCAGCGCCGTACGCTCGGTGCGCAGGTCCTGGTAGGCGGTCCACACGTCGAGCGCGACGTCGTTGCCGAGCCGGTCGCGGTTGGCGAGCTCCAGATCGAGCTGATCGCGGGCCTGCTGCACGCGGTAGCTGTCGCGGTAGCCGGTGAAGATGGGAATGCGCAGCTGCAGCCCGATCGCCCCGGAGCGCGGATCGCTGCCCGGTGTCGACTGCGTCGCACCGACGCTGCCGAAGGCAGAGAGGCTGGGGCGCGTGGCCGCGCGGGCGACGTCGATCGCCGAGCGGGCGGCGCGCACCTGCGCCTGCGCTGCAGCCAGGTCGGGCCGCTGCTCACGCGCTGCGGCGATCAGCTCCTCGACTGCTTGGTCGCCCGCGCGCTGCAGCGCCAGGTCCGGCGGCGGTGCAATGCGCAGCGGCTGCTGCGCCGGCAATCCCAGCGAATTGGCGAGCACTCCCAGGGCGACGCCGGCCTCGCCTTCGGCGCGCGTGCGCGTGAGCTGGTTCTGCGAATGCGCGGTCTGTGCCTGCAGCACGTCCGCGCGCGTGGCGTTGCCTGCCTTCAGCCTGGCGCGCGCGGCCTCCAGGCTGGTCAGGCTCGCCTGCTCTGCGGCGCGGGTGGACAGCACCGCCTCCTGCGCCGCGTACAGCTGGAAATAGGATCCGACGGCGCCGAACAGCACCGCCTGCAGGTTGCTGTCGTGGGTCCAGTTGGCTGCCAGCAACGCCTGGCGTGCCCGCTCGATGTTGGCCTCGCGCCCGCCGAAGTCGAACAGCAGGTAGTCCACGCCGATGCTCGCGTCCAGATCGGTGCGCCCGCCGCTGCCGGGCACGTTGCGGACTTCGGACCGTTGCAGGCTCACCGCGGCATCGACCTGCGGGTAGAAGTCCGAGCCTGCGATGCCCACTTCCGCCGCCTGCACCTTCGCACGCGCCCACGACTGCCGTGTCAGCGGGTTGCGGCACAGTGCGATGTCCACGGCATCGGCCAGGTGCAGCGGGTCGGGCACCTGCGCCGCCTCGGGGCATGGCACGGCCTCGCCCTGCCAGAACGCGCTGGCGCTCGGCGGCCGCAGAGCAGTGGTCGCAGCCGGGTCGCTGCGCTCCTGCGCGAGGGAACAGGCGGCATTGAGGACGAGCATGAGCACGGATGCGCGGGCCACGCGCCTGCTCACCGCTCGCGGCGAGGCGCGCACCGGCATGGCAATGGCAATCGGGATCGACGGGATGATCGGATCAACGCCGCGCGCGGCCTCCCGGTGGACAGGCCGCGGCATCTGCGTGCAATCCGGCGACAACCGGAGACAAGGCGGCGCGCAGACCTTCGGCCGCCTCCGCGCTCAGCGGTGCTTCCAGTCCGGCTGGCGTTTCTGCATGAACGCGTCGATGCCCTCGCCGACATCGGCCGCCATCATGTTGCAGGCCATGGTCTCGGCCGCGTACTGGTAGGCGGCCTCCATGCCCATTTCCATCTGCTTGTAGAACATGCGCTTGCCGGTCGCGACCGCTACGGCGGACTTGTCCAC
Source organism: Burkholderiales bacterium (assembly GCA_020854105.1). Classification (GTDB taxonomy): domain Bacteria; phylum Pseudomonadota; class Gammaproteobacteria; order Burkholderiales; family SHXO01; genus SHXO01. The sequence continues at coordinate 58,564 of JADZGB010000022.1, read as the reverse complement.
GATGCGACGCGCCAGCCGCGCGATCTCCGCGTCGAGCTGCTCGGCCGCAACGACGCGGTTCACCAGTCCGTACTGCCTTGCCGTTTCGGCTTCGATGAAATCGCCGGTGAGCAGCATCTCCATCGCCTGCTTGCGCAGGACATTGCGGCCCAGGGCCACGCTGGGCGTGGAACAGAACAGGCCGACGTTGATGCCGGACACCCCGAAGCGGGCGCTGGACGCGGCAACCGCCAGGTCGCACTGGCTCACCAGCTGGCAGCCTGCGGCGGCGGCGATGCCGTGCACGCGCGCGATGACAGGCTGCGGAATGCGCGTCACGGTCATCATCATTCTGCTGCACAGGGCGAACAGCCCGCGGTAGTAGTCCTGCTCGGGACTGGCGCGCATCTGCTTGAGGTCATGGCCGGCGCAGAAGGCGGGCCCGCTGCCGGCGATCACCACCACACGCACGCTGCGATCCTGCTCCACCGCTTCCAGGGCGGCGATGGCCGCCTCCAGCAGTTCCTCGGACAATGCGTTGTACTGGCCGGGCCGGTTGAGCGTGAGCGTGGTCACGCCGTGGGCATCCGAGCGCAGCAGGATGCTCTCTTCTGCGGCGACCGTGCCTCCCGTGACCGCGTCGGCTGCGTTCATGCCCCCTCCATTTCCTTGGTTGGACCGGGCCATTATAGTGGGGGGCGGGACGCGGCGCCGGCCGCGAAGAACGACAAGGACAACGGATGAGGGGTGAACGCGCGCCCGCACTGCTGTGCGCGCTGTGGGCTCTGTGCATTGCCTGCGCCGGTCCCGCGCGCGGGGCAGAGGCGGTGCAGCCCGCCGGGCGTCCCCGCATCGGCCTCGTGCTGGCCGGCGGGGGTGCCAAGGGCGTTGCGCACCTGGGTGTGCTCAAGGTTCTCGAGGAGATGCGGGTGCCCGTCGACTGTATCGTGGGCACCAGCATGGGGTCGATCGTGGCCGGCGCGTATGCCACTGGACTGACCGGTGCGGAGCTGGAGCGGCGCGTGCTGGCGGCGGACCTGCCGTCCATCCTGGTGGACCGGCCGCGCAGCGCGCGATCCCAGCGCAGCAAGGAACTGGAGCGCCGCAACGTCCTCGGCGCGGAGTTCGGCCTGGGCAAGGACGGCTTCAAGCTGCCCCCCGGTGCCATCGTCGGGCAGAACATCGAGCTCTTCCTCGGGGATCTCGCGGGTGCGGTGTCCGACATCGGCAGCTTCGACGACCTGCCGATCCCGTATCGGGCGGTTGCCACCGACATCCTCACCGGCGAGATGGTGCTGCTGGACCGGGGCGACCTGATCAGCGCGATGCGCGCGAGCATGGCCGTCCCGGGGGTGTTTTCGCCGGTCGAACTGGACGAACGCCTGCTCGTCGATGGCGGGCTGGTGCGCAACCTCCCGGTCGACGTGGCACGCGCGATGTGCGCCGACATCGTGATCGCGGTGAACCTGTCCGCCACCCCGCGCACGCGCGAAGCGCTCGACTCGGCCCTGGGCATCACGCAACAGATGGCCCATCTGCTGATCGACGCCAACGTGCGGCGCTCGCTGGCAGAGCTGACTGCGCGCGACGTGCTGATCGATACGCAGGTGGGCGATTACAGCTCGGCGAACTTCCGCGATGCCGCCTCGCTGATCCCCATGGGCGAGCAGGCCGCGCGCAGGATGGCCGGGAGACTGCAGGCCCTGTCGCTCGGCCCGCAGGCCTACGCCGCGCATCGCGCCGCGCAGCTCGCGCACGAGCGCCGGCAGTTCCCGGTGCAGCGCGTGCGCCTGGACGAGTCCTCTCTCGGCGCGGTGAATCCGGCGTCGGTACGGGCTGGATTCGACGTCCAGCCGGGCTCCTCGGAGCGGGAGCATCTGGTCGAGCAGTTCGATGCGCTGATGGCGAGCGACGACTTCGAGCAGGTACGCTACCGGTTCGCCGACCGCGACGGGACACGCGAGCTGGTGATCGAGCCGGTCGCGAAATCCTTCGGCCCCAACTACCTACGCTTCGGCCTGACCATGTCCAGCGACCTGGAGGGCGAGAGCGCCTTCAACATCCTGGCCGACCATCGTGCCACCTGGCTCGACCGCGGAGGGCTCGAGTGGCGCAACAGTCTGTCCCTGGGGGAGTCGATCGTGCTTGCCACGGAACTGTATCAGCCCCTTGACCTGCGGCGTCGGCTGTTCCTTGCTCCCTTCGCGTTGTGGCGCCAGGAGAAGCACAACGTCTTCGTCGACAACGACGCCGTTGCCGGCTACCGCACACGGCAATTCACCGTGGGGCTGGATCTGGGCGCCAATATCGGCCGTTCGGCCGAGCTGCGGCTGGGTTACCAGTGGAACGAGGGTTGGGGCCTGCGCGAGATCGGTCTGCCGTTCTTCCCCGATGCCAGGCAGGACTATGGCGCGCTGCGCGCGCGGCTGGTGGTGGACACGCTCGACGACTGGGTGTTCCCGACGTCGGGCGTGTTCGCCCGGATGGAAGTCATGCGAGCGGGCCGCGGACTGGGCGGAAACGTAGATTTCGACAAGGTGACGGCACGTCTGGAGGTGCCGGTTCCGCTTGGCGGCCGGCATCGCGCTGCACTGAGCGTATTGGGTGGCACGGCGTTCGGTTCGGACCTGCCGTTGGGCGAAGCCTTCGCGCTTGGAGGCTTCCTCACGTTGTCCGGAATGCAGCCGCACCAGGTCCTGAGCGACCGCTTCCTGTTCGGCGTTGCGCAGTACGCGTACCGGCTCGGCAAGCCGGGCAGCTTCGGGGATCAACTGTACCTGGGCGCATCGCTGGAGGCGGCCGACGTGGGCGGCCGCATCAACACGGTGAGCGACGATGACATGATCCTCGCCGGCTCGATCTACCTGGCGCTGGACTCGGCCTTCGGTCCGCTCTACTTCGCCATCGGCGCTTCGGACGACGGCAATCAGGCGATCTACCTGTTTTTCGGGCGCCCATGACCGCATCCGGCCACTTCCCGGTCCACCGCGCCCTTGGCTAGAATGGCTCGAACGCGCGATCGGAACGGTCATGTCCACCAGTGTGGTTCTCGACGAATTCGCCTACGGCCACGCCGCCGCCGCCGACTGGCGCGCGGCGGCCGACGCCTGCCTCGAGCAGTGCGGCACCGGTACGCGCAACGCATCGCTCGGGTTCGTCTACGCCACCGACACGTACGGCGAGCGCTTCGGCGAGATCGTCGACTACCTGCGCAGCCAGACCGGCATCGTGCACTGGAGCGGCACGATGGGGTTGGGCATCTGCGCGGGGTCGCGCGAATATCTGGACGAGCCGGCACTGGCGGTCATGTGCTGCCCGTTCGAGGAAAGCGCCTTTCGCATGCTGCCGCCGTTGCGCTCGCCGCGCGAGGTGGCGCAGGCGCGCATGGGCTGGGGCAACCACGACGCCAACTTCGCGGTCCTGCACGCCGACCCGGGCAGCCGTTCGCTCACCAGCCTGGTGCGCGAGATCGCCGGCCGCACCACCAGCGGCTTCGTCGTCGGCGGCGTGACCAGTTCGCGCGGCCGTGCCCTGCAGTATGCCGACGGCCTGAGCGAAGGCGGCGTGTCCGGCGTGCTGTTTTCCGAGGACGTGACCGTGGCGACCCGTCTGACGCAGGGCTGCGCTCCGCTGGGACCCCGGCACCGCGTGACGGATGCGCACCAGAACGTGCTGATCCGGCTGGACGGACGGCCCGCACTCGACGTGCTGCGCGAGGATGCCGGTCCGGCGCACGCGCCGGGGCAGGGCACGGCCGGGGGATATCTGTTCGCCGGCCTGCCGGTCGAGGGCAGCGACACCGGCGACTACGTCGTGCGCAATCTCGTGGGCATCGACGCGCGCGGAAAGATGGTCGCGCTGAGCCAGCCGGTGCAGCCGGGCAGCGAGATCCTGTTCTGCCGGCGCGACCGCGGCAGCGCCAGCGACGATCTGATGTGCATGCTCGACAGCATCCGCGCCGGCATGTACCGCAGCCCGCGCGGCGCGCTCTACTTCTCCTGCCTGGGGCGCGGCGCCAGCCTGTTCGGGGACGATTCGGAGGAGCTGCGCATGATCGCCGACGGGCTGGGCGACGTACCGCTGGTCGGTTTCTTCGGCAACGGCGAGATCTCGCACAACCGGCTGTACGGCTACACCGGCGTGCTCACGCTGTTCCTGTGAGCGCCATGGACCGCGCCGCATCCGGGGAGGCTGGCGCATCATGATTCTCGCTTGGCGCGGGTTCCGCTTCGAGGCGATCGACCTGCTCGCGCTCGCCTGGTTCTTCTCCATCTGGATCGGCTACGCGGACTTCGCGCGCCGGCGTTCCCAGCGCGTGCCCAGCCTGATGTCGGTGATGCGCGAATACCGGCGCGAGTGGTGGGCGCGCATCGTCGAGCGCGAGATGCGCATCGTCGACACTTCGATCGCGGCCCATCTCGGCAACAGTGCCACCTTCTTCGCCTCGACCACGCTGCTGATCCTGGGCGGGCTGCTCGCCCTGCTGGGCACCACCGACAAGGTGGTGGCGGTGGTGGAGGGACTGCCCTTCAACGCCCGCGCCTCGCCCGAACTGTGGGAGATCAAGATCCTGCTGCTGATCGGGATCTTCGTCTATGCATTCTTCAAGTTCACCTGGTCGCTGCGCCAGTTCAACTTCACCTCGGTCCTGATCGGCGCCGCACCCAGGGAGCCGCAGCACACCGAGGCGGAGCAGCTGTTCATCACGCGCGCTGCCCAGCTGGTGCATTCGGCCTCGGAGAGCTTCAACTACGGACTGCGCGCCTACTACTTCGGGCTGGCGGCGCTCACCTGGTTCGTCAGCAGCGGGCTGTTCATGATCGCCACGGCCTGGATCGTCGGCGTGCTCTACTGGCGCGAGTTCCACTCGGAGACGCTGAACCTGCTCAAGCGTCCGTGAGAACGGGGCAACGAGACATTCGACGTACGCAACCATACCGGGAGAAGGAAGCACGAGATGAACGACCCTGTCGAGGAGACTTTCAAGGATCTGCTGTCTGCTTCCGCGCGCTCGCGCGGATACCCCTTCCTGGAGCGCGCGGCGCTGTGGGAGCAGCGGCTGGCGATGCATCTGCAGGACCTGGACGCCATCCTGAAGGCGCCGGATGCCGGCGACATGCTGGTGCTGCCGCCGCGTGGCGAGCTCGAGGTGCTTTCCCCGCAGACCCGGCCCGATGACACCCGGCCCATCGACGACCTGCCGTTTGCCAGCGTGGCGCAGATCGCCGCCCACGTGCGCGCCCGCAGCCTCTCGCCACTGGAGGTGGCGGAGGCGTTCCTGGCGCGCATCGACCAGCACCAGCGCCTGAGCGCCTTCATCACGGTGCGTCCGGAGCGGGTACGGGCCGATGCCCGCGCCCTGGATCTGCGCGTGACACGGGGCGAGGACGTGGGTCCGCTCGCCGGCGTGCCGGTTGCGGTCAAGGATCTGATGCAGGTGCGTGGCTATCCGACCACCTGCGGCACCCGGGCGATCGAGCCGCGCGAGGGCGCGCGCGATGCCGAGGCCGTGGCGAAGCTGCGCGCTGCGGGCGCCCTGGTGATCGGCATGGCCAACCTGCACGAACTGGCCTACGGCGTGACCAGCGCGAACGTGCACTTCGGTGCGGTCGGCAACCCGGTCGCTCCCGGCCATCTGCCCGGAGGATCGAGCGGCGGCTCGGGCGCGGCGGTGGCCGCGGGGCTGGCCACCATCGGCGTGGGCACGGACACCGGTGGCTCGATCCGCGTGCCGGCGGCCTGCTGCGGCGTGGTCGGCTTCAAGCCCACGCACGATGCCGTCTCGCGCGAGGGCGTGTGGCCGCTGGCGTGGTCGCTCGATCACATCGGACCGCTCACGCGCAGCGTCGACGATGCCGCCCTGGCCTTCGAGGCGATGGCGGGCCTGCCGGCCGGCTGTGTTGGCGGCAAGCGCGTGGAGCGGCCGAGGATGGTGCGGCCGGTCGCCTTCTTCTTCGATCATGTCGAGGATCCGGTGCGTGCGCACGTCATGCGGGTGATCGGCGATCTGGCCGCTGCCGGTGCCCGGGTGGACGAGCGCGACGTCGAGGGCATGCAGTACGCCCCGGCGACGCAGTTCCTCACGCTCGCGAGCGAGGCCTGCCAGGCGAACTGGGAACTGCTGATGAACAGGCCCGAGGGACTGAGTCCCGACGTGCGCCTGCGCCTGGAGGTCGGACAGTTCATCGGTGCGCTGGACTACGTCAAGGCGCAGCGCCTGCGGCGCTGGCTGCGCGACAACATGCTGGCCGCGCTGGGCGAGGCCGACGTGTTCGTGCTGCCCACGCTGCCGGTGAGCATTCCGCCGCGGGGCACCAGCATCCTGCAGATCGGGGAGCGCACGCTGCCCGTCCCGACCGCGCTCACGCGCCTGACCTCGCCGTTCAATTTCTCGGGCTTGCCGGCATTGAGCATCCCCTGCGGGACGGATGCGAACGGGCTGCCGGTGGGCCTGCAGCTGGTCGGACGCCCGGGCGCGGACGCCACCGTGCTGGCGGTGGGACGCTGGTGCGAAAAGGCGCTCGCCGGACGCGAACCGGGCGGCGCATGAGCACGCAGTTCGATGCGTGCGCGGCGCGGCGCGTCGAGGCGATCTATCTCACGCCCGACGTGGTGCGGCAGCGGCGCGAGATCCTCGATGCGCTCGCTCTCGCATCGGGGGAGCGCGTGGCCGACCTGGGCAGCGGGCCGGGCCTGCTCGCGCAGGACATGCTCGGGCGCGTCGGTGCGCAGGGCAGCGTCGAGGGCGTCGACCTGTCGGCCGACATGGTGGCACTGGCGCAGCAGCGTTGCGCCGCAGCCGCTAACGCGCGCTTCCGGACCGGAGACGTGGCGCGCCTGCCGTACGAGGATGCCCGCTTCGACGTGGCCGTGTGCACGCAGGTGTACGAGTACGTGGAGGACGTCGATGCGGCCCTGCGCGAGCTGCACCGCGTGCTCCGGCCGGGCGGGCGTGCCGTGGTGGTGGACACCGACTGGGCCTCCTGTGTGTGGAACGCGAGCGATGCCGAGCGCATGCGCCGGATGCTGGAGACCTGGGACCGGCACTGCCCGCATCCGCAATTGCCGCGCACGCTGCGCCGGCGCCTGGAGCAGGCAGGACTGCAGGTCGATTCTTGCGGCGCGATCGTGCTGCTGAACGATCGCCTGGACCCGGACACGTACAGCCACGCGATGATGGGCGTGATCGGCGCGTACGCCGGCAAGCGCCTGGGCGCGGACATGGCCGCGGCGTGGCGCGAGGATCTCGCCGCCCTCGGGGCGCGCGACGAGTACTTCTTCAGCCTGAACCGCTATCTGTTCCGCGTGCGCCGGCCGCGATGATCGCGCCGGGCGCCGCCGCCGGGCTGCTGCCATAATCGCTGCACGAGCGACAGAACAGGGAGGAGTGCATGGACCAGAAGATGCGGTTTTCCGTCAGTCACGCCAGGGATGCGCAGTGGGACCGCGGGCTGCGCGCCTTCTTCGAGTATCGCGATCTGGGTATCAAGGACGCGACCGCCGGCAAGGTGGTCGCGCACGTGATCCGCGCCATCCCCGGCGTGCACGCCATGCCGCAGCGCCACCATCACGACGTGGAATTCCAGATGGTGTACGTGCTCAAGGGCTGGATCAAGTTCGACTACGAGGGCGTGGGAGAAGTCATGCTGAACGCCGGCACCTGCGTGCACCAGCCGCCCGGCATCCGCCACACCGAACTCGGCCACTCCGACGACCTCGAGCTGATCGAGATCGTGTCGCCGGCCGAGTTCGACACCGGGAACGATTGAATCATGTCACTGGCCTCCACCAGGGCGATGGTCGCATCCTTCCTGTCCGGCCTTCTGCTGACCGGGCTCTCCGAAGCCGACGACGGCAGCCGCCGGCGCGGGCTGCTTGAGCATTTCGATCGCCCCGCGTGCTACCAGGTCGCGCAGAGCGCCGGGCGCAGCATCGCCCGCGCACGCTGGGAACAGCACTACCCGGAAGCGAAGTTACGCAGTGCGTCGCTGCCGCAGGGAACGCCGGAGTGGATCGTCGCCGTGGTCGACGACTGGATCACCGACGCCTACCGCTGGGTGCCCACCGATGGCGACGTGCGTGCCTGGGCCGGGGAACTCGGTGACGCGACGGCCGTTCCCACGGCCGCGCAGCTCAGCGTGCCGGAAACCATCGCGATCTGGATGCGCCGTCTCGGACGGGACTGCGACGCGCGAGAGAAGGGCGTTTGACACCGGCGATACTGCCGTGGTGTCGACAGGGAAGCGGCGCAGCCGGCAGCGTCCGTCTGCGACGCGAGCACGCCGACAACCGTGCATCCGAGGTGATCCGTCGTCCGATTGCTGCGTGAACGAAGCGGGGCGCGAGCGCTGACCTGGACCGTGCCGCGCACACGGCCGCCTCATCGCACCATCCTCACGATCACGCCCTCGTCGCCGCGCAGTTCCACCCGATCCGACACCTTCTCGCCCTCGCGATCCAGTCGCGTGGACAGCATCACCTCGCCTTGCAGCCCGGGCAGCGCCAATGCATCCGGCGCATGACCCAGGTTTAGCACGACCAGCATGCGCTCGTCCGCACGCTCGCGCGTATACGCCATGATCTGAGTGCCGGCGGCCACGCGTGCATAGCGTCCCGAGGTCAGCGTCGCGCTCTCGCGCCGCAGCGCGATCAGACGCCGGTACAGGGCCAGGATAGAGGACGGATCTCGCCCCAGGCAGTCGACGTTGTGCGTGTCGTGATCGTGTGCCAGCGGCAGCCAGGGCAGGCCGGTGCTGAAGCCGGCATTGGGGGCGGTGTCCCACTGCATCGGCGTACGCTGCGGGTCGCGGCCCAGCCCCAGGCCTGGTTCGTTCTTCTCCCATGGATCCTGCACGCGCTCGGACGGAATGGACACGTCGCACATGCCCAGTTCGTCGCCGTAGTACATGGTGGGCGTGCCGCGCAGCGTGAGCAGCAGCATGGCCGCCACGCGTGCCTGGGCCTCGCCCACGCGTGAGGCGATGCGCGGCTTGTCGTGGTTGCCCGGCACCCAGTTCGGCCATTCCTCCTGGGGCACCAGGGAGTCGTACTCGTGCACCATGTGATCGAGTTCGGACGCGTTCCACGACGCCTCGATCAACTGGAAGTTGAACGGCAGATGCACGCCGCGTCCGCCGCCGTAGTAGGCCACCAGCCGCTCCACCGGCAGGTAGATCTCGCCGATCATCACGCGGTCGGGATATTCGTCGAGCACCGCGCGCAGTCCGGTGACGATGTCGTGGATGTCGGGCTGGTCGCAGGAGTACACCTGCAGCAGGCACCGGATGTCGGCGTCACCCGGCTGATAGCCGGGGTTGGGCGGGTTGTCGCGCAGCTGCGGATCCTTCGCGAGGTGCCACAGCACGTCGATGCGGAACCCGTCCACGCCGCGTTCCATCCAGAAGCGCAGCACGTCGAGCATCGCCGCACGCACCTGCGGGTTGTGCCAGTTCAGATCGGGCTGCTCGGCGAGGAAGGCATGATGGTAGTACTGCCCCGTGGCCGGATCCAGCGTCCATGCGCTGCCGCCGAAGTTGCTGATCCAGTTGTTCGGCGGCCCACCGCCGGGTGCCGGATCGCGCCAGATGTACCAGTCACGCTTCGGGTTGTCGCGCTCCGAACGGCTCAGGAGGAACCACGGGTGCTGGTCCGAGGCGTGGTTGGGAACGAAGTCCAGGATGACCCTGAGGCCGTGCGCGTGCGCCTCCTGCACCAGCGCGTCGAACTGCTCCAGCGTGCCGAACTGCGCGGCGATGGCGCGGTAGTCCGACACGTCGTAGCCGAAGTCGGCCATGGGCGAGGGATAGATCGGCGAGATCCATATCGCGTCCACGCCCAGCCAGACGAGATAGTCGAGGCGCTGGCGGATGCCGTTCAGATCTCCCTTGCCGTCGCCGTTGCTGTCCTGGAAGGACAGGGGATAGATCTGGTAGACGATGCCGCGCTTCCACCATGCGACCCCGGCCGGCGTGCCGTTTCCTGTCTGCCTTGCCACCGCATCCTCTCATCGCAGTCACTGTAGCGCGCCGAGCATTCAGCGTGCGCGGCATGACCGGACTGCATGCCTGCGCCGAACCCGATTGACCGCGCGCGGTCCCACCGGACATGCGTGCGTTTTCCCTCCTTGCGATCCTGTGCAGCCTGTGCCTGACGTGCGCGCCGTCGCGCGCCGATGTGCGGCAATGCCTGGGAGAGCAGGGCAGCATGGTGCTTACGGACGCTGCGTGCCCCTCGGGCTACCGCGAAGGAATCATCGTGCCGTCGCGCCCCACGGCTGCAGGGCGTGCCTCTGCACACGAGTCGACGCAAGCGCCGCCCGGCAGTGCGTCGCCGCCGCAGTCCCTGCAGCAGTCCCCTGCCGGCGATCGGACGGAAACGACGCCCGACACCCCAGCCCGCGACCTGGCACGCCTGGAGGCGGAGAACCGCAGTGCGCGTGAGGCGCTCGATGCGCACCGCCTCGAGCGCCCGGAGCCGCGCTTCGATGCGCTGGACGATCGGGCGCACGTGGAGTTCTTCGGCGTCCTGCCCGCGCCCCTGATCGCGCTGCCGGGCGCGCGCCATTGCCGGTGTGGCGATTGCGCCGTGTGGCGGCCGCGGTCGGTGGAGCGCCCCGACGGGGGCTGCGGCACCTTCGGCTGTACGCCGACGCTCACGCGTACGCCCTGGGACGGCGAACGCGATCCGTTCGCCCGCGACCTGCGCGCAGGATCCGATCGGGAAGGCGGCCGTGGTGATTCCCCGCGGCGCCATTGAGCGCGTGCCGGGTCGCATCTATCGGTCCGCACCTGCCGGTGCGCATGGTGACGAAGGCCGACTCGGGATAGACTCTCGGGCCCGCGGCAGATGCCGCAGCGACCCACATGGAGGAGAGGCCCGATGCGTGCGACGATCAACCCAGGCGCGGTGGACTGGTCCGGCGAGAACCCTGGCATGTACCTGAAGGACGCGGCGGACGGCCCGTTCGTGACCCTGATTAGCTTCTTTCGCGTGGTCACCTCGCCGTATGGCAAGGGGCACGCCGCGTTCATTCTCCAGGATCCGCGCGGAAGCGGGAAGGACGCCGAGCGCCCCAACCTGTGCATCACCGACAATGAGCCGCTCGCCCGCTACCTGCGCGAGGGCTTCGTGACCAACTTCAGCGCCTTCAAGGGCGCGACCGGGCTGGGCGGCGTGCGCGTGGTGCCGGGCTGGGACTTCCAGCCCTCGGGCAACGGCACCAGCACGCACGTGGAGTGGTTCCGCAGCACGATCGGGCAGGTGTGTTTGACCTGGCGCGAGCTGAGCGCACCCTTCATGATCGAGATGCCGAAGGAGAAGTCGGCCACCGGGCGCCACGAGATGTTTTCGCTGTTCGTCGATGCCCGCGCGGTGGACGTGTCCATCAACGGACGCGGCGTCGCCGGCCGGCCGTTCCCGCGTGAGTTCGCCGGCAGACAGGAGAGCAGCACGGCCTTCATCGCCTTCTCCGAGACCTGGGTGAAGGCGTGACGCGTGCGGTGGCGATGTCGGGACGGAAACGGCAGGGTTTTCCAGGGACATTGTCGCCGCATCGAGCTGGCGGGCGCGCCTCCGATCTGCGGCTCCGGGGATGGTCCCCGGAGCCTCGCGCCCGCATCAGGGAAGTTCGATAAAAACAGGTGCGGCCGCCGGGTGGTGGCCCGCGCCGTCTGCAGGATTCGCCGCATGTCGAGATACGTCTGCATCGCCCTCGCCGCATTGATGATGGCCGGCTGTTTCCGCGGGGAGCTGCGGGAAGCCCGGCGCGAGCGTCCGCCCTTGCGCGACGTGTTTCCCCCGCCGAGCCTGGAACAGGCGGCCTCTGCCTCCGGCGCGGACACGGCGCCGACGCAGGCCGAGGCCACCGTGGAGGACGAACAGGTGGCGCCCGCGCCAGCACGCCCCGGCGCCGCAGGAGTCGCGCCGGCACCGGGCGGTTTCGAGAGCGAGTTCACCGAAGCGCGTCCCGCCATCGAAGAGGTGCAGCAGGCCGCGGCGGATACGGCCGCACAGGACGTCGCGGCGGCCGCGGCGGCGGCGGCAGACTCACGCCGACTGGATGCCGGCCCCGGTCAAGGTTCTGCCGCGACGACTTCCCTGGGCGCAGGTACGACGGAGCCCGGCATACCGCAACGCACTGCACCCGAAGCAGGCGCATCCGAACTGCCTGCGCCGGAACTGGCCGGACCGGAACTGGCTGGACCGGAATTGGCTGCCGCGGAACCAGGTGCCGAACCAGGCGCACCGGAGCCGGCTGCACCGGAACCCAGCGAACGGGCGGCCGGCGAAACGGCCGGTGCTGCACGGGCTGGGACCGACAGGCAAGCTGCGGTGCCGCGCGCTCCGGCAGCCGGGCAGAGCGCGTCCGCACCGGCGCCCGGCGAGGCGTCGGAGGCGATCGTGCAGCCGCTGCCCGACCCGCAGACGCGTACGCCGCCGCGCATCGTCGTGTCCACGCGGCCCGCCATCCTGGTCCCGCTGTATGGAAAGCCGCGCATGACCAGCGTGCCGGGCACCGCGCTCACCCGCATCGAGAACACGCCCGCTATCGTGCTCAAGGGCAAGAGCGGCAACTACTACATTCCGGTGTACGGCGGATTCTTGCAGTCCAGGAAGCTCGACGGCACATGGACCGTGACCAATCCCGTGCCCAAGGTGCTCCTGACCGGCAAGGCGGTGGCACTGAAGGCAGGTCAGCAGGATCTGTTCACCGCGCGCCCCAATGCACGTACTGGGCGCCCCCCCGCGCTGGAGGCGGACGCGCCGCGCGTCATCGTCACCAGCCAGCCGACGGCGCTGGTGCTCGTGGACGGCCAGCCCGGCTACCAGAAGGTCGCCGGCACCCAGCTCTCCCGGCTGGTGAACAGCGATGCCGTGCTGTTCCACGACGCGGCCGACGCCAGCCTCTACCTGCAGGTCGGTGAGCGCTGGTACCGCGCTGCCTCCATTTCGGGTCCGTGGGCGGTGGTGCCCGAGGGCACTCTGCCCGCCGGCATCGGCACGGCGCTCGGCGCCACGCCCTGAGCGGCCGGGCGCGGCTCAAGCGGCCGGGCACGCTGCCGATGAAGGAGGGTTTCCTCTTCACGCGTGCCCCGCAATTGACACCCGCCCCTGTCCTGGACAACGATGCGCGACGGCTCGAGGCGCTGCACGGCCTGCTGATCCTGGATACGCCCCCCGAGCAGCGCTTCGACCGCATCACCGCCTTCGCGGCGGAGGAATTCGAGGTTCCGATCGCACTCGTCTCGCTCGTCGACCGCGAGCGCCAATGGTTCAAGTCCCGAGTGGGGCTGGAGGTGTGCGAGACCGGCCGCGACATCTCCTTCTGCGGCCATGCCATTCACGGAAACGGCATCATGGTGGTGCACGATGCGCGTGCCGACGCGCGCTTTCACGACAATCCGCTCGTGCTGGGGCCGCCGCACGTCCGCTTCTACGCAGGCGCACCGCTGGTGCTGTCCGGCGGAGAGGCGATCGGTACGCTGTGCCTGATCGATCGCGTGCCGAGGCAGTTCGACATCGTCGACGTCGGCATCCTGGGCACGCTGCGCGATCTCACCGTGGCGGAACTGGACTGGCACAAGCGCATGGTGCTTGCACGGCAAACGCCGGACGCCGCGCGCTGAAGCAGGAATGATCGCCCAGCGGCTGCCTGCGCGTTCCCGCATCCGGCGAGCGCCAACGCGGCAGCGATGGAAATGGCGGTATGCTGCATGAGCATGTCTCCCGGCCTACCCGCGCCCTACTCCTGTCCCTTGCGCACCTGCTCCGCTCCCTCGTCGGGCTGGTGCCAGACCTGCGTGGTCCAGTTGAACTGGATGGCCAGCATGCGCAGGAGGAACACCGTGCCGATGGCGACATAGGCGGCCTGCTGCACGTGCAGGTCGGTCAGGCGGTTCAACGCCGCGAACATGAGGCATCCGGCCAGCGCCGCGAGCGCGTACAGCTGCCCGGGCTTGAAGATGAGCGGCTCCTCGCGCACGATAATGTCGCGCAGGATGCCGCCGCCGACCGCGTTCACCACGCCCACCACCATCGCCGACATCGGCGAGAGCCCCAGAGCGAAGGATTTCTGCATGCCTACCACGGCGTAGGCGCCGAGCCCGAGCGCATCCACTGCCGCGATCAGGCGTTCGAAGCGGCGCGCGAGCCGATACGTCAGTCCGCCGAGCAGCGCTGCGCCCAGCACGGCATAGAGATAGCGCGGATCGCGCAGGACCGCAGGCACCTCCTGCAGTAACATGCCGTCGCGCATGAGTGCGCCGCCGACGCCGGTGACCAGGGCCAGGATGAATACGCCGACGAAGTCGTGATGACGCCGGATCGCGACCCAGGCGCCGGTCAGTGCCAGCAGAAAGATCGCGGACAGATCGAAATAGATCGGAAGCAGGAACTGGGCGGACATGGCATGACGTCGTGGGTATCGTGCATTGTCGCGCAGCCGCACGGCCCGCGGGCGTGCGATCGGGCCTCCTGCCTGCTCATGACGTTCAGATGCGGGCGTCGAATGCGCGGCCCGCCGGCCGCCTGGTGCGACCCGACCGATGCCGGTCCAGGCCGTGGCGTTAGAATGGCCGGCACGGCAAGAGGGGAGGAGAATCCATGCAGCATGTTCGATTCGGCCGCACCGGCCTGCAGGTGTCGCGCCTGTGTCTGGGCACCATGACGTTCGGCCTGCAGTGCGACGAGGCCACCTCGTTCGCGATCCTCGATAGCGCGGCCGAGGCCGGGATCACCTTCATCGACACAGCGGACGTCTATCCGCTGGGCGGCACCCTGGAGGACGTCGGACGCACCGAGGAGGTGATCGGCAAGTGGCTGCGCGGGCGGCGCGAGGATGTCGTGCTCGCCACCAAGTGCAGCGGCAGGATGGGCGCGGCGGCCTGGCAGCAGGGCACCTCGCGCAAGCACGTCATGCGGGCGATCGACGCCTCGCTCAGGCGCCTGGGCACGGACTACGTGGACCTGTACCAGGTGCACCACCACGATCCGAACACGCCCACCGACGAGACCCTGGAAGCCCTCGATGCGGTGGTGCGCAGCGGCAAGGCGCGCTACGTGGGCTGCTCCAACTATCACGCGTGGCGGCTGGCGCGCGCCCTCGGCCGCAGCGAAGTGCTCGGCATCTCCAGGTTCGTGTCGGTGCAGCCGCGCTACAACCTGCTGTTCCGCCAGATCGAGCGCGAGCTGCTGCCGTTGTGCGAGGAGGAGGGGATCGCGGTGATCCCCTACAACCCGCTGGCCGCCGGGCTGCTCACGGGCAAGCACCGGATCGACAGCACGCCGCAGGCGGGCACGCGCTTCACCCTGGGCACCGCAGCGAAGATGTACAACGAGCGCTACTGGCACGAACGCGAGTTCGCCGCCATCGATGCCTTCACCCGGGTCGCCGGCGAGGCCGGCATCGCGCCGACCACGCTCGCAGTGGCGTGGGTGCTGGCGAATCCGGCGATTACGGCACCGATCATCGGAGCGAGCAGGCCGGATCAACTCGCGGCGAACGTTGCTGCGGTGGAGGTGAAGCTCGACGCGGCGCTCGAGGCGAAGCTCGACGAGCTGACGCACGAGTTCCGCATGGGCGACGCACCGCGCTAGCGCCGCCGAAGCGTCATCCCGGTTCACTCGTAGGCGAAGCCGGGATGACGAAGCGAGTGCGGCCTACGCCGGGATGACGAAGCGGAGTGTGGCCTACGCCGGGATGACGAAGCGAATGCGGCTTGCGCCGGGATCCAGTCATTCGTCCGCCGTCAGTGTCCTTCCATCCTCTCGGGAGCGGTATCGTTGCGCCCCGGCGGCAGGAAGAACTGACCCGGCCGGCGCAGCAGGCGCCGGCCCAGGGCGCCGGCGAACTCGATCAGGAAGCCGCGCGGCAGTGCGAATGCACGGGCAGCGGTATACAGCGACAGCGTGAAGCTCACGCCGAGGTTGAGCACGAACATCGTGCCGATGCCGACCACCGCCCAGAGGAAGAAGCCGCCGTACCAGTGCTCACCCATGGCTGCCGTGGCCAGTGAAAGGGTGCCCGTGTTGAGCGTCACGTGGCGCACGTCGAGCGGCAAGCCCAGGAACGTGCCCATCACGGGCGTGAGCCCCAGCATGAGGCCCAGCGAGATGTTCGTGCCCCAGCCGGCGATATTGCGCGAGACGATCCCGCCCAGTCGCACCATGCGCTGTCGTCCGAAGCGCCGGCCCAGCCGGTGCTCGCTGATCGCCTGCGGCAGGCGGTGCAGCGCGGCCCAGTTGTCGAACCAGCCGCCGACCAGGCTCGCGGCCCACAGGATCACGCCGGTGAGCGCCGCGTACCAGACCGTCAGGCTGGTGATCGGACTGAGCGTGTCGAACACGTCGCGCGCCTGCGCCGGATCCAGGAAGGGGTGGCCCAGTGCCAGCTGCCACAGGGCGCTCAGCGCGTAGGCGCCGATCGACACGATGATGATGTTGCCCAGCACCGCAGCGAGCTGCGATCGCACGATCTGCGCGGCGTGGGTCACGACCCCGTCGATGCGCTCGACGCCCTTGTAATCGCGCATGATCGCGGCAAGCGCGGCGGCGGTCATCGCCGGCTGCTTGGTCGCCAGGATCAGTCCCAGGGCCTGCAGCAGCAGGAAGCTGCCCGCGTAGTTCAGGCCCGCCAGCAGCCCCTCCACGAACAGCGGCGCGTGCAGACCGTGGATCCTGGCCTTGATCGCCGCGGTGAACACGGTGAGGAAGCCACCGCCTGCCGCGGCCATCCAGATGTGCCAGTACTCGCGCCGGGTCCAGGCGATGTAGTGCTCGCCCGTCTTGCCGGCACGCTCGACGATCCTGCGCTGGAGCAGGCGCATGTTGTTGCCGATCAGCTGGCGCAGGCTGCGGTCGCCGTGCGTGGCGGCGATCAGCAGCGACAGCAGCTGATGCAGGGCCGCGCGCCGCATGTGCGCGTCCTCGCTCTCCATCATGGTGAGCATCAGCTCCATGCGCACCAGGCAGCGGTCCAGGACCTCGAGGGTGTAGACCACGTCCACGCTCACCCCCTGATCGAGCCGGCGCTCGATCTGCTGCATGGCCGCACGACAGGCGGCCGCGCACGCGTGCCAGTCCTCGGCGGCATCGTGCATCGGCGCACCAGACTCCCATGCCTGCAGCGCTTCCTCGGACGCGCGGTGCAGGCGCAGGAACGGCGACTGCGCCACCGGACAGGGCTGGGCCCGCGCGCGCATCTTCTGCGAGAGTCCTTCGAACTGGACGCGTGCTGCCAGCAGGCGAAAGCCGTCCGCGAGGCTCGCCCCCATGGCGTTCCAGACGTCGGCATGTTCGGGCGCGACGAGCATGTCGGCCAGGCGCGAGAACACGTCGTGCGGCAGACGTGCGAAGCGCTCGACCTGGGTGCGCGAGCGGTACAGGCGGTGCAGCAGGCGCGCCAGATCGTGCTCGTCGGGCGGCTGGGGCAGGACGCGGCGCAGCAGCCGGTCGCCAAACTCGCCGAGGAAGCCACGTCCCGTGGGCAGGCCGGCCGTGCCGAACAGCTTGTCTGCCTCGGCTTCCCGCAGCACTTCCGCGAACGACGCCTGCACTGCGGCGCGCGTGGCCGGTGCCGCCTGCAACAGGTCGAGCAGCACCTGCCAGCGCCACACCGCACGCGCGGACAGCAGGCCGCTTTCGTCGAGCTGGTCCGCGTGTTCGCCGCTCCGGGCCCAGTCGAGCAGATGCGACCAGGCATTGAGCCGTGCGCTCAGGTCGGAAGCCTCGATCAGCGCCTGCAGCCGCAGCTGCAGGACGCCGACCTCCAGGTGGTCCGGCTGCGGATGGCGCTGGAAGAACGCCGTGATATCGGCGGCGACGATGTCTGCTGTCATGTCGGTCGGTGCACGAACTCGATCAGTTGCGGGAAGAACTCGTCGAAATCCCCGTCCAGGCCCGCATAGTGCGCGGCGAGGTCCTCGCCCGCGCCGAGCAGCCCGTTGCCGCGCCGGAGGCGCTCGCCCATGCGCTCGAGGGCACGTGCGACGTATTGCAGCTCCCGGTACGAGGACAGCCAGTCGTGCCGGCGCATGAACGGGGCCATCTGCTGCAGACCGGCCGGCAGCCGGCTGTCGTGCACTTCCAGCATCCGGTAGACACGCTGCGCGAACTGGTCGAGCGGCAGCGCCGCGTAGCGCGGCCAGTCGCGCGCCAGGCAATGATCGTAGAACATGTCGACCATGATGCCGGCGTAGCGCCGCCGCTGCGGCGGGATGCGCGCGCGGCTGCGTGCCACCACCGCGTGTGCGTCGGTGAACGCGTCGACGCGGCGGTGCAGCGCGAGCGCGCGCTCGATGCCGGGCGCGTGCTCGCCGCGCAGCGGACCCTTGACGAAGTCGCCCATGAGGCTGCCCAGCAGCGCTTCGTCGTCGTCCGCAGCGAGATACAGATGTGCGAGGAAATTCATGCCGCGGCAATTCTGCCACGTGTGCTACCGCGCGCTGCGCAGGCAGTAGCTGGCGAGCGCGTCGAGCACCGCGTCGTTCTCGCCGGCTGCGCCGGCTGCGGCGACGGGCACGCCCGCGGTCGCGCGCGCCAGTTCGAGCAGGCGCGGCAGGTCGCGGCGCAGATGGCCGCCGGTTCCGAGGAACAGCGGGACGACCACGATGCGCGTCGCGCCCACCCGGGCCAGGCGGGCGGCGGCCGCCGGAAGGTCCGGGTCCATGAGTTCGAGGAAGGCCAGTTCCACCGGTGCGCCGTGGCCGCTGCGCACGCGCTCGAGCAGGCGGTCGAAGGGCTCGCGCCAGCGTGCGTCGCGGGCACCGTGGGCGAAGAGAACGAGACCGGTCATGGTGGAAAGGTCAGCGCATCGGGCTGGTCGAGGTGGTGAAGGGCCTTCTCTGTTCTGGCTGGATTCCGGCTTGCGCCGGAATGACGAAAACCCCGTCGTCCCGGCGAAAGCCGGGACCCAGCGCAAACGAAAAGGCCTTCCACCAACCCTCACGCCGTGCGGCGCTGCGTGCCCGGCTGCGCCGGTGTCTCCGCCCGCGCCACGATTTCCTCGTAGACGTCGCCGATCAGCAGCAGGGCCGGACCATCGCCCAGCGTGGCGGCTGCCCGCGCCAGGGATTCCACCCGCGCCGGAGCGATCCTCGCATGTGGCAGGGAGGCGTCCTCGACGAGCAGCGCCGGCCGCCCGCGCGGCACGCCGGCGGCCTGCAGTCCCTCGCAGATCGCCTGGGCCTGGCGGCTCGCCATGTACAGCACCGCGGTATCGGCCGCGGCTGCCGGCCGCGCCCAGTCGTGTCCGCTCTCGCCGTCGCCGACGCGTGGCGTGAGAAACACCACGCTGCGGCTTCGGCCGCGCTCGGTCATCGACTGCAGGACCTCCGCGCTGGCGGCGAACGCGGCACTGATGCCCGGCACCACTTCCACGCGGATGCCGGCCTCACGCAGCGCATCGATCTCCTCCTGCGCGCGGCCGAACAGCATCGGATCGCCGCCCTTGAGGCGCACCACGGTCGCGTGCCGGCGCGCCGCGTCGATCAGCTGCTTGTTGATGAAGCGTTGCGCGGTGGACAGCCTTCCGCAGCGCTTGCCCACCGGCACCAGCGCCGCGTTGCGCGGGAGCGCCAGCACCTCGGGGTGCACGAGCGCATCGTGCAGCACGATGTCGGCGCGCTCTAGCAGGCGTGCCGCCCGCAGCGTGAGCAGATCGGGCGCGCCGGCGCCCGCGCCGACCAGGTAGACGGTTCCGCTCACCCCTGCGCTCCCCGGCCCACGGTGCCGGCGGCCACGGTGCGGTTGGTCGCCTCGTCGATGACGATGAAGGCGCCGGTGACGCGGTTGCTCTCGTACGGGTCCACCGCGAGCGGACGCTGCGTGCGCAGCTGCACGTGCGCGATGTCGTTCATGTGCAGCGTGTCGGGGCCGTCGACCAAACGAAGGCTGTCCACGTCGATGCGATGCGCGAGGCTCGCGAAGCGGGCGCGCACCGTCGCGCAGCCCTGCTTGATGAGGTAGGGGCGCGAGGCGACCAGCGGCTCGGCGTCGAACCAGCACACCTCGGCGTCGATGTCCTGAGTGGCCTCGGGGGCCGTTTCGGGGGCGGCGAACAGGTCGCCGCGGGAGACGTCGATCTGCGTGTCCAGGCGCAGGGTCACCGCCATGTCGGCACTGGCGTGGGCGAGCTCGCCGTCGGCGGTGAGGATCTGGGCGATACGCGCGCGGGTGCCCGCCGGCAGCGCGACGATCTCGTCGCCCAGCGCCGCCTCGCCCGAGGCGATCGTGCCCTGATAGCCCCGGAACTCCCCGTACTCGAAGCCCGAGTCCGGCTGGGCGTTGCCGCCCGCCACGCGCACCACGCGCTGCACCGGGAAGCGCAGGGGCCGGGACTGGCCACCAGGACGCGAGCGCGCGAGATCGTCGTGCCGGGTGGGCGCGGTCTCGAGATACTCGAGCAGGGTGAGGCCGTCGTACCAGCCGAGCGCCTCGCCGCGCGAGACCACCATGTCCCCGCGCAGCGCGGAGACCGGAATCTCGTGGACCTCGGCGAATCCCAGGCCGGTGGCGAAGCGGTGGAACTGGGCTCGGATCCGCTCGAATGCCTCCCGTGCATCCACCACCAGGTCCATCTTGTTGACCGCCAGCACCATGCGCGGGATGCCGACCCAGCGTGCCAGGTAGGCGTGGCGGCGCGTCTGCGGTTGCAATCCCTGGCGCGCATCGACCAGCAGCACCGCGACATCCGCCGTGCTCGCGGCAGTGACCATGTTGCGGGTGTACTGCGCGTGACCCGGCGAGTCGCCGATGATGAACTTGCGCGCCGGCGTGGCGAAGTAGCGGTAGGCCACGTCGATGGTGATGCCCTGCTCGCGCTCGGCCAGCAGGCCGTCGGTCAGCAGGGACAGGTCGACCTCGGTCAGGCCGCGGCGCCGCGATGCGGCTTCGAGTGCGGTGATCTGGTCCGCCTGCAGACCCTTGCTGTCGAACAGCAGGCGGCCGATCAGCGTGCTCTTGCCGTCGTCGACGCTGCCGGCGGTGACGAAGCGCAGCAGGCCGGCGCGCGCGGCGGGTGCGATGGCGCGCATCAGAAATATCCCTCCTTCTTGCGCAGCTCCATGGCGGCGTCGTTGGTCTGGTCGTCCAGGCGCGTGGCACCGCGTTCGGTGATGCGCGCGCGCTCGGTCTCGCGCACGATCTCGTCGACCGTGCCCGCGTACGAGGCCACGGGCGCGGTGCAGGTGATGTCGCCCACGGTGCGGAAGCGTACGCTGAGACGCTCGACGCGCTCGCCTTCCCGCGCGGGCGTGAGACCGGTGACCGGCACCAGCGCGCTGCCGCGGCGCACGACCTCGCGCTCGTGCGCGAAGTAGATCGAAGGCAGCTCGATGCGCTCGCGCCGGACGTATTGCCACACGTCCAGCTCCGTCCAGTTCGAGATCGGGAAGGCGCGGATGTTCTCGCCCGGGCGCACGCGACCGTTGTACAGCGACCACAGCTCGGGACGCTGGTTCTTCGGATCCCACTGGCCGAACTCGTCGCGGAAGGAGAAGACCCGCTCCTTCGCGCGCGCCTTCTCCTCGTCCCGGCGGGCACCGCCGATGCAGGCCTCGAAGCCGAACTCGGCGATGGCGTCGAGCAGCGTCACCGACTGGTGCGGATTGCGCGGCTCGTCGGGCGTGCGCAGGCGCACGCGTCCGTTGCGGATGGACTCGCCGACCGAGCGCACCACCAGCCGCAGGCCGCGATCGCGCACGACGCGGTCGCGAAACTCGATCAC
The DNA here is from genome assembly GCA_020854105.1 of Burkholderiales bacterium. GTDB lineage: Bacteria > Pseudomonadota > Gammaproteobacteria > Burkholderiales > SHXO01 > SHXO01. Next base: position 36,864 of record JADZGB010000022.1, on the reverse strand, counting down.
TTCGGGGAAGTTGTGCTCGGTGTCGACGTGCAGCAGGGTGAAGGGAACGCGCTCGGGGAAGAAGGCGCGCTCGGCCAGGCGCAGCACCACCGCGGAGTCCTTCCCGCCGGAGAACAGCAGCGCCACGTTGCGGCACTCGGCCGCGATCTCGCGCAGGATGAAGATGGACTCCGCTTCCAGCGCGTCGAGATGGGACCAGCCGCGCTGCGTGCGGCTGGCAGGTTTGGCTTCGATGGCGGTCAGCATGCGGGCCTCGCTCGTGGGGTCATTGCGTTGCCGGGGCGCCGCGCTGCGTGCGCACCAGGCGGCCGTTTGCGTCCACGTGCAGACCGCATTCGCGTGCACCGGCCTGCTCCCACCACCAGCGCCCGGCCCGTGCGTTCTCGCCCGGCTGCACGGCGCGCGTGCACGGCGCGCAGCCGATGCTCGGGTAGCCCCGGGCATGCAGTGCGTTGACCGGCACTTCGTGGCGAACGATGTAGCCCTGGACGTCGGCATCGCTCCAGTCCGCCAGGGGGTTGAGCTTCATCAGCCCGTTGGCCGCGTCGTGCCCGAGGACGTCCACGTCGGTGCGCGCGGCCGACTGGCCCCGCCGCAGGCCGGTGATCCACAGCGCCTTGCCGTGCAGCGCGCGGCGCAACGGCGCCAGCTTGCGGATCTCACAGCAGCGCTCGCGCAGCTCGACGCTTTCGTAGAAGGCGTTGCTGCCGTGCGTGCTCGCGTAGGCCTCGAGTTGGGCGCCGTCCGGGACCAGCACGCGGATCGGGCGGCCGTAGCGCGCGCGTGCGCGCGCCAGCAGATCGTGCGTCTCCTGGTGCAGGCGGCCGGTGTCGAGCGTGAAGATCTCGACGTCGAGCGCGAGCCGGTGGATCAAGTCGAGGATGACCATGTCCTCCGCGCCGAGGCTGGAGGCGAATGCGGCGGGTCGATGGCGGTCGATGCCCTCGCCAAGCCGCGCTGCCGCCTGAACGATGCGATCGTCGATACTCATCGCACCTGAACCTCGAGTCCGAAGCGGCGGACGAACAACGGAGCGCGGTCCGCGGCCGCCTGATAGTCCTCGCTGAAGTCCGCGAAGGCGCGCAGCGCGGCCCGTGCGTCCTGGTCGTCGCGCAGCGCGAAGGCGTCGAATCCCACTCGCGCCAGTTCGTACAGCTGGTCGCGCAGGATGTCGCCGATGGCGCGCAGCTCCCCGCGATAGCCGTAGCGCTCGCGCAGCAAGCGCGCCGTGGAATTGCCGCGGCCGTCGCTGAACAGCGGGAAATGCACCGCCACCAGCGCGGGAAAGGCGTGGGCGGCCAGCTGCGCGGGGTCGTCAGTGGGTCCCAGCCAGATCCCGGTGCGCCCCGGGCGGTGGGAGAGCGACCGGGCGTCATCCGTCCACGCCGCGAGCGGCACGATGATGTCCTCGGCGTGCGCGTACGGGAGTGACGGTTCGCCGGACGCCAGACCGATGACACGCCAGGGATCGTGCGCGACGACGGCGCCGTTCCTAATCAGCGTAGGCATACACGTGGGCCTTGAAGGGTTCGATGCCGATGCGGTGCACGACTTCGACGAACTGTTCGCTGTCCGAATCGCGCTGCCGAAGATAGACCTCGATCAGGCGCTCGACCACGTCGGGGACTTCGGCGCGCGCGAAGGACGGGCCGATGACCCTGCCCAGCGCAGCCTGGCTGCCCTGCGTGCCGCCGATGGACACCTGGTACCACTCCTCTCCGTTCTTGTCGACGCCGAGAATGCCGATGTGCCCGACGTGGTGATGGCCGCAGGAGTTCATGCAGCCGGAGATGTTGAGGTCGAGCTCGCCGATGTCGTACAGATAGTCGAGATCCTCGAAGCGTGCCTGGATCGCCTGCGCCACCGGGATGGAGGCGGCGTTGGCGAGCGAGCAGAAGTCGCCGCCGGGGCAGGAGATGATGTTGGTGAGCAGACCGATGTTCGGCGTGGCGAGTCCGAGTGCCCTGAGTTCCAGCCACAGGTCGTGCAGGTCACGCCTGGGCACGTCCGCGAACACCAGGTTCTGCTCGTGCGTGACGCGCAGTTCGCCGAAGCTGTAGTCGTCTGCAAGTCGCGCGACCGCGTCCATCTGGTCTGCGGTCGCGTCTCCCGACGGCACGCCGGTCTTCTTCAGCGACAGCGACACCGCCGCGTATCCGGGTACCTTGTGCGCGTGAACGTTGCGCGAGGCCCAGCGGGCGAACGCCGGCTCGGCCTTCAGCCGCGCTTCGTAGCCGGGATCGACGTCGTGCAGCCTCAGATAGGCCGGACGGGTGAAGCGCGTCTCCACGCGATCGAGTTCGGCCTGTATCAGCGTGCCCGGACCGCCCTTCAGATGAAACCACTCTTCCTCGACCTGACGGGTGAAGCCGGCCGGGGTGAGGTCCTTCACCAGGATCTTGATGCGGGCCTTGAACTTGTTGTCGCGGCGTCCGTAGCGGTTGTAGACGCGCAGGATGGCGTCCAGGTAGGTCAGCAGGTGCTTCCAGGGCAGGAACTCGCGGATGACGTGGCCGATGATCGGCGTGCGCCCCAGGCCGCCGCCGACCATCACGCGGAAGCCGACCTCGCCCGTGTCGCCGCGCACCGCATGGATGCCGATGTCGTGTACCAGGACCGCGGCGCGATCCTCGACCGAACCGTTGATGGCGATCTTGAACTTGCGCGGCAGGAAGCCGAACTCCGGGTGCAGCGTCGACCACTGGCGTACGAGCTCGGCCCACACGAAGGGGTCGACGATCTCGTCCGGCGCGACGCCCGCGAAGTGGTCGGTGGTGACATTGCGCACGCAGTTGCCGCTGGTCTGGATGGCGTGCATCTGTACCGTTGCCAGCTCGGCCAGGATCTGCGGCACTTCCTCGAGCCTCGGCCAGTTGTACTGGATGTTCTGGCGCGTGCTGAAGTGAGCGTAGCCGCGGTCGTAGCGGCGCGCGACGTGGGCCAGCTCGCGCAGCTGCGCGGACGAGAGCAGGCCGTAGGGAATGGCCACGCGCAGCATCGGCGCGTGCTTCTGGATGTACAGGCCGTTGCGCAGGCGCAGCGCGCGGAACTCGTCCTCGGACAGCTGGCCGGCCAGGAAGCGGCGCGTCTGATCGCGGAACTGCGCGACGCGTTCGTCGACGATGCGCTGGTCGATGTCGTCGTAGATATACATGGCGCTCGGAGAGCCTTCCGATTCTCGATGCTGGGAAGAAGAAACTGCGCAGTGGACGCGAGGTCAACGGCGCGGCATGCAGTGCCGGCGACAGCGCTTCGGCAAGAGGGCGGTACGCAATGCGCAGCCGGCACGAGTGCGGGCAGGGTACGCCATCGTGCCCGCGCCGGTGGCGCTGGCGGAGGAGGCGATGAAGCGTGCGATGGCGATGCCGGCAGGGCGATGCATGGCGGACTCGTGGCAAGAGAGCCGCATGCTAGCAACGGCCGATCAGGTCGGGAACGAATGAAGAGTCATATTCTTATTCTCGATTGCTATAAGGGCGGGTTGGCCGTCATCCCAGCGAACGGCCGCAGCATCCGGGCAGCCCGGCGACTGCCACGACACTCCCGTCACCCTGGCGCCCAGCTGCTTCATCCAGGTCGGCTGCCGCGCGCCTTGTCCACCACCTCGCGCGTCAGGTGCGGCGCGAAGCTCTGGATGAAGGCATACGTATAGCCGCGCAGGTAGGCGCTGCGCTTGACGGCGATGCGCGTGGTGTTGCTGCCGAACAGGTGGCCGGCGTCGATGGCGTGCAGGTTCACGTCGCGCTTGCGATCCAGTGCCACGGCAGCGACGATGCCCACGCCCAGCCCCAGTTCGGTGTAGGTCTTGATCACGTCCGCGTCCAGAGCGGTCAGGACCACGTCCATGGTCAGGCCCTTCGCCGCGAACGCGTGGTCCAGGTGCGAGCGGCCGGTGAACTCGGGGCTGTAGGTGATGAGCGGATAGCGCGACAGCATGTCCAGCGTGAGCCTCTTCGCCTGCGTCAGCGGATGCTTCGGCGGCACGATCACGCAGTGCTGCCAGGTGAAACCGGGCAGCGCGATCAGTTCCGGATAGTGGTCGAGCGCCTCCGTGGCGATGGCGATGTCGGCGCGGCCCTGACACACCATCTCCGCTATCTGTGTCGGACTGCCCTGCTGCAGCGACAGGCGCACCTTGGGGTAATGGGCGCGGAAAGCCTGCACCACGCCCGGCAGGGTGTAGCGCGCCTGCGTGTGGGTGGTGGCGATGATGAGCGCCCCGCTGTCCTGGTCCGCGAACTCCCTGCCTACCTGTCGCAGGTTCTCCGCTTCCGCCAGCAGGCGCTCGACCACCTGGACGACGACGCGCCCCGGATCGGTCAGCGCCACCAGGCGCTTGCCCCGGCGCACGAAGATCTCCACGCCGAGTTCCTCCTCCAGTTCGCGGATCTGCTTGCTCACGCCCGGCTGCGAGGTGAACAGCGCGTTCGCCGCCTCGGTGAGGTTGAGGTCGTGGCGCACCGCCTCGCGTACGTAGCGCAGCTGCTGGAAATTCATTCGAGATATAACCTTTACCGAGATAAGTGCGCAGTGTAATGCCGGATCGGAATAAGCGCGATGGCAACGCCAGGCCGGCGCAGCGCGAACGCCGCCGCCGGTGTCGTCCCGCTCTGCCTGCCGTGCACGGGCAGCACGTACGCTTCTCTTGCTAGACTGGCGCATCACTTTGGCGCGGCAGATCGATGAACGAGAACGACACCATGCGCTGGCGCCTGCACGGCGTGCGCGTCATCCCCGGCGACAGGCTCGACCCGAGCACGGCGCAGACACCCGGCATGAACCGGGCCGCGGCGATCACCCACGCCCGGGTCGGCGCCGAGAAGCTGTGGGCGGGCACCGTCACCATCCACCCGAACGCCAAGACCGGCGCGCACCACCACGGTCCGGTCGAGAGCGTGATCTACGTCGTGCGCGGGCGCGCACGCATGCGCTGGGGCGAGCGCCTCGAGTACTGCGCCGAAGCCGAACCGGGCGACTTCATCTACGTGCCGCCGTTCGTGCCGCACCAGGAGATCAACGCCGATCCGGGTCAGCCGCTCGACTGCGTGCTGGTGCGCAGCGGCCAGAATCCGGTGGTGGTGAATCTCGACATCGAACCGGTCGAGCCGCCGGAAGACGTGCCCTGGGTGGATTCCATCCATCCCGCGCCCTGAGCAGTCCGCAGATGGGCATGCAGGAGACATTGCGCGAGGCCATCGCCTTCGCGCTCGATCACGAGTCCTCGTGGACGCGCGAAACCGGTGACGGCTGGGGTATCCACCACCAGGATCCCGCACCGTGGAATCGCCTGCGCGGACCCGTACACGCACGCGGCCCGGTGTCCGGCACCATCCTCCTCGATGGCGAGACGATCGCCGAGTGGGGCGAGCCCGAACGCGCGGACCTCACCTTCAGCATCGCCAAGACCTATCTCGCTCTGCTGGCCGGCGTCGCCCACGACCGCGACCTGCTGCCGGACGAGGACGAGCCGGTGGGTGTGCGCGTGCGCGGCATCGGCTTCGACACCGGCCGCAACGCGCAGGTGACCTGGAAGCACCTCTTGCAGCTGACCAGCGAGTGGGAGGGTGAGTGCTTCGGTCTTCCGGACCGCGTGGACCGCTATCGCGTCGTCTCCTTCCAGGGCAGCGACGGCGTCGAGACGGGCCGAAAGGGCGACGCGCGCCCGCTGCGCGCACCGGGCACGTACTGGGAGTACAACGACGTGCGCATAAACCAGCTGTCGCTGGCGCTGCTGCACCTGTTCCGGCGCCCGCTGCCCGAGATGTTCGGCGAAGCGATCATGCGTCCGGTCGGTGCCAGCGGGAACTGGAAGTGGCAGGGCTACGACGATGCGTGGACCGAGATCGAAGGGCGCCGCGTGCAGTCGGTCCCGGGCGGGACGCACTGGGGTGGTGGCGTGTCGATCTGTGCGCGCGATCAGGCGCTGATCGGCCGGATGCTGCTCGACGGCGGCGTCGCGCGCGGCGCGCGCGTGCTCTCCTCCGAATGGATCGCGCGCATGCTCACGCCCTGTGCCATCGCGCCGTTCTACGGCTATCTCACCTGGCTCAACGTCGGCCGGCGCGTGTTTCCCAGCGTCGCGGAAACGAGCTGGTTCGCGCTCGGCGCGGGCAGTTCCTTCATGTGGGCGGAACCGCAGCGGCGCATGGTGCTGGTCGTGCGCTGGATCGAGGCCGGGCACGCCGACGCATTCTTCGCACGCGTGCTGCGGGCGTTGGAGCGCAGTGCATGAGGCGGGCGCTGCGCATCGGTCCGTGGCTGCTCGCTCTGGCTGTGTGGTGCGCACCGGCTGCCGCGCTGGCCACGCCAAGGCGCTGCAGACCTTCGATGTCACCTGGCACGCATGCGCGAGGCGCTGCCCGGTGCGTGCGCGATCGCGGCGACCCTCACTCCGGTGCGCAGTACCATGGTGCCGAACACCACCGTGGGCGGTGCCGGCGACCGGCTCCATCCGAACCGCATCATCATGCGGCCGCGCGTGCAAACCGTCCGACGCGCGCCTCGCGGATGGGCAGATTGACCACTGCGGCGCCCAGTGCCAGCAGCATGTCCGCATACCACATCCAGGTGTAGCTTCCGCTGCCGGCGAGTGCGACTCCGCCGAGCCACGCGCCGAAGAATCCGCCGATCTGGTGCGACAGGAGCGTGAGTCCGAACAGGGTCGCCAGATAGCGCATCCCGAACAGCTTGCCCACCAGTCCGGCGGTCGGCGGCACCGTGGACAGCCAGGTGAAGCCGAGCACCAGCGCGAAGGCGTAGAAGGTGAGCGAGGTCTTCGGCGCCATCATGTAGAGGGCAATGGCAACCGCGCGTGTGAAGTAGGTCCAGAACAGCAGCCACTTCATGCGATAGAGCCCGCCCAGTGCGCCGGCGGTGAGGCTGCCCGCGATGTTGGCCAGCCCGATGATGGCGATCGAGGTCGCCGCCACGCCGGCCGACATGCCGCACAGCGCCACTTCGCTCGGCAGATGGGTGATCAGGAAGGCGACGTGGAAGCCGCAGGTGAAGAAGCCCGCGTGCAGGCACCAGTAGCTGCGGTCGCGCATCGCTGCGCGCAGCTGGGCGCGCAGGCCGGTCTCCGGCTTGTGCGCGCCGCCCGGGTGGGTCGCCGCGTCCGCGTGCGTATCGCGTGGGGCCCGCAGCGGCCGCGCGAGGGGGATCGTGAGCAGCGCGGCGACGGCCATGGTGAGCATCGCACTCACCCAGCCGAAGGCCGTGATGATCGCCTGGTTGAGCGGAGCGAACAGGAACTGCCCGAAGCTGCCGCCCGCGTTGATGAAGCCCGACGCGAAGGCACGCCGCTCCGGCGGAAGGCGGCCTGCAGTCGCACCGATGAGGATGGAGAAGCTGCCCGCGCCCGCGCCGGCGGAGAGCAGCACGCCGATCGTCGCTAGCAGCATCCACTCGCTGTCGACGAAGGGTGTGAGCGCACAGCCAGCGGCGAGCAGCACCGCCCCGAGCGCGATCACGCGGGTCGGTCCGTAGCGGTCGGCCACCGCGCCGAAGATCGGCTGCGACGCACCCCAGACGAACTGCCCCACCGCCATGGCGAAGCTGATGGCGACGATGCCCAGCCCGGTCGAGGTGTTGAGCGGCGAGACGAACAGGCCCAGCGACTGGCGCGTGCCCATGGTGATGGTGAGGATGGCTGCCGAGGCGAGCAGGAGGGGCCAGTAGGCGTGCGAGGGAGACGGTTTCATCGCGGGAAGTATAGGGCGCAGACGGGTGCGGGTCTGTCCGGTCGTTCACCACCCATACGTAGCGGGCAACGATCATCTTCAAGGCGATGATCCGTTCCAGAAGTACGGCATGATCGACGGCGCCGTGCGGCAGATCAGCCCCGATGCGGGCGAGGCCAGCCGCGGGGAAATCGATGCGAGCCTGGCGCGGCCGGAGACGGTTACCCTCAACTCTCCAGCGTCAGCGCCTGCGCGGGCGGCGCATCGGCCCGCTCCACGAACACCTGCATGCGGCGCGGCCGCACGACCAGGCTCTCGCCGAGTTTCAGCGAAAGACTGGCTGCCCGGGCGGCCGGGATCTCGGCCTCCACGATCCCGCCGGTGTCGTCGCGCTCGAGTTCGAGCCGCGCGGTCGGTCCCACCACCAGCAGTCTGGAGAGCTGCGCCGGGATGCCCTCGGCGCCGGGCGAGAAGCGCTCGATCTCGATCTCGTGGGGCCGGGCGTAGGCGACCGCGGGCGCGTCCTCGACGTCGGCGTGGCGCGAGGCACCCAGCGAGACCGGCCCGAGGTGTACGCGGCCGCCGGCCGCGCGGCCGTGGAACACGTTGACCGTGCCCAGGAAGCTGTAGACGAAGGGCGAGGCAGGGCGCTCGTACACCTCGTTCGGGCTGCCGACCTGCTCGACCCTGCCCTTGTTCATCAGCACCACCTGGTCGGCGACCTCGAGCGCCTCCTCCTGGTCGTGGGTGACGAAGATGCTGGTGATGTGCAGCTCGTCGTGCAGACGGCGCAGCCAGCGGCGCAGTTCCTTGCGCACCTTGGCGTCGAGCGCGCCGAACGGTTCGTCGAGCAGGAGCACCTTGGGCTCCACGGCGAGCGCGCGAGCGAGCGCGATGCGCTGGCGCTGCCCACCGGAGAGCTGGTGCGGATAGCGTTCCGCGAGCCAGTCCAGCTGCACGAGCTTGAGCAGGTCCATCACCTTTTCGCGGATCCGGGCGTTGGACGGACGCTCGGCACGCGGCTTCACCCGCAGTCCGAAGGCGACGTTCTCGAACACGCTCATGTGACGGAACAGCGCGTAGTGCTGGAACACGAACCCGACCTGGCGCTCGCGCACGTCCTGGTCGGAGGCGTCCTCGCCGTGGAACAGCACCGAGCCGGCGTCGGGTGTCTCCAGGCCGGCGATGATGCGCAGGAGCGTGGTCTTGCCGCAGCCCGATGGGCCGAGCAGCGCGACAAGCTGGCCGGAGGGAAAGCTCAGGCTGACGTCGTCCAGCGCGGTGAAGCTGCCGAAGCGCTTGGCGATGCGGTTGACTTCGATGCTCATGCGGGTCGTTCTCCAGGCAGTGCCGCGGCCCGCGCGAGTTCGTGCCGCGTCTTCCACTCGATCAGGCTCTTCAGGACCAGCGTCACCAGTCCCAGCGAGGCGAGCAGGGAAGCCACCGCGAAAGCGGCGGCGAAGTTGTATTCGTTGTAGAGGATCTCGACGTGCAGCGGCGTGGTGTTGGTCAGTCCGCGCACGTGGCCGGAGACGACCGAGACCGCGCCGAACTCGCCCATCGCCCGCGCGTTGCACAGAATGACGCCGTAGAGCAGGCCCCACTTGATGTTGGGCAGCGTCACCCGCCAGAACATCTGCCAGCCGGAGGCGCCCAGCACGCGCGCGGCCTCTTCCTCCTCGGTGCCCTGTGCCTGCATGAGCGGGATCAGCTCGCGGGCGATGAACGGCACCGTGACGAACATGGTGGCGAGCACGATGCCGGGGACCGCGAACACGATCTTGATGTCGTGCGCCTGCAGCCACGGCCCGAACCAGCCCTGCGCGCCGAACATCAAGACGTAGACCAGGCCCGCGATTACGGGCGAGACGGCGAAGGGCAGATCGATCAGCGTGATCAGCAGGCTCTTGCCGCGGAAGTCGAACTTGGCGATGGCCCAGGCGGCCGCCACGCCGAACACCAGGTTGGCCGGCACCGCGATGGCGGCCACCAGCAGCGTGAGCTGGATCGCGGCGAGTGCATCGGGTTCGACCAGCGCCGCGAGGTAGGTCTCGAAGCCCTTGCGCAGGGCCTCGGTGAACACCGCGAACAACGGCACCAGCAGGAACAGGCCGAGGAAGGCCAGCGCGAGGCCGGTCAGCAGCCAGCGCACCAGCCGCGGCTCGGCGGTGGCGGAGGAGCGGGTGGCGACCGGCGCCGGGAGCGGAAGGGTGGCGGCGCTCATGTCAGAGGCGTCCCGTGCGTCGCGCGCTCCACCACTGCAGCAGATTGATCAGCAGCAGCAGGGCAAAGGAAATCAGCAGCATCATCACGGCCACCGAGGTGGCGCCGGCGTAGTCGTACTGCTCCAGCTCGATGATGATCAGCAGCGGGGCGATCTCGGAGACCATCGGCATGTTGCCGGCGATGAAGATGACCGAGCCGTACTCGCCGACCGCGCGGGCAAAGGCGAGCGTGAAGCCGGTGAGAAGCGCCGGTGTGACCGCCGGCAGGATCACCCGGCGGAAGGTCTGCAGGCGGTTCGCGCCGAGCGTGGCGGCTGCCTCTTCCAGTTCCGGTTCCAGATCCTCGAGCACGGGTTGCACCGTGCGCACCACGAAGGGCAGGCCGATGAATGTCAGCGCCACCACCACGCCCAGCGGCGCGAACGCGACCTGGATGCCAAGCGGCTCCAGGTACTGGCCGATCCAGCCGTTGCCCGCGTACACCGCGGTCAGTGCGATGCCGGCCACGGCTGTCGGCAGGGCGAAGGGCAGATCCACCATGGCGTCGGCCACGCGGCGTCCGGGGAAGCGGTAGCGTATCAGCACCCAGGCGACCAGTAGGCCGAACACCGCGTTTAGCACGCCGGCGAGCAGCGACGCGCCGAAGGACAGGCGCAGCGCCGCGAGCACGCGCGGCGCGCTGACGGTGGCCCAGAAGACCTCCCATCCCAGCGTCGCGGATTTCAGGAAGGTGGCCGACAACGGGATCAACACGATCAGCGAGAGGTAGAGCAGGGCGAAGCCGAGCGCCAGCCCGAAGCCGGGCAGCACGCTGGGCTTCCTCCAGGGGCGCCGCGCGGCGGGTGCGAGGGGAGCGGGCAGGGTAGCGGTGGCGGAGGTCATGAGGATGCTTTCCTCAGCGGCTGCCGGCCAGCAGCTGGTCGAGGATCGCGCCCTCGTCGAAGTGCTGTTTCTGCGCCTGCTGCCAGCCGCCGAAGACCTTCTGCACGGTGAACAGGCGCAGCTGCGCGAACCGCTGCTTGTGGCGCGCGAACACTTCGGCGTTGGACGGGCGGAAGTCGTGGCGCGCCACGATCTCCTGTCCTTCGGGCGAGTAGAGGTACTCGAGATAGGCCTGCGCCAGCGTGCGGGTGCCGCGCTTGTCCACCACCTTGTCCACGACCGTGACCGGATTTTCCGCGACGATGCTCGCCGAGGGCACCACCACCTCGAACTTCCCACGGCCCAGTTCGTTCTCGATCAGCTCGACCTCGTTCTCGAAGGTGAGCAGCACGTCGCCGATGCCACGCTGGGTGAAGGTGGTGGTGGCGCCGCGCCCGCCGCCGTCGAGCACCAGCACGTTCTTCAGCAGGCGTCCGACGAAGTCGCGCGCCTTGGCCGCGTCGCCGCCGTTCTCCACCACGTAGCCCCAGGCGGCGAGATAGCTGTAGCGGCCGTTGCCGGAGGTCTTGGGGTTGGGCAGGACGACCGCGACCCCCGGGCGTACCAGGTCGTTCCAGTCGCGCACGTTCTTCGGGTTGCCCTTGCGCACCAGGAAGACCGTGGTCGAGGTGTAGGGCACGCTGTTGTTGGGCAGGCGCTTCGCCCAGTGCGCCGGGACGAGCTTGCCGCGCGCGTGCAGGATGTCGATGTCGCTCGCCTGGTTCATGCTGATGACGTCCGCCTCCAGGCCGTCGGCCACCGCGCGCGCCTGCTTGCTCGAGCCGCCGTGCGACTGCTTCACCGTCACGCCGCGGCCGGTCTTCTGCTTCCAGTGGCGGACGAACGCCGCGTTGAATTCCTTGTAGAACTCGCGCGTGACGTCATAGGACACGTTGAGCAGGCTGTCCTGCGCGTGCGCTGGATGAGCGGCGCCGGCGAGGGCGGTCGCGGCGGCGAACAGGCAGCCGGCGAACGCACCGGCGCGGCGGGACTGGCTGAGTTTCATCGATGCGATCGGAGCCCCGGCGATCCGGAATAGTCGAGGTTAGGTGGACGCGGATGCGCGTCAGGGCGAACACTACCCAAGCACCTCATGCCTTGAAACGAATTTGATCTTCGTTCCAAATTCCCGGGCGTTATTTGCGTGTAGCGGCACAGACGGCGGGCACGTACTGTCGCCGCCCTGCGTCACCTACGACGGAGCATTCGCGGGTGCCGGGTGTGTGGCTCTACAATTGCCGGCTGCGCCGGTCGCATCCGGCGAGGAGAGATGGTTTGAACGCAGCACAGGATCTGCTGGAGGCCCGTTACCGCACCCTGGTGGAGCATGCGCCCGAGGCGATCGTGGTGATCGCCGCCCTGCGCGATTCCGAGGCCAAGCTCGCCACGGTGTTCCGCAACTGCCCCGAAGCGATCTCGATCACCACCGAGCGCGACGGCGTCTTCCTGGATGTCAACGAAGCATTCGAGCGCTCGACCGGCTACACGCGCGCCGAGATTCTCGGACGTTCCTCTCTCGACCTGGGTCTGTGGGCGGACGGACTGGAGCGTCAGGCGCTGCTCGGGCGGTTGCGGCGCCAGGCCAGGGTGGAGGGTTTCCTCGCGCACATGCGCCGGCGCGACGGCGAGCTGCGCATCAGCCAGATGTCCGCCGAACGGGTCGACATCGGCGATGCCGCCTGCCTGATCATCATCGCACGCGACGTCACCCAGCAGAAGCGGCTGGAGGACGAGCTGCGCCTGGCGGCACGCGTGTTCGAGAGCACGGACGAGGGTATCGTCGTCACCGACCCCGCCGAGCGCATCATCGCCGTGAATCCGGCGTTCGAGCAGATGAGCGGCTACCGCGAGGAGGAGCTGCGCGGACAGCGCACGGCGGTGCTCGCATCCAGGCGGCACGACCCGCGCTTCTTCGCGCAGCTGTGGGAGAAGGTGCACGCCACGGGCCGCTGGCAGGGCGAGCTGTGGGCGCGCAGCAAGATCGGCGAGGAAGCGCCCTACCTGCTGACCCTGAGCACGGTGCGCGACGACGAAGGAGCGGTAATCAACCACGTCGGCGTGATGCGCGACATCTCGCACATCAAGCGCTCGCAGGAGCAGCTGGAGTATCTGGCCAACTACGACGCGCTCACCGGTCTGGGCAACCGCAACCTGTTCATGTCCCAGCTCAAGGTCGGGCTGGACCGCGCGGCGCGCCACCATCGCCGGCTCGCCCTGATCTTCATCGACCTGGACAACTTCAAGACCATCAACGACACCCTCGGCCACGACGTGGGCGACCAGCTTCTCGCCGAAGTGGCGCGCCGGCTCAAGGCCAGCGTACGTTCCGAGGACGTGGTGTGCCGCCTGGGCGGCGACGAGTTCACCGTGTACGTGGAGGACTTCGCCGATCCCGAGGCGCTGGTGAGCACCGCGCAGCGCCTCGTGCAATCGATCTCCGAGCCTTGCCAGCTCGGCCAGCACCGTGTCGAGGTGACCGCCAGCGTGGGGATCAGCATCTACCCGAACGACGGCACCGGCATCACCGAACTGATCAAGAACGCCGACACGGCGATGTACAAGGTGAAGGAGCACGGCCGCAACGGCTTCCAGTTCTTCCGCGAGGACATGAACGCCCGCGCGTTCGAGCGCATGGTGTTCGTCTCCGGCCTGCGGCGTGCGCTCGAGCGTGGCGAGTTCCGCCTGGTGTATCAGCCGCAGGTCGCGCTCGAAGGCGGCGCGCCACGCGGTGTCGAGTGCCTGCTGCGCTGGAAGCATCCGGATCTGGGCGAAGTCTCCCCCGGCTCGTTCGTGCCCGTGGCCGAGGAGACGGGCCTGATCCTGCCGATCGGGGAGTGGGTGTTCCAGCGCCTCGCCGAGGAGATGCGGCAGCTGGGTGAGACGCTGGGCGGGCGCGTGTCGGTGAACCTGTCCGCGCGCCAGTTGCGCGAGGCGAACGTCATCGACGCGCTGCTGCAGGCGTTGCAGGCGAGCGGGATGGATCCGGTGCGGCTGGCGATCGACGTGCCGGAAGCGGCGCTGCTCGACGAGTCGGAGCGCGCCGCCGAATCGCTGCGCCGGCTCAAGGCCAGCGGCATCAGCGTCACCATCGACGATTTCGGCACCGGCTACTCGTCGCTGTCACACCTGAAGCGCTTCTCCATCGACTGCGTCAAGATCGATCGCAGCCTGGTGCGCGATATCTCGAGCGACGCGGACGATGCCGCCATCGTCAGCGCGATCATCACCATGTCGCGCAGCCTCGGGCTGGACGTGGTGGCCGAGGGCGTGGAGACGCGCGAGCAGGCCGAGTTCCTGCGCGGGCATGGCTGCACGGCCGCGCAGGGCTACCTGTTCAGCCGGCCGCTGACCGCCGATGGGCTGCGCGAGTGGCTCGGGCGCAAGGCGGGCGCCGCCTGACCGGGCGCACTCAGCGCAGCGTCGTGTAGTACTGCGCGATGCCGTCGAGCACGAACTGCACGGCGAGTGCCGCCAGGATCAGCCCCAGCACACGCGTGACGATGTGGATGCGCTGCTCGCCCAGGCGCTGCATCAGCACGTCCCCTGCGCGCAGCACCAGCCAGGTCACGCCGTACACGGCGACGGTCGCGGCGAACAGGGCGGAGAGCAGCAGCGGCTGACCCTCGGACCGATTGGCCAGCAGCAGGACGGAGGCGATCGCCCCCGGCCCGCACAGCAGGGGAATGGCGAGCGGGAACACCGCCACGTCCTCGCCTTGGCGGCCGTACTCCCCGTGTTCCGGCCCCTGCAGGATCGGCCGCTGCCCGAACAGCATCGGCATGGCAGTGGCGAACAGCAGGATGCCTCCGCTGATGGCGAAGGCGTGCACGGTCACGCCGAGCAGTCCCAGCAGGGACTGGCCCGCCAGCAGGAAGAACAGCGTCACGCCCAGCGCGATCAGCACCGCGCGGGCCAGCGTGGCGCGGCGCATCGCGGCGCTCTGCGTGCCGGTCATGGCGACGAACATCGGCGCCACACCGACGGGGTCGACCACGACCAGGAGGGTGACGAAAGCGGTGAGCAGAAACTGCGCGAGATCGCCGTCCATGGATGTGATTGTGCGCAAATTCTCCGTTCGTGTATAAGTCGACGCAACGATCCTTCGCCGCAGACACATGCCCAGACCCACGACCGACGGTGCCCTCGTGCACCTTCGCATCCTCGACCTGAGTCAGGTGCGCGCCGGTCCCACCTGCGTGCGCCAGTTCGCCGACTTCGGCGCCGACGTGATCAAGATCGAGGCACCGCCCGCCAGCGCCAGGCCGGAGCTGGCGACCGGGCCGCGCCTGGGTGCCGACATGCAGAACCTGCACCGGAACAAGCGCACGCTCACGCTCAACCTGAAGAGCGACGGCGGCCTGCGCGTGTTCCGCAAGCTGGTGGAGACGGCCGACGTGGTGGTGGAGAATTTCCGCCCGGACGTCAAGCACCGCCTTGGGATCGACTACGAACGACTTGCCGCGATCAACCCGCGCATCATCCTCGCCAGCATATCGGGCTTCGGGCAGGACGGACCGTACCGCGACCGTCCCGGCTTCGACCAGATCGCGCAGGGCATGAGCGGGCTGATGTCGGTGACCGGCCATCCGGGCGGGCCGCCCACGCGTGCCGGCGCCGCGGTGGTGGACATGGCCGCGGGACTGTTTGCCGCGCTCGGCATCATGACCGCGCTGCTGGAGCGCGAACGCAGCGGCCGTGGTCAATGGGTGCAGTCCTCGCTGCTGCACGCAGGCGTGGCGCTGATGGACTTCCAGGCGGCGCGCCACCTGATCGGCGGGGAGGTGCCCAGGCCGATGGGCAACGATCATCCGACCAGCATGCCTACCTCGGCCTATCCGACCAGCGATGGGTACATCAACGTGGCGGCCACCGGCAGCCAGATGTGGCAGCGGCTGTGCGCCACGCTGGAGCGGGAGGATCTGCTCGCGCGGGAGGAGTTTGCCGACGAGCAGGGGCGTTCGAGCAACCGTGCGGCGCTCAACGCCGAACTGTCCGATGCGTTGCGCGCGCGCACCAGCGAGGACTGGATCGCTCGCCTGAATGCGGCCGGAATTCCTTGTGGTCCGATCTACACCATGGATCAGGTGTTCGCCGACGAGCAGGTGCGCCACCTGGGCATTGCCACGCCGATCTCCCACCCGAAGCTGGGCGAGATCGAGGTGATCGCCAACGCCGCGCGCCTGACACGTACCCCGTCGCAGGTGGCGGCACCGCTGCCGGACCCGGGCGAGCACAACGACGAGATCCTGCGCGAGATCGGCTACGACGACGCGCAGATCGCCGCGCTGCGCGCCGAGGGGGCGATTTGAATCATCTTATGCCACGGAGGACACGGAGAGCACAGAGAGATAGAGAGAGATAGAGACGGGATCGGACTCCAATCTGCCCGGTTGCGCCGAAGTGGTTCCGGTCTTTTCTCTGTGCTCTCCGTGTCCTCCGTGGCTATCGACTCGGGTATTGAAGCATGAGCAACGAAGGACAACTGATCATCGAGCGCGACGGCCGCATCGGCCGCGTGATCTTCTCCAATCCGGACAAGCGCAATGCCATGTCGCTCGCCATGTGGCAGGCGCTGCCGCGGGCGGTGCAGGAACTCGACGAGGACGACTCGGTGCGTGTCGTGGTGCTGGAGGGCGCCGGCGACAAGGCCTTCGTTGCCGGCGCTGACATCTCGCAGTTCGAGCAGGTGCGGCTCGATCCGCAGGCGCGGCGCGCGTACGACGACACCGTGGATGCGGGATATGCCGCGGCGGTTCGCTGCCGCAAGCCGGTGCTCGCGAAGATCCGCGGCTTCTGCGTGGGCGGCGGTCTGGGCATCGCTGCCTCGTGCGACCTGCGCATCTGCGCCGACGACGCGCGCTTTCGCATGCCGGCCGGTCGTCTGGGACTGGGTTACAACCTAGAGGGGGTCAAGCGCTTCGTGGACCTGATCGGTCCGCAGAGCACCTGCGACTTGTTCTTCTCCGCACGCATGATCGATGCGGCCGAGGCGCTGCGCATGGGGTTCGTGAGCCGGGTGGTGCCGGCCGACCGGCTCGAGGCCGAGGTGACGGACTGGGCCAGGCTGGTGGCGGACAATGCCCCGCTCACCCTGCGCGCGGTGAAGACGTCGATCCACGCGCTGCTGTCGCAGCCCGTTGCCGGCAACACTGCGCCGGTCGACGAGGCGATCGAGCGCTGCTTCACCAGCGAGGACTACCGCGAAGGCGTGCGCGCCTTCCTGGAGAAGCGCGGGCCGCAGTTCAAGGGTCGCTGATCGCGACGCAAGCTGCGCCGTCTCGGCGGAAGCACCGTCATCCCGGCAAAAGCCGGGGTCCAGCCAAAGCGGAGAAGAGCCGCTTCTGTTGCGCTGGGCCCCGGCCCCGGATTAAAGCATTCCGAGGCAGATTCTCACGCGCCGGGGCGACGAAGTGGTTTCCGGGGCTGGACTTCGCCGGGTTGACGGATACCGTGGTGTGATGAAACGACGACGGGAACCCGAAGATCCCCGTCGCATCCTGCATGCAGGTCCGCTTGCCTAGACCTTGGCCTTGCCGATGTAGCCGTAGGCCGCGTTGCTGCGTTGACCGCCGTCACGCTCGTAGGCATCCTTCATCTGTGCCAGCTTGTCGGTGCCGAGCTTCTCCATCACGTCCGCAGTGATTTTGTAGTTGTACAGGCGTGCGGAGGTCAGGCCGAAGATCTTGCGCTTGACTTCGCCGTCGGCGTCGCCGAGCTTAATCTTCCAGCCGTGCTTCTTCATCATGTCATCGGGGATCTCGATCCGGCGCATGGCTTCGATCTGCCACTGCGGCGAGCCGTACCACACCGAGTCCGTGCCCCACACCACGTGATCCACGCCCATGCCGTTGACCAGCGCGCCTACCACGGCAGCCGCGAAGCGCGGGTTGGCAACGGCGGCGACGGCAAAGGTGGACCCCAGTTCCCCGTACACGTTCTTGACGCCGTGCTCCTTCGGGATGCGGGCCAGGTGCGTCACCCAGCGGATCTCGCCGGTCTTCTCGAACAGATCGAGTTCGTAGGAGGGATCCTCCAGGAACGGCCGCAATGCACCGTGATACATGATGAACAGGAAGTCGGGGTTGTCCTTGGCCGCCTTCGGCACGTCCTCCACGGTGGCGTACTTCCACACGCCGGGCCAGGACTTTTCGTAGTCGCGCGGCAGCAGCCCCTTGTGAATACAGATGATCTTGTTCAGGCCGGACTTGCGCGCCTTCTCGTAGAACGGATAGACCAGCTTCTCGTCGTCCAGGCGCCAGGCGGTGCCCTTGGTCGAGGGCGACAGCGGGTCACCGATGGTGTAGCCCTTCCATGAATCGGGCTTGTACTCGGAGATCGACTTGTCGACCTCCTCCATCCAGCCGGGGGATCCGGGCGTGAACACCGCGTGCGAGAGCATGCGGCGGCTGCCGGAGATGCCGTTGACCAGCGAGCGTGCATCGCGCAACTGGTCGTTGAACAGCAGGTACCAGCTCTCATCGTCGAACGGAGCACTGGACAGCAGCGCGACCTTCGTGTCGCTGTCCATGTAGATCTCCTTCAGATAGTTCTCGAACTTGTAGCGCGCCAGCGTCATCGGCGTCTTCGCCATGTCCGGGTTCCAGTGCTCGAGCGCGTACTTGCCCAGGCCGAGGATTCCTTCCTTGTCGAAATCCTCGCGCACGAAGTGCGTCTGGTCGTCGAAGATGAACTGCTTCGAGAGCTTCTTGGCCCGCTCGTCGGCCATGTCACGGTCCGCGGCCTCGGCTTCGGAGACCTGGAACACCGGCCCGAACACCTGGTTCATCGCCAGGAAGGCGGCGGCGAAGCCGGAGGCAGACGCGAGGAAGGTGCGGCGATCCACGCCGTGATACTTCGCGTACTTGTCCCCGTACTCCTTGATCAATCCCTCGACCTGGCGTTGCTGCTCGGTCTGGGGAGGCGGATTGAACTCGCCGGTGGAAACGATCTGGGTCGGGATAGGCGACCGGAACGCCGCCGTTTCTGCAGGCAGAACTTCTTCGAGTTCCTTGTCCGACAGCCAACCTGCTGGTCTTTCGCTCATGGGTGGACTCCTCCACATTGTTGATCTGCTATAAGGCTGGATTCGCTTAGCCCTTCCGTTCGCGTCGCATCAGGACAATTAAATAAGACGTCGCGTGCCGGAATGGCATCTTCTCCACGCCGGGGCGGATCTGTCAAGGGATAGTTGCCTCGCCCGGCGCGTTCCTGTCCTGGCTTCGAATCCGGTGTATCCGAATGAATCTGCCGTCCGATCCTCGCTGCGTCGCAGCACCCAATGATGATCCCTTCGTGGAAGCAGCGCTTGCAATGTCCGCCGCGTCTGCCGCGACGCAAGACAGCTGGTCCGGCGAGCCCTTCGCGGCGCTGGCCGCCCGATATGCCGATGCGCTAGACGCAGGGCAGGAGAGTGCCTTGCGCGAGGCGCTCGGTCGCGCTCCCTCGCCAGGTGTCTGGCGCGACATGGCAGCGGCGCTCGAGCAGGCGATGGAGCCCGAGCCCGGCGGACTGGCGACGCGCCTGTTCGCCATTCCCGTGGCGATCGTCGCAGGCGGCCGCGCCGGGGTACGCATTCCCGCGACACTGCCGGACGTGGAACGGCTGCGCGATGTGCTGCGCGGGAGCGGCGCGCTCGGACCGGTGACCAACTTCGGCACCGGCAACGCCCTGTGCGGGGCCGGTGCCCTGGAGGGATTGTCGTGGGCGCGCCTGCGCCGTTTCGCACGCGCAACGGACGAGGCCGCAGCGGGCGACGGCTGGTTCGAACTGCCGCCCGATGACCTGATCCTGCCGGGCCAGGACGAGAGCGTGCACCTGCGTTTCCTGGCCGGTGCCGCAGTGTCGCCGGCCAATGCGTCGACGTTCCTGGAGACCGCCTCCGCGATCTCGACCTGGGGCGTGCCGTTCACGCGCGAGCTGTCCGCACAGCTGCAGGGCGAAGGCACGAGTGTGGTGGCGATCCCGCGGCCGCCGGCCGCAATCCTGCGGGCCATTGCGGCGGGCAGCGCGGCGGAACAGGAGCTGGGCCTGCAGGCGTTCGTCAGCCGCGCGCTGCGACGTTTCCGCAGCGAAACCGGCGAGCCGGACGTCAGCGTGGCGGCCCTGACCGGCGGCGCAGTCGGCCTGCGCTTCGCATCGCCGTTCGCGGAGAACCGCGTGGACGTGCACGAGCGCCGCCTGCACCCGTGCGAGGACTGGGACGCCGTCCTGCGCGAGATCCTTCAGCTGCTCGAGGACTGCCGCGTGGGCAACGTCCACGTCGTTGCACGGGTGTCGGATCCCGAACAGTTCCGCGCTGGACGGTTCAGCCCGCACTGATCGCGCGCTCGTCGGCTCATGCGCGATGCATCGGTGCGCCGACGGGCGCCTTCACTCATGGACCGGTCGGCGCCGGCTCGTCCAGGAACAGCTGCACCTCGCGCAGGAGCTGCATGCGGTTGCGCTCCATGATCACCGTGTGCGTGCCCTCTCCGATCACTACCAGGCGCTTCCAGGGCGCGTTCTCCAGCAGGCCGAAGATCGCCTGCGCCATGTAGCCCGGCGTGTCCTGGTCCCACTCGCCGTGCACCAGCAGGGTCGGGGCGCGGATCGCGCGCGGGTCGTAGTACGGCCGCTGCGCTGCCCAGTACTCGCGCACGTCCTTGACCACCCCGTTGGGCGCACGCAGCATCGGCGGGTTCCACTTGCCGGCCGCGGGATCGGTCGCCCAGGTCGCATCCGCCCAAGCCTCGAACCAGCCCTGCGGAATCAGGTCGGCCTGCCGGTCTGCCGGGACTCCCGCGAGCCAGCGCTTGCGTGCCTGCTCCCGGCTCACCTGGCGGTAGGCGCCCAGCGGCCCGTCACTGCCGATGAGCGACGGCGTCTGGCGCAGCCACAGCGGCGCATACAGCACCAGCCGCTGCACCTTGTCGGGATTCGCGGCGGCATAGGTCGCCATGATCGACGTGCCCCACGACCAACCGAGCAGATTCAGCCGCTCCAGCCTACGGCGCGCGAGCACGTGTCCGACGGCGCTGGAGACGTCGCGCGAGGCCACGGACGTATCCACGATCGGAGCATTGTGTTCCGCCGGCTGGTCCATCTCCGGCGGCCGGCTCGAACGGCCGTACCCGCGCACATCCACCAGATAGACGTCCCAGCCGTGGCATGCGACGTAGTCCATCCAGGACATGCCCTCCAGCGGCAGGTCGAAGGCCGTCTCGGAAGGATAGGTCGCCCCGTGGACGTAGAGCAGGGTGCGCTGCGCCGAGAACGACCGGAGATCGGCCGGGCGCTTGTTGCGCAGGTAGAGCGCGATGCCCGGGGTGTCCGAGGCGATGGTGAAGCTCTCGGTCACGAGGCGCCGCTCGGCTGCCCCTGCCGCGGCGCACGGAGAGGCCGCGGCCGCCTCGTAGGCGAGGGTGGCGAGCGGGACGGCGAGGGTCAGTGCGCACGCAAGGGTTCGAAACATCGGTCCGGCTCCGCGAGGCGAGGGCAGGGCCGAGCATGCCAGATCCCGGCGTGCCGCGAGGGGCGGCAAGGGGCGTGCACGCTTAGAATGGCTGGATGCACGATGCCGCCGCTCCCTTGTCCGCCCATCCGTACGAGCGCCTCACGCCCGACCTCATCCTCGACGCGGTGGACAGCACCGGCGTGCGCAGTGATGGTCGGCTGCTCGCCCTCAATAGTTTCGAGAACCGCGTCTACCAGGTCGGCATCGAGGACGGGCAGCCGCTGATCGTCAAGTTCTACCGTCCGGGGCGCTGGAGCGGGGAGGCGATCCTCGAGGAACACGCGTTCGCGCTGGCGCTGGCGCAGGCCGAGCTGCCGGTGGTGGCGCCGCTGGACTCCGGCGGGCGCACGCTGCACGCCTTCGACGATTTTCGCTTCGCGCTCTATCCACGCCAGCGCGGGCGTGCGCCGGAACTCGAGGCACAGGACACCCTCACGTGGATGGGGCGCTTCATCGCGCGCATTCACGCGATCGGCGCCCTGCAGCCCTTCGTGCACCGGCCCACGCTCGACATCGCCTCGTTCGGCGAGGCGCCCATGGCCTACGTGCTCGAGCACGGCTTCGTCCCGC
Organism: Burkholderiales bacterium; assembly: GCA_020854105.1. Lineage (GTDB taxonomy): Bacteria > Pseudomonadota > Gammaproteobacteria > Burkholderiales > SHXO01 > SHXO01. The sequence continues at coordinate 14,977 of JADZGB010000022.1, read as the reverse complement.
AGGACCTGCGGCCCGCATATCAGTCGCTGGTTCCGCGGCTCGTCGCGCGCATCCGCGCAGCGTTCGAGGAGGCGGGTCCGATCGGCCATCTGCGCCTGCACGGCGACTGCCATCCAGGCAACGTGCTGTGGGCGGAGGACGGACCGCACTTCGTCGATCTCGACGATGCCCGCATGGGCCCTGCGGTGCAGGACATCTGGATGCTGCTTTCCGGTGAGCGCGAGGCGCGCGTGCAGCAGCTGCGCTGGGTCCTCGACGGCTACTGGGAGTTCGGCGAGGTCGATCTGCACGAGCTGCGACTGATCGAGCCGCTGCGAACGCTGCGCATGATCCACTACGCCGGCTGGCTGGCGCTGCGCTGGCAGGATCCCGCCTTCCCGGCCGCCTTCCCCTGGTTCAACACCCAGCGCTACTGGCAGGACCACATCCTCGCCTTGCGCGAGCAGGCCGCGGCGCTGGACGAAGCGCCGCTGGCCCTGCAATAGGCGGCCGCAGGCACGGGCTTTGCGGTGGGGAGTTCGGGACGGTCCAGAGCGGGCCCGTGGGAACGCCCCTGCCCGATCAACGCGACCGCACGCGTGCGCTCCCGGAAACGACTGTTCCCGGAAACGACTTGACGTGTCGTGACCCCCTGATTAGAGTGCTTTCGCCTATTGCCGACAGAATAAAGTTCAATACAAGGGCGGCGCGGTTCGCATGGCTTTGGAGGCGGCTCGCGAACCAGTGCCGACGGAGGGCAGGATGCTGTACGAGCTGCACGAGTTCCAAAAGACCATTTCCGCTCCGCTGGTAGCCTGGATCGACACCAGCCATCGCCTCTTCAGCAGTCCCTACAGCCCGTTCGCCTACACGCCGATGAGCCGGCACGTTGCCGCCAGCAGCGAACTGATGGCGCGGCTCATGCGTTCGTATCACAAGCCGGGCTGGAACATCACGCATGTCAACGCCGGTGGTCGCGACGTCGCGATCAGCATCGAGCGCGTGCACAGCGAGCCGTTCTGCGATCTGCTGCGCTTCCGCAAGGCGATGCCGGCGCCGGGGCCGAAGGTGCTGATCTTCGCGCCGCTGTCCGGGCACCACGCCACGCTCCTGCGCGATACCGTGCGCACCATGCTGCGCGACTTCGACGTGTACATCACCGACTGGCTCGATGCGCGCATGGTGCCCCTGTCCGAGGGGCCGTTCCACCTCGACGACTACGTCGAATACTGCAAGCGCTTCATTCGGCTGCTGGGGCCCGGCATCGCGACGGTGTCCGTGTGCCAGCCCACCGTGCCCGTGATGGCGGCGATCTCCCTGCTCGCGCAGGAGAACGATCCTTGTACGCCGAGCGTCGCGGTGATGATGGGCGGTCCGATCGACACTCGCCGCAGCCCTACGGTGGTGAACGAACTGGCGATGGACCGGCCTCATTCGTGGTTCGAGGACAAGGTCATCTACCGCGTGCCCTTCAACTACGAGGGGTTCATGCGCCGGGTCTATCCCGGCTTCCTGCAGCACATGTCGTTCATGGCCATGAACGCCGATCGGCACATTCAGGCGCATCGCGACTTCTTCAACCACCTGGTGGTGGGCGATGGCGACAGCGCGGAGGGACACCGCCGCTTCTATGACGAATACAACGCCGTGCTCGACATGCCTGCCGAGTACTACCTGGACACGATCCGCGTGGTGTTCCAGGACTTCCTCCTCGCCAGGGGCAAGTGGGAAGTGCGCGGCGCGAGGGTGGAGCCGTCCGCGCTCAGAAAGACCGCACTGTTCACGGTGGAAGGCGAACTGGACGACATCTCCGGCAACGGCCAGACTGAGGCGGCGCACGGGCTCGCCTCGCGCATTCCCTCCGAGAGGCGCAAGCACCTCATGGCCCAGGGAGTGGGGCACTACGGCATCTTCAGCGGGCGCAAGTTCCGCGACATGATCTATCCGCAGATCCGCGACTTCATCCAGCGCTGGCAGCCGGCACGCTGAGTCCACCGTCGTCCCGGCGAACGCCGGGACCCAGCGAATCCGAGAGATTCGGCACCAACCCCTGGATTCCCGAATAGCCAATCACCGCAACGCCTTCCGCGCACTTACCGCAAATTATTCCGGACAGCAGTGGGCTTGCGCCGGGATGACGGAAGCGCCTGACGCAGGGCCGTTCTCCTCACGACTCTAGCTGCGAGCACGAAGGCGCCGGCGGTTCCCGCTACAATTCCGCGAGCGTCGCCGTACAGAGCGACGATGAAGAATCGAGGAGATTGCATGCGGCTCACCGGCCGATACCTGGGTGCGTTCGGCGCGGCCATCCTGATGCTGGCATCGGGCGGCGCGCTCGCCGACTACCCCAATCGCCCCATCACCTTCATCGTGCCGTGGGGCGCGGGCGGCGGCACCGACGCCGTGGGACGGATGCTCGCCACGCTGATGGAGCGCGACCTGGGCAAACCGGTCAACGTGATGAACCGCACCGGAGGCAACGGCGTGGTCGGGCATGCGGCCATCGTCGGCGCGCGGCCGGACGGCTACACCATCGGCCTGATCACCTCGGAGATCGGCATGATGCACCACCAGGGTCTGACGCGGATCTCCGGCGCGTCATTCACCCCGCTGGGTCTGGTGAACATCGATCCTGCCGCAATCCAGGTGCGTGCCGATGCACCCTACAAGTCGCTCGGGGAACTGCTCGCCGCGGTGCGCGCACAGCCCGGCAAGCTGAAGGCCTCGGGCACCGGTCATGGTGGCAGCTGGCACCTGTCGCTCTACGGCCTGCTCCTGGAGCAGAAGATCGATCCCTCGACCGTGCCGTTCGTGCCCAGCGCCAGCAATGCCGCGGGTCTGCTCGACCTGGTCGCAGACGGTGTGCAGATCATTCCGGGTTCGCACCCGGAGGCGCGTGCGCTGATGGAGGCGGGCAAGGTGCGCAGCCTGGCCATCATGGCGGACAAGCCTTCTGCCCTGTTCCCGCAGGTGCCCACGGTGAAGCAGGCGGTGGGCAGCACGTGGATCTCGGGTGTGTGGCGCGGCGTGGCCGCACCGAGGAAGCTGCCCCGAGACGTCGAGGCGCGCCTGCGCATGGCAGTGAAGAAGGCGTACGAGAGCCAGGAATTCCAGACCTTCATGAAGGAGCGCGGGTTCGGTTCGCAGTGGATGGAGCCGGAAGCATTCGCGCAGTTCATGGCGAGAGAGGACGCCCAGCTCGGCAAGCTGATGAAGACGGTGGGCCTGGCGAAATAGGCCGCGCGTGAAACTCAACGACGGCCTCGTTGGTCTGCTGCTGATCGCCTTCTCGCTGGTGCTGCTGGTGCACGTCTCGGCCTTTCCGGACATGCCCGGCCAGAACTTCGGTCCATCGGTGCTGCCGTCCCTGGTCGCGGTCGGGCTGATCCTGTGCAGCCTCGTGCTGATCGTGCGCGCACTGCGCGCGAGCCCGCGCCATCCTCTGGTCGAGTGGGATGCATGGGTGACCAGTCCGCGGCTGGTCTTCGCCTTCCTCGCCGTCATCGGCGCGGTCGCCTTCTACATCGCCTTCTCGGAGACGCTCGGCTATCTGGTCGCGGCGCCGCTCTCGCTCCTGGTCGTCCTGCGCGCCTGCGGCGTGCGCTGGATCGCCGCGCTCGCGCTCGCCGTGCTGGTATCGCTCGCCATCCACCACGTCTTCTACACCCTGCTGAAGGTGGCCCTGCCCTGGGGGCTGCTCATCGAGTACGCCTGGTAGGCCGAGCGGATGGAATCGATCGCCCTGGCCTTCTCGCTGGTCGCCGATCCCTACGTGCTCGGGGTGATCCTCGCCTCGTCGCTGTTCGGCCTGTTCGTGGGGGCGATTCCGGGGCTGACGGCGACCATGGCCACTGCCCTGCTGGTGCCTGTCACGTTCTTCATGCCGTCGGTGCCTGCGGTGGCCGCCATCGTCAGCTGCACGGCGATGGCGATCTTCTCCGGAGACATCCCCGGGGCGCTGCTGCGCATGCCCGGCACGCCGGCCTCGGCCGCCTACACCGACGAGGCCTATCGCATGACGCGCAAGGGCCAGGCGGAACTGGTGCTCGGCGCCGGGCTGGTGTTCTCCGCCATCGGGGGACTGCTCGGCACGCTGGTGCTGGTGACGGCGGCCCCGGCACTGGCCGAAGTGGCGCTGAACTTCAGCTCCTTCGAGTACTTCTGGCTGGTCCTCCTTGGTCTGACGTGCGCGGTGTTCATCGCCTCCGACCGGCCCCTGAAGGGCTTCGTCTCGCTGCTGCTGGGCCTGCTGCTCGCCACCATCGGCTTGAACAATCCGGCGGCGCACCCGCGCTTCACCTTCGGATCCGACGACCTGCTCGGCGGCATCTCGTTCATTCCGTTGATGGTCGGCATGTTCGCCGTGTCGGAGGTGTTGCGCTTCGTGGTGTCCACGGGTGAATCGCGCCTGACGCTGGCCCAGGAGCGGTTCGGCAACGTGTTCGCGGGGCAGTGGGCACTGATCCGCCGCTATCCCCTGGCGATCTTCCGCGGCAGTGCAGTGGGAACGGCGATCGGAGCCTTGCCTGGGGCCGGCGCTGACATCGCCGCGTGGATCTCCTACGCGATCTCGAAGCGGTTCTCGAAGACGCCGGAGAAATTCGGCACCGGCCACGTCGAGGGCGTGGTCGAGAGCGGAGCGGCCAACAACGGCGCACTGTCCGGAGCCTGGATCCCGGCCCTGGTGTTCGGCATCCCCGGCGATTCGATCACGGCGATCGCCATCGGCGTGCTCTACATGAAGGGCATGAACCCCGGGCCCGCCATCTTCCTGAACAACCCGGAGAACATCTATGCGGTGTTCATCGTGTTCTTCCTCGCCAACCTGCTGATGCTGCCGCTCGGGCTGCTCGCGATCAGGCTGTACAAGCAGATCCTGCGCGTGCCGCGCCAGGCGCTCATGCCGGTGATCCTGGCCTTCTGCATGGTCGGCTCCTTCGCCATCAACAACACCGCCTTCGACATCGGCGTCATGCTGGTGGCGGGCGTGGCGGCCTTCTTCATGGAGCGCAACGGCTTTCCCATCGCCCCGCTGATCCTCGGCGTGGTGCTCGGTTCGATGTTCGAGGAAAATTTTGCAACCTCGCTCATCAAGGCCGAGGGTAGCTGGCTGGCGTTCTTCGAGCGTCCCATCGCCGGTGCGCTGGGCGTGTTCACGATCCTGGTGTGGCTCTCGCCGTTCGCGCTTCGAATCCTGCGTCGTCCGCGACCGTAACGCGGGATGCGTTTCGAGGCCTCCGGAACCGAATGCGCGCGCTCGTGTCTGAGTGCTCATCCCGGCGCAGAACCGGTGCCCCGCATCGGGATTTCCCCCAGGCAAACAACTCCTCAATCCTCTCTCACAGAAAGGAGCTTGCAATGCCATCACTCCAGGTCAACGGAAAACAAGTGAACGTGGATGTCGAGCCCGACATGCCCCTGTTGTGGGTGCTGCGTGACGAGCTCGGACTGACGGGCACCAAGTACGGCTGCGGCATCTCGGCCTGCGGCGCCTGTACGGTGCACGTCGACGGCAAGCCGGCACGCGCATGCGTGGTGCCGATCTCGTCGGTGGAAGGCAAGAGCGTGACCACCATCGAGGGCCTGTCTGCCAACGGCAGCCATCCGGTGCAGAAGGCCTGGGTGCAGTTGCAGGTTCCCCAGTGCGGTTATTGCCAGAGCGGGATGATCATGTCCGCGGCGGCGCTGCTCGAACAGAACCGCGATCCGACCGATGCCGACATCGACGCCGGCATGACGAACCTGTGCCGCTGCGGCACCTACCATCGCGTGCGCGCCGCCATCCGTGCTGCCGCCAGCCAGGCGTAAGGAGACGACCGGATGAACGCCAACTTCAGCAGTGACCGCCGCAGCTTCCTGGTCAGGTCAGCCGCCGTCACCGGCGGCCTCGTGCTCGGGGTGCGCTTCCCCGGCGAGGCGCTCGCCGCCACCGCCGCCTCCGGTGTGCCGGAGGTCACCCATTGGCTGGTGATCCAGCCGGACGACACGGTCATCGTGCGCATCGCGCGCTCCGAACTCGGTCAGGGCACCTTCACCGGTCTGGCACAGCTGGTGGCAGAGGAACTCGAGGCCGACTGGAGCAAGGTGCGGGCCGAGTACGCGGACGTGAACGATCACATCCGCCGCAACCGCATCTTCGGTTCCATGTCCACCGGCGGCAGCCGCGGCATCCGCGATTCCAACAAGTACATGCGCGAAGCCGGCGCAGCCGCGCGCCAGATGCTCGTGACCGCCGCGGCCCAGGAGTGGGGCGTGCCGGCGTCGGAGTGCACGGTCTCGAACGGCGTGATCTCGCACCCGGGCGGCAGGACCACGACGTTCGGCAAGGTCGCAGCAGCGGCCTCGAAGCTCGAGGCCCCGAAGGAGCCCAGGCTCAAGGATCCGAAGGAGTGGAAGATCATCGGCACGTCGCCGGCACGCTTCGACATCCCGGACAAGACCACCGGCAGGCAGGTCTATGCGGCCGACGTGCGCCTGCCCGGCATGCTGCACGCCTCGGTGGCGCAGGTGCCGGTGTTCGGCGGCAAGGTCAGGCGCTACGACGAGTCGAAGATCACCGGCCTGCGCGGCGTGAAGAAGGTCGTCGCGGGACCGGACTGGGTCGCGGTGGTGGCCGACAACTGGTGGCGCGCCAATCAGGCGTTGAAGGCGATGCCGATCGAGTGGGACGTCGGCGAGGACGCCAAGGTGTCCAGTGCATCGATCATGCAGTTCCTTCGCACCGGCATCGACGAGGCGGGCACGCCGGTGGCGCGCGAGGACGGCGACTTCGATGCCATCGCCAAGGGCGCGGCCAAGGTCATCGAGGCCGAGTACTACAACCCGTACATGAACCACGCCACGATGGAGCCGCAGACCGCCACGGCGGTCGTGACGGACGACAAGGTGGATGTCTGGTGCGGCACGCAGAACGGCGAGGCCACCATGGCGGCGGCGTCCGAGGCGGCCGGCATCCCGCTGGAACAGGTGTACGTGCACAAGATGCACGCGGGCGGCGGCTTCGGCCGGCGCGGACCGCACCAGGAGTACACGAAGCAGGCGGTGATCATCGCCCAGCAGATGCGCGGCACCCCCGTGCGCGTGCAGTGGTCGCGCGAGGAGGACATGCAGCAGGGCCGCTATCGTCCGGTGAGTCTGGTCAAGCTGCGTGGCGCGCTCGATGCGCAGGGCAACTGGATCGGCTGGCACGTGCGCCAGGCCGACCAGTCGATCGTCAGCACCGTGCGCCTGCCCGGCATCGAGATCAAGAACGGCGTCGATCCGATCAATACGCGCGGATTCTCCGACAACCCGTACAAGGTGGCGAACTTCACCAACGAGTACGCGATGCGCAATACCCACGTGCCGCCTGGTTTCTGGCGTGCGGTGGCGCACACCAACAACCCGATCGCGCGCGAGTGCTTCATCGACGAGCTGGCAGTGGCTGCCGGCAAGGATCCGTACGAGTTCCGCCGGCCCTTCCTGCAAGGCAGGAAGGATCTGGGCGTGCTCGATGCGGTGGCCAAGGCCGCCGGCTGGGGCGCGCCGCTGCCCAAAGGCGTGCATCGGGGCATCGCGGTGGTGGATTCGTATGGCAGCTTCACCGCCGCGGTGGTCGAGCTGGCGATGAAGGATGCCACCACGATCGACGTCGGGCGCGTCGTGCTCGGCATCGACTGCGGCTACGTCTGCCACAGGGATGCGGTGATCGGGCAGATCGAGGGCGGTGTGATCTGGGGGCTGAGCGCACTCATGCACGAGGAGATCACGATCGAGAACGGCCGCGTGGTGCAGAGCAACTTCTCCGACTATCCGCTGCTGCGCCTGTCCGAGACGCCGTTGAAGATCGAGGCGGTACTGGTGCCCACGGGTGGTTTCTGGGGTGGGGTGGGGGAGCCGCCGATCGGCAGCCTGCTGCCGGCGCTGGTGAATGCGCTCGCTGCGGCGACCGGCAAGCGCATCCGCACGCTGCCGCTCAAGAACCACGGGTTCAGCTACGCGTGAAATGGGCGGCGGTCACTCCGGTGGAAGCTCGGGAACCGGCATGGCGAGCGCATCCTCCCTCTCCCGCCGCCGCGCCCTGCGCCAGCTGGTCGGCGTGACGGCGCTGCTGGTGGTTCGTCCGGCGCGCGCGACGCCGGACGAACTCGGCGGCGTCCTGCGCGAGCTGTTCGGCGAACGGCCGCTGCGCGACGGAAAGGTCAGGCTCGAACTGCCCAGGCTCGCCGAGAACGGCGCCGTGGTACCGGTCACGGTCAGCGTCGACAGTCCGATGACCGGGCAGGATTACGTCCGACGCATCCACCTCTTCGCGGAGAAGAATCCGCAGCCGCGCGTGCTCGATGTCGAACTGGGGCCGCACAACGGCCGGGCGCGCGTGTCCTCGCGCATCCGGATCGCCGATTCGCAGCAGATCCTTGCCGTGGCCGTGCTGAACGACGATTCGCTCTGGTCCTCGGCGGTGCACGTCGAAGTGACCGTTGCGGGGTGCGGCCTGTGAAGCTCGGCAATCCGCGGGTGCGTGTGCCGGAGACGGCAAAGGCGGACGAGGTGATCGAGATCCGCGCGATGATCGACCACCCGATGGAATCGGGCTTCCGCCTCAGCAACGTCGGCAAGCCGATCGCACGCGAGATCGTGCAGAGCTTCGTGTGCGAGTACGACGGCCGCGAGGTGTTCCGCGTCACGCTGCACCCGGCGGTGTCCACCAATCCCTATTTCCTTTTTCACGTCCGTGCCACACGCAGCGGCGAGATGAAGTTCACCTGGCGCGACGACCGGGGCGGCATGGCCACGCACGTGGCACGGCTGGCCGTGACGGAGTGAGCGGGACGGCGCACCGGTAGAATGACTGGCATGGGCCGGGCATCGACGCAGGAAAGGAACGTCCTCGGCGGACCGCTGCAGGCATGCAGCTATGATCCGCTGACGGGTTATTTTCGGGATGGCTGCTGCGCCACCTACGGCGAGGGCGACGTCGCGCATCTCGTCTGCGTGAAGATTACCGCCGAGTTCCTCGCCTTCTCCATGGGGCGCGGCAATGACCTCAGCACACCGCGGCCGGGGATGCGTTTCCATGGCCTCGAGCCGGGCGACCGCTGGTGCCTGCACGTGCTGCGCTGGATCGAGGCCTGGGAGGCCGGCAAGGCCCCAGCGGTGGTGCTCGAGGCCACGCACGAGAACGTCCTTCGCTATGCCCCGCTGTCCGCGCTCCAGCGACATGCGCTGACGCCCCGCTGCTGAACTGCACCGCGCCGCTCGGCGTCGGCCTGTCGGCGCGTGCCCGCCCCGGCTCTCGCCGGGGTGAAGAGGCCGGCCGTGTGCGATGACGGCGCGACGCGTCGGGAATTCAGCGTCGGCGCGGCGGTCTGACAGACGGATCCCCGACGATGAAGTCCCGCATGCCGACTTTGCATCGTGCACCGCCCCCGCGCCTGCCCTCGCCCTGCCGGCCCGGGCACGAACCGGTGCGTGCCGCCCTGCGCGCGCTCGGGCCAATGGACTGGGCCGGCGTCGCCGCAGCCGCCGCCCCCTGGGTGCAGGCAGTGCGGGCGCATCCGGCGCCCTTCTGGACGCTGGAATCCCTCCTGCGCGAGTATCCGCTCTCGAGCGAGGAGGGGCTGGTGTTGATGCGCCTGGCCGAGGCGCTGCTGCGCGTGCCCGACGTCGACACCGCCATCGCGCTGACTGCGGACCAGCTCGCACGCGCCGACTTCGATCCGCGCAGCAGCGACGACGCGGACACGGGGCGACGCCTGCTGGGGACGCTTTCCGGCGCGGCCATCACGCTGTCCAGGCGCCTGCTGCACGACGAGGCCGCGCGTGCGCACGACAGCCTGCTCGAACGTCTGGGCGCGCGCGCGGTGGTGGGGGCCGCCGTGCGCGCCATCCAGTTGCTCGGCCGCCAGTTCGTGCTCGCGGCCGGCATCGACGAGGCGATCGAGGCGGCCCATGCACAGCGCCGGAGCCACGCCGCGTTGCGCTTCTCCTACGACGCGCTCGGAGAGGGCGCGCGCAGCGATACCGACGCGCAGCGCCACCTGGAGGCATACGCCGCGGCCATTGCGCGCCTCGCCCGCGATGCGGGCGGTCGGGGACCGGAACGAAGCGACGGCATCTCGATCAAGCTCAGTGCCCTGTTCGCCCGCTACGAGGAGTCGCAGCGCGAACGCGTGCTCGCCGAACTGGTGCCGCGCGCCTGGCGCTTGTGCGAGGCCGCGGCGCATGCCGGGATCCATCTGACCGTCGATGCCGAGGAGAGCGAACGTCTGGAACTGGCGCTCGATGTCTTCGACGCGCTCGCCGCGCGCGTGGCGGCCGGATATCGTCGATGGCGCGGACTGGGACTGGCGGTCCAGGCCTATCAGACGCGCTCGCTGGAGACGGTGCAGGCGGTGGCGGACATCGGCGAGCGCCACGGCCTGCACCTGATGGTGCGGCTGGTCAAGGGCGCCTACTGGGATACCGAGATCAAGCGCGCCCAGGAACTCGGCCTGTCCGGCTACCCCGTCTTCACGCACAAGAATCACACCGACATCGCCTATCTGGCCTGCGCGCGTGCGCTGCTGACCTGCGCGGTGCGCGACGGCAGTGTCTATCCGCAGTTCGCGACACACAACGCTGCCACCATCTCCGCCGTCCTGCAGATGGCAGGGGACGCGGGCACGCCCTTCGAGATGCAGCGGCTGCACGGCATGGGTGAGGCGATTTATCGCGAAGTCGTGCACGTTTACCCGCAACTGCCATTGCGGGTGTACGCACCGATCGGCGCGCAACGCGACCTGCTCGCCTATCTGGTACGGCGGCTGCTCGAGAACGGAGCCAACACTTCCTTCGTGCACCGGATGGCCGACCCGGGCCTGGGCGTCGCCGATCTGCTGCGCGCACCGGTCATCGAGAATCACGAATCGGGCCTTCCGCTGCCACGCGAGCTCTACGCACCCGTGCGCGTCAACGCGGCGGGGCTGGATCTGTTCAGTGCGCATATGCGCGCGCCGCTCGACCGGGCCCTGGCCGGTGTGCGGATCGAGCCAGTGCGCGAGACCCCGGAGGGCGAGATCGACGCGTGCATGCGCGGGCTGCACGCGGCAGCCGGCGCCTGGAATGAGCGCGGCGTGGAGGCACGCGCCGCGGTGCTGGACCGGGCCGCGGATCTGCTGGAGGCGGATCTGGCGCCGCTCTGCGCGTTGGTCATCGGTGAAGGTCGCAGGACCGCGAGCGATGCACTGGCCGAAGTGCGCGAAGCGATCGACTTCTGCCGGTACTACGCCGCGCAGGCGCGGGAGCGCCTGGTGCCGCAGACGCTGCCGGGGCCGACCGGCGAGCGCAACGAGCTGCGCATGCAGGGGCGCGGCGTGTTCGTGTGCATCAGCCCGTGGAACTTCCCGCTGGCCATCTTCACCGGCCAGGTGACTGCCGCACTGGTCGCGGGCAATGCCGTGGCGGCGAAGCCGGCGGAGCAGACTCCGGCGATCGCACGGCGCCTGGTCGAGCTCCTGCATCGGGCCGGGGTCCCGCGCGAAGTGCTGGCGCTGGTGCACGGTGCGGGCGAACGCGTGGGTGCCGCCCTGGTGGCACACTGGCTCACCGGCGGCGTGTGCTTCACCGGTTCGACCGAAGTGGCGCGACACATCGCGCGCGCCCTCGCGTCGAAGGAGGGTCCGATCGTGCCGCTGATCGCCGAGACCGGCGGGCTCAACGCGATGATCGTCGACAGCAGCGCGCTGGCCGAGCAGGTGGTCGATGCCGTCGTGCAGAGCGCCTTCCGCAGTGCCGGCCAGCGCTGCTCGGCGCTGCGCCTCCTGGTGCTGCACGAGAGCATCGCACGGGGCGTGATCGACATGCTCGCCGGCGCGATGGCGCAGCTGCGCGTGGGCGAGGCGGGGGTGCTTGCCACCGACGTCGGCCCACTCATCGATCATCAGGCGCACGCCGGGATCGCGCGGCACATCGCGCGTCTCGAGCGCGAGGCGACGCTGCTCGCCCGCACGCCGTTGCCGGATTGCGCCCCGTCGGATGCGCTCGCACCCGTGATGTTCGAGATCGCGCGCATTGCCGATCTGCGCGAGGAGATCTTCGGTCCGGTGCTGCACGTGGTGCGCTGGCGCGGCGAGGTGGAGGCCGTCGTGCGCGAGATCAACGCTCTGGGCTACGGCCTGACGCTCGGGATCCAGACGCGCATCGACAGCAGGGCGGAACGCATCGCCGCCTGCGCGCGCGTGGGCAACGTCTATGTCAATCGCAACATGATCGGGGCCGTGGTCGGTGTGCAGCCCTTCGGCGGACAGGGCCTGAGCGGTAGCGGACCGAAGGCCGGCGGTCCGCACTACCTGCCGCGCTTCTGCGTCGAGCAGACCTTCACGGTGAACACCGCGGCCGCCGGCGGCAATGCCGGCCTGCTCGCGGGGGAGTGAGCAGCGCTCAGGGGTACAGGCCGCGTTCCTCGCGCGCCATCAGGATGCGCTCGCACGCCACGGCGAAGGTGGCGGTGCGCAGCGCGATGCGATGACGATCGGCCGTATCCCAGATACGGCGCAGCGCATCGACCATGATGCGGTCCAGCCGCAGATTGACCTCGTCCTCGTTCCAGAAGAACGAACTGAAATCCTGCACCCACTCGAAGTAGCTGACGGTCACGCCCCCGGCGTTGCAGATGACATCCGGCACCACCAGCACGCCGCGTTCGGCGAGGATGTCGTCGGCGCCCGGCAGTGTCGGTCCGTTCGCACCCTCCAGCACCAGCCTTGCCTTCACGCGCCGCGCGCGCTGCGCGTCGAGCTGGCCTTCCAGCGCGGCCGGGATGAGGATGTCGCAGTCGACGTCCCAGAACGCCTCGGCGTCGATCGGCTCGGCGTGCGTGAAGCCCGCGACGCTGCCGTGCGCGCGCACGTGCGGAACCAGCGCCGCGAGATCGAGGCCGCGCGGGTCCGCGATGCTGCCGTCCTGGTCCTGGACGGCGACGATGCGCGCACCGGCCTGGTGAAACAGCTCTGCGGCCGCCGAGCCGACATTGCCGAAGCCCTGTACTGCCACTGTCGCGCCGTTCAGGTCGAGGTTCAGACGACGCGCTGCCTCACGTCCGGTGATGAAGACGCCGCGCCCGGTGGCCTTCACCCGCCCCAGCGATCCGCCCAGGTGCAGCGGCTTGCCGGTCACGACACCGGTGGTGGTGGCGCCGACGTTCATCGAGTAGGTGTCCATCATCCATGCCATGACCTGGGCGTTGGTGTTCACGTCGGGTGCAGGAATGTCCTGGTGCGGTCCGATGATGATGCCGATCTCGCTGGTGTAGCGGCGCGTGAGCTTCTCCAGCTCCTTGATCGACAGGCGCACCGGATCGACGCGCACGCCGCCCTTGGCGCCGCCAAACGGCAGGTTCACCGCGGCCGTCTTGATCGTCATCCAGGCCGCCAGCGCCATCACCTCTTCCAGCGTGACGTCAGGGTGGTAGCGCACCCCGCCCTTGCCAGGTCCGCGCGTGAGGCTGTGCTGTACGCGATAGCCCTCGAAGTGGCGCACGCTGCCGTCGTCCATCTCGATGGGCACGTCGACCACCAGCGTGCGCTTGGGCCTGCGCAGGGTGTCCGCCCAGCGCGCGAGTCCGCCGAGATAGGGCAGCACACGCTCGATCTGCGCGAGATAGGTGCTCCATGGACTGTCGGCAGACGCCATGACGTAGGACAGGCTCATCGGATCTCCTTGACCGTGGTCGGCTGCCCACTGTACGCAAATGCCGGACCGGATGGAAACCACATGCCGGACGGCTGGCGCCTGCGCCGGCGACACGTGGGGTAAGCTATGCCGCTTTGCCGGTTCCCCGAATTCCGTCTCCGGTTCTCGTCCGATGGAAGAGCGGCCTCGGCGCGGGGTACGTGGATCAGTTCATCCGATAGATGGCTACGAGACTAAGGGGGGTAGAGCAATGACCAAGGCAATTCGTTTCCACAAGACCGGCGGCCCGGACGTCCTCGTCCTCGAAGACGTACAGGTCGGCGAGCCGGGGCCGGACGAGGTGCGCGTGCGCAACAGCGCCATCGGCTTCAATTTCATTGACACCTATCACCGCAGCGGCCTGTATCCGCTGCCGCTGCCCAGCGGCATCGGGGTGGAAGCCTGCGCGGTGGTGGAGGCGTGCGGAAAGGAAGTCACCTGGGTCAAGCCGGGCGACCGGGTCGGCTATGCCGGCGGGACGCCGGGGGCGTACTCGGAAGTGCGCATCATCAAGGGCGACCGCCTGGTGAAGGTGCCGGACGGGATCGAGGACAAGACCGTCGCGGCGATGATGCTCAAGGGCCTTACCGTCTGGTACCTGATCCGCCGCACCTATCGCGTCGAGAAGGGCGAGACCGTGCTGTTCCACGCGGCGGCCGGCGGCGTCGGGCTGATCGCCTGCCAGTGGCTGAAGGCCCTTGGCGTGACGGTGATCGGCACGGTTGGCACCGACGAGAAGGCGAAGATCGCCAAGGCGCACGGCTGCACGCACACGATCGTCTACACGCGCGAGAATTTCGCCGAGCGCGTGCTCGAGATCACCAACGGAAAGAAGGTGCCGGTCGTGTACGACTCGGTGGGCAAGGATACCTTCATGGGTTCGCTGGACTGTCTGCAGCCGCGCGGTCTGCTGGCCGTGTTCGGCAATGGCTCGGGTCCGGTGCCGGCGTTCGATCTCAACCTGCTCGCGGCCAAGGGCTCGCTCTACGTCACGCGCCCGACGCTCAACACGTACGCTGCGCGGCGCGCGGATCTCGAGGCCGGCGCGAGTGAACTGTTCGACGTGGTGCAGTCGGGCAAGGTCAGGATCGAGGTCAACCAGACCTATGCGCTGAAGGATGCCGCCAGGGCGCATCGCGAAGCCGAGGCACGCAAGACCACCGGCTCCACGGTCCTGATGCCCTAGGCGGGTACTGCGCCGCCCGGCGCAAGCCGGCAGGGACACCGTCGTCCCCATGCTGGCGTCGCTCCGGCGCACGCCGGCGTGGCGGGATGACACTGCCGCCGTCGCCCCGGCGAAAGCCGGGGC
>JADZGB010000021.1 GCA_020854105.1 Burkholderiales bacterium | reverse complement strand
ACGACGTACCGGGAATTGCTGGCGATGGGTGCTTCGGCAACGGACGCTCGACCCGCCCGGTGCGGACCCGCATGCCGGGTGGTGTGGGAGGGGAGCGGTCAGGTAACCTGACCGCCCCTATCCCGATCGGTGCCCGCCAGGCGCTTGGCTGCACACTCAACTCGATGAAACTTGTCGCAAAATTGACAGCGGAACGGGGTCGGAGAATAATCCGGCGCGGTTGAGGCCCCTGCGTGCCCCTGGAGAAACCATGACAACGACCGACCTGGTATCGAAGCTCAAGTCCACCGTCGCGGTGCTGATTGCGGCCGGTGCCGTCGCCCTGGCCGGGTGCGGCAAGCAGGAGGAAGCGGCGCCAGCCGCCGGCACGGACGCCTCGACGGCCGCGCAGTCCGCGGGCAGGATGGTCAGGATCGGCCACGCTGCGCCGCTCACGGGCGATATCTCCCACCTGGGCAAGGACAACGAGAACGGGGCTCTTCTCGCAGTCGAGGAAGCCAACAGGAAGGGCATCACCATCGGCGGCGAGAAGATTACCTTCGAGTTGATGAGCGAGGATGACGAAGGCAAGCCCGACAAGGGCCCGATCATCGCCCAGAAGTTCGTCGATGCTCAGGTTGCCGGAGTCGTCGGGCACCTGAACTCGGGCGTGACGATTCCCGCCTCCGCCGTCTACGAGCAGGCCGGCATCCCCATGATCTCCGGCTCCGCCACCAACCCCAAGCTCACCGAGCAGGGTTTCAAGGTGACCTTCCGCACCGTCGGCCGCGATGACCAGCAGGGGCCGGCCGTGGCGAGCTACCTGATCGCCGAGAAGAAGCCGAAACTGGTCGCGGTGATCGATGACGCGTCCGCGTATGGCGAGGGCCTGGCCAACGAGGTGGAGAAGAGTCTGAAGGCAGCCGGCGTGAAGGTGTTGCCGCGCGAGAAGGGGACGACCGAGACGCGCGACTGGAAGGCCGTGCTCACCAAGCTGCGCGGGAAGAAGCCGGAGGCGATCTTCTACGGCGGCATGGATTCGGCCGCCGGTCCCATGGTCAGGCAGGGCAGGGAACTCGGCATGAACGTGGTCTTTGCCTTCGGCGACGGCGCGTGCACCGACAAGATGGCGCAACTCGCGGGCGAAGCGGCAGAAGGCCTGATCTGCTCGCAGGCCGGCATTCCGGCCAAGGCGGCGAACCCCGACTTCATCGCCGCCTACCGGGCGCGCTTCAATACCGACCCGATCATCTACGCTCCCTTCACCTATGACAGCGTCAGGCTGCTGATCTCCGCCATGCAGCAGGCTGATTCCGTCGATCCGGCCAGGTACCTGCCCGAACTGCACAAGCTGGATTATTCGGGAGCGAGTGGAAAGATCGAATTCGACGAGAAGGGTGACCGCAAGGACGCCGAGATAACGATCTTCACGCTCCAGTCCGGTAAGATCGAGCCCATCGCCATCATCAAGGGCGGCAGCATGGTGAAGTTCGAGGACTTCGTCCAGCAGGCGGGCGGTGCGGCTGCGCCTGCTGAAGCTGCGGCATCCGACGGCACGCAAGCCGCGCCGGCCGGGGAAAGCAGGTAGCGGCCAGCGCCACGCCCGGCCGATTGGATGTGCGAGAACGGCACCTTCGGGTGCTGTTTTTGTTTAACCTGAGCGCACTTCGATGGACATCTTCCTGCAGCAGATCATCAACGGGCTGACGCTCGGCAGCGTGTATGCCGTCGTCGCGCTCGGCTATACGATGGTCTACGGCATCGTGCAGCTGATCAATTTCGCGCACGGCGAGGTGGTGATGGTGGGTGCCATGGTCGGGCTCAGCGTGATCGGCGCGCTGGCCGCCTCGAGCGGATTGCCGCCGCTGGTGGTGGTCCTCGCCGGCGCGATGTCCGCGGTGCCCGTGTGCATGGCGGTCGGCTACACGATGGAACGCGTGGCCTACCGGCCCTTGCGCGGCGCGCCGCGTCTGGCACCGCTCATCACCGCCATCGGCATTTCCATCATCCTGCAGCAGGTGGCGATGCTCGTCTGGAGCCGCAATCCGCTGTCCTTTCCCCAGATCGTCGCCAATCCCGTGTTCGAGGTCGCCGGTGCGCACGTCAGTGCGGTGCAGATCGCGATCGTCTCCGTGTCGGTGCTGATGATGGCGGTACTGACGCTCATCGTGTACCGCACCCGTCTGGGCGTGGCGATGCGTGCTACCTCCGAGAACGCGCAGATGGCGGGCCTGATGGGCGTGAACGTGAACCAGGTGATCGCGGCGACGTTCGTCATCGGTGCGGCGCTCGCGGCCATCGCCGGCGTGATGATCGGTACCTACTACGGCATCGCCCACTACAAGATGGGCGCGCTGCTGGGCATGAAGGCGTTCGCCGCTGCCGTGCTCGGCGGGATCGGCAATCTCGCCGGTGCGATGCTGGGAGGTATCCTGCTCGGCGTCGTGGAGGCGCTGGGCACCGGCTACATCGGCGAATTGACCGACCTGTGCCACATCGACTGGATCTCGACCTCGCTCGCGCAGCGCTGCGCGGAGGACGGCCACGTGGTGGTGTTCGGCAGCAACTATCAGGACGTGTTCGCGTTCGTCGTCCTGATCCTGGTGCTGGTGTTCCGCCCGTCCGGCCTGCTGGGCGAGCGCGTCGGCGACCGGGCGTAGGGATACGCCATGGCAGAGGCGATCAAGCAGTCCGTGCGCAACCCGGCAATGCGCTGGGTGGGCATAGTGCTCGTCGCCGCTGCACTGACCGCGCTGCCTTTCGTGCTCGCGCAGGTGGGCACCGCGTGGGTGCGCATCACCAATCTCGCAATCCTGTTCATCCTGCTGTCGCTCGGCCTGAACATCGTGGTCGGTTTCGCCGGCCTGCTCGATCTCGGCTACATCGCGTTCTACGGCGTGGGCGCCTATACCTACGCGATCCTCGCCTCGCCGCACTTCGGCCTGCACCTGCCGTTCTGGATCATCCTGCCCATCGGCGCCCTGGTCGCCTGCATCTTCGGGGTGCTGCTGGGGGCGCCGACGCTGAAGTTGCGCGGCGACTACCTCGCCATCGTCACGCTCGGCTTCGGCGAGATCGTGCGCATCTTCCTCAACAACCTAGCCCAGCCGGTCAATATCACCAACGGACCGCGCGGCATCACGCTGATCGATCCTTTCCGCGTCGGCGGATTCAACTTCAGCCGCACCAGCAGCATCGCCGGCCTGGATTTCAGCGGCCCGATCAAGTACTACTACCTGCTGCTCGTCGTGCTCGTGCTCGTGGTCGTGGTCAACCTGCGGCTGGAGAACTCGCGCGTGGGGCGGGCGTGGATGGCCATCCGCGAGGACGAACTCGCCGCGCAGGCGATGGGCATCAACACGCGCAACGTCAAGCTACTCGCCTTCGCCATGGGGGCCAGCTTCGGCGGCATCGCCGGGGGCATGTTCTCCGCCATGCAGGGTTTCGTCAGCCCGGAGAGCTTCGTGCTGGTCGAGTCCATCATGGTACTCGCCATGGTGGTGCTGGGCGGCATGGGCAACGTGTGGGGTGTCATCATCGGTGCCTTGCTGCTGTCCTTCGGCCCCGAGATCCTGCGCTACACGGTGGCGCCGATCCAGTACGCGATCTTCGGCAAGCTGCTGATCGAGCCGGAAGTGATCCGCATGCTGCTGTTCGGCCTTGCGCTCGTCCTGATGATGCTCTATCGCCCGGCCGGCCTGCTGCCTTCGGCCACGCGCAAGCGCGAGCTCGAAGAGCACGATTGACGATGAGCCAGGCCCTGCCTCTGCTCGAGGCCCGCGGCATCGAGAAGCGCTTCGGCGGCCTGATCGCGCTGTCGAGCGTTTCCGTGGAAATCCGGCGCGGATCGATCTTCGGGCTGATCGGCCCCAACGGCGCCGGCAAGACCACGTTGTTCAACTGCCTCACCGGCATCTATCAGCCCACCGCGGGCGCGATCCACGTGGACGGTGCCGATTTCACCGGGTGCAAGCCGTATCGCATCGTGGAGGCCGGCATCGCGCGCACGTTCCAGAACATCCGCCTGTTCCAGAACATGACCGCGCTGGAGAACGTGATGGTCGGGCGCCATGCCCGCACCCGCGCCGGGGCCTGGGGGGCGATGCTGCGTACAGGGGGGCAGAAGGCCGAGGAGAAGGCGATACGTGCCCGTGCGCGCGAACTGCTCGACTACGTCGGTGTACGCCACCATGGGCATTCACTGGCGCGCAACCTGCCCTACGGCGATCAGCGTCGCCTCGAGATCGCTCGTGCGCTGGCGACCGACCCGAAGCTGCTCGCGCTCGACGAACCGGCCGCCGGCATGAATCCGACCGAGACCGCGGGATTGCGCAAGCTGCTCGAGCGCATCCGCGCAGACGGCGTGACCATCCTGCTCATCGAGCACGACGTCAAGCTGGTGATGGGGCTGTGCGATCGGGTGGCGGTGCTCGACTACGGCAAGAAGATTGCCGAAGGTGCCCCCGCCGAGGTGCAGAAGGACGCCAAGGTGATCGAGGCCTATCTGGGAGGCGCGCTGCCGTGAGCCTGCTGCGTGTCGAGAGCCTGAAGATCTCCTACGGCGGCATCAACGCCGTGAAGGGCATCGATCTCGAGGTCGCGCAGGGCGAGATGGTGGCGCTGATCGGCGCGAATGGCGCCGGCAAGACGACCACGCTCAAGGCGATCTGCGGAGTGATGAAGCCGGCGGCGGGCAAGGTGCACTACCAGGGCCGGGACATCACCGCGCTGCCATCGCACGTGCTGGTGACGATGGGCATGGCCCTCGTGCCCGAGGGGCGCGGCATCTTCGGTCGGCTGACGGTCGAGGAAAACCTCGACATCGGCGCCTACACGCGGCGGGACAAGGCCGCGACGAGGGCGCAGCTCGCGCACGTCTACGAGATGTTCCCGCGGCTGAAGGAACGCCGCAATCAGACGGCAGGCACGATGTCCGGCGGCGAGCAGCAGATGCTGGCCATCGGCCGCGCGCTGATGAGCGCGCCCAGGCTGCTCCTGCTCGACGAACCGAGCATGGGCCTGGCGCCGCTCATGGTCCAGCGCATCTTCGACACCATTCGCAGAGTCGCCGCGGAAGGCGTCACGGTCCTGCTGGTCGAGCAGAACGCGAAGCTGGCGCTCGAGTCCAGCGCCCGCGGGTACGTCATGGAGAGCGGCAAGATCACCTTGTCCGACACGGCGCCTGCGCTGCTGGACAATCCCCAGGTCAGGCAGGCCTACCTCGGCGAATGAGCGCCGCACCAAGCGAAACGGCCCGCACATGCGGGCCGTTTCGCAGGGAAGTCGTGTCGCGGCGACCGCCGCGACGCGCAGCGTCACATGTCGTGCTTCTTCCAGCCCTTCTTCTTGCCGCGGCTGTGTCCGGGCGGCCCGGAGTGCTTCTCCACGACGCGCACCTCTCTTTCCACTACGCGCTCCCTGACCACGACCTTCTCCGGCTCCTTCTTGGTCGCGCTGGATCCGATCGCCGCGCCGGCGGCGCCGCCGATCGCACCACCGATGATCGCACCGCCGGTGCCGCCGACCTTCGATCCGACGCCGGCGCCCGCACCGCCGCCGATCGCGCCGCCGATGACCGCGCCGGTGTCGACGTCGCCCGCGCTCGCCGTGCCGATCGCGCATGCGAACATCAGCACTGCAAAATATCGTGATCTCACCCTGATCTCCTTCGTCCGTGACAGGCGGGTCGGTACAGCGCAAGACCCGTGCCGGTACCGCCGGTAGTTCCGGTTTGCCTGAACTGCGGTCCTAGCAGGAGGCCCAGTCGCGCGGCCTGAGGAAGACTTCGTACAGTCTTGCCTCCGCGCTGCCCGGTTCCGGATGCCAGTCGTAGCGCCATTTCACGATCGGCGGCAGCGACATGAGGATCGACTCGGTGCGCCCGCCCGACTGCAGACCGAACAGCGTACCGCGGTCGAACACCAGATTGAACTCGACGTAGCGGCCGCGACGGTAGGCCTGGAAGTCGCGCTCGCGCGAACCGTACGCACGAGCGCGGCGGCGCTCGGCGATCGGCGCGTAGGCCGGCAGAAAATGATCGCCCACGCTGCGCAGAAGGGCGAAGCTGGTGCCGAAGTCGGGCTCGGACAGATCATCGAAGAAGATCCCGCCGACGCCGCGCGGTTCACTCCGATGCCTGAGGTAGAAGTAGTCGTCGCACCACTTCTTGAAGCGCGGATGCAGTTCCGCACCGAACGGCTCGAGCGCATCGCGGCAGGTGCGATGGAAGTGGACGGCGTCTTCCTCTTCCCCGTAGTAGGGCGTCAGGTCCATGCCGCCGCCGAACCACCACACCGGCTCCGCGTCGGCGCGCTCGGCCACGAAGAAGCGCACGTTCATGTGCACCGTGGGCACGTAGGGGTTGCGGGGATGCAGCACCAGCGACACGCCCATCGCCTGGAACGCGCGGCCGGCGAGTCCGGGTCGGGATGCGCTCGCCGACGCAGGCAACCGGCTTCCCGTGACGTGGGAGAAGTTCACGCCGCCACGTTCGAACAGCCGGCCTTCCTCGACCAGGCAGCCGATGCCGCCCCCGCCTTCCGGCCGCTCCCACGGGTCGCGCCGGAAGGTCTGCCCGTCCAGGGCCTCCAGTGCCGCGACGATGCGCGACTGCAATCCGGTCAGATAGCTCTTGACGGCGGCTGTATCGACCATTACCGGGGTCCCGCTCCTTCAGCCGCGGGCGGCAAGTGCACGATGACCGATGTCGCGGCGCATCTGCAGCCCGTCGAAACGGATGCGCCCGGCCATCTCGTACGCGCGGCGACGCGCCATGTGCACGTCGTCTCCGAGCGCGGTCACGCATAGCACGCGGCCGCCGTTGGTCACGATGCGATCGTCCATCAGGGCCGTGCCGGCATGGAACACGTGACAGTCGGCCGCGTTCTCGGGCAGCACGGTGATCTCGTCGCCCTTGCGCGGATCCTCGGGGTAGCCCGCTGCGGCGAGCACCACGCCGAGCGCGAAGCGCCGATCCCACCGCGCCTCGGCGTGGTCGAGCCGCCCGTCCGCCGCCAGTTCGAGCAGCCCGAAGAGATCGCTCTCGAGCCGCATCATGATCGGCTGAGTCTCCGGGTCGCCCAGGCGGCAGTTGAACTCGAGCACCTCGAGCTGTCCTGCGGGCGTGATCATCAGTCCAGCGTAGAGGAATCCGCTGTAGGGGGTGCCGCGCGCCTGCATGCCGGTCACGACCGGCTGGATCACCTCGCGCATGGCGCGCTCGTGCAACTCGGCCGTCAGCACGGGCGCGGGCGAATACGCGCCCATGCCTCCGGTATTGGGACCGAGATCGCCGTCGAGCAGACGCTTGTGGTCCTGGCTGGTGGCCAGCGGCAATACGTTGCGGCCATCCACCATTACGATGAAGCTCGCCTCCTCGCCCTCCAGGAACTCTTCGACCACCACGCGCGCCCCTGCACTGCCCATGCGGTTGCCGACCAGCATGTCGTCCACCGCGGCGCATGCCTGCCCCTCGGTCATCGCCACCACGACGCCCTTGCCCGCGGCGAGGCCGTCCGCCTTCACGACGATCGGGGCGCCGCGCTCGCCGATGTAGGCGCGGGCAGCGGCTGCATCCGTGAACGTGCGATAGGCGGCGGTCGGTATGCCGTACTCGCTCATGAAGGCCTTGGCGAAGTCCTTCGAGCTCTCCAGCTGCGCCGCGGCGCGCGTCGGGCCGAAGATGCGCAGGCCCGCGGCACGGAAGGCGTCGACGATGCCGGCGGCCAGAGGCGCTTCCGGCCCCACCACGGTCAGGGCGACGGTCTCGCGCTGCGCGAACGCGACCAGTGCTGCGGTATCGGTGAGGGAGACGTTCTGCACGCGCTGCTCGCGCGCCGTGCCGGCGTTGCCCGGCGCGACGAAGACGCGCCCCACGCGCGGCGATAGCGCCAGCCGCCAGGCGAGCGCGTGCTCGCGTCCGCCGCTGCCGATCACCAGTACGTTCATCGGTCGAATGTCCGCAGGATTTCCAGGGGAGGAACGGTCAATGGCGGAAGTGACGCGTACCGGTGAACACCATGGCGATCCCGTGCTCGTCCGACGCGGCCACCACTTCGTCGTCGCGCATGCTGCCGCCCGGCTGGATCACCGCGCGCGCACCCGCGTTCACCACCACGTCCAGCCCGTCACGGAACGGGAAGAACGCATCCGAGGCCACCACCGAGCCCTGCAGCGCCAGGCCCGCATTCTGGGCCTTGATGGACGCGATGCGGGCCGAGTCGACGCGGCTCATCTGGCCGGCACCCACCCCGACCGTGGCACCGCCGCTGCAGAACACGATGGCATTGGACTTGACGAACTTGGCCACCCGCCAGGCGAACAGCAGATCCTGCATTTGCTGTGTGCTCGGCTGAGCCCTTGTGACCACGCGCAGGGCATCGGGCGGGACGTTGTGCATGTCTGGGGTCTGCACCAGCACGCCGCCGCCGATGCGCCTGATGTCCAAGGCGTGGCTGCCCGGCCGAAGCGGCACTTCCAGCACACGCACGTTCTGTCTGGCGCAGAGCAGTGCGCGCGCCTGCTCACCGATGCGCGGCGCGATCAGCACTTCCAGGAACTGCCGCGTGACGGCTGCCGCGCTCGCCTCGTCCAGCTCGCAGTTGAAGGCGATGATGCCCCCGAACGCCGACGTCGGGTCGGTCGCGAATGCCTTGCGATACGCTTCTTCGGGCGTCGCGCCCACGGCAACGCCGCACGGGTTGGCGTGCTTGACGATCACGCAGGCCGGCGCTTCCAGCGTCTTCACGCACTCCCAGGCCGCATCTGCATCGGCCAGGTTGTTGAACGACAATTCCTTGCCCTGCAACTGCACGTAGTTCGACAGTGCGCCCGGTGCGGGACTCAGGTCGCGATAGAACGCTGCCTGCTGGTGCGGATTCTCCCCGTAGCGAAGATCCTGGGCCTTGTCGAAACCGAGATTGAGCCGGACCGGAAAGGCAGTGGCCTGTCCGCCGTGCACGTCGCGTGCCGTCAGATAGTTGCTGATCGCGGCATCATAGGCGGCGGTGTGGGAGAAGGCCTTGCGTGCCAGCGCGAACCGGGTCGCATGCGACACGCCTCCGCCGCGCAGCTCCGCCAGAACCCCCGCGTAGTCCGAGGGATCGGTCACGATCGCCACGTGCGCCCAGTTCTTCGCCGCCGCGCGCACCATGGTCGGTCCGCCGATGTCGATGTTCTCGATCGCCTCTTCCAGCGTGCAGCCCGGCCGCTCGACTGTCTGGACGAAGGGATAGAGGTTGACCACCACCAGGTCTATGGTGGAAATGCCGGCCTCCGTGAGCGCCTGCACGTGATCAGCGAGATCGCGCCTGGCAAGGATGCCGCCGTGCACCCTTGGGTGCAGGGTCTTCACGCGACCGTCGAGCATCTCCGGAAAACCGGTGTAGTCGCCCACTTCCGTGACCTGCACGCCTGCCTGGATGAGCGCGCGCGCGGTGCCGCCCGTTGACAGGATGGCGATGCCGAGTTCCTGGAGTCCCTGCGCCAGTTCTACCACACCGGCCTTGTCCGAGACGCTGATCAGCGCCTGCTTGATCGTGCTCATGTTCTGATGGAGGAGGAATTGACGGCTGGCTGCGCCTACCGCTATTTGATGCCGTAGATGCGGATCTTCTTGCGCAGGGTGTTTCGGTTCAGCCCGAGAAGCTCTGCGGCCTGTGTCTGGTTTCCGCCCACCCGGTGCAGGACCACTTCGATGAGCGGCTTCTCGACGCAGCTCATGACCATGTCGTACATGCCGGCAGGCTTCTCGCCGTCGAGGTCGCGGAAGTAGCCATCGAGCGTGCGCCGTACGCAGCGGGCGATTTCGTTCTCGTTGATCATGCCACGAGTGCCTCCCCGATGGCGCCGGCGGCTTCGGCCCGCGCTTCCAGCCGTGCGAAATGGCGCGCGATCCCGCGCGTCTGAGCGTCGGCAGAATCGGCTGCGTTGACGCGGGTGCGCAGCAGAGTCGCGTGCGGCACATCGGAGGCCTTCAGGTACCAGCCGACGTGCTTGCGCGCCACTCGCACGCCCGTCTCCTCCCCGTAGAAGCGGTACAGCTGTTCGAGATGTCCGGTGAGGATCACGGCGATCTCGCCCCAGCCGGCCGGAGCCGGGTGCTGGCCGGTGCGCAGGTAGTGCTCGATGTCCCGGAAGATCCATGGACGGCCTTGCGCCGCGCGTCCGATCATGAGCCCATCGGCGCCGGTCGTGTCGAGCACGTGTCTGGCCTGTTCCGGTGTGGCGATGTCGCCGTTGGCGATCACCGGTATGCGCACCCGGGACTTCACCTCGGCGATGGTCGCGTACTCGGCGCTTCCCCCGAACCCGCAGGCGCGCGTGCGGCCGTGCACCGCCAATGCGCGTATGCCGGCCTGTTCGGCCAGACGCGCGATGGTCACCGCATTGCGGCCGTGCGCATCCCAGCCGGTACGGATCTTGAGCGTGACCGGGACATCGACGGCTGCGACGACCGCATCGAGAATGCGCCCGACCAGTGCCTCGTCGCGCAGCAGGGCCGAGCCGGCCATGACATTGCACACCTTCCTGGCCGGGCAGCCCATGTTGATGTCGATGATCCGCGCGCCGTGTTCGACGTTGTGGCGCGCGGCCGCGGCCATCATCGACGGATCCGCGCCCGCGATCTGCACCGACACCGGCTCGTCTTCGCCGCTGTGGTCACGCCGTCGGCGGCTCTTCGCCGTATCCCACAGATGGGGCTGGCTGGTCGTCATCTCCGATACCGCCATGCCCGCACCGAGGCGCTTGCACAACTGCCGGAACGGACGGTCGGTCACGCCCGCCATCGGGGCGAGAACGAGATTGTTGCGGAGATGGAAAGGACCGATCTGCATCGCGGGCTCGAGAGCTTCCCGTCTCGCAGGGAAAGAGGCGCATTGTAGCGCAATCGGTCAGCGCATCGACCGGTTCTCCGGCACGCGCGTACTCACCCTCCGAACATCATGCGTTGCGCGAACGCGTGCTTCGCCGGCGGCAGCACGTCGAGCAGAGTGAGTCCGTACCCACGCAGCGTCCGCAGCGGCACCAGGTCGTTCGAGAACAGGCGGACGAGCGAATCGGTGATGGCCACGGTTCCGAGCCGATCCGCGCGCCGCGCCGCGTGGAAGCGGCGCGCGAGGGATGGATCGTCCAGTGCGCCGGGCTGCGCCCGGATCAGTGCAGCGAGGGCATCGGCATCGCGCAGCCCGAGGTTCAGTCCCTGTCCGGCAACCGGGTGCAGAGTCTGTGCCGCATTGCCCAGCAGCAGGACGCGTCCCGCACGCGGGGCCCGCGCCACGCGCAGCCTGAGCGGGAAGACACTGCGCGGCCCGCAGTGTGCGAACCGCCCCGCGCGTTCGCCGAACACTTCCTGCAGCTCGGCCAGGAAAGCTTGCTCGGGCAGGCCGGCGAGCGCCGCCGCCTGCCGCGACGGCACCGTCCATACCAGTGCATAGCCGCCTGGCGCAGGCAGCAGCGCGACCGGTCCGGGCGGGCAGAAGCGCTCGAACGCGCGGCCCTGGTTCGCGGGCTCGCAGCCGATGTCGGCGACGACCGCGCACTGTCCGTAGTCATGGTCGCGATGGTCCACCAGTCCGGCCGATACCTGCCCTCCGTCGGCCAGCACCACCAATCGGGCGGCATCCGCCGTGCGCTGCGTCCCCGCTTCGGTCTGCACCTCGACGTGGTCGGGATGGGCGCTGATTCCCAGTGCCCTGGCACCCGTGCGCAATGCCACCGTGCCACCGGCATCACGCACGCGCTGCGCCAGCGCCGCGTGCACCGCACCGTAGGCGCACACGTAACCGAGCGCCGGCACGCCCTGGTCGCGTGCGCGGATCAGGGCGCGTCCCCATCCGCCGTGCTGGGAAACGTGCACGGACTCGATCGGCGTATCACGCAGCGCATCCTCCCAGGCGCCGATCCGCTGCAGCAGCAGCGCGCTGCCATAGGACAGGGCGATGCTGCGCGGATCGGTGGCATCCACGCTGCGTGCCTCGAGCAGTACCACCGACAGTCCGCTGTCCGCGAGCAGCCCGGCCAGCGCGGCGCCCACCGGCCCGCCTCCGACGATCAGGACGTCGCTGCGGCTGTCCATGGCAATGCGTTCAGGCGCGCATCAGCGCTTCGATGTCGGCAACCGACTTGGGTGCCTCGGCAGTGATGATCTCGCAGCCTCGTGCCGTGACCACTGCGTCGTCCTCGATGCGCACGCCGATGTTCCAGAAGCGCTCCGGGACGCCATCGCCGGGACGCACGTAGCATCCGGGCTCGACGGTGAGCACCATGCCTGGTTCCAGCGTGCGCCACTGTCCGTCACGCTTGTAGTCGCCGCAGTCGTGCACGTCCATGCCGAGCCAGTGGCCGGTGCGGTGCATGTAGAAGCGGCGGTAGTCGCCCGACTCGATCACCCCGTCCACGCTGCCGTTGCACAGGCCGAGGTCGACGAAGCCCTGGACAAGCACGCGCACGGCGGCATCGTGCGGATCCTGCCAGGAGTTGCCGGCGCGGACGTGTTCGATGGCCGCAGCCTGCGCCGCCAGCACCAGCTCGTAGACCTCGCGCTGCGCTCCGAGGAAGCGGCCTCCGACAGGGAAGGTGCGCGTGATGTCCGCGGCATAGCCGTCCAGCTCGCAGCCGGCGTCGATCAGCAGCAGGTCGTCCGCGCGCAACCGCGCGTCGTTGGATACGTAGTGCAACACGCACGCATTGGCCCCGCCTGCGACGATGGGCGTATAGGCGGGTGCCTGCGCACCGGCCGCGCGGAACTCATGCAGCAGCTCTGCCTCGATCTCGTACTCGAAGCGGCCAGGCCGGGTTGCCCGCATCGCGCGCCGGTGTGCCCGTGCCGAGATTGCCGCCGCACCGCGCATGGTGTGCACCTCGGAATCGTCCTTGACGAGGCGCATCTCGTCGAGCAGCTTGCGCACGTCGCGTATTTCGCCGGGAGCGGCTATTCCGGTGCGTACCTGCGCGCGCACGGCGTTGAGCCACTGGATCAGGCGAGCGTCCCACTCGCTGTTCTCGCCGACGTCGCAGAACAGCGCCGGCTGGTCCGCGAGCAGTTGCGGCATCTCCTTGTCCAGGGTTCCGATGCTCATCGCCTCGTCCACGCCGAGGGCCTCCCTCGCCCCGGCCGGGCCGAAGCGAAAGCCATCCCAGATCTCGCGCTCGATGTCCTTGTCGCGGCAGAACAGGATGGAGCGCGTGCTGTCGCCGGCCACGATCACCAGCACCGCTTCCGGTTCGGGAAACCCGCACAGGTAATGGAAGTAGCTGTCGAACCGGAACGGGAAGTGCGCGTCGCGGTTGCGCACGCACTCCGGCGCGGTGGACAGTACTGCCACGCCCCGCCCCATCTGCGCGGCCAGCCGCGCGCGGCGTTCGCGATAACGCACGACGTCGATCATGACGATGCTCCCTGGTCGATTCCCGATCCTGCCTGCCGCCTTCCGGGACGCTTCCGCATCACGCGTTCCCGGTCGTGGTTCCCGCCCGCCGCAGGCGCTCGTCGAGCGCCTGCAGGCGCTGCGGAGTGCCGACGTCGTCCCAGGCGCCATGGAAGTGTTCCCCGCTCACTCGCCCGCTGGCCATCGCCGCGCGCAGCAGGGGGGCGAGCGCCGCGCGCGTACCCGGCACGATGCCCGAGAACAGGCGGGGGCTGTAGACGCCGATCCCGGAAAAGGTCAGGCGGGCCTCACCGTCTGCCAGCACGCGTCCCTCGCGCAGCACGAAATCGCCTTGCCGATGGTGCGGGGGATTGTCCACCATGATCAGATGCGCGAGATCCTCGCCTGCCTGCATCGATGCGCTGCGGTCCTGCAGCGAACACAGATCGAACTCGGTGAACACGTCGGCGTTGATCACCGCGAACGGCGCCAGGCCGAGCCATTGCAGGGCATTGGCGATGCCGCCGGCGGTCTCCAGCGCCTGCGCCTCGGGCGAGTAGCGGATCTGCACGCCGAAGCGCGACCCGTCCTCCAGTGCCGCTTCGATCAGCTCGCCCAGCCAGGCATGGTTGATCACGACCT
Source organism: Burkholderiales bacterium (assembly GCA_020854105.1). GTDB lineage: Bacteria > Pseudomonadota > Gammaproteobacteria > Burkholderiales > SHXO01 > SHXO01. The sequence goes on along the minus strand of JADZGB010000021.1, from coordinate 21,259 downwards.
CGCGCACGCCGCAGCAGGCCAGCGCCTCGAGGTGGCGCACGATCAGTGGCTTGCCGTTCACCGTGAGCAGCGGCTTGGGCGTGCGGTCGGTGAGCGGGCGCATGCGCTCGCCGCGGCCTGCCGCAAGGATCATGGCGCGCATTGGGTTGCTCAGAAGCTGTAGCCGGTGCTCGCCGGCCGCCTCTCGATCTCGTCGAGCAGGTGCAGCAGCGGATGTAACTCGGCGTAGCGCTCGCAGGCGGCGCGTAGGTAGCGCATCACCAGCGGCATGTCGTTCAGATAGCCGCTCTTGCCGTCGCGGTGGAACAGGCGTGCGAAGATGCCCAGCACCTTCACGTGGCGTTGCACGCCCATCCATTCGAAGTCCCGGTAGAACCCGGCGAAGTCGGCGGCCACGTGCAGGCCGGCAGTGCGTGCCTTCTCCCAGTAGCGGATGGTCCAGTCCAGCACGCGCTGTTCGTCCCAGCTCACGTAGGCGTCCTTGAACAGGGACACCAGATCGTAGGTGATGGGTCCGAGGACGGCATCCTGGAAGTCCAGGATGCCGGGCCCACCCTGCATGACCATGAGATTGCGGGAGTGGTAGTCGCGGTGCACGAACACGCGCGGCTGCGCCAGGTTGTTGGCGAGTATCGCCTCGAATGCATCGTCGAGCGTCTGCTGCTGGTATGCGCTCAGCGTCAGGCCGAGATGGCGTGCGAGGTACCAGTCGGGAAACAGCCGCAATTCGCGCAGCAGCAGCGCGCGGTCGTATTCGGGCAGGACACCGGCGCGCGAGATCGACTGGATGCGCACCAGTGCGGTGGTCGCAGCGTCGTACAGCGCGGGAGCGCTCCGGTCGTTCAGCGCCTGCAGATAGGTCGAGGTGCCCAGGTCGGACAGCAGCAGGAAGCCGTTGTCCAGATCCTCGGCGAGGATCGCGGGAACCTGCACCCCTGCCTCGGCGAACAGGCGCGCGACATGGACGAAGGGCCGGCAGTCCTCGTGCTCGGGAGGCGCATCCATCACGATTAGGCTGCGCCCGTCCGCGATCACGACGCGGAAATAGCGGCGGAAGCTGGCGTCCTCCGAAGCGGGCGAGTACTGGTAGGTGCCGGGCGCGAACTGGTGCGCCAGCCACTGATCCAACGACGCGGTGCGAGTCAAATTGTTCGTTGCCTCTGGAATGCTTTTGTGCGATTTTATCGCCGAACAATGGCCACGAGCCAGGACCGCCGCGCGTACGCTGGTGCAGCGTTGCCGGCCTGCGCCCCCGGCCGGTCGGCAGCGGGTCCCTGGATGGCCCACCGCACGGCGCCGGCAACCGCAGCGGTCATGACAAACCATATCCCGGGCATCGCATTGCATCGTATCGTCATCGGCCTCCTGATCCAGCTTGCATGGCTGATGCCGATACCCGCGGCGTCCGCGCAGACCCCCGGCGCTGCCGACCTGCGGCCCGCCGGGAACGGTCTGGGCCTGCGCCTCGAGCCCGAGCTCCTTCCGATCGTGCCCGCGGACCTGGACGATGACCTGCCGATCTTCCTCGAGGCCGACCGCATCGAGGGCGTGCAGGACAGTCGGCTGGAGGCAATGGGCAACGTCATTGCCCGCCGCCGCGGCCAGCAGCTGCAGAGCGACCGGCTGACCTACTCGTTCACCGACAACGCGGTCACCGCGAGCGGCAACGTCCGCTTCCGCCGCATGGGCGATCTGCTCACCGGGGACTACGCGTACTACGACCTGGATACCGAATCCGGCACCCTCTCCAACCCGACCTATTCCTTCAATCGCGTGCCCGGCCTGGCGTCATCCGGCGCGAGCCTGCCCGGACAGCCGGCGTCTACGTCCGTGCCAAGCCAGGCGCGGGGCGAGGCGCAGCGCCTGGAGGTGCGCGACCGCGACCGTTACCGCGCGGAGCGTGCCACCTATACCAACTGCGACGTCGGCGACGACGACTGGTACCTGAGTGTGAGCAGTCTGGACCTCGACCGGCTGCAGGACGTGGGTGTGGCGCGCAATGCCTCGGTGTACTTCAAGGGCGTGCCGATCCTGTACTCGCCGTGGATCAACTTTCCGATCACCGGCCGGCGCAAGACCGGATTCCTGCCGCCCGCATTCGGCACGACCAACAGTAGCGGTTTCGAGGTCACGCTTCCGTTCTACTGGAACATCGCACCCAACCGCGATTACACCCTCTCGCCGCGCCTGCTCGCCAAGCGAGGGCTGCAGCTGGGCAACGAGTTCCGCTATCTGCAAGGCAGCTACAGCGGGGAACTGCGGGCCGATTACCTCAACGACCGGGAAACGAAGGACAACCGCTGGGCGCTCGCCTTCCGCCACGTGCAGTCGTTCACGCCGCGCCTGAGCGGCAGCGTCAATTTCCAGCGCGTCTCCGACGACACCTACTTCGTAGACCTGTCCAACCGCGTCGCCGCCACTTCGCAGACCAATCTGCCGCACGAGGCGAATCTGCGCTACAACGGCGACTGGTGGACGCTGTTCGGGCGCTACCAGCGCTTCCAGACCCTGCAGGATCCGCTCTCTCCGACCACACCGCCGTATTTCCGGGTGCCGCAGCTCGTGCTCGACGCTGCGCGCCAGAACGTGCGCGGATTCGACGTGAAGTTCTTCGGGGAACTGGTCAACTTCCAGCACGATGACCTGAACGGCGCCGTGCGCCAGATCTACTACCCCTCGGCGGAGTACCGCTTCGGCGGGTCGTTCTTCTACGCCACGCCCAAGCTGGGGCTGCATTACACCGCATACAACTACAAGGACGGCCCGCGGTCGAGCGATTCGCGGCTGCTGCCGATCGTCAGCCTCGACACCGGGATGAACTTCTCGCGTCGCGTGAGCGTCTTCGGACGCTCACTGGTGCAGACGCTCGAGCCCCGCGTGTATTACGTGTACATCCCCTACACCAGGCAGGACCAGCTGCCGCTGTTCGACACCGCGATCGCCGATTTCAATCTGGCGCAGATCTTCACAGAGAACCGCTTCAGCGGCTGGGACCGCATCAACGACGCGAACCAGGTGACCGCCGCCGTCACGACCCGCTTCCTCGATGCCCGCAACGGCCGCGAGTGGCTGCGCGCCATCCTGGGGCAACGCTACTTCCTGACCGAGCAGCAGGTCACGCTGGGTCCGGACGACGTGCGCAACTTCGACCGATCCGATTTGCTTGCAGGCGTCTCCGGTTCCATCACCCGCGACCTGTGGGCCGACGTCGGGGTGCAGTACAACCTGGACGAGAACGAATCCTCGCGCGTCAACGCAGCGGTCCGCTACCGCCCGCAGCCGGGCAAGGTGTTCAACGCCGGTTACCGCTATACGCGCGACCTGCTCGAACAGGTGGACCTGTCCGCCCAGTGGCCGCTCAGCCGCCGCTGGACCGGACTTGCCCGCTGGAACTACTCGCTGCTCGACCGGAAGCTCGTGGAGGCACTCGGCGGCGTCGAGTACAATGCCGGCTGCTGGGCCGCACGCTTCGTCGTGCACGACTTCGTGACCGCGACCGACGAACGTTCGCGCGCCTTCTTCCTGCAACTGGAGCTGTCCGGACTGTCCAGCATCGGCACCAGTCCCATGCAGGTGCTCGGACAGAGTATCTTCGGCTACGAGCGCAACGCGAACCGTGCCTCGACCGCGAACCCCTATTACCCCGGCATGCTGGCAGAGTGAGATGCTGCGAATTCCCCTCTTCCCTGGTTCCTCCGGCGGCGCTCGCGCGTCGCTCGTCCTGCTCCTCGCCTGCGTGCTCGGCGCCCCCGGTGCGTGGGCGCAGGAACTGGTCGACCGCGTGGTCGCCGTGGTCAACAGCGACGTCGTCACCAAGCTCGATCTGGAACGCGAGGTGCAGATCGCAATGCAGACCCTGCGACGCCAGGGGACGCAGGCGCCGGCGCGCGAGATCCTGGAGAAGCAGATGCTCGAGCGGCTGGTGACCAGGAGCGTGCTGACCCAGCAGGCGCGTCAGAGCGGCCTGCGCGTATCCGAGGCGGACATCGATTCGGCGATCGAGCGCATCGCCGCAGAGAACAAGATCGGCGTGCCGGCCCTGCGCACGGCGGTCGAGAAGGACGGCATTGCATTCGATCGCTTCCGCGAGGATCTGCGCGGGGAGATCCTGCTCGCGCGTCTGCGCGATCGGGAAGTGGACAGCCGCGTGACGGTCACCGATGGCGAGATCCAGAGCTTCGTGCGCGCGCAGGAAGCACAGCCCGAGAAGGTGGACGAGTTCAACCTGGCACACATCGTCATCCAGCTCCCGGAACGCGCGAGTCCGGAGGAACTGAAGCTGCGCCGCGGGCGCGCCGAGGAAGCGTTGCGCCAGATCCGTGCAGGCACCGACTTCCGCCAGGTCGCCGCGAGCTTCTCCGATGCACCCGATGCGCTGCAGGGCGGGGAGATGGGATGGCGTACGCCCGGCCGTCTGCCGACGCTGTTCGTCGAGGCGCTCGGCAAGCTGAAGGTGGGAGAGGTCTCGGACATCATCCGCAGCCCTGCCGGGCTTCACATCCTGAAGCTCAACGACAAGCGCGGCAACAACACGCCCGTGGTGGTGGAGCAGACCAGGGCGCGCCACGTCCTGATCCGGCTCAACGAAGTCGTTTCGGAGACCGACGCGCTCAACCGGCTGAGGGATCTGAAGGATCGCATCGAGCACGGTGCCGACTTCACCGAACTCGCGCGCCTGCACTCCGACGACACTTCCGCCGCGCGCGGCGGAGACCTGGGCTGGATCTCGCCGGGCGACACGGTGCCGGAGTTCGAGCAGGCCATGCACGGGCTCCGGTCCGGGCAGGTGAGCGGCCCCTTCAAGACCGCCTTTGGATGGCACATCGTCCAGGTTCTCGAGCGCCGTGAGCAGGACATGTCGAAGGACCGTCAGCGGCTGACTGCCCGCCAGGCGATCCGCGCGCGCAAGGCGGACGAGCAGTGGGGGGAATGGGTGCGGCAGCAGCGCGACAAGGCCTACGTGGAGCTGCGTCTCGAAGAGCAGTAGTCGCGGCATGGCGCGCGCCCCTCGTGCGGTCGCCGGGCACGTTCCGCGTCGTCGCTTCGGTCAGAATTTCCTGGTCGACCCGCACGTCGTGGATCGCATCGTCGCGGCCATCGCACCGGTGCCGGGCGACACCCTGGTCGAGATCGGGCCCGGTCAGGGGGCACTGACGCAGCCACTGCTCGAGCATCTGCCGCACATGCACGCGGTGGAGATCGACCGCGACCTCGCGGCCGCACTGGCCAGGCGATTCACGCCTGATCGACTCACGCTGCACCAGGCCGACGCATTGCAGTTCGACTTCGCCGGGCTCGGGCAGTCGCTGCGCATCGTCGGAAATCTTCCCTACAACATCTCCTCTCCGCTGTTGTTCCGTCTCACCGAATACAGGGAGTGCATCCGCGACTGCCACTTCATGCTGCAGCGGGAGGTGGTGGAGCGCATGGCCGCTCCGCCCGGAGACAAGACCTACGGCCGCCTGTCGGTCATGCTGCAGTACTGGTATGCGGTGCAGCGGCTGTTCCGCGTGCCGCCCGGAGCGTTCCGGCCAGCCCCGCAGGTCGATTCAGCGGTGGTGCGATTGACGCCGCTGCGGCCGCTCGCCAGCGCGGCGCGCGACTACCAGGCGTTCTCGCGCATCGTGACCGACGCGTTCTCGCACCGGCGCAAGACGTTGCGCAATGCATTGCGCGATACGGTGCCGTTGGAGGCCTTCCATGCGGCAGGCATGGATCCGGGCCGGCGTCCCGAGACGCTGTCGGTGGTGGAGTTCGTCCGCCTCTCCGATGCGCTTCCGTGATCAGGCGGCCTTGCGCTGGATGAATTCGATCTTGTATCCGTCCGGATCCTCGACGAACGCGATGACCGTGGTGCCGTGCTTCATCGGCCCGGCCTCGCGGGTCACCCGGCCGCCCAGGCGCTTGACCTCCTCGCACGCCTTGTAGGCATCCGCCACCTCGATGGCGATGTGGCCGTAGGCATTGCCCGGTTCGTACTTCTCCACGCCCCAGTTGTGCGTGAGTTCGAGCACGGTGGTGTCGCTCTCATCGCCGTAGCCCACGAAGGCCAGCGTGAACTTTCCTTCGGGGTAGTCGTGGCGGCGCAGCAGCCGCATGCCGAGAACGTCCGTGTAGAAGTTCAGCGACCGCTCGAGGTCGCCGACGCGCAGCATGGTGTGAAGAATCCTCATGTCGATCTCCGGTCAGGTCATATCTCCACCAACTCGAAGTCCTCTTTTCGTGCGCCGCATTCGGGGCAGACCCAGTTCACCGGGACATCGTCCCAGCGTGTGCCGGCGGGTATGCCTTCTTCGGGCAGCCCGGCGGATTCGTCGTAGATGAATCCGCAGATCAGGCACATGAACGTTCGAAAGGCGCGCGGGTCTTGCTCGGGCATTTGAGTGCTTGTGAGTGGGTGGAGTGATGGGTTGGAGTAGAATGCAATTCTAACAAATCCCTCCGTGTTTCCCTTCCGCATGTCCGACGCGCCTCCCATCGTCCTCACCTTCGCCGCCACCGATCCCAGCGGCGGTGCGGGCCTCCAGGCGGACATCCTGACGTTGTCGAGTCTGGGTTGCCATCCGCTGTCGGTGGTCACCGGCGTGACAGTGCAGGACACGGTGGGCGTGGAGGACGTGTTCGCACTCGACGCGGAGTGGGTGGCCGACCAGGCACGGCGCGTTCTCGAGGACATGCCGGTCAGCGTGTTCAAGATCGGCCTGCTCGGCAGCGTTGAGAACATCGCCGCGATCGCCGAGATCGTATCGGACTATCCCGAGGTTCCGCTCGTGCTCGATCCCGTGCTCTCCTCCGGGCGCGGAGACGAGCTGGTCAGCGAGGACATGATCCTCGCCATGCGCGAATTGCTCATTCCGCAGACGACCGTGCTCACGCCGAACAGTCTGGAAGCGCGCCGCCTCGCGCTGGAGGAGTCGGACGAGGGCGAGTTCCCGCCGCTCGAGGAGTGCGCACGCCGGCTGCTGGCACTGGGCAGCGAGTACGTGCTCATTACCGGCACGCACGAGAACACCGCCGAGGTGCGCAACAGCCTGTACGGCCGCGACGGGCTGCTGCGCACCGACAGCTGGCAGCGGCTGCCGGCCAGCTATCATGGTTCGGGCTGCACCCTGGCCTCCGCCATTGCCGCCACGCTCGCCAATGGCCTGGACGTGGCCGAGGCGGTGCGCGATGCGCAGGAATACACCTGGCAGGCGCTCAGCCTGGCCTATCGCCCGGGCATGGGACAACACATTCCGGACCGGCTGTTCTGGGCGCGAGACGATGAAGACGATGTCGAGCAGGAGGATTAGCGGGCTGTACGGCATCACGCCGCAGACGCGCGACGATGCCTGGCTGTGCTCCCGCGTGGAGCAGGCGCTGTGCGGCGGCATGGGTGTGCTGCAGTATCGCTCGAAGGACGCCGATGCGTCGATGCGGCTGCGTCAATCGCGGGCGCTGCTCGCTCTGTGCCGGGGACATGGCGTGCCGCTCGTCGTCAACGACGACATCGAACTGGCGCTCGCCATCGGAGCGGATGGCGTGCACCTCGGACGCGACGATGCCGCGGTCGAACACGCGCGGCGCACGCTGGGTCGCGCTGCGATCATCGGCGTTTCCTGCTATGCCGACCTCGGACGTCTCGAACCGGCCGTGCATGCGGGCGCCGATTACGTGGCTTTCGGCAGTTTCTTCCCGTCCCGGGTGAAGCCGGGTGCGCCGTGCCCGTCGCCGGGCATCCTGCGCCAAGCGCGCGCGCGCTGTGATCTGCCGCTGGTCGCGATCGGTGGCATCACGCCCGGCAACGCACGGGTGCTGGTCGAGCACGGTGCCGATGCACTCGCCGTGATCAGCGCCCTGTTCGACGTTCCGGACACTCTCGCCGCGGCACGTGCCTTCGCCGCTTGTTTCGATCGCTGTACTACGGCTGCCCTGCCCACATGAAGACACGGAACCAGACGCTGTTCGAACTTTCACAGAAGGTGATCCCCGGCGGCGTGAACTCGCCGGTACGCGCGTTCCGTTCGGTGGGCGGGACGCCGATCTTCTTCCAGCGCGCGCAGGGCGCGTATTTCTGGGACGCGGACGGCAGGCGCTACATCGACTACGTCGGATCCTGGGGCCCGATGGTGGTCGGGCATGCCCATCCTGCAGTGGTCGAGGCGGTGCAGAAGGCGGCGGCACACGGCCTGAGCTTCGGTGCCCCCACGGAGGCCGAGTACGAACTCGCACACGAACTCACGCGCCTGCTGCCCTCGCTGGAACTGGTGCGACTGGTCAGTTCCGGCACCGAAGCGACGATGAGTGCGATCCGTCTCGCGCGCGGCTTCACCGGGCGCAGCAGGATCGTCAAGTTCGAGGGCTGCTACCACGGACACGCGGATTCGCTGCTGGTCAAGGCAGGCTCGGGGGCCCTCACGTTCGGGGTGCCCAGCTCCGCCGGTGTGCCGCCCGAAGTGACGGCGCACACGCTCGTGCTCGATTTCAACGATCTCGCCGGCGTGGAGCATGCGTTCGCGCAGCAGGGCAAGGACATCGCGGCGGTGATCGTCGAGCCGGTGGCCGGCAACATGAACCTGGTCGCACCCGCGCCGGGCTTTCTGCAAGGCTTGCGCGAACTGTGCACCCGCCACGGTGCGGTGCTGATCTTCGACGAGGTGATGACCGGTTTCCGGGTCGGGCCGCGTGGTGCGCAGGGCCTGTACGGCATCCAGCCGGACCTGACGACGCTGGGAAAGATCGTCGGCGGCGGCATGCCGCTCGGCGCATTCGGGGGAAGGCGCGAGATCATGCAGTGCATTGCGCCGCTGGGTCCGGTCTATCAGGCAGGTACGCTGTCCGGCAATCCGGTTGCCGTCGCGGCCGGCCGCGCCACGCTCGCGCTGCTGCAGGCGCCCGGCTTCTACGAGTCGCTATCGGCTGCCACGCAGACGCTCGTACAGGGCATGCAGGCGAAGGCGCGCTCGGCCGGCGTGACGTTGTTCTCGGCGCAGGCGGTGGGGGGCATGTTCGGGCTGTACTTCAGTGCCCAGGCGCCGTCCAGCTACGCTGAAGTGATGAACAACGGCGATCGCGAGGCGTTCAATCGCTTCTTCCATGCGATGCTGGAAGAAGGCGTGTACCTGGCGCCGTCGGCATTCGAGGCGGGATTCGTCTCCGCCGCGCACGCCGGGCAGGATCTGGCCGATACGATCGAGGCGGCCGGCCGGGCCTTCGCCCGGCGCTGAGCGCATCCCCTACTTGAGTCCCTGTACGTACTGCGCCACTGCGGCGATGTCCTGGTCGGTCATGCGGGCTGCCACGCCGCGCATCATGCCGTTCTCGTCGTTGGCCCGTTCGCCGGCGCGGAACGCCTTCAGCTGCGCGATGGTGTAGTCGGCATGCTGGCCCTTGAGGCGCGGATACTGTGCGGGGATGCCGGCCCCGCTGGGCGAGTGGCACCCCGAGCAGGCGGCGATGCTGTCGCCACTGTCGCCGCCCCGATACAGCTTCTGCCCGGCGATGGTCAGCTTGGCGTCGTGCGCCGTGCCCTGATGCGGCTTCTGTGCCTGGTAGTAGGCGGCCACATCGCGCATGTCCTGCTCGGACAGGCCCGCGGCAATGCCGTTCATGATCGCGTTCTGGCGGCCGCCAGCCTTGTAGTCGCGCAGCTGCTTGGTGATGTACTCGCGGTGCTGGCCCGCCAGTACCGGATTGGCCGGCAGCGGGCCGTTGCCGTCGGTGCCGTGACAGGCCGCACACACGCCCGCCGCGATCGACTGCCCCTTCGCCAGATCGGTCTTCACGCCCTGCGCGAGCGCGGGAGTCGAAAGCACGGTCACGAGCAGCACAATTGCGCGCAGGTCCTTCATCATTGCTCCTGGTCTGGGGCCATCACGGTCCGATTTCACGGCGCGCATTCTAACGTACTTGCCTTTCCCACGGCCATGGCGCATCACACGCAAGCGGGCGTTCATGCTGCATAACGCCCAGTTCGAGCTCGGCGCGGCGCGCCTGTCCCAGCTCCCGCCGGAGGGGGGCAGCGAGGTCGCGTTTGCCGGCCGGTCGAACGCCGGCAAGTCCAGCGCGATCAATGCACTGACGGGCCGAAAGCAGCTCGCCTTCGTGAGCAAGACACCCGGACGCACACAACAGATCAACTACTACCGCGTCGCCCCCGGACGCTACCTGGTGGACCTGCCCGGCTACGGCTTCGCGCGCGTGCCTGCGTCCGTGCAGCGGACATGGCAGCGCGTGCTGAGCCGCTACCTGCAGGAGCGGGGCGCCTTGCGCGCCCTGGTCATCATCATGGATGCACGCCACCCGCTGACCGAACTGGATGAGCAGATGCTGGGGTGGTTCGGCCAGACCGGAAAGCCGATCCTGGCGCTGCTCACCAAGGCGGACAAGCTGAGCCGACAGGAGCAGGTTCGCACCCTGCAGGCGGTGACCCGGTCGGTGCAGGAGCGCTATCCGAACTGCGGCGTGCAGTTGTTTTCCAGTGTGTCGAAGCTGGGGGTGGATCAGGCACGCGGCTTCATCCTGGAGCACCTGTCGGCTGTGGACGAAACCCGGGTGGGCGCGGCGTAGAATCGGCAGCCAGAAAAGAAAAGCCCCCGGTCAAAGGGGAAAACCGGGGGCAAAAGCCTCAATTTGGGATCAAGGCACCCGCTCAGGGAGGAAAAGCGGGAGACGTTTCCGTCTGCAGATAAGAGTCTGCGGACGCGCCAATAGTTCCCAGCCGCACGAGACCATCAACACCGAACCTCGAGGACGAAAGGCAACCGAATGGACATCCTTGGCCGCTATCCGCAACGGCGCATGCGTCGCTTGCGCCGCGACGACTTTTCCCGGCGCATGGTCCGCGAGCACACGCTGACCCCCGATGATCTGATCTACCCCGTATTCGTCGTGGAGGGCGCCGGGGTGGTGCAGCCGGTGCCGTCGATGCCGAACGTGAACCGGCTCTCGCTGGACCGGCTGCTGCCCGTCGCCGAACGCTGTCTCGCCCTGGGAATCCCCGCTCTGGCCCTGTTCCCTGCGGTGGATGCTTCGCTCAAGACCCCGGACGGGGCCGAAGCCGCGAATGCTGCAGGACTGATCCCCCGTGTGGTGAGGGAACTCAAGCGGCGGTTTCCGGAACTGGGGGTAATGACCGACGTGGCCCTGGATCCGTATACCAGCCACGGGCAGGACGGCGTGCTTGACGCGCGTAACCACATCCTCAACGACGAGACCGTCGCGATCTTGTGTAAGCAGGCACTTACTCAGGCGGAAGCAGGCGTGGATATAGTAGCGCCCTCGGACATGATGGACGGGCGGATAGGTTCACTGCGCGCTGCGCTGGATGGGGCTGGATTCATCCACACACGGATCATGGCGTATTCCGCCAAGTACGCGTCGGCGTTCTACGGGCCCTTCCGAGATGCAGTTGGCTCCGCCGCCACCCTGGGGAAGGCAGACAAGATGACCTACCAGATGGATCCTGCCAACGGCGCCGAAGCGCTGTGGGAGGTGGGCCTCGACCTCGAAGAGGGTGCCGACATGGTCATGGTCAAGCCGGGGATGCCGTACCTGGACATCGTGCGGCGGGTCAAGGACCGCTACGGGGTGCCGACCTTCGTCTATCAGGTGAGCGGCGAATACGCCATGCTGCGTGCCGCCTTCCACAATGGCTGGCTGGACGAGCGCAAGTGCGTTCTGGAATCGCTGCTGGCCTTCAAGCGCGCGGGAGCCGACGGCATCCTCAGCTATTTCGCGGTGGACGCGGCGCAATGGCTGCGTGAATAGTGGCCGCGTGAATAGCGCATTGCTGCATAGGGACCCCGGCAGCCGCCGGCTGCAGCGCCGGGCCGGCCGAGCGCGCCAGGCGCTCCGTGATCAGCCCGATCCCGGGATCAGCCCTGTTTGGCGCGGCGCTGCTGCTGTTCCAGGGAGATGATGTAGCGCTGGACCATCGACTCCTGCTGCGGCGTGATCGCCAGGAACTGGCAGCCGGTGCGCCGGCTGTGGGCGCCGTTCTTCAGCACGACCAGGTAGGTGTTGCGCACGCACAGATCGATATGCAGGCTCCCGGCCTTCCCCAGCGGGATGCTGCAGCGCTCCAGGATGGTTCCGAGGGCCGGTGGTTCGTCGCCGAACTCGCCTACCAGGCACACACCACCGAGGCTGATGTCCGAGAGCGGCATCTGGCGCGTCTCGTCCGGGCCGTGGGGCATCGAACACCTCATCGGGTTGAGCAGCGGCATGGGTATCCGATAGAACTCGCGCCGCTGCATCTTGTGCAGGCTGCGCGGGAGCGTGATGCGCAGTGCCGGCCGACCCTGGAACAGGGCGCTCTCGACCTTCGAAACCTGGAACTGCACGCGAACCCCTTCGTCATTGCTGACGAATCGCACCAGAGAGCTTTCCATCAGGCGCCGGTTCAGTTCCTGGTTGGCGCTGGCGTCGAGCGTGATGGTGTGCGCCTGCACATCGACGTCCAGCACCGCGGTGACCGCGAATTCCCGGGTTCCCGCCAGGTGTGCCGTGACCACCGCCTTGTTCTTCGCCAGTCCGCGCAGGACGTAGGCGATCTCGACATCGGAGTCGACGTGGTAGCGCGCATCGTCGAGGTCGACCGGACTGTCGTTCATGCGTGATTCTGTTCTTCTGCAATGTGTAGGAGTGCCCTGCGGTCTCGTCAGGCCCGGGTTCGCCTTCCTAGGCGTTGCGAATTGTATGCCCGGAATCCAGCGGGCGGAATCGCCGGCGTTGTCCGGCTAGCTGGGTTGGCGTCCCTCGTCGACTGCCAGGAGAGCCTCGACGGACTGGATCGACGCGCGCTCCAGCGGTCGTCCGTCCGCAGACAGCCGCAGCGGCATGCGGCGCTGGAGGCGGCTCAGGATCATCAGGTGGATGGTGGCGTCCGACGTGGTGAGCACGAGGTCGGGCACCGACTCCATGCAGTCTCCCGCCCAGACCCGGACCTCCCGGTTGCGGAACGGAACGTCGCGGTTGAGCAGGAAGATCTCCACGTCCTTGGAGCTGTCCGCGTACAGCTGCAGGTGGATGTCGCCATGCCGCGAGACTGCCCCGCTCAGGACCGATCCCGTCAGGTGGGGCTCGAAGGGTTCCAGCAGCCGCATGGTGTCCAGCGCCAGTTCGCGCAGGCGCAGCACGCGCTGCGTCTGCTCGTCCGCCTGGTAGAGGTCCTGGTAGGCACGCAGCGCCTCCTCGATCTCGGCGTTGTCGGGCAGGTTGCGCGAGTCAGGTGCGCCGGCCTGCCGGGCAGCCTTGCGCTTGGCCAGCCCGTAATCGCTGATACCGTCCTCGGCGATCATGCGTGCCGCGATGTGCGCGATGCGATGACGCATCTGCTGGCGGTTTGCCGGACTGTCCTTGGCCATCAGTACAGATCGCCGTGCGCGTCGTCCTGCTGCAGGGTGCCGGGCAGCCCCAGCGGGACCGGCCCCCCTTCCTGTTCCGGCGGCAGGTTCTCCGCGTAGAAGTATTCCACCATCGCGCCCTCGCCGGAACTGCGCAGCCCGGTGTACGGGTCGATGCGTGCCGCCACGACGCCTTCCGGCATCTCCGGGGCCTCCTCGGGAACGTTCCGGAGAACCTGACCCATGTACGAGATCCAGATCGGCAGGGCTGCGCCTGCCCCGGTCTCCGAGCCGCCCAGCGATCGGGGACGGTCGAAGCCCATCCACGCGACGGCCGAGATGCGGCGCTGGATCCCGGCGAACCAGGCGTCCATCTGATCGTTGGTGGTTCCGGTCTTGCCCGCCAGATCCCCCCTGCCGAGCTGCATGGCACGGTTCCCGGTACCCCCGCGAATGACGTCCTGCATCATCGAGAACATCACGAACGCGTTGCGCGGGTCGATTGCCCTGACCGCTCCCCGACCGGCAGCCACCGGCTTTGCGCGGGCAAGCACCTTGCCCTGGGCATCCTCGATCCGGGTGATGAAGTAGGGCATGACGCGGAAGCCACCATTGGCGAACACGGCGTAGCCCGCGGCCAGATCGAGCATGGTCACCGACCCTGCGCCCAGGGCCATGGTGAGATAGGGCGGGTGCTGCTTCGGGTCGAATCCGAATCGGGTGATGTAGTCCTGCGCGTACTGCGGCGTGATTGCCTGCAGGATACGGATCGATACCAGGTTCTTCGATCGGGTGAGCGCCGTGCGCATGCGCATCGGCCCCTCGAAGCTGCCGTCGAAATTCTTCGGTTCCCACGCGACCGATCCCGTCTCGCTGGCATCGACCACGAGCGGGGCATCGTTGATCACGGTGGCAGGCGTAAAGCCGCGCTCGAGCGCGGCCGAATAGACGAAGGGCTTGAAGCTCGATCCAGGCTGGCGGGCGGCCTGGGTGACCCGGTTGAATGCATTGCGCTGGAAGTCGAAGCCTCCCACCAGCGCGCGGATCGCACCGTCCGCGGGGTCCAGCGATACCAGGGCCGCCTCCACCTGCGACATCTGCACGATCTCCCATCCGGACTTCTCCAGGGCCCGGAGCCGCACCACTGCGCCGCGCTTGATGCGCCGGTTCGCCGGCGCCTGATCGCCCAGCATGGCCCTGGCAAACTTCAAGCCTTCGCCGCTCACCACGATCTCGCCCGCGCAGCGGCAATGCGCCCTGACCTGCTTGGGGCTGGCGTCCAGCACCACTGCGGCATACAAGTCGTCGCTGTCCGGGATGTCCTGGAGCAGATCCTCCAGGGCGTCCGCACCGGCGCCAATCGGGATGTCGACGTAGGCCTCGGCGCCGCGGTATCCGTGACGCCTGTCATAGGCCATGATGCCTTTGCGCACCGCATCGTAGGCGGCGTCCTGGTGCCCCTTGAGCAGGGTGGTGTAGACCTTGTATCCCTTGGTGTACGTGTCCTCCTGGTAGCGCTCGTACACCGACAGTCGGACCATCTCGGCGAAGTAGTCGGCCCGGGTGGCATGCGCAGCCGGGCCGCGCAGCACCGCGAGCTGGGTGGCCGCCGCCGCATCGTGCTGGGCGGGGGTGATGTACTTCAGATCCCGCATGCGCCGCAGCACGTAGAGCTGGCGCTCCCTGGCCCGTTGCATATTGACGACAGGGTTGTAACGGGAAGGCGCCTTGGGCAATCCCGCGAGCATGGCCATCTCGGCCAGATTCAAGTCGCGCAGTTTCTTTCCGAAATAGACCTGGGCGGCCGACGCGAAGCCGTATGCGCGTTGTCCGAGATAGATCTGGTTGATGTAGATCTCGAGGATCTTGTCCTTGGTCAAGCTGTGCTCGATCTTGAAGGCCAGCAGCGCTTCGTTGAACTTGCGCGTGAAGGTCTTTTCGCTCGACAGAAAGAAGTTGCGTGCCACCTGCATGGTGATGGTGGACGCGCCTTGCTGGGCAGAACCTGACGTGAAGTTGCGCACGGCGGCGCGCAGCACTCCGATGTAGTCGACACCGCCATGCTCGTAGAAGCGTTCGTCCTCCGCGGCCAGGATCGCGCGGCGCAGGTTCTCGGGGACGTCCTCGATGCGCACCAGCGCGCGACGTTCCTCACCGAACTCCCCGATGAGATGTCCGTCGGCACTGTATATCCGCAGAGGTACCTTGGGGTTGTAAGAGGTCAGAACCTCGAGGGACGGCAGGGTCGGATAGACGATGGCGGCCGCGTAACCGACCAGCATCATCCCGGCGACCAGCAGTGTTGCGAGGAAGAACAGTGGATAGACCCACCAGCGCTTGGGCATCAATGTTGCTTTTTGGCGGCGCGTGCAAAAGTGCCGCTCATTATAGGGCCGTAATGCGCGTCGTAGCACCGTCGATGTGCGGTCACATTCCTCCTCCGGACGATGCGCATGTCATTGCAACCAGTCTCTAGCACGAGTTCCTGCCTATGTTGAAGGGAAAACTGGAATTCAACGGGGAGTTCCTCGCCAAGCTGTTCAAGGCGCAGACGCCCCCGCTGATCGGCGTGGACATCACGTCCTCGTCCATCAAGATGGTGGAGCTCGGCGGCGCGAAGGAGCAGATGCGCCTGGAGCGCTACGCCATCGAGCCGCTCCCCAAGGATGCGGTGGTCGACGGCAACATCATGAACCTCGAGGCAGTGGGGGAGGGTGTGCGGCGGGCGTGGAAACGCATGAACAGCCGCATCAAGAACCTCGCACTGGCCCTTCCTTCGGCGCAGGTGATCACCAAGAAGATCACCGTACCCGCGGGTCTGCGCGAGGACGAACTCGAGACGCAGGTCGAGACCGAGGCGAACCAGTACATTCCGTTCGCGCTCGAGGAGGTCAACCTGGACTTCCAGATCCTCGGGTCCGCGCCGAGCGCAGGCGACGACGTGGAGGTGCTGATCGCGGCCTCGCGCAAGGAGAAGGTCGAGGATCGCGTGGCGGTGGCCGAGTTCGGCGGTCTGAAGGCGATCGTCATGGACATCGACTCGTTCGCCTCGCAGACCGCCTTCGAGCTGATGCAGGTGCAATTGCCCGAGGAGGGAAGGGATCAGGTGATCGCGCTGGTCGACGTGGGTGCGTCGATGATGAACATCAACGTGCTGCGCAACAGCCAGTCGGTGTACATGCGCGAGCAGCCGTTCGGCGGCAACCAGCTCACGCAGGAGATCCAGCGCCATTTCAATCTGTCCGCCGAGGAGGCGGAGGCAGCCAAGCGCAACGGCGGACTGCCCGACTCGTACGAGCTGGAGGTGCTGCAACCCTTCCTCGACACGCTGGCGCTCGAGATCACGCGAGCGCTGCAGTTCTTCTACAGCTCCACCCAGTACAACCAGGTCAACCATGTCTTCCTGTCCGGCGGCTGCGCGACGCTGCCCGGGCTCGATCAGGTGGTTGCCAAGCGCACCGAAGTGAACACGCTGGTGGCCAATCCCTTCGCCAGCATGCAGGTGTCGCCCAAGATCAAGCAGCGGCAACTGGCGCAGGACGCGCCGGCCCTGGTGGTCGCTTGCGGACTCGCGATGCGGAGGTTCGACGCATGATCCCAATCAACCTGCTCCCGCACCGCGCCGAGCGGCGCAAGGCGCAGCAGCGCCAGTTCTTCGTGCTGGCCGCCGCTGCGCTCGGCGTCGGCGCGCTCAGCGTGGTCCTGGTTCACGGTGTGCTCGCCCAGCGCATCGAATCGCAGGACAAGCGCAACGCCTTCCTCACGGCGCAGATTGCCGACCTCGACAAGCAGATCGACGAGATCAAGAAGCTCAAGGAACAGACCCAGGCGATGCTCGATCGCAAAAAGGTGGTCGAGGCCTTGCAGACCAACCGGACCGAGGCCGTGCGCCTGCTCGACCAGCTGGTGCGCCAGCTCCCCGACGGCCTGTACCTGAAGTCGGTGAAGCAGAACAACGAGGTGGTCAACGTGACCGGCTACACCACGTCCAACGCGCGCGTCTCCACTCTCATGCGCAACTTCGACGCCTCGCCCTGGCTGGAAGAGCCGAAGCTGGTCGAGATCAAGGCGGTACGTGTAGGCAACGCCAATCTCAACGAGTTCAATCTCAACGTGAAGCTGACCCGCCCCAGGACGGAGACGGTCGAACACGCGATCCAACCCGCGCCCGCCGACAGGAAGTCGCGCGCCAAGAACACGCAAGGCTAGGAGACGCCAATGACCCTTGACGAGCTCAAGCGGCTCAATCCGCGCGAAATCGGCACCTGGCCGGTCCTGCCCAAGGTCGGCGTGCTGACCCTTCTGCTCATCCTGATCCTGGTGGGGGGTTACTTCCTGGACTGGTCGGCGCAGTGGAACAAGCTGACCGCCGCGCGTGCGAAGGAATCGGAACTGCGCAAGGAGTTCCTCGGCAAGAAGGCGCAGGCGGTCAATCTCGATGCGTACAAGAAGCAGCTGGAGGACGTTCAGCAATCCTTCGGCGCACTGCTCAAGCAGCTGCCCAACAAGTCGGAGATGGAGGCTCTCCTGTCCGACATCAACCAGGCGGGTCTGGGCAGAGGACTGCAGTTCGAGCTGTTCAAGCCGAATGCGCAGGAGGTGGTGACCGAGTTCTACGCGGAGCAGCCGATCGCGGTGAAGCTCAGCGGAACCTATCACGACATGGGCGCCTTCGCGAGCGACGTGTCGCAGCTCTCGCGCATCGTCACCATCGACAACGTCGCGCTCGCCCTGGACAAGGAGGGACGTCTGACCATGGAGGCGACGGCACGCACCTTCCGCTACCTGGACGAGGAGGAGGTCGCGGCGCAGAAGAAGGCCGCGCGCGACGACAAGGAGAAGACCAAAGGCAAGGGCGCGAAAGGCAAGGGCAAGGACAAAGTGGCCAAGAAGGGTGGCAAGCAATGAAACCTATCCTCCACAGCACGCTGCTCGGGTGCGTCCTGCTCGCCGGTTGTCTGGGCGGGGAGCACCAGGATCTGCACGAATTCGTGAAAAACGCCGGCAACGGCATGCGGGGCAAGGTGGAGAAGCTGCCGGAGATGGCAGCCTACGAGCCCATGACATACGAAGCGTTCGATCTGTCCGATCCGTTCACGCCGCGCAAGATCGAGCCCGAGAAGGGTACGGGCGGCGGACCGGCGCCGGACATGACACGACGCAAGGAGGCGCTCGAGGCCTACCCGCTCGAGAGCCTGGCGATGGTCGGTACGCTCGAGCGCGGCAAGGGTCGCTGGGCACTGATCAAGACGCCCGACAACAACCTCTACCGCATCGGCTCCGGCAGCTACATGGGCCAGAACTTCGGCGCGGTGGCGATGATCACCGACACCTCGGTGACGCTGAAGGAATTGATTCAGGACACGAACGGTAGCTGGAGCGAGCGCACCAGCACCCTCCAGCTGCTCGACGAAGAGGAGAAGAAATGATCCGCCTGCCCCAACTTTTCGCGGGTGCCCTCGCGTTGGGCGTCTGCGTTGCCCTGCCCGCCACCGTGCCGTCGGCGTGGGCCGCCACGAAATCACCGGCAGCGCAGTCCGGCAACGAGAACGCGCTGGAGGCGCTGGACGTCAGCTCCGAAGGCAACAAGGTGCTCGTCAGGATGAAGCTGAAGACGCCGCTCGCCGCTGCCCCGGCCGCCTTCGCGCTGAGCAATCCTCCCCGCATCGCCTTCGATCTCCCGCACACCGTCAACGCGCTGCCATCCGGCTCGCAGGAGTTCAAGGAAGGCCAGCTGCGCAGCGTGCGCGTGGCGCAGACCTCCGGGCGCACGCGCGTGGTGCTGAACCTCGACCGCAGCTCGCGCTACGAAACCGCGGTGGACGGCCAGAACGTGCTGATCACCCTGCAGGCCGACTCCGACGCCGAGCCGGTCAAGTTCGCCGATGCCAAGCCCGTCCGGCAGGCGCACAGCGTCAAGGCCATCGACTTCAAGCGCGGACGCAACGGTGAAGGCCAGATCATCATCGACCTGTCCGATTCCGGGACCGGCATCGACCTACGCCAGACCAGCAAGAGCATCGTCGTCGACCTGCTTCAGACGCAGCTGCCGGTTGCACTCGAACGCCGCTTCGACGTGACCGACTTCGGAACGCCGGTGGACTTCATGGACGTCAGCACCCAGGGCCAGAACGCGCGTCTGACGATCAATGCGAAGGGACGCTGGGAACAGGCGGCCTACCAGACAGACAACCGCTTCGTGATCGAGGTCAAGCCCTACGTCGAGCGCAATATGGCCAGGCCCAAGGCTTCGTACACCGGGGAGAAGCTCTCGCTGAACTTCCAGAACGTGGAAGTACGCGCGGTGCTGCAGGTGATCGCCGACTTCACCGGCCTGAACATCGTCACCAGCGACACCGTCGCCGGCAATCTGACGCTGCGACTGAAGGACGTGCCCTGGGACCAGGCCCTGGACATCATCCTGCAGGCCAAGGGGCTGGACATGCGCAAGACCGGTAGCGTGGTGTGGATCGCGCCGCGCGACGAGCTGGCCACCAAGGAGAAGCTCGCCCTCGAGGCCCAGCAGCAGATCATGGAACTGGAACCGCTGCGTACCGAGAGCTTCCAGCTCAACTACCAGAAGGCGGAAGCCTTCCAGAAGATCCTCACCGACGGGCAGCAGAAGATCCTGTCCAAGCGCGGCAGCGCGGTGATCGATCCGCGTACCAATACCCTGTTCATCAACGACGTGCCGGGCAAGCTGGAGGAGATCCGCGCGCTGCTCAAGCAGATCGACGTGCCCTCGCGCCAGGTGCTGATCGAATCGCGCATCGTCGAGGCCTCCGACACCTTCAGCAAGAACCTGGGTGCGCGCCTCGGATTCGCCGACATGTCCGCGCTCAAGGAAGGCGGCGTGCCGGGGATCGGCGGCGGGAATGGCATCCGTGCCTACCTGGGCGGCAACGTGAAGAGCAACGGCGTCATCACCACCCAGGCGGAAGACTACAAGGAGAGCTTCTTCCCGGACTCGTTCAGCGTGAACCTGCCGGCGGACCCGATCAACGGCCGCTCGCCAGGGCAGTTCGCCGTCACCCTGCTCAACGCCGGCCTGACCAAGTTCGTCAATCTCGAGATCTCCGCGTTGCAGGCGGACGGCAAGGGCAAGATCATCTCCAGCCCGCGCGTGGTCACCGCCGACAACGTCGAGGCCGTGATCGAGCAGGGCACGGAGATCCCGTACCAGCAGGCCACCAGCAGCGGCGCGACCAGCATCTCGTTCCGCAAGGCCACGCTCAGCCTGAAGGTCAAGCCGCAGATCACGCCCGACGACAACGTGATCATGAAGCTCGAGGTGCACAAGGACAGCGTGGGGCAGAACACCATCGCCGGACCGTCGATCGACACCAAGCAGGTGAACACCGAGGTGCTGGTGGAGAACGGCGGCACGGTGAGCATCGGCGGCATCTTCACGCAGGACGAGGCCAAGGAGATCACCAAGGTTCCGCTGCTGGGCGACGTGCCGATGGTCGGCGCGCTGTTCAAGAACCAGGTCAACCGCAACCACCGGCGCGAACTGCTGATCTTCGTCACGCCGAAGATCCTGCGCGACAATTTGAGCGTGCGCTGAGCGCAGCGCCCGCCGGCCCGACCAGGGCGCTCCGCGGAGCGCCCTTTTCATGTGCGCCCAGCATGGGCGCACTCCTGCTCGAAGGGCTGCGTCGTCTCTACGACCGTCTCCATCTGAAGGTGAACGACGCCAAGACTGCTGTCGCGTCCGTGTTCGGGCGTAAGTTCCTGGGCTATGCCTTCTGGTGTGCTCGGGGCGGCCAGATCAGGTGCGCGGTGGCGCGAAAGGCGTTGCAGACCTACAAGCAGCGCATCCGCTGGATGACGCGCCGCTCGTCGGGGCGCAGCCTCGAGCAGGTGGGGCAACGGTGTCGAGCGTACCTGCCGGGGTGGAAGGCGTACTTCCAGCTTGCGCAGACGCCGAAGGT
>JADZGB010000020.1 GCA_020854105.1 Burkholderiales bacterium | reverse complement strand
CTAGCGGGACCGTTGGGCCCCCGCGCAGGTTTCAGCGACGTTTAAGTCCGGTTTCAGGACACCGGCTGCACTTCAGGCGGACATTGGCACCGTCGCAACGCCCAACCACCTCGAGGAGACGCAAATGCCCAACCGCCCGATCACCCGCGCCATCGCCGCCACCATCGCCATCGCCGTCATCGCCCTCGCGCTCATGGGCGCCGCCTGGCGCAGCGAACCGTCCGCCCCGGCCGCCGCCGTGCCCTATGTCGGCGTGCCCACCGGCGAGTACGTGCAAGGCGTGGAAGTGCAGCGCCTGCCGTCGATCACCGTCACCGCGCGCCGCAGCGATGTGCGGTAGGCACGGCGGATCGCGCGCACCACGCCTCGCCGCCCGATCCGGCGGCGGACCGCCCTCTTGCGCTCGTCGCGCTGCCGGCGTGCGCGGGTAGGCCACTCGATCCAATCGCCGCGACCCTCGACCATCCCAAGTTCGCGGCGGTCCGAGTCAATCGCAACGTACCACGCTGCTCCCGACTGCGCACTCGGAGTCTTGGATTTCCTATTCTTCAACCAGTCTCCAGCCCGGTTGCGCCCGAGCGCAGGCTCTCGATGAAGGCTTCGGCGGCGGGCGAGGGATTCGAGTAACGCCTCGTATAGATGAAAAAATGCCGTCGAACTTCGGGCTCGACAAGCGGTCGTGCCTCGAGCCGGTACAAATCGATCAGGGGTCGGGCGTAGGGAAGGCAGGCGGTCACGCCCATGCCGGCATTGACGAGGCTCAGCGCCGTGCTCATGAAGGTGACTACGTGGCGCGGACTGATCATGCGTTTCCCCGAGGACTCCAGCAGATCCTGTTGGAGTTGCTCGGCGAATTCGCCCTCGAGGACGATCAGCGAATGTTTCGTCAGCTCGCGCCAGCGTACCTTGCGCAGCTTCTGCAGCGCATGCCCGCGTGGGAACACGGCAATGAAGGGCGGCGCGATGAAGGGACTTGCCGCCACGGCCGTGGGCACGGCGCGTTGCGGGCCGATACCGAAATCGACCTGGCCCAGAGCGACGCGGTTGATCACGTCCTCGACCGCGCAGTCCGCCAGATAGATCTCGACCTGCGGATGCTGTCGGTTGAATGCCGCCATCGCCGCGGGCATCAGGGTGCTCGACATCAACTGGGGCGCGGCCATGCGGACGACGCCCGCACGCAGGCGCTTGAGGTCGTCGATGTGCGCCAGCGAGCGATCGAGCTCGCGGAGCAGGCCGCATGCGATGTCGTAGAACTCCTGGCCCACGGCCGACAGATTGTTCCGACGCGTGGAGCGGTCGACCAGCGAGACGCCGAGCTGCGCCTCCAGTTCCTTGATCAGGCCGCTCAGGGCCGACTGCGTGATGCACAGCGTCTCGGCGGCACGCGTGAAGCTGCCGGTGTCGGCAAGGGCGACGAAAGCGCGGAGCTGACGCAGCGTTATGTCCATCGGATCATCCTATGAATGAATCAAGAAATACTGTTTGCCTTCTATTCTGTGCGCAAGTCTAATGAAGCCGGAAGGGGCCGGACACGAGCTGGAGACAGACACTCGACGCGGGTCCGAGCGCATTCGACCTGCCGCCGTACCCAGCCCGAAGCGGGCTTGAAAACGACGCGGGCGGACAACAGACCGGCAGGCGCGTGAGGAGGAGGCGTGCTCGAGCTGTACACCTACTTTCGCAGTTCCGCGGCCTACCGCGTGCGGATCGCGTTGGGGCTGAAGAAGCTCGACTTCCGCGCCGTTCCGGTTCATCTCCTCAGTGATGGCGGTGAACAGAACGCTGCCGTCTATCGCGCGCTGAACCCGCAGGGTCTGGTGCCGACGCTGGTGGACGGCGCACACCGGCTGACGCAGTCGCTGGCGATCATGGAGTACCTGGACGAGGCCTACCCGCCGGCGCTGCTGCTGCCGAGCGATGCCGCCGGACGCGCTCGCGTGCGATCGCTGGCGCTGCAGGTTGCCTGTGACATGCATCCGCTGAACAACCTGCGCGTCCTGCGTTACCTGAAGCACGAACTGGGGCAGTCCGACGCAGCGCACGACGCCTGGTACCGGCATTGGGTCGAGCTCGGTTTCCAGGCGCTGGAGCAGTTTCTGGCGTCGCCGCGGACCGGGCGCTTCTGTCATGGCGACAGCCCGAGCCTGGCGGACTGCTGCCTGGTGCCACAGGTGTACAACGCGCGTCGGTTCGACATCGACGTCTCGCGCTTTCCCACCATCGAGCGCATCGAACGGGCTTGCGCCGAGCTGGACGCCTTCCGGCTCGCTGCGCCGGAAATGCAGGCAGATGCGCCCGTATCCGCGGCGTCCTGATTCCGTGGCCAAGGACGTGGATGAATTTTTTGGCGTCGAACCACAGGAGGTCCAGATGAGCAACAACGCGACGATGCGATACATGTCCGGGTTCGGCAGCGAGTTCGCTTCCGAAGCCTTGCCCGGCGCGCTGCCCGATCGCGGCAACTCGCCGCAGCGCGCGCCCTACGGTCTGTACGCCGAGCAGATCAACGGCACACCCTTCACGGTCGCGCGCTCGGCCAACCGCCGCACCTGGATGTACCGCATCCGCCCGGCGGCGTCGCACCGGGCCTTTGCGCCCGCCAACGCGGCACCGCGGTGGCTTTCCGGCTTCAGTCAGGTGCCGACGCCGCCCAACCGCATGCGCTGGAACCCCTGGTCCATGCCGGCGGCCGGCACGTCGATGGATTTCGTCGACGGGCTGACGACGGTGGGCGGTAACGCCGGGTGCGGCATCCACGTGTACGCGGCCAACCTGTCGATGGAGAAGCGCTTCTTCTACAACGCCGATGGCGAGCTGCTCATCGTGCCGCAGCAAGGGCGCCTGCAGGTGCGGACCGAGCTCGGCCGGCTGGAAGTCGAGCCGCGGGAGATCGTCGTGATCCCGCGCGGCATCCACTTCCAGATCGGGCTGCCGGACGGCAATGCACGCGGTTTCGTCTGCGAGAACTTTGGCGCGCCGCTGCAGCTGCCGACGCTTGGCGTGATCGGCTCCAACGGCCTTGCGCATCCGCGCGACTTCTTGTACCCGGTGGCGGCCTGGGAAGACGTGGACGGCGACTTCGAGATCCTCACCAAGTTCGACGCGCACTTCTGGAGCGCGAAGATCGACCATTCACCGTTCGACGTCGTCGGCTGGCATGGCACGCACGCACCGTACAAGTACGACCTGCGCAAGTTCAACGTCGCCGGCTTCATCAGCTACGACCATCCGGACCCGTGCATGAACCTGGTGCTGCATTCGCCCAGCGCCACACCCGGAGTCGACACGCTGGACTTCATCGCCTTCGCGCCGCGGGTGCTGGCCATGCAGGACACCTTCCGTCCACCCTGGTTCCACCGCAACGTGGCCGGCGAATTCATGGGCAACCTGCACGGGCAGTACGACGCGAAGGCCGACGGCTTCGGCCCCGGCTGCATGTCCATCCACAACTCCATGACCGCGCATGGCCCGGACGTGGCGACCTTCGAGAAGGCGAGCCGCAGCGACCCGCGCGCGCCCGACTACATCGAGGACACGATGGCGATCATGTTCGAGACGCCGGTGATCATCCATGCCACGCAGCAGGCGCTGGAATCCCCGCACCGTCAGGCGGACTACGTCGACGTGTGGCAGGGTTTCAAGAAGAACTTCGACCCGGACAAGCGCTAGGCCTGCCCGCCTGCGCATCAACGGACGTGACGCAACTGAACGAAACCCACGCCCCGGCGCTCAGGAGCTGGGTCGCGTCGGCCAACGACGGCCGGACCGATTTCCCGATCCAGAACCTGCCCTATGGCAGCTTCCGGCGCCAGGGCAGCACCGAGAGATGGCGCGGCGGTGTCGCCGTCGGCGATCAGATCCTGGATCTGGCGGCCGTGCTGGCAGGCAAGGCTTCGGATCATTTCGGTGACGCCGCGGCAGGGCTGGAGGCGGCGGCGGCTCCGACCCTGAACGGTTTCATGGCCATGGGTCCGCCCGTGTGGTCCAGGCTGCGCCTGGCGCTGTCGCGCGCGTTACGCGAGGGCTCGGCGGCGCAAGCTGCGCTGCAGGCGTGCCTGCTGCCGCAAGCCGATGCGCAATATCGGGTGCCGGCGCACGTCGGGGACTACACCGACTTCTACACCTCAATTCACCACGCGACCAACATCGGCCGGCTGTTCCGCCCGGACAACCCGTTGATGCCCAACTACAAGTGGATCCCGATCGGCTACCACGGGCGCGCATCCAGCATCATCGTCTCCGGGCAGGGCTTTCGGCGTCCGGTCGGGCAGGTCAAGGCGCCCGACGCAGCCGCGCCCAGCCTGCGTGCCAGCGCGCGCCTGGACGTCGAGCTGGAGCTGGGCGTGTACATCGGCATGGCGAACGCGCTCGGCGAACCGGTGCCGATGGAGCAGGCGGAGCAGCACGTGTTCGGCCTGTCGCTGCTCAATGACTGGTCGGCGCGCGACATCCAGCCGTGGGAGTACCAGCCGCTCGGTCCCTTCCTGGCGAAGAATTTCGCGACCACGGTCTCGCCCTGGATCGTGACTCTGGAGGCGCTCGCACCCTTCCGCGTGGCACCGCCGATCCGGCCCGAGGGCGATCCGCAGCCGCTGGCCTACCTGGACTCACCGGCCAACCGCGCGCGCGGCTCCTTCGACCTCGAGCTCGAGCTCTGGTGGCAGACCCTGCGGATGCGTGAGCAAGGCCACGCCGCGATGCGCGTCGTCACGACCAACTATCGCCATGCGTACTGGACGCTGGCGCAGATGGTCGCGCACCACACGGTCGGCGGCTGCAATCTGCAGCCCGGCGACATCCTGGGCACGGGCACCTTGTCGGGCCCGTCGCTCGAGCAGGCGGCCGCGCTGATCGAACTAACCGCCGGCGGCAAACACCCGATCACCCTGCCCAACGGTGAGACCCGCACCTGGCTGGAGGACGGCGACACCATCATTCTGCGCGGCCACGCCGGCGGCCCGGGCAAGGCGCGCATCGGATTCGGCGAGTGCCGCGGCACCGTGCTGCCCGCGCGCG
>JADZGB010000019.1 GCA_020854105.1 Burkholderiales bacterium | reverse complement strand
CACTCCACGCTCGGCTATCAGTCACCGATCCAGTTCCTGCAGCACTGGGTCACGGCTCAGGACGAACGAAAATTGGCGGCTTGAGGCCATACCCTTGTTAGACGAAAAACCGGGGGAAGCTCACTTCGACGGAGGCCTTCAGAAAGCCTCCGAACCGCTGGTGGTCGCATTCGATCCACGTGTCTGCGATCCACCCTTGATGCTGAGTAGGAATCAGACCCTTGGTCAAGCCCAGCATCGTGCGAGCCGACTCCACGACACTCGCTTACGCCGCCGCGTACGACACCGACATATGGACCGTAGCCCCGGCGGCTGCGTATTTCTTAAGGAAAGGGAATACCGGCGAACCCTGCGCGACTTCCAAACTCCACCCTGCCTCGGCATCTCCGACGAAGGCCTGAACTGCCGGCGCCAACGTGAGCTTTCCCTTGGCGAAGTCGATCACCGAGAACGTCGCAACCAGAGAATCGTCCATACCGGTCTTTTTTAGCCAGTAAGGAAACATTTCCGTCGTCACCCCAATGCTCAACTTCCGAACGGGGTCGGAACCTGCTGACGCGAAGGCATGCCATGCTGGTCCGAAGTCGTGGTTCAGCGTGAACAGCTGCATGAGGTTTTCCGGGTCAGACAGCACTTCGTCCATCAGGTACGCCAGGGAGGGCGCCGCCAGCTGCCGCGCGGGCCGGCCCGTGTAGCGAAAGTGGAGCACCACGTCAGAAATGGATTCAACATCGAACTGCGGCAGGTCGATCGGCAGCTCGATCCGCCACGTGCTGATGGCTCCGGCACCCTCGAACGGCAGGTAGCGCTCGTCCCGCAGGTTGGTCTCGAACAGGCCGCTGTCGTTCTGCGCTGTGCTCGTGACGACCTGCTGGATCGCTCCGGCGAAGTCTCGAAACCGCAGGTCCTCGCTACCCACGTTGCGCGCATACTGGTCGCCCTCCTCGGGCGAGACACGCACGCTCGATCGCAGCAGCGACAGTGCGCAGTGGATGCCGACATACGGGCCGACCACGGCAGGGATCGTCAGTGCCACCGTCTTGAGGCGCCGCAGGTAGACACCGGGGGAGTCCATGTCGAACAGCCATTCCGGCACCTCGACCTCGCATGACCCGGTCGCCTTGAGGCGCAACAGCGCGCGCGGGTCGAGCCGGGCCAGCGACACATGCTTGGTGAGCTCAAGTTCGCGCTTGTTCGCCTCGAGGTAGGCCATTTCCAGCCGCTTGAGATCGAGCGCGAGCGCGTCGCCGGCAAGCAGGCCGCGCATGCCGTCGTTCCAGTAGCCGAACTTGATGATTTCCTGGTCGTCGAACTCGGGCCGCATGACCTCGCGCTTGAGGGTGACCTCGGCCTTCTTCGCGACGTCGAACGCCAGCTTGTAGGCGTCGTAGAAGATCTTCGAAAGCTCGCCCTGCATCCACGTGTACAGGTCCTCGTTGGTGAACTTGGTGCGCAAGAACTCCTCCGTTGCGGCGGCCTGCTCGACCTGGACGAGATGGTGTTCGTACGAGCGTTTGGCGATCTGCTCGCGTAACAGCGACGAGATGATCTGCCGCCCGTACTGCTCAAGCTCGCTGGTCGCGAGGTTTGCCTGGAACACGTAATCTTCGGCCCGCCGGTAATAGCCGGCCATCTTCGACGCCCGCTCGGCGGATCCCTTGAACGCGTCCGAGATCAACTTCGCGCCCTCGGCGCCGTACTTCGCTGCCTTTGACAACTGTGCCCCGCCAAAACCTGCGGCTCCGCCAACGCCGAGCGGCGTCCCGTGTACGTTGAACTGAGGGATGAGCGCGAGTATCGGCGCCGCGATGTTGAGTACCGTCGCGGCGGCTCCGAAGGTGTCCGACGTCGGCAGGAATATGTTGAGCTCTGCGTTCTCGTTCTTGTTGAGTGGCAGGGTCTCGCCGAGCTTGCCGCCGACCAGGCTCACGACCTGCTCGCCGGCGAACTCCATGAGGCCGCCGACGGACGACTCCTTGCGGTATTCCTCGCGCGACAGCTCGCCCGCATACGCCGTCACCAACGCGTTGTACGCGGAGTCGAACGTCTCCTCCGTAAGGTCGTCGCGGATGAGGTCCACCGACTTCAGCCCGTCGATGATCGCATCCGAGGCGCCGAGGATCTTCTTGTAATGCCGGTACTTCTCCCACACCGTACCGCGGCTCTCGAGCAGAGCCGTCGTCGCCTCCTCGGCCTCCTTCCACTGCAGGAACCGGACGTCCCGAGTGAGGGTCTGGATCTTGAGCTCGTGCTGCTGCCGCATAAGGCTCGCGTGC
Source organism: Burkholderiales bacterium (assembly GCA_020854105.1). Classification (GTDB taxonomy): domain Bacteria; phylum Pseudomonadota; class Gammaproteobacteria; order Burkholderiales; family SHXO01; genus SHXO01. The sequence continues at coordinate 18,636 of JADZGB010000019.1, read as the reverse complement.
TCGATCTCGCCTTTCTCGATCGCTTGCAGCAGCGCCCCGCCAAGGCCTTTGACCTCGGCGCACAACTCCTGCGCCTTCTGCAGTAGCAGAGGCCCACGGATAGTCGACACCGGTTGGTTGATGTTGTTGATGATGCTCGCCAAGTCGAGCCCTGCGGCCACCGCCTTGACGAGTGCGCCGGGATCGATCGGCGGCTCGAACAGTGCCAGCTGCCTTACGACACCCTCAATGTTCATGCAGTGCCGGATCTTGAACAGCCGATCCGCGACGACGTCCCAGTACGCGAGGAGCTTGTCGTTCTGCGGGATGCAGAAGTACAGCGTCCGTCCGATGCCGAACACCGCACCGTCGGCTCCACTCGAAGTCGCGTCGCCGCTCGCCGCATTTGACGAGTTGAAGGGGAACTGGTTCTCCAGCTCGATGAGCGCGTTGCCGAACTTGTCGATGCCAGCGGCCTTGAGCTGCGCGTAGGTCTTGCTCACCGGCTTGTGCAGCGGCGGGACGCGCTCCGGTTTTGGTCCGAGAAGGTTCGCCGCCATGACATAGACCTGCGTCGCCTCATTGAGCGTCTCGATCGTGTCCTGCCGGAACAGGTGGTCGCCCCAGGCGATGAGGTTGTCGAGGTACTTCATCACGACGTTGTACTGGTAGGCGAGGTAGCGCCCGCGCGCGACGACGTGCGGCTGGAACGGCTTGTCCCGCCATGCCTGGATGGCCTTCTCCGTGCGCCGCTTGAGTTCGCTGTCGCCGGTCTTCGACAACTCCGTGAGGATCTCCGTGATGAACTCAGGGGCGGTCTCTTCGCGGAACCGCAGGAACTTCCAGAAGCGCTGAGGCGGATCGATTGACGTGTCAGTGCTCGTCGGATCGAAGACGTAGTGGAACCAGCGCTGCGCATCCTCGAACCGCTGGTTCTTCGACAGGTGCACCGCGATGAGCAAAGGGGCGTGAAAGAACAGCTCCCAGTTGTAGATCGCGTACGGCCCGTCGTCGGAGACGTCGATGACGTCCTTCGGAAAAGCGCCCGTGAACGCCGCGCCCGGCGTGTAGAAGCCTGGCGTCAGCGTCGTCACCAGCGTCGACTGCCACTTCGCGTCGAGCAGCGCTGGCAGCCCGTCGGTATTGAGCTTGCGGATGAGTTCCTCGGTCCACGGGTGGTAGTGCGGCGTCAAGCTATACCGCACGCGCCGCCGTTGCCGACCCTGATTCACCCAGACGAGATCGCCGTACTTCGTGTTGATCTGGATGATCGATTCATGGAAGTTCGCCTTGTTTGCCATCGCCCTCACCTCACACGTTCCGCAGCTGCTGCTTCTTGACGGCACCGCCGGCGTTGAACGTGGTCTGGTCGAACACGAACACCGTGTTGCCTGGGATCTGGAGCGCCCAGGACGGGTCGAAGACGGGGTCACCGGGTTTCGGGATCTTCGGTTTAACTGGTACCTCGTACAGATGCGGCAGGTCGAGCGTTGCGCCGTCGACAACGATGTCGTCGTAGTAGTGGATCTTGCCCTCGTGGTAGAGCTGCTCGTCTCCAGTCACGAAGAACACGCTCCGCTCGTCTGTGTAGAACAGCGGCATCTCCCATGGGTTGATCACACCTTGCTGCAGCGTCGGCCGGACCCGGAAGCCGTCGACCAGGTTCGCGCTCTTCGTCAGCACCGTCATCGCGACGGCATCCTTCGGCTCCGACGGTTGCTGGACCCGGACCGTGAAGACCTTGTCCGGGTAGGTCCACTGGTTCGCGTCGACCTGTGGCAACGGTGAGCGACCGAGCTCGAGCATCGACGCCTGGTAGCCGAGGTAGACCCAGAACGGGTCGTCACCCCACACGTGTGGCTGCGCATTCGGGCTGGTGAACGTGAGGATGTAGTCGAAGATCACCCCGGTTTGGCGGTAGCCCAGCCGGAACTCTAGGCGCTCCGACAGCGGCGGACCGCCCGGCGGTGACGCCGGCGTGTACACCGTGGTGAGGCAACGGATGAGCCGCGGGTCGAATGAACTGAGCGACGACCAGGTGAGCGACGTCGAGGTTTCGGTGGACTTCGGCGACTGCCATGTGCCGCGGTAGTACTCGCCGCGGTGCAGGGTCACGGTCGCGTTCACGCGGGCGGCGAGCGCCCAGGCTTCGTCGGCAATCTCCTGCGGCTTCTTCGACGAGTCGCCCTGCGCCTCCACGAGAGTGGTCACCCAGAATACGAACAGCCGCTTCTTCCACACCACCGGCACGACGATGTTGCCCTCGATGTTGAGCCCGATCTTCTCCCACGGTGTCCAATATCCATACTCATACCGGCGATACCAGTGCTCGCGGGTGCTGCCAAGCGTGCGTCCGATGACGTGCAGGATGTCGTCGTCGGTTGTGCCCGGGGTCTTCTCCTCGAGAAACGCGCCCGCGATCTCCACATGTGAGACGTCGTCGAGCTTGCGCAGGTAGTGCAGGTACGCGGTCTCGGCGAGCTCCTGCGTGATGTCGGCCTTGAGCAGCTCCGACTCGAGGTCGCGGAAAAACGGCGACTTACCGTCCCGCAGCTCCGGCTCGAGCCAGTTCTCCGGATACAGGAACACCTTCCGGTTCGCCTCCCACACTCGGTACCGGCGCATCCACGTCCAATGGTCTGCGTTGATCGACGACGGCGACACCATCGGCTCAAGATTGAGCAAGCAGCGCTGCACGAACAGTTGCACCGTCGACAGCGCGAGTCGGATCCGCGAGGTCTGCATGCACGCATCCATCTGGACGTCGACGAGGAAATACTCGTACAGCTGATCGGACGTCTCGATCTCTGGCGACGGGGTGTCGTGATGGATGATGTACGCGACCAGGGCGTCCCGCCGGGCGTTGCGCACCGCGTCGCTCACGCTCTGCATCGACTCCCGCCAAGCCGCAGGGTCCATCCGCACCTTGAGCTTCTCGCGGACGCCCCGCACTAGGGCACCGTCCGGGTCGGGCACAGTCCACGCGACGAGGTCCGCCGCTGGCTGCAAAGTCCCAGCAACGAGGTCGAGCGCGGCGAGCACCCGGCGCAGGTTCGCCAGGTCGCCGAGATCGTTCACCGTGAGACCGAATTCCGCGAGCACCGCGGTGAGGTCCGCCTCGGCCCACTCCATGACCCCGGCCACCACGAGCTTGCCCTGCGCATCAACCGCGTCCGGGTCGCGCAGGATGCCGAGTAATGTGCCGGCCTCCGGCTCGTGCGCCTTCTTCAGCCGCACGAACCAGAGCACCCATGCGAGCCGCGCCCACTGCGCCTCGACGTCGGCCGTGGCGATCGTGCCGTCGGCCGCGAGCCCGTTCCACAGCCCGGCGGTCACGGCCCGGACCGCACCGAGGTCCGCGACCTCGCCCGCGGTGAGCCCGAGCGCCTTCGCTGCGAGCACCGTCTTCTGGACGCGGCGCAGCGTGCACCCGGCGTGCACGAACGCGCCGGCGTCGTACAGCCGGGACGCCGGGATCGCGGCCTTGGCCAGCGCGTTCGTGCGCCAACGCAACTCCACCGTCTGACCCGCGGGCAGGCCGGCGAGCGTGAGGGTGACCGGCACCAGGTCGCCCGCGGTCAAGGCGAGCGAGGCGACGCTGCGCAACTCGCCGACGGCGTCGGTCGGGGTCGTCGGGATGGCGATCACGCCGTCGACGACGAGGGTCACCGAGCAGCCCGCCGGCGCGCCGACGTAGAACAGGAAGTCGGCGCTCGCCGGCGGATCGAGGCGCAGCTCGTATGTCCGGTTCGCGTCGAACGCTGGCAGAGTTTCGAGGCCGGTGAAGTCGTCCAGGAAACCCGCGGCCGGCGCGCCGTCGGCGTGCAGTACGTCGGGGTCGGACGCGAGCGCGTCCAGCATCTCGACGTCGGCCTTCGTCACGGTCGCGAGCGCGGTGCGCAGGGCGGTGCCGCGCAGGGTCGCTCGCAGCCCCGGGAGGATGCCGGCGACGATCGCCACGGCCTGCTCTGCCGGATCCGTGAGCGCGACGACGGTGTCGTACAAGGCCTCGAGCTCGGGGTAGTCCTCGTCGAGGTCGTCGAGGTCGGCATCAGCCGCATCCTGCAGGCCCTGGAACGCGGTGGTGAGTGCCGCCTTGAATGCCGTAAGGTCGACCGGCGCGGTGATCTCCTCGACGTCGGAGAGCGTCAGCGCCGCTGTCGCGATGCCGAGCGCGGTCCGGGTCGCGGCGGAGAGCGGGCCGGTCGAGGTCAGCGTGTTGTGGAACGGGTCGATGCGCACGCCCGGGGCGATCGCGGCCAGTGTTGGGGGCAGCACCTCCTCGGCGGTGACGAGCGGCACAGCGTACGTCGTGGTCCCCGCGACGAGAGCGAGGAAGCGGTCTACGACCGCGGTGTCGTACACAAGGGCCATGCGGGCCGCCGCCGCAGCGAGATCAGCCGTGGCCGCCGGCACTCCGAGCTCGGCGTCCACCGCGGTGAGCGCGTTGCGCAACGCCGCCAGATCCCGCTCGTCTTGCGCCGGCGCCGGCGCGAGCTTGCCGGTCGGGTCGGCGTGCCGCAGCAGGAAGTCGACGTCGGCAACCTTGAGCTTCGTACCCTTGAGCAGCGCGGCGTCGTCGATGAGCCGCAGGAGCGACGGGTCGGCGGAGCCGAGATCGTCCGCGAACGGATCGATGCCGGATAGCTCGAGCAGGGCGCCGAGGTCCGCCGTGCCGAGCTTGACCAGCGGCGCGAGCCGCCCCTGCCGGAGGGCCGGATCGAGTCCCGGCTCGAACAGCGCAAGCCACTGGTCCCGCTTCTTCGCGGACAGGTCGAGTCGGTCGACCAGCCGCAGGAACCCGGCAAGGCGGTCCAGCATGGCGGCAAATGCCGCGTCGATCGTCGCGGTCGTGAGCGTCGCGGGATTGACGCCAAGGAAGGCCTCGATTGCAGTATCAGTAGCTTTGATGCTCCAGCCGAGCTTCTTCCAGAGACGGATGAAGCGCAGCAGCCGGTGGTGGTCGACCTCCGTGAGCCCGTTAGCGGTCATGTCTGGCAGCGCGTGCCGAAGCTCGACCATGCCGAAGTCACACGCGTGACTGTTGTCGTCCGGCGGCGTCAAGTCGGTGAGCGTTATCGTGCCCATGATGAGGTCGCGGTTCGTGTCGAGCCACGCGAGCACATCGCCGCCGTACGGCGCCGGGTCGAGACCGTCCGGGAGCAGGTCGGTGAACTCGCCGTCGCTCAAGGTGCCGTCGACCCGTTGCTGGATCTGCCCGATCGAGACCTTCAGCGCCTCGAGCAAGGGCACCAGCACCGACCCCGGGTTGACGAAGTGCGAGCGCAGCAGTTCCGCGAGATGGACGTACGTGACGTCGGTGCGCCGGCTGAACGTCTTCGCGTTGCTGACAATCGCGTTGAGCGCGGCCAGTGACGTCGCAGCGGGCTCGCCGTAGAGCTCCGGTAGCGCGCGGAACCCGACGTCGGTGAGCAGCGACAGCTCGGCAGCATTGAGGCCTAGCCACTCGCGCCGCGCGTCGGCAGACGCACCGAGCACGTCGAGCGCGGCCGGCAGGGAGGTGTCCCACACCTCGAACAAAGAGCGCAGTTGCGCGAGTGGGGCGTCGAAGGGCAGCGGCGGAGGGTACACCGCGCCCTTCGTCGTGTCGTATGCGGTGTCGACGACGAAATCCGGCTCGGCGAGCAGGTCGGCCGTCGCGGCGTCGGGCCGAGTGTCGTGGCCCTTGTAGCCGGCGAGCGTGCCGTTGACGACCCAGTGCTCGAGGATCTCGAGGACGAGGTCGACGTAGGGCAGCGCCGTGTTCGTGTTCTCGCAGGACAGGGCGAGGTGCTGCAGGTCGGGGCGGCGGGCACGCAGCACGTCGAGCGGATTGTCGAGCGTGTGCGGCTGGTCCGCGACGTCGATGAACTCCAGCAGCTCGACGAAGTAGGCTGCGGGGCTCAGCACCGACCGGCAGTGGTCGCACGAGCAGTAGTCCATGCTGCCGAACAGATCCTCGAGGGTCGCCGACGCGACGATCTCCGGGTTGGGCTCCAGCGCTTTCCAAGTCTTCTGTCCGGTGATGCTGTAGACGTTCGGTGCCCCGCGGTAGGTCAGGAACTGGGTTGCGACGGCGAGCGCGGTGGTATGCACCTGCTGGGCCTTCGCGTACGTCAGCCGGGCCTCCATGATGCTGGGGAACTTGCCCCCGAACGCCGCCACGAAACCGGTCGACGAGTACTTCATGACCTGCAGCGCGGAGTCGATGCCCACGGACGACAGCGTGACCATCGCGTCGTTTGACGGGCTGATCTGGTACAGCCGCTCCACCTTAAGCGCACCCTCGCGGGCCCGAGTGCTGAGGTTCGCGAAGCCTTCCCACGTGCGCACGGGCGCGACGCCGAGCGACGCGTCCGCGCTGGGCCGCGAGAAGAACTTGGCGACCTCATCCCTGGCCTCGGGCGAGACCGCGACGGCGTTGCGGCGGACTAGGTCGGCCGTGACCCGCGCGGGGAACCGGGACGCGACCTGTGCTGCGAGGCCGGACGCGTACTGCTCGGCGGTGATCCCTTCAGGCAGGTCGTGGCCGACGACCTTGCGCCACGCGGCCGCGCGGTAGAAGCCGTGGTCGGCGAGCTCGGCGACATCGACCAGCTCGGTCCACTTGACAAGCCGGCCGACCACGGGCGCGTTCTGCCGCGTGATCTCGCCCAGCACGGCATCGGTCTGCAGCGCGGCGATGGTGCGCGGTTCGAACCCGCGGTGGGCGAGCGAGGACCACAGTGCGTCGGGGTCGTTGTTCGTCAACCGGTATGCGTCGAGGAAAATCCTCTGCTCTTCGGTGCTGAGCCGCACCCCGAGCATGTCACCCAGCGACGAGACCATGCCTTCCGGCCGGAACTGGCGCAGGCTCTCCACCGCCGCCTTCCGGTACAGCCGCAAGGTGCGCTCGACGTCCTCATCCCGCGAGATGACACCGCCCTTCACGGCCCGCTCCAGCACGTCCTTGACCGCGTTGTCGTCGAGCCGGTAGATCTGGTCGAGGTCGCCAGGCAGGCCGGCGCGAAGCAGGGCGTAATAGTGCGATGCGGGAATCTCCGTCTGCGCGCTCAGCTGCTCCGCCCGCGCGGCCATCGCGATGCCGCGCGCGTCCCAGGCGCCGCGGCCGGCGAGGTAGCCGACACCGCTCGCGTCGACGTCACCGAGCCGCCGGTCACCCAGCAGTGGCGTGACCTGTGCGAGCAACCGGTTGTGCTCCGGAATCGTCGGCACGTCGGCGCGCTCGACTACGAGGTCGACGATCGCATGCCGGGACGCTTGGAACAGCGTGTCGCTCTCGGTGAGCGCGGACCCTTCTTGGCCGGAGATGAGCACGCGGAGCTGCAAATCGGCGGCGGGCTTGCCGGACAGCCTGGCCTCCTCGTACGGGATCGCGTAACGGCCGTTCGCGTCGGTGGTAGCGGTGCCGAGGAGCGTCTTGTCCTTGTCCGCCACGGAGCGGTCCCACGCCTCGACCTTGAGCTCCACCGCGGCGACGCCGGCGGCGTCCGTGACGACGCCCTGCACCGAGAACACTCCATCGCCTGTGGTGGACTCGCCCGCGGGCGGTCGGACGGCGATCGAAACGAGTTCATCGGGCATGCGCCCGCTCCACAGACCTCCGCCAGCGACGATGTACTCCTCGCGGTTCGGGTCGGTAACGCGGAAGCCAACCGCTTCGCCGCTGGTCACGAGCGCCTTGAAACGGCGGGGATCCACCGCCACGCCGAAGACGCCGTCCGCGTTCGTCTGCGCGGTCCCGAGTCTCTCGTGGGTCCGGTCCGTGAACGCATCGATCGTCAGACCGGGGACCGGCCGGCGGCTCCGTTCGTCAAAAACCCGTCCCTTGATGAAGTTGGCCATGATGGCTGTCCTCGTGGTTCCGCTTCAGGTCGCATGCGTAGGCGTTGCAGGCGCGTGTGAAGCACCTGCCGGGCGCGACCGCCGCTGCTCCGCCGCCTGCAGCAACTCGCGCGTATCAAGGTGGCTCGCCTTGGCGATGGCCTCCTGCAACGGAAGCCAGACGTGTTCTCGGTCCTTGTCCTCGCGCAGGCCGCGCCCAGCGGCTTGCATCAGAAAGAAGCGCGTCGATACGACGGCACCATCGACCGACCAGGCCGCGGCGCCCAAGTCGTCGACGATGCGCGCCCACACGCCGGTTTCCTCGTGCACTTCGCGCACGGCGGTTTCGCGGGGCTGTTCGCGTTCTTCGACATGGCCCTTGGGCAGTACCCACTGGGTCGCATCGTTCGTGGCTTCGACGAGCAGGTACTCGGCCGTGCCACCGCGCAGGCGGAACACGACGCCACCAGCGTGGCTGGGGTTACGGGCCTCGGTCGCGGCCTTGCTGAGGGCGGCCTTGCCGTCCTTGGCCGTGAGCGTGATGACGAACCAATAGGCCTGGTTGGTGGCCTTGTGGCGCTGCTCCATGTAGCGCCAAAACGCGAGCAACAGAAGCGCCAGCACGATGGAGATGCCGGCGGGTGGCCATTGGTGCTGCCAGGGCCATGCGACGAGCAGGATCAGCAGCACGACCGTGAAGCAGCGGAAGAACTTGGAGTCGGCCTCGAAGCGCTGCACGACGGCCAGGCTTGCCGGGCTTTCGACATTGAGCAGCGCCTTGCTCCACTGGAAGGTGTTGATAGCGCCCTTGGCCTGCAGCGGACCGAGCGCATGTTGCTTGATCCGGGTGCAGCGGTCCACGGCAAGGTTGCGCTCGTGCTTGAACACCAGCCAGATCAGGCCGCGGGCGGGCCAGGGCAACAGGCAGCCGCGGCGGGCGACCAGCGCGATCTGCGTGTTCAGTGTGTAGCGCCGCGCCCAATCATAGAACTCGTCCAGCCAGGAGCCGAGCAGAAAGACCAGGTGGCCGAAGAGATAGCTTGCGAACAAGAAGGCGGCCCAGGCTTGCGCGCCATCGAGCTCGGCATAGCGATCGCCCAGCAGGACCGGACCCACCTCACCCATCAGCAGCCAGGTGAGTAGCGCGCCTGGCAGCAGGATGGAGAAGAAATCCATCAGGCCGATGAAGAATCTTTGGGGGTCGAAGTTCATCAGTAGTGCGGCTCGGCTCTTGCGTCAGCTTGCGTGCTGTTTTCAAGGCGCTAGTATGGGGCCATATTCCGCTTCCATTTGTCCTTGTATCTTGGCACCCTCCCAAAGCAGTTCGCCAACCCCGACAATTCCCAATGGCACTTCCCAAATCTCAGCAACTGTGAGATTCAAGAACGCGTCCAACGGTCGGTCGCCGGTATATGCAGTGTTTTCATAGTCAACCTGCTGATACACTAAATCGACTACGGGGATCGCCATGGCTATGCGTCGCAATATCCTGCGACCAGCGGTCTCTGAAACCTCGGCAGCCACGGCCCGCGCATTCGGTGTGGGCTCGTCGGCGGGCACACGGGGCGTATGCGAAGGAGTATCGACGGCGGTAGTGTGCGGAGCCGCCGCTGGCGTGCCTGGTCCGGAATGTGAAAGCGTAGACGCTTGTGGCGTGCCTGATCCGGAATGTGACGGCGCTGATGGTACGCTCGGATCAGAGAACGCGCGATCGAAGTCCGCATCGCTTGGATAGTCAGCCGCCGTGACGCCGCTCGCTCGCAGCTCAGATGATGTCTGAGCGGCCGTCTCGGAGAGGACCGCCAAATTGCTGACAATTGCTCTATCCAGCGCCTGCGCGTTAACCTGAACTCCAGTGGCCTGTGCGGCAAGTCGATAGGCGTCGCGCGTCGCTTCAATCAGTTCTGATTCACTACGTATCAGTCCAGCACGAACTCTCTCATTAATTTCGGCCTGCAATCGCCCGACTTCCGTGTGGAAGTATCCGGTCCCCGTTTCGACCAGCACTGTCGTCTCGGCGCGGCTGGACGATACCGCGCGCTGTTCTCGGCCGGTTCTGCCCCGCTGTTCTGCCCTAAGGCTCACTTGGATAGGATGGTCGCGCTGGACGTTGTGTCCTACCGATGACCGGTTCGGAACGGGCTCAGAATAACTCCAGTTCCCCATGAGCTGCGGGCAAGTTGCGATGTTCGGGTCGCATTGTTTTCCGGTCGGATCGGCGTACTTAACGGGATTGTTGCGAACGTAAGCGAACGCATTCACGCCATCCGCGATTCCCAGTGGGTCACAAGCTGTCCAGCGGCCTAACCAAGCCGCGTAGTGCCTCGCTCCGTGGTAATACAGTCCACTTTCCTCATCCCGCTCCTTCCCCGTATACCGGTATCGCTTCTCTGTCTCCGTCTGGCTGCGCACCGCCTGATAAGTTGAACTGCCGTAAGGCGCATACTCCTCATAGGAAATGATCTGCGCCTGCTCATCCAGTTCCAGGCTGCTTGATCCGAGGTGGTTGCAGAGTTGGTAGCGGATCAGTTGTCGCGGTGCCTGGTCGCTGCCCGCCGTATCGAACGTGCGCGTTTCGACCAACGCGAGGCGCTGCTTGTCGTCCATCAGGTGCAGCGTCTCGCGCTCGAACGTGGCGGTGTCCTCGCCGATGGGGCCGCCGTGCCTGCGGAAGATCTCGAAGCCGCCGAGATTGATGCGCTCTTCGGTGAGGCCCGGCGCCTTCTCCCACAACTTGCGCACGCGCTGGCCCGAGGCGTCGTAGACATAGAAGGCCGCACCGCCGCCGCCCAGATTGGTCTGGCGCAACTGGTCTCTGTAGTCCCAGTGCATGTTCGGCCCGGGCAGGCCGCCGCCCAGGTGCGGCATGCGCAGCATGTTGCCGTGGACGTCGTGCAGGTAAGTTTCGGGTACGGCAGCGATGCCATCGCCCACCTGTGTGCTGCTCAGGCGGTTGCTCTGCTTGCCCGGCTCGGTCAGGCTGGATTCCGAGTAGCTGTATGCGCGCGTCCAGCCCGGATGCGCCGGGTCGCTGCCACGGTGCTGCATCTGCAGGAAATTGCCGACGGCGTCATACAGATAGCGCTCGGTGTAGGTGCCCATGGCGTTGGCGTCGCCGGGGTGGTCGAGTCGCGTGTGAAAGGCATTGAACCCGTCCAGGGCAGTCGGCGGCAAGCGTTCACCGCCAGCCGCCTGGCCCAAATGCTCGCGACCGTCGGCCTGGATCAGCCGGTAGAGCGCGTCGTAGATATAGTCGTTGCTCGGCTCGACGCGCTGGTTGCGGAAGTAGACGGTCTGCTGCGCGTCGTCGCGAACGTGGGTGATGTTGCCTGCCGGGTCGTAGGTGTAATGCAGGTTCTGCAAGCCGCAGCTCTTGCCTGCGGGTGGCTGCGCGAGCGCGGCGATGGTGGCCGGCGGTGGGTTTGGGTTCTCGCAGTCGTCGGTGAAGGCCACGCCTCGCGCCGTGTCGGGATCCACGCCCCGGCGCGTGTACAGGTGCGTCAGTCGGAAGGTCTCGTGGTCGTAGGCGTAAGTGGTGCGGATGACCGTCGCGTCCTGGGTCTCGTAGTCGATGAGGGTGCGCTGGCCCTTGGCGTCGTAGCCGATGTCGGCGACGCCGACCGGCGACCGTGCCTCTGCGGCCGGGTCGAGCAGACCAGCCGGCTCGGCGGAGCGCTCCAGCCAGACGTCCACCCGCTCCAGCAAATTGGCCTGGTTGAACACCGGCTGGATGACGTTGTATTTGTTCGGGTGCCCGGGTCGGTTCAGGCTGCTGTGCGGGGCGATGGACTGGACGGGCCGGTTGAGCGCGTCGTAGCACGTGCTGCCCTCGAAGGTTTCGGTGTCGAGTTGGGGGTTCAGCAGCCAGTCCGGGATCGCGGTGTAGTCGCTGACCAGTTGCCGGGTGCTGCGCAGCGGGTTGCCCTTGAAGTCGTAGGCCTCTGTGGGGTTGCCGCTGGCGTCGAGCCGTGCGTTGGTGGCAATACCTGCGGAATCGGAGTGCCGGAGGATGCGGGTGCGCAGGTTGAGGCGCTGCGCCTCGGTCTCCTGTGCTGGCGTGGCGTTGAAGGGCGGCTCCCCGTATTCGATTCTGTCGACCAGGACGTCGCGGTTCAGCGTGCGCGGGTCGGAATTGGGCTTGAGCGGATCGGCGTCGCTGAAGGTGCCTCGCACATACTGCTCGATCGGGCGGCGCAGTGCATCGTAGTTAATCGTGAAGTTGTGCCCGCGGCTGTCCCAGGCGCGCATGGGCTTGCTGGCCACGTCGTTCAACATCCAGCGCGCGCCAGCTTCCATGCTGAGCTGATGGATGCGGTTGCCGAGCATGTCGTAGGCGTACTGCATGACGATGCGCTGTTGCAGTGCGCCCAGGGGCAGGTTGCTGGCGTCGGGCAGTTTGCGTTCGTCGAACACCTTGCGATGGTTGCCTTCGATGTCCAACTCGACCCGGGTGGCGATGCTCTCTTCGGTGCCGTTCAGATCGTGGCCCAGGCAGACCACTCGATTGGTCGCGACCGTCAAGAAGGGGCGACCCAAGGCGTCGAAGTGGGCGGTGGTCGGTGTGTCGGCATGGCCTGCAGCACGCTCGGCGGCGTTGCGCTGGTCGCTGCCCGGTGGGTTGCCGATGCGCTGGGCGTGCCAAGTCTTCCAGCTCGCCGGCTGTGTCTTGAAGTATTCCTCGACGTAGCCGCCGATGTCGGCGTCGGTGCGCGGGTCGCCGGTCTGAGCGTTACGCGGCGCGCAGGTGTCGTTTACGTCGTAGGTGGTTTGCTGCCAGGGGTCGAACGCCACCTTCTCAAAGGTGTGGTTCGGGTGCAGCGTAGCGATGACGCGCTCGGCCGGGTCGTAGTACAGCACCGGGCTGACGCCGATGCGCACGTCGAAGTCGAAGCGGTGTGTGTCGGTGAAGAAGGGCTCGTACTGGCGGACCGGCTTGCCCTTGTTGTTGAACACGGTCCAGCCGCTGCCGACCCAGCGCGGGCTCACGTCATTCGGCGTCATCAGGGGCTGGCCGTCGGCACCGACGATGATCTTGCCCGTCGCGTCGCGCTGCGGCACCGGCCCGCGCTCGGCCTGGACCTTCTTCTGGATCTCGCGGCCAAAGCCGTCCGAACAGCTGAAGCTGAGCTGGATCTTCAGGCCCTGCGGCGGCAGTGGGGCGTTGAGGTGGGTTTCGCGAGCGAGCGTGGCGGCGCAGGCGGGCTGCCACTTCGCCGGGTCGATGGGGTCGGCCTGCCGCGTGCGTCGGAAGCGGTCGAGGTCGTAGACGATGCGCGTGGTGGCACCATTGAGCAGCGCTGCCGCGGTGGCGTGTGGATCGGCGGCGTCGAAGAAGCCGTCGAGCTGGGCTTGCGTGAGGTCGGAGACGAAGCCAGTGAGCGAGTCGCCTTCCGCCGGCGCGGGCAGCGGCTTGCCCATCACGGCGGTACCGACCACCATGCCGAGCGTGTCGAAGGCGACTTCGGTCCGGTTGCGGTTGGGGTCGCTGACCAGGCGCGGCTGGAGCACGCGGTAGTCGTTGGCATCGACCGTGACGCGGTTGTCCAGCGCGTCGCGGGTTTCGGCCATCAGCAGGTCGTGGGCGTCGAAGTCGACGAAGGCGTTCTGGCCGAAGGGATCGCGGTAGCGGCGCGGCAGGTAGAAGTGCTGCCGGGCTTGCGTTGATTCAGTGGCCGCGTTGTCGGCGGGATTCGGGCTGAAGAACGATTGCCCGGAGGGAATCCACCAGTGATCGTCGGCGTCGCCCGCGGGGAAGCGGCCATCCGCCTTGAGGGCCTGACTTTGCCGATAGCCGCCGCGGTTGCCGGCTTGGCCGCTGAGCACCGATGCCGGGTCGGGCAGCAAGGGGTCGGCGGCCAAGCCCTGGCGCAGTCGCTGAAAAACCTGGGCAAGCAGACCGGGGGTAAACGCGAGCTTGTAGCTCTCTCCCGGCAGAGCGAGCGGTTGCAGTTCACCCAGTGGCAGGAGGCCGCCGAGATCGTCACGGCGGTAGAGAGTACGCAGCCGCTCGATGGGGCGGCGGCGCTGGTTCCCTGCGGAGGTGGCTTCGTAGGCGACTTCCGGGGCGGTGAACTTGTGGCGCAGGCGGCCGGGAGCGGCGGGATCAGGCTCGACTAAGTCCGAGGCCTGGTAGCGACTGGCTGACCCGGTGGCGACGTAACCCGTCAGCTCGAAAGTGATCGCCTCGCAGGGCAGCGGGTTGCGATGGGTGTCCGCCGATGCGATGGCGTTGGTGACGCGGTTCTCCTTGTAGGTGAGCAGTCCCGTTGTCTGGCGGTCGCGATCCCATTGCTCCGATAGCGGCGAAACGCGGCGCCCGTAGCCGATAGCCGCTTGCTTGAGCACGTTGCCGTAGTCATCGAGCTCCAGCGTCAGCGCGTGCTGGATGCGCGGGTCGGCTGGGTTGCGCTCGTAGTGGTAGCTCAGCGCCTCGTCCGCGTGGGTGAAGAACACCGCATTTCGGTTGGTGCCTCGGGGCTGCAGGGTTCGGATGGAGAAGTTCTGCTCCGTGACCGTGTAGGGCGTATGGGCGCGCTGGATCTGCTCGGGAGTTGCGCCTGGATGCTCCGCGTCGTCGGCGTAGACCTCCTGGCGCAGCATGGTGCCCTTGAGGGCTCGGCAGGCTTCGCGCTCTTCTTCCAGTGTCAAGCCGGGCGGGACGATTGTGTCGTCGAGCAGAAACGGCCGCGCGGCTTCGACAGTCAGTCCGCGCTCACGGAAACACTCTTCCTCGAAATGGCGCGAGACGCGGTCCCGACCGAGGTAGACGCCGGTATGGAACCAAGTTTTGGTGTGCACCGGCGGCACATGCGATGCGGCAGTGATGTTGTCTCCTGGTAGGTTGCCACCGGCGAGAGCCGCGAACTGCTCCGTGTCCCACTGTTCCACCATCCCGAAGCCGCGGAACTCGCGCTCCTCGCCGTCGAAGTAGCCGTGGTGATAGGCGTAGCGCGTGACGAAGTGGTTGCGGCTGACGTGGTCGTAGGTCTCCACACGCTCTACCGCGTGCACCGGGAACGGCAGTCGGGTGATCCACGGTTTGCCGTCGCGCTTGTCCTGTAAGTAGAACTTGGTAGAGGGGGCGTAGTCGACGCGGGTCTCTGCCCCCAGGTTGTTGATCGTCTTGACCAGCAGATGCGGCTTGCGACCGCCCATCAGGTTGACGTAGCGCATCGGCCGCCGCGCATCGCCTGGCAGTGGTGAGGACCAGACCAGGCAGGCGGTGCCGTTGCCGAGCAGGTCGGTGGGCACGATGCTCACCAGATCGTCGACGCGCGGGAACACCTTCAAACGGTGCGGCTGGCTCCAGCTGTTGCCCGACTGGTTGAAGTACAGGCGTACGCCGTCGCGGTGCAGGTAGATGATGTCGGTGGTGCCGCTGCCGTCGATGTCGGCGAGTCGGATGCGTTTGTGGTCGAACTGGTCTGGGTTGTCGAACCAGGGCGCGTTCTCCATCGTCACCTTGGCGCCGAAGCGGCCGTAACCGAGGTTGGGCCAGTAGCAGACTTCGCCGTTGCGGATGCGGACAATGTCGGTGAGGCCATCACCTGACATGTCGCTCAGGTAGATAGACTGACTGCCGTCGGCGAAGACGATGCGCGGGCCTTTCTCCTCGTCGAGCGCCTGGACGACGCGCCGTGCCGGGCCGAAGCCCTCTTCGGCGAGCGAGGCGTGCCAGACGAAGGCGTTATCTTCGGTGATGAGCACATCGACGTGGCCGTCGCCGTCCAGATCGACGAACTTGATGTTCGGGTCGCGCAGGTCGCGGTTCAGGCGCGAGGTGAAGGAGCGGAAGGGCTGCCAACCCTCGGCGTCATCGTGTTCGTACAAGCCGGGCGTGGGGCCCTCCATGACGACAACGTCCGGCTGCCCATCGCCGGCCAAGTCCATGAATTCCGCTCCGCTGCTCAGGGCCACATTAGGCTTGAGGGCGACGGTTTCGAGCGGCGCGAACTCTGCCGTGTTGGCGAGTGGGCCGAGGTTCCGCTTGTAGAACCAGGCGCCGGCCTGCTCAGTGAGGATGCCGGGGACACCTTCGCCGTGCAGGTCGGTCCAGCGGTAGGCGTTACCGTCCAAGCCGACGGGGAGGTTTTCGAGGCGCTGTGGATCGACTTCCTCGACGACCTCTTGCACCTTGGGATCGACGTACTCGAACTCCACCGGCGGCAGACTGCGACTGTCATAGCCGCCGTTGTTGCGGCGATATCCGGCCTGAGTCACCGCTCGCAGAAAGGTGTAGACCGGATTGCGTAGGTCGGTGGGATTGACTTCGTCGGAGTACGTGAAATCCGTCGAGCGCACCAGGCAGTTGCGTTCCACCCCGGCTTCGCCGGGGAAGTGGTGGAACATCAAGACACGCTGGCAGGTGCGGTAGGTGCGGACCTCGAAGCCCGCGCGGTAGGACGAGAAGGGATCCGGCCGTGCGGGCCATGTGCCAGTATCGTTGGGTGTAGGCGCCTTGGCATCGTGCTCGCCATAGTCGAAGACGACTTCGAAGTGCCAGGCATTGCTGCCGTCAGGCGCGCTGGTAGCTGAAGGCCGAGGCCAAGGAGGATCCAGAGGCTCCGGCCAAGGCGCATCGACCTTCAGCTCTGGCAAGTAGGACGACCGATTGCCGTAGCGGATGCGCTTCAGGTAACGCTGCGCTGAGCGGGACTGGTCGGTGCGGTTACGCTCGTGGGCGTTGGTCAGGCTGTTGCCCGATGAATCCTCGAAGACCTTGGCCGAATCTTCGGCCTTGTAGCCGTAGGCGATGACGTTGCCCTTGTCATCATGGCTTTGGCAAATTAGCCAGCTGAAGATGTGACCAGGGTTGGAGGAATCCGGGTCGGCGATGCGGCTCTCGGCCGTGCAGCCGTACCAGGTGGTGATGTTGTCCTTGGAGATGGAGCGCCAGAAGACATCGGTCGCATCAGTCGTGTTCGTCCAGCGCTCGATGCGGGCAAACAGACCTTCGATGCGTGGGCGGTAGCGATCAACCTGGTAGGCGACGCCGTTAACCGTTCGCACGGGCAACTTCTCCCGTGCCCATTTGCCTTGCGCGTCCTGAACCAGCACCGGCACCAAGTCTTCGGCGCCGGAGAGAACGAAGACGTCCGACTCCTGCGCGTCGAAGTACTGAGGTAGACCTTTTTCCGTCTTGCGAGTGATCGACGGGAGCGAAAGGCTCCAGCCGAATCCGAACGGGCCGTTGCCCGATCCGGAGTCGTAGGAGAGCGAGAGTTGGGGGCCGAAGCCTGAGCGCCCGGGACTCGTCGCGATCGGCACCGACATCGAGCCCGTGCCGGTCACCGGGTTAGCGGCGAATTTCTCACCGATGCCGCGAATGGCGCCGCCACCCTTGGGCAGATTGATCGCGGGTGACGCAGTCGCGAAGGGCGGGGAAGCGGACTCAGGCTGACCTCCGGCGCGCTCAGTTGGCCGGTTACCCGCGTCCACTCGGTTCGCTGGATTGGTGTTACCCACCGCGGCCCCTAGTCGCTGTTTGAGCCACGGGCTTGCAGCCGTCCTGCGCGCCCGTGCCCTTCCCTGTCCTGATTTTGGGTGCAGCCGCAAACATTCTCTGCTTGCAGTTCTAGGGAGTCAACCTCCTGCGCTGAAGTCTTCGCTAACGCGTTAGTGGATGCGCGTGAAGTGAGGGGCCCGTCGAGCCGCTGATTGCGATTGCTGGGAAGCGGCCTCGTAAGGACAGTGCGATCGAAGGACCTACATGTGCTTCTTGTAGTACGCCCACTGCACGCTGGCCAGCCCGCCCACGAGGACCGCGCCGAGCGGCACGCACGGCTCCCACCGCAACGGCCCGGGCCAGAGCAGCAGGCCGACGCCGCCCAGCCCCAGCACCGCCAGCTGCAGGTACTTGGCCCGGTGGTACAGGCCAGCCGACTCGCGTCCACCGCAGGCCCGACGGATCGCCCGCTGGGTGAAGCCGTCGGCGGCGCCGACGGCGTAGAGAAGCAGGAGCAGCGGCGCGAACCGCGCCAGGATCGCCGCCCGCACCCCGAGCAGCTGGGTTCCGACCATCGCCGCCTCGATGCTGTCTCGGTGCGACACGTAGCTGCGCCGCATGACCGTGTCCGGGATCGACAGCGCCGCCCCGTTGGCGAACTGCGTGCCCATGTCGTGGATGCCGGTGGCTTCGAACACGAACGAATACAGCGCATTCGCCGGCGCGGTGATGGCGCCGGCGCCGGCACCCTGCCGGGCGGCAAGGGCAACGCCGTGCCCGAGGTCGTGCGCGAGCAGGTCGCGCAGGCGCTCGATCCCCTGCGGCCAGACCTTGAACGCGAACGTCCAGTCGAGCATCCAGGCGCACAGCAGGAGCGCAGCCAACCCCAGCGCCAGCGAGAAGACCAGCTTCAGCGGGCTCAGCAGCACGCCCGCCAGCGCCCCGTCGTGAAACGCCGCGTTCCTAGACGACACGCCGCTCCTCCGCTTCGGCGCCTTCGTCCAGGCGATTCCACGGTCCGTCGAGCCGCGCTCGCAGCGTCGTCCCGATCGCTGCCAGGCTCTCCGGCATCAATGGATTGCTTGCAGCCGAGGGCAACGGCATGCGGATCTTGTGCAGCTGGCCGCCGTGGATCAGCGCAAAGGCCTCGCCCTTGGGCAACTGCACCAAGTCGGTCGGTTCGAGCATCCGGACCGTCTCCGGCGCGATGCGATCCTCGTTGCGGCTAGCGAAGTCCGCGAAGTCGATCGGATCGTTGGTATCGGAGACCGACGACGACACGACGGTCGAGACGACGTGCACCTCGGGCAGCTGGCTGGTCAGCAGCTCGGCCGTGGCCACCTCCTTCACCCGCAGCATGATCAGGGTGTTGAAGTTGCCGGCGATCT
>JADZGB010000018.1 GCA_020854105.1 Burkholderiales bacterium | reverse complement strand
GCGAGCATGAGCGCCGAGGAGCCCGAATTCACCATCACGCCGTACTTGTGGCCCATGACTTCGGCGCAGCGCTTCTCGAACGTCTGCACCTGCTTGCCGACGGCCATGCCCTTCTGCATGACCTTGACCACGGCGTCGATCTCTTTCTGATCGAGCATGGCACCGCCGTAGAGAACCTTGCGCGGGGGGAGTCGCTTCTGCATGGCTCGTCATCCTCTCTGGTGATGTAGCACAGTTTCCGTCTGGGCGATGAGGGCGGCAATGGCAGAAAAGTTCAAAGACTGCTGCAAAGTGGCTCACCCCGTCGCGAACAATACAACGACCACATTTGTCTATAATCGACCAATGAACCGAGAAGATTCCCTGCCTGATTCCGCGCAACTCGATGCTTGGCGTGCCGCAGCCACAAAGTCGGCACCTGGTGGTGACGTCAACAATCTGAACTGGCATACGCCGGAAGGCTTGGTCGTCAAGCCCTTGTACACGGCCGCCGACACGGCCCGGCTCCCATTGGCCGATACCCTGCCGGGGTTCGCGCCTTACGTTCGCGGCCCGCAGGCCACCATGTATGCGGTGCGGCCCTGGACGATCCGTCAGTATGCAGGGTTTTCCACTGCGGAAGAGAGCAACGCGTTTTATCGGCGCGCGCTGGCTGCGGGCGGGCAGGGCGTGAGTGTCGCCTTTGATCTCGCCACCCACCGTGGCTATGACAGCGACCACCCGCGTGTCACGGGTGATGTCGGCAAGGCGGGTGTTGCGATCGACAGCGTCGAGGACATGAAGATCCTGTTCGAGGGCATTCCGCTCGACAAGGTGAGCGTGTCGATGACGATGAACGGTGCGGTATTGCCGATTCTCGCGAGCTATATCGTGGCGGCGGAAGAGCAGGGCGTCGCGCAGGGCGCGCTGTCCGGGACCATCCAGAACGACATCCTCAAGGAGTTCATGGTTCGCAACACGTACATCTACCCGCCGGCGCCCAGCATGCGCATCGTCGGCGACATCATCGCCTTTTGTGCGCGCAACATGCCGAAGTTCAATTCGATCAGCATATCCGGCTATCACATGCAGGAAGCGGGGGCGAACCAGGCGCTCGAACTCGCCTTCACGCTCGCCGACGGCAAGGAATACGTGAAGGCCGCGATCGAACGCGGTCTCGATGTCGATGAGTTCGCCGGCCGCCTGTCCTTCTTCTGGGGGATCGGCATGAACTTCCATCTCGAGATCGCCAAGATGCGCGCCGCGCGCCTGCTGTGGTACCGGATCATGAAAGGGTTCGGTGCGCGCAAGGACAAGAGCCTGATGCTGCGGGCGCACTGCCAGACCTCGGGCTGGAGCCTCACGGAGCAGGATCCCTACAACAATGTCGTGCGCACAACGATCGAAGCGATGGCGGCGGTATTTGGTGGCACGCAGAGCCTGCACACCAATGCACTCGACGAGGCGATCGCGCTGCCCACTGATTTCAGCGCCCGGATCGCGCGCAACACGCAGTTGATCATCCAGGAGGAGACGCACATCACGGGCGTCATCGACCCCTGGGCCGGCAGCTACATGATGGAGAGCCTCACCAGCCAGATGGCGGGCAAGGCGTCGGAGATCATTGCCGAGGTCGATGCGATGGGCGGCATGACCCGCGCGGTGGAAACCGGTTGGGCGAAGCTCAAGATCGAGGCGAGCGCGGCGCAGAAGCAGGCGCGCATCGACTCGGGTGCCGACGTGATCGTCGGCGTCAACAAGTACCCGCCGCCCTCGAACGAGCCGATCGAGATCCTCGAGGTCGACAACCATGCCGTGCGCGAGAACCAGATCAAGCGCCTGGCCGCGGTGCGTGCCGGGCGCGACGGCAAAGCCGTGCAGGCAGCCTTGCAGGCGCTGACGGAATCTGCGAGAAGCGGTACTGGCAACCTGCTCGAACTGACGGTGAATGCCGTCCGCTTGCGTGCCACGATCGGTGAGGTGAGCGATGCGCTCGAGAAAGTGTTCGGACGGCATCGGGCCGAGATGCAGAAGGTGACCGGCGTGTACGCAGCGGCCTATGCAAGCCCCGAAGGATGGCAAAAGCTGAAGGGCGAGATCGACGCGTTTGCGGTCGAGCACGGTCGCAGGCCGCGCGTGATGATCGCCAAGCTCGGCCAGGACGGTCACGATCGCGGCGCCAAAGTGGTCGCGACCGCCTTCGCGGATCTGGGCTTCGACGTGGATATCGGCCCGCTGTTCCAGACGGCCGAGGAATGCGCGCGCCATGCCATCGAGAATGACGTCCACGCGGTCGGTGTGTCGACGCTCGCCGCGGGTCACAAGACCCTGGTGCCGGCGATCATTGAAAGTCTCAAGGCACAGGGCGGCGGGGACATCATCGTGTTCGTCGGCGGCGTCGTCCCGCAGCAGGACTACGACTTCCTGCATGAGGCCGGTGTGAAGGGAATCTACGGTCCCGGCACCGCAGTGCCGGTGAGCGCGAAGGACGTGCTCGAGCAGATCAAGGCCCACCTCAAGCGGCGTCCGTGAGTCTGTCTCCGGAAGATCTGGCTCTGGCGGAGGGGGTGCGGCGCGGCGAGCGGCGAGCGCTCGCCAAGGCGATTACGCTTCTCGAATCGACGCGCGCCGATGATCGGGTGCGTGCCGACGCACTCCTGAATGCGCTGCTGGCGTCGACCGGGCAGTCCGTGAGGCTGGGTATCTCCGGAGTCCCGGGGGCCGGCAAGTCGACCTTCATCGAAGCGCTCGGCCTGTATCTGATCCAGCGCGGCCACCGCGTTGCGGTGTTGGCCGTCGATCCTTCATCGAGCCTCTCGGGCGGCTCGATCCTGGGCGACAAGACGCGCATGGAGCGCCTGTCCGTTCAACCGCAGGCCTACATTCGCCCGAGTCCATCGAGCGGCACGCTCGGCGGCGTGGCGGAGAAGACGCGCGAGGCCATGCTGGTGTGCGAGGCCGCGGGATTCGATGCGGTGATCGTGGAAACGGTGGGCGTCGGCCAGAGCGAGATCACGGTGGCCGGCATGACCGATCTGTTCGTGCTGCTGCAACTGCCGAATGCCGGCGATGAGCTGCAGGCGATCAAGCGCGGCGTGATGGAGGTGGCCGACGTGATCGTCGTCAACAAGGCCGACCTCGATGCCGATGCGGCCGCGCGCACCCGCGCGATGATCACGAGCGCGCTGCGCAGCTTTGCGCTGCACGGCCGCGGAGGCACCCAGCCGCCCGTCATGCAGCTGAGCGCGTTGAAGGGCGAGGGCATCGCGGACTTCTGGACCGCCGTCGGGCGGGTTCTCGACGAGCGGCGCGCGAGCGGCGCCTTCGGACAGCGCCGGCGTGGCCAGGCGCTGTCCTGGATGTGGGACAACATCCGCGCGCGCCTGCTCGCGGATTTTCATGCGCACCCCGCCGTGACAGCCGCGCTGCCCGGCGTCTTGCAGGACGTCGGCGAGGCGCGCGTGGCTCCATCGGCTGCGGCCCGCGACTTGCTGGACAGGTTCGAACACTCATGAGCAACACAGGCAAACGACCTTTTCGGATTCTTGGCGTCCAGCAGATCGCAATCGGCGGGCCGAGCAAGGCACGCCTGCGCACTTTGTGGGTGGACCTGTTCGGGCTCGAGCTGACCGGCACGTTCCGCTCCGAGCGCGAGAACGTGGACGAAGACATTTGCAGCCTCGGAATGGGGCCAGGAAGGGTGGAGGTCGACCTCATGGAGCCGCTCGACCCGAATGGCAAGCCTGCGGTGCATCAGACGCCACTGAACCACATCGGGCTCTGGGTCGATGACCTGCCGAAGGCGGTGGAGTGGCTCACCGCGCGGGGGCTGCGGTTCGCGCCGGGTGGCATCCGCCGCGGCGCAGCGGGGCACGATATCTGTTTCGTACACCCCAAGGGCAACGACCAGTTTCCGGTCAGCGGCGAAGGGGTGCTGATCGAACTGGTGCAGGCGCCGCCCGAGGTCATCGCGGCGCTGTAGCCGATCCGCGTTTACGCGCCGGAGAACACGGTGATGCGCAGTTCGGGACTTGCAGTCATCACGGCAATGGCCTTGAATGCCCTGGCCGTTCTCCCGGTTGCGGCAGCCGACCCGTCCTGGAACAGGACGGGACCGGTCAAAGTCATCTTCGATACCGACATGTATGGTGACATCGACGATGCGCTGGCGCTCGCCATGCTGCACGCCCTCGAGAGCCGTGGAGAGATCGAGCTTCTTGCGGTGACGATCAGCACGGAAACAGAGTGGGCGGCGCGGTTCGTGGATCTGATCAATACGTTCTATGGCCGTGGAGAAATTCCCGTTGGCGTGGTGTCAGGCGGCATAACGCCGCAGGTTCTCGAGGACTCACGGTATGGCAAGTACTTGCCATCGCCAAATGGAATCAACTACACCGAGTACATCGCGCGCGATGCGCCGGCTGCCCGGGATCACGAAGATGCGGCAACGCTCCTTCGAAGAGTGCTGGCAAGGCAGCCCGACCAGAGTGTCGTCATGATCGGCGTCGGCTATCTGAGCAATCTGGCGCGGTTGCTCGACAGCCAGCCGGATGGCGCCAGCCCTTCGGATGGCCGAGTCCTTGTCGGTCAGAAGGTGCGGGTCCTGTCCGTCATGGCCGGAAATTTTGCGGCAACTGGAGTGCAGGAATTCAACCTGGAACTGGATGTGCCGGCCGCCCGCAAAGTCTTCGGGCAATGGCCAACGCCCATTGTGGTCAGTGGCAGCGAGGTCGGTGCCCGCATGCTCTTTCCCCAATCCGCGATCGACCGGTATTTCAATTACGTCGATCACCATCCGGTGGCCGAGACGTACCGATACGCCGCGTCGTTCTATCGAAGTCTTTCAAAGACTCCAGGGTCACCCCACGATCACGCCACCTACGACCTGACATCCGTGCTGTATGCCGCACGCCCTGAAGCCGGTTATTTCACGCTGTCCGCTGCCGGGACCGTCGAAGTGCTGGAGG
>JADZGB010000017.1 GCA_020854105.1 Burkholderiales bacterium | reverse complement strand
CGCCGGCCTGGTGAGCGGTATCGATGTCCTGGGCCAGGACGGTGCGGTCTTCGAGGCTGATCATTCGGCCTCGCCCTTGTCGTTCTTGAAGACCGCCTCGAGCTTTCGGGAGAGCACCAGCAGCGCCGCAGTCTCCGCCAAGGCCTTGTCCTTGCGGCGCACCTCGCGCTCGAGATCCTTGATGCGTCGCCGGTCCTGCCTGGTCTGCTGCGGGCTGGCGCGAACCTCCTCGGGCGCAGCCAGCGCCTGCATGGCGTTCTCGCGCCACTGCTGCAACTGCTGCGGATACACGCCGTGCTCGCGGCACCAGGCGCTGCGGGCGGCCTCGTCCATGGCCGCCGTGGCCACCACCGCTTCCAGCCGGGCCGGCGCTGTCCAGGCCCGCTCGCGAGCGGGCCTGGACAGCGCATCGCCGAGCCATCGCTCCAGCGTCTGCGCGGCCACCCCGACCTCTCGCGAAACCTCGTCCACCACTGCGCTCTCGGGCGGCAGCAACCGCGCCACCACCCGCTCCTTGAATGCCTTTCCGTATCGCGCCACGTCCCTTCCTCATCATCGCCCCCAGATTATCGATTCCTATCGGGGCGACAACTATTCTGACGCGGGGGGCGTCGAGACTGCAGCAGCTTTCCCGATCAGCATATGAAAGCATACTATTCGATCCCTTGCAGGGCGGCCGCTGCGCTCCTTGACAGAACGCCGGAGCGAGCATCCGAAACAGCAATAGAAGCGCGCTGAGCAGGTAGTGCGCGACGCAACGCGGATTGCGCGGGTGAATCCTGGCGTCCTCGACTTCTTCGGTTTAGTGGAGAACTGAATTCGCGTCCTGGCAGGCGAGGTTCTTGCCTAAATTTACAGACGCCGAGTTTGCTGATCTCCCCGCTCTCTTGCGATGTCAGGCACGGAAGGCAGTCTATGGCGCACAGGCTCGGCCACCATCGACTGTGCGGGCCGATCGTTGCGTGTGATCGTTCTTTGGGCTTCTCGCGTTATCTCTATTGAAGCCTGTCAGCATGGCTATCAGCATCAACTTCTCTGCTGGGGATTCCAGGATCTCAGCGCGATATCGGTATGAAGGTTGCGCGGGACGATCACGGCTCTGCTTCCCGGCCTTACTGACCAACGCTGGATCAGCCTGCTGAAATTTACTAAGCTACTGAGCTCATGTGGAGAACGTTCCCGAATGTGCCGATCTGACTCGCGGATGCTACAGGCGATGTATCAGGCGATTCCCGTGGTCTTGCTGCTGCTTGCGACCGGGCGGTGGATGACCTCTGCGGGCGCCGCAGTCGAGTGCCCACCGATCAATTTGGCAGAACTCCAGTCCAAGCGGGACTACCGCTCTGCGCTGGCCGGCGTCGAACGCGGACCGGATAGCGATTGGCAGAAGCTGAGGACCGCCGAGGTGAATCATTTCAACGAGAATGTGCGTACTCTGACAAAAGGGCAGAGTGTCTCCCATCCAGGCGGGGATCTGATGTTCATTCTCGGGATTTTTCCCAACCATGCGCCCGCCCTTGAACTCCTCGTACGGCTTGCAGTCCGGGAGAACGCCTTGAAGCCCAGGGGCGTCGGTACACCGGTTCCATGCACCCTGCAGCGAGCCGTCGCGTTCCGACCTGAGGATCCCCAGCCACGAATGCTTTACGGGATCTACCTGGCGCGCATCGGAGAGAACGACGAGGCAATCAAGCAGCTGGAGACGGCCGAGAAGGCTGCCCCGGATGACGCCAACGTCCTCTACAATCTCGGCCTCCTCTACCTTGGGAAGAAGAACTACGATAAGGCGATGGGTTATGCGCAGCGCGCATATGAACGGGGATTCCCGCTGCCTGGCCTCAAGAACAAGCTTCGATCGGCCGGAAAATGGAAGGACGGCGACTGATTGCCCGGACTATTCCATCGTATGTCCATGTAGTGGCAAGGAAACTGCTTTGTCCTTGGTGCGCCGGTCAACACGCAGAATTGCTGACCTTCCCATGATCCACGTGACGCCTGGGCGTTGGCATTGAGCATCTAGCACCCGATGGACGTCCTCGTCACCTGCCTGAATTATCCGTACCCGCTGGAGAACGGTGAAAATCTCAGGATCTTTCACTACGTCCGCGCGCTACGAGCCCGGCACACCTTCGATCTGGTCTGCCGGGGCTCTGATGAGGTTCCTCCTCCGCTTCGCGACCTGTTCCGGCATGTCGTCCCCGTGCTCGGGGAAATGGTATTGCCACGCGGTGGCGTATTGAGGCGATTGGCTGCCTCGTTCTCGGTCGATCAGACCTTCCCGGCAATTCCCGATCTCACATCGGCCCTGGCAATCTGCCTCGATACCAGACGCTATGATCTGATCTGGTCGGCTGGGGACGTCCTACCACGGTTGCCCCAGCAGAACTCGGTTCCCGTGTTGGGGGACATCGTGGACGATCTCGTTCTTCAATACCGAAGATTGTTGGCATCGCTCCACCCCGGGATACGTTACCTCCGAGTGCTCAAGCGATTGCAGCTCATGAAATCTGTGGAGCGCCGCTACTTCGGACGGGCGGATGCCTGCCTCTACGTCTCGGAGGCCGATGCGCGGAGCTTTGCCTCAGTTTGTCCGGATACCCCGGTTCATGTAATCCACAATGGCGTTGACGAGACCTTCTTTCGACCGGAGGGCGTAGCGGTCGAGTCCGAGACGTTGGTGTTCGAAGGGAACATGAGCTTCTACCCGAACGTAGACGCTGCCGAGTATTTCTGCACTGAGATACTTCCGCTTGTTCACGCGGTAAAGCCGGCCGTGAAATTCATCCTGGTCGGAAAGAATCCGTCCTCCCGTGTCAGGGCCTTGGCATCCGATCACGTCGCAGTCACGGGCTTCGTGGACGATATCCGGCCGTACCTGTCGCGAGCGGCGGTGTTCGTCTCGCCGACGCGCGTCGGCGCGGGGATCAAGAACAAGATTCTGCAGGCATGGAGCATGGGAAAGGCGGTGGTCGCAACACCGGCCAGTACCGGCGGTCTGCGAGTCCGCGATAGGCAGAACCTGATCATCGCGGATTCACCCCGCAGCTTCGCAGATGCGGTCCTGGAACTGCTCGAGGATGAAAATCTCCGAGAGGGTATGGGCGCAAGTGGCCGACAGACCGTGCTCGATCACTACACCTGGAACGCGAAGGCGCTCGAGATGGAAGCACTGATGATCAAGTTGACCGCGCGCAGGATGCGGCATGCGTGACATCGTCGTCATCGGGTTCATCCTCGGCCTGATTCCCTTCATCCTGGCGCGAGCGTGGATCGGGGTCATCGCCTGGACCTGGATCGGCCTCATGAATCCGCATCAGCTGGGATGGGGATTTGCCGGTTCCTTCCCTGTGGCGATGCTCGTCGGCGCCGCCACGCTGGTGGCGCTCGTGTTCGAGCAGCAGAAGAAGGCTCCCGCGATGAATGTCGCCATGGGCGTGCTTCTCGTGACGGCTGTTTTCTACACCGTCAAGATGCCGCTCGCCTGGTCGAACGACATGAGCTGGGAGGTCTGGAACAAGACCATGAAGATTTTCCTGATGACGTTCGTCATGGGAATGGTCATCTTCGGCGAGTATCGGATCAAGTGGTTGCTGTGGACGGTCGTTTTCTCGATGGGGTTCTACGGGCTGAAGGGTGGCATCTTTTCCATTGTGACGGGGGGCAACCACCATGTACAAGGGCCCGCGCCGAGTTTCATCTCCGGAAACACGGAGATCGGACTTGCCATGAACATGGTGCTGCCCCTGATTCTGGTGGCGGCAAGGCACGCACAGCGTCAATGGATTCGCGTGCTTACCTATTCGACCTTCTGGTTCACCATTATCGCCATCGTGTTCACTTACTCGCGTGGCGCCCTGCTAGGTCTGGCAGTCGCCATGCTTTTCATCCTGCCAGGCATGAAGCGCAAGCTGCTGCTGACGCTGGCACTCGTGCCCGTGTTGATCATTGGCATTGTGCTCACTCCTGAAAAGCTGTTCGATCGTGCCGAGACGATCAGGACCTACGAACAGGATGAGTCCGCCATGCAGCGGATCCAGGCTTGGGGTGTCGCCAAGAACATCGCGATCGCCCATCCTCTCACCGGCGGTGGATTCGGCCTCCAGGATGTGAACGACGATTTGTGGCTGAGCTATGCCGATTTCCTGGGCAACTGGAAGAACTACGCCCGCGCCGCACACAGCATCTATTTCCAGGTCCTTGGCGAGCACGGATTCGTAGGAATCGCGCTGTTCCTTACGTTATTGTTCGCCACGCTCGTATCACTGACTCGCTCCCGACGCGTCCTGCTGAATATCCCCGAGGCACGGTGGCTCGCAGACTATACCTGGGCAGTGCGGATCGGCATCTTCGCATACATAGTGTCCGGTGCGTTTCTCAGTCTCGCGTATTTCGATCTGCTGTACCTCTATGTGGGATTGTCGGCGATCATTGCTCGGGAGGTCATAGCCAGACAAGCTGCCGCCGCGAACCGTGCGTCGACAGCGAGGATCCGTTCGCCGATCTGGAGCAAGGGGCCGGCGAACTCGTACTGATGGACGTGCTGTCCCGTCCTGACGCACACGCTGCCACACAATGCTGATCTACTCATCCTGGTTCGGTGATCTTGGCGGTGGCGAGCTGCGCATGCTCGATCACATCCGTCACTCGCGCATACCGCGCTCGCGAATGATGGTCATCGTTCAGTCGCCAGGCGAGTTGCAGACTGTACTGACGAAAGAGAACGTCGCGTCGGTGCTGATTCCCTGGAAGGGCGGCCTCGGCTGGGTGAGCCGCCAGGTGAACTGGTACAGGGGAATGTACCGGGTTCGCCGACTTCTGGCCCGACGTCCCGATGCGATCGTCCTGTGCAATACCTTTCATGACCTGGAAACCGTGGGCCGGGTTGCGCGAGCAGTCGGAGTGCCGGTCATCTGGCGCGCGCGCGCGGACACGTTCACCCATACGCACCGATGGCCGGCGAAGCGGCTGTCGCGCCTCGTGCGGTTTCTCAACGAGGAGGTTACCCGCATCCTCCCCACGACCGGCTACGAAGCTCGACTGATGGTGGAAGCAGGCGTCAGCGCCGACAGAATTCGCGTCATCCACAATGGCGTGGACCTCACTCGCTTCCAGGACAGCGCATCAGGGCAGCGGCTGCGGTTGCAGTTCGACATCGACGAATCCTTGCCGGTCATCTCGTTCGTCGCGCGCATGGTACCTCAGAAGGGATACGAGGTTCTGTTCGAGGCGCTGGCCGGACTTCGCAGATCGGGATGCCGGTTCAAGGCACTCGTGGCCGGCGACACCACCTTGCTCGAAGGAGGTGGAGATGCATACCGGGCGCAGATCACCACGCTGGTAGAGCGGCTGGGGCTGAGTGATAGTGTCCTGCTGCTCGGAGCCCGCAAGGACGTCCCGGCAATCATGAATGCCTCCGACGTGTTCGTGCTCGCATCCTTGAAGGAGCCGTTCGGTACCACCGTCATCGAAGCAATGGCGGCCGGGAAGCCTGTGGTGAGCTCGGACCTTGCGGGCCCGAGAGAGAGCGCCGTCGAGGGGGACACCGCATTCTTCTTCCCGGCCGGAGACGCCGCTGCCCTGCAGGACGCACTGGGCAGGATCCTCGAGGCACCCGAGGTGGCTCGCCAGATGGGACGGCATGGCCGCCACCGCGCCGAGCAGATGTTCTCGATGGACGCCTACATCAGCGCCATGGACGAGGAATGCGTGGCAGTGATGCGCCAGCGCGGTCTTCCGGTGGAGTTGCAGACGTGCTAGAGAAGCTTCGGCAGATCCTGGCTCTAACCGGACAGCGAGCAGCGGAGGGGAACCTGTCCAGCATGAGGCAGCTTGCCGAGATGGCAGTGCTGTTGCCCCTGCGTGGGGTTGGTCCGGCCTACTATCACATGGCGGGGCTTTGGCGGCGTGACCTGAGGTGGTCAGACAAAACCTGTCACATGAGCGTGCCTGAGTACCGGCGTGCGCTGAAGCGGCTGAATCCGGAGGCTTACCGCAAGCTCTCCCAGAACAAGATTGCCGAGAAAGCGATCCTGCGCCTGTTCGACCTGCCCACGCCGCGGTTCATCGGGCGCCTTTGTCGTGCAACCGGCCTGGATGCTTCCGGCAAACGTCTCGATTGCGCCAGGGATCTGGAGGCTCTGATAGAGGAACAGGCGCTTGAGCGGCTGGTGTTCAAGGAACTCGAGGGCCATGGCGGAAAGGGCGTCCACATCCTGGAGGTGATCGCCGGCGACCCGCTACGCCTGACGCCTCCGGGCAGGCATTCGCCGGTGACCCTTGATGACTTCTGTCATGACACGCTGGGACTGGATCGCGGTGGAGACTGGCTGATCGAGGAGTATTTCACCCAGCATCCGGTGCTGGCATCGATCAATCCCACCAGTGTCAACACCATTCGCATATGGGTTCTGCGCCACCCCGACGGGGAAAGCGAGGTGGTGACCGCCTACCTGCGTATCGGCCGGGCCGGCGCGACGGTGGACAATGTGGAAGGTGGCGGCATCGTGGCGGATGTGGATCGCAGGACGGGAACCCTCCAGAGCGCGCAGGACGCGGACATGCGCCGGCGGTTCCACGCCTGCCATCCCGACCACGGTGCACGTATCCTGGGCGTCGTGCTTCCGCATTGGATGGAAGTAGAGCGCATCGCACGGAAAGCGCTGGGCGCATTCCCCGAGCTGCGTTTCGCCGGACTAGACATTGCCATCGGCCCGGACGGACCCGTGGTTCTCGAACTGAACGTCATTCCCGGCCGCGAGGGGGCAGGAAGGATTGACGGAAACGTGTTCCGCGCCCTGCGTGCCTGACAGCGCAATGGGTACGACCACGGCAGCATTGAGCGTTCTGAAGTCGGCGGGGGCGTTCCGTCTTGCAAAACGCACTACCCGATCGAAGCTCAGAATCCTTTGCTACCACGGCCTATGGCTGGGCGGCCGGCCCCAGTATGGCGACTGTCTGTACATGCAACCTCGAATGTTCGAGGAGCGCATGGAATGGCTCGCCCGCAGCGGGTACCCGGTTCTTTCCCTCGATGAGGCGATCGCACGCCTCGATGAACATTCCCTTCCCGCGAATGCCGTAACGATCACGATCGACGACGGTTGGTTCAGCACCCTCATGGGCATGGTTCCAGTGCTGGAGCGGCTCAGGCTGCCCGCGACGCTGTATGCCACCACGTATTACTCGACTCGCGGCGGGCCGGTCCTTAACGTCCTCATCGATTACCTCGTGTCGCACGCGCCGGCGGACGCTCTGGCGCGTTCCCTCTACGTGCGTGATCTCGCCCGCAGCCATCCGGGACTGGCGGCGCAGTCCAATGCCGGACGCAACGCCATCGGCGGACAGCTTGCCTCGGCAGTCGACGCGTTGCCTGGCAACCAGCGACTCGACGCCGTGCGCGAGGTCGCTGCCACGTTGGACATGGACATCATTCCGATCCTCGAAGGCAGGTGGTTCGATCTGATGTCCGAGGACGAGCTACGTCAGGCCCACCGGCGCGGCGTGGACATTCAGCTGCATACGCATACCCATCGCATGCATGAACTTGCCCCGGAGAAGGTGACAGGCGAGATCGAGAAGAACCGCACGGAACTCTCCCGGATCCTGAACGTCGACCCCTCGACGCTGCGGCATTTCTGCTACCCGAGCGGCGTTCACTCACGAGTGGTCTTCGACGCAGTTCGCCGCTGCGGCATCCGATCGGCCACCACCACCGAAACGGGGCTCGTGTCGATCGAGGACGAGAGAATGAGCCTGAGCAGAATACTCGACTGCCAGTCCATGGGGTTGCTGGAATTCGAGGCGCGGCTCACCGGTATATGGGACATGATTACCGGTGCGAGGGAGCGCATGCTCCCTAGAAAGGAAGCGTATACTGGGTAGAGTTGCTGTACGTCAGTGGAGCAGTGCCAATGCACGGTCGAAGTTCAGGCGCGCAGCGGCCTTCCTCGGTGCGACCAGGGCTGTGAGACGTGTGCGCTGCCCATCGTAGTCGCCTTCCCAGGTCTCGAGGTGCGCCAGGGCCAGCCGTGCTCTGAAATCCCGTTCGAGATAGGTTGCGCCAGCAGGATCCACTCCCCTGGCAAAGCTTCCGACCTTCGGTGCATAGTTGACCGAGATCATCGGGATCGACAGTGAAGCGGCAAAGATCAGCGAGTGCAGTCGCATTCCGAGGACGTAGCGCGCGTGAGCGATCAGACGCAGCGCATCGCGTGGCCGAGGTGGCCGATCGAGCGCCCACGCCTCACCAGCCGTGGTCATGCGCCGCTTGATCTGACCGATGACCTCGCAGTCATCCTGCATGAACGGAACGAAAAGCACACGGGTTCCGAAACGCTCGCGCATTGCATCACAGAATCCGGCAAGTTCGTTCAGCAGCCTGGACCAAGAATTGTCGTCGATTTGCGACCATGTGGTGCGCGGCCGAGGGC
Organism: Burkholderiales bacterium; assembly: GCA_020854105.1. GTDB lineage: Bacteria > Pseudomonadota > Gammaproteobacteria > Burkholderiales > SHXO01 > SHXO01. The sequence continues at coordinate 115,512 of JADZGB010000017.1, read as the reverse complement.
AAACCACCAGGGGATGCGACTGGTTCGCCATCCTTCTCATCATTGCTTCGACTTCTGGGGCGCTCGTGACTGCCGGCTCCAGCAGCAGCGCAGGATCCGCTGTCGCCTCGATGCGCCCCGCATCGATTCCGGCATTGACGAGCACTTGCGCGCCATCCTCGTCTCGTGTCGTGATCGCACTGATGCGGTTCCCGATAATCCGTGTGAGCCACCTGCCTCGCATGGATACCAGCGGGCTGACGCCGATGCCGAACGCCATGGAGGGTGTGCCGAGCCATTCGGCGATCAAGCAGTCGTCCAGGTAGCGGAACAGGTTGCCCACTCCGTTTGCATCCTGGATAAGACCGCCGCCGCCCAGAACGAACAGGTCCGAAGCGCGAAGCGTCTTCAGATGAGGACTAATCTTCCCTCGCAGGAGCAACTGGGCTAGGCCCGTGCGCCGGGTGAAGGAGTGGTGAGGAAAGGGCAGGATACGAGGATCATCGGCGTAAAGCGCCGCAGTTGCCCTTGGGGCTTCGGTAAGCACTCGAAAAACAGTGTCCGGACCGAGCCGTTCCCGAAATCCCGCCACGATGGCGTCCAGCAGTGCATCGTCGCCTACATTGCCGCAGCCGTACCAGCCGGAGATGACAATCGTACGTGGATGACTCTGGTCGTGTCCAAGCATGGGCCTTGAGGTGGGTAGGGTATATACGGCGTGTCGTGCTATAGCTGAATTCTAGCGGTCCGAGAGGTCGGATTGGATTCCCTGCCCTGGCAGTACATTTCCTTCAGTTGCTCGCCGCCGTCAGCGGTCGACCAGGATTGGATGGCTGCGGCCTGACTTTTCGGGAAAGAAATCCTGCCGATGTTGTACATTCGCCCATCGGGAGTTTCGATCCGTTTCCTGCAACGCTTGCAGTACCTGCCTAGGACCACCGGATGAGCTCGATTCTGCCTTCCATTGCAGCTCCGCCCCTTGAGTCTGGCCACAAAGCAAGTATCAGGCTCATCGATTTCCTTCTCGTCCTCGCCCAGCTCGGCCTGGTCCTCCTCCTCTTCCGCCAGTTCCAGATCGAGTCCGCGGCGTTCATACAGCTGAGCGTGCTCGCCTTCGCCGGCTTCGCCATCCACAGCTGGTTGCCGCTGCCCTATCGACTTCCATTCTTCGCCCTGCTCAGCCTCGCCGGCGTCGGGCTGGTGATGGGGCTGGAAAACGGTGCCTGGCTGATCGGCATCGGGGTGGTTCTGATTGCGATCTGCCACTTGCCGTTCTCGTTCGGGGTAAGGACGGGCATCCTGATCATCGTGGGAGGCATTTTGATCGCGCAGCGCGGCGCGTTCCTGCCTGCGCCCTGGTCCCAGGCCATCTGGCCGATCCTCGGCTCGATGTTCATGTTCCGGCTGCTGGTCTACCTGTACGACCTGAAGCACGAGAAGACCTCCGGCACGCTGTCCCAGAAGCTGGCGTACTTCTTCATGCTGCCCAATGCCTGCTTCCCGCTTTTCCCGGTGGTCGACTACAAGACCTTCCGCACCAACTACTACGACGACGATGCCTACCGCACCTATCAGGTGGGTGTCGACTGGATCGTGCGGGGCGTGATCCATCTTCTGCTGTATCGGGTGTTCTACTACCACCTGACGCTTGCTCCGCACGAAGTGGTCGAACCGTCGCAGCTGACCCAGTACCTCGTCTCGAACTTCATGCTCTATCTCCGGGTCTCGGGGCTGTTTCATCTGGTGGTCGGCATGCTGCACCTGTTCGGATTCCGGCTGCCCGAGACGCACAACCGCTATCTGCTGGCATCGAGCTTCACCGACTTCTGGCGCCGGATCAACATCTACTGGAAGGACTTCATGCAGAAGCTCTTCTACTATCCGGCCGTGTTCAAGCTCAGGAAGCTCGGTACCACCAAGGCACTGGTCATCGCGACGCTCTACGTGTTCCTGATGACCTGGTTCCTGCACGCGTATCAGTGGTTCTGGCTGCGGGGAACGATGCTCCTGGTCTGGCAGGATGTATTGTTCTGGGCGATCCTCGGCGTTCTGGTCGTGTTCAATTCGCTGTACGAGATCAGGCATGGCCGCAAGCGCACGCTGGGACGGGAACAGCGTACCTGGCGCGATGTCGCGAAGCTGATCCTGCGAACGTATGCGACGTTCTGGTTCATCACGATACTCTGGTCCTTCTGGACTGCGGAAACGCTGTCCGACTGGTTCTCGCTGTGGACGGCACTGAAGGGACCGTACAACGCCGAGTTTCTGCTGTTTCCGCTCGTCGTCCTGGCGGTAATTGCCGTCGGCAGCATTCCGCGCGCTTCGATGCGCAACGTGCGGGCTACTGAACAGTCCCAGGCCGACTGGAGCCGTCAACGCGCCGTCACCGTCGTCGCCCTGGTGGCACTAGTGGCCGTTGGCGTGGAGGACGTGGCGACGAAGTTGGGGCCGAACGTGGCGACGTTCGTCCATTCGCTGCGCTCCGGTCAGCTGAGCAGACTCGACACTGCGAAGCTCGAGCGCGGCTATTACGAAAATCTCCTTTCGGTGGATCGATTCAACTCCCAGCTCTGGGAGGTGTACACCAACAAGCCTGCCAACTGGCTCGACGTCGACAACGCTAATCTCAAGCGCTTCGTCTCCGGGTTCCAGAGGAACGAACTCATCCCCTCGTTCGTCTTCAACTCGCGCTATGGACCGATCAGCATCAATCGCCTGGGAATGCGCGATCAGGACTACACCGATGCCCCAACACCGGGTACCTACCGCGCGGTCGTTCTCGGTGCCTCGTCCGTCATGGGATGGGGAGTTGCCGACGGAGAGACCTTCGAAGCCCTGATCGAGGCCAGGCTGAACCGGGAGTTCACGCAAGGCCCGTTTGCCCGATACGAGCTGCTCAACATGGCGGTTCCCGGGTACGAGCCGCCTCAGCAGCTTCTGCCCTTCATGAAGGCGCTCGATCTGCAGCCGCATGCAATCTACTACGTGGCGACAGGCAGGGAGATCAAGCGTTCGGTCCGATACCTCGCCAACGCTGCGAGAGATGGACTGGAGATCCCGTTCGAACGATTGCGGCAGATCGTGCAGGTGGCAGGTGTCACGCGCCAGATGGACGAGGCCGCGGCGATGCGGGCGCTCGCGCCATACGGAGCGGAGATGCTGATGTACATCTACATGGACATCGTGGAGAAATCGCGATCCCGGGGGATCGCGCCGGTCTTCATATTCCTGCCTCAGGTCAGGCAGGGGCAATGGGTGGAGGAGACGCCGGAGATCCTGAAGATCGCGCGCGAATCAGGCTTCGTGATGATCAACATGGACGATGTGTATGCCTCACATGACGTCACCACCATCCGGCTTGCCGAGTGGGATCACCACCCCAACGCACGGGGACATGAGGTGACCGCGGAGCGTCTCTATCGGGAACTGATGTCGCTACGGGCCGAGGTATTCGACGCGGCGAAAAGATGAATCGGCGGAGAATTGATTCCTTGAATTCCATGAATGCCACGAGCGGAGCACGGCGATGAGCGAGCAGGTAAAGCGAGCAGTGAAGGACTTCATCCTGAAGGAGTTTCTTCCGGGCGAGGACCCGGCGAATTTGACCGACGACCTTCCGCTCATCACGACAGGCATTCTCGATTCCATTGCAACGCTCAAGCTCGTGCTGCACCTGGAGGAGAAATACGGCATCACCCTGGAAGCTCATGAGGCGGACAAGGAGCATCTCGATACGCTCGACAAGATCACGGCTCTCGTTGCAGGCAAGATGAAGTAGAGGAGCGCCCGCCATGTCTGCACCGCTGCATCAGGCCTTCATCGAAGCTGCCGTGCGTTTCCCGGACCATACCGCGGTGGTCGAAGCGGGCAATGGTTCGATCTCCTATGCCGAGCTCGATGCCCTGTCGGATCGTGTGCGCGATCTCCTGGTCGCACTGGGAGTGACGCACGGGGATCGCGTGGGCTTCTACCTGCGCAAGTGCATCGACGGCGTTGCCGGCATGTACGGCATCCTCAAGGCTGGTGCTGCGTATGTCCCGGTCGACCCCGGAGCTCCGCCAGCACGAAACGCCTACATCATGCACAACTGCTCGGTGAAGGTGGCGCTGGTCGAGGCGCAGTTAGAGGCGCGGTTTCGGGCCGAGCTCGAAGCCCTGGGTGCACAGGTGCGTGTCATCGTGCTGCCGCATGTGGGGGGAGGGCGCGGGCTGGCGGCCGCGCTCGACTCCGCAGGTGTGGCGCCAGCAGCACGCACCGTTTCTCCGGCCGCGGATTCGCTGGCATACATCCTCTATACGTCCGGTTCGACCGGAAAGCCGAAAGGCGTGATGCTCTCCCACGGGAATGCGGTCAGTTTCGTCGATTGGTGCAGCGAAGTATTCGAACCGACGCAGGAGGATCGATTCTCCTCGCATGCACCGTTTCACTTCGATCTCTCCATCCTCGACGTACACGTCTCGCTCAAGCACGGTGCAGCACTGGTATTGATCTCGGAGGATACCGGCAAGGATCCGCAGCGCCTGGCCCAGCTCATCGCACAGGAGCACGTCTCGATCTGGTATTCGGCGCCGTCCATCCTCAGCCTCGTCGCGCAGTTCGGCGATCTGGCCTCTCGCGACTGTTCCGCCCTGCGAACTGTGCTGTTCGCCGGCGAGGTATTTCCGGTCAAGCACCTGCGGACGCTGACCGAGCTGTGGCCGGACCGGCGCTACTTCAACCTGTACGGCCCGACGGAAACCAACGTCTGCACCTTCTACGAGATACGACTGCCGGTTCCGGAGGATCGGACTGCACCGTATCCGATCGGTGAGGTCTGTTCGCATCTTTCCGGGCGCGTGGTCGACGAGACGGGCAAGCCGATACCCGATGGTGAGGAAGGCGAGCTGTGCATCACCGGCCGAGGGGTGATGCAGGGGTATTGGGCAATGCCGGAGCAGACCGCTAGGGCGTTCTACGTCGATTCCGACGGGATCCGCTGGTATAGAACCGGGGACGTCGTGGTCGAGGATCAGCCCGGCTGCTACACCTATCGGGGTCGGCGCGACCGAATGGTCAAGCGGCGCGGCTACCGCGTGGAGCTCGGAGAGATCGAGGCGGGGTTGTATCAGCACGGTGCCGTGGAAGAGGCGGCCGTGATCGCGGTGCCTGACGAGGAGGCCGGCGTTCGCATCATTGCGTTCCTGAGCGGAAGGGATGGTCAACGGCCCTCTCTCATCGAGATGAAGCGCTTCTGCTCGGAGCGACTTCCGCTCTACATGATTCCCGACAGGTTCTCCTGGCACGACAAGTTGCCGAAGACGTCGACCGACAAGATCGACTACCAGCGGCTGAAGGAGATGGGGTGATGGATTTTGCTCTCAGCGAAGAGCAGCGTCTCCTGCGCGACAGCGTCATCCGGTTCGCGCAGGGGGCACTGAACGACCGCCTCTCCGAACGGGACCGCGATCAGGAGTTCTCCCGGGAGCTTTGGCGCGAGTGCGCGAAGGTCGGTCTGCAGGGATTGCCAGCGCCGGAGGAGTATGGGGGCACCGCACTGGACGCACTATCCACCGCCATAGCCCTGGAGGCGTTCGGATACGGATGCCGTGATGGCGGGTTGGTTTTCTCCTTGTGCGCCCACCTGCTTGCATGTGTGATGCCGGTGACGAAACATGCAAACGAGGCCCAGAAGAAGAAATACCTGACCGGACTATGCGACGGCACGCTGGTCGGCGCGCACGCGATCACCGAGCCAGGATCCGGGTCGGACACGTTCTCTATGCGCACCAAGGCAGAGCGCGACGGCAGCGGCTGGCGGATCAGCGGATCCAAGACCTTCATCTCCAACGGTCCGGTTGCGGATGTGGCGATCGTGTTCGCCGTGACGGACGGCAGCAAGGGGTTTCATGGAGGATTGACGGCGTTCCTGCTGGAGACAACGCATCCTGGGTTTTCCGTCGGAAGGAAGATGGAGAAGATGGGGTTGCGGACCTCTCCTGTTGGAGAGATCTCGTTCCAGGACATGCAGGTCAGAGAGGAACACGTCCTGGGAACAGTCGGAGGAGGCTCGGCGGTATTCGCCACTGCCATGGACTGGGAGCGCACGCTGCTGGTGGCAAGCCATGTCGGCGCGATCGAGCGGTTGCTGGAGACGTCGATCACCTATGCGCGCACCCGCAATCAATTCGGACAGGCGATCGGTAAGTTCCAGGCCGTCTCGCACAAGATCGCCGACATGAAGGTGCAACTCGAGGCGGCACGGCTGCTGACCTATCGTGCAGCATGGCGCCTCGACCATACCCGAAACTCGAACCTGGATGCCTCGATTGCGAAGCTGTTCGTCAGTGAATCGCTGGTAAAGGCGGCACTGGACTCGGTCCAGATCCACGGGGGTTACGGTTTCATGATGGAGTACGAAGTCGAGCGGACGCTTCGAGACGCGATCGGAGGGACGATCTACTCCGGTACTTCGGAAATGCAGAGGAACATAATTGCGAGATGGCTGGGCTTGTAGCGCGCAATGCACCGCCCGCTGCGGGACATCATTGCTGAAACCAGATGACCCTCCTGGGCAGGTCCAGCCCGCGTAGCAGTCCATCGTTCAGTTTGGCGGCCAGCCTCTGCTCGTGCTTCAAGCCCCGATCCTTCACCTGATACAGCCTTCCCTTGCTGCCTTGTGCGACACCCAGGTTCTCGCCGCGGCCCAGCTTGCCGATCGTCTCGACGTAGACCTCGGCGCTGTCCTGCACGGCGCGCCAGAACAGGGTGAGCTCGTCATCTCCTTCCCTGACTTCAGGGCACACATGGGCAATCAACTTCCCGGTATCGATGCCGGCATCGATGAAGTGCAACGTGCAGCCGATCTTCTCCGGCTCGCCGTTGTAGAGTGCCCAGAAGGTGCAGTCCGCGCCACGGTATTCGGGAGACAATCCGCCGTGGAGATTCAGGATGCCGAGCCGCCCCTTGGTGAGCAGATCACCCTTCAGCAGTGAAGTGCCGAACACTGCGATGATGTCCGGCTGAAGCCGATCTGCAAGCACAGACACGTCAGGGTGGTTGATGTGCGGGACCAGTGTCACAAGCTCGGGGCGATCCAGTAACGCGGGTCGATCCCCGAAGTAGAACTTGGCCTCTGGATTGCCAGCGTAGCGCCTCCGGTCGCGCAGCCATCGCCACGCCTTCCGAAGCAAGTTACCAGGGCGCAGTAGCGTCCTCACCTTCTTCGCGGTCCAGTGCGATCCGGCTTCGTGCACGATGCCCACGACATTGGTGCCGACGCACAAGCTGTTGGCGAGGTAGATATGCCTGGCCGAGCGCCCGCACAGAATGAGTATCGACGGCTCAGGCATGGATCGCGACCTTCTGTGCGTTGCGGGCTGGTACCGGGGGAACGGCAGCGTTCGTCGCCTGGATCATCAGGGCATCCACGAAGAACTTCGCTGCCCAGTTGGGATACTCGAAACGCGAATACGCACCCCATATCGGATGCGATCCTGGAATGCCACCGCGAGCGGCGTCGAATGGATCATCGAGTCTCTGAGTACCCTTGACGTACTCGATTCCTCGCCGCGCATTGTCGCGAAAGTTATCCTCGCCGGTCTCCTGTGCGAGTCGAAGCCAATTCAGACACATCTGCGCGACACCGGTCACGCAACTGTACGTTGACATGGGCGTCCAACCATCGGCATACGTACCAGCCAGCCATCCGTCCTGTCGTTGTCGTGCAGCCAGTTCGGTCGCGGCCAGGTGTGCGGAGTGCAGGTAGCGTTGCTCGCCGAGCAGCACACCGCTCTCGAGAAGTCCGCGGACTGCATAGGCGATGGTATGCGTGTAGGGGTGCGCCCCGGCGGTGAACGCGTTGTTGCGATACCAGCCAGAAGGCGTTTGCTGACTCACCGCCCAGTCCAGGTTGCGCCGGGCAGTTTCCAGCAACAGCTGGTCGTTGGCCAATAAGGCAGTGGCTACGAGTGCCCAAGTGCCGCGCGTGTTGTAGACGTGGATGACGTCCCGATGTTCGAACACACGCCAGAATCCCTCCGGCTCTTGATGACGTGCCAGCCAGTGTCCCGCCCTAACGGCGGCTTCCAGACACTCGTTGCGTCCGCACTGCACGTAGCCGGCGACCATGCCGTGCATGATCTGTCCGGTGTTGAAGATTACCGGTCGACTACCCGGCTCGCCGAAGTGGCCGGGGAACGCGCCGTCCTCATGCTGGAGGGACAGCTCCCAGTCGATCATCCGGTGCGCACGCGCCAGCAGGTCGGACCGCGTCAGATATCGCGCCGCGGCGATGAAGGTCTCGATGATGTACCCGGTTGTTTCCGGATATCCCGGAAGCCATCCGTCCTCGAAGTTCCAGCCGGCGGAAACGCTTCCCGCATCATTGTGCGCCCCACGGACATCCTGGGCGCGACACAGCCAATCGATGGCGGCGGCCAAGTGCGCAGCGTCATCCGATTTCGGTCGTGTACCTCCTCTCATGTCGGCGGCAGCCAGGCGAAGATGCAGTGGGCGGGTGAGCTTGTAGCGCAGGGGGGCTGCGAGAAGCTTTCCAATCATAAGTTGTGATTCCCGATTCGTCTCGATCGTGTACTTTCGCTCAGGCACTCGGCGGGCGCGAGAGCCCTTGGGCACGCAGCCAGTCGTTGCGGATGATCAGTACCTTGCTGTTGCGCGTAAGTTCCGGCGGACCCCACACGATGGTCCACCGCACCTCGTCGGCGATCTTCGCCTCGAGGTAAGCGACTACCGCTTCCTCGGTCATCGAGAACGAAGGTCCACGCTGAAGCCGCGCTGTCACCGCGTTGGGCGAAGTCTGGATGAACTGGTAGGCGTGCAGCCCTTCCATCCATCGCATCACCAACGTGAGTCCCGGCATCGCGATGCGCCGGCCACTGGGCAGGAAGATCAGATCGCCGGTGCGCCCATCCACCGGTCCGATGCGTGGCCAGGCGATTCCGCTGGCCGAGGATTCGAGGGTCTTCCAGTGCACCTCGTCGCCGGTTTCGTATCGAACGAACGGCGTCGCGAGATTGGTCAGACTGGTTGCGATTGCTCGGCCGGTTTTCCCCGGCTCGGTGATCTGGCGATTGTTCGCGTCGCAAATTTCCAGGATCGCCCGATGGAAGAACACGTGCAGTCCGTCGCGGTCCGGCCCCTCGGCCGCCAGCAGTCCGCCATCATTCAGTCCATACTGATCCGTCACCGTGACATAGCCAAAGGTCTGGGAAATTCTCTCCCTCACATCTCCTCGCATGACCTCAGCGGTACAGGTAATGCCACGCAGACGCGGCGGCACCGCGCCGATTTCGCTTAGGAACTCGCCAAGTTCCCGGATCGCGTTCGGATAACCGAACACCAGTTCGATGCGGCGGAACTGCGGCGATTGAGCGAGCGTGCGTGCCCGTTCCTGGGTGAGGTTAGAGCCGCTGGTGACCCAGCGATTGACGATCCAGTCCTTCCAGGTGCGGCGATCGGTCATGCCGATGCCCAGTGACTCCCCACCGACGACCAGGAACGGGGCGCCCGGCGTATAGCCTGCCCACGACCAGGCGGTATACATCTGCGCCCACGCCATCTCCTCATCAAGCTTGTTCATCCGGAATAAGGTGGGCCGGCCGGTGCTGCCGCCGCTGCGCGCGGGCGAGCCCTGATTCGTCGTTACCGTGGTGGTCAGTGCACTCAACTCTGATCGGAGTTCGTCCTTGGACAGGATCGGGAGCTGCTGCAGATCCTCGATTGTGCGGATATCGTCAGGCGCGGAGATGTGCTGCTTCCAGCGCGCGCGATAGAAAGGTACGTTGGCCCAGCAATACCGGACCAGTTTGCGCAGCTCCGCCTCCTGATACGACCTGATGCGCTCGGGGCCCCAGCCGGTGCGGGACTGGACGAGGTTATACAGCCGCATGCGCATTGGCGTGAGGCCGATGAGCAGGGTCTTATGCAACAAAGATGGCATGAATAATTGCACCGGGAAGGGCGTTCGGTTTGGAAAACATCGACGGAGTGCTATAGGCCGGGACCGTCGCTACTTTGCTGTGCGCATGCGCACCTGCCGTTCTCTGATTCCACTAAGCCGCAGCAGGCGGCGCCACCACGGCTGCAGGTCGCGCCAGTCGAACACGGCGTACACACGCGCCCGCAGCAGGCTCGCGAGGTACGCACGCAGACCGAGTTCGCGATGCCTCACCATGCCGACGCTGCGTGACCATGTCACGTAGAGGTCATCCTGCCAGTTCAGCCACGCCACACGTGTTTTCCGTGGTACCTCGTGCCGGGCCTCGCCGGTCAGCACGGCCAGGAAATCATGTCCGGATGCGGCGGCCAGGGCGTACTGCAGCCACGGGCGAGCATTGATCTCGATCAATGCATGCCGGCCCGTGCGAGGACTGTACAGGACCTCGACCTCGGCGATGCCGAAATAGTCGAGTTTGGTCAGGGCAGCCACGGCGCTAGCTTCAATTTCGGCATTCGGAGAGAGCTCTACATAGGTGCCGACCGAACAGGCTTCCGCAGCCGGGCGAGCCTTGATCGCGACAAAGGACAGGGAGTCCTGTCCGTTGCGAGCCACGGCAACCGAGTACTGCACCACATGCTGCCCGAGCAGCGACTCGGTCACCAGTGGCTCGATGTCGGCCTCCGCGTAACGGCTGAGCAACTGGGCGAGAGCATCCTCGCTACTTACCTCCGCCGCCTTCGGGATGCCGCCACGGGGGCGGTCGTGCATAGTATCGGCTGGTCTAAGGAACAGCGGCAGATCAAGTTCGGCCGGGCGTGGCTCGTCGTTGGGGAACCAGGCGCGTGGCGCCGGCACTTCGTTATCACGACACCAGCGTGCGAAACGCGACTTGTTGAGGCAGATCGAAAGCGCCTCGTTCCCGGCATGGAGCACCCGGGTGAAGGATGCGTCCAGGCGCTGTCGGTGGGCCATCACGAATCGAACCCACGCGTCGCCGGTGGCAATCAGATAGGCAGGACCAGGCTGCGCGAGTTGGCAGATCCGTTCGCACGCGATCCCGTCGGGACAGGCTGCGTCCAGCAGAACCAGCGCTGCTGACCGTGTGTTGAAAGCGATGCCCCAGCTCCGATCCACGAGCACGGCATCGAAACCACGCTTGTGCGCGTCCCGGCAGACGGCCAGGGCGGTGAGCGTGTTCCCGAGTACTACGAGCCTGCGCGCCATGGTTGGTTTCGGAATCTCAGACGAACTTCGGCTGGCTGATTGCACAGTTGCGTAGCAGGCGCAGCACAAAGCGCGCGGCGGTCCGGTCCCAGGGCGTGAAGCGTGGGAGTTGGTGCAGGTCGGTACCCGGACGGGACACGCCGACGGCAGTCGATACGGCAGCCCGGAATCCTGCTTCGCGCACCATCGCGACGTGAGTGGCGCCGTAGTCGATCCCCGGAATTCCGTTCGGGTAGGCGAACAGCGTCACCGGCCGGCCGGTGAGGATCTCGAGCTGTCGCTTGCTGTCGACGATCTCGTGGCGCGCATTGTCTTCGTCGATGTTGAGCAGGATGGGATGGTGCACCGTGTGCGCACCGATTTCCATTCCTGCCGCTGCGAGGATGTTCACCTGAGAACTGTCCATCATGAGATCGTTCGGCAGCTGCGCGCTGCTGCGCCTCGCCAGTTCGGCGACAAACGAATGCCGCACATCGAACCTGCGGTACTTGGCTGCCTTCAGGCAGGCCGAGATGGCGGCGCGCCGCTGTTCCAGGCTGGAGAGCGGAAGCGAGCCGACGTCCAAGTCTGACAGATCCAGCCGCGGCACGGTGGCGCCGCGTATGGCCTCGATCACCGTGTCGTTGAACATGCGGCCGCCATCGAGAAAGCCGGTGGCGATGAAGAAGATCGCCGGAACCCCATGCCGATGCAGGATCGGCAGGGCCACCTCGACGTTGTCGCGATAGCCGTCGTCGAAGGTGACACATGCTGCCCGGGGCGGCAGGGTACCTTCGCGCAGGCGCGCCACTGCCTCGCCCAGGGGGAGGCAGTTGAAGTGCGTGCGCAGGGCACGCATATGGGTGTCGAACAGCGCGGCGTGCATTTGCCCGGGAAGAAGTGGGTCAGGCCGGGACAGAACACGGTGATACATCAGGACGGAAAGTCGCGCGTCGCTGCCACCCGGCGCGATCCGTCTACCGGCGAGACGTATGATGGTGCGCAGCATCGCTCAGCCTCCCGAGTCGCCAGGTTTATCCGTGCGCCGGGCCTGGAGCACGAACGCATGGCTAAGCCAGCGCCCCAGGAAAGGCAGGGCCCGCAGCAGAGAGCGCACCGGCGCACATTCGACCGCGGACTGTAGTCCTCTGAGCTTGCCGGGCATGATCGGAACCCAGTGCACGCGCACGTCGTCGAAACCGCTCCGGCGCAGCGTCGCCGCAAGGTCGGCCGGGTCGTCATAGCGCAAATGCGGGGGCAGCTTGCGTAGGCGTCGCCAGGCGAGCCTCAACCCGTCCGGAATGCAGGCGGCATTGAGAGCATCCACCCAGACTTCTCCGCCCGGCTTGAGCACCCGGGCCATCTCACGCGTGGCCGCCTCCGCAGATCCGAGGGCCTGCATCACGCCGAAGCACAGCAGGCCGTCGGCACTGACGCTGCGTAACGGCAATCGGGTGACGTCGCCCACCGACCAGGCGTGAATCGAGGGGGAGCGCTCGCGTGCCTTGCGCAGCGTGGGCAGCGAGTAGTCGAGTCCAACCACCGTCAGCTGGTCCTGCTCGAGTCGTCGTGCATAGGTGCCGGCGCCACAACCGGCGTCAATCCACACGCTTCCTTTCCGACCACCGGGCCAGACTAGACAGAAATTCCGATAGCGCGCGCCCAGTCCGGACGTGGACCATCCGGCGATGCCTGCGTCGTCGTCGTGCGCGGCGCCGAAGCGCTGAAAGCGCTCGCGCCAGCGTGCTTCGAAGCCCGAAGGCGGTGCCGAAGTGCCCGTGCCCTGCTTCATGCGGCAACCTTCCGGTACAGGTCGATTAACTCCGCAGCGGCCCGGTCCACGCTGTAGCGCGCATGCGCGACGCGCTGCGCTTCGCGGCCGAATCGGGCGCGCAACTCGCGGTCGGCCAACAACCGCTCGAGCGCACCGGCGATTTGATCCACGTCGCGCGCGTCGACCAGCAGCCCGCTGCGTTCGTCAACCACCACGGACGGAATGGCGCCGACCCGGGATGCGACGACTGCCAGCCCATGCGCCATCGCCTCGAGGAGCGCCATGGGCAGGGCCTCGGCGTGCGAGGGTAGGACGAAGATGTCGGCGGTGCGCAACCAGTCGTGTTTCGCCGCTCCATACACCGGGCCGGTGAACTCGACGCATCCGGCAAGGCGGAACTGGGTCGCGCGTGCCCGCAGCCGCACGCCGATTCCCGGCGGATCTTCGCCGCCGACGAGCACGAGCCGGAATGGGTGCCGGAGGCGTCCGATGGCCTCAATCAGATCCTCGACCCCCTTGGCGGTCGATACGGTGCCGAGGAATAGGATAGTTGGCACGTCCGCATCGGCACGATCGGCCGTCTGCAGGGGCAGGCGAATCCCGTTCTCGATAATGCTCAGGCGCGCACCCGGCAGCAGCGGCGCGAGCCGGTCGCGCCAGCCGGTCGACAGGACCACCACTTGGCTGGCACGACGCGCAATGAACTGAGCAATGCATCGTGCGGCCGGCGACAGCGCGCGCAGGAAGTCTTCGAATAGCCCGCCATGAATGTGCAGCAACACCGGTACACCGCGCGCGCGGGCGAGCAGCAGCAGGCTGCCGTCGAGGAAGTACGACAGGCCGCTGCAGGTGTGGATGTGTGCAATCGTTCCCGGTACACCCAGTGCCGCCCACCAGCGGGCACACAGCTTCAGCCGTGCCACGATGGCCTGCCAGAGTGCCCGACCCTCCGGCGTTGTCTTCTTCGTGTCGAACAGTACCAGGTCGATGTCGCTGGCGAGGCGGGAGGCGCTCAGATCCTCGATAACCGTTACCATGCCTCCGATACCGGGAGGGAGCGGACCAGCCATCACCACCCGAGGCAGTCCGCTACGGGTTGGAGTGTGCTCGTGTGCTGCGCGCATCGGCTGAGTTGCGCGCGAGGCAGCGCGCGTAGACGTTTTGGTATCGGGAGACGCTGATCTTCCAGTTGCGCTCGCTCTCGACGAACCGGCGCGCATTGGTGCGTAGCTGGCCCCAGCGCTGCGGCTGCTGCACCAGTTCGACGATGCGATCGGCCAAGGCCGGCGCCGAACCGGCCGGGAAAAGAAGACCCGTCTTCTCATCCTCGATCAGCTCCAGATGGCCGCCGACATCGGAGGCTACCAGCAGGCGCCCCTGCGCCATGCACTCCAGGGGCTTGAGCGGGGTCACCACGTTGGTCAGGCGCATCGGCAGACGCGGATAGGCGAGCACGTCGATCAAATCGTAGTACTTGGTCACCTGATCGTGCGGCACGCGTCCGGTGAACACGACACTACGCTGCAACCCCAGTTGCTCTACGAGAGCGCGCAGCTCACCATCCTGTGGTCCGCCCCCTACCAGCAGAACCTTGAGGTTGGGCACGCGCTCGAGCATGCGCGGCACCGCCTGCAGCAGCAGATTCAGCCCTTCGTAGGCGTAGAAGGATCCGATGAATCCCACCACCGTACAGCCGCTCAGGCCCAGGCGCTGCTGAAGCTCGGCATCGGGCGGTCCGGACTGTCCGAACTTCTCGATGTCCACCGCATTGGGGATGACGGTGATCTTGTCTTCGGGGATGCCGCGGGCGACCATGTCCCGGCGCAGACCCTCGCAAATGGTGGTGACGGCCGTGGCATCGCGCAGTGTCGCCGTCTCCAGCGCCCGGGTGGTCCGGTAGCGCAGGTCGCCCTCGCGCGCGCTGCCATGGTCGACTGCGGCGTCTTCCCAGAAGGCACGCACTTCGTAGACGACCGGGATGCCAAGTCGGCGCCCGACACTGATCGCCGGCCTGGCATTGAGGAGGGGCGAATGCGCATGCAGGATGTCCGGGCGCAGATTGCGCGCCAGTTCCTCGATGCGCTTCTCCAACTGCGCCATTAGGGCAAATTGGGACAGCACCGGGAAGCGCGTCATCCAGCCGGTGGGCTGTGCCGTGCGGTAGAAAGTCCAGCCGTCCACGTTCTCCTGCGCTCCGGTCGGGTTCGGATGCTTCGGGCTGGTTACGTGGAAGGTTTCCCATCCCAGGCACCGCTGCTCGCGCAGGATGCCCAGCGTGCGGAAGGTATAGCCGCTGTGGGCGGGAATCGAATGGTCGAGGATGTGCAGGATTCGCATCGGGTCAGGCGGGGGTCGGGTCGTTTCGTGGCGGAAAAGGCATCGATGATCGATCAAACGCAACTAGCCGTTAGCCTTCGCTCTTCACGCGCCTGATGTCCGCATCGACCATCATCCGTACCAAGTCGGGCAACCCGGTCTTCGGCTGCCATCCCAGGCATGCCTTGGCCTTCGCCGGATTGCCGTGCAGGATATCGACCTCTGCAGGGCGGAACAGCTTGGAGTCGATCACCAGATGGTCCTCCAAATTAAGCCCAACGTGCTCGAACGCGATTCGGCACATATCCCGCACCGTGTTCGTCTCGCCCGTTGCGACGACGTAGTCGTCTGACTTGTCCTGCTGCAGCATCAGCCACATCGCCTCAACGTAGTCGCCGGCAAATCCCCAGTCGCGCCTGGCATCGATGTTGCCGAGCCTGAGCTCGGTCTGCTTGCCCAGCTTGATTCGGGCCACGGCGTCGGTGACCTTTCTGGTCACGAACTCCAGTCCGCGCAATGGGGACTCGTGATTGAACAGGATGCCGTTGGAGGCGTGGAGGCCAAAACTCTCGCGATAGTTCACCGTAATCCAGTATCCGTAGAGCTTGGCAACTCCATACGGGCTGCGCGGGTGGAACACGGTACTCTCGTCCTGCTGCTGGTTGCGCACCAAACCGAACATCTCGCTGGTCGATGCTTGGTAGAATCGCACCCCGGTATCGAGTTCGCGAATGGCTTCCAGGCACTTCAGGACGCCGAGCGCGTCGACCTCGGCGGTGAGCACCGGCTGATCCCATGATGTCGCCACGAAGCTCTGCGCAGCCAGGTTGTAAAGCTCGGTCGCACGGGAGGCCTTAAGTGCGCGCATGATGGAAGATTCATCGACCAGATCGCCATAGATGAACTTCACATGCGAGTCGATCCCCAGCTCACGTAGGCGCCAACGTGTGTCGGAGGAGCGGCGGGCGACAAACCCGAACACCTCGTACCCCTTGTCCAGAAGGAGCTGGGCCAAGTACGCTCCATCCTGACCCGTGATTCCGGTAATCAATGCGGAACGGTTCATGTCTTTTTCATCTCCCAATGACCAATGATGCGGTCCACTGTCTCCTCCAGGCGTGCGCGAGGAACCCAGCCGGTGTCGGCGATCAGCCTGTCGGGACAGCCGGCGACACGAGCCTGCTCGTTGCCACGTACCCGCGTCGAATCGACGCGAATCTCCACGTTTAGTCCAAGTCGCTCGGACAGCAGCTCGATCATGCTGCGCAGCGACCGCTCTCGGCCCGAACAGATGTTGTAGATCACCCCACGCCTGCCGCGATCCAGCAGGAGGAAATACGCGCGCACGACATCACGCACGTCGAGGAAGTCGCGTGTGACATCGATGTTGCCCACGTTCAGTATCGGAGCCGCGCCAGTTCGCTTGATCTCCACGAGCTGTGCCGCGAACTCGGACACTGCGAATCGACGATCCTGACCCGGGCCGATGTGGTTGAATGGCCGGCAGATGACCATGTCGATGTCGTGGCTACGTTCCCATTGTCCGCATAGCAGTTCCGCCGCGGCCTTGCTGACTGCGTATGGGCTGCGCGGGGCGAGGGGCCGCTGTTCGCGGATAGGCAGATCGGCCACGGGAACCGCGCCATAGACGTCTCCCGAACTGACATACAGGAATCGGCCGGAGAAACCCGTCGAGCGCAACGCGCACAGCAGATTGAGCGTTCCGATGAAATTCACCGCATAGGTGCCGTGCGGGTCGGAGAAGGACTCGGGGACGGCGGAACGTGCCGCGAGATGAATCACCGCGTCGGCCCGTGCACTGGTCACCGCCTGGGCAACGGCATCCGCATCACGCAGGTCGAGCTCGGCCGGTGCGGGGACGATCTGAACGTTCTCGTGACTATTGTCAGTCGTCCCGCTCGATACGCTTTGCATGAGCGCGGTTCCAACGAACCCGGTTGCACCGGTCAGGAGAACACGCTTCTTGAATGCCGAACTCATCTGCCAAGCGGGGCGGTCATGATAGCGCGAGGCCGCAGTCTAGGGGGTGGCGTATGCTCGTGTGCTCGTGTGCTGCCCGCATCCGCTGGGTTGCGCGCGAGGCAGCGCGCGTAGACGTTCTCGTATCCGAAAGCGCTGTTCTTCCAGTTTCGATCGGTATCGATGAGCTGGCGCGCAGTGGCGCGCAGCTGCCTCCAGCGCTGCTGCACCAGCCCGATGATACGCTGCGCGGTCAAGTGGATAGTTACCCAGCCCAGGCGTGGCTGTTCGCGCAGGATCGCGAGTGTGCGGAAGGTGTAGCCGCGGTGGGCGGGAATCGAATGGTCGAGGATGTGCAGGATTCGCATCGTGTCAGGCAGGTGTCAGCAGGCGGAGGCTGTCGGCAGGTGCATGAGATGCCGGCTCGACTCCATTCTCGGTGCGCTTGAGGAACGCATCGAACATGATCAGCGACCATATCGCGGCACTGAAGTCGCGCGCCCCGGACTGGTGTTGTGAAATCATGACGCGCAGATAGCTGTCATCGAACAGGCCTGTCCGAGCGATCCGCGGGCCGAGCAGAACGGACTCTGCACGCTGCCTGAGCGGACCGCGGAACCAGCGCGAGAGCGGCACCGCGAACCCCATCTTGCGTCGGTAGAGGACGTCGTGCGGAAGCTTCGGCTCCATCGCCTTCTTGAGCAGGAACTTGCCCTCGTCGCCCGACAGCTTGAGCGATGAAGGCAGGCTCGCCAGCCACTCCACCAGTGGGTGGTCCATCAGCGGCTCGCGCACCTCGAGCGCGTGGGCCATGCTCGCGCGGTCGACCTTGGTGTTGATGTCGTCCACCAGGTAGGTCTTGAGATCCAGGTATTGCACCAGCGCCAACGGATCGTCCTGCGGCGCATTGTGTGCGTGCCGGCGCAGCACCTCCAGCGCCGAATAGCCGGCGAGCTGCCGCCGGAACGAAGGGCTGAACAGGCGCCGGCGCGTGGGATCGTCGACCACCGCGATCAGATTGAAGTAGGCCTGCACCGAATCGCGCGACAGTGTCTGGAAGGTGGCCTTCGCGCGCAGCACCCTGGGCGCCCACAGTGCCTGCGGATACAGGCTTCCCAGTGCGCCGAACAGCGGCCGGCGCAGACCGAGCGGCAGCGCGGCGCGCATCTGTTCCTCGCGCAGGTGGATCTGATAGCGCCGGTAGCCGCCGAAGCTCTCGTCGCCGCCGTCGCCCGACAGCGCGACGGTCACGTGCTTGCGCGCCAGTTCGCACAGGCGGTAGGTGGGCAGTGCGGAGCTGTCGGCGTACGGCTCGTCGTAGACCGAGGACAGCCGATCGATCAGATCGAAGTCGTCGCTTTCCACCTGTTCGACGTGGTGATCGGTCCGATAGCGCTGGGCGACCTCGCGCGCATAGGCCGATTCGTCGAAGCTAGGATCGGCGAAGGAAATCGAGCAGGTCTGCACGGGCTTGTCCGAAAGGCCCGCCATCGTGGCAACCACTGCGCTGGAATCGACCCCGCCGGACAGGAAGGCGCCCAGCGGCACCTCGGAGATCATGCGCAGGCGGACGGACTCGCGCAGTCGTGCGTGCAGTTCGTCGCAGGCTTCCTGCACGCCGATGCGCCGCTCGAGGCCGAAGTGCACGTCCCAGTACTGGACCGGCGCAGGCAGATCGCGTCCGCGCCGTACCGTGAGCATGTGCCCCGCCGGCAGCTTGGCGACCCCGAGATAGATCGTGCGCGGTTCCGGAATGTAGCCGAAGGCGAAGTAGTCCTCGATGGCGTGCGGGTCCAGCGCCGTGCGCAAGCCGCCGTGTGCCATCAGGGCCTTCAGTTCCGAGGAGAAGATCAGCCGTCCGTCCTCGAGCAGCGCGTAGTAGAGCGGCTTGACGCCCAGCCGATCGCGCGCGAGAAACAGCGTTTCCTTTCTACGGTCCCACAGCGCGAAAGCGAACATGCCGCGAAAGCGGTCGACGCAGCGCTCGCCCCACGCCTCCCAGGCGTGCACGATCACCTCGGTATCGCTGCGGGTGCGGAAGGTATGGCCGAGCGCGGCGAGTTCGGGGATGAGCTCCTGGTAGTTGTAGATCTCGCCGTTGAACACGACGGCGACGGTGCCGTCCTCGTTGAAAAGCGGCTGCTGGCCGCTGGAGAGATCGATGATGGACAGACGCCGGTGTGCGAGGCCCACGCCGGGTTCGAGGTGGATCCCGCCCTCGTCCGGACCGCGATGGAACTGGGCCGCGTTCATCGCCTCCAGCAGCGCGCGATCGATCGGGCGCCTGGCAGTGCTATCGAAGATTCCGGCTATTCCGCACATGGCACTGGAGAAGTTGAAAGTGTGGCGATCCAAGCAATAGACATGCGCTTACGCTTGCTTCGCTGCCTGGAGTGCACCGGGGCAGCGCTGCTCGAGCAATTCCCGGTAGATTTCCGCGTAGCGGCTCACCATGTTGCCCAGACTGTAGCGCTCCAGCGCGACCTGCCGGGCCCGCCCGCCATGTGCGGCGCGCATCGCGCCATCCTGCACGTAGCGGCCGATCGCCTGCGCCAGCGCGTCATCATCGCCGGGAGCGGGAAGAAATCCGGTGTCGCCCTCCTGCACCAGTTCCGGATTGCCGCCGGTGCGCGTGGCCACGATCGGAAGTCCCGTAGCCATCGCCTCCAGAATCGTATTCGAAATGCCCTCGGAAAGGGATGGCAGAACGAAGACGTCGAGCCCGCGCAAGATCTCGTCGATGCCGGCGCGTGCTCCCGGCAGCCACGCCTGGCCGCTCAGCCCGGCCCTGGCGATGGTGTCCTCGACCTGCGGGCGCAGACTGCCGTCCCCGATCATCACCAGGCGCAGCCGGCCGCGCATCGCGGGCATGGTCTGCGTGCAGCGGACGAACGCGCGTGCGAGATTGAGTGGATCCTTGACCGGCTCCATGCGTCCCACTGTCCCGACGACGACGAGATCGGACTGCGCGAACATGGGATGCGGCAATTGCGGGCGAGGAGAGGCTGGACGGAAGCGGTCGGTATCGACGCCGTTGTAGATCTGGCTCAGGCGCGTGCGCTCGACTTCAACCGTGTCGAGCAGATAGTGTTCGAGATCGCGCGACAGGGCGATGGTGCGATGGATGAGCGGGCGCAGCGCCCGGCGGATGCCGAGATCCACGCGGTTTCTGCCGTCCAGATCGCCCATGTCGCGGCCGTGTTCGCTGTGCACACGAGCGGGAACGCCGGCCAGTGCGGCGGTGATCTGGCACTCGAGCGCGGCGAGGTTGCGGCTGTGCAGGAGGCGCGGCCGAAGACGCCGCAGCAGGCGCCATACGCGCCAGTGCATGCGCGGACTGTTGCCGGGCGGTTTGCGGATGGCGAACAGGGCGACGTCCGGATTGGTGATGCGCTTGCTGAAGTCGGTGTAGTCGGACAGGCAGACGATGGCATGCCGAAACTGCGTCGATGGCAGGTTGTTCACCAGATTGACCAGGCCGTTCTCCAGTCCGCCGACGTCCAGGCGATACAGGACGTGCGCGATCAATGGCGCTTGTCCGGCGTGGTGGAGCCGGGCAAGCATGGCTTCATCGGCGGGCTGCATCTTCCAGACTCTTCTGGATGGCCGGACCCATCTCGGCCACGAACCGGCGCAGGATGGCGCGCGCAGCTTCCGGGTCCTCGGCATACGCGGCGTGAAGGACCACTGTCGCGGCATCGTCTCCGAACCCGCCGAGCATGCCCTGCATTTCTGCCAGCTTCGCCTCCCAGAACCCGACCGTGTTGCGGCGGCCGGTCCAGTACCATTGCCACGTGATGAGATTCTGGCCTTCCGACACGACCCGGCGTTCGATCACGTCCAGCGTGCCACCGTTCATGTGCGTTGTGGCAATCGACCGATCCAGCGTGCGCCAGCCCCTGACGCTGAAGTCTCCCAGCGCCGTGCTGCCGTAGGTCAGCATCTTTCCGTTGACTTCCTGAGCCCGGTAGTAGGCGGTCAGCATGCCGACCGAATCGCTGCTGCTGCTGTACGTGGCAGCATGCGATGCCACCGGCGTCTCTATGCGCGGCTCCCAGTTGCTGATGCGCGAGTCGATCGCGGTCCAGTTGCCATCGGTTGCGGGCGGCTGCAGCGCCACCGGGCCGGTGTGCACCGGCGCGACACGCTCGATCCCGAACGCCACCGCGGGGCCGATGGCGGCGAGCACGAGAGCGATCGCGGTGGCAGCGAGCAGTGCCGGGGTTCCGGCAGGCGGGGCGTACGCTGCCATCAGCGGACGATGGACGCTGTCCTGCGCATCACTGAAGCGCGAACCGACCCAGAACAGCGCCAGGATCACGATACCGAAGAAGAACCAGCCGTAGATGATGTGATCGACCCCCGTGGCAATGCGGTTGTCCGACAGGTGGCCGAGCATCACGATCATGTAGGCGCGCACCCAGTTGGCGAAGATCGGGACGATGATCGCCGCGGCCATGAAGGGAAGGCGTCGTCTCCAGTCCCGGAAGTTGAGGTAGGCGAAGATGGCGCCGCCGTACACCGACGCGATGAGATAGCGGATGCCGCTGCAGCCCTCGACGACGGACCAGTTTCCCGTCGGGATCACGAAGAAATTGCCCTCGCGGTACACCGGGACGCCGCTCAGCCGCAGGGCGGCGACGGTGAAGTCCGCGGTGTAGTCGATCATGGTCGGCACGAAGAACTCCCCGACCGGCCACGCGAACAGGGTCATGGCGAGCGGAAACAGGAGGGTGCGGGCGACGGTATTGCCGAGGACGGCCCACGCGAGCACGGGCACCGACGCGACGAACGCGAACTCGCGCAGGGTCTGCGTGTTGCTCAGGTCTCCGAGCAGCCACAGCACGCTCAGTGCAGCCAGTAGTGCCGCTGCCGGCAGGAAAGGGCGCGGCACCTGCGTCGCCAGCACGTCGCGCTTTCGCCAGATCAGCCACGCACTGACCGGGTAGACCACGAGCCCGTGTGCGTAGGTACCCACGGTCCACCACGTATGGACCATGGTGCGCACGTCCGCTATATAGAGAAACACCAATGCAGCAAGCCCGAGGATCAGCACACGGATGGCACCGCTCCAGTGAGCCATCGCTGTATCGCAGCCGGGCTTGACTGCCGCGCTACCCTCGAAAAGATCGACCGGCTTCATCTATCCTCTGCCATACCAGCAGCGATCCGATCGGAGTGTTCGCCTTCGGACGAGACGGAATGCATGTGGTCTACGCCTTGCAGCGCGTGGAGCACGCGCTCGAGATTGTTCTCCCACTCGTGCTCGCACTCGACCAGTTCGCGGGCATGTACGGACAATGCCGGAATAGATTCACGTAGCAGCTTGTCGACTGCCAATGAGAACTGGCCGGCAGTGTCGGCGAGTAGGACATGCTTACCTGGAATGGCTCCGATTCCTTCGAGTGCCCCGGAGGTGACCACCGTAGGTGTTCCGGCAGCCATTGCCTCGAGCACCTTGGTTTGTACTCCTCGGGCGATGCGCAGCGGGGCAACCGCCACCGCCGCATGCCATAGGTAGGGACGAATGTCCTCGACGCGCCCAGTGACGTGAACGCCAGGTAACGTGGCTAGCCGTTTCACCTCATCGGTAGGTCGAGAGCCGACAATGAAGAACATTGCATCTTCATGCGCCTTGCGTACCGCAGGAAAAACGTCGCGTGCAAACCAGGTCACTGCATCGGCGTTTGGCCAGTAATCCATGGCCCCGGTGAACACGATGACCTTTCGGTGGTCTGCATACGGACTGATGCTGGCGCTATCCCTTGCGAAGTGCCGTGTATCTACGCTCTGGTTGAAGTGATCCACCTTCCCCTGCTGATCAGGGGAAAGAGATCGGAACAGATCGGCTTCGTCGCGGGAGACGAAGAAGCTGACGTCGGCAATCGAAGCAAGGTGACGTTCATAGCGTAACAGGCAATCTGCTTCTCTCGCATAAACCAAGCGTTTCAGGCCGCGGCATTTGACCGCGTATTGCCGCCATTTGTCCGAATCGACATCGACGAAGTCGACCACGCGCCGGATGCCGTCGTGATGCTCGACATACTGACCCATGGCACTCGAGAAGACGAATGAGGCATGTACCGGCCGCCGACCCAGTAGGTCGTCCACCCAGCGCGCCATGCCCGCGTCGTGATAGTAGGGAAGGGTGAGTGGCTTGCGGGTCAGCAGCCCGGTCGCGCTGCGCAACGTCGCCCGGCGGCGGGCCAAGGGAATCAGATGCACTTCCGCACACATGTCACGCAGCACGTCGGCATGCTTCCAGTCGTCCGGATCGTCGACGAATGCACCGAGATGCACGCGGTAGTGCTGCGTGAGATACCGCATCAGATGGTACGAGCGGACCTTATCCCCCTTGTTGGGCGGAAAGGGAATTCGATGGGCGAGGAACAGCAGTTCTTCCATCGGCGTCACGTCAGGTGGCGGACGAGGCGACCGCCGAGGAAGTTCGCCATCGGGCGCGGCAGGCGACGCCAGGTCTTGATGAACAGCTGGTACTTCGGGTTGAGCGGGTTGTTCTGCGGCACTTCGCTGCGGCGCAGGAGCTTGAACTCGTAGTGCAGCGGGGCGGGCTCGAATCCCCAGTTCTTCTTGAAATCGAACGAACCGGTGCCGCGCTTGCTGCGACCGTAGTCGAACACCTTGATTCCGCGCTCGCACGCCCGACGCATCAGCTCCCAGTACTTGAAGTCGTTGGCCGCCAGGTCGCGCGCCTCGTACAGGTCACCCGCGTAGTACGGCAGCACCTCGTCCTTGAAGTAGAAGGACATCACGCCGGACACCGGACGGCCGGAGGGATCGACCACCACCAGGATTTCGCACTTGTCGCCGAAGACCCGCTTGAGTTCGGCGAAGTAGCGCTTGGGGAACGGCGGCGTGCCGTGCCGATGGACGTTGTCGGCGTACAGTTCGAAAAAGCGGTCCACGCTCTCGTCGATCTCGCTGCGCAGTTGTGCCTTGATCCCCTTGCGGACCATCGCGCGCTGCTTGCGCGGAATGGCGAGCATGTTGTCCTCGACTTCCGGAAGTATCTCCTTGCGGAAGGTCACGTACAGATCCTGCGCGGGCCAGTCCGCGCACCGCGGCGTGACGTTGTGCAGTTCGAGATACTCGGCGCCGCACTGCTCGGTGAAGCGCACCGCCTCGTCGTGGAGCCGTGCACTCGCGGCTTCGTCCTCCGACGCCACGCCACCGTAGACACAGAATGGAAGCGACACGACCGAGTGTCCGAACAACCTGCTCCTGACCTGCGCCAGGGGAAGCACCCCGACGACTTCACCCCTGCGCTCGGCCATCAGAAAGCGGGTGCGGTGGCCGAACACGTCCTCCATCATCGACTTCCACGCCGACCAATGGAAGAAGCTGCTGCGCGCGCATTGCGCGACGAATGCGTCCCAGCGGTCGCGGTTCCCCGGGTCCAGCTCCGAGATGGTCAGGTCGGCGCCGATGGCGCCGCCGCTTTCGGCGTGTGCGTGCTTCACGATGAGCCCAGGAAAACCCTGTCCACACGATCCCACTGGAAGTCGCCCAGGAGACGCTCCAGGCGCTGCTCGGTGCGGTGCAGGTTGATGTAGTGACGGAACTTCGATTTCCAGCCGGCCGCATGGATGCGCGGCTGTTCGGGATCGACCTCCCAGGGATGAAAGTAGAACATCGCCGGCTTGCCGTCGACCCGATTCACGCGCGCGATCAGCCACTTCGACATGGCGTAGGGCATCAGGCGGAAGTAGCCGCCTCCGCCGGTCGGCACGTTGGTCTGGAAGAACTGGTTGGTCGTCACTGGCACTTCGATCAGCCCGGGGATCGGCTGGTAAGGGAAGCGCGGCGCGTCGGGCATGCCGTAGTGATCGTGGCGGATCGGGTAGACGCTGGAGCTGTAGGCGTAGCCCGCTTCCCGGATGCAGTCGAAGGCCCAGGGATTGGTCTTGTCCACCGAAAAGCTGGGCGCGCGATAACCCTTCACCGGTTGTCCGGAGATGTCCTCGAGCAGACGCTTCGCCCGGGTGATGTCGTCGAGGAATTGCTGCGGAGTCAGATCGCTGGCGCGCTGGTGGCCGTAGCCATGCGATGCCAGCTCATGGCCGCCTTCGGCGATGCGGCGCACCACGCGGGGATAGCGGTCGGCGATCCACCCGAGCGTGAAGAACGTGCCTTTCGCGCCACTGCTGTCCAGGAGTGCGAGGATGATGTCGACGTTGCGCTCGACGCGGCACGGCATGCGCTCCCATTCCCCGCGCGGGATATGAGGGGCAAATGCCGAGACCTGGAAGTAATCCTCGACATCGATGGTCAGTGCGTTCGCCTGCCGCATGGTGCCGAATCTGGATCCCTGTCAAACGTGAGCATGCCGGCCCTGCAACCATCCTGCCAGGTGCGCGGCGATCCGCTCGCCCGTGCGGCCGTCCCAGAGTTCCGGTATCCGGCCCCGCTTGCCGCCCGAGGTCAACACCTCACTCAGCGCGGCGAGAATGTGTTCGTGGCTCCGGCCGACCAGGGTATTGGTGCCTTGCTCGACGGTAATGGGACGCTCGGTGTTCTCGCGCAACGTCAGGCACGGCACGCCGAGAGCCGTCGTCTCCTCCTGGATGCCGCCGGAATCGGTCATGACCACGGTCGCGGAGGACATCAGCCCGAGCATCTCGAGATAACCCTGCGGCGGCAGCACCAGGATGCGCGGCGAGGCCACCAGATCGGACAGACCGAACTTGTCGATGTTCGCCCGTGTCCGCGGGTGCAGGGGACAGACGAGCGGAAGCAGCTCGCTGGCATCGCGCAACGCGCGAAGCAGCGGGCGCAGGACTGCCAGGTCGTCCACGTTCGATGGGCGGTGCAGGGTCACCACGCCGAAGCGTTGCCATTTCGCCAGTGCCTCTCCGTGAACGCCCGCCTGCTCGAGCAGCGTCGCGACCGGCACGGCGCGCGGCCCGTGGCTGAGCAGTGAATCGATCATCAGGTTGCCGACGAAGTGGATCCGGTCGTCGTCGATGCCTTCCCTGGCGAGATTGGCATGCGCGGAGCGTTCCGTGGTGTAGAGCAGGTCCGAGATCTGGTCGGTGAGGACGCGATTGATCTCTTCGGGCATGGACCGGTCGAAGCTGCGCAACCCCGCCTCGACGTGCACCACGGGGACGTTCTTCTTGACCGCCACCAGACTGCACGCCAGCGTGGAATTGACGTCGCCCACGATCACCACGCAGGAGGGCTGCTGCGCGTCCACCACCGGCTCGAAGCGCTTCATGATCTCCGCCGTCTGGACCGCGTGCGTGCCGGAACCCACCTCGAGGTTGAGGTCCGGCGCCGGCAGTTGCAGATCCTCGAACAGCTTCGCGTTCATGGAAGGATCGTAGTGCTGGCCGGTATGCACGAGCACGGCAGGCGGCACGTCAGAATTGGCGCCCATCGCGCGGATCAGCGGCGCCATCTTCATGTAGTTGGGACGCGCACCGACGATGCACAGCACCGGTCGCACGTCGCTAGGCGGGGCGCCCATTCAGGATTTCGTCGCGCGCTCGGGGCTTGGCTTGTCCTGCTTTTCCAAGCTCTGGGCGGTGCGCTTCAGCATGCTCAGCACGGCGGCAAGTCCCTTCTCCAGGCGTGCGACGCGGTTCAGCAGGCGCTCGTCGGGCTGGGAGACGACACGGTGCTCCACCGTCTGAACCGGCTGCGCGGGGGCTGGCGCATCCGCGGGATCGGTCCAGCTCGGATGGGAGGGCTCGGTGTTGACGACGCCCAGTTCCTCCTTCAGCTCCTTGACCACGCCCTCCACGTTTTCCGCGGTCAGCACGTGCATCTCGTTCAGGAACCCCGCCAGCATCAGCCGATTGCATACCAGGTTGATGCGGCGGGGAATACCCGCGGTGAATGCGAAGATCGCGTCGTACGCCTCGTCGTCGATGCGCGGGTCGCCGGTCCAGCCGACGAACTTCAGCCGATGCTCGATGTAGGCCTGGGTTTCCTCCCGATCCAGCGGGCCGAGGTGGTAGGAGGCGATGACGCGCTGACGGACCTGCTGCATGTCGGGTCCCTGCATCATCTGGCGCAGCTCCGGCTGGCCGATGAGGAAGCTCTGCAGCAGCGCTCGCTCGCCGATCTGGAAGTTCGACAGCATGCGCAATTCCTCCACCGCGCGTGGCGTGAGGTTCTGCGCCTCGTCCACCACCAGCAGCGCGCGTTTGTTCTCCAGCGCCACGTTGCGCAGGAACGCCTCCAGCTGATGCAGAAGCGAAGCCTTGTCGGTGCCCTTGATCTGCGTGCCGAAGGCGGCGCACACCGCACGCAGGACATCGTCGGCATCCAGTTGCGTGCTGACGAGATGCGCCGCCACGACCTTGTTCTGGTCCAGATTCGCCAGCAGGCTGCGCACCAGGGTCGTCTTGCCCGCGCCGACCTCGCCGGTGATGACGATGAAGCCCTCGCCCTGATAAAGGCCGTATTCCAGATAGGCATAGGCGCGCTTGTGCACGCGGCTGCCATAGTAGAAGGCCGGATCAGGGCTGAGCTGGAAGGGCTTGCCGGTGAGATGGTAGAAGGACTCGTACATGCGACGGCCTTAGAATCGATGAAAGATCAGAGCCTGGATGGCGTGCTCGTCGTAGCTGGACAGATCGGAGTCGTAGCGCGCGAGCCGCAATCGGCCAGTGATGTTGGTCTTCGGACTCAGCGAGTGGGTGACGGAAGCTCTGGCGATGGTCTGGGTGGCGTCGCGGCCGGTCACCAGTTCGAGCTGCTGAGAGAGGCTTCGCGTGTAGGACCGGTCGAGACTGAGCGTCAGACTGGTGCGCGGAGTCAGTTCGTGGGTGAAGGCGGCGCCCGCGCCGCGGGTCCTGAAGTGCGTGTTCCGGGAGAACAGATCGGTGGCGACCGATTCGTCCTCGACTGTGATGGATTCCGATTCCTCGTAGAACGCGCGTAGGAACAGCGAGTTTCTCACGCCCAGAATGCCGAATCGTGCGTCCGCGCGTTCAATGAGGAAGATGTTCTGATTGTAGAAGAACAGCGCACCCCCGAGAAACTCGGGCAAGCCGGTTTCCGACATGAACAGGTCAATCGCGGCTTCGCGCTGCAGCGGATCGGTGATGCGCGAGGTGAGAATCTGATCCAGGGACTGGCGTGTCTCGCCCGGCGTAAGGCGCAGAAGCGCATTGTTGTATGTCTCTGTATTGCGATAGCCGCTCAGCGACCACGATGTCAGGCGCGTTCGGTGCGTGAAGTTTGCCTGATAGGACGGGCCAAAGAACCGCTCTTCCCAGTTCGCCGCGATGTTGGTACGAGGGGTCGGTCGCCAGTCGAACCCGGTGCCATAGATGGACCCGCTGTAGTCGGACAGTCCGTAATCGTTCCACTCGTATCCGCCGCTCGCGCGCAGGGAAAGCTCGGGGGTCACGACCATGCCGGCGCGTGCTCGGACCAACTGTGCGCTGAATGACTGGCGGCTCTCGAACTTGGTGTAATCGTAGCTGGCGTCGGCGCCCCAGAAGAAGTGACGCTGGACCGGGCTGTCAATCGTTCCGAACAGCTGGCTGGTCAGCACATCGCCGGCGACGTTCTGGGCGTTCGAATAGGAGTTGTCGTTGCGTATGAGATAGCGGTACTCGCCAAACAGCTCTCCCCGTATGTATGGACTGAGTCCCAGGGTGTACGTTTCCTTGCGGTTGTCCGTGGCGAGCGTCGGGTCGCTGGGCGTGGGCAGAAACGGGTTCTCGAAGGTCTGCAGCACGGTGGCACGGCCGTCGATGTACAGCCAGTTGTCCACGGCCTCGAGCGTCCCGAAAGCATTGAGGTTGCTCTGCGCGTTGTTCCGATCCCCGTTCAGTGCGTAGAACACCAGGCTCGGTGCATAGCCGATGCTCCACGTCGTACGGCCACCCTGGCCGCTCGCGCGAATGCGGGGTCTGAGCCGCAGGATGAGGTCTGCCTCTTCGTCCGTGCTCGACAAGGTGGCGTTGTCCGTGAACGTCAGTTCGCTGGTGAGCGTGGCGTCGAACTGTGGCTCGCCCGAGAGCGCGCCGCGCCCGAACGCGACGCCGACGAGCGTCAGCAGCGCCGCAGGAGCCAGCCTGCGCAGCACCGTATCGCTTGAGCGCATGCGATTGGGTATCGCGAATTTTGGCACCGGAGAGCCGATCAGCCTGTGTAGTAGTAGTAGCCTTTCTCTTCGGGCGAGGTCGCCTTGTTCAGTGCGAGCAGGACGACGGGGCAGTCCTCGACCATCGAAAGCGCCTGATTCAGCATGCCGTGGGTGGTTTTCTCCGCTTCGACGACCAGCACGACCTGACCCATGTAGCGGGCCAGAACGCGTGCCTCCGGGGAAAACACCAGAGGAGGTGAATCGAAGATCAGAATGCGATCCGGATACCGGTTGGCCAGCTCGTCGACGAGTTGCTGCATCACTTCGCTGGCCAGCAATTCATTGCTGTTCTGCTGCCGTGTGCCGGCGGGCATGAAAGCGAGCTTCGGAACGTCCGTCCTGACGAGTGTGCTCGCCACATCCTGCCCCGGGTTCGCCAGCAGGTCGAGCAATCCGGGGCTCGAAGGCAGTCCAAACATCGTACTGATCGTCGGGCGTGCCGTATCCGCTTCAATTAGCAGCACGGTGCTGTCGCGCTCCATCGCGATACTCATCGCGAGGTTCATGGACAGGAAGCTCTTCCCTTCACCCGGCGCGGAACTGGTGATCATCACCCGGTTGGCGTTCGCGACCCGTGAAGCGCCCTTGCCCAGGCAGTTGTTCACCACCGGCCGCTTGATGACCCGCAATTCGTTCGCGAGCCGCGATTCCACCGCATCGGGCGTCAGGATTCCGGCAGCCGACAGTCGCCTGAGATCGATGGCGATTCGGCGCGAGCGACTGGCATCGTCGCGGACATCCGTGTCGTTCAGATCACCGAGATCACCCAACACCGGTTCGCGTCGGTCCTCCGCGATGTACGTGTCCGCGCGCAGGGCCGGCGTATCGGGCGCCGCGTGCCGGGGAGGCGGAAGATTGTCCGCCGGCGCCCCGGCTGATGCCTTGCGCTCCGCTCTCGCTACGACACTCGAGACGCCTGCCTGTTCGGCCGCGGGGCTTTCCATCCGGCGCACCATCCGCTCGATGGTCGTCGCGTTGTCCGAGGAGGCCGGGACATCGCTTGCCGAGCGCGATGCATCGGCTGGCGTTTCCGCCGCCGCCTTGCGCAGCTGCTCCAGACGCTTGGCCGCTTGTTCTACGAGGCTCATCGATCAGGCTCCTAGGCGGTGCGCGACATGAGGAGCAGGACGATCCAGGCAGAGCCGAACAGGCCCACCAGGCCAGCCAGTGCGCTGGTGAACGCAAAGGAGCGCACCCGCTTCCGGCGCTTGGATTCCGGAGTGTCCTGCAGAGTCACTGTCCCCAGGACCGGCCGCTGCGTCACGCGGCGAAGGCCGCGGGCGGTGTAGTAGGTCGGGAACACCTGACCGTAGGCGAAGGCGGCGAACACGCCCGCACCCAGGGAAACAACGAGCGCGGCGGGGAGGAGCAGAACACGGTTCGGCGCCACAGGCTTCGGCGACACGCGTGGCGGATCGATGACACGGAAGTCGGCAAGGCTCGCCGCCTGCTCGAGTTCGCTCGTCATGGAGGCGGATTCACGCCGTGCCAGCAGGCTGTCGTACTGGGACTTCTGGACCTGGTAGTCGCGATTCAACTGAACCATCTGTTCTTCGAGTTCGGGCCGCATGCGCGCGGTGCTGCGCACCTTGTCGTAGCGCGCTTCCAGCTCGGACAGGCGGCCGCGCAGCGCCGCCACGTTGGCCTCCGACTCTGCCAGCGACAGCTTCAGCTGCTGGTAGACCGGATTGCGTTCGACGCCGGGAACGACGGACTTGGCGCCTTCGGACTTGTCCGCGGCGATCGCCTTCTTCAGCGCCTCGAGGCGTTCCTGGCGCTGCTGCTCCAGTTCCGCCAGCACACGGCGGGTACCGGTTACATCCGGATGCTGCTCGGTGTATCGGCGCAGCAGCTCATCGAGATTCCGCTTGAGCGCGTCGATGCGCTGATCCAGTTCGGTGGACAACGCCTCGTTGTTGGAACTGGGTGCCGACCAGTTCGGATCGGGCAGGAAAACCGGCTCCTCGCCGGCCAGTTCACGCTGGAGGGCATCCCGCGATTGTTCCGCGGCCCGCAGGTCCATGCGGGCACGACCGATCTGATCCTCCATTGCGACCATCGTGCTGACCGCGTCCTGTCCGCCTGCCATGGTGCTCAGGTTGTTGAGCTTGAAATCCTTCACGCGGCGCTCCGCCTCCTGAAGGCGTGCTTCGTACTCCTTGATCTGCGCGTCGATGAATTGCTGGGCCTTCTCGGTGTCGCGGCGCTTGTCGCCCAGACCCGATTCCACGAAGATCGAGAGGAGGGAGTCCACCACCCTTCTCGCCGAGGCCGGTTGCGAGCTCCGGTACTTGATCACGTACAGGTTGTCCCGGGGGCTGCCTTCCACCTTGATGTTGCCGATGAGGCCGTCGATGACCGCATCGCGCTGCTGGGGCGTCTTGGCCTCGAGGTCCAGGTCTGCCATTCGCACCAGCCTCTCCATGTTCGGCCGCGACAAAAGGGTGCGGCTCAGCATCCGCACCTGCTGATCGACGTTGGGCTGTACGGCCAGCCCGGACATCAGGGGCTTGAGCACCGACTGCGTGTCCACGAACAGGCGCGCCGAGGCTTCGTACTTGTCCGGCGTCAGGACGATGGCAACGATGGTTCCGAACGCTGCAAGCCAGGCGACCGTCAGCCCGATGAACCGGCGCTGCCAGGTGGCACGGGCGTAGTCGAGGAATTGCTCGACCATGTAATGCATGGGCGACTCTCGGTTAGGCGAACTGGTGGCCGCCCGCTGACGGCTAGAACCAGCTCTGCGGGATGACGACGACGTCGCCGGGCTTCATGTCGACGTTCGCGGAGACGTCGCCCCGGCGCAGCAAGTCCTTCAGGCGAATGCTGTAGAGCTTGTTGCCATCCGCCGGGCGCAAGATGTGGGCCTGATTGCCGTCCGCGAACTCGGTGATCCCTCCGACGGCGATCATCACGTCGAGGATCGTCATGTTCTGCCGATACGGCAGCGCCTGCGGACGTGCAGCCTCGCCGACCACCCGGATCTGCTCGCTGTACGGTCCGACGAAATTGGTGACGATGACGGTCACGACCGGGTCGCGGATGTACTTGCCGAGGGCCTGCTCGATGTCACGGGCAAGCGCGGTGGAATCCTTTCCGATGGCGGGAAGATCCTCGACCAGGGGAACGGTGATCTTGCCGTCCGGACGGACCGGTACGCTGGTGGAAAGGTCGGGGTTGCGCCAGACGATGATATTGACATTGTCGCCCGGTCCGATGCGATAGGTGTAATCGGGGGAGGCAACGGAGGCCGGTGCGGGCGGATGGGTGGTTCGGGTGGCGCATCCTGCAACCAGTGCCGGGACCAGCACGACCAGGGCGGCTGCGGCCCTGGCGGATCTTCGAAGGTCAATACCCATGGAACCCCCCAATGAATGCCGTAGCATAAACCTTTAGTTTTGCGCTGCAATTATACATAGGCCCTCTTTGCGCTTCCTTTCACGGGCGCCGCGCTTCCTTTCACGGGCGCCGCTGTGACATTTTTTGACTGTCCGAGCCGGCTATCCCAGCCGGTTCCGGCGCCGGGGGGCGACAGTCGGTGCACATTCGATGCCAGGTTTCCTGCAGGAATGGCAATTTCCCTACCGGGTCCATGCGGATTCGTGCTGCACCGAAGCAGGCTATTCGAGCTTCTTGAGGTATTCCTTGCTGAACACCCGGTCCGGCAGGGTCCGTGCTCTGATGTCAGCGTACTCCATCACCGAAACCTCGTCCTGCTTCAATGCATCGGTCATGACCAGGCGGGTCGGCCGCATGCGCCCGGCTGCCTGTCTGTACTCCCCGTACGAGCATGTCTTGAGCAGCCGGTTCGAGACCGAGTAGAACTCCGCCTTGATCGGCCAGGCGTCCTGCTGGCGCAACCACAGCTTGACCCGGTGATAGGTCACCGCCCGGAAACGCGCCGTGAGGTCGAGCACGTGCAGCTTCTCGCCATCGACCTCCTCGTCGCCGACGAGGCGGGCGTGGTAGTCCCCGGAGAAGTTGGCGCGTGCGATATCGCCGTTGGCCACCTGCCCGGAAAGCCGCTGCGCGAGTGAAAGGCGCACGGGCTGCGACACCGCGGGCAGGAACAGCCACAGTTCGCGGCCGCTCATGAGCATGATCTGGCCGCGATCGGTCTGCGGTTCGATCACCATCACCACCGATCTGTCGCTGCCCTTGGAGAGGACGCGGTACTTGCGCAGGTCGGTTTCCTGGCCGCTTCTCGTGGTGCGGATGGCAACGGTCAGCTCGGCGCCGGCAACCGGAAAGCGCACCTCGTCTGCCTGCCTCAGCAGGGCCTCCGCCCGCGGGTCCGTCTGCAGCGGCGGCGCGTCCTCCTGCTGGGCCCCGCACGGGAGCACGAGCAAAACCGTCAGAACCGCCAGCAGCGCGCCGGGCGCCAGGCGCCTGTTGCGCCGCAGTCCCGGCTCAACTTCCCGCTGCGGGGGACGAAAGTAGCGTGGCAGGGACGCACAGGAGCGCACGAGTTGGCTCAGCAGGTTCGAAAGGTGGTGGAGATGGCGGGCGTGTCGAAGGAATACGCCCTGGGCGAACACACCGTGACGGCGCTGCAGCCGCTCGATCTGACGATCGAGGAGGGCGCATTCGTGGCCATCGCCGGTCCGTCCGGCAGCGGCAAGTCCACTCTGCTCAATCTCATCGGCTGCATCGACCGACCGACCAAGGGGGTGATTCGCATTGCGGGTCATGATGTGAGTCGCAGATCGGCGCACGACCTTGCATTGATACGTGCGCGAAATATCGGCTTTGTATTCCAGACCTTCAATCTATTCCCGGTACTCACGGCCGCAGAGAACGTCGAGTATCCGCTGCTGCAGATGGACGAGGTGGATGCGGTCGAGCGCCGTCAGCGCGTGGCGCATTTCCTCGATGTGGTCCAGCTGACGAAGTTCGCCCGGCACCGTCCAAATCAGCTCAGCGGAGGGCAGCGCCAGCGCGTGGCGATCGCGCGGGCGCTGGTCACGCAGCCCGACATCGTCCTTGCGGACGAACCGACCGCCAACCTCGATCACAGGACCGGCGAGGGCATCCTGGCCCTGATGCGCGACATCAACCGCCGCTTTGGGACGACCTTCATCTTCTCCACGCACGACCGCAAGGTCATCGATGCCGCCGACCGCCTCGTCGGCATCGAGGACGGGAGCATCCGCTACATCGCGACGAGGCAGGACGGCCGCTGGCATCCGGTCCGCCCGACGCAATCAATGAACCCGGAGAGGACCTCGCAGTGACCCGACTCGCCGCGACCGGCTCGTTGTCCCGCCAGACCCTCTGTTGCCTGATGACGCTGCTGCTCGGCGCCCAGTCGGGTGTCTTATGTGCAGCCTCCGATCGGGATCGCGTCCGCTCGTACGCCATGCCGCGCGAAGTGAAGGATCCGGCGCCCGCGGCACTGGTGCCTGCGCCTGCGGCCATGGTCGCGCAGGCGACCGATGCGGACGAGGACTTGCCGCTCGGACGCGACGAGCTGTTCGGAACCATCGGAGATGATCCGTCGCCCGCTTCCGGATCGGGTGACACGCCGACGGCTGCGCCGGGCGACATACCGACGCCTGCGCCGGGCGCGCGGCAGCTCCTCGCCATCCGGGGATTCGTTGACTTCGCGCCGGCCTACGCCTACGAGTCGCCCGGTCATTGGGCGCGCGGGGTCGTGCGTACCCAGCTGGAGACCCGGGCCAGCCTGGGCGCTTCGGCGAAGTGGAAGGCGAGTGTCCGGCTCGACGTCGATCCGGTCTACTACGCCACCGACTTCTATCCCGACGAGGTGAAGAAGGACCAGCGGCTGGATCTGCAGGTGCGCGAAACCTACCTGGACCTCACCCTGCCCCGCAACTGGGAGCTGCGGCTCGGGCGCCAGCACGTGGTGTGGGGGGAGGCGGTGGCGCTGTTTTTCGCCGACGTCGTGTCCGCGCGCGACCTGCGCGACTACATCCTCCCCGAGTTCGAGATCCTGCGGATCCCTCAGTGGGCTGCGCGCGCGGAATACTTCGGCGAGCGCATGCATCTCGAACTGCTGTGGGTTCCCTTCCCGACCTATGACGACATCGGAGAGCCGGGCGCCGAGTTCTATCCCTACCATCCCGGGGAGGTGGCCGGCTTCGATACCGTCCTGCGGGGAGATCAGCGACCGGCGAATACGCTGTCGAATACCAGCTATGGCGCTCGGATGTCGGGCCTGATCAGCGGCTGGGACCTTTCCGCCTTCTTCTATCGCAGCCACAGCGTCAGTTCGACGCTGTATCGGGAGCTGGTCACGACGCCGGTTCCGACGATCGTCTACCAGCCACGACATGACCGCATCTGGCAGCTCGGCGGCACCCTGGCGAAGGATTTCGGCAGCGTCGTACTGAAGAGCGAAGCCGTCTATACCCATGGCAGGCATTACGAGGTCTCCGATCTGGCCTCGTCCACCGGGACCGTGAAGCAGAACACGCTCGATTATCTGCTCGGCCTCGATTTCATCCTTCCCATGGACGGACGCCTGAACGTCCAGGGATTTCAGCGCATCTACTTCGATCACGACGACGACATCCTGTTCGATCAGTTCGAGACCGGGTTCAGCGTGCTCGTCTCCGGCAAGGTCCGGCCGAAGCTGGAGCCGCAACTGCTCTACATCCAGAGCTTGAACAGCAACGACCGGTTGCTTCGTCCCCGCATCAACTGGTACGCACGCCCCGACCTGCGCATTTCCGTGGGGGTGGACATCTTTGCCGGACCAAATACCGGGGCGTTCGGTACCTTCGGCGATAGCGACCGCGTGTACGCTGAATTGCGCTACACCTTCTGAAGTCTCCCGATTCCCACGCAGGAGCGCTCCGTCTGTCGGCCGGCTTTACAGTGGCGGCCGCAGTAGCCTGAATAGGGGAATCCCCCCAGATCCCTGGAAGCCGCGCGCTAGAACAATCAGGTGTCGGAAGCCTTTACGGTTCCGTGACCATGCTCATCCGGTTCCATAATAAGCATATGATTATAAATGAATAAACTAGAAGGCACGGTTCTGGCTTAAGTGCCCGCGCCGGCTCAAGGCCCGGAAAAATTCAGGAGATCGGAAATGACCAAACTCAAGGCCCTATTCGCTGCCACAGCCGTAGCAGCCGGCATGGGTTTCACCACTGCCGCGTCGGCCACGTTTATCAACACGTGGCAGGCGTCTTTCGACAACGGTTTCGATCAGTCGCTCACCACATTCGCTGCTGGGACCAACAACCCCAACTTCTCCGGCGCGAACCCGGTGGGTGGCGAGGTTGATACCTACCTCCAGATCGCGTGGGGCACCCCGGGCTCGCTGGCGACCAACCCGACCCAGGAGCAATCCAAGTTGGTGGTGTCGCAGGGCGTGTACGCCGGTGGCGCGTCGGTCGATGTGGATACCAACGGCGGCACCGAGCAGACGATCGGGATCACGCACTTCAACAATGCGATCACCTGCACGGGCGGCATCCCGGCCGGTGGCATCTGCCCGGCACTGACGCATACCACTTTGCTGTCCGAACTCACCCTCACCGCGATCGATCCCGCAATCTTCGGACCGATTCAGGCGACGCAAGGCTTCGCGATCCAGTTCGCGGAAACCAAGAACCAGTCGCCATGCTTCGAAGGCGGTCTGGAGACGGTGTGTGACGACATCTTCGTGCTTCTGAATCCCATCGCGCTGGAGTTCGATCTCGACGTGAACGGCACGATCCACCACGTCACCATCGGTGCCACGATGATCGGCGGTGAAGAACTGGGAACGCTGTCGAATGCGGCTTGCGCCGAAGCTGGTTTGGGTGCCGGTTGTATCGGATTCCTGACGGCCGAAGGTCAGTCCAACACGATCATCGCGAACATCACGATCACCGCGCCCACCGAAGCGCCTGAGCCTGGCACGCTCGCCATGCTTGGCGCCCTGCTCGTAGCCGGTGGTGTTGCCAGCCGCCGCAAGCGCGTCTGAGTCAAGCAAGGCTCGAGGGGCGGTAACGCCCCCCGATGGAAGGGCAGCCCGGGAGGGCTGCCCTTTTTGCTGTCGGAATTCTTTACAGATTTGTCCGCTGCGTTTTGCTCTTGTTGGCTATCCCACTGAGAACATGTGAATTTCTCGGTCGGCACGTCAGTCGCTGATCGGGTTCGCCGATGTCCGGCGTAACTCAGGAGAACAGCATGCGCAGCTTCAGACGCCTGCTCGCCGTGGTCCCGACGGCTGTGGCAGCCATGACGATCAGTTGGGGAGCTTCGGCCGTCCCGGTTGTCACCTGGAACGCGATCTTCGACAACGGCTTCGACCAGAGCGAGACGGTCCAGAACGGGCAGAACTTCCAGTTCCTGGATCCGAACCCCGTTTCCGTACATGACGACACCTATCTGACGCTCGCCTGGGGAATTCCCGGGTCCCTGGCAACGAATCCGACCCAGGAGCAGAGCATGCTCGTGGTGTCGGAGGGTGTCTACGCCGGGGGCGACAGCGTGGAAGTTCAGACCAATGGACCGCGTGTAGACACCATCGGTATCACGCACTTCAACAATGCCATCCTTTGTTCGGGCGTACCCGCAGGGGGCGAGTGCCCTGCCTTACAGAGCACCATACTGCGCTCCGAACTCAGGTTGGAGGCGGTGGACCCGGCTCTGGGTCTGCTTGCTTCGGCCACGGAGAGTTTCGAAATCGAGTTCGTCGAAACCCGCAATCTGCAACCTTGTTTCGGCGACGTGGACTCGGTTTGCGATGATATCTTCGTGCTGCTCAACCCATTCGACCTGCAATTCGATATCGACGTCGGCGGCACCATCCACACGGTGATCATCGGTGCTGCACTGATCGGTGGCGATCCTCTTGGAACGCTGTCGAACGAAGCCTGTGCCGAAGCGGGCCTGGCGGCGGGTTGTGTGGGATTCCAGACGATCGAGGGCGGCGAGAACACGGTCATCGCCAACATCCTCATCATCACGCAGCAGGTGCCGGAGCCCGGGACGCTTGCTGCACTCGGTGCCTTGCTGATAGCCGGTGGATTGGCTTCGCGTCGCCGTCGGATCTGACACGCGCGCGCACCTCGGCAGAGCAGGAAAGGCCGGCACAGCCGGCCTTTTTTGTTTTCTAGCCCGCGTAGCGCCCCGGCGCCAGCGTGCCATGGGGATCGAGCGCATGTTTCAGCCGGTCGATCAGCTCGCGTGCTGACGGATCGCGGCGCTGAGCAGCCAGCGCCATCGACTGCACACCCAGACGATAGGGATAGAACCCCTCATCCATGAGTGCACTCAGCAGTTCGTCGTGACAGGCCATTGCACGTTCGTCCTCACCATCCCGGTCACGGTCATAGGTGATGGAAATGATGTTGTCCACCGCGCGCTCGGTTCTCAGGGTCATCGACATCGCCGGTTCGAAGGGGTGCTTCCTGAAAACGGTCTCGACGATCGTCACCATCCGGCGCACCTGCACGGGGTCGGCCGGTGCGACGGCGTTGACCCAGATCAGACCGCAGCGATCCCGGTCCGGATCGAATTCGTCCGGGATCTCCCTCTTGCGCCAGTACGTACTGGCAAGCATCCTCGAAGTCGGAATTCCCTTCATCAATTCGTAGACGGGCTTCACCAGTGCCATTGCCTGCGCCAGATCCACGCCCGTGAACCATTTGTAGGGCGTACGTAGTCGCCCGGCGATCCCGATTGTCCTGTCATCCAGGAAGCGCAGTTCCGTCGCCACTGGCCGCAGCAGTTCCAGCACGCGACGCCGGGATGCCGCCACCTGCGCGCGGGAACCATATAGCGCGCCCGACCCGTTCCATGCCTGGCATCCCCACCGCGCGATGAGCTGCCGGGTCGCTTCCTCCGGGAGACGGCCAGTTCCGTCCGCGAGCCCCCAGGGGAAGCGCCCGTCAGACGAAATCACCTTGAACGCGTTCACCAGATGGATCGAGCTGCGCAGTGAACCTTCCAGACGCAGCGTGCGCAGCGCGTCCACCATCGGTTCGAGGGCACTTTCCCTGGCGCGGAGAAAGAACGCCTGGAAGTACGCCGGCTCGGGCATCAGCCACACCGTCATGCGCGTGACGATGCCAAGGTTCGACTGGGTGAACAGACCGTCGATGGCCGGCCCCACGCCCCATCGATATACCGGTGTCGCTGCGGCACCGGGAAACTGGCCAAAGCCAGTCTCCACGAGTCGCCCATCTGGCAGCACCACCTGCAGTGCGCAGGCGTGGCCGAAATGATCGCCGTAGGGCGTGTGGCCGAAGCCGCGCTCCACGGTATTGCCGATGATGCTGCAGTCGGGGCTTGAACCGGTCGCATCGAGCCAGAGCGCCGGCGTGATGTCCTGCAGCGCCTGCATCAGCTGTCGCTGCGTGACCCCCGGTTCGATGGTGGCATAGGCGAGCCGGGGATTGATCTCGAGGATCGCATTCATGCGCGACAGGTCGATGATCGCGTTGCCGTCGCTTGCCGGCAGCGACGAACCGTAGCCCCAGTTGCGACCGCTACTCACCGGATAGACCGGTATGCGCTGCGACGCGGCGATCCGCATGCAGGCCTGCACCTGCGTCACCGACCCAGGCCGCACGAGCGCTGCAACACGGTGGTCGCTGGCAAAGGTGGCGCGAGCCCGCATCGCTAGGAGCGCCGGATCCACGATCACGTGCTCCCCTCCGACGGCTTCGGCCCACAGGCGAGTCGCGTGATCCAGCGCGGAGTCGGTCGGTCGAGGACTTGCAGCCATGGAGGATGAGGGCAGCAACTGCGGAATGGCGGAGTGAGCATCTATCGTACGCCCGCATGCCCGGCTTTAAGACAGGCAGGCATGGGGTGTCCGGTCTTCAGCATGCGGCGGGCGCGTCGTTAAGCGTGATACCCGGCGCCGCAAAGCGCCAGACCGCACATGGTACCGGGTCGCCCCTGACGACGCGATCCATGTCCATCGCCACGAATTCCCGATCCGGCCAGCCTCTCGTTCGGCACAGCCAGAACCAGCGCGCACGCGCGGCACGGCTGGCGCGGCATGTCGCGCTGGATCTGATGCTGGCGTTCAAGGAGGTGACCCGCCGCAAGCGCCGCAGTGCCGTCGCCGTGATTGCAGTCGCCTTCAGCGTGGTCGCGCTCCTGCTTTCCTCGGGCTTCATCCACTGGGTGCTGGTCTCCATGCAGCAGGATGCCGTCAATACCGTCGGACACCTGCAGATCACCCGTCCGGGCTTCGCTGAATCGGGATTGTCCGATCCGCTGGCCTATCTTCTTCCCGGCACGGATCCTTCAGCGGTCGCGGGCGTTGGCGCTCGGACTGTCGCTCCTCGACTGTCCTTCAGCGGTCTGGTGAGTCTGGGCGATTCCACGCTTTCATTCCAGGGAGAAGGACTGAGTCCCGCAGCCGAGGGCGGGTTGTCGGCTGCCATGACGATCGTCGCGGGCAGGGCGCTCTCGACGGAGCCGGGACGCCGGGAAGTGTTGCTCGGCAGGGGTCTCGCGCAAAACCTGGGTGCCGGAGTCGGCCAGACCGTCGTGCTCCTGAGCAGCACCGGCAATGGCGGCGTCAACGGCGTGGAAGCGGTCGTGGCAGGAATCTTCGCCACCTCCACCAAGGCCTACGACGACGTCTACCTGCGGGCCCCGCTC
The DNA here is from genome assembly GCA_020854105.1 of Burkholderiales bacterium. Taxonomy (GTDB): domain Bacteria; phylum Pseudomonadota; class Gammaproteobacteria; order Burkholderiales; family SHXO01; genus SHXO01. The sequence continues at coordinate 74,619 of JADZGB010000017.1, read as the reverse complement.
GAACTGGCCCAGCAACTGCTGCGCGTGGAAGGCACCTCGCGCTGGATCGTCCTGCTCGAGGACACGGCCGCCACCGACCGGGCGATGGCGTCTCTGCGCGCACGGCTTCCGTCACTCGAGTTCGCCGTGACGCCCTGGTACCAGCTCGCCGACTTCTATCAGAAGACCGCAGCGCTGTTCTCGAGGCAACTGGGCTTCCTCAATCTCATCATCGCGGTCATCGTCGTGCTGACCATCTCCAACTGCATGACCATCGGCGTGGTGGAGCGCACCGGCGAGATCGGCACGGCGCTCGCGATCGGCGCGACACAGCAGGTGATCCGTCGCCGGTTCGTCGTCGAAGGACTGGTACTCGGCGTGGTGGGCGCTGGCATCGGGCTGTGCTGCGGATTGCTCGCTGCACGCGCAATCTCGTCGATCGGCATACCGATGCCGCCGCCGCCCGGTGCAGATCAAGGCTATCTGGGTGAAATCCGGGTAACGACCGGACTTGCCGTGCAGGCAGTCGCGGTGGGGGTTGCCAGTGCGCTGGCCGGATCCGTGCTGCCCGCCATCCGAGCATCCCGCATGGTGATCATCGATGCAATTCGGCAAGGAAAGTAGCCTTCGGCAGCTGAGCCGGCTGGCATGGCGCAACGTCAGGCGTCATCGCTCGCGTTCCGCCATGACCATCCTCGCCATCGTGGCCGGCGTCTCCAGCCTCATGCTGGCGGGCGGCTTCGTGGAAGACCTGTTCCGTCAACTCGGGGAATCGCTCATTCATTCCCAGTCAGGACATCTTCAGATCGGCAGGGCGGGCTCCTTTACCCACGGGTCGCGATCGCCGGAGAAGTACCTCATCGAAGATGTCGACGAACTGCGCGGGCGCCTGGCGGAGCGCAACGAGGTGGACGACGCGATGGCGCGCGTGCGCTTCTCCGCGCTCCTGGGCAACGGGAAGGCCGAACTCGCCGTGGTCGCCGAAGGCATCGAGCCGGAACGGGAGGCCGGGCTGGGCACGCACATCCGGATCGAAAGCGGGCAGGTGCTGACCGGTGCAGATCACGATGGCATCCTGCTCGGCCACGGCGTGGCGCGCGCCATGAAACTCGCGCCCGGAGACCGCGTCAATCTGCTCGTGAGCACGGCCGGCGGTGCACTCAATACGCTGGACTTCCGCGTCGTGGGCACCTTCAAGACCTTCTCCAACGAATTCGATGCGCGCGCGGTGCGCATCGGGCTTCCAGCCGCGCAGGAACTTCTCGGCACTGCGGGGGCCAGTGCGCTCGTCATCCTGCTGCACCGCACGGCGGACACGTCGCCGGTTGCCAGCCTGTTCGAAAGCGCGGCACGAGGCAAGGGACTGGAGGTGAAGACGTGGATCGAACTCAACGACTTCTACGAGAAGACCGTAGCGCTCTATCGCCGCCAGCTGGGTGTGCTGGAACTGATCATCCTGGTCATGGTCGCGCTGGGCGTGGTCAATCTCGTCAACATGACGGTCCTCGAGCGCGTCGGCGAGTTCGGCACGATGCGCGCACTGGGCAACGGCAACGTCGACGTATTCATGCTCGTGATGATCGAGAATGCGCTGCTTGCGGCATTCGGCGCCCTGCTTGGACTCGTTGCAGGCGGGGCATTGGCGTGGGCGGTCTCCGCGATCGGTATTCCGATGCCGCCTCCACCCAACTCGGACCTTGGGTACACCGCGCGCATTCTGCTGACCCCGCCCGTTCTGCTCAAGGGTTTCTCGGTCGGTTTCGTGGCCACCGTCCTGGCGGCACTGCCTCCGGCGTGGCGCGTCGCGCGGATGCCCATCGCGGAGCAGCTCCGCCGCGCGATCTAGAGTCGCTCAGGCCATCGCGCCGTGCGACCCTGCCTGCTGGGCATAGCCGCGCCGCATCGATTCCAGAATGTGCTCGTAGAACGGCAGGATGGTCGGCCGCGGACCGGTATGGATCGAACTCACGTGGATCATGGACGGGACGCGCACACCGCGATGCTCGACCGGTGCGCCGATCTGGTGAATCCCCACGCCCAGCTTGTTCAGGTGGCCCGCCAGGCGGGGCTCGGTGAGAACGAACAGGCGCTCGATCTCGTTGAGAGTGGCGGCTGCAATGACGCCAAGATACAGACCGACCAGCAGATGGGGGAAGCGCTGGCGCGGACCGCCTGCGAGGTCGGATTCCGATCCCGGTGAGTCCTGCAGCATTTCGCCTTTGCGTCGACGGAACTCCCGCACCACCGCGAGTCGTGACACCTCGGCGATCCTCAGGCGCCGGATAGGATCCACGGGCACGATGCCGGGATTGACGTGCCGGCAGATCCGCTCGAACGGCAACCCCTCGAGTGGCCGTTCCCTCGGCACGCAGACCAGACGCACACAGGCGATGAAGGCATCCGTCGGGCGGTGGCGCATCAGCACATGCAGGGCGCTGCCATCGTATTCGTCGGTTTCCATCCCATCCGGGCGGGGCGGCTCGAATGCGAGGTCCTCGCAATAGACGCCGTGGCGGATGCGGTAGGCCTCCTCCTTGAGGCTCGTGGTAGTCGCCGGCAAGATTTCGAACCACTCGCGAAATGCTTCCAGCAAACCTGTGACAACCGGTGACAACGGGATCTCCTGAGCCGGGTATGCCCCCAGCCCGCTGCGGCCGTCCGGGATGGACGTTGAGCATGGTAATCGGTCGTTCGGACAATTTCTTCACTGCTGACGCCAGACAGAGACACTTGTCTTGGGTCATGACCATCGTCATGCTTCGGACTGTCATCAGGCTAGGCGCGTCAATGTCGGCCGCATGGCCTGATCACGGATGTCCCGGACAGCGGATCGTTAAATCTGCGCCAAAGGTTAATTGTCTCCGATCGCTGCATCGGACCCGATGCACACCGCGCATTTCGCTGACATGACGGCATGGCAACTCCCTGTCTCCGTCAGCAGACGAGCGGATGTGGGTGTGGACTACGAGAGAACAAGTAAGAGCCTGACTCCTCAGTGATTTTTCTCCTGGCACCGCAATTGCTAAATCCGGTCCGCGTCGGTGCATGGCCGGAATGCTGTAAGCATCGACAGTATTCAAAGTACGAATCGCAGATCGAGCGGGAGGATTGATGTATCTCGAGAGCACAGGTGTGGAGGACGTTGCTGCATGGAACACCGGCGTGCCTGAGGCGTTCGGGCGGGACAGGATGGGTCTCAGGGCCTGCTCCGAGCGGGGATTCCCCTCGTCATCGGCGTTGGACGTCGTGATCGTCCGAACGAGCGCGCAGCAGGCCCAGGCCTGGGAACTGGCAGCGCGCCGCTATGCCTGGCGGCAATACGAGTTCTCGGACCTCGGCGTGCCCTTTCCCGACGCGCGCCGTGCGCCCCACTACACGACCCTGCTCGCGCGCCAGCACGGCAGGCCCGTGGCGACCATCACGGTCGGCCTGGACAACAGTCTGGGTCTGCTGGTGGATCAGGCCAATGCCGCGGAGGTCGCCGCGCTGCGCAATCGCGGCGCACGGATCGCAGAAGTCGTTCGGCTCGCCATCGAGGATGCGGTCGATTCCAAGCAGGTCTGGCTCGCGCTGCTGGAGAGCCTGGTTGCGTTCGGCATGGCGCAGCACCAGCGCACCGACATCCTGATCGAAGTCAACCCGCGCCATGTCCCGTTCTACCGGCGGGTGTTCGGATTCGAACCTCTCGCGCCGGAGCGCACCTGCCTGCGCGTGGGGGCACCGTCGCGACTGCTGCGGCTGACACGCGAGACCCTCTATCACAAGCTTGCGGCATCGCGGCAGGCGCCACTGCGCGTGGCACCGCCGGTGGCAGTCGACGAGGCCGTCGAGGAGGCCGTCGCCGCCTAGCGAACCGCGGCGGCTTGGCGGCCGCCGGTTTTCAGATCGCGAAGGCCGTTTCCAGCTTCTTCGCCACCGGCACGTTCTTGAGCCTGATGTAATCGGGCATGCCATTCCTGAAGGGCGGAAAGTCCTCCCCCTGGATGAGCGGCAGCAGATACTGCCTGCACCGGTCCGTGATGTGGAAGCCGTCCGCGCTGATGTAGTCGCGCGGCATCTTCTTCTCCACGTTCGCCACATCCTTCAATTCCGCCACGCCGATGCTCCAGCGGTAGGGCTTGTCGGATTTGCGCACGATCGCGGGCATTACGGCGTTGCGTCCCTGCAGCGCCAGTTCCACGGCTGCCTTGCCCACCGCATAGGACTGTTCGACGTCGGTCTTCGACGCGATGTGGCGCGCGGCGCGCTGCAGGTAGTCGGCTACCGCCCAGTGGTACTTGTACCCGAGGCGTTCCTTGACGAGGCTGGCGAGCACCGGTGCCACCCCGCCGAGCTGCGCGTGACCGAAGGCATCCCGCAGCCCGGTCTCGGACACGAATCGTCCTGCGGCGTCCTGTAATCCTTCGGACACGCCGATCACACAGTAGCCGTGCTGCTTCACCGTCTGTTCCACCTTGGCCAGGAACTTCGTCTGGTCAAAGGCGATCTCGGGAAACAGCAGCACGTGCGGAGCCTCGCCCTCACTCTCGGCGGCCAGTCCGCACGCCGCGGTGGTCCAGCCCGCGTGGCGACCCATCACCTCCATGATGAACACGCGCGTGGAGGTGCGCGCCATGGACGCCACGTCGTAACCCGCCTCGCGAATGCTGGTCGCGCAGTACTTCGCCACCGAGCCGAACCCGGGCGAGCAGTCGGTGACCGGCAGGTCGTTATCCATGGTCTTCGGGACGTGTACGCACACGATCGGGTAGCCCATCTGTGCGGAGAGCCGGGATACCTTCAGGCAGGTGTCGGCGGAGTCGCCGCCGCCGTTGTAGAAGAAATAGCCGATGTCGTGTGCCTGGAACACCTCGATCAGGCGTTCGTACTGCGCGCGGTGCTCCTCGAACTTCCTGAGCTTGTAGCGGGCGGAACCGAAGGCGCCACCAGGAGTGTGGCGCAGCGCGGCGACGGCGCGCGCCGATTCCTTGCTGGTGTCGATCAGGTCCTCGGTGAGCGCGCCGATGATGCCGTCGCGTCCGGCGTACAGCTTGCCGATACGGTCCCGGTGTTCACGCGCGGTCTCGATGACCGCGCACGCGCTGGCATTGATGACGGCGGTGACACCGCCGGACTGCGCGTAGAACGCGTTCTTTCTCGCCATCACGACTCCCGCGGACGAGGCGGGCGCCCCGAAAAGGCCGAAGGCGCTGCGCCGATATCAGGATAATGCAGCGAAAATGCTGTCGCGTATATCGTCGACACTTCCCGTGCCGGCCACCTTGCGGTACTTCGGTGCACGGGCGTCGCCGCGTGCGGCCCATGACGAGTAGTAGTCGATCAGCTGCCTGGTCTGGCCGTGGTACACCTGCAGCCGCTTCAGGACGGTCTCTTCCCTGTCGTCCTCGCGCTGCACCAGGTCCTCGCCGGTGGCGTCGTCCTTGCCCGCGACCCTGGGCGGCTGGAATACGACGTGGTAGGTACGTCCGGACGGCAGGTGCGTGCGGCGGCCCGACAGGCGCTCGACGATCTCGGCGTCGTCGACGTCGATTTCGACGACATAGTCCAGGTCCACGCCGGCCTGCTTCATCGCCTCGGCCTGCGGAATCGTGCGCGGAAAGCCGTCGAACAGAAAGCCCTTGGCGCAATCGGGCTGCTGGATGCGGTCCTTCACCAGACCGATGATCACCTCGTCGGGCACGAGCGCACCGGCATCCATGAACTTCTTCGCTTCCAGACCGAGCGACGTTCCCGCGCGCACGGCCGCGCGCAGCATGTCGCCGGTGGAGATCTGCGGGATGCCGAATTTCTGCGTGATGGCGACCGCCTGGGTCCCCTTGCCGGCGCCCGGGGCGCCGAGCAGGATGAGTCTCATGCTCGTATTCCTCGAATCGTTGTCATCGCGCACCGGCCTGCCAGTCAGGACGATACGGTCGTGGCGATTATACGGCGAGCCTAGCTTCGGCCCGGCGTGGCGGTCTGGGCAGCGAAGCGCCGCCGGACCGCGTCGAGATCCTCCGGCGTGTCCACGCCTGCCTCGGGCGCGCAATCGGTGATGGCCACGCCGATGCGGTGGCCGTTCCACAGTGCGCGCAGCTGTTCGAGCGCCTCGAAGGCTTCCAGGGCCGGGGCCGGCAGGGACGGGTAGCGCAGCAGGAAGTCGCAGCGATAGGCATAGATGCCGATGTGCCGATAGACGGGCAGCTTCGCCGGCAGAGCGGTCCGGTCACTGGCGAAGGCGTCGCGCGCCCAGGGAATCGGGGCGCGGCTGAAATACAGTGCATCGCCGTTGCGGTCGAGCACGACCTTCACGCAGTTGGGATCGAACATCTCGCGTGCGTCGTGGATCGCGTGGCATGCCGTGGACATGTCCGCATGCGCATGCAGCGCGAGCGTATGCGCCACCTCGCGGATCAGCGCCGGCGCGATGCGCGGCTCGTCACCCTGGACGTTCACCACGATGCGATCGGCCGCCCAGCCGCGCTCGCGCGCGACCTGCGCCAGCCGGTCGGTGCCGGAGGGATGGCTGGTCGCGGTCATCACCGCGTCGCAGCCGTGTGCGAGCGCCGCGTCGCGGATGCGCACGTCGTCGGTGGCGATGCACACCTCGTCCGCGCCGCTGGCGCGCGCACGTTCGGCAACGTGTACCACCATCGGCTTGCCCGCGATGTCCAGCAGCGGCTTGCCCGGCAGGCGCGTCGATGCGTAGCGCGCGGGAATGACGACGACGAACGCGGTCACGGCCGATTCACCGTTTGGCGCGCCAGGCCTCGATCTCCTCGGGCGTGAGCCGGCGCGCCTCGTCCTCGAGCATCACCGGAATGTCGTCCTTGATGGGATAGGCGAGACCGGCCTGCACGGAGATCAACTCCTGGTTCGCCTTGTCGAGGATCAGGGCGCCCTTGGTGACCGGGCACACGAGTATGTCAAGGAGCTTGGCGTCCATTGCGGGCCTTCAATGTGTCGAGGAGGCAGCGGCCGAGCGCGTCGTCGACCTGCGCATCCACCGGGAGGTACCAGAAATTATCACGCGCGAAGGCTCTGCATTTTACTGCATCCTTCTGAGTCATCACGACGTGCCCGTCGCCGAACAGGGCCAGATCGTCCTCGGAGAACCGATGGTGATCGGGGAAGGGCTGCGCGGTGATGCGCATCCCGAGTGCACGCAGGTGCGCGAAGAACCGCTCGGGATTGCCGATGCCCGCGACCGCATGTACCGTGCGCTGCGCGAACTGCGCGGCTGGCGTGCGGATCGCGGGATCGCGCAGGTTGACGAGCATGTCGCCCGACAGTTGCATGGAGAACTGCGGCGGATGCATGCCCTCGAGAGGCTCTCCGCCGTTGATCACGATGGCATTCACGTGTGCGAGGCGCGAGCGTGGCTCGCGCAGCGGTCCGGCCGGCAGCAGCATGCCGTTGCCGAAGCGCCGCTCGCCGTCGACCACGGCGATCTCGGCATCGCGCGCCAGCGCGTAGTGCTGAAGGCCGTCGTCGCATACCAGGACGTCCACCTCCGGATGCGCGCGCAGCAGGGCGCGCGCAGCCTCGGCACGCCGGCGTCCGATCCATACGGGACAGTCCGAGCGCGCCGCGAGCAGCACCGGTTCGTCGCCCGCCGCGTCCGTATCCGTGTCCGGCGTGACAGCTCGCACGAGGCCTTGACCGCCGTGGCCACGGCTCACGATTCCCGGATGCATGCCATGTGCGCGCAAGCGCTCCACCAGCCATATCACCAGCGGCGTCTTGCCCGTCCCGCCCACGCTGATGTTGCCTGCCACGATCACGGGGACTGGCATGCGTTCGCTGCGCAGCCATCCGGCGCGGAAGGCGAGCCTGCGCAATGCCGCGACGGCGCCGAACAGCAGGCTGAGCGGATACAGAATCAGGTGCGCCGGACGCACCCGGTACCAGAAGTGCTCGATGAGGCGCATGGCGGGAGCGGCAGGATGCGTGGCGAAGCGACGGGAGGCGGGGCAGTGTACCCCACGCCTGCCGGGACGGGCTGCGCCGGTATCTGGGTACGCCGGTATCTGACTACGCCGGTGCCTGCCTATGCGGTGCGGGCGAGCGGGGCTCCGATCGAGCGTGCCAGCGCCTCGGTCTCGTGGGAGGGATTGATGCCGAGCGAGACCGAGAGCGTCTGCCGGAAGCGGTGGTAGAGACTGAGCGCCTCGGCTGAACGGCCGGCATCGCGGTGACAGCGCATCAGCCCCTGGTAGAACACTTCGCTGAGTCCGTCGGCATCCAGGCCGCGCACGTAGAGCGCCACGGCCTCGTCCCGGCGTCCGGCATCCTCGAGCGCGCGCGCATGGCGCGCGACGTGGTGGATGAACTTCGCACGCAGACGCTCGCGCGCAGCGGCCGACCAGCTCTCCTCGCGATCGGCCGGCAGCAGCGGGCCGCGGTAGAGCGCGAGCGCACGCTCGATCTCGTCTCGTCCGCCTTCGGTCCGCGCCGCGCCGCTGGACAACAGGTGCTCGTAGGCGAAGGCGTCCACCCACACCCGTTCCGGATTGAGCGTCAGGCAGCCCTCGTGCACCAGTATCGCCTCGGCATCACCGAGCAGTCTGCGCAGGCGGTGCAGGGTGACGTTGAACGCCGCGCGCGCACCGTCGGCCTCGTCCTCGCCCCACAGCGCATCGATCAGCTGATGATCGCGCACGTCGCGTCCGCCCAGGCAGATGATCGTCTTGAGCAGAGCCAGCGCCTTGCGCGGGGCCTTCGCGGCGAAGGTGACCGGCTCGTCGTCGACCTCGATCTGGAAGCCGCCCAGCGCACGGCAGCGCAGCGGCCAGGGCCAGCGTTCCAGGTCGGCGGCAGGTGCCGACAGGCGGTAGGTGCGCACCAGCGACTTCACGTAGCCGGTTTCGATGCCGTGACGCAGCGCGGCCGCACACTGGTCCGGCAGCGCGCCGGGAAGGAAGCACATCGGATGCCCGACGCCGTGCCGCCGCGCGCTGGAGAACAGCCGGCGCAGCGCCGGCTCTGATTGTCCGCATGCCTCTCCCAGTGCGAGGCGCGCCTCGGCCTGGAGTGCGAACACGTCGTAGAGCCGGGCGCGGATGCGTGTGCCCAGCTCGCGCATCTCGGCCAGGGTGCGCTGCGCCAGGGCAATGTCGGCCAGCTCGATGCTGGCCCAGACGATCACTGCGCGTGCGAGCAGCCGATGCCACGGCGGGCCGGCCTGGTCATAGGCGGCGAGCGCCACCTGCGCGTACTGCAGGCCCAGCGCAGCGCGTCGCTCGTGCATGGCGGTGATGGCGCGCATCATGTTCAGCGAGGACACGTCGTAGGGATGCACGCACTGCGCGGCCGCTTCGTAGTCGGCGATTGCCGCCTGCATGCCAGAGACGGAGCGCCGGATCGACTGCACCCAGAAGCGCACCATCGCGGGATAGCGCCGCAGCTGCAGCATCCCGGCCTGCTGGCCGAGCTCGTCGAGTCTGGCCGCGACGCTCTCTGCGCGCACGGTGTCCACCGCGGCGACGTAGGTCCATCCGACGAAGTAGCCGCACACGCCCTCGTGCATGGGTAATACCAGCGGATCCTCGAGCAGGGACTCGGCGAGCGGAAGCACCTGGCCCGCGAGGTCGAGCTTGCCCAGGTTGGAGGCGTAGCTCAGCAGCCAGGTGCAGGCGCTGGTCTTCAGATTGACGTTCACGCTGTCCGGGATCAGTGCCATGATCCGGCGCGACAGCGGATCCAGCGACTCGTCGTCCGCCCGCAGATACAGTGTGCCGCTGAACACGGCCGAGAGGGCGCGCAGCTCGCTGTCAGCGTCGCGGAACGGCCCCTGCACCTCGATCGCGCTGCGCAGCGCATCGACCCAGTGGAGCAGGGGCTCGAACGATGCGTACTGCAGGAACACCGTCTCGATGGCCGCAGCGGCTGCCTGCGTGGCGCAATGCAGCTGCCCGGTATCGCGTGCCAGATCGTGGGCGCGCTGCAGCCACGCGCGCGCGCCGCCCGGATCGATGCCCGCGCGCGCCCAGCCCATCCAGTACTGCAACTGGGCATCGCGCTCCACCAGTTCGCCGGGCAACGCGCCAATCCAGGCCACCAGGGGCGCCACCCGTGCGTGCTGCAGCATGCGCGGGGCCAGCGATGCGAGCAGGCGCACGCACTCCTTCCACTGGTGCGCGTGCAGGTACAGGGCCAGCGCGTCCTCCTGCTGTCCCCACTGCTCCAGCACCGTGGCCGAGCGCAGCGCCAGCTCGCGTATCCCGTCGGCTCCCCGCGTGCGCGTCAGCTGCTGCTTAAGGAACGCGCGGAACAGTCCGTGGAAGGCGTACGCCCACTCCTCCGACTGGCCGTTGGGTGTGATGCGTCGGCGCTCGACGAAGAGATGGCGCTGAGCGAGGTGCTCGAGCACGTCCTCGACTGCCGCGACCTGGCACAGCGCACGCGCCATGCCGAGCGTGGGGCTGGGGAGCAGGGCGAGATCGATCAGGATGCGCTGCGCGCGCGGCGGTGCACGATCGAACAGCTGCTGCGCGAACAGATCGAACACGCTCTGCAGCGAGTCGAAGTCCATCGCGCGTTCGATCGCACCCAGCCGGCGTACCTGCTCGAGCAGCAGCCGCATCCCGGCGGCCCAGCCGAGCGCCTCCTGGTGTGCGCGGATGCCTGTCTCGTGCGACAGGCCTACCTGGACGCCGAGCGCACCGGACTCCTCGACGGTCAGTCGCAGCGCCTCGGGCGCGAGCAGGCCGAGACGGCTGCACGCCTGCAGATGGGCGAACTGCGCAGGCGGAGCGTGCCGGCTGAGCACCGCCAAATTCAGATGCATCGGCAGCTGTTCCACCGCACAGCGCAGTACGGATGCCAGCTCCGGCGTGTTCGATTCCTCGAAGTTGTCGAACACGATCAGGGCAGGCTGCGGCAGTTGCGCAAAGAACTTCCTGAAGTGCTCGCGCGCGAATGCGTACACGTCCGCCGCGCAACCTCCGGTGAAGGCGGGCAGGGACCGGGCGCGGCGCGAGGAGGTGCCGGCCGCGAGCGAAAGGTGGTGAAAGAAGCTGGCGAAGTCGCGGTCGCCTTGGTCGATCTCGAACCAGACGCAGCTGAGCCTGCGTGCCTCGACGTAGCTGGCGAGCAGCGTGCTCTTGCCGGCGCCCGGGGGTGCCCAGACCCACAGCCCGGGCTGCAGGCGCAGCCGGTCCAGTTCGCCGAACAGGCGCTCGCGCATCAGCGCACCGGACAGGCGGGGCGGGCTGAACTTGGCCAGCGGCACGGCAGACTTCACTGCGTCCCTCCTGCTCGAGTGAGGGGTCAGGCTAGCGCAGGCAAGCTTACAGATGGGTTACGCATTGGCCAGCATGCCCACGATAGGTCTTCTTTCGGCGACGCGCCACCTGTCCAAGGTCATATCCGCCTGGTCGCGTCAGTCGAACGACAGGCTGTAGAAGACATCCACCGCGTCGGTCTCGCCGCTCTCGAGCCGCAGTGACCAGTCGCGCGCCAGCTGATAGTTCACGCGCAGCACGTTCTGCGCGGTGGACAGGCGTTGCTCGAGTACCACGTAGATGCGATCGCCGATGCGCTTGCCGACCTGGATGATGCCGCCCTCGCTGGAAGGATCGGTGCCCGGCATGACGACGATCTCGTCCAGGCCGACGGCCCTGGCCACCTGCGCCTGGAAGTTGCCGGTGCCCAGGGATGCGGCCATCGCGGCCGCATAGCGCTGCAGCGATTCGGTGTCGGCCTGGTTGCCCGACTGGATCGGGCGACCCAGGGTGAGCCAGGCCAGCTTCTCCATGTCCGGGACCTCCGGGACGGACACCAGGCGCACCTCGGGGCGGCGGGCCGTGCCGGTCACGTGTACGCCGGCGTGCACCCGCTGATTCTTGCGCAGGGCCATGATGTCGAGTGCTGGATTGTCCGGCGCACCAGCGAACAGCAGGGTGCCGCCCTCGATCTGCAGCGTACGTCCGTAGGCCTCGTACGTGCCGTTGATCACCTTGATTTCTCCGTCGGCGCGCAAGGCCGTGCCGACCGCGTTGTGCACGCGCAGCCGGCCGCCGAGGCGGGCCTGCAGCCCTCGACCCGAGACCGCGAAATCACTGCCCAGATCGAGCTGCATGTCGATGCGCGAGCGCAGGAGTCGGCCGGCAATCGACGGCTTGCGCTCCCTTCCCACCACCACGACGTCATCGCCCAGTACGGCGCCGCCCGTATCGCGCAGCTCCACGCGCCCCTTGTCCGCACGCACCGCGCCGGACAGCGCGATCTGCCCATCCGCGACACTGACCGTGCCGTTGCCCGATATCACGAGCAGCAGGTCTGGCATCTGCACCGTGGCCAGCTCGCGCGCCGTCCACTTCAACGCCAGCCGCTGGCTGTCGAAGAAATACTCGCCGCTGCCGGTGAACTCGCCGTCTCCGGCGCGGATCTGCAGCGATCGCAGGCGCAGCGCGCCGGGGGTGAAATCGGCCTGCAGGCTGCCGTCGTGCAGGAACACGCCGGTTGCAACCTGCTCGACCTGGATCGACGTGGCCGTCAGCGAGCCGCGCAGGTCCGGTTCGGCGATGGTGCCGCGCACGGTGAGGCGCATCCGTGCATTGCCATCGACCACCACGTCGCGCGTCAGTGCGGCCGCCAGCGGTCGCACGCTGTCGAGGCGCGCCTGCACGTCCAGCACGGCCGGGGAGGTGCCGGCGAGGCCCCATCGTCCTGCGCGGCGCGACAGCACCGTCTGGCCCGTCGCGGTCGCCGTACCTGCCGTGGCAGAGTCGAGAACGGCATTGCCCACGACCCGGTTGCGCGCAATGGTCACGTCCAGCGCGAGCTTCTGCACGCCCAGGGGAAGGGCCTGGTCGTCGCTGCGCGCGACGATGTCTCCGGCTTCCCGGAAGATCTCGACCTGGCCATCGACCTGCTCGGCGGCATCGACGCGCCAGCGCGCGCCAAGCAGGATGTCGTTGTCCCAGCCCAGTTCGGTGCCGGTCAGCGCCAGCAGTTTTCGCATCGGCAGTCCGGTGAGCGTGCCGCTGCTGCGGATCCGGCCACCGGCGTACAGGGTGTCCTCCAGCACGATGCGGCCCCCGGCCCATTGCAGCTGCGCGGCGCCCAGTGCCAGCCCTGCGCGCGATACCGAGAGGGCTGCCGGCTGTTCGAGGCGCAACGCCTCGCTGCCGGCGTTCTCCAGAGCTTCGATCCGGCCCAGCCAGCGATCCCAGCGCTCGTCCAGGCCGCCGCGCGCCGTCCCGCGCAGGTCGAGCGCACCCGACCTGGTGTTCAGCGCGATCGTGTGCGCCCCGCGCGTACCGTCGACCGACAGCCGCGCCGCCTCCAGTGCCGTTCCCGACACCTGCACGCCGGTCGCGCTCGCGTGCAGGCGCAGGCGCGGGTCGGCCCCCGCATCGATGCCGGCATCCGCGTCGAGCTCGGCGAATCCGAGGCCGCCCGGCAGGCGCACCTCGCGTGCGCTCAGCTTCACCTCGCCGGCGGGGCGTGCGGGCATGCCGGCGAGCACGCCCCGTGCCTCGAGCGTGCCGCGCCATTCGCCGCCCAGGGCGGTGAGCGCTGGAGCGGAGAGCGAGAAGCGCAGGACGTCGCCCGGTGCACCATAGGCGCCCTGTGCCTGCAGCGTGTTGCGACCCAGCGTCAGGCGCGCATCGACGTCGCGCGCACGCTGCGGCGAGAGCGCGAGCCGTCCGTTGCCGGAGAGACGGTAGCCGCGCCACGCGCTGTCCTGCAGAACATAGCGCGCACGCGCTTCCCAGCGTGGCTTCAGGTTGCCCTCGATGCGTGCGGTGCCGTTGACGCGTGCCCGCGGAAACGCACCGAAGTCGGCCGGGTTCAGGCGCTCGAGGCGCGCGGACAGCGCGAACGCGTGTGCGCCGTCCAGACCCAGCGTGCCCTGCGCCTGGGCGCTTCCCTGGCCCGCCCGCAGCAGGGCATCGTGCACGGTGAGCCGGGAGCCTTCGATTCCCGCGCGCGCGCTGAGGCGCAGCGCACCCTCGCCCACGTCGAGCGCGAACTCGTCCCGGCTGCCTCTGCGTGAGAGCGCGATGGTGCCGCGCAACGCGGTGCGGTGCAGGATTGCGTGCACGCCGCGCAGGTTCAGCTCGCCTACCTGCAATCGCGCGTCGATGGCCTGCGCCCCGAGGGTGACGCTGCCGCTCGCGCTGCCTGCCTCGCCGAGCGCGGCGCGCAAGGCGTCCAGCCGGAGAACGCCTTCGCCGAAACCGACCTGGGCGTCCAGTGTCGCGAGCGGCAACCGGTCTGCATCCAGAGAGCCCGGCTCGGCGTTGACCAATCGCAGCGTGCCTCGCACCGGCGTGGCGGGCAGCGGCGTGGCGGGCAGCGGTGTGGTGGGCAGCGGCGTGCCGGCGAGCGTCACGGTGGCGTCGATGCGGGTGCGGGGAAGCTGTTCGAACCAGTCCGACAGATCGAGGCCGGCGGTCCGCATGTCGGCCTGCACCAGGGGCGAGTCCGTGAACGGCGCCAGGTGCGCCTGCACCGGTACGCGCTGATCGCGTACCGTGAGCGCCCCCTGCAGCCGGACCTGCTCCAGGGTTCCGCCGAGCGTGAACTCGGCGCGCACCGGCCAGACGGAGGGCGCGGCGGCCCGCCAGCGCACGACGCCCTCGAGCGCGAACGGCCTATCGCTGCCCAGCGCCAGGCGTCCTTCCCCCTGTCCCCAGGGCGAGTCGAGGCGCTGCAGTTCGAGCGTGTGCTGCACCGGCGAGGCCGCGTAGGAAAGCGCGATCCCGGACAGATCGAACGGCGTGCGACCGTTGTCGAAGCGCAGCCTGTCCACCGTGAGCGCATCGATGCGCACCGGCAGCGGCGCGCGCAGCTGCGCCGGCACGATAGGACGTGTACCGGTTGGCCTGGCAAGGATCTCCAGGCGCGCGATGCGCAGCGAGTCGACGTGCAGCGTGCGCTGGCCGATCAAGGCAGCGGCCGACCAGTCCAGGTCGATCCCGCGCGCGATGATCCGCGTCGATCCCGCCACGTACTCGAGCGTGTCGATGCGGATCGGCCGGTCGAGCGCGCCGTGCACGCCGGTCACGCTGAGCGTGCCGGGCAGGCGCTGGGCGATCTGCGCGATCGCCCAGCGCAGCACCGGCTCGCTGCGGCTTGCCCAATGCACGCCGAGCACGCCGGCCAGAACCAGCAGCACCAGTACCACAGCCGCTGCCGCGAACGCGCGCCCCGGCCTCATCGCAGTACGATGCCGGCGCTGAAGTGCACGCGCCACTCGTCGTTGGCTTCACCGTGCGCGAGGTCCAGGCTCAGGTTGCCCAGGGGGCTGCGCCAGCGCACGCCGGCGCCATAGCCGTACACCGGGTCGAAGCGGGACGGATCGTCCCAGGCATTGCCGCCATCGACGAAGGCACCGATGCCCCACTGGCGATCGAGCCAGCGCATCAGCTCGACGCTGCCCACCAGCAGGTAGCGCCCGCCGACCACCGCATCCGCCTGCGGCACGCCCAGGCTCTCGTACGCGTATCCGCGAATGCTGGAATCGCCGCCGGTCCGGAACACGTACTTCGACGGGATGTTGTCACGGCTCTCGGCCACCACCGCTCCCGCTTCACCGCGCAGGGCGAGCGTCCACTGGCGGTTGAACTGATGCAGGTAGTTGGCGCGGCCGTGCAGCCGGCCGAAGGTGCGCGTCGTGAGCACCCCCTTGATCGCGCCGCCGGCCTGGAACTGGAAGGAGTAGCCCCGGTGCGGGTTGATCGGATCGTCGAGCGTGTTCCACAGCCAGCGCTGGTTGAGGAACAGTGCGCTGCGATTGTCCTCCGGACCGTCGTCCAGCTGACTGTTCTCGGATAGGAACTGCAGGCTCAGGCCCGATTCGTACTCCTCGGTCAGATACTGGCGCGCCCCGGTGAGGCTCCAGTTGAGGATCTCCTGGCCCTGGATGTCCTCGGCGCGCAGTTCGGTCTCCACACCGTAGTGGATCCCGCTCGGCCGGCGCGGGAAGGAAACCCCCGCGCGGATTTCCTGAACGAACTTGTCCACCGCCACGTTCGTGCGCAGGCGCCAGGCGCGGTCGAACAGGTCGTTGTCGCGATAGCTGGCCTGCGCACGCGCCCCGCGATCGGTGCTGTAGCCGACGCCCAGTTCGACACGGCGCGATGCGCTTTCCGCGACCGAGGCCAGGATGGGCGTTCCGGCGGGCGCCTCGCGGCTGGGGGCCGCTCCCACGATCGCGCTGCCGAAGTAGCCGCTGGCGAGCAGGCGGCGCTGGTACTTGAGCAGTTCGTCCTCGTCGTACTCGGCGCCCGGCGCGATCGGATTGAGGTTGCGCACCAGCCGCTCCTCGTAGCGCTGCAGTCCGCTGATGCGCACGCTGCCCATCGTCACCGGCGGCCCGCTGTCGATGGTCACGGTGAGCGTGGCGGCATTGCGCTCCGGCTCGATGCGTGCCTCGCTGTGCACGATCGCGGCCGCTGCATAGCGCCGGCGCGAAATGCTGCGCAGGGCGCGGGCCTTCGCGGCATCCCACTCGGCCTGGCGGAACCGGTCGCCGGCCTGCACGCGGAAGGCGCGACGCGCGCGCTGCATGCGCGATTCGCGCTGCGGATCCTGTAGCAGCGCGCCCTCGAACACGATCTGCACCCGCTGCACGAGCACCGGCCTGCCCGCGCTCACTTCCAGGCGGGCGATGCGGTTCTCGCCGTCGCGGCGCAGCGATGCCTCGACCTGCACGTCGAAATAGCCCTCGGTCGCCGCGATCTCCCGCACCTGCTTGCGGGCGCCCGCGAACAACTGCTCGATCTGTCCGGCGGACTGACCGCCGCGGTTGGCCCACTGCACGATGTCCAGACCCGATTCCAGGGCAGCCCGCAGCTCCTCCGGGGCGACCAGTTCCACTGCCAGTGTCGGCGCGGGCGGCTGCTCCGCCGCCCCCGCGCCGGACGAGCCAAGGTACAGCAGGCATGCGATGACCCAGGCCAGCCAGGGCAGGGACGCGCGACGAGGAAGGGTGGGGAGGGGCTGGTCCAGGGGCACGAAAGTCGGCAGCCGAAGGCCGGTGCCCGCTATGGTAACGCGAGGGCCGTGGCGTTCCGGCCTTCGGATGGCGGCTCTCGCCGCAGGGACGCTAGCGGTTCTGCTGCGTGGAGAAGGTAATGCGCCCGAAGCCGGCCAGACGCGCCGCCTCCATCGCATTCACCACGTTCTGGAAGTCGGCCTTGGCGTCCGAATTGATGACGATCATCGGATCCGGGTTGCTGCCCGCCGCCTGCTTCAGCTCCACGGACAGGGCCAGCGGATCGCCTGCGACGGGGTTGCGGTTCACCACGTAGCGGCCGTCGGCACTGATGGCGACGTTGACCTGCTCGGGCCGCTCGCTTGCCTTGTTCGCCTCGGCGGTGGGGAGGTTGATCTGCAGTTCCGAGAACTTGGAATAGGTCGTGGTGACGACCAGGAAGATGATGGTGACCAGCAGCACGTCGATGAGCGGGACGAGGTTCATCTCCGGCTCCTCGCGCTGCGCCCCCTGGCGGAAATTCATGCCAGCTCCACCGCCTCAGACGCGTTCGCCATGGACGATTTCCACCAGCTTGACCGCCTGCATCTCCATTTCGACCACCAGCGCATCGACCTTGGCGCGGAAATGCCGGTAGAAAATCATGCTGGGAATCGCGACCAGCAGGCCGAAGGCCGTGTTGTACAGCGCGACGGAGATGCCGTGCGCGAGTTGCGTGGGATTGGTGCTCATGCCCGGACCGCCCTGCGCGCCGAAGATCTCGATCATGCCGATGACCGTTCCGAACAGACCCATGATGGGTGCCAGCGACGCGATGGTACCCAGCGTGGTCAGGAAGCGTTCCAGTTCGTGCGCCGCGACGCGTCCGCCCTCCTCGAGCGATTCCTTCATCACGTCGCGCGAACTGCGCACGTTGCGCAGGCCCACCGCGAACAGCCGCGCCAGCAGCGGCCCTTCCGCGAGCCGGTTGAGAAGGTCCTGGGTCACGCCCTTCACCTTGACCTCCTGGGCGATCTCCGGAAGCAGGGTACGGGGGGCGATCTTCGCGCGCTGGAGAGACCAGCCGCGTTCCACGATAATCCCCAGAGCGATGATCGAAGCCAGGATCAAGGGCCAGATCGGCCAGCCGGCGGCTTGGATGATTGCGAGCACTTCGGTCTTCTCGCACGCGGCCGCAGGTATGCCCGGCGCGTGACGCTGTGAAAGGAAGGCGGCACTTTAAACTGCAAGGGATTGCTTCGCAAGAAGTTGCCGGCAGAAGACGCCGGCCGCTGCACATCCAGCGGTTTTCCCCAGGTTCTGTGGATAAGCCTGTGCGCGACGTGTGCGAAGGGCGATTAAGTGAAGTGCGAGTAACGGCTTTCCGGGCAGCGCCCGTTTTCTGGGCGCCGGCTGGAAGTTTTTCCCGTCAATGACTTGGGCATGAGCGATACATTCGATCCCGGCGCGGAGACCCTGCGCGGTGCCACCCTGGTGGAAGGACGGCCGATCAGCGTCTCGCAGCTGGCCACCCTCGCACGCCGCACGCTGGAGCGCGCCATCCCCATGCTGTGGGTGGCAGGCGAGATCTCCAACTTCACCCGCGCGCCGTCGGGGCATTGCTATTTCTCGCTCAAGGACGAGCGCTCCCAGGTGCGCTGCGTGCTGTTCCGCACGCGCGCCCAGCTGCTGGACTGGTCGCCCTTCAACGGCATGCACGTGGAGGTGCGGGCCAGTCCGTCGTTCTACGAGCCGCGCGGCGAATTCCAGCTTGCCGTGGACTTCATGCGCCGCGCCGGGCTGGGCGCCCTGTACGAGCGTTTCCTGCGGCTCAGGCGCCGCCTCGAGGAGGAGGGGCTGTTCGACCCGGCACGCAAGCGCGCGCTGCCCGCGCATCCGCATACGGTCGGCATCGTCACCTCGGCACGCGCGGCCGCATTGCGCGACGTGCTGATCATCCTGCAGCGGCGCATGCCGGCCCTGCGCGTGATCGTCTATCCCACGCCGGTGCAGGGCGAGGGGGCGGCAGAGCAGATCGGCGCGGCGATCGATCGCGCCGACCAGCGCGACGAGTGCGATGTGCTGGTCCTGTGCCGTGGCGGGGGCAGCATCGAGGATCTGTGGGCGTTCAACGAGGAGTCCGTGGCGCGTGCGCTGGCGCGCTGTCGCCTGCCGGTGGTTTGCGGTGTCGGCCACGAGACCGACGTGACCATCGCGGATTTCGTCGCCGATGCGCGCGCGCCCACGCCCACGGCCGCGGCGGCGCTGGTCTGTCCCGATCGCGCGGAACTCGCGCAGCGGCTGCGCCTGCTGCACGGCAGGCTGGGTCGCTGCCTGATGCACCAGCTGGCGCAGCGTGCGCAGCAGGTGGACTTCCTCGCGCGCCGGGTGGTGCATCCGGGGCAGCGCCTGGCGCAGCAGCAGCGCCTGCTGGCGCGGCTGCGCGGGCGGCTGCGGCACGGTCTCGCCCGCCGCCTGCGGGAGGCGGAAAACGCGTTCGGATCCGTCGAACGCCGGCTCCAGCGTGCGCGTCCGGACCTGGCGAACAGGGTGACCGCACTGGAGGCGCTGCGGCAGCGGCTGGGGCGCGCCGCGCTCGCGGGCCTGCAGCGGCGCCGGCTGGCGCTCGCGAATCTCGGCAGCCACCTCGTCCATCTCGATCCCGGTCAGGTGCTCGAACGCGGCTACAGCATCGTGCGCACCGGGGACGGACACATCGTGCGCAGCGCGGCACAGCTCGGGACCGGCCAGAGCCTGCAGCTGGAATTTGCCCGCGGCCGCGCCCGGGCGCGGGTGGACGACGTCGAAACGTGATTGCCTGAGCGCGGCGCGCGGGGTATCTTGACCGGCCTGGAGGCCATGCCGGCATCACCGGCCCGGGCCTTCGCCCGTCGATCCTTCCGGATCGCATCCCACCTGACGGAGGAGACATGCTGAAGCTCATGAACACGGTGGCCGCGATGGCCTTCTCGATGCTCGCCATGACGTCGTTCTCGGCGCATGCGCAGCTCGCGGACAAGAAGGCGCTGACGCTGGACGCTGCCAAGAAGATGGTCGCGGCATCCGAGGCCGAAGCGATGAAGAACAAGTGGAACGTGGTCATCGCCGTGGTGGACGACGGCGGCCACCTGATCTATCTGCAGCGCATGGACGGCACGCAGACCGGCAGCATCGACGTGGCCATAGGCAAGGCGAAGACGGCGATGGCATTCAAGCGGCCCACCAAGGTGTTCGACGACCTCGCCAAGACCCGGCCCTCGATCATGAGCCTGGGTGAGGTGACCCTGCTGGAGGGCGGAGTCCCGGTCAAGGCAGGCGATCAGGTGATCGGCGCGATCGGCGTGAGCGGCGTGACCTCGCAGCAGGATGCGCAGATCGCCGAGGCCGGACTGGCGGTGTTGGAAGCGGAGTAAGTCCGGGTCTCCTCCTCGTCGCCCCGGCGAAAGCCGGTGCCCAGCGGCAACGAAAGGGCAGTTCACCTCCCAGTGCTCACTCGGTGCCGGTCAGGCGTGTCTGCACGGCCTCGAACACCTGCTCGGCAAGGTCGGGCGCCAGGCAATCGAACCGCTCCACGTTCTGCATGCCGCGCAGCCAGGTGAGCTGACGCTTGGCCAGCTGGCGGGTGGCGGCGATGCCCTTTTCCCGCAGCGCGGCGAGGTCGAACGCGCCGTCCAGGTATTGCCACACCTGCCGGTAGCCCACGCTGCGCATGGACGGGAGCGCGGGGTCGAGCGCATGGGCCGCGCGCAGCGCGACGACCTCCTGCACCAGCCCGCGTCCGAGCATGTCGTCGAAGCGCCGCGCGATGCGCTGGTGCAGAACCGTGCGCTCGGAAGGTTCCAGCGCGATGCCCAGTAGCCGATGCGAGTGCGGGACGTCGCGGCCGTGCCGGACGAGTGCGGACATCGGTTCGCCGGTGATCTCATGGATCTCGAGCGCACGCTGGATGCGCTGCGCATCGCCCGGTTCCAGTCTGCGTGCCGTCTCGGGATCGATGCGCGCGAGTTCCGCGTGCAGCGCCGGCCAGCCGCGCTCGGCTGCCCGGTGCTCGATGCGTGCGCGCACCTGCGCGTCCGCCCCGGGCAGCGTGCTGAGCCCCTCGCGCAGCGCCTTGAAGTAGAGCATCGTTCCCCCGACCAGCAGCGGCAGGCGGCCGCGCGCACTCACCTCGTCCATCGCGGGCCGCGCATCGCGGACGAAACGGGCGGCGGAATACGGCTCGGTGGGATCGACGATGTCGACCAGGTGGTGGGGCACGCGCGCGAGTTCGTCGCGAGCCGGCTTGGCGGTTCCGATGTCCATGCCCCGGTATACCTGGGCCGAATCGACGCTCACGATCTCGACGTCGATGCGTTGCGCGAGTTCGAATGCCAGCGCCGACTTTCCCGATCCGGTGGGTCCCATGATCATGAGCGCCGGCGGGGGCGCGGTCGGGCCGAGCTTCATGCGGTGCGTGGTACGGCGGTGTGCGTTCAGCGTCCGCGCTGGAACAGCGCGTCAAGTTCCTTCATCCCGAGCTGCGTCCAGGTCGGGCGTCCGTGATTGCACTGGCCCGAGCGCTCCGTGGCCTCCATCTCGCGCAGCAGTGCGTTCATCTCCGTCACGCTGAGTGCGCGGTTGGCGCGCACCGCCGCATGGCAGGCCATCGCGGCCAGCAACGCATCGCGGCGCTCGGTGAGCACGCGGCCTGCATCCGACTGGCCGAGTTCGCGCATGACGTCGCGCGCCAGTGCTGCGGGATCGGCATCGTGCAGCGGCGCCGGCACGCCGCGAACCGCCACGGTATTGGGCCCCACCAGGCCGATCTCGAAGCCGAGACGGGCGAGCGCGTCCGCGTTCTCCGTCACCAGCGCCGACTCCAGAGGGGTGACCAGCAGCGTGGCTGGAATGAGCAGCTGCTGCGTCGCGATCGTGCTGGCATCCAGCGCCGACTTCAACTTCTCGTACACGATGCGCTCGTGCGCGGCGTGCATGTCGACGATCACGAGGCCGTGATCGTTCTGGGCCAGAACGTACACGCCGGCGAGTTGCGCGAGGGCGAAGCCCAGCGGCGGCACCTCGGCTTCGGCGTTGCCGGCGTTGGGCGTCTGCGTGCCCGGCGTGACCGGTGCGCCGAACAGCCGCTCGTAGTGCGCGACCGCCTGCCGCAGCGGCAGGCCGATGCTCGCCTGGCGCGGGAACGACAGCGCGGCTGATGCGGTCGAGGCCGAGGGCAGCTGCGCGGAGAGGGCGGCGTGGGTGGCGGCCGGCACGGGCGACCCCTGCGCAGTCACGCCCGCGCGCGTGTCCGACAGGGCGCGCGAGAGGGCATGGAATACCAGCCGGTGCACTGCCTGCGTGTCCCGGAAGCGTACCTCGCTCTTGGTGGGATGCACGTTCACGTCCACGCGTGCCGGATCGATCTCCAGGAACAGGACGTAGGCCGGATGGCGTTCGTGGTGCAGCACGTCCTGGTAGGCCTGGCGGATGGCGTGCGAGATCAGCTTGTCCCGCACGAAGCGGCCGTTGACGAACAGATACTGGCAATCGCGGCTGGCGCGGCTGAAAGCCGGCGAGGCGATCAATCCACGCACGCTCGCGGCCGCGCTGCCTTCGTCCACTTCGAGCAGGGCGTCGGCAGCCTCGTCGCCGAGCACTGCGCGCAGCCGCTGCGCCAGCGGCTGCGGCCGCACACGCAGCAAAGCCCGGCCGTTGTGGGTGAAGGTGAAGGCGACGTCCGGCCGTGCGAGCGCGATGCGCCGCAGTGCCTCGTCGCAGTGCCCGAACTCGGTGGCCTCGGTGCGCAGGAACTTGCGTCGCGCCGGGGTGTTGAAGTAGAGATCGCGCACCTCGACGGTCGTCCCGGCTGCGCCCGATGCGGGCTCGGCCGCGCCGAGCGTTCCGCCGTGCACCTCGATGCGCCACGCGTGCTGCTGCGCCGGCGGCCGGCTCACCAGCGCCAGGTGCGACACCGCGGCGATGCTGGCAAGCGCCTCCCCCCGGAATCCCAGCGTGGCCACGCGCTCGAGGTCCTCGAGCGAACCGATCTTGCTGGTGGCATGACGTGCAAGTGCGAGGGCGAGTTCGCCGCTGGCGATGCCCGCGCCGTCGTCGGCGACGCGCACCAGGCGGATCCCGCCCGCTTCCAGATCGACCTGGATCGCACGCGCGCCTGCATCGAGGCTGTTCTCGAGCACTTCCTTGAGAGCGGACGCCGGGCGTTCCACCACCTCGCCGGCGGCGATCTGATCGATGAGCAGGTCGGACAGGGGGTGGATGACGGGCATGGGATCGCAGGATTATAACGGCCGCTCTGGTTTGGCCGGTCCAGGTTTTCTATAATGCGCGGCTATGTCGAACGCAGCCCCGGCAGGCGGACGCGGTAAGGCTGCCAGCGCGTCGGCATCCTTGCCCGGTCCGAGAGCCACCGGGCGCACATGGGAGGTTCGCAAAGTGCATATCGGTATTCCGGCCGAGACACGGCCGGGTGAGTCACGCGTTGCCGCCACCCCGGAAACGGTCAAGAAACTCGCAACCCCGGGCCACCATACGGTTCTCGTGCAGAGCGGCGCAGGTGTCGCCGCGTCCGTGCCGGATGAACTGTACGTCGAGGCGGGTGCGCGCATCGTCGGGTCCGCGGCAGAGCTCTACCGCGACAGCGACATCGTCCTGAAGGTGCGTGCGCCGCAGAGCGAGGAGATCGCGCAGATCAAGCGCGGCGCGATCCTGGTCGGCCTGCTCAACCCCTACGACGCGGAAGGGGTGCAGGCCTATGCGGCGCAGGGCATCACCGGCTTCGCCATGGAATGGCTGCCGCGCACCACGCGTGCACAGGCGATGGACGTGCTTTCCTCACAGGCCAACATCGCCGGATACAAGGCGGTGATCGTCGCGGCCAACGAGTACCAGCGTTTCATGCCCATGCTCATGACGGCCGCCGGCACGGTGAAGGCCGCGCGCGTGATGATCCTGGGCGCGGGCGTGGCCGGACTGCAGGCGATCGCGACGGCGAAGCGGCTGGGCGCGGTGATCGAGGCCTCGGACGTCCGGCCGGCGGTGAAGGAGCAGGTGGAAAGCCTGGGAGCGAAGTTCCTCGACGTGCCCTACCTCACCGACGAGGAGCGCGAGATCGCCAAGGGCGTGGGCGGGTACGCCCGGCCAATGCCCGCGGACTGGATGCGGCGGCAGGGGGAGCTGGTGCACGAGCGTGCGAAGCAGGCCGACATCATCATCACCACAGCGCTCATCCCCGGGCGGCCGGCGCCGGTCCTCCTCGAGGAGGACACCGTCAAGGCAATGAAACCCGGATCGGTGATCGTCGACATGGCGGTGGAGCAGGGCGGCAACTGTCCGCTGACCGAGCGCGACCGCATCGTGATCAGGCATGGCGTGAAGATCGTCGGCATCAGCAACCTGCCGGCTCTCGTGGCCGCGGATGCAAGCGCCCTGTACGCGCGCAACCTGCTGAACTTCATGTCACTGCTCGTGGACAGCAAGACCGGAGCGGTGAACATCGACCGCGAGGACGAAATCATCGCGGGAAGCCTCGTGTGCATGGACGGCCAGCCCGTCAGGAAGGGCTGACCCGGCGCCCGCGCCGCGGCAAGCCAACGCCCGCCTTATCCAGGAGCAAGTCATGTCCGCAATCGATCCCACCATCATCAACCTGACCGTGTTCGTGCTCGCGGTGTTCGTCGGTTACCACGTGATCTGGAACGTCACGCCGGCCCTGCACACGCCGCTCATGTCCGTGACCAACGCGATTTCGTCGGTGATCATCGTCGGTGCGCTGCTCGCCGCCGGCACCGAGCACCTCGACTTCGGCTCCGTGCTCGGCGCGGTGGCGGTCGGCCTGGCTGCAGTGAACGTGTTCGGCGGCTTCCTTGTCACGCAGCGCATGCTCGAGATGTTCAAGAAGAAGGATCGCAAAGGCGGCAAGAAGCAAGCGTGACGCGAATCTCCCCTCGTCTGGCCGTCCCGCGCCTGTATTCCACCACCGCCGCCCCCTGCTCCAAGGACCGACTCCATGTCAGTTAACTCCGTTGCCCTGCTCTATCTGATCGCCTCGGTGCTCTTCATCCTGGCACTGAAGGGTTTGTCGCATCCCGACACCGCTCGCCGCGGAAACCTGTTCGGCATCCTCGGGATGGTGATCGCGGTGCTCACCACGCTGGCGCTGACCAAGAGCATTGCACTCATCCTGGCAGGCATCGTCGTGGGCGGTGCGATCGGTGCATTCGTGGCGCGGCGCGTCGAGATGACGCAGATGCCGGAACTGGTGGCGGCGATGCACTCCCTGGTGGGTATGGCCGCCGTGCTGATCGCCATCGCCGTGGTGAACAACCCGGCGGCGTTCAACATCCCGGTGCCGATGCCCGGCGGAAACCGGCTCGAGCTGTTCATCGGCACCTTCGTCGGTGCCATCACCTTCTCCGGCTCGGTCATCGCGTTCGGCAAGCTGGCCGGACTGGGCAAGAAGTTCCGGCTGTTCTCCAGCGCTCCGGTGGTGTTCAAGGGGCAGCACATGCTGAACCTCGCGCTGGCAATCGTCATGGTCGGATTCGGCATCGCCTTCTTCCTCGCACCTGCAGAGTCGCAGTGGACGCCCTTCCTCGTCATGACCGCGATCGCGTTCGTGCTCGGCGTGCTGATCATCATCCCGATCGGCGGGGCGGACATGCCCGTGGTGATCTCCATGCTGAACAGCTACTCGGGCTGGGCCGCAGCCGGCATCGGCTTTTCCCTGAACAACACGCTGCTCATCATCGCTGGCAGCCTGGTCGGCTCTTCGGGTGCGATCCTCTCGTACATCATGTGCAAGGCGATGAACCGCTCGTTCTTCAGCGTCATTCTCGGCGGCTTCGGTGCTGCCGAAGGCGCCGCTGCCGAGCAGGGCGAGCAGAAGAGCGTGCGCTCGGGCAGCGCGGAGGATGCCGCATTCCTGATGAGCAATGCGGAGAGCGTGATCATCGTCCCGGGCTATGGACTGGCGGTTGCCCGTGCCCAGCACGCGGTCAAGGAGATGGCGCAGAAGCTGACGGAGAAGGGCGTGCACGTCCGCTATGCCATCCACCCGGTGGCCGGCCGCATGCCGGGCCACATGAACGTCCTGCTCGCGGAAGCCGAAGTCCCGTACGACCAGGTCGCCGAGATGGACGATATCAACAGCGAGTTCGGCGACACGGACGTGGTGATGGTTCTCGGTGCCAATGACGTGGTGAACCCGCTGGCGGAGCAGCCCGGCAGCCCGATCCACGGCATGCCGATCCTGCAGGCGCACAAGGCCCGTACCGTGCTCGTGAACAAGCGCTCCATGGCATCGGGCTATGCGGGCCTGGACAACCCATTGTTCTACATGGATAAGACCATGATGGTGTTCGGCGACGCGAAGAAGGTCGTCGAGGACATCGTCAAGGCACTGTAGGCTCGCGGTGCCGGCTCGCGGCCCGGACGGCCAAAACGGCCCGACTGGCCGCTTCGGGCCGACATCGCCGCCGTTCCGCCCCCCTTCCCTCGTCCCCGCGGTGTTCGGCTCGGGGGCATCAATCTTGCTGAATGCCCCCCTCGCCATGGGGGTGGCATCACGCGCACCCCGGTAGCAGGCGCCGGCAGCCTGTCCTTCAGGCTTCCGGCGATTCCCGTCTCCCGGGTAAGACGCCCTCCCTCGGCAGGCACCCTACCCGTAGCGGCAGCCCATTCCCATTTGGCGGGGTTCGCTTCGGGTGGCAGGAATGGCACTTCGCGAAGTAACACGCCGCTGACCGCACATGAACAACACCGTGGTGTACTCGAAGACCGGCAAGGGTCTGCTGGAAATCAAGAACCGGGCGAACCGCCTGTCCAAGGATCAGTACAGGGTGCTGAACCTGGTCGATGGCAAATCCACGCTCCTCGACCTGGCCGAGCGGGCGAAGGTTTCCGAGGTCGAGGCGCGCAAGATCCTCACCGGCCTCGGCGATGCTGGCTACATCAAGGAAGTCACGAACCAGAACTTCGATCTGGACGTCGTGAACGTGCCGCCCATTGCATCCTACGTCGATGACATGGATCTGGGGTCGATCGCCGCGACTCAGCAGCTCAAGCCGAGCTTCTACCAGAGTGCATTCACGGAGCAGCGTCAGCGCGAAGAATCCGAGCGCAAGGCCTCCGAGGCGGCAGCATCGAAGGCGCGCGCCGAGGCAGAACGGCGTGCCAGGGAGGAAGCCCAGCTCAGGCTTGCCGAAGAGCAGGCGGCCCACAAGGTGCGCGAGGAGGCGGAGCGTCGTGCCCGGGCGGCGCAGGAACGCGAGGAGCGGCTCGCGCTCGAGTTGCGCGAGCGCGCGGAAGCCGAGCGCAAGGCGAAGGAAGAGGCTGCGCGGCGTGCGCAGGCCGAACAGGAAGCGGTCGAGCGGCGTGCCAGAGAAGAGGTGGAACGACGCGCCCGTATCCAGGCCGAAGCGCGCGCGCGGGTCGAGGCGGAGAAGCGGGCGCGGGAAGAAGAGGAGCGCAAGCGTCGGGAGGAAGCGGAACGCCGGCGCGAGGAAGAGGAGGCGCGCAGGCAGCGCGAGGAAGCCGAGCGCAAGGAAGAGGAAGAGCGCAGGCAGCGTGAGGAAGCCGAGCGCAAGCGCAAGGAAGAGGAAGAGCGCAGGCGGCGCGAGGAAGCCGAGCGCAAGCGCAAGGAAGAGGAAGAGCGCAAGCGGCGCGAGGAAGAGGAACGCAAGCGCAAGGAAGAGGAAGAGCGCAAGCGGCGCGAGGAAGCCGAGCGCAAGCGCAAGGAAGAGGAAGAACGCAAGCGGCGCGAGGAGGAGGAACGCAAGCGCAAGGAAGAGGAAGAGCGCAAGCGGCGCGAGGAGGAGGAACGCAAGCGCAAGGAAGAGGAAGAGCGCAAGCGGCGCGAGGAGGAGGAACGCAAGCGCAAGGAAGAGGAAGGGCGCAGGCGGCGCGAGGAGGAGGAACGCAAGCGCAAGGAAGAGGAAGAGCGCAGGCGGCGTGAGGAGGAGGAACGCAAGCGCAAGGAAGAGGAAGAGCGCAGGCGGCGCGAGGAGGAGGAACGCAAGCGCAAGGAAGAGGAAGAGCGCAGGCGGCGCGAGGAAGAGGAACGCAAGCGCAAGGAAGAGGAAGAGCGCCGGCGGCGGGAGGAAGAAGAGAGGCTGCGCCGCGAACTCGAGGCGAAGCACCGGCAGGAGCAGGAAGAACTCGCGCGCCAGCTGGAACAGAGCCGGCAGCGCGCAGAGCTTGCGAGCGCGCCATCCGAAAGCGGCGCGGAGCATGCGAGCACGCCAGTCGAAAGCGGCGTGCCGCGTGAAAGCGCGCAGTATGCAAGCGGCGCAGGCGACGTGATCGACGTGGTGGGTGCAGAGGTCGAATTGCTCGGGGTGGATGTCGAGGAATTGCCCGAGGTGTCCGTCAGCGACCGGGACATCGAGGCGCTGGCCCTGGCCGAGGCACAGGTCGAGCAGGAATTCGTCGCGCGCGAGGAGGCGATCCGCAAGGCGTTGGAAGAGCAGGAGCGTCGCTTCCGCATGGAGGAAGAGGCGCGTGCGGCGATGGACCGGGCCGAACGTGAAGCGCGCGAGCGTACCGATCGGGACGCGCGGGAGATGGCGCTGGCTGCCGAACGCGCGCGCAAGGAAGCAGAGCAGCGTGCCCGAGAGGAAGCGGCGCGGCGCGCGGAACAGGAACGGGAGAACCGCGCACGCGAGAAGGCAGAGCGCAAGAAGCAGGCGGAGGAACAGCGCAAGAAGCGCGAACGCGATCGGCATCTGGCGGAGCAACGTTCACGCGAGGAGGAGCTGACGCGCCGCCGCAAGGAGCAGGACGAGGCGGATCTGCGCAAGTCAGAGATCGACCGTCTGCAACGCGAAGCGCGCAAGCGCGCCTTCGGGCCCGGCAAGAAGGTCGGCGTGGCCGTGCTCGGCGTGGTGGTGCTGCTGATCGCGGCGATTCAGTTCACGCCATTCACCGCCTATGCGCCCGCGGTCGAGAAGATCGCGTCGGACACACTGGGCGAGCGCGTGAGCATCGGCAAGATGCGCGCGTCGCTGTTTCCTGGCCTGCACTTCGAGCTCGAAGGGGTAGGCGTCGGCGACGCGGAGGATATCAAGGCGGGCAAGGTCATCGCCTTCATCAGCGTGGGCAGCCTGTTCAGCATCGACAAGTCGGTCAGCAGGCTGGTCATCGAGAACGTGGTCCTGCCGCAGGATGCACTGGTGCGCTTGCCGCGTCTGCTTTCACCCCAGGGCAAGTCGTCGAACGTCCAGATCGAACGCGTGGAGTTCAAGCGCGCTCAGATCCAGATTCCGGGAATTGAATTGCCGACCTTCGATGCGGCGCTCACGCTGACCCCGATGCGAACGGTCGCCGCAGCGCGAGTGGAAACCAATGACGCGCACTTCTCGGCGGATCTCGTGCCCACCGGGCAGGGAGTGGAAGTCAGCGGCCGCGGAATGAATTTCACTCTGCCGTTCGGTCCCAGGCTGGAGATCGCGCAGTTCACCGGCAGAGGATTGATCTCGGGCGGCCAGTTGCGCGTGCCCGACCTGGAGTACTCGGTCTACGGAGGGCAGGGCCGGGGCGAACTGACGGTGTCGTGGGCGGGCCCGTGGACGGTCGAGGGCAGTTTCGATATGCAGCGCGTCGAGCTCGAGGCAGCAATGAAGGCGCTCGGCGTGGAACTGACCTCCGACGGTGCACTCGCCGCCAAGGGTCAGTACGCGATGCAGTCGGTCGACCTGCCTGCCCTGTTCTCCGACAATCCGCGCCTGCAGGCGAGCTTCGTCATCACGCAGGGCAACCTGTCCGGGCTGGACCTCGTGCGCGCGCTGCAGTCACCCGCGCGCGAGGGCATCCAGGGCGGCAAGACGACCTTCGAGGAGATCGCGGGCAACCTGGCGCTCGCCGACGGCCGCTATCAGTATTCGGGCGTGCGCATCAAGGCAGGTGCCATGAATGCCACGGGGCAACTGGAGATCGCCCCCAGCCAGTCGGTAACCGGGCGCGCCTACGTCGAACTGCGCTCGACCGCCGGTGCCATCCGCAGCAACTTCCGGATCGCCGGCTCGACCCAGGCGATGCTGCTGCGTCCCTGACGCGGGCCGGGCTCAGCCGGCAGTGTCGCCCGACTCCAGGCGGTGCGCGTCTTCGAGCGTATCGACGTCCTGCAGCACCCCGGGGTCGTCGACATCGATGCGCTCCAGGGCTTGCGGATTGCCTTGCAGGATGGCGCGCGCGCCGCTGTCGCCGGTAAGGCCAATGAGCTGTTCGCCGAAGCCTGCCGAGAAGCCGACGGGATGCCCGCGCTGCCCGCGATAGAACGGCACCACGATGCCTGCTCCGGTGGCGATCCGTCCGGCGACGGCGCGTATGGTCCCGGGCGAGACGGACGGCATGTCGGCCAGAGCGATCACCCAGCCTGCTGCCTGCCTCCGGGCGCGGACCGCGCATGCCAGGCTGTGACCCATGCCCAGGTGAGCATCGGCGCATGGAACCACGCTCGCTCCGGCATCCCGAAACACCGCTTCGGTTTCCCGGTCTGTGTCGCGCACCACCACGATGACGACCGGCAAGGTCGCGCGCAGGTTGCGCCACGCGCGCACCCCGAGGCGCTCACCGCCGGACAGGGTGTGGAGCAGCTTGCCGCCGCCAAAGCGTGATCCGGCGCCGGCGGCGAGGAGGATGCCGGTGACTTCCGGGCCGGACGGGGGCTGCACCAACGGCGGGTCAGCGCCAGTGCGTACGCGCGCGCAGCGTGCCGGGACGGCGCGCCTCGGTCTTCGCGATGAAGGCCAGCACGGTGGCTGCCACGAGCATGAAGGGAATCATCATCACCATGCCGGCGATGGCGAGGATCATGCCGCCGACCGCGGCCGACACGATGATGCCCAGCAGGGGCAGGATGACGAAGATCAGCAGTGCGGTTGCAGCGAGTCCGACCAGGACGGCCGCCAGTCCGAAAAGCAGGCGTCCCACCGGATTGGACGCATCGCGCGGCGGAAAGCCGAGCCTGAGTTGTTCCATGGCCATTCCTCGCTCAGGGCGGACGCGCAGAGCGGCCGCGGGGTGATCATCATGCTAAAGCCTGGCCCCCTGCCGCGCAACACGTGCGGAGCAGAGCGCGCGCGCGCAACACCGCACAGCGCCTAGCGCAGTGCGATCCGGTCGCGCGGCTGAGGCGGATGCTCCCCGAAGTACGCCTGGATGCCGGCGAAGATGGCCTGCGCCATCTTCTGCTGATACGAGGCACGCTTGAGCTTCTCCTCCTCTCCCGGGTTGCTCAGGAAGGCGGTCTCCACCAGGATCGAAGGGATGTCCGGTGCCTTCAGCACCGCGAATCCCGCCTGCTCCACGCGCGGCTTGTGCAGCGTGTTCAGTTCCCCGAGACGGGCGAGCACGGCCTGCCCCAGCTTGACGCTGTGGCGGATGTTTCCATCCTGGGACAGGTCGAGCAGCGTCTGCTTGAGGTAGGGATCGGCCACGTCCAGGCTCACGCCGCCGATGAGATCGGCGTCGTTCTCCTTCTTCGCGAGCCAGCGGGCCGCGGCCGAGGTCGCGCCCTTCGCGGACAGCGCGTATACCGAGGAGCCGCGCGCGTGCGGCTTGACGAAGGCATCGGCATGGATGGACACGAACAGGTCCGCGTGCAGCTTGCGCGCCTTGCTCACGCGCTCGTGCAGGGCAACGAAGGTGTCGCCGTCGCGGATCAGCACCGCACGCATGCCCGGCTGGGCGTCCACCAGTGTCTTGAGCCGGCGCGCGATCGCTAGCGTGATGTCCTTCTCCTGCGTTCCCTTGGCACCGATGGCGCCCGGGTCTTCGCCGCCGTGCCCTGCATCGATCGCCACCGTCACCAGCCGGTCGATGGTCAGCTTGGGAGTGCGGGGCTGCGGGCGGCGTGCGCTGCTGCCCAGATCGGCGGCGGAACCGGCTCCGGGCGCGCGTGGCGCGGCGGCCACCGGTGCTGGCGCCGGCTCACGCTCCTCGCGTTCGAGTTCGTCCAGAAGCGCCTGCAGCGGGTCCGGTTCGACCGCCGGGTAGACGTCCAGCACCAGCCTATGTGCGAAGGCGGCGGCCGGCGGAAGCGTGAATACGTGGGGACGTGCCTCCTGCCGCAGAGTCAGGGACAGGCGCACGCGGCCGGGTGCGATGCGCTGGAGTTGCGCGTTGGCGATGAGCGGATCGGCGGTCGATACGCGGTCCGGCAGCGACTCCAGGATGGCGTTGAGTTCGGTGCCTTCGAGCACCATGGATATCCGCCTCGGGTCTTGCGTGGTCTCGAGCGCGAAGGAGAGCGGCTGCCGTGCCTCGATCGCGACGCGCGTGTACTCGGTGCCGGTCCACACGCGCACCGCCTTGACCTCGATGCGGGGTGCGCCATATCCCACCACCGGTATCAGGCACAGCAGCATGAGCAGCCAGAGCAGCCACAGACTGCCTATGCGCTGCCTGCGCAGGCGTCCCCGGCGCCCGGCAGCGAGCCGATGTTCAGGCGCGCGAGACACGTGCTTCCCCTTGGCGACACGGCACGGAGGCGGGCAGTGCGGCCGCCCGCGCCGTCGGCTTCGAGTGCGATTGCGATGTCCGGAGCAGGCAGCGCAGAGCCCGCATGTTCCGGCCATTCGACCAGACACACGCCCTCGCCCCCGAACTCCTCCACGAATCCTGCATTCCGCCAATCATCTGCGTTAGCGAAGCGATAGAAATCAAAATGATACAAGTATAATCTCGAAACGTTATAGGTTTCAAGCAAGGTATAGGTCGGGCTCTTCACCCGGCCGGTGTAGCCGAGCGCGCACAGCAGTCCGCGCACCAGCGTCGTCTTCCCCGCGCCCAGCTCTCCCGAGAGGTAGATCTTCAGGCCCGGTTCGAGGACGGCCGCGAACGCGGCGCCGAGAGCGAGCGTGTCCGCTTCGCCGCGCAGCGCGGCCACGCGCGGCGCGTTCATGCCACCTCCGCGAGCACGCTCTGCACGGCGTGGACGAAGCGCGCGGTGGTGGCGCGCGCATCGGATTTGCGCCAGGCGAGCGCCACCACCGTCAGGGGACTGCGCTCGCGCAGCGGCTTGTAGACCACGCCGGTGCGCCCGAGATGGCGGAGGGAGGCGGGAATGAGCGCGACGCCCAGGCCGACGGACACCAGGCTGACGATGGTCTGCATCTGCACGGCCTCCTGCTCGACCCGCGGACTGAATCCGGCCTGGCGGCAGAAGCGGATGGTGTCGTCATACAGGCCGGTGGCCATGTGGCGCGGAAACAGGATGAAGGGCGAGTCAGCCAGCCGCCTGAGCGAGATCGGACCGCGCGCGCGGGCGGCCGGATGCGATTCCGGCAGCGCGGCGAGCAGCGGCTCCTGCAGCAGCGGCAGCACCTGCAGGCGCTCCTCCTCGACCGGCGGCAGGACGAAGCCGACGTCCATGCGCGCCTCCGCGAGTTCGCGCAGCTGCACGTCGGTGGTGGCCTCCTGCAGCACCAGCCGGATGTCGGGGCTGGCGTGACGGAAGCGCTGCAGGACCGGCGGCAGGATGCTGTAGTCGGCAATGGTGACGAAGCCCACGCGCAGGTCACCGGTCTCTCCGCGCGCGGCGCGCCGCGCCGCCTCGGCCGCGGCATCGGCGCGGGCCAGGATATCGCGCGCCTCCTTCAGGAACACCTCTCCGGCGACGGTCAGCTCTACGGGCCGCTGATTGCGCAGCAGCAGCGTGACGCCGATCTCCTCCTCCAGCGCCTTGATCTGCATCGACAGCGGCGGCTGGGACAGATGCAGCCTGCGCGCGGCGCGGCCGAAGTGCAGCTCCTCCGCGACCGTCACGAAGTAGCGCAGGTGACGCAGTTCCATGATTCGCAGAACATATCAATATGATCGCGACAATATACTAGACGGCATGCGGAGACTGCAGCACACTGCGCTGCCTGAAATACTGCGCTGCCTGAAATTCCGTGCGCCCGATCGCGGCGCCATTCGAAGAGGAGAGGAACATGGCCGACAACTGGCGCTCCAGACTGATCACCGGCGGCATCGCCCGCTCTCCCAACCGCGCGATGCTGCGCGCGGTCGGGTTCACCGACAACGACTTCGACAAGCCGATCGTCGGCGTGGCCAACGGCCACTCCACGCTCAATCCCTGCAACGCCGGCATCCAGCCGCTGGTGGATCGGGCGATCGCGGCACTGAAGGATGCCGGTGCCATGCCGCAGATGTTCGGCGTGCCCACCGTCACCGACGGCATCGGCATGGGCACCGAGGGCATGAAGTATTCGCTGGTATCGCGCGAGGTGATCGCCGACGCGATCGAGACCTCGGTCAACGGCCAGATGATGGATGGTGCACTGGTGGTCGGCGGCTGCGACAAGAACATGCCCGGCGGCATGATGGCCATTGCACGGATGAACGTGCCTGCCATCTATGTCTACGCCGGCACCATCAAGCCGGGCAACTGGAAGGGCCAGGCCCTGACCATCGTCAGCCCGTTCGAGGCGGTCGGTGCGTTCACCTCCGGCAAGATGTCGAAGGAGGACTTCGAAGGCATCGAGAAGAACGCCTGTCCCTCGGTCGGTGCGTGCGGCGGCATGTATACCGCCAACACCATGTCCTCGTCGTTCGAGGCGCTGGGCATGAGCCTGATGGGTTCCTCGCAACTGGCCTCGCCCGACCCGGAGAAGGCGGACTCCGCTTCGCAATCGGCACGCGTACTGGTCGAGGCGATCCGCAAGGGCATCCGCCCGCGCGACATCGTCACGCGCAAGTCGATCGAGAACGCGCTGGCCCTGGTGATGGCCACCGGCGGCTCCACCAACGCGGTGCTTCACTATCTGGCCATCGCCTCGGCGGCCGAAGTCGAGTGGGACATCGACGAGTTCGAGCGCATCCGCCAGAGGGTGCCCGTGCTGTGCGATCTCAAGCCGTCCGGCAAGTACGTTGCGGTCGATTTCCACCGCGCGGGCGGCGTGCCGCAGGTGCTCAAGATGCTGCTGGTCAACGGCCTGCTGCACGGCGACTGCATGACGATCACGGGCAGGACGATCGCCGAGGAACTGGAGAACGTGCCGGCGCAGCCGCGCGCCGATCAGGACGTCATCCGTCCGTTCGACAAGGCGCTGTACAAGCAGGGTCACCTGGCCATTCTCAAGGGCAATCTCGCACCCGAGGGCTGCGTGGCCAAGATCACCGGCCTGAAGAGCCCGGTCATCACCGGACCGGCGCGCGTGTTCGATTCGGAGAACGAGACCATGGAAGCGATCATGGGCGGCAAGATCAAGGCCGGCGACGTGGTCGTGATCCGCTACGAAGGTCCGAAGGGTGGACCCGGCATGCAGGAGATGCTGGCGCCGACCTCGGCGCTGATCGGCCAGGGACTGGGTGAATCGGTCGGCCTCATCACCGACGGCCGTTTCTCCGGTGGCACCTGGGGCATGGTGGTCGGGCACGTCGCCCCCGAAGCCTACCTCGGCGGTCCGATCGGCCTGGTGCAGGAGGGTGACTCCATCACCATCGATGCACACAAGCTCCTCATCCAGCTCAACGTGTCCGACGAAGAACTGGCCAGGCGCAAGGCAGCCTGGAAGCAGCCTGCTGCGCGCTACCGGCGCGGCCTGCTGGCCAAGTACATGCGCCTCGTCTCCACCGCCAGCAAGGGTGCGGTGACCGACGTTCCCGACGCCTGATCCGGCCAGCGATGGCGTCCCGCCCCGGATCCCGATCCGGGCGGGGCATCAGCATCTCACGCATCAGGGACGCCCAGTCCCCCAGTGCCGGGGGCAGGTGCGTCCCCTCAGTTGTTGGAGCCGGCCGGGCCCTTCCCCAGATTCTGGTAGCGCAGGCGTTCGATTTCGACGAACTGTGCGAGGAACTGCTTCTGCACTTCGTCGACCACGGCATCGGGTACGCCGACCTCTCCCAGGTCTGCCAGTTCCGTGCCGGTGACGCCCGCGACCGGCCGCGTGCGGATCGTGCCGAGCCCACCCACGCCCACCACGCCTTCCAGGCGGCTGCTGCGCACATGGGCAACCAGTTCCTGCTCCGGCAAGCCGCGCCTGGCCATGTCCTCGATCTCGCCCAGGCTCAGCGCGCCGCGCCGAAAGCTGTACGGCCGGTACCACGACGGCATCCCCTGCGGCCGGTCGAACCGCATGTCGGTGCTGGTGGGCCGGGTGTGCGGTGCATCCATGTCCTGCAGATCCACTTCGAGCGGTACGCAGCGCACGCAGCCACCGACCGATTCGCCGAGCACCCAGTAGCGTGTCAGCAGATCCACGTCGTCGATGAACTGCTGCTGCACGTGGTCGAGTACCGCATCGGGCACACCGGCGGCGCGCAGCCTGCCGAAGTCCGATCCGCGCAGCGCATAGGTCGTCCTGCTCGACTCGAGTGCATCGATCATCCGGCCAGCGCTCTCGCCGCGACGAGCGCCCTCGATGACGCCCTCGATCGGCATGGGCTGCGGAATCGCGCAGGCCCCGAGCGCCAAGGCCACGGATACGAGGAGGGTGGACAGCGCACGACTGTAGGAGAGCGGCATGGCGGCCTTCGTGATAGCGGACGTGAATGAGACCATACCCGCAACCGGGGGTTCGCGGGGCGGTTGACGTGGCTCGGACGGATGCCCATGCTGGGAGCCGAAGCTTCAATTCTTTCGGAGGATGCATGGATCGCAGAACACTGGTGGCGGGAGTCGTCCTGCTGGGGCTGGTACCGGGATTCGCCATGGCGCAGGACGTGGAGCGCGGACGGTTGCTGCACGAGAACCACTGCCGCATGTGCCACGACTCGATCGCCTACAAGCGCGACGCGAAGATCGCCAAGAACTACTCCGACGTGCGTGCCCAGGTCACGCGCTGGCAGACCAACACCGGACTGGGCTGGAGCGAGAGCGACATCGACAGCGTCACCCGCTACGTCGCGCAGCGCTACTACAAGTATCCGCGTCCCGGCGAAGGGAAGTAATCAGGGCGGGGGGAAACAATCAAGCCGGGATGTCCGGATTGAGCCGTCGCTCGAGCAGCGTGATCTGATCCTTGAGCAGCAGCTTGCGCCGCTTGAGACGGCGCATCTGCAGCTCGTCGTGATTGCCGCCTTCCGCGAGGCGGACGATCACCTGATCCAGATCACGGTGCTCGACCTTGAGCTGCTCGATGCGCTCGAGGATGGCGCGGGCTTCGATTTCGTCGTCCTGGTCCATCGTCGCTTCCCCCTGGGCGCGCGGCCTGTTCCATCCGGAGCGCTGCTGCGGCGTCTTTGCCGGCGTCAGCCAGGCTCGCGCGAAAGCACGGTCTGCCCGAGCACGATGTCGAAGCGCCCCTGCAGGCTCGCAGGCCCGGCCGACGCGGGCACCAGCTCCACGATCAGGCTGTCCCGCGCCCTGCGCGAGGCGATCCTGCGCAACAGGAAGTCGTCGGCATTTTCCGGCGCACCCGCAATGTACATTTGAGTATAGAGCGTCTCGAAGCGCCTGTCGCCGAGCGAGAAGTGGATGTGGGGCGCGCGCCCGGGATAGGCCACCGGGCGCACCGTGCGAAAGCGGTAGCGACCCTGCTCGTCGGTGAGCGTGTGTCCGAACCCCTGGAAGCCAGGATCCCAGGGCTTGTTCTGGCTGTCGTGCGGGTGGTGGTAGCGGCCGAACGCGTTGACCTGCCAGATCTCGATCCTGACGCCTGACAGGGGTACCCCGCGCTCGTCGCGCAGCGTTCCCGCGACGTCGAGCACCTGACCCTTGGCCGTGTCCGCATTTCCAGCCACGACGGTCAGGTCGTTGTCCTGATCCAGCGGCAGTTCGAGCGGATAGAACGGCCCCCTGGTCTGGCGCGGCGTCGCCAGCAGATCCGCCGTCAGAGCCGGCGATGTGCACGCCAGCGCAGTTCCCCCGCCCAGCACCCCGACCAACCTGCGTCTCGTGACATGCATGCGAGCCTCCTCGCGGCGGGCGATGCCGCGCGCCGCAGCTAGTAGCGGTCGTACAGCTCGAGCGCACGCAGCATCGATTTCTCGCGCTCGATGATGGGGATCATCTTTCTCTCTTTGTCGTCGTACTGCCCGATCAGTTCCACCACCCGCGCTGCGGCCTCCTGCGGCACCACCACCACGCCATCCGAGTCGCCGACGATGTAGTCGCCCGGATTGACCAGAATGCCCGCGCAGGTGACCGGAATCTGCTTGGCCACGCTCACGTAGCGTCCGACCGATGTGGCCGGGCTCACCGCGCGGCTGAAGATCGGGAAGCCGATGCGCGTGATCTCCTCGACGTCGCGCGCCGCACCGTCGATCACTGCGCCCTCGAGACCGCGCACCCTGGCGGTAGTGGCCATCAGGTTTCCCATGCCCGCGATCTCGAGGCCGTTCTCCAGCACGTACACGAGCACGCTTCCCGGAGGCGCCTCGTCCAGGATCTGCAGCGCGTAGTTGGGATACTTGCGCGTGTCGTGCCTGAGCACCGGTCGCAGCAGCGCCGTGGCGGCACGACCGACGATCTTCGCTCTGTAGATCGGCTTCATGTCGTGGTACATGAAGCCGCGCGCGCCGGTCGCCTCATCGACCGCATCGGCGATGTTGCCGGTGCTGGCGGTCGGAGCACGCAGGGCGGCGATGATCTGCTCCGGCGTGAGAGAGCCCTGGGCGGCAGCGGGTGCGCCGGCGAGGAGCAGGGCGAGCAGCGAGGACAGCGGCAGGATCCAGCGCATCATGACCGGCACTCCAGAACGATGGAATGGGGTGATGGTACTCCAGGTGGTGCGACGCTCCGGGCAGCGCAGGCAGACACTGCGTTGACCAGAGCCGACCCGGCCATTGCCCGATCCTGCGGCAGCCGGACTGCCGGATCTCGTCGATGGCGCATCGGCAACGACGATGACTCGTCGTGCGCGCCTGCGCTACATGCTCGACTTGTAGCGCTTGTAGTAGGAGAGAACCTTGGGCACGTACTCGAGCGTCTCGCGGTAGGGCGGAATCCGGCCGCCATGCCGGGCGACCGCGCCTTCGCCGGCGTTGTATGCGGCCAGGGCAAGCTGCATGTCATTGCCGAACAGTGTCAGCAGATCGCGCAGGTAGGCCGCGCCGCCGAGGATGTTCTGCTTCGGATCCAGGGGATTTTTCACACCGTAGCGCTCGGCCGTGCCGGGCATGAGCTGCATCAGGCCCTTGGCGCCCTTGGGCGAACGCGCCAGCGGGTTGTACGCCGATTCCGCGGTGATCACCGCGTGGATCAGCGCAGGTTCCAGCGAGAAGGTCTTCGCCGCGGCCACGACGTGTCCGTGGTACCGGTCGCGCGCCACCTTAGGAAGCGGGTGGTTGCGCTGTTCCATTGCCTGCGTCACCGGACTCGCCTCCTTCTGCGTCTTCATGTAGAGCTTGAAGCGCGGATCGTCCGGCATGTTGGTGAAATGCGTGGTGCCATGCTCGTCGACGTAGCGATAGATGTCCGCCAGCGCGCCCGTTGCCGTGCCGGCAAGGGCAAACGCGATGGACATCCTGAGCAGACGGGCAGGCACGGACATGGGGCGGCGTTCATTCCCTGGGATAGAGCTTCTTTCGGCCGCACCAGCCACGTCTGAAGCGGTCGTGGCGGGGGCAAAAGCAAGGCATGTGCCTCGGCCGTCCCCGGTGGCATGCCGGGCCGCGCGGATTGTCAAACCAGGTCGGGAGAATGCAGAGCGGGCCGGGGCAGAACCGGTCAGCCGGGACGGCGTGGCACCAGCACCGTGCCCAGTGCCCCGAACACCAGCAGCATCGCCACGTACTCCGGCCATGC
This sequence comes from Burkholderiales bacterium, assembly GCA_020854105.1. GTDB lineage: Bacteria > Pseudomonadota > Gammaproteobacteria > Burkholderiales > SHXO01 > SHXO01. Next base: position 35,041 of record JADZGB010000017.1, on the reverse strand, counting down.
GGGCCGCTCGCCGAGCAGCAGCATGCTGCTGAATACGCCCACCACCGGGATCAGCAGGGTGCCGAGCGCGGATACGCCGGCCGAAGCCAGGCCGACGATCTTGAACCAGGCCCAGTGGCAGAGGATGAAGGCGATGAACACGTTGTACAGCACGGCCGCGACGGTCTGCCATCCGACCGGATGCCAGTGCGCCGGGTCCATGAGCAGCGCACCCGCGGCGATCGGGATGCCGCCGATCAGCATCTGCCAGCCGGTGAAGGACGTGGTGGGCAGATCGGTCGGGAAGCGCTTCATCAGCACCGTACCCATCGCCCAGGACAGCGCGGCAGCCAGCACCAGCAGCGCGCCGATCGGAGCCGAACGCAGCACGGCGAGTTCGTTTCCGATCAGCACCAGCATGCCTGCCATGCCGAGCGCCAGGCCGGTCACGCGGCGCGGCGTCAGTGCTTCTCCCAGCACCAGGCGGGAGAGCACGACCACCCACAGCGGCATGGTGTAGGCCAGGATCACGCTGCGGCCTGCAGGCAGGTAGGTGAGGCCCTGCGCGACGAGCACGTTCCATAGGGTCACGTTGCACAGGGCGGTTGCACCCAGCCGTGCCCAGCTGCCCGGTGGAGGCATGATGCGCAGCCCGTTGTGCCAGGCGATGAGGAACATGCCCGCGCCGCCGCCCGCCACGCAGATCGCGCGGAAGGTCCACACCGGCATCTCCGCCAGTGCGATCTTCATCGTCGGCCAGTTGAATCCCCAGCCGAGCGTCAGCGCGGCGAGCAGCAGCCAGGTGGAGCGCGGCAGGGTGTGCTGATCGGCTGTCACTGAGCGGGGAGCAGGGCGGGCGGATGCAGTGCGAGAAGGGGCACGATCATAACGGAGCCGCGGCGCTCGGTGCTACACTGCGGCGCATGAACATGCTGCTGCGTTTTCTCGTGTTCTGGTTCGTCAACGCGCTGGCATTGTGGGTGGCAGACTACCTGTTCGCGAGCGTGACGTTCGACCGGCTCTCGACCGTCATCGTGGCGGGGCTCGTGTTCGGCATCGCGCAGGCCTTCCTCAAGCCCGTCCTGGTGATCCTCACGCTCCCCATCACCGCGATCACGCTCGGCCTGTTCCTGCTGGTGATCAACGCTGCCATCCTCATGCTGGTCGCGTGGCTGGTGCCGGGCTTCGGCATCGCCGGCTTCGTTCCCGCCGTTGGCGTCGGCCTGTTCATCTCGATCTTCAGTTTCATCCTCAACATGATGCTCGGCCGGTAGCGGCCGGCCTGCTCGTGCTGTGCCGGAGCCCGGCGTTCGCCGGGGCGACGGACCGAATACGCCGGGGCAACGGAGCTGTCGTCATCCCGGCGCACGCCGGGATCCAGCCAGAACGAAAGGGCATTTCTCTGCTTGCCTGCCGCGGCGGCATTCTGCGTGGGCCGTTGCTGCGCGGTACACTCGCGCCACGACACACCAACGGGGGGAGCCAATGAAGTCCGTCGCCGCAGCCGTGCTGTTCGCGTCGTCCATCGCCGTTTCGCATGCGCAGGAAGCCTCCTGGCAGCCGCCTGCACCCGAGCAGCGCTGCCCGTCCAAGTGGGGGGCCCAGGACGAGCGCGGTGCGGCGAACCACATGACGCCGCAGAACGTGATGCGCGCCTCGCGACTGATCAGGACCGGCCAGGTCTTCGAGCTGGGACGTGTTCTCGAATCCGGCATGCCGCTGTTCGGGACGCGCAAGTTCGAGATCCACACCAAGCGCACCGGTCCCGTGCTCGGCGAGAACAAGCGGCGCAGCAACGAGGAACTGGTGGTCACCGAGATCGGCCAGGTGGGCACGCAGTTCGACATGTTCTCGCACCAGACCATCGGCGATCAGTTCTACAACTGCATCGACAACGACGAGATCGCCACCCGCAACGGCTTCACCAGGCTGGGCGTGGAGAAGATCGGCACCTTGTACACGCGCGGGGTGCTGATCGACGTGGCCGCCTACAAGGGCGTCGAGCGGCTGCCCTCCGGCTACGAGATCAGCGTATCGGACCTGCAGGGCGCGCTGCAGAAGCAGGGCATGAGGCTCGAACCGGGTGATGCCGCGCTGATCCACTCCGGTTACGGCAGCCTGTGGGGCGTGGACAACGCCACCTACAACAGGGACACGCCGGGAATCGGCGCCCCGGCCGCGGAGTGGCTCGCCGGCCAGGACGTCATGCTGATCGGCGCGGACACCTTCGGAGTCGAAGTCGCGCCCAATCCGGACGGGAAGCTCAGCCTGCCCGTGCACCAGATCGCCCTGGTAGTCAACGGCATCTTCCTGCTGGAGAACATGAGGCTCGACGAGCTGGCGGCGGCGAAGGCCTACGAGTTCGCGTTCATCGTGCAGCCGCTGAAGGTCAAGGGCGGCACGGGCTCGACCGTGGCGCCGGTGGCGATCCGCTAGCGCCTCTAGGCCCCGGTGATCGTGACGCCGCCGTCGGCGACGATGGTCTGGCCGGTCACGAATGTGCCGGCGCGCGAGGCCAGAAACACGGCAATGCCGCCGATGTCGTCCGGTTCACCGATGCGGCGCAGCGGCGTGGTGGCTTCGGTGTACGCCAGCAGTTCCGGGTTGCTCCACAGCGCGCGTGCGAAGTCCGTGCGTACCAGTCCCGGTGCGATGCAGTTGACGCGCACGTTGTGCGGACCCCACTCGACGGCGAGATTGCGCGCGAGCTGCATGTCGGCGGCCTTCGACACGCAGTAGGCGCCCAGCGTGGCGCTGCCCTTGATGCCGCCGATCGAGGACACGATGATCATCGCGCCCTCGCGCCGCTGCGCCATCTCCGGCAGCACCATGTTGGCCAGCCAGAGATTGCTCACGATGTTGTTGCGCAGCACCTTGTCGAACGCGTCGTCCGGCAGCGTGGCCATGGGGCCGAAGTAGGGATTGGATGCCGCGTTGCATACGAGCACGTCGATGCGGCCCCACTGCGCGCGCGTGCGTTCCACGAGTTCCTGCAGCTGCGCCTTCTCGCTGATGCTCGCGGCGAGCGCGATGGCCTGCCCGCCGCGCGCGCGGATCGACTCGGCGACCGTCTCGCACGCCGGCAGCTTGCGGCTGGAGATGACCACCCTGGCACCCGCCGCCGCCATGTGCTCGGCGATGGAGCGGCCGATGCCGCGGCTGGAACCGGTCACTATGGCGACCTTGCCCTCGAGCGAGAATGCGTGCACGTGTGTTCCTCCTGTGTCGAGAGCCGATTGTAGGCGCTCGCGCGGACGGCGGCGGCGCAAATGAAACGGGCGGCCGCAGGGCCGCCCGTCGCACCGACCGCGAAAGTCCGTGTCAGGCGCGCAGGCTGCGCACCTCCGCCACGCGCGGCAGACGCGCCGGCAGCGCGTCCTCGAGCCTCGCGCGCGCCTCGCGCAGGACGGCCTCGGTCGTATCCCAATCGATGCAGCCATCGGTGACTGACTGGCCGTACTTCAGCCGGGACAGGTCGACCGGGATGGGCTGATTGCCCGCCACCAGATTGCTCTCGAGCATGACGCCGACGATCGACCTGTTTCCCTCGGCGATCTGGTTCGCCACGTCGGTCATCACCAGCGGCTGTAGCGCCGGATCCTTGTTGGAATTGGCATGGCTGCAGTCGACCATGATGTTGGCCGGCAGCTGGTGCTTTGCCAGCTCCTTCTCCATCAGCGCGATGGTGACCGAGTCGTAGTTCGGCCCCTTGCTGCCGCCGCGCAGCACGATGTGTCCGTAGCGGTTGCCGAGCGTGCGGATGATGGCCACCTGGCCGGACTGGTTGATGCCGAGGAAACTGTGCGGGCTCGACACCGACAGCAGCGCGTTGATCGCCACCTGGATTCCGCCGTCCGTGCCGTTCTTGAATCCCACCGGCGTCGACAGGCCGCTCGCCATCTCACGGTGTGTCTGCGATTCCGTCGTGCGCGCGCCGATCGCGCTCCAGGTCACCAGGTCGCCCAGATACTGCGGGCTGATCGGGTCGAGGGCTTCGGTACCGGCCGGCAGCCCCATCTCGTTGACCTCGCGCAGCACACTGCGGGCACGAGTGAGCCCTTCCTCGATGTCGAAGCTGTCGTTCATGTGCGGGTCGTTGATCAGACCCTTCCAGCCGGTCGTCGTGCGCGGCTTCTCGAAATACACCCGCATCACGATGTAGAGCGCGTCGGACACCTCGTCGGACAGCTTCTTCAGGCGTGCCGCGTATTCCATGGCCGCGGCCGGATCGTGCACCGAGCACGGTCCCACCACGACCATGAGCCGGTGATCCTTGCGGTCCAGGATGCGCTCGACGGTGTTGCGCCCGCGAAGCACCGTCTCCTCGGCGCGCTGGGTCAGCGGCACCGCCTGCTTCACCGCCTCGGGTGTGCGCAGCACGTCCTGCGCGGCGACGTTTACGTTGTAGACCAGCTTCTCGTCCATCTGATGTTCCTGCCGGGCCGTGTCGGCCCCTCCATCGTTGACCGGGGCGGTTTGCCCCTCGAAGAAGAAGAATTAGAAACTTACACAGCCTGCCATTGTACGCAAGCAGGCAGGTGGGCAAAACCTGGCTGCTCGCGACACCTGCCTGCCTTGACCTCCGCCCCGCTCAAGGGCGTTCGGGCAGGGCCGATATGGCCTGCATCCCCGGAGAAGCCATGCGTAGCCCGTCCCTCGTACTCCTGCTTTCCCTCAGCGCCGCCATGCCGGCGCTGGCAGGCCGCTGGGTGACCATCGCCGATGGCCATTCCCGAGCGGTCCACCTCGACACCGCCGGCGTCCAGCGCGAGGGGGCGCAGACGCGAGCCTGGGTGCGCGAGGTCTACACGCAGGAACAGCGCTCGGAGCAGGCGGGAGTGCTCTACTACAGCACCAACACGCTGACCAACTACGACTGCACCATGCGCACCGCCGCGCCGCTGTTCCGAGTGTTCTACGGCAGCGATGCGATGGAGTTGCGCCGGATCAAACTCGACGCGGTCGAGGTCCCGGCGCTGGTGCTTCCCGGCTCGGTCAACGAGCAGCTGCTGGACAAGGCTTGCGAGGTGGCCGACGCGCAGGCCAAGGCCCGGCAGGCGGCCAGGACCAAGCCTGCCGCCACCGCTCAGCCGCCAGGCAGCGCCTCCAGCGCGGTATCGGCCGCGGGCCCGCAGGACAAGGCGCAGGGCGCCAGGCCGGCCGAGACGGGTCAGGCCGGGGACAAGGTGGCGGAAATCAAGGATGGCGAGAAGGGCGCCGATGCGTCATCTGCGGGCCAGTCGCAGAACAGTGCCCCGGAGAAGACCGGTCAGACCGCCGCGCAGGTAAAGCCGGCGCCGGTCGGACCGGCGGACGGAACAGCCGGGCAGGCAGCCGCTGGCAAGGCCGGCCAGCAGAAGTCCGCCCAGCCCGCTCCGGACCGACAGGAGGCGGCCGCTTCGGCTCCGGCGCGAAAGCCGGCAGCCCTACCCGTCACTGCCGGCAGCGCCCACGGCGGCCAGATCCAGCTGCCGCCCATAGCCCTGGCGCGCGCCCGTGCACACGGCTACGCCGTTCCGGTGAACACGGAGCCCGCGCGGCCGTCCAGGCCCAGGACGAAACCCCGGCCCGAATCCGCACGCGAGGACATTGCCGCCAAATCCGGCCATGCCGACGTGCACTGGGGTTACACCGGTGCGGGTGCACCGGAGAACTGGGGTAGGCTGAATTCCGATTTCGCCTTGTGCAGCGCCGGCACGCGACAGTCGCCGATCGACATCCGGGAGGGTGCGCGGCTGGATCTGGAGCCCATCAAGTTCGACTATCGGCCGACGCCGCTGCGCATCGTGGACAACGGCCGCACCATCCAGGTGAACTACGGCGAGGGCAGCACCATCGCCGTGGGGGGCGAGCGTTTCGCACTCGAGCAGTTCCACTTCCACAAGCCGGCGGAGGAGCGCATCGACGGCCGCTGGTTCGACATGGCGGCGCACCTCGTCCACAAGAGCATGGAAGGCCGGCTGGCGGTGGTGACGGTCCTGTTCGAGATGCGCGAGCAGCCAAATGCCTTCCTGCGCTCGCTGTGGCCGCATCTGCCCATGGAGACCGGACGCGAAGTGGCGATGCACGAGGTCATGATCGACGTGGCGAAGCTTCTCCCGGAGACGCGCACGTACTTCACCTACATGGGCTCGCTCACCACCCCGCCCTGCCGCGAAGGCGTGCGCTGGATCGTGCTCAAGACCCCGGTGGAGGTCTCCTTCGACCAGGTCGCCGTGTTCTCCAAGCTCTACAGCATGAACGCGCGCCCGATCCAGCCCTCCCACGGGCGGCTGATCAAGGAATCGATGTAATCGGGGGGTGATCCGCTCTTTCCGGACGCCGCGATCGTCCTCCCGGTCGCGCGCGCCCGCGCGCCCTTCGCCGGGTGACGATACGCGCCGGTCTGTCTGCGGACCGGCCTCCGGCGGCTCCGTGATAGCATCGACGGCCCCGCAACACATCGACCGCGGCCTGCACGGAGCGCGGCAGCGCCGTCGTCATGCAAGACCGTCTCGTGAATCGCCGCGACCTCGCGTTCGTGCTCTACGAACTGCTCGAGGTCGAATCGCTGAACGCCCGTCCGCGCTACGCCGATCATAGCCGCGATACCTTCGAGGCTGCGCTTGACATCTCCCAGCGCATCGCCGCCGAGCACTTCGCCACGCACAACCGCAAGGCGGATCTGAACGAGCCGACCTTCGACGGGGAACGGGTGCACATCATCCCGGAGGTCAGGCAGGCCCTCGGGGTGTTCCGCGAAGCCGGGCTGATGGCCGCTTCGCGCGACTACGACCAGGGCGGCATGCAGCTGCCGGTGACGATCGCGCAGGCGTGCATGGCGATCTTCAATGCCGCCAATGTCTCCACCGCGGTCTATCCCTTCCTCACCATCGCCAACGCCAATCTGCTGGAAACCTTCGGCTCGCCGGAGCAGAAGCGCACCTGGCTGCCGCACCTGTTCAGCGGCCGCTTCTTCGGCACCATGTGTCTGTCCGAGCCGCAGGCCGGTTCGTCCCTCTCGGACGTGCGCACGCGCGCGGAGTCGCAGGCGGACGGCAGCTATCGCGTGTTCGGGAACAAGATGTGGATCTCCGCCGGCGAGCACGAACTGTCGGAGAACATCGTGCACCTGGTGCTGGCGAAGATCCCGGGCGGGCCGCCGGGCGTGAAGGGCATCTCGCTGTTCATCGTGCCGAAGTACCTGCTCGATCCGGATGGGTCCGTGGGTGTGCGCAACGACGTCGCGTTGGCCGGACTTAACCACAAGATGGGCTATCGGGGCGCCACCAACTGCGTGCTCAACTTCGGCGAGCACGCTGGCGCCGTTGGCTATCTGGTGGGCGAGCCGCACGAGGGCATCGCCTACATGTTCCACATGATGAACGAGGCGCGCATCGGTGTCGGCCTGGGCGCGGTGATGCTCGGCTACAGCGGGTATCTACACGCACTGGCCTACGCGCGCGAGCGCCTGCAGGGGCGGCCGATCGCGGGCAAGGATCCCGCGCAGCCGCAGGTGCCCATCATCGAGCATGCCGATGTGCGGCGCATGCTCCTCGCGCAGAAGAGCTATGTCGAGGGCGGGCTGGCGTTGTGCCTGTACTGTGCCCGGCTCGCGGACGACGAGCGCAGTGCGCCGGGTGAACGTGAACGCCGCGAAGCCGCATTGCTGCTCGAGGTTCTGACGCCGATCGCGAAGTCGTGGCCGGCGCAGTGGTGCCTGCACGCCAACGATCTGGCGATCCAGGTCCACGGCGGCTATGGCTACACGCGCGAGTATCCGGTCGAGCAGCTCTATCGCGACAACCGCCTCAATCCGATTCACGAGGGCACGCACGGGATCCAGGCGCTCGACCTGCTCGGGCGCAAGGCCGGCATGCAGGATGGTGCGCCACTGCAGCTGCTCATGCGCGAGATGCAGACGACCGTGCGCCTGGCGCGCAACAGCGAATCGGCGGAGCTGGGCAATTGCGCCGAAGCGCTGATGACGGCGGTGGATCGTCTGATGGAGACTACGCGCGACGCCTTGTGCACCATGCGCAATGGCGAGACCGAGCTCGCCCTGGCCAACGCCACGCTGTACCTGGAGGCATGCGGGCACGTCGTGGTCGCCTGGCTGTGGCTGAAGCAGGCGCTGATCGCCGTCGGGCGGGTTGGCGCGGCCGACGCGGCCGAACGCGACTTCTATCAGGGCAAGCTGCAGGCGTGTCAGTACTTCTTTCGCTGGGAACTGCCGCGGACACGCCATCAGTTCGATCTGCTGAACAATCTCGACCGCACCTGCCTGGAGATGCAGGACGCCTGGTTCTGAATGAGACTGGTTCGTGGTTTTGCGTCGCGGGTGGTCGACGCTGACGTCATGGGGTATCCTGCGTGTGGAGCGTGTGCGACACGTCATGCATCTCGTGTGACGTGCATGCTCGCGCTCCGACAACGGCACGCGTCGGTCTCGATGGAGATGCGATCGATGTGCCGGGCAGCGCGTGCGGCGCAGGCCGCGCGCAGGATGGGCATGGCAGGCGTATACGGCGCGTGCGGTGTCCCTGGCAGTGCAGTGAACCACCGTCGTTGTACATCGGAGAGGAGACAATGGCTATTTCTTATAAGGTGATGGGCGCCATCGTGGGAGGCCTGCTCTCGACCGCCGCAGTCGCACAGAACAACAACCCCGTGGACGAGAAGTGGTGGCCGTCGGAGTTCGGTGCCGACGACCAGGCCGGTGCGACCAACTGGATCACGCCGCAGAAGCGGCTGGACGCAGCCAGGCTCGTGAAGAAGGGCGAGGTAGCGACCCTGGGCATGCCGTACCACGCGCGCACGCCGCTGTTCCCGGGCCGGCTGTTCTCGCTCACCATTCCCGGTGGCGGCACGCCCACGCACGACCTGGCCTGGTCGGGCGACAACTACCGCCAGACCTTCATGGACGAACTGGTCACTTCGCAGATCGGCCAGGTCGGCACGCAGTTCGATTCCCTCGCGCACCCGATGATCCGGATCCAGGGCAAGCAGGGCTGGAAGGACGGCAACTACTTCTACAACGGCGTGCGCCTCGAGGACGTCGGCGGTCCGTACGGGATGAAGCGCAACGGTACGGAGAACGTCGGCTCCTTCTTCACCCGTGCGATCGTCATCGACATGGTCAAGCTCAAGGGCCGCAACCTGCCCATCGGCTACCCCATCTCGATGAAGGACTATCAGGACGCACTGAAGATGGCGGGCATTCAGGACGCGCGCCAGGGGGACGTGGTGCTGTTCCGCACCGGCTGGAACGACTTGTGGCGCGACAACATGAGCAAGTCCCAGGCGCAGGCAATGGCGGACAACGCACGCTTCAACGCGGGCGGACCGGGGATCTCGTCGGAAGTCTGCGACCACCTCGCCACTCGCAAGGTGGCCATGGTCGGGGCTGACAACTGGGGGATCGAGCCCTACGACTTCACCGGCGAGGGACAATGGCCCACCAAGTTCGAGAACGTGAAGGAGTGGGCCTACTGCCACATGAATCTGACCGTGCGCCGGGGCATCTACCTGTTCGAGAACCTGGACCTCAAGGACCTGGGTGAGCGTGGACCGGCGGAGGTTCTGTTCACGTGGGCGCCGCTCAAGCTGGTCGGCGCCACCGGCTCGCCGGGCAATCCCGTGGCGGCCTGGTAAGCTTCCTTCGCTGCACCGCGAACGGGCCCCGCATGGGGCCCGTTTTGCATTACGGCACGTTCGCCTTGGTGTAAGGTTTCCGATTTTGCGGCTGGAGGCGAGATTTGTGAGCATCAGGAAGTTGTTCGACCTGTCGGAGCGTGTCGCGCTCGTCACCGGCGGCTCCCGCGGGCTGGGGTTGCAGATCGCCGAGGCGCTGGGGGAACTGGGGGCGCGCGTGGTGGTCAGCGCCCGCAAGCAGGCGGAGCTGGACGAGGTCGCCTCACAGCTGAGCGGGCAGGGGGTAGAGGTGCTCACCGTTGCCTGCGACCTGCAGGACACGCACGCGGCCCGGCCGCTGGTGGAGCAGGTGCTGTCCCGCTTCGGTCGCCTGGACATCCTGTTCAACAACGCCGGGGCCACCTGGGGCGCGCCAGCCGAGCAGCATCCGCTCGAGGCCTGGAACAAGGTGATCAATCTGAATCTGACGGCGGTGTTCGCGCTGAGCCAGGCTGCAGCCAATCTGGCGATGATCCCCGCGCGCCATGGCCGCATCGTCAACATCGCATCGGTGGCCGGGCTGGCGGGCACGCATCCGGATTTCATGCGCGCCATCGCCTACAACACCAGCAAGGGCGGGGTGGTGAACTTCACGCGATCACTCGCGGCCGAGTGGGCGCGGCACGGCATCACGGTGAACGCGATCGCACCCGGGGTGTTTCCAACGAAGATGGCGAAGGTCATGGCCGAGACGCACGGGGATACGATCATGCAGCTCACGCCGCTGCGCCGCTTCGGTGGGGACGAAGATCTGAAGGGCGTCGCCGCGCTGCTTGCCTCCGATGCATCCGCGTACATCACCGGCCAGACCATCGCGGTCGACGGCGGCATGAGTGCGATCTGAATGCCGATGCACGACAGGCGCCTGGATATCCGCATCCCTTTCGTCGATCACCTTGGAGTGGAACTGCTCGAGAAGGCCGATGGCCGCGTGCGCATCGCCTTTGCCCCGCGGCCCGAGCATTTCAACAGCTGGAGCGGCATCCACGGCGGGGTGATGATGACGTTGCTCGACATCGCGCTGAGCAGCGCCTCACGCGCGCTCGATCCCGCTTGCACGGGTGCGACGACGGTCGAGATGAAGACCAATTTCCTGGCCATCGCCCGCGGCGCGGTCGTCGGTGAAGGCCGTGCACAACGTGCCGGGCGTTCCCTGATCTACGCCGAGGGCGAGATCCGCGATGCGCAGGGCAACGTGCTGGCGAAGGGTAGCGGAACGTTCAAGCTGGTCTACCCGCAGGCGCAGGCGCAGGAGGAGCGATGAGCAGTGCGATCCTGCCCGCCAGCGCCCGGCGCCGCTCCAATCTGCCGCGCTGGGCGGCACTGCTGGCGCTTGTCCTGCTGGTCGTGATCTGGGGCGGCATGCTGTTGCGCGAGTCACTGCCGAACGGGCAGACACTCCTCGGCCAGGCCGTCGGCAGCACGGGCGCGGCCTTTTTGACGCCGCTCGCGCTGATCTGCGCGGTCGGCCTGTGGCTGCGCACCGCATGGGGCTGGTGGGTGAGCGTGATCGTGTTCGCCTGGCAGGGCGTGTCCTACGCACTGTTCCTGATGGTGGTGCTCGCCAGCGGTGACGTGACCGGGATCCTCACCTGGCTGACCGGTGCCATTCTCGTGGTGCTGGTCGTGCTGCTGCTGCTGCCGCCGACCCGAAACGCCTGCCTCCAGCGCTAGAGCCGATTCGATCAGGAGCCAACGACATGCCACTCGATCCACAGGCCGAGCACGTGCTCGACCTTGTCAGGAAAGCCGGTCTGCCGGAATTCTGGCAGCTCACGCCGGACCAGGCGCGCGAGCAGTACATGCTGCGCGTGGCGAAGCTCGCCACGAAGGAGGAGATCTTCCGCGTGCACGACCGTCGCATTCCAGGGCTCGGTCAGGATCTGACGATCCGCGTGTACGAACCGCGTGAGGCGAAGCCGGGAGAGCGCTTTCCCGTTCTCGTGTGGTTCCACGGGGGAGGGTTCGTCATCGGCAATCTCGACACGCACGATCATGCCTGTCGCGTACTTGCCACCCAGGCCGACTGCATGGTGGTGGCGGTGGACTATCGCCTCTCGCCCGAGTTCAGGTTTCCCGTCGCGGTGGACGACGGCATCGCCGTGTTGCGCTGGCTGACCCTGCACGCACTCGAGATCGGCGGCGATCCGCAGCACATGGCCGTTGGCGGCGACAGTGCCGGCGGCAATCTAGCCGCCGTCTGCGCGATCCTGGCGCGCAACGACGGCTATCCGAAGCTCGCCTTCCAGCTGCTGATCTATCCGTGCACTGCACCGGAGCCGGAAACCGCGTCGCATCGCAAGTTCGCCGAAGGCCATCTGTTGACGCGCAACACCATCACCTGGTTCTACAAGCAGTACGTGCGCAGCCCGAAGGAGTTCTACGATTTCCGCTTCGCGCCGCTGGTGGCCGAAGATCTGTCCAACCTGCCGCCGGCGCTCGTGCTGGTGGCCGGCTTCGACCCGCTGCGCGACGAGGGCGTGGACTACGCGAAGCGCCTGATCGAATTCGGCAATCGCGTGACGCTGGTCAACTACGAAGGCATGATCCACGGCTTTCTGCTCATGGGCGGGGCGGTCGACGCGGCACGCCGGGCATTGAACGAATCGGCCGCGGCGCTGCGACGTGCGTTCGCCGCGGGCCGGCAGAACGTCTGACAAGGAGGAGACGATGGGCCTGCAGGGCAAGGTGGCGTGGGTGACTGGCGCCGGTACCGGGATCGGGCTGGCGGGAGTGAAGGCGCTCGGCGAAGCCGGGGCGACGGTGGTGATGTCGGGCCGGCGCAGGGAGGTGCTCGACATCGAAGCCGCGGCGATGCGCAAGGCCGGTGCGAAGGTCGAGGTCGAGGCGCTCGACGTCGCAGACCCGGAGAGGGTGAACGTGGTGGCGGAGGGCATCCTCGCCCGCCACGGCAAGGTCGACATCCTGGTCAACAGCGCGGGGCTGAACACGCCCAACCGCTTCTGGCGCAATCAGACCATCGACGGCTGGAACCAGGTGATCCGCATCAACGTGGACGGCGTGTTCTATTGCACGCAGGCGGTGCTGCCGGCGATGCGCGCGCAGCGCGGCGGCTGCATCATCAACGTGTCGTCCTGGGCCGGCGTGCACCACTCGCAGCTCACCGGCGCCGCATACAACGGCAGCAAGCACGCGGTCACCGCGATCACCGAGACGATCAACATGGAGGAGGGGGCCAACGGCATCCGCGCGTGCGCGCTCTGTCCCGCCGAAGTCGCCACGCCGATCATGGACCGCCGGCCGATCCCGCCGTCGCAGGAAGACCGCGCGAAGATGCTGCAGCCCAGAGATCTGGGTCATGCCATCCGCTGGGTCGCCGAGCTGCCGGCCAACGTGTGCATCAACCAGCTGGTGATCAGCCCGACCTGGAACCGGATCTACCTCGGGGCCGCGGATCTGAAGGCGCGGTGAACGATGCAACTGCGGGATGACACCTCCGTCATGCCGGCGAACGCCGGCATGCAGAGTCTGAAACCCTGGGTCCCGGCTTTCGCCGGGACGACGGGAATTGTGGCTTTCGCCGGGACCACCTCTCCGTCATGCCGGCGAAAGCCGGCATCCATAGCCTGAAACCCTGGATCCCGGCGTCCGCCGGGACGACGGGAATTGCGGCTTACGCCCGGAAGACCGGGTCACTACGTGGACATCGTCTCGAGTTTCAGCCCCGCGTGCTCGCGCTGGACGTGAAAGCTGATCTTCGGCCACATCTCCTGCACCACCTTCATCTCGCCGCGCGTGGCAGTGAGCAGGGTCAGCGACTCGGCGGCGTCGTAGGCGAGCCGCCCTTCGTTGCCGGCGATGAAGCGATTCAGTTCGGCCTGGTCGTCGCAGGTGACCCAGCGCGCGCAGGTGTATGACGACGAGAGAATGCGGGCCTCGACGCTGTACTCGTGCTTGAGCCGGTGCGCGGCGACCTCGAACTGCAGCACGCCCACCGCGCCGAGCAGCAGCATAGATCCGCGCAGCGGCTTGAACACCTGGATCGCACCTTCCTCGCCCAGCTGCTGTAGACCGGTGCGCAGCTGCTTGGTCTTGAGCGGATTGACCACCTCGATGCCGCGGAAGATCTCGGGTGCGAAGAACGGCAGGCCGGTGAACTGCAGCGGCTCGCCCTCGGTCAGCGTGTCGCCGAGCTGGATGCCGCCGTGCGTCGGAATGCCGATGATGTCCCCCGCGTAGGCCTCGTCCAGCAGTTCGCGCCGCTGCGACAGGAAGGACACGACGTTGTTGGTACGGATGTCCTTGCCGGTACGCTGCACACGCAGCTTCATGCCACGTTCGAACCGGCCCGAGCACACGCGGATGAACACGACGCGGTCGCGGTGTGCTGGATCCATGTTCGCCTGGATCTTGAACACGACCCCGGTGAAGCGCCTGCCCTCGGGCTGCACCGGTCCCTGCAGGGCGATGCGCGGCTGAGGAGGCGGGGCGATGTCCACCACCGCGTCGAGCACCTCGCGCACGCCGAAGTTGTTGATGGCCGAGCCGAAGTACACCGGCGTCTGGTGGCCCGCGAGGAAATCCTCGAGCGAGAACGCCGGGGAGGCGTCACGCAGCAACTCGATGTCGTGGCGCGCCTGCGCCAGTTCCTCGCCGAAGCGTGCGCCGAGCTCCGGGTTGTCGAGTCCGCGGACGATCTCGATCTCATCGACCAGCCGGTCCTCGCCCGGCGTGAACACCCGGACCAGATCGTTGCCCATGTCGTACACGCCGCGGAAACTCTTGCCCATGCCCAGCGGCCAGGACATCGGCACCGCACTCATGCCCAGGACACGCTCGAGCTCGTCCATCAGCTCGAGCGGCGGGCGCACCTCGCGGTCGAGCTTGTTGACGAAGGTGATGATTGGCGTGCCGCGCGAGCGGCATACCTCGAGCAGGCGCAGTGTCTGCGGCTCCACGCCCTTGGCGGCGTCGATCACCATCAGGGCAGCGTCGACCGCCGTGAGCACCCGGTAGGTGTCCTCGGAGAAGTCCTGGTGACCGGGCGTGTCGAGCAGGTTGATGACGTGGCCGCGGTAGTCGATCTGCATCACCGAACTGGCCACCGAGATGCCGCGCTGCTTCTCGATCTCCATCCAGTCCGAGGTCGCGTGGCGCGCGGCCTTGCGCGCCTTGACGCTGCCGGCGATCTGGATGGCGCCAGCGAACAGCAGCAGCTTCTCCGTCAGCGTCGTCTTGCCCGCATCCGGGTGGGAGATGATGGCGAAGGTGCGGCGCTGGCGGACGCGCTCTGACAGCACTTGTGTGGGGAGATCGGTCATTGGCTGGGAAGGTCGGGGTTCGTCCCCCGGCATGCAAGGGGCGGACCGGAAAAGCGGGGCATTTTAGAGGCTTTTCCTCTGGAGGACAGGAATGGATTCATCACGAAGGCACGAAGAACCGCAAAGCACGTTCAAGGGCCGCAAGGGTGCCGAAAGACCGATACGGCGCTTTTCCGTCTCTTCGTCTTTCTTCGTGTCTTCATGGCTTCGTGGTTCCCCTTGTCCGCCCCGTGACTTGACGTCGTCCGCAATCACCGGCAACGTGCCGGTCACCCGGAAATCGAGGAGAACCAAGTGTCCCTGGCCGAAAAGCTGCGCAGCCAGATGTCCCTGCCTGTCATCGCATCGCCGATGTTCATCGTGTCGAGCCCCGCACTGGTCATTGCCCAGTGCACGAGCGGCGTCATCGGTTCCTTCCCCGCACTGAACGCACGGCCGGCGGAGAAGCTGGAGGAGTGGCTGGCGCAGATCGAGACCGCCCTAGCCGCCGCGCGCCTGGTCAATCCCGAAGCGCGCATCGCACCGTACGCGGTGAACCAGATCATCCACCAGTCCAACGATCGCCTGGAGGGCGACATCGACGTGTGCATCCGTCACCGGGTGCCGATGATCATCACCAGCCTGCGTGCACCGACCGACATGGTGAAGCGGGTGCACGAATACGGCGGTGTGGTATTCCATGACGTCATCAACGTTCGCCATGCGCAGAAGGCGCTGGAGGCGGGCGTGGATGGCCTCGTTCTCGTCTGCGCGGGTGCGGGCGGCCACGCCGGCACGCTCAGTCCCTTCGCGCTGGTGCGCGAGGTGCGCCGCTTCTTCGACGGTCCTATCGTCCTGTCGGGCGCCATCACCGACGGCGACGGCATCCTCGCGGCCGAGGCGCTGGGCGCCGACTTCGCCTACATCGGCACGCGCTTCATCGCCACCGAGGAGGCCAACGCGGCGCAGGCCTACAAGCAGATGATCCTGGATACCACGGCGGCCGATGTCCTCTACACCCCATACTTCACGGGCGTGCACGGCAACTACCTCAAGCCCAGCATCGCTGCCGCCGGTCTCGATCCCGACAACCTGCCCGCGGCCGACAAGACCAAGATGGATTTCGGCAGCAATGCCGGCCCGAAGACCTGGAAGGACATCTGGGGAGCGGGGCAGGGCGTGGGCAACATCGACGAGGTGCTGCCTGCTGCGCAGCTGGTGGCGAGGATGCGTTCCGAATACCAGGCAGCGCGCAGGCGCATCGCGGTTTAGGACGACAGGTGCCCCGCACGCGCCGGCACGGCAGCGCGCCCGGCCAGCCCGTGTGCAGAGCAGCCTCCTCCTGAAGCAGGCACACTCTCCTCACCGCGGCACCAAGGGCAAAGACGGGGGGAGAGATGGACAAGAAGGATCTGGAGGAGATCTACCGCACGATGCTGCGCATCCGCCGCTTCGACGAGGGCGTGATCGCGCTGTTCAACGAGGGCCTGGTCAAGGGTACGGCGCACAGCTACGTCGGTCAGGAAGCCGTCGCGGCGGGCGCCTGCGCGGCGCTCGCACGGAGCGACTTCGTGGTGAGCCATCACCGCGGCCACGGCCACTGCATCGCCAAGGGCGCGTCGCTGGACCGGATGATGGCCGAGCTGATGGGGCGCGCCACCGGGTACTGCAAGGGTCTGGGCGGTTCCATGCACATCGCCGACCTCGATCTCAACATCCTCGGCGCCAACGGCATCGTCGGCGCCGGCATCGGCATCGGAACCGGTGCGGCGCTCGCCAACAGGCTGCGCGGCAACGGCGCGGTAGGCATCGCCTTCTTCGGCGATGGCGCCACCAACGAGGGCATCTTCCACGAGTGCCTCAACCTCGGCTCGCTGTGGAAGCTGCCGATCGTCTATCTGTGCGAGAACAACCACTACGGGTTGTCCACGTCGTTCAGGGACTCCACCTCGGTTGATCGCGTGTCCACGCGTGCCGCCGCCTACTCCTTGCCGGGCATGACGGTCGACGGCAACGACGTGCTGGCGGTCAACGAGGCGGTGCGTGAGGCGGTGGCGCGCGCGCGCGCGGGCGAGGGCCCCACGCTCATCGAGGCACTCACCTATCGCTGGGGAGATCACTCGATGCGCGCCAACCTTCCGCAATACCGCAGCGACAGCGAGGTGCAGGACTGGGTGAAGCGCGATGCCATCGCACGCTTCGAGGAGAAGCTGAAGAAGGAGTTCGGCTTGCGCGAGGATCAGCTCGAGCGTGCGCGCCGTGATGTCGATGCCGAGCTGGCCGCAGCCAGGGAGTTTGCCATCGCCAGCCCGGAGCCGACCATGCAGGACATGGAGGGCACGGTCTACGCGCCGCACTACACGCCGCCGGAACCGAAGACGGGCGCAGGACGCGAACTGTCCTACGGTCAGGCACTGAAGGAGGCGCTGGAGCAGGAGATGGCGCGCGACGAAAACGTTTTCGTGCTGGGCGAGGACGTGGGCAGGATCGGCGGCATCTTCGCCGCCACGCGGGGACTGATCGAGCAGTTCGGTCCGGCACGTCTGCGCGATACGCCCATCTCGGAGGCGGCGATCGCCGCCTGCGCGGTCGGTTCGGCGGTGAGCGGCATGCGTCCGGTGGCCGAGGTGCAGATCTTCGACTTCATCACGCACATGATGGACATGATCGTGAACCAGTCGGCCAAGTTCCGCTTCATGCTCGGCGGCAAGCCGACCGTGCCCCTGGTCATCCGCGGTCCGCAGGGCGGCGGCATACGCCTGGCCGCCCAGCACTCGCAGAGCCTGGAAGCCTGGTTCACCCACGTGCCGGGGCTGGTGGTGGTCGCGCCCTCGTCGCCTTACGAGGCGAAGGGCCTGCTCACCAGCGCCATCCGCGAGAACAACCCGGTCATCTTCCTCGAGCACAAGCTGCTCTACGTCGGCAGGAAGGGCATGGTGCCCGAGGAGCAGTACGCCATCCCCATCGGCAAGGCGACGATCAAGCGCAGGGGACGCGACGTCACCGTGGTGGCCACCCTGGCGATGGTCGATGTCGCCCTGCAGGCCGCGGTACGCCTGGAAGACGACGGCATCGACATCGAGGTGATCGATCCGCGCACCCTGCGTCCGCTCGACGAGGACTGCATCGTCGAATCGGTGCGCAGGACCAGCCGGCTGGTCGTCGTGCACGAAGGCTGGAAGCGCTGGGGTTTCGGCGCCGAGGTCGCCGCGCTGGTGGCCGAGAAGGCGATCGACTGGCTGGATGCGCCGATCGTGCGCGTGGGCGCTCGCGACTACCCCATGCCGTACAACGACAAGCTCGAACGCCTGGTGATTCCGTCCGTGGACGACGTCGTCGATGCCGTGAAGTCGGTGGTGCTGCGCGACCGGGTGACGCCGTAGGGCGCCGGCCCGTGCCGCGGGCCCGCAAACAAGAACGCCCGTCCTCGCGGACGGGCGTCGAAGCCCTGCTACGGCCCGGATCCCCCGGTTGCCCGGAGGATCCGTCCGCTTCTTATGCCGACAGCTGATCGCCGAGCGGGAGCTCGCGGATGCGCTTGCCGGTGGCAGCGAAGATCGCGTTGCAGAAGGCCGGCGCGAACGGAGGCACACCCGGCTCACCCACACCGGCGGCCGGAACTTCCGGCGGGTGCGGCATGATGTAGGTGCGCACGTCCATCGCTCCCTGGCCAATCCGCAGCACGGGGTAGTCGTGGAAGTTGCTCTGCTGAACGCGGCCATCCTTGAAGGTGATCTGGGTGAGCTTGGCGATGCTCAGACCCATCACCGCGGCACCTTCGATCTGCGAGTGGATACGTTCGGGATTGATGTGGAAGCCGCAGTCGATGCAGCTGTCGACGCGCGGAACCTCCACATTGCCCTTGCCATCCACCTTCACGTGCACCACGCTGGCCACGTAGGTCTGGAAGCTGCGCTGCACGGCGATACCCATGCCTTCGCCCTTCGGCAGCTTCTTACCCCAGCCGGCCTCCTTGGCCACGCGCTCGACCACCGCGCGCATGCGAGCGGTATCGATCGGGTAGGTCTCGAACGGATCGCCGTAGTTCCACAGCTCGCTGGTGACCGTCTTGCGCGGATCGACGATGCGTCCCGGCCCGATCATCTCGAGCAGGAAGTCCTTCGGGTCCTTGCCCAGTTCGGCAGCCAGTTCGCCGATCATCGACTGCATGGCGAAGGCGTGCGGGATGTTGTTCACCGAACGGAACCAGCCGATACGCGTATGGGCGACCGCTTCGCCGGTCTCCAGGCGCAGGTTTGGCACGTTGAACGGCGTGTCGATCAGGCCCAGGCCGAGTTCCAGAGCGCTCTCGCGCTTGGGATCGGGCATGAAGTTGGACATGAGCGACGGCGACACGCTGCGCTGACGCCAGGCGATGACCTTCTTGTTCTTGTCGATCGCCGCAGTGACGTGCTGGTAGGACACCGAGTGATAGAACGCGTGCTGGATGTCGTCCTCGCGCGTCCACACCACCTTGATCGGCGTGCCGCCCATGGCCTTCGACAGCAGCGCCGCTTCCAGCGCGAAGTCGCACTTGGACTTGCGGCCGAAACCGCCGCCCAGCAGGGTGACGTTCACGCGCACGTCCTTCTCGGGGATGCCCAGCGTGCTGGCCACGTCGCCGCGGGTACCGCCCGGGCTCTGCACGCAGGCCCAGACCTCGGCCTTGCCGCCGGCCACTTTCGCGACCGCTGCCGGGGGCTCCATCGTCGCGTGCGAGCCGTGCGGCACGTAGTACTCGCGCTCGATGACCTTGTCGGCGGTCTTCACGGCCGCTTCGAAGTCGCCTTCGTTACGCTCGATCTTGCCGGGCCTGCGCGCCTGCTCGGCCATCGCCGCCTTGAACTTGACGGAGTCGTAGACCTTGTTGGGGCCGTCGTCCCACTGCACCTTGAGCGCCTCGCGACCCTTGAGAGCGGCCCAGGTGCTATTGGCGACCACCGCCACGCCACCCAGCGGGGCAAACTTGGCCGGCATCGGCGTGCCGTTGATCGGGATCACCTTGATGACACCCGGCACCTTCATGGCCGCGGCCTCGTCCCACTTCACGGCCTTGCCGCCGAGCACCGGCGGGCGTGCGACCACGGCGAACTTCATGCCGTCCACGTGCACGTCCTGCGCGTAGGTGGCCGTGCCCATGGTGATGTCGCGCATGTCGTAGAGCTGGACGTTGCCCTTCCCCATGTAGCGGAAGTCCTTGGGATCCTTCAGCGCGATCTGCTTGAGCGACGGCACCTTCATGGTGGCGGCGATATCGGCCAGTTCACCATAGCCGACCGACTTGCCGCTCGGGACGTGCACGACCTTGTGGTTTTCGGCGCGCACTTCCATGTTGGAACAGGTGAAATACACTGCACCGGCCTGCTCGAGCATGTTGCGGGTGGCGGCGCCGCACCAGCGCATCGGCTGTATGAAGTGGCGCACGCTGCGCGACCCGTCGGTGTCCTGGTTGCCGTACTTGGGCTCATCGCCCTCGGCCTGGACGATCTTGACCTTCGACCAGTCGGCTTCCATCTCGTCGGCCACCACCATCGGCAGGCTGGTGCGCGAGCCGGTTCCCATCTCCGAACGGTGCGACACGATGGTCACGGTGCCGTCCTTGGCGATCGACACGAACACCTGCGGATTCCACACCACGCCGCCGGGCATGCCGTCGGCGCCGGTCTTGTACTGATTGACCGAGCCGCCGTCCGCCACCGCCATTCTGGGCAGGAACTGCGCGGCGACGACGAAGCCGCCGCCGGACACGATGCCCTTGAGGATATCGCGACGGCTGACGTTCTTGATCAGGGGTTGATCCTTGTACTTGGAGAAGCTCATCTCAGGCCTCCTTCGCGGCAGTCTTGATCGCCGCGAAAATCCGCTGATAGCAGCCGCAGCGGCAGATGTTTCCTTGCATTCCCTCCAGGATCTGGGCGTCCGAGGGGTTCTTGTTGGCGGCGATCAGCGCGGCGGCGTTCATGATCTGGCCAGGCTGGCAGTAGCCGCACTGGGGCACGTTGGCGCTGCGCCAGGCCTTCTGCACCGGATGGTTGCCATCGGCGGACAGGCCTTCGATCGTGGTCACCGACTTGCCGGACAGATCGGCCATTGGCGTCACACAGGCGCGGGCGGCCTTGCCGTCGACGTGGACGGTACAGGCACCGCACAGACCCGTGCCGCAGCCGAACTTCGTGCCCGTCAGGCCGAGTTCGTCGCGCAGATACCACATCAGGGGCATCTGAGGATCGCCCTCGTAGCTCCTGTCCTGTTGGTTAACCTTGAGCTTCATACCACCTACCTCCATCGAGATTTGTGCTTCGTCAGGTACAACTCAGTCGCCAGGCTGTCTCGACTCTCCTCCCGCAGGCCATCCGCGGTCTGCCGGTCTGTGAAGCCCGCCGCGCGACTTTACTACTTTCCATATTGCATTGGCGAGCGCGCGAGATCCGCTGCCGATGGTGTGGCGCAGCAGAAAAGATCCTGCACGGGATCCTGGGTGCATCCGGCCGCGCCGCGGTTGACATGGCGGGGTGAGGCGGCTGGGCAGGCTTCTAATGCACTGCAGCATGCGCGTCTCGAGCAAGCGCTGCCTGAATCGCCAGGTGTCGTTGCCCGGGTACGAGGCGCACCCTCAGACCGGCACGGGCCGGTCGCTGAACGCCTTTGCGATGGAGATGAAGCCGTTCTCGTTGACGAGTTTCACGCGCGTCCGCTCGCTCATGCCGGTGGCGCGCATCGCGCGCCAGATGTGGCGGGCGACGTTGGTCTCGAACATGCACAGCACCAGGATGCCGCCGGGCGCGAGGAAGCGGCAGTAGCGCTCCACCTGCCGCATCGGCTCGGGCATGTAGTAGAGCGATTCGTTGAACACGATGGCGTCGAGCATGCCCTCGGGCTGGAAGGTGTTGGCGTCCGCGATCAGGAAACGCCCTGCGTGGCCGTGCGTCCGCAGGGCTTTGCCGATCTGCTCGGGGGCGACGTCGATGCCGGTGTATTCGCCGCACGCGAGGTGCCGCAGCAGCGTGCCGGCGCCGCAGCCCACGTCCAGTACGCGCCGGGACGTATCGGTGAAATAGGTGCAGAAGGCCGCCACGACACCGTGGCGATGCGCCTCGGAGATGTCGTCGAGGTAGGACCAGCCGCCGCTGGCGACGCGGCGATTGCTGTCGGCCAGCATCAGCCGGCGATGCAGCTCCAGCGGGATGGGCAGATAGGGAAGCAGCGAGACGTAGGTCTCGGTCAGCCCGACCCGCAGGCGCGTCCGGAAAGAACGCTTGGCGAGATCCATTCGTGCTGGCCCCCGGTCCTGTTGTCGTTGGGTTCGTTCGGGCCCGCTCGTTCCAGGACGTTGTCGTTCCTGTCCGATCGCCGGGAAGTCTAGGGCAACGGTGCGGCCGCGCGCAATCGGTCATTCCCGCATTCGCGCGCCGTCGCCATCGTCCTGCGCGAAAAGCGGTTAAAGTAATTAGCTGTTCAAGACAGGCGCGCGTACGCACGCCCCCCGGAGGAGGACATCATGGCAGCACCGAACAGGGACCCGGCCAGACTGCGGTCCCGGAAGTGGTTCGACAACCCGGACAATCCGGACATGACCGCGCTCTACCTGGAGCGCTACATGAACTGGGGCCTGAAGCGCGAAGAGCTTCAGGCAGGCAAGCCGATCATCATGATCGCCCAGTCCGGTTCGGACCTCTCGCCCTGCAATCGACATCATCTCGAGCTCGCCCATCGGCTGCGTGAAGGCATCCGCGAGGCCGGCGGCATCGCCTTCGAGGTGCCGCTGCACCCGATCCAGGAAACGGGCAAGCGCCCGACCGCCTCCCTCGATCGCAACCTGTGCTACCTCGGCCTGGTGGAATTGCTGTACGGCTACTTCATCGATGGCGTGGTGCTGACCACCGGCTGCGACAAGACCACGCCGGCCCAGCTGATGGCGGCTGCGACGGTGGACATTCCGGCCATCGTCCTGTCCGGCGGGCCCATGCTCAACGGCTGGTTCCGCGGCGAGCGCACCGGGTCCGGGACGATCGTGTGGCGCGCGCGCGAGATGCTGGCGGCAGGCGAGATCAATCGCGAGGAGTTCATCGAAATGGTGGCTTCCTCCGCGCCCTCGCCCGGGCACTGCAACACCATGGGCACGGCCTCGACCATGAACTCGCTGGCCGAGGCGCTGGGCATGTCGCTCACCGGCTGTGCCGCGCCGCCCGCGCCGCACAAGGAGCGTGCCGCGATCGCCTACGAGAGCGGCAAGCGCATCGTCGACATGGTGTGGGAGGATCTGCGTCCCTCGAAGATCCTCACGCGCGAGGCATTCGAGAACGCCATCGTGGTCAATTCCGCCATCGGCGGGTCGACCAACGCGCCCATCCACCTCAACGCCATCGCCCGCCACATGGGCGTGAAGCTCGACAACGACGACTGGGAGAAGATCGGTTACGAGATTCCGCTGCTGGTGAACCTGCAGCCGGCCGGCGAATATCTGGGCGAGGAGTATCACCGCGCCGGCGGGGTGCCGGCGGTGGTCAACGAACTGATGAAAGTGGGCAAGATCCGCAACGCGCTCACCGTCACCGGCAAGACGCTGGCGGAGAACTGCAGGGACACCCCGGTGCTCGACAGCAAGGTGATATGGCCCTTCGATAAGCCGATGAAGGACAAGGCCGGTTTCCTCAACATGAGGGGCAATCTGTTCGACAGCGCGATCATGAAGACGAGCGTGATCTCCAGGGAGTTCCGCGAGCGCTATCTGTCGAATGCCAAGGATCCCAACGCGTTCGAGGGCCGGGCCATCGTGTTCGATGGGCCTGAGGACTACCACCATCGCATCGACGACCCGGCGCTGGCGGTGGACGAGCACTGCATCCTGTTCGTGCGCGGCACCGGCCCGAAGGGATATCCGGGCGCAGCCGAAGTGGTCAACATGCGCGCACCGGCGGCGCTGCTCAAGCGCGGCGTCATGGAGCTGCCCTGCATCGGCGACGGGCGCCAGTCCGGTACCTCCGGTTCGCCCTCGATCCTGAACGCGTCCCCCGAGGCGGCGAGCAACAGCGGTCTTGCCGTGCTGAGGACCGGCGACAAGGTGCGCATCGACCTGAACAAGCGCACCGTGGACATGCTGATCAGCAAGGAAGAGCTGGAGAAGCGTCACGCCGAGCTGAAGGCACAGGGCGGCTACAAGTCGCCCGAGAGCCAGACTCCGTGGCAGGAGATCCAGCGCGACATGGTGGACGAACTCTCGGAAGGCATGGTCCTCAAGCCGGCGGTGAAGTACCAGCGCATCGCCGAGACCAAGGGTGTGCCGCGCGACAACCACTGAGCATCGCGGCAGGTGCAACGATGAAAGCGGCGGGAGAGACCCCGCCGTTTTCGTTTCGCGCGCCCAGGCGCGGGGGTACCGTCTCGGGGATTTTCCGATACGGCCGATGCCTCCATTGAAATGCCTAACGCGCGCCTCGATAACAGCCGTTCCGGGTCGTGATGTGCACGCTAGTGCGCGCATTCGATCGCGCTGCAACGCTGAGCGGAGTGCGCATGAGGCGCGATGATCTTCGACATGCCAGGCTGGTCGGTGCCGCGTCGACACCGGACCGTCTGATCGAACAGGACCGCCTGATCGAACACGACCGCCGGCGCTGGCAGAGCGCGCTGGTGCTGTCTGCCGCATTCGCGCTCGCGCTCTGGCTGGTCAGGACGCTCGAGGCATTCGCCGGAACCAGCTTCCTGCACCTGGGGATCTACCCGCGCCAGTGGACCGGACTGGCCGGCATCCTGCTCGCACCGTTCGTGCACGGCAGCTGGGGCCATCTCGTCGCGAACACCACGCCCGTGATCGTGCTGGGCACCGCGCTCCTGTACGGCTATCCGCGCGCGGCCCGCATCGTGGTGCCGGTCCTCTTCCTCGCCGTCGGGCTGGGCGTGTGGCTGTTCGCGCGCCCGTCCTATCACGTCGGTGCCAGCGGGCTGACCTTCGGCGCGATGTTCTTCGTCTTCGCCATCGGCGTGCTGCGGCGCGACCGGCGCGCCATCGCGCTCGCGATGATCGTGTTCTTCATGTACGGCGGCATGGTGTGGGGTGTGCTGCCCGGCGATCCGCAGATCTCGTTCGAATCCCATCTCGCGGGCGCGCTGACGGGGGTGACGCTGGCGGTGCTGCTGCGCGACGCGGATCCCCGCCCGCCGGAGAAGCGCTACAGCTGGGAACTGGAGCGCGAGGCGGCCGAGGACCTCGAATGGGTGGAGCGCATCGAGGAGGGCGCCAGCCCGGGCAGCTCTACCCGACTGCCCGGGGCCTGATCAGCGCGCGGCCATCGCCGGCGCGCCCTCTGGCGCGAACACGCGCTCCATTTCGCGGCGCGTGCGCACCGCCAGACTGTCGTCGATGGCGACGTCGCTCCAGCGCACCGTGCCTCCGGCCGTGACCGCCGACAGCAGCCTGACGCCGTGCGCCAGACCGAGTGGCAGTGCGCCCCGTGCCAGCGAATCGCGCGCCGGCATGAGCCTGCCGACCACGGTATAGCCGCCTTCTCCGTCGAGCATTTCACCCGCCTTCAGGTCGCGCTTGGCGACCGCCACGCAGTCTGCGCGGAAGCCCGTGGCGCACCCGGTGGGTTCGTTGCGCACGCCCACCGAGGCCACCGAGATGCCGACCTCGAGGCCGATCATGTGCCAGCGCTTGTACAGGCAGGCATAGCGTCCGCCCGGATCGGTCCTGACGCCGTACTCGCCGAAGCAGCGGCGGATGTATTCGGTGTCGCCCTCGAACACGACGAACACCCCGAAGCGGATGTCGTAGGGGATGACGCGCCCGTCACGCTCCAGCGAGGACACCACCTCCACCTGGCCCTTGTGGTGCAGGTGGCCGCCTTCCTCGCGCGGACGCATGATGAACGGGATGTCCTCCACGCTCGCCGGCGGGAAGGACAGTCCGTCCGGCGCGGGCGTGAGATCGGCCGCGTTGCACACTGCCGTGCTCTCGATCGCCGGCTTCGAGCCGTCGAGGAAGGAGTTGAACATCTTGGGGTTGAGGCCGCCGATCCGGGCCTGCTCGGGGCTCAGTCCGTAGTAGCCCCATACGGTCTCCGGCGTGGACTGGGCGAAGTGCGGGAGCCACTTGTGTCCGCGGCCCGCTGCCACGACCTGGAAACCCGCCGCGCGCGCCCAGTCCACCAGATCGCAGATCATCGCCGGCTGGTCGCCGTAGGCCAGGCTGTAGATGACGCCTGCCTCGCGCGCCTTGCGCGCCAGCAGCGGCCCGCAGAAGGCGTCGGCCTCGACCGTGACGTTGATCACGTGCTTGCCGTGCTGGAAGGCGCCGAGCGCGTGCTCCACCGCGACCACCGGATTGCCGGTTGCTTCGATGACGATGTCGATGGCAGGGTGCGAGACCAGGGCTCGCCAGTCCTCGGTCAGATGCGTCGTGCCGCTCTTCGATGCGCTGTCGAGCGACGAGGCGGCGAAGCGCTCGGCGGCCCAGCCGACGCGCTCCAGGTTGGTTCGTGCATTGGCGGGGGACAGGTCGGCGATGCCCACCAGGTGCACGCCGGGGGTCTTCGGCAGCTGTGCGAGATACATCGCGCCGAACTTGCCGGCGCCGATGAGGCCGACGCGCACGGGCCGGTTCTGCGCGGCGCGTTCGCGGAGTCTGGAGTAGAGGTTCATGGCTGCTGCAGCGTGCGTGGCGATCAGGCCGCCGGCTCTAGCGCCGCTTGCGGCGTGCCGTTCTTCCACGGCAGTTCGACGTCGTAGTGCTTGAGCAGGCAGTCGTCGGGCAGGGTGCGGATCGGCGTGAAGTCGCGATGCGCGATGTACTCGGGACGCTTGAAGCGGCGGATGTGGTTGGACACCGCGCACAGGCTCAGATAGACGCTCACGCGGTTCCAGGGCGAGAGATTGGAGCCGGAGGCGTGCACCAGGCAGGAGTGGAACATCAGCATGGTGCCCGCCGGCCCCTTCGGCGCGACCATGCCGCCGCGTTCGACCAGCTCGCGGATGGTGTCGTTGTCGATGGTCCACAGCGGATAGCTGGTGGTGGTGGTGTCGTGGCCGGCATCGAGCACGCCCAGCTTGTGGCTGCCGGGGATGAACATCAGCGGGCCGTTGAACTCGTTCACCTCGTCCAGGAAGATGGCGATGTTCATCGCGCGCGGCTCGGGCATCTGGTCGTCGTTGAGCCAGGTGCCATAGTCCTGATGCC
Source organism: Burkholderiales bacterium (assembly GCA_020854105.1). Taxonomy (GTDB): domain Bacteria; phylum Pseudomonadota; class Gammaproteobacteria; order Burkholderiales; family SHXO01; genus SHXO01. The sequence goes on along the minus strand of JADZGB010000017.1, from coordinate 7,954 downwards.
ACTGCCAGACGTCGCCGTCGAAGGCGTTCTTGCCGTTGATCTTGAACTGGTGCATGTAGACGTCTTCGCCGAACAGCTGCCTTACCGGTTCGACCATGCGCGGATGGCGCGCGAGCTTGGCGAAGGGATAGCTGTACAGGTGTGCGGCGAAGTTGGTGCGCACCGCCTCGCTTCCCTTCTCGCGCACGTTCTCCGGGCGGTGCAGTGCATACAGGTGCGGCACTTCGTCGGTCAGCACGCGCGTCTCCTGGGGCGTGAAGTGGCCCGGGAAGAACAGGTAGCCGTCGCGGTCGAATTGCTGCAGCTGTTCGGCGGTGAGCTTCATTGCATGGTCTCCTGGGTGGTGTCCGGTGGCTGAAATCGTTCGTCGTGCGTACGCTGCGTCAGGCGCGCGGCCAGATTGCGGCCCGCGGCCTCCCCGTGCTCGCGTGCGAGGCGCTCGGCGCGCTCGGCATCGCCCGCCTCGACCGTGTCGAGGATCACCGCATGCTCGTCCCAGACGCTGGCGCGCAGTCCTTCCGACTGCAGTGCGGCGCCCATCGCCCGGCGGATGTGATGCCAGAGCAGATTGGCCGTCTGTTCGATGAAAGGGTTGCCCGAAGCGGCGTACAGCAGCCGGTGAAAGCGCATGTCCGCGTCGATCATCGGCGCCAGGCGGCCCCCTGCAGCGGCGCGCCGCCCGTCCGCAACGACCTCCCGGTCGATACGCACGCGCGCCGCGGCGGCCTGGCGAGCCGCGAGGCCGTCGAGCATGCCGCGCACCTGGTACACCTGGGCGATGGTTCGGGCCTCGAGCGGCGCCACCATCAGGCCGCGCCGCCCGGCGTCGGTGACGAAGCCGTCCCTCTTGAGAAGACGCAGTGCCTGCAGAACCGGCTGGCGCGACACCGCCAGCGAGGCCGCGAGCTCTTCCTGCGTCACCCGGGCGCCCGGGGCGAGATCGCCGGTGCAGATTGCCTCCAGCAGGCGCTGGCGCACCTGCTCGGTGAGATCGGGGGCGAGTTCGATGCGGGCGATGGCGTTCATGGGCAGCGGGCTTATCTGTATACAGTATACGAAGTGGGGCGCGGCCCTGACAATGCGGCTGCCAGGCGACATGCGGCTGCAAGGCGGCGGTGGCAGGGACGACTTGGCCGGCGACCGGTATCCTGCACGCATGCAAACGGTCCTGTTCCGCCAGACGTCGATTTCGCGGCCCGGCATCGCCGTTGCCACACAGCGCGATCCGAGCCGCTTCGACCCCATGCTGCGCCTGCTTCTCTTCCTGCTCGTCCTGAGCCCCTTGCCGATGGCGGCCGCACCACTCGCGCTCATCGGCGTGACGGTGGTGCACCCGCAGCGCGAGGCCGTGGCCGCAGTCGTGCACGACCAGACCGTCGTCATCGCCGAGGGCCGCATCGCGGCGCTGGGCCTCGGGCACGAAGTCCAGGTGCCTGCCGGTGCCACTCGCATCGACGGGCGCGGACGATGGCTGACTCCGGGCTTGATCGACGCGCACGTGCACTTCGAGCTGTCCGGCACCCTGTACGCGCGCCCCGATATCGCGAACCTGTCGTATCGGGTGGGCTTCGCGCAGGAACAGGCGCGCCACCGCGCGCGTCTGCCGGAGACCTTCCGCGCGTGGCTGCGCAGCGGGGTGACCGGCGTCGTGGACGTGGGCGGCTCGCCGTGGACCTTCGTGGTGCGCGACGCTGCGCGCGACAACCCGTGGGCGCCGCGCGTGGCGGTGGCCGGTCCGCTGGTGTCGATGGTCGCGCGCCCGCAACTGGATGCCGGCGGGCCGATCATCGTCAAGGTGGAAACGCCCGAGGATGCGCGTGTCCTGGTGCGCCGTACGCTCGCATCGAATCCCGACTACATCAAGGTCTGGTTCGTCCATCATCCGGGAGACGACCTGGCTGCCCAGGAAGCGATCGTGCGTGCCGCCGGTGAAGAGGCGCACGCCGCGGGTGTGCGCCTCGCCGTGCACGCGACCGAACTGGTCGTGGCGAAGGCCGCCCTGCGCGCGCGGGCCGATTTCCTCGTGCACTCGGTTGAGGACGCACCGGTGGACGAAGAGTTCCTCGAGCTGGCCCGGGCGCGAGACGTGTCCTACTGCCCCACGTTGTTCGTCTACGAGGGATACGGCCTCGCGCTGTCGGATCGCTGGCGGCCGACCGAAGCCGAGCGGCGTCTTGCGGACCCGGAAGCGCTGGCGCGCATGGACGACCTGTCCGAATTGCCGCGCGATCGCCTGCCCGCCTGGATCCGCCGATCGATCGAACAAGGACCGATGCTGGGTGAACCGCCGCGGGCGGCACCCAATCTGCGTCGTGTGCTGGATGCGGGAATACGGGTCGTGGCCGGCAGCGACGCCGGCAACATCGGCACCCTGCACGGACCCGGCATCTTCCGCGAGATCGCGAGCATGGCCCGCGCCGGCATGACGCCGCTGGAAGTGCTGCGCGCGGCCACGACCGGCGGCGCGCATGCGCTGGGACTGGCGCACGAGGCGGGTGTGATCGCGGAAGGCGCACTCGCGGACCTGGTCGTGCTCGATGCCGACCCGCTGGCCGACAGTGCCAACCTGAGCCGTATCCGTTCGGTGATCAAGGGCGGACGGCTGCTCCCGTCCGCCGACGCGCCGGCTCCTGCCCGCGCCCCCGCTTCGCCGGATTCTCCGTAAGTCGCCGCTGCGCCGGGCTTTCCAAGAACCGTGGCTACGCCGGACTCTCCGAGAGCGGCGGCTGCGCCGGACTCTCCATGAGCCGCGGCCGCGCCGGACTGTCCATGAGCCGCGGCCGCGCCGGACTGTCCATGAGCCGGCGCGGTAAGAGTTCCTTAAGTTTCCGCCTCTAGTCTCGCGGTCATCGACACCTCGCACAGGAGGCGCAATGACCCGGGCGACCCTGCTGGCTGTCGGCATGCTCGGCGTGCTGACGGTTTCCCTCGCGCGCGCACAGACGCCCGCCGACATGCTGGCGCGTTACGACCGCGAAGCCCGCCAGGCGAATGCCGCCTTCCAGGGCTTTTCCGCGGCGCGCGGCGAGCAGTTCTTCCGCGCCAGGCACGGCGGCGAGTGGAGCTGTTCCAGCTGCCATACCGAATCGCCCGTCCAGACCGGCCGCCATGCGCGCACCGGCAAGAGCATCGCGCCACTGGCTCCCGCCGCCGAAGGCAGACGTTTTAGCGACGGCGCCAAGGTGGAGAAGTGGTTCAAGCGTAACTGCAACGACGTGCTGAGCCGCGCCTGCACGGCCGCGGAGAAGGGCGACGTGCTGACCTGGCTGACGAGCCTGCGCAAATAGGAGGAAGCAGACATGAAAGCGGTCGTGACATCCCTGGCCTGGATCGCGCTGGCGGCAACGCCTGCGCTGGCAGACGAGGCGAAGTTCGGTCCCCCGAACGCCACCTATCAGGACGAGTGCGCGAGCTGCCATCTCGCCTATCCGGCGCAGCTGCTGTCCGCACCATCGTGGCGGGCCCTGCTGGCTGGACTGGACAGACACTTCGGCACCGATGCGACGGTGGATGCCAAAGTCATGCGAGAGATCGAGGCCTATCTCGTGCGCAATGCCCGCACCCCGCGCAGGGGAGAGGGCGCCGTGCTGCGCATCACCGAAACGCGCTGGTTCGTGCGCGAGCACGACGAGGTGCCCGCCGCCACCTGGAAGCTGCCGGCGGTCAGGAGCAAGGCCAATTGCGCGGCCTGCCACACGCAGGCGGAGCAAGGTGACTTCGGCGAGCGCTCGCTGCGCGTGCCCAGATGATTCCGATGACGGAGACGGCAATGACTGAACGTGTCCTGGTGTGGGACCTCCCCACGCGGGTTTTCCACTGGCTTCTGGCGGCGGCGTTCGCGGGCGCATGGCTGACCGGCGACTCCGAGCGCTGGCGCGACCTGCACATGATGCTCGGCTACAGCGTCGCCGGCCTGATCGTGTTTCGCATCCTCTGGGGCTTCGTCGGCAGCCGCTATGCGCGCTTCCGCTCGTTCCTGTTCCGTCCGGCCGAGCTGCTGGCCTATCTGCGCAGTCTGGCAACGCGTTCGCCGCGCCACTACCTGGGCCACAACCCGGCGGGCAGCATCGCCGTCTTCCTGCTGCTCGGGCTCGGACTGGTGACTGCGCTCAGCGGTTACGCCTACTTCCAGGAGTGGGGTGGCGAGTGGCTGGAGGAGGTGCACGAGGCAGCGGCAGTGGCCATGCTCGCCGTGGTGGGCATGCACATCGCCGGAGTCATCGCGAGCAGCCTGCTACATCGGGAGAACCTGGTGCGCGCCATGATCACCGGGCGCAAGCTCGGCGAGTCCGGGCAGGGCATCGCGCGCCGCTATGGAGCGGTCGCCCTGCTGCTCCTGGCGGCCGGCACGGCGCTGTGGGCATGGTATCCCGCGGGCGGCGAGGCGACCGGACAGGTGCGAGCGGTGCAGCAGGAGCAACGCCATGACGACGAGCGCGGCTGATTCGCTACACTGCCGTCCATGCGGATACTGGTGGTGGAGGACGACACGCTGCTCGGCCATGCCGTGCAGGCCGGCCTGCGCGAGCTCGGCAACGCCGTCGACTGGGTGAGCGACGGGATGGCGGCCGAGCGCGCGCTGCGGGCGGAGACGTATGCCGCCATCGTGCTCGACCTCGGCCTGCCGAGGCTGTCCGGGCTGGATCTGCTGCGCACCCTGCGGGCGCGCAAGGATAGCACTCCGGTCCTGATCCTCACCGCGCGCGATACCGTCGAGGATCGCATCCAGGGCCTGGACGCCGGTGCGGACGACTACCTCGTCAAGCCTTTCGACATGGGCGAACTCGGTGCGCGGCTGCGCGCCCTGGTGCGCCGCGCCTCGGGCGCCCCGGCCCCGCTGCTGCGCGTGGGCGACATCACCCTGGATCCGGCTGCGCGCGGCGTGCGTCATGGCGACCGTCCGGTGGAGCTGTCGCTGCGCGAGTTCGCCCTGCTCGAGGCGCTCATGCGCAATGCCGGCCGCGTCCTCACCCGGGCGCAGCTCGAGCAGGCACTGTACGCGTGGGGCCAGGAAGTCGAGAGCAACGCCGTGGAGGTGCACGTGCACCACCTGCGGCGCAAGCTCGACCCGGCCGCGATCAGGACGGTGCGCGGCGTCGGCTACCTGATGGGGCGGGCGGAGCAGGTGTGAGATCGCTGCAGGCACGTCTGCTGGCGCTGGTGCTGGCGGTGACGATGCTGGTGTGGTCGGCCACCCTGGTGTTCACCTGGCGCGACGCCCGCCACGAAATCGACGAGCTGCTCGACGGCCATCTGGCGCAGGCCGCTTCGCTCCTGATCGCGCAGGTGATGAGCGATATCGAGGAGATCGACCTCGAGCACGCCCCGCTGCTGCACAAGGACGCACGCAAGGTCGCGTTCCAGGTGTGGGACCGGCATGGCGGGCTGCGGCTGCATTCGATGAACGCGCCGAACGAGGCGCTGGGGCGTGGCACCGAAGGCCTGGCCGAGCGCACCGTGGAGGGACGCCGCTGGCGCGTGTTCTCCGCCTGGGATCCCTCGCGCGAATACCTGGTGCAGGTGGGCGAGCGGGCGGACGTGCGCGACGCGCTCGCGCGCGACATGATCGGCGCGCTCCTGTCCCCGCTGCTGATCGCGCTGCCGGTGCTGGCACTCGCGATCTGGTTCGCGATCCGCACCGCATTGCGGCCGTTGTCTGCCCTCGCGCGCGCCGTCGGCCAGCGCCGGCCCGAGCATCTCGCGCCGTTGCCCGAGGCCGGCGCGCCGCGCGAGGTGCAGCCGCTGATCGCCCAGCTGAACCGGCTGTTCCTGCGCATCGGCGCGTCGCTGGAGCGCGAACGCCGCTTCACCGCCGACGCCGCGCACGAGCTGCGCACGCCGGTGGCGGGCATCAAGGCGCAGGCGCAGGTGGCACGCATGGCCGCGAGCGCGCAGGTGCGCGACGAGGCGATCGCCCGTGTGGTCGCCGGTGCCGACCGTGCCGGGCGGCTGGTCGAGCAGATGCTGACGCTGGCCCGGCTCGAGGCCCAGGAGGGCAGCGCGCGCCAGCGCATCGACCTGCACGCACTGGCCGCGGAGGCAGCCGCGCAGCGCGTGCCGGCGGCGCTGGAGCGCGACGTGCAGCTGGAGCTGGCCGAGAGCGTGCCGACCTGGGTCGAGGGCGTGCCGGGCCTGCTCGACGTGCTCCTCGGCAATCTGGTCGACAACGCCGTGGCCCATGCCCCCGCAAACACGCGCGTGCAACTGACCGTCGTGCGACAGGGCGACGTCATCCGCCTGCGGGTCGAGGATCAGGGGCCGGGCATCGAGCCGGCCGAGCGCGACAAGGTGTTCGAGCGCTTCCACCGGCTGGAGGGTGCGCCCAAGGGAGGCAGCGGGCTAGGCCTGTCGATCGTCAAGCGCATCGCCGACATCCACGGTGCCTCCCTCGAGCTGGCCGATGCACCCGGCGGCGGCCTGAGGGTCGAGCTGCTGTTTCCCGCCGCCTGAGCGCGCCGCGGCAGGGCTCGGGTATGCTCCCGACTTCTGCCACCTGCATCCGGCGCACTCGATGAACGATACATCCAGTGGCATCTCCGCCCGTACCACCGGGCGCGATGCATTCCTCTCCCTGCTTGCCAGCGAAGGCGTGCAGGTCATGTTCGGCAATCCCGGCACGACCGAGCTGGCAATCATGGAGGCCTTGTCGATGCAGTCGCGCATCGAGTACGTGCTCGGGCTCCAGGAATCGATCGTGGTGGCGATGGCCGACGGCTATGCCCGGGCCTCCGGCCGGCTGGCGGCGTGCAACGTGCACGTGGCCCCAGGCCTGGGGAACGCCATGGGCGCGCTGTACAACGCGAAGTTCTACGGCTCGCCGGTGCTGCTCACCGCCGGGCAGCAGGAGCAGGGCCACGGCCTGATGGAACCCCTCCTGTACGACCCGCTGGTGCCGATCGCGCAGCCGATGGTCAAGTGGGCGACCGAGGTCACGCGCGTGCAGGACCTGCCCCGCATCGTGCGGCGCGCGGCCAAGGTCGCGCTCGCACCGCCCACCGGCCCGGTGTTCATCAGCCTGCCGGGCGACATCCTGGATGCGCAGGGGACGCTCGACATGGGAGCGCCTTCGCGGGTGGAGGTCGATACGCGACCCTCGGACATCGTGCTGGAGAAGCTGGCGCGTGCGCTGATCTCGGCGCGCAGTCCCGCGATCATCGCCGGGCACGAGCTGGCCACCCGGGATGCCCTGCACGATGCCGCCGCGCTGGCAGAAACGCTCGGTGCGCCGGTGTGGCAGCAGACGGTTCCGTATGCCGCGCAGTTCCCCTCCGAGCATCTCGCCTTCATGGGCCAGCTCACGCGCAACCAGCGCCAGGTGCGCGACTGCCTCGCACCCTACGACATGCTGATCCTGCTCGGAACCGACGAGCTGCGCATGTCGGTGTTCAGCGAGGTGGATGCGATGCCCCCGGGGGTGCGCCTGATCCAGATCGGCGAGCGGGGCTGGGAGCTGGCCAAGAACTATCCCGCGGAGATCGCCGTGCAGGCGAGCGTCAAGGAAACGTCGCGTGCGCTGGTCGGGACGCTTCAGCGCCTGATGAGCGAGGCGCAGCGCCGGGACGCGCACCTGCGCTGCGCGCAGTTCTCCGCCGGCAACTGGAGTGCGAAGCGCGCACGCGCGGTGCAGGACGCGCAGGGACTCGCGGCGGCGCGTCCGATGGATCCGCGGGTGCTGATGATGCGGCTCACCGAGGTGCTGCCCCGCGACGCGGTCGTCCTCGAGGAGGCGCTGGTGTCCGGGTTCTCTCTGCTGAGTTTCCTGCCCCTGCGCGACAGCCGGGGCTTCTTCGGCCTCGCCAGTGGCGGCATCGGCTTCGCCATGGGCGGTGCCATCGGTGTGTCGATGGCCCTGCGCGACCGGCCGGTGGTGGCGATCGTCGGCGACGGCAGTGCGATGTACAGCATCCAGGCGCTGTGGAGCGCCGCGCACATGAAGCTGCCGATCACCTACGTG